>NZ_CDRJYY010000001.1:4800000-6069164 GCF_976985675.1 Mycobacterium sp. NTMscope_MAC_12
CTCGATGTCGTCGACGCCCAACTGCGCCGTGTGGCACAGGTAGCTGACGACGCTGGGATCGATGTCGCCACTGCGGGTGCCCATCACCAGCCCCTCCAGCGGGGTGAGACCCATCGAGGTGTCGAGCGGCCGGGTGCCGGCGATCGCCGACGCCGAGCAGCCGTTACCCAGATGCAGCACAATCTGTTTCAGGTCGCCGACCGATCGGTCCAGGAAGGCGGCGGCCTGCTCGCTGACGTAGCGGTGCGAGGTGCCGTGGAACCCGTACCGGCGGATCTGATACCGCTGCGCCAGTTCGCGGTCGATGGCGTAGGTCGCCGCCGCGCGCGGCAGGTCGTGGAAGAAGCCGGTGTCGAAGACCGCGATGTGCGGTATGTCGGGCAGCAACTTTCGCGCGACCTCGATTCCCGTGAGCGCGGACGGATTGTGCAGCGGCGCCAGGTCCGACAGATCCTTGAGCCTCGCGATCACCGCGTCGTCGAGCGGCGTCGGCTCGTAGAAGGCGTTGCCGCCGTGCACTACTCGATGGCCCACCGCGACGACGCCGGATGTCTTCAGGTCGATGCCGTCGTCGGCCAGCGTGTCGAACGCGCGGCGCAGCGCGGCGTCGTGGTCGGGAACCGGCGACCCCGCCTCTCCGATGCGCTCCACGAGGCCGGTCGAGCGGGCAGCGCCCGAATCGGGATCGACCAGTTGAAACTTCAGAGACGACGAGCCGGAGTTGATCACCAGCACGAGGCGCGCGCTGCTACTTCCCATGGGGGCCGCCCTGCGCCTGAATCGCGGTGATGGCAACGGTGTTCACGATGTCTTCCACCAGAGCGCCCCGCGACAGGTCGTTCACCGGCTTGCGCAGGCCCTGCAACACGGGGCCGATGGCCAGCGCGCCGGCGCTGCGCTGCACCGCCTTGTAGGTGTTGTTACCGGTGTTGAGGTCGGGGAAGATCAGCACCGTGGCGCGCCCGGCCACGGGCGAGTCGCGCAGTTTGGTGGCCGCGACCGACGGTTCGATCGCAGCGTCGTACTGGATGGGGCCCTCGACCGGCAGGCCGGGATTCCGCTCTCGCACCAATTGTGTTGCCGCCCTGACCTTGTCGACGTCGGCCCCGGTGCCGGAGTCACCGGTCGAGTAGGACAGCATCGCAACCCGGGGCTCGATGCCGAACTGCGCGGCGGTGCGCGCCGACGAGATCGCGATGTCGGCCAGCTGCTCCGGCGTCGGGTTGGGGATGATCGCGCAGTCGCCGTAGGCCAGGACACGATCGGGCAGGCACATCAAGAAGATGCTGGACACCGTGGAGACGTCCGGGACGGTCTTGATGATCTCGAATGCGGGTCGCACCGTGTGCGCGGTGGTGTGCGCGGCACCGGACACCATGCCGTCGACCATGCCGTTGTGCACCATCATGGTGCCGAAATACGTCGTGTCGCGCATGATCTCGCGGGCCTGTTCGACGGTGACGCCCTTCGCCTTGCGCAACTGCGCGTACTGGTTGGCGAACTCGTCACGCAACTGGCTGGCACGCGGATCGATCACCGTTACGTCGGCCAGATCCACCCCGAGTTCGCCCGAGCGCTGGCGGATTTGGGCCTCGTCGCCCAGGATGGTCACGTCGGCGACGCGGCGCTGCAGCACCCGCCCGGCGGACCGCAGGATACGGTCGTCGTCGCCTTCGGGCAGCACGATGTGCTTGCGATCCGAACGCGCCTGCAGCGTCAGCTGATGGATGAACATCTGCGGGGTGGTCACCGTGGGGATCGGAATGGCAAGCTGCGCCAGCAGATCGGTGATGTCGACGTGGCCGTCCATCAACTCGAGCGCGGTGTCGATCTTGCGCTGCGACGTCGCCGTGACCCTGCCCCGGGCGGAGGCCGCCGCGCTGGCGGTGTCGTAGGTGCCCAGCCTCGTGGCGACGATGGGCAGCCGCAGTCGCAGCCCGGCGACCAGGGCCGCGATGGACGGGTGCAACTCGAAACCGCCGTTGAGGACGATGCACGACAGGGACGGAAAGCCCTCCGCGGCATGCGCGCTGGCGACGGCGAGCACCACGTCGGAGCGGTCGCCGGGGGTGATGACCGCCATGCCGTCGCGCAGCCGTTCCAGGACGTGGTCGGCGGTCATCCCGGCGACCATCACCTCGGTGACCTCGCGCTCCCGCAGCGACTCTTCGCCGCTGACCGGCGTCCCGCTCACCGCGCTCTGAAGTTCGGCCACCGTCGGCGCCGACAGCAGCGGTTCGTCGGGCAGCACATAGCTGCGCAGGGACGACGGGCGCAGCGCCTCGTCCAATCTCTTTCGGATGGCGTCCAACTCGGCCGGTTCGCAGCGGTTGGCCACCACCGCCGCGGTGTGCGCGTGCTGGGCGTCGAGCTCGGCCAGGCAGACCTTGACGACGTCGGCCACCTCACCGGCGCTCCGACCCTTGCCGCTGACCGTCAGCAGCAGCGGCGCGCCGAGGTTGACCGCGATGCGCGCGTTGGTGGACAGCTCCGCGGGCCGGATCGCCTGTCCCAGTTCGGAATAATCGCTGCCGACGATCACCACCACGTCGCACTGCTCGGCGACGGCGTGGTAGGCGTCGACGATGGCGGCGATCGCCGCGTCACCGTCCGCGTGCAGCTGCTGGTACGTGACGCCGACGCACTGCTCGTAGGACAGGCCCGCCGTGGTGCGCGACAGCAGCAGTTCCAGGATGTAATCCCGATCTTCCACGGCCTGCGGCGACCCGCTGCGCCCGGCTTCGCCGGGCTGGCGATCGCCGCTGTCGGAGCGTGTAATGGGCCGGAACACACCGACTTTCGCGACCGTCGCGGTCAGCCGGTGCAGCAGCCCCAGCGCGATCGTCGACTTTCCGGTCTCCGGCTCGGGCGCGGCGATGTAGATTGCCGTTGCGGCGCCCGAGACCACTCGCCCGCCCCTCAGGCCAGCCGCCGCAGCCGCGGCGCCAGGTCCTTCTCGAAGAGGTCCAGGAACCGGCGCTGGTCGTGACCGGGGGCGTGGAACACCAGGTGGTTGAGGCCCCACTTCACGTACTGGCCGACCTTTTCGACCGCCTCGTCGGGATCCGAGGCCACGATCCAGCGCTTGGCGACCTGCTCGATCGGCAGCGCGTCGGCGGCCTTCTCCATTTCGATCGGGTCGTCGATGCTGTGCTTCTGCTCTGCGGTCAGCGACAGCGGCGCCCAGAATCGGGTGTTCTCCAGCGCCAGTTCGGGATCGGGATCATACGAGATCTTGATCTCGATCATCCTGTCGATGTCGTCGACGTTGCGGTCGTTGATCGCCGCACCCTCCTTGACCGCAGGGATCAGCTTGTCCTTGTACAGCTCCTCGCCCTTGCCGGAGGTGCAGATGAAGCCGTCGCCGGCCCGTCCGGCGTATTTGGCGACCGCCGGGCCCCCGGCCGCGACGTAGATGGGGACCCCGCCCTCGGGCACGTCGTAGATCGAGGCGCCCTTGAGCCGGTAGTACTCGCCGTCGAAGTCGACGCGGTCGCCGCACCACAGCTCGCGCATCAACCGCACCGACTCGCGCAGCCGGGCGAACCGCTCCTTGAACTCCGGCCAGTCACCCTCGTATCCGGTGGCGATCTCGTTCAGCGCCTCGCCGGTGCCGACCCCGAGAAAGATGCGGTCCGGGTACAGGCAGGCCATGGTGGCGAAGGCCTGCGCGATGACGGCCGGGTTGTAGCGGAAGGTCGGGGTGAGCACGGAAGTGCCCAGCGTGATCCGCTTGGTGCGTTCGCCGACCGCGGTCATCCAGGCCAGCGAGAACGGCGCGTGCCCGCCCTCGTGCCGCCACGGCTGGAAATGGTCACTGACCGTTGCGCTGTCCATGCCGTGACCTTCGGCGGCGACGGCAAGCTCGACGAGCTCGCGCGGGGCAAATTGTTCGGCGGACGCTTTGTATCCGAGTTTCAGTTCAGCCACTCGTTCTTTCTACTCCTGTGCAGATGGTCGCGACCCGCCGCGCCCGGCTACGCCGCGCTCGCGATCGCTCGGGCCTGACGGTCGCGACCCGCCGCGCCCGGCTACGCCGCGCTCGCGATCGCTCGGGGCAACGACGCTTCTACACTCGCGGGCATGGGACCGGCGCCAACTCTTGTTCAAGTCACCGACACGGTGCACCTCGCGCGGGGCGAGGCCGTCAACTGGACGATCGTCGCCGACGGCACCGGCGTGATGCTGATCGACGCCGGCTATCCCGGGGACCGCCACGACGTGCTGGCGTCGCTGCGGGAGCTGGGCCACGACGCCGGCGACGTGCGTGCCATCCTGCTCACCCACGCCCACATCGACCACCTGGGGTCGGCGATCTGGTTCGCCAACGACTACGGCACCGACGTGTATTGCCACGCCGAAGAGGTGGGTCACGCCAAGCGCGAATACCTGGAGCAGGCCTCGGTTTTCGATGTGGCCCTGCGCATTTGGCGGCCCCGCTGGGCCGCGTGGGGGCTGCACGTGGTGCGCAGCGGCGGCCTGATCCGCGACGGCATCCCGTCGACCCGGCCGCTGACCGCCGACGTGGCCGCCGGGCTGCCGGGCCACCCGATGGCCGTTTTCACCCCGGGGCACACCAGCGGGCATTGCTCGTATGTGGTCGACGGGGTGCTGGTCAGCGGCGACGCGCTGATCACCGGCCACCCCCTGCTCAAGCACGACGGGCCGCAGCTGTTGCCGGAGGTGTTCAGCCACAGCCAGCAGAATTCGCTGCGCAGCCTGGATGCGTTGGCCCTGCTCGACACCGAGGTGTTGCTGCCGGGGCACGGCGACGTGTGGCGCGGGCCGATTCGCGAGGCGACGGCTCGGGCCATCTCGCTGGCCGGCGGTTGATGACCTCGGGCCAGATCATCGCCACACCAACCCCACTGGTCCCGTCACGGGATCCGATGTGTGAACCCCAAACGCGCTAGCGCATGCGCTATCAAAATTGAAAGCCCCCTATGCCCTGAGATCCGTTGTGACGGTTGCTAACTCGATAGCTCCGGTCTGAGCGTCGGCGACGGGGTGGTCACGTCAGCCACTTCTCGAAGGCGATCGGGATGAACGGCCCCCAGGACGGCAGCGGGTCGGGGGCCACCCGGGTATAGCCCGTCGCGTCGTAGAGCGCCTCGGCCTCGGGCTGCCGGTTGCCGGTGATCAAGTAGAGCCGCCGGTACCCGCGGGCCAGCGTCTCGGCCTCCAGCGCGGCGAGCAACGCGCGCGCATAGCCGCGGCGCCGGTGGGCGGCGTCGGTCCAGATCCGCTTGAGTTCGGCGGTGTGGGCGTCGTAGCGGCGAAACGCGCCGCCGGTCACGGGCACGCCGCGCAGGACCCCGATCAGCAACCCGCCGTCCGGTGGCGCCAGCTCGGCCTCGGGCACGGGCAGCCAGGACAGATGCGTGCTCGGGGTGCCGCCGTAGCGCTCCGCGTACTCGACGGCCAACTCGGCCAGCAGCGGTTGGGCCAGCGGATCATCGTGGGTGGCCGAGACGAATCGCAGCCGGCCGTCTGGGGCAATGGATTCCGGCATCATCGAAAGCTCAAACGCGTGTCGCGGTGACGTATTCCGGGATGAACTCCGCGTCGCCGCGCCCGGTACGCCGCCGCCTGCCCAGCCCCATGGTGCGCAGCAAGTCGGCGATGTCGCGCCCGCGTGTCTCCCAGCCGTGGGTCGCCAGATACTCAGGGACATAGTGGTATTCGCCCGGATAAGTCAGGCTGGCCAGGTCGACGTCGAGGCCGCGCCGCCGCCAGCCGTCCACGAAGGCGCGCTCGGCCCCCAGCTGCAACGGATTCCAGGTGGGCATGTGATCGGCGGCCAACCGGCTGCCCGGGGCGCTCGCCGCGGTGACCCCGTGCAGCAACCGGCTCTGCTCGTGGGGTGGCAGGTACCCGACGAGCAACTGCTCGGCGACCCACACCGTGGGCTGGGCGGCGTCAAAACCCACCCGCCGCAAGGCCGCCGGCCAATCGTGGCGCAGGTCGATGCCGACCGCGCACCGGTTGGTGGCCAGGGTGGCGTCCAGCCCGCGCAGCACGTCGGACTTGAAGTCGAGCACCTGCGGCCGATCGATCTCGTAGACCGTCGTCCCCCGGGGCCACCACAGCCGATAGGGCCGGGTGTCCAGTCCCGACGCCAGGATCACCACCTGGCGGATGCCCGCCCTGCCCGCGTCGGCAAGGAATTCGTCCACAAAACGGGTGTGCGCCGCCAACGCGTCCATCAGCGCCGTCATCGCCGGGTCGTCGCCGTCGTCGGCCGCGAAGGTGTGGTCCTTGATCGCCCGGGTGAGGTACTCGATCCCGACGGCGCACAGCAACGGCTCGGCGAACGGATCGTTCAGCAGCCCCTTGTCGGTGGCCACGGCCCGCGCGGCGGCGCCGAACGTCGCGGTCACCTCCACGTCGGCCGTCGGTGCCATCGCGCGCTCAGACGTCGGAGCGGCGCCGCAGGGTCAGCCCGACGGCCACTCGCCAGCCCAGCAACAACAGCGCGGTGACCGTCGTCGCCACCACGACGAAACTGGCGGCCACGCCCGCAGACGTCGCCTTGCGCAGCACCATGCCGACGACCACGGTCGACAACCAGACCACGACCCCGGTTGGCGCCACGGCGGTGGGCCGCCGCCAGCCGCGCGCGGCCAGCCACCCGATGGCGGTGCCGGTGAGAAACGGCCACGCCGTCGCGGCGACGCCGGTGACGTTGAGCCCTTCGTCGTGGCTGCGGCGCCCCAGGGCGCAGAACACCAGCACGCCGACGACGTCGACGGCGAGCCAGCCCAGCCACCGGAGCCTAAGCATGCAGCGAGACTACCGGGCAGGGCCGAAGATCCTTGACCCGACGGCCGCGGTGAACCTAGATTCGTCAGCAATGAATACTCATTCACCAGGCCTCGCGGTGGTGACCGGCGCCAGCTCCGGCATCGGCAGAGCGATCGCGCTGGGACTGGCCGCCCGGGGCGACCGCGTCGTCGCCGCCGACCTCGACCAGGCGGCGGCCTCGGCCACCGCCGAGGAACACCCCGAGAAGATCACCGCGCTGCCAGTGGACGTGGCCGACCCGGCGCAAGTCAACGCGCTGCGCGATCGCATCCACGCCGACCTCGGCGTGCCCAACGTCGTCGTCAACGCCGCCGGATGGGACCGCACCGACCAATTCCTCAACGCCACAGCGGAATTCGCGCAGAAGGTGGTCGCGATCAACTACCTGGGGCCCGTGCATGTCTGCTCGGCGTTCCTGCCGGGGATGATCGAGACGCACGGCGGCGGGCGCGTGGTCAACCTGGCCAGCGACGCCGGCCGAGTGGGCAGCGCGGGCGAGAGCATCTACGCCGGCGCCAAGGGCGGGGTGATCGCGCTGACCAAGTCGCTGGCCCGCGAGATGGCGCGTCACCAGATCACGGTCAACTGCGTGTGCCCGGGACCGACCGACACGCCGCTGTTTCACGCGCAGCCCGAGAAACTGAAGGAGGCGCTGGTCAAGGCGATCCCGTTTCGGCGGCTGGCCCGGCCCGACGAGGTCGCCGCGCCGGTGCTGTTCTTCGCGTCGGACGCGGCGTCGTTCATCACCGGACAGGTGATCAGCGTCAGCGGCGGTTTGACGATGGCCGGCTAGTGGCAGGCTGACGTCTATGAGCACCAAGACGCCACCCGCCTTCGACCGCTACGACCCCCTGGGCCTGGACGCCTCCCTGTCCGACGACGAGCGCGCCGTGCGCGACACCGTCCGGGACTTCTGCGCCGAGCACGTCCTCCCCCACGTCGCGGAGTGGTTCGAGATCGGCGACCTGCCGGTCCGCGAGCTGGCCAAGGGGTTCGGCCAGCTGGGCCTGCTGGGCATGCACCTGCACGGGTACGGCTGCGGCGGGGCCTCCGCCGTGCACTACGGGCTGGCCTGCGTGGAGCTCGAGGCCGCCGACTCCGGCCTTCGGTCGATGGTCTCGGTGCAGGGGTCGCTGGCGATGTTCGCGATCTGGAATTTCGGGTCCGAGGAGCAGAAGCAGGAATGGCTGCCGGGCATGGCCACCGGCGAGCTGCTCGGCTGCTTCGGGCTGACCGAGCCCGACGTCGGATCCGACCCCGCCGCGATGAAAACCCGTGCGCGACGGGATGGTTCGGATTGGGTGCTCAACGGTCGCAAGCTGTGGATCACCAACGGCTCGGTCGCCGACGTCGCGGTCGTGTGGGCCAACACCGACGACGGCATACGCGGTTTCATCGTGCCCACCCGCACCGCGGGCTTCACCGCCAACACCATTCACCACAAGCTGTCGCTGCGGGCCTCGATCACCAGCGAGCTGGTGCTCGACGACGTGCGGTTGCCCGCCGAGGCGATGCTGCCCGAGGCCAAGGGGCTGCGCGGGCCGCTGTCGTGTCTGTCCGAGGCCCGCTACGGAATCATCTGGGGCTCGATGGGGGCGGCGCGCTCGGCCTGGCAGGCCGCCCTCGACTACGCCACGCAGCGCACCCAGTTCGGCCGCCCGATCGCCGGATTCCAGTTGACCCAGGCGAAACTCGTCGACATGGCCGTCGAGCTGCACAAGGGCCAACTGCTGTCGCTGCACCTCGGCCGCCTCAAGGACAGCGTGGGCCTGCGTCCCGAGCAGGTCAGCTTCGGCAAGCTCAACAACACCCGGGAGGCGATCGAGATCTGCCGGACCGCCCGAACCATCCTGGGCGGCAACGGGATATCGCTGGAATACCCCGTGATCCGGCACATGGTCAACCTGGAATCGGTGCTGACCTATGAGGGCACACCGGAGATGCACCAGCTCGTCCTCGGCCAGGCGTTCACCGGCAGCGACGCCTTCCGCTGATGAGCCGCCTGACCTACACGCACGAGCATCACCAGTTCCGGGAACTGGTACGCGATTTCGTGCAGCAGGCGGTCGCGCCCAACCACGAGAGCTGGGAACGCGACGGCCAGTGGGACCGCTCGCTGTTCACCGAGGCGGGCAAGCTTGGGCTGCTGGGCTTTTCGGTGCCCGAGCATCTCGGCGGCCCGGGCGTGGACGACTTCCGCTACAACGCGATCGTGCTCGACGAGTTGCAGCGCGCCGGGGCGGCCGCCGAGGCCATCGCGTTCACGCTGCAAAACGACGTGGTGCTGCCCTATCTCACCGATTTGACGACCCCCGAGCAGCAACAGCGCTGGCTGCCCGGCGTGGTCACCGGCGAGACGGTGCTCGGCATCGGGATGACCGAGCCCGGAACCGGCAGCGACCTGGCCGGGATCCGCACGACCGCGGTGCGAGACGGCGACGACTACGTCGTCAACGGCGCCAAGACGTTCATCTCCAACGGTCAGGTCGGGGACCTGTTCGTCATCGCCGCGCGCACCTCGCCGGATCGCCATCAGGGACTGTCACTTCTGGTGGTCGACGCCGACACCCCGGGCTTCTCCCGCGGCCGCAACCTGGAGAAGATCGGCCTGCACGCCCAGGACACCAGCGAGCTCACCTTCACCGATATGCGGGTGCCGAAAGAAAACCTGCTCGAATCAGAGGGCCGCGGCTTCTATCAGTTGATGAAGAACCTGCCCCAGGAGCGGCTCGCGCTCGGCGTGGGGGCGGTGGCCGCCGCGGAAGCGATCCTGGCCGGAACCCTCGACTACGTCCGTGACCGCAAGGCCTTCGGATCACCGATCGCGAGCTTCCAGCACAGCCAATTCGTGCTCGCCGAGCTGGCGACCGAAATCGACATCGCCCGAACGTATCTCGACGACTGCCTTGCCGAGCACCTCGAGGGTGAGCTGACGGCGGCCCGCGCCGCCCGGCTGAAATGGTGGACGACCGACCTCCAGGTGCGCACCGCCGACCGCTGCCTGCAACTGCACGGCGGGTACGGCTACATGCGCGAATACAGCGTGGCGCGCGCGTTCGTCGACGCCCGCATCCAAACCATCTACGGCGGCACCAACGAGATCATGAAGACGATCATCGCCAAGGACCTGGGCCTCTAGGGGCAGCCGATGGCCACCGACATCGCCGACTACAGCGCCCTTCCCGCCGAGGAGGCGGTGCGCGCCGCCCGCGTCAGCTCGCGGCGCCGCCAGGTGCTCGATGCCGCGGTCAAGGTCATGGGCAGGACCGGGTTTCACCAGATGTCCATGCAGGATCTGGCCGCCGAGGCCGAGGTCAGCGTCGGCCTGCTCTACAAGTACTTCGGCGGCAAGGAGGACCTGCTGCTCGCCACGATCGTGCGCATCCTCGACGTGTTCCGCGATCAGCTTTCGCCGGTCATCGACGCCGCCGGCGATGACGTCGTGGACCAGTTGACCGCGGGGATCCGCCGCTACATCCAGATCGTCGACGAGAACCTCGACGGCGTGGTGCTGACCTACCGGGAGAGCCGAACCCTCGGAGCGCCCGGGCGCACCCAGATCAAGGACCTCGAAATCGCCACGGCCGCACCGCTGCGCGCGGTGATCGAGGCCGGCATCGCCGAGGGCGTCTTCCGCGGGGTCGATGTCGACCTCACCGTGTTCGACATCATGCTGCTCGCGCACGGCTGGGCGCTGAAGCATTGGCACTTCGGGCCGATCTACACCGTCGACGAATACATCGCGTTGCAGATCCGCCACGTGCTGGGCGGATTGATCGCCGACGACCGCCGCGCCGACTACGCGCACGTGCTGAAATGAGGGGCATGGGGATCACCGCACGCCGAGTCCGCGGCATGGTCGCGCTGTTGGCCCTGGGGGCCGTTGCCGGTCTGCCGGCGGCGGGCGCCGACCCGGCCGCGGGGCTGCCCCCGATGACGTCCAGCGGCAGTGGGCCGATCATCGGCGGGGGCTCCGCCGCGGCGCAGGGAATCGCGCAGCAGCTCTTTAGCTTTGGCAATCCTAACGTCGTGCAGGAGGTCGACGGCTCGGACGCGGCGCAGTTCATCACGTCCGCCGCGGGCGCCGCCAACCAGCGACTCGCGGCGCCCTTCTCGCTGCTGCGCCGGGCGTTGGCATGCCAGACCGACAATTCCGGATCGGGGGCGGGGTTCGGGGCGCGCGCCTACCGACGCAACGACGGGCAGTGGGGAGGAGCGATGCTGGTCGCGGCCAAGAGCGCGACGCCGAGCCTCGACACCCTGGTCGGCTGCGTGAAGACCAACTGGCGACGGACAGCGGCCGGCGGCGAAACGGCCATGTGCAACAACGGCTGGACCACGCCGACGTCCTACGAGAGCCGCCGCGGCGAGACCTATTACATCCTGCTCGCCGGCACCGCCGCCGACTTCTGCAGCGACCTCAACGCCAAGTACAAGAGCGACGCCAGCGGGTGGCCGTTCTAACGGCCGCGATGCCCTCTTACCCGTCGCTGAAACAAATTGCCATCCCGATGGTTTCGCCGCGCGTCGGGCGGCGCGAGCTCGGGACGTATTTGAATTCATATCCAATTTGCGCAGCCGCGTCGGCGAGCGGCGGGTAAATAGCGATCCAATATAGCCGCGACATGGGCCCCGCGCAGGATAATTCCCATTCACCGGGCCACCGGATTTTGCTGAATTTTGTTCTCGGCCAAGCGGTCGCATCACAGCGGGGTTCATCGGTCATCCGTTTGACGAATTGGTCGGAAATATTCGCGAAATCGCTTATCTGCGAGCGATTGACGCCGTAAGCTCGCGGACATCGGGCCTCAGAATGTCGTCTCCCAGACGTAGGGGTTTCTCATGTCACGTCGTACTAGCAAAATCGTCGTCGCCGTGGTGCTGGCTTTCGCAGCGCCAATGACCTCGGCGTGCACGGTTCCGATCGTTATCGATTGTGGACCCGGTTTGACCTGCACCGGATAGCGGCAGACCGAACGGGCCCCGAGCTCAATTCGGGGCCCTCCACTCACATCACGCCTCGCGTAGCGAGGAGCGCACGGTGATCGGCCGGGGCCGCAGCATGCCCTGATGCGCGCCGCGGCCCCGGCCGGGATCCTTTACCACACACGCCCTTTCGGGCTTCGCGGAGCGTACGGCGCTGAGACTGACTTGGTCACAGGCGTTTTCGACTCCTCCGCTCCTTCTGCTGCCCTGGTGGCCCTGATGCGTTGCGCATCGGTCTGCAGATCGGCCTCGCCTTTCCTGGGCGCGGCGTCGTACGGTGGAGGCATGTCGCGCCATCGTGTGGTCATCATCGGAAGCGGTTTCGGCGGACTGACGGCGGCCAAGGCGCTCAAACGCGCCCCCAGGGGAAGTGAAGTCGAGGTCACCGTGATCTCGAAAACGACCACGCACCTCTTCCAGCCGCTGCTGTACCAGGTGGCCACGGGCATCCTGTCCGAGGGCGACATCGCGCCGACCACCAGGCTGATCCTGCGCCGCCAGAAAAACGTCCGGGTGCTGTGGGGGAAGTCTCGGCCATCGACCTCACCGCCAAGACGGTCACATCCCACCTGATGGGCATGGAGACGGTGACGCCCTACGACAGCCTGATCGTGGCCGCCGGCGCACAGCAGTCCTACTTCGGCCACGACGAGTACGCCGCGTTCGCGCCCGGGATGAAGAGCATCGACGACGCCCTGGAACTGCGCGGCCGCATTCTCGGCGCATTCGAGGCCGCCGAGGTCGCCATCGACCCGGCCGAACGCCAACGCCGGCTGACCTTCGTGGTGGTCGGGGCCGGGCCCACCGGTGTCGAGCTGGCGGGCGAGATCGTTCAGCTGGCCGAGCGGACCCTGGCCGGCGCGTTCCGGACGATCACCCCCAGCGAATGCCGCGTCATCCTGCTCGACGCGGCGCCCGCGGTGTTGCCGCCGATGGGTACCAAGCTGGGCCTCAAGGCGCAACGGCGGCTGGAGAAGATGGATGTCGAGGTCCAGCTCAACGCGATGGTGACCGCGGTCGACTACATGGGCATCACGGTCAAGGAGAAGGACGGCGGCGAGCGCCGCATCGAGTGCGCGTGCAAGGTGTGGGCGGCCGGCGTGCAGGCCAGCTCGCTGGGCGCGATGCTCGCCGAACAGTCCGACGGAACCGAAACCGACCGCGCCGGAAGGGTGATCGTCGAGCCCGACCTCACCGTCAAGGGCCACCCGTACGTGTTCGTCGTCGGTGACCTGATGTCGGTGCCCGGCGTCCCCGGGATGGCGCAGGGCGCGATCCAGGGAGCGAAGTACGCCGCCACCGTCATCAAGCACGCGGTCAAGGGCGACGACAATCCGGCCGAGCGCACGCCGTTCCGGTACGTGAACAAGGGCAGCATGGCGCTCATCTCCCGCTACAGCGCGGTCGCGCAGGTCGGCAAGGTCGAATTTGCCGGATTCTTCGCCTGGCTGGCCTGGCTGGTGCTGCACCTGTACTACCTCATCGGCCACCGGAACCGACTCGCCGCCATGTTCGCCTGGGGGATCTCGTTCCTGGGCCGCACCCGCGGCCAGATGGCCATCACCAGCCAGATGATCTACGCCCGCCCGCTGGTGAACTGGGTGGAGCAGCAGGCCGCGGAAGGAACGCTCGCGGCGGCCGAACGCGCCGAGACGGCCGAGCAGAAGGCGGCCGGTTAGCTCAAGGCCCGATCGATGTCGGCGATCAGGTCCTCGGTGCCTTCCAGCCCGACGGAGATGCGCACCACGCCGTCACCGAGCCCGATCGCCGCGCGGCCCTCCGGGCCCATCGCGCGGTGAGTGGTGGTCGCGGGGTGTGTGACAAGGGATTTGGCGTCGCCGAGATTGTTGGAGATGTCGATCAGCGTCAACTTGTCCAGCACCTCGAAGGCCCGCCGTTTGGCCGCACTTTCCGGGCAGTCGAGCGCGAAGGTGATCACCGTCCCGCCGCCCGACATCTGGCGCTTGGCCAGGTCGTATTGCGGGTGTGAGGACAGATAGGGGTAACGGACCCAACTCACCGCCGGATGGGTCTCGAGGAATTCGGCGATCCGGTACGCCGAGGAATTGCTGTGCTCGACCCGGATAGCCATCGTCTCAAGGCCTTTCAGCAACACCCAGGCGTTGAACGCGCTCATCGCCGGGCCGGTGTGCCGCATCAGTTTCTGCACCGGGCCGTCGATGTACTCCTTGTCGCCGAGGATGGCCCCGCCCAGCACCCGGCCCTGGCCGTCGATGTGCTTGGTGCCCGAGTACACCACCACGTCGACACCGAGCGGGACGCCCTGCTGCAGCAGCGGTGTGGCGAAAACGTTGTCCAACACCACCTTTGCGCCCGCGGCGTGGGCGAGCTCGGTCACCGCGGCGATGTCCACCAGCGACTGCATCGGATTCGACGGTGTCTCGAAGAACACCGCCGTGGTGGGTACCGACAACGCCTGCTCCCACTGGGCCAGGTCGTCGCCGTCGACGAAGACGGTTTCGACACCCCAGCGCGGCAGGATCTCGTTGCACACCACGAAACACGACCCGAACAGGCTGCGCGACGCGACCAACCGGTCCCCCGCGCCCAGCAGCGCCCCCAGCGACGTGAACACCGCCGCCATGCCGCTGGCGGTGGCGAACGCCGCCGGTGCCCCCTCGAGCAGGCGCAGCCGCTCCTCGAACATCGTCACGGTCGGGTTGCCGTACCGCGAGTAGACGAAGCGGTCGACCTCACCGGTGAACGACTGCTCGGCGACCGCCGCGGACTCGTAGACGTAGCCCGACGTCAGGTACAGCGCCTCGGCGGTCTCGTCGAACCCCGAACGCAGCAGCCCACCACGTACGCCGATGGTCGCCTGGCTGACGTCTTCGGGCAGCGGTGTGGGTGTGCGGACCGAGCCGTGGTCGGCGGGCGTCATGCCTGGATCAACCTTGCTTCCAAGGCAATCCGATCGCCCGCCACCCCGACTCGCCGCGGTGTCCGTTGGCGTCGAGCTGGCCTTCGAAGCCGTCCAGGATGTTGTAGGCCGGGGTGATGCCCAGCTCGGTCGCCACCTCGGCGGCGCCGATGGATCGGTTTCCCGAGCGGCACAGGAACAGCACCGGGCGGTCCGCGTCGGCGGCGGCGAGCACCTGCTCGCGCAGCTGGTCGGCGAAATTCGCGTTGGGCCTGCCGTCGGACGAATTCCATTCGAGGAACAGCACCTCGCGGCCGAGGCTGGACAGATCGGGCACCCCGACGAATCGCCATTCGGCGTCGGTGCGCACGTCGACCAGCACGGCGTCCGGATTGTCGCTGAGCAGTTTCCATGCCTCCAGCGGCGAGATGTCGCCCGCGTAGGAGTGTCCGCGCTCTGTGCTCATGCTCGTATTCCCTCGTCCTTCGTACGCATCGTCAGCCACCCCGGCGAGATTGCCCCCTGCCCGCGGCGATACCTGACCTGCGATCGTATCGAGACCGCCGCCGCGCGCATCTCGGGGCTCAGCCGCCTGAGCCCGGGGCGGCCAGCCTTTCCGCGGCCTGACCGGCGCGCTCGCGTGCGGCCGTCACCTCCGGCGCCGTCGCCAAGGCCCGGAACCCGCGCCCGGAGACGCGCAGGTCGCTCTCCGGCACGCTCAGCGCGCCGACCAACGCGGCGGGGTCACGGGAATCGGCCGGGGCCGCGACGCGGGCGGCGGCCGGCGACACCATCATGGTGTCCACCGGCAGTCCCAGGATGGTGCGGGCCTGCAGCTCGAACGCCGAAAGGCGCTGGCTGCGCAGGGTCACCCAGGCGCTGTCGGCCGGGTGCGACGTGACGTCGGCGAAGTACACCTCGTCGCCGTTGACCATCAATTCGACCCCGAACACGCCGCGCCCGCCCAGCGCCTTGACGATCCGCGCGGCGATCGATCTCGCGGCGTCCGTCGCGGCCGCGCTCATCTTCTGGGGCTGCCAGGATTCCAGGACCTGTCCGGCGGATCCGCGATGCCCGATGGGTGAGCAGAATTCGATCGCCGGCCCCGACGGGCCTTCGCTGCGCACCGCCAGGAGGGTCACGTAGAACTCGACCTCGACCACGGTTTCGGCCAGCACCCGGGCGGCGGGCTGGTCGCCCACCGCGCGATGCCAGGCGGGAGCGATGTCCTCGCGACGTGCCGCCACCGACTGTCGCTGCCCGGTCGGCCCGGCCGCCGGCTTGACCAGCAACGTATACCCCGCGTGCGCGCCGACCGCCTCGAGTTCGGCCAGCGACCCGACGAACCAGAACGGCGCGGTGGGCAGCCCCAGCTCGTCGGCGGCCAGCCGGCGCAGCCCTTCGCGGTCGGCGGTGAGCCGCACGGCGCGGGCGCTGGGCACCAGCCGGCTGCGGTTGCCGTCGAGCCCGTCGAGGGCCCTGGTGGCGACCGCGTCGGTGGTGGTGACGACGAGGTCGGGGTGCAGCCGCCCGATCGTCTGCGCCAGCTCGTCGGCGTCGGACATGTCGAACACCAGCGCCTGGTCGGCGACCCCGTGCGCGGGGGCGTGGGGGTGCCGGTCGGCGGCGATCACGCGGGCCCCGAGGCGTCCCAGGGCGATCGCCAGCTCCCGGCTGATCTCGTCCGATCCCAGCAGCAGCACCGTCGGGCGTGCGTCGGCGGGGGCTTGCGGGGGCACGACGAGCGCCGTCGTTTCGTCGTCTCGTCCGTCCGTCTCGCCGTCAGTCACGGCTCAAGGATAGGTCGGGGCGAAGGGTGCGAGGCCGTGCTCGCGCTTGACTAGGGCTGATTCAGGGCTGGCCGGGAAGCAGCCGCACCATCAGACCGTTGCCCTCGGCCAACACGGTCTGGTCGCCGTCGACCAATTCGGCGGAGACGAACGCCTTGCGGCCCTCGGTGCCGGTGACCCGGCCACGCACCAGCAACGGGACGTCGATCGGGGTGACCTTGCGGTAGTCGACGTGCAGGAACGCCGTGCGGCTGATGGGCCGGTTGGCGGCATGGGAGATCATGCCGAACATGTGGTCGAACAGCAGCGGCAGCACCCCGCCGTGCACCGCGTGGTTGCCGCCGACGTGGAACCGGCTGAAGTGACCGGTCATTTCGACACCCTCGGGGTCGTACCGCGTCAGGACCCACGGCGGCAGCAGCAGGCTGCCCATGCCGGGCAGGTCGGGGGTGCGGCCCGCGGGCGCCTGGCCCTCGACCTCGGCCTCAAACGGCCCCAGCAGCTCGGTCAGCGCCGCGACTCGATCCGCGGCGTCATCCCAGACATCGTCACCCGGGTCGGCCGACACGGCGAGGTCCTGCAGCCGGCGCATCGAGGCGACGAACCGGGCGAAGCCGGGGCCGGGGCTGGCCGGGCCGTACTCCGGGAAGCCGCCGTGGTGTTCGTATTCGGGATCGAGGTCAATCGGGTTGGCTTCCGCATCCGTCACGGGCGGGCCGCCAGGACGTCGCGGCGCACAATCGTCTGTTCGCGGCCGGGGCCCACCCCGATGCACGAAACATGAGCTCCCGCAAGCTCTTCGAGGCGAAGCACGTAGTCGCGCGCCTTGGCCGGCAGGTCGTCGAACTCCCGGGCGTGCGAGATGTCCTCCCACCAGCCGGGCAGCTCCTCGTAGATCGGCTCGGCGCGGCCGAGGTCGCTTTGGGTCATCGGCATCTCGTGGATGCGGGACCCGTCGATCCGGTAGCCGACGCACACCGGAACGGTCTCCAGGCTGGACAGCACGTCGAGCTTGGTCAAAAAGTAGTCGGTGATGCCGTTGACCCGGGTGGCGTAGCGGGCGATGACGGCGTCGAACCAGCCGCATCGCCGGCGCCGGCCGGTGGTGACGCCGAATTCGCCCCCGGTCTTGGACAGGTATTCGCCGTTCTCGTCGAACAGCTCGGTGGGGAACGGGCCGGAGCCCACGCGGGTCGTATAGGCCTTGAGGATCCCCAACACCGTGGTGATCCGGGTGGGCCCGATCCCCGAACCGACCGCCGCCCCGCCCGCCGTCGGATTCGACGACGTCACATAGGGATACGTGCCGTGGTCGACGTCGAGCAGGGTGCCCTGCGAGCCCTCCAGCAACACGGTTTCGCCGGACTCCAGCGCGGTGTTGAGCAGCAGCCGGGTATCGGCGATGCGGTGGGCGAAACCCTGCGCCTGCTCCAGCAGGGCCTCGACCACCTGGTGCGGGTCGAGCGCCTTGCGGTTGTAGATCTTGACCAAGATCTGGTTCTTCAGTTCCAGCGCGGCCTCGACCTTGTGGGTCAACACCTCCCGGTCGAGCACGTCGGCGACGCGGATTCCGATCCGGGCGATCTTGTCCTGGTAGCAGGGCCCGATGCCGCGGCCGGTGGTGCCGATCTTCTTGTTGCCCATGTAGCGCTCGGTGACCTTGTCGATGGCCACGTGGTAGGGCAACAGCAGGTGCGCGTCGGCGGAGATCAGCAGCCTGGAGGTGTCGACACCGCGGTCTTCGAGGCCTTTGAGCTCGTCGAGCAGCACCGCGGGGTCGATCACCACGCCGTTGCCGATGACGTTGGTGACGCCGGGCGTGAGCACCCCCGACGGGATCAGGTGCAGGGCGAAGTTCTCCCCGCTCGGCAGGACGACGGTGTGCCCGGCGTTGTTGCCCCCCTGGTAGCGCACCACCCACTGAACCCGCCCGCCGAGCAGGTCGGTGGCCTTACCTTTGCCCTCGTCGCCCCACTGGGCGCCGATGAGGACGATTGCCGGCATGAGTTTGCTCCCGCCTGCTTACTGTGGTTCTGCTGGCAAGACGCCAGATCTTGCACCGCTGCAACGGTTTTCGGCATCGCCGGCGGGCTGGTAGTGCCGTCGGGTGACGGCGCCTCGGTTAGCCGCGTCGGGACCGTGCGCGTTGCTCCACGCGTCTTTGCTTGCCGCGCTCACGTGGCGATCCTAAACGTCGGGTAACGACGGCCTTGCCGCAAGGCCCGTTGATCCCGCCTCGTGTCGCGCGACGCGCCGGTGTGCGGTGGTCAGGGGCTTGCCGTCGACGCCGGCTTCGCCGCGCACACGCCGTTGCGGGTCGGCGCGTCCAGCATCAGGCAGAGGCCGTTCGTGTCGCGGTTGGGCCGTTTGGCCGCCCAACCGGACCACGCCGGTTTGCCGTTCCAGCTGACCAGCGTCCAGCCATCGTGGGGATTGCCCTGGATCTCGACGATGCCGGTGTTGGGCAGCGGGTCGAAAAGCAGGAGCAACTGTTCGGGGTTTCTGACGCTCGTCATCGTCCCGATACCGATGTCGAATTCGCTGGAGAACGCGACCTCTCTGATCCTGCCGTCGGACGCGCGGACCGGGTTGGCCAGCGCGCTGTCGTACATCGTTCCGAGCATGTCGTTGAAGCGGCCGACGTTGGTCGCGGCGTTGCCGTAGACCGTTTGCAGCGCGCCGTTGAAACGCTTGTGGAACTCGTACCCGTTCGGGTCGGCGGAGCCGGGAGCCAGCATCGGGACGATGCGCAGCCCGAGCATCCACGCGACGGGGCCCAGCAGGTACACCAGGCCGGCGAGGCTGATTTGGGGCATGCCGTTGAAGACGCCGGCGTCGATCTCGTTGAGCCCGGGCAGCACCTGCACGTTGGTTCCCAACGCGGCGGCCAAGGGCGCCGCGGTCTGCTGCGTCCTGATCAACTGCGACGCGAAGATCGCGGCCACCGGGCCCTTCGTCACAAGCACGGTGGCCACGTTTTGCGCCTGTTGTTGGCCGAGCGCGGTGAGCGCCGCCCCGGGCATCGCCGTGTCGATCAGTTTCGCCGCGTTGGCCACCGACTGTCCGTGGCGCACCAAGTCGATCACGATCGATTCGTCGGCCGAGGCCCTCGCCGATCCGAGGCACAGCAGGAGGGCCGAAAGCAGCACGGCGCCAACGCGGCAGAGGTACGTCGTCAGCAACGGAGGCGGGTAGGGCCGGTGCCACACGCGAACGGCGCGGGGCGCGAGGCTGAGAAGATGGCGGTGAGTCGGCGAATGGTCGTTCTCCGTTCTCTCAACCACTCGTTGGCGGGATTCCGCACAACAACGGCTGTTTGGCAGGAGTAAAGTATCCGGTTGTTTCCTGGCGGCGCGGCAACAACTTTCGCAGTCCGACACCATGTTGTGACTGCGTCGTTATGGCCCATTGATCGGACCAGAGCCGTTGGAAGTCAAAAAGATTGGGCGATCTTGATTGGATAGCTTGTGACGCAAGATGATCGGGCCGCCACGGTTCTGCTGTTCGCCCAAGGGCGAACCCACGGCCCGTTGCGGAGCGTGCGCGTCCACCGGGTCGCCGGCGAGCCCGACATCGACGCCGCGATAGGCGCCTCCCGGCGGCTGATCGTGGTGGGCGCCGATGCCGACCTGGCCGCCGTGCTGACGCGGCTCCTGCGCGCGGAGCGGCTCGACGTCGAGGTGGCCTACGTGGCGCGCCGGCGCACCCGGGCCACGCGGATCTATCGCCTGCCCGCCGGGCGCCGGGCGGCGCGCCGGGCCGTCCGCGGTTCCGCGCAGCGGGTGACCCTGATCCGCGACGAGACCGGCTCGGTGATCGTCGGGCGCGCGGCCTGGCTGCCGCCGGATGGCGAGCCGGTCATCCACGGCGAGGCGGTCGTCGACGACACCACGTTGTTCGACGGCGACGCCGCCGCCGTGTTCGTCGAGCCGACGCTCGCCATGCCCGGCCTGCGGGCCACGCTCAAGGGCGGCTGGCGTCGGTGGGTCACGGGCCGCGCGGCCCAGCTCGGCAGCACGGGCGTCGTCGTGGCGCGCGACGGGGTTCCCGCGCCCCGCCCCGGCCGCCGCTCGGCGTTCTACCGCAACATCGAGGGCTGGCTGCTGGTCCGATAGTTTCGTCGGGTGAGCTTCCCCGCCCCGCAACGCGAATCGGTACGGCCCAGCCCGATCTTTTTGGCGCTGCTCGGGTTGACGGCGGTCGGCGGCGCGCTGGCCTGGCAGGCCGGGTACACCGCGCGGCCGCTGGCCTATGTCGGGGTGTTCATCTTCGTGATCGCCGGCTGGCTGGTGTCGCTGTGCCTACACGAATTCGGGCACGCGCTGACCGCGTGGCGATTCGGCGACCACGATGCGGCCGTGCGCGGGTACCTGACGCTGGACCCGCGCCGCTACACGCATCCGGCGCTGTCGCTCGTGCTGCCGTTGGTGATCGTCGCGCTGGGCGGCATTGGCCTGCCGGGGGCGGCGGTCTACGTGCGGACGTGGTTCATGACGCCGGCCCGTCGCACGATGGTCAGCCTGGCCGGCCCCGCGGTCAACCTCGTGCTGGCGGCGCTGCTGCTGGCGCTGACCCGGTTGTTCTTCGACCCGACACACGTGGTGCTGTGGGCCGCGGTGGCGTTCCTGGGCTTCCTTCAGCTCACCGCAGTCGTACTGAACTTGCTGCCCATCCCGGGGCTGGACGGCTACGACGCCCTGGAACCGCATCTGAGTCCCCAGACGCAACACGCGCTGGCGCCGGCCAAGCAGTGGGGCTTCGTCATCCTGCTGTTTCTGCTCCTGGCGCCGGTGCTCAACCACTGGTTCTTCGGGGTCGTGTTGTCGTTGTTCGACCTGTCCGGTGTGCCGGAGGTGTTGGTGAGCTGGGGCAACGGCCTGACCCGCTTCTGGAGCCGCTGGTTCTGACCCTTGCCATATATGCGTCGTCACGCATATATTCCGGGGGATGGGCGCCGGCCACAACCACACCCCGACCGAGACGGACGACTCTCGGCTGATCCCGCGCATGGTCATGGCCGCCGCCATTCTGGCCGCCTTCTTCGTCGTGGAGCTGGCCACCTCGTTGCTGATCAATTCGATCGCGCTGCTGGCCGACGCCGGCCACATGCTGACCGACGTCGTCGCCGTCTTCATGGGGCTGGCCGCCGTCACGCTGGCCCGGCGCGGCAGCTCGTCACCGGCCCGCACGTACGGCTGGCATCGCGCCGAGGTGTTCACCGCCGTCGCCAACGCGGGGCTGCTGATCGGGGTTGCGGTCTTCATCCTCTACGAGGCCGTCCAGCGGCTCAGCGAGGCGCCCTCCATCCCCGGCGTGCCGATGATCGTCGTCGCGCTGGCCGGGCTGGCCGCCAACTTCGCCGTCGCGCTGCTGCTGCGATCCCACTCCTCGGGAAGCCTGGCGGTCAGGGGCGCCTACATGGAGGTCATCGCCGACACCGTGGGCAGCCTGGGCGTGCTGATCGCCGGCGTGGTCACCGTGACGACGCACTGGCCCTACGCCGACGTCGTGGTCGCCGTGCTGGTCGCGCTGTGGGTGCTGCCCCGGGCGATCGCGCTCGCGCGCGACGCGCTGCGGATCCTTTCCGAATCGTCGCCGACCCACATCGACGTCGAGGAGTTGCGCCGCGCGCTCGGCGCCCTGGACGGTGTGACCGGGGTGCACGACCTGCACGTGTGGACGCTGTCGCCCGGCAAAGACATGTGCACGGCCCACCTGACCAGCACCGGGGACCCCGCCCGGGTTCTGCATGACGCGCGGGCGGTGTTATCGGCCCGCGGGCTGGAGCACGCCACGGTCCAGATCGACTGCCCCGACGACACCGATTGCTCGGAAAGCTTTTAAAGCGTTACAGCCCCAGCGCCTTGCGCGCCTCGGGGTCGCAATCGTCGAGCAGGTCCAGGCACCGCGCGTACTCGTCGGTTTCGCCGATCGTGTCGGCGGCGCGCGCCAGCGCGGCCACACATCGCAGGAAGCCGCGGTTCGGCTCGTGCGAATACGGGACGGGGCCGAAGCCCTTCCAGCCGTTTCTGCGCAGCTGGTCCAGGCCGCGGTGATAGCCGGTGCGCGCGTACGCGTACGCGGTGATGGCCTGGTCGTCGGCCAGGGCCTGCTCGGCAAGCGCCGCCCAGGCCACCGAGGCCGTCGGATGCGCGGCGGCGACGATGCCCGGCTTCTCACCGGCCAGCAGTTCCGCCTCGGTGTCGGGGTCTTCGGGCAGCAGGATCGGGTCGGGCCCCAGAAGATCCTTCATCGGCGTCATGGCTCTATTCTGCAGCTCGCCCGTTTTGCCCGCAGGACGCACCTCGGCCATCGCCCCGGGCCCGGGCCTCGGTCGCTAAGCTCTGCAACTACCCCACTCGACAGCGGGAGGACAGTAGTACTCATGCCCAACCCATCCGAGCCCGACCGCGGCGGCGCGCCGAAACGGCCCGGGTTCGACCCACGCGAGTCTCGCAGCGAACCGAACGACGAGTGGGGGGCCGAATCCGGCCGTGAAACCGGCACCGAAACCGGCTTTGAGACCGACGACGCCACCGAGAGCGTGCCCCTGGTCCCCAACGACGCCGAGACCGAGACCGTGGTGATCAACAAACCCGATCCGCACAGCGGTCCCCAGGAAGTGCCCGACGCACCCCAGCGCGAACGTCGCTTCACCGCGCCGGGCTTCGACGCGAAAGAAACCACGATCATCTCCACCACCCCGGAACCCGCCACCGAGGTCTTCGCCACGCCGGGACCGGACGGCACCGCGCAGTTCGGCGGCCCACCCAAAGCCGCTGTCCCGCAATCCATCCCACCCCGGCTCGGCGCCAAGCTACGCACGTCCAGGCAATTCAACTGGGGCTGGATACTGGCGATCGTCGTGATCGTGCTGGCGCTGGCGGCGATCGCGATCCTGGGCACGGTGTTGCTCACCCGCGGCAAGCACAACGGCGTTTCGCAGGAAGACCAGGTCCGGCACACCATCGGCAACTTCGACGTCGCGATTCAGCGGGGCGATCTGACCACGCTGCGCACCATCACCTGCGGCACCACCCGCGACGGCTACGCGGATTACGACGAACGCGCGTGGGACGAAACGTACCGGCGCGTCTCGGCGGCCAAGCAGTATCCGGTGATCGCCAGCATCGACCAGGTCGTCGTCAACGGCCAGCACGCCGAGGCCAACGTCACCACGTTCATGGCCTACGACCCGCAGGTGCGCTCCACCCGCAGCCTGGATCTGCAGTACCGCGACGACCAGTGGAAGATCTGCCAGTCCGCCAGCGGCTAGCTGTGATGTCCAGGGAGGTTGGTCAGTCGGGTGACCGGTGGCTGGCCTCCGATGGCGGAGTGGGGTCGGTGGTGATTGTAGAAGTGCAGCCAGCCGGCTAGAGCGGTGTCGCGCTGTTGGGTTGATTCGTAGAGTCGAGCGTAGGCCCAGCCGTCGGCCAGAGTGCGGTGGAATCGCTCGATCTTGCCGTTGGTCTGCGGTCGGTATGGACGGGTTCGCTTCGGGGTAATGCACAGCTCGGCGCAGGCATCACGCCATGCGTAGGACTTGTAGGCCGAGCCGTTGTCTGAGAGGACTCGTTCGACGGTGACGCCGTGGTCGGTGAACCACGCCACGGCGCGCTGCAGCACGCCGATCGCTGTGACCGCCTTCTCGTCCGCGCAGATTTCGGCGTAGGCCATCCGGGAATGATCGTCAATGACGGTGTGCACGAACGCCGTTCCGATCCGGGGGCGATAGTCCTTGCCGCGCTGGCCAGTGCGCCGGGCGGTCTGTCGGGCGTTGTGCTTGCTGATTTGTCGGCTCACGAACTTGTGCCCGCCGCCGTCGGGGATGTTGCCGAACTTGGTGACGTCGACATGGACCAGCGCTCCGGGCGAGGCGTGCTCGTAACGACGCAATGGCTCGCCGGTGACGCGGTCGATGTAGGACAGCCGGTTGATACGGCAGCGGGTCAACACCGCATGCACGGTCGAGGCCGGCACACCGAGCCGGCCAGCGATCTGTACTGGACCAAGCCGGTGACGCCACCGTAACCGCACGATCCGCCGCACCATGCGTGGCCCGGTCCTGGTCGGGCTGACACGGGGCCGCGAGCTGCGATCGGCCATCCCGGCCACCCGTTCGGTTCGAAATCGGTCGGCCCATTTCTTGGCGGTTCGTGGGGCGACCATGAACATCTTGGCTGCCGCGGCGTAGGTCCAGCCCTGCTCGACGACGAGGCGAGCAAGCCTCAAACGAGCGCGTGGCGTCAAAGCAGCGTTAGCGTGGGACACGAAGGCCTCCTGGTTGATGAAGCGGTTTCTAGACAGCTCCACTTCATAACCGGAGGCCTTCACCTGTCACACAGGCTCACCGATACCAAACGGGACAATGTCCCTGGACATCACAGCTAGCCCGCCCCTGCCCGCCGAACGTGGAGTTGTTGTGCGAAATGGGGCGGCGGTTTCCAGCCCCAGAAGTCGACGCTCGACGGGGTTAGGTGATCGACTTTCCGGCGCAGTGCAGGTCGGTGCACGCCTGCACCACCCGCTCGGACATCGACGCCTCGGCCTTCTTGAGGTAGCTGCGGGGGTCGTAGGCCTTCTTGGCGCCGACGTCGCCGTCGACCTTGAGCACGCCGTCGTAGTTGTTGAACATGTGGCCGGCGATCGGGCGGGTGAATGCGTACTGCGTGTCGGTGTCGACGTTCATCTTGACCACGCCGTAGCGCAGCGCCTCCTCGATCTCCGACTTCTCCGAACCCGAGCCGCCGTGGAAGACGAAGTCGAACGGCTTGGCGTCCGCCGACAGGCCGAGCTTGGCGGCCGCCACCTTCTGGCCCTGGGCCAGGATGTCGGGGCGCAGCTTGACGTTGCCGGGCTTGTAGACGCCGTGGACGTTGCCGAACGTGGCGGCCAGCAGATACGTGCCGTGCTCGCCGTGGCCCAGCGCGTCGATGGTCTTCTCGAAGTCCTCCGGCGTGGTGTAGAGCTTGTCGTTGATCTCGTTGGCGACGCCGTCCTCTTCCCCGCCCACCACGCCGATCTCGATCTCGAGGATGATCTTGGCGGCCGACGCCTCCGTGAGCAGTTGCTGTGCGATCGCCAGGTTCTCGTCGATCGGCACCGCCGAACCGTCCCACATGTGTGATCCGAACAACGGCTCGCCGCCTCCGCTCACCCGCTCCGCCGAGATCGCCAGCAGCGGGCGGACGTAGGTGTCCAGCTTGTCCTTGGGGCAATGGTCGGTGTGGAGCGCGACGTTGATCGGGTACCTGGCCGCGATGGACCGGGTGAACTCGGCCAGTGCCACCGCACCGGCGACCATGTCCTTGACCCCCAGGCCGGACGCGAATTCGGCACCGCCGGTGGAGAATTGGATGATTCCGTCGCTGCCCGCGTCGGCGAAGCCCTTGAGGGCCGCGTTCACCGTCTCCGATGAGGTGCAGTTGATCGCGGGGAAGGCGTACGAGTGCTCCTTGGCGCGGCGCAGCATCTCGGCGTAGACCTCGGGCGTGGCGATGGGCATGGCAACTCCCTTCTGCCTGGTCCACTCAGTATCGTCCAGGTCGGCGGGCGGCTCACCCCGGGCCGGTATGTTGATGGATCATGAGCACCGCCGTGACGGCCCTGCCCGCCATCCTCGACCCGTTGTACTGGTTGGGCGCCGACGGCGTCTTCGGGTCGGCGGTGCTGCCCGGGATTCTGGTCATCGTCTTCATCGAGACCGGGCTGCTGTTTCCGCTGTTGCCCGGCGAGTCGCTGCTGTTCACCGGTGGCCTGCTGGCCGCGCATCCGCATCCACCGGTCAGTATCTGGGTGTTGGCGCCCTGCGTCGCCACGGTCGCGGTGCTGGGCGATCAGACCGGGTATTTCATCGGGCGGCGGATCGGGCCCGCGCTGTTCAAGAAGGAAGATTCCCGGTTCTTCAAGAAGCACTACGTGACCGAGTCACACGCGTTCTTCGAGAAGTACGGGCCCTGGGCGATCATCCTGGCCCGGTTCGCGCCGTTCGTGCGGACGTTCGTCCCGGTGATCGCCGGGGTGTCCTACATGCGCTATCCGCTGTTCTTGGGGTTCGACATCGTCGGCGGCATCGCCTGGGGCGGGGGCGCGACGCTCGCGGGCTATTTCCTGGGCAACGTGCCGTTCGTGCACCACAACCTGGAAAAGATCATCCTGGCGATCCTGTTCGTGTCCATGATCCCGGCGTTCATCGCGGCCTGGCGCGGGTATCGGGGCCGGCGCCGTGCGACGGAGACGGCCGCCCCCGAACCCGAGCGGCAGCCGGCCTCCGAGTAGGCGGCCCCGCGCGGGTCAGACCGCGACGGTGAAATCGCAGCCGGTCTTGGCGCGGACTTCCTCGACCGTCACCCCGGGGTGCAGTTCGGTGAGCACCAGACCCTGGCCCGGCTCGACGTCGAAGACGCACAGGTTGGTGATGATCATGTCGACCACGCCCTTGCCGGTCAGGGGCAGCGTGCATTGCTTGAGGATTTTCGGGCTGCCGTCTTTCGCGGTGTGGTCCATGACGACGATCACCCGCTTGACGCCGGACACGAGATCCATTGCGCCGCCGGGTCCTTTGACCATCTTGCCCGGCACCATCCAGTTGGCCAGGTCGCCGTTCTCGGCCACCTCGAGCCCGCCGAGGATGGACAGGTCGATGTGGCCGCCGCGGATCATCGCAAACGAGTCGGCGCTGCTGAAGAAGCTGGACCCGGGCAGGCTCGTGATGGTCTGCTTGCCCGCGTTGATGAGATCGGGGTCCACGCTGTCCTCACTCGGGTAGGCCCCGATGCCGAGCAGGCCGTTCTCCGACTGCAGCGTGACGTTGATGTTGTCGGGAATGAAGTTGGCCACCAACGTCGGGATGCCGATGCCCAGGTTCACGTAGTAGCCGTCGCGCAATTCGCGGGCGGCGCGCTGGGCCATGAGCTCGCGAATGGGGCTGTCGTTCTTCAGGGCGGCGCCGCCGCTCGTGGTGCGGAACTCGATGCGCTTCTCGTAGCCGGTTCCCACGATGATGCGGTCCACGTAGATGCCGGGGGTGTTGACCAGGTCCGGATCGAGCTCGCCGACCTCGACCAGCTCCTCGACCTCGGCCACCGTCACCGCGGCGCAGGTGGCGATCATCGGGTTGAAGTTGCGCGCGGTCTTGCGGTAGATGAGGTTGCCGGCCGTGTCGCCCTTCCACGCCTTGACGAGCGCCACGTCCGCCCGGATGCCTTCCTCCAGAACGTATTCCGTGCCGTCGAAGACCCGGGTGTCCTTGCCCTCGGCGAGATTGGTGCCGTAGCCCGTGCGCGTATAGAACCCGGGAATCCCCGCGCCGCCGGCGCGCAGCTTCTCCGCCAACGTGCCCTGCGGCGTGAGCGCGAGGTCCAGCTCGCCGGCGAGCACCTGGCGCTCGAACTCCTTGTTCTCGCCGACGTAGGAGGCGATCACCTTCTTCACCTGCCTGCCCTTGAGCAGCAGGCCCATGCCGAAATCGTCTACGCCGGCGTTGTTTCCGACGATGGTGAGGTCCTTGATGCCGCTGTCCACCAGGGCCCGGATCAGCTTCTCCGGAATGCCGCACAGGCCGAAGCCGCCGGCGGCGATGGTGATGCCGTCCTTCAGCAGGCCGTGCAGCGCCGACTCCGCGTCGGGGTGGACTTTCTTCACAGGGCGCTCCTGTCCTCGTGCGACGATTCGGCGGTGACGTTACAGGCGGCCTCCATGAGCATCCACCCCGATAGCTGCACCGACAGGTCCCGCTCGGCAACCTCGGAGGCCATCACCGCGCCCTCGACGAACTCCGCCTGTTTGCCACCCGCGGTGGGTACCTGGGCGTCGCGGTCCCAGAACGGACCGAACACCGGCAGCCCGTCCACCGTCTGGCGGTAGTCCCACGCCGACTTCGCGCTAGCCAGCACGATCCGGCGGGCGGTGTCGCGGGCCACCACGTCCTCCGGCGAATCCCCGGGCAGCGCGGTCGCCACCAGCGCCAGGTATCGGGCGGTCACGCCGGCGAACAGGCCGCCGTCGCCGCCGCCGGCGCCGGCCAGCACGCCCGCGGGCGCCATGTGCTCGTGCACGGCCGCCACCAGCCGATGCACGCGGGCGGCGTGCCGCGCCCGGACCTCCGCCCCGGTGCGGGCGGCCAGCTCGGTCTCCAGCCCCAGCACCACACCCTGGCAGTAGGTGTACTGCGCGCGCACCAGCGAACCGGCCTTGATGCCGTCGAACACCAGGTGCGTCTCCGGGTCGATCAGCGTCGCCTCGATCCAATTCGCGATCTGCTCGGCACGTTTCAGGTGATCGGAGTACCGGGCGAGGAAGATGCCCGCGGGGCCGTTGGCCGGGGCGTTGAAGAACTTGTCCTGCTTGCGCCAGGGGATGCCGCCGCCGTCCTCGGGCGCCCACGCCCTGAGGAATTGGTTGGCGAGCTTGGGCAAGGCTTTTCGGCGCTCGACGCCGGCGATGCGGGCGGCGCGTTCGAGCGCGAGCGCCAGCCAGGCCATGTCGTCGTAGTAGTTGTTGATCCACGAGAAGTTGTTGCGTAGCCGATGCGAGCGGACCTGCCGGTTGATCTCGGCGTGCCGGTGCGGCTGCGGGTCACGCGCCTCGGCGTCGACGAGGCAGTCCAGCAGGTGCGCCTGCCACCAGTAGTGCCAGGTCCCGAACAACCGGTCCTTGCGCTGCGCGGGCCAGGCCACCACGCCCAGCTGGGTCGCGGGCAGTCCCCACAGCCGCCTCAGGTGTCGTTGTGTGACAGCGGCTTCGGAGCTGGCCGCCCGGTTGGCCCATAGCTGATCCATACCTGCCGATCCTGCCCCATGCGTGTGAGCGTGCGGTCAGGGCGTCGAGTGTGAACGCAGGGCTTTCGGTGTGCACAGGCGGCGGCGACACGCCGGGCTCGGCCCCCGTCAGCGCTCACTCAAAGCCGCCAGTTCACACTCAACGCGCCGCGCCGGGCCGTCACCAGGCGCGGGACAGGTCGGCGTGCTGCTCGACCCAGGCGTGCATCGCGATCCCGGCGGCGACGCCCGCGTTGATGCTGCGCGTCGAGCCGAACTGCGCGATCGCCACCGTCAGCGTCGCGCCGGTTCGGGTGTCGTCGGTGATGCCGGGCCCCTCTTGACCGAACACCAGCAGGCACTCGCGGGGCAGCGCGGTCTCCTCGAGCCGCGCCGCGCCCGGGACGTTGTCGACGGCGACCACGGTCAAACCGGCGTCGCCCGCGAAGGCGAGCAACTCGGCGGTGCTGTCGTGGTGGCACAACCGCTGATAGCGGTCGGTGACCATGGCGCCGCGGCGATTCCACCGTCGTCGCCCCACGATGTGCACGGTATGCACGGCGAAGGCGTTGGCGGTGCGCACCACCGAACCGATGTTGGCGTCGTGACCGAAGTTCTCGATCGCCACGTGCAGGGGATGCCGGCGCGCGTCGATGTCGGCGATGATCGCTTCCCGCGTCCAGTACCGGTAGGCGTCGACGACATTGCGGGTGTCGCCCTCGCGCAACAGGATTGGGTCATACCGCGGATCGTCGGGTGGTTCGCCCGGCCACGGCCCGACGCCGGCGGGCGGGGTCGCGGACCATTCGGTGGGCCCGGGTCCGCTCATCGCTGCGTCCATACGCCGGCGTGCGTGCCATCGATGGCCAGCGTCGCGTAGAGCAGCGCGTCGTTGATCTCGCCCTGGGTGCACAGCGACGCGTCGACGTGCACCGCGTCCAGGGACGCGTCGGGCAGGATCAGCACCGACGACCCGTACGTCGCGCAGGCGGGATTGAGTCCCGGGGCGGGCAGCGTCGGCGAGGCCAGCAGCATCATCGGGCCGCCGCGCTTGGCGGACTCGTCGCGATAGCGGGCCGCGAGGGCGGTGGCTTCCAACCCGAGCAGCATGTAGCCGTTGCCGGTGAACGCCCCCGGATCACCCAGCTGCGCCTTGGTCACCGGCTTGCCGTCGGCCCGCCACGCCGTCAGGCTGGCGGTCTTGACCGCCAAACCTCCGCTGTCGTTGGGGTTGGTCGGCAGGAGGCCGACCGGGAAGGCGACCGGGTAGGCCGACGAGCTGTTCGGGATCCGGTCGCGCGGCGAGTAGCTGTAGACGCCGCGGACCTGACTTCGATCCTTCAGCGGCCCCAGACAAACCGTGCCGGTGAGCCGGTCGCGCGGCGCCGACAGCGGCGCGGGAATGTCGCGCACATTGGTGGTCTTCGCTTGGAAGGATTTGTCGCAGCTGCCCAGCCCGTCGGCCTCCATGGGGTGGGCCAGCGCGCCGTACAGGCCGAAGCGGATGTCCTCGGGCTTGGCGTGCGGGTCCTTGGCCGAGGCCGGACTCGCGTCGACGTCCACCAGCACGTAGTCGCCGTCCCAGCGCAGGTTCGACACGGACATGTTCCAGCCCAGCAGCGCCAGCGATTCGCCGAGCCGCGCGCCCTGAGCGCCGTAGGGCCGCACGGCGGGGTTGCTCGATGAGCAGCCGGTGAGGCAGAGGGTCAGGCACGCGGCTATCGCAAGGACGGTGCGCATGGGTCAGCGGCTCGGGGTCTCACCAGAACGCATCGGCCACGCCGGGGACCGCTGTGGCGTGCGAGACGGTCGTTGCATACGAGCCGGCAACTAGCTCAGCCCCAGCTCGGCCAGGCCCAGGACGCTCCGGTACGGCAACCCCTCGGCCTCGATGGCCTCGGCGGCGCCGGTGGCGCGGTCCACGACGGTGGCCACCCCCAGCACGTCGCCGCCGGCCTCCTGCACGGCGCGCACCGCGGTGAGCGCCGAATTGCCGGTGGTGCTGGTGTCCTCGACCACCAGCACCCGCCTGCCCGAGACCTCGGACCCTTCGATAAGTCGTTGCAGCCCATGGGTTTTCGCGGACTTGCGCACGACGAACGCGTCGATCGGGCGGCCCGGCGCGTGCATGATGGCCGTGGCCACCGGGTCGGCGCCCAGGGTCAGGCCGCCGACCACCGCGTAGTCCCAGTCGCTGGTCAGGTCCCGCATCAGCTTGCCGATCAATGCCGACGCGCGGTGGTGCAGGGTGGCCCGGCGCAGGTCGACGTAGTAGTCGGCCTCCTTGCCGGACGACAGCGTGACCCGGCCGTGCACCACCGCCAGGCGGCGCACCAGTTCGGCCAGCTCCTCGCGCTCAGGTTCGGCCACGGCCACCACCGACTCGTTTGGTGACCGCCCGCATCAGGGTCCGCGGGATCATCCGCTCGGCGGCGATGATCGCCTTGTACTGCAGGCCCGGAATGCTGATCACCTTGCCGCGGGCGATATCGGCGAGGCTCTGGCTGACCACGTCGTCGACCTCGAGCCACATGAACGACGGCGACTTGGACATGTCGATCCCGGCGCGGGCGTGAAATTCGGTGCGCACGTAGCCCGGACACACGGCGTGCACCGAAACCCCGGTGCCCTGTAGCCCGACGGACAAGCCCTCGCTGAACGAGATCACCCACGCCTTGGACGCCGAATACGTCGACCCCCGCCCCGGCACCAGCCCGGCGACGCTGGCGATGTTGATGACGGTGCCGGCGCCGGCGCCGGCGTCGAGCATGGCCGGCAGCGCCGCCCGGGTCAGGTGCATGACGGCGGTGACGTTGACGTCGAGCTGGGACTGCAGGAGCGCGGGGTCGGTGGACCAGAAGTCGCCGGAGGTGGCGAAGCCGGCGTTGTTCACCAGCACGCGCACCCCGGCGGTGAGGCGATCGCACACCCGTTGCCGGTCAGCCGGATCGCCCAGGTCGGCGGGAAGAACCTCGATGTTGCCCGCCGGGTTTTTCAATTCGTCGGCGAGCCCCGCCAACCGCTCGGCGTCGCGGGCGACCAGCACCAGGTCGTAGCCGTCGCGGGCGAAGCGTCGCGCGTACCCGGCGCCGATCCCGGAGGTGGGCCCGGTGATCAGGGCTACGGGGCGGGGCATGAGCGACATCTTAATGACGGCGGCCCCGCCGGGTCCTGGGCTACCCGGGGCGCGCCGTCAGCGCTGATAGTTGCTGGCCTGGTGGCCGTTACGCCCGGTCGGCGGTGGGCGGCGCAGCGTATCCGGGCGCCCCTCCGGTCGAGGCTGGTCGCGGCGCACCGGCTCGGGCGCGCGGCGGCCGGCCGCGACGTCGGGGCCGAGCAGGCCGGCCACGTCCTGCTGCGCGCGCCTGGGAGGCAGCTCGGCGCGGCCCGCGGGCGCCAACGGACGGCTCGGCGACGCGTTGCGGGGTCCCGCCGACGCTCCAGCCTCCTGCGGGGTCTCCTCCGGCAGCGGCGGCAGCACCCGCAGCAGGTCGTTGAACTGCCGCACGGTGCGCAGACCCTCGTCCCACTGGGTGCGGGTGCTGGTGATCGGCAAGGCGACCAGCGTCCAGTTCTGCTCGTTCCACATGATCTCGGCGGAGTCCGGCGCGGTGTGGGCGAACGTGACCATGCGCCGGTCGCAGGCGCGGCGGGCGGCATCCAGATTGGTGGAGTACACCATGCGCGGCCCGATCGCACCCAGCAGCCAAATGTCGCTCTCCCGAGGCTCTTTGAGCCCCTTGAGGCGCAGGTCCACCACGACGTTGGTGCCCACCTTGCGGTGCAGCGCGATCACCGTGGCGACTTCCTCGAGGTCGAAGATGTACACCGCCTCGCCGCGGATCTGGCCCAGCACCACATTCTGGGCGGCCACGTCGCCCACCGTCGACATCACGCCACGCTTCCAGCGCTGGAGGATGTCGGTGGATTCACGCTCGTAGTCGAATCCGTGCGACCGCGCCCACGACTTACGGCGTCTGCTGCGCCCACGCCGACGATCGACATCGACGTACAGCAGCACCCCCGCGCCGACAAAGCACAGCGCGGAGAGCGTGAACCAGAGGGGGACCATCCAAAACAGCGTATCTGCTATTGGCCCGGAACACAGAAGGCGACCAGGTCACAACCCAATCAAGGTTTGCTGCGCCCACCGAGGGGCGCAACTCACCCGAGGATCAGGGCGTCGCCGTCCGGGCTGACGTTGACCGGAACGGTGTCACCGTCGTGCACGTCGCCGGCCAACAACAGCTTGGCCAGCTGGTCACCGATGGCCTGCTGCACCAGCCGGCGCAGCGGCCGCGCGCCGTAAACCGGGTCGAATCCCCGATGCGCCAGCCACTGCTTGGCCGGCAGCGACACCTCGAGGGTGAGGCGGCGCTGCGCCAGCCGCTTCTGCAGCTGCGCCAACTGGATATCGACGATCGCCACCAGCTCGCCCGGCTCCAGGCCGTGGAAAATGATGACGTCGTCGAGCCGGTTGATGAACTCCGGCTTGAACGCCGAGCGCACCGCGGCCATCACCTGCTCCTCGGTGCCACCCGATCCCAGGTTGGACGTCAGGATCAGGATCGTGTTGCGGAAGTCGACCGTGCGCCCCTGCCCGTCGGTGAGCCGGCCCTCGTCGAGCACCTGCAACAGCACGTCGAACACGTCCGGGTGCGCCTTCTCGATCTCGTCGAACAGGATCACCGTGTACGGACGCCGCCGCACCGCCTCCGTCAGCTGACCACCCTGGTCGTAGCCGATGTACCCGGGAGGGGCACCGACCAGGCGGGCCACCGAGTGCTTCTCGCCGTACTCGCTCATGTCGATGCGGACCATCGCCCGCTCATCGTCGAACAGGAACTCCGCCAGCGCCTTGGCCAGCTCGGTCTTACCGACACCGGTCGGCCCGAGGAACATGAACGATCCCGTCGGCCGGTTGGGGTCAGCGACACCGGCCCGGGCGCGCCGCACGGCGTCGGACACCGCCGTCACCGCCTTACGCTGCCCGATGACGCGCTTGCCCAGCTCGTCCTCCATGCGCAGCAGCTTCGCGGTCTCGCCCTCGAGCATCCGCCCCGCCGGGATGCCGGTCCACGCCGACACCACGTCGGCGATGTCGTCGGGGCCAACCTCCTCCTTGAGCATCACGTTCTCCCGAGCTGGGCCGCTGTCGGCGGCCAATGGCACCGCGGCGTCGAGTTTCTTCTCGACCTCGGGGATGCGCCCGTAGCGCAGCTCGGCGGCCTTGGCCAGGTCGCCGTCGCGCTCGGCGCGCTCGGACTCACCGCGCAGCGCTTCCAGCCGTTCCTTGAGCTCGCGCACGACGTCGATCGCGTTCTTCTCGTTCTGCCAGCGGGTGGTGAGCTCGGCGAGCTTCTCCTTCTGGTCGGCCAGCTCGGAGCGCAGCTTCTCCAGCCGCTCCTTGGAGGCCTCGTCCTCCTCCTTGGCCAGCGCCATCTCCTCGATCTCGAGGCGGCGCACCAGGCGCTCGACCTCGTCGATCTCGACGGGCCGCGAATCGATCTCCATCTTCAGCCGGCTGGCGGCCTCGTCGACCAGGTCGATGGCCTTGTCCGGCAGGAAGCGCGCGGTGATGTAGCGGTCGGACAGCGTCGCCGCGGCCACCAGGGCCGAGTCGGTGATGCGCACACCGTGGTGCACCTCGTAGCGGTCCTTCAGCCCGCGCAGGATGCCGACGGTGTCCTCCACCGACGGCTCGCCGACGAACACCTGCTGGAAGCGCCGCTCCAGCGCGGCGTCCTTCTCGATGTACTTGCGGTACTCGTCGAGCGTGGTGGCGCCGACCAGGCGCAGCTCGCCGCGGGCCAGCATCGGCTTGATCATGTTGCCGGCGTCCATCGCCCCCTCGCCGGTCGCGCCGGCGCCGACGATGGTGTGCAGCTCGTCGATGAAGGTGATGATCTGCCCGGCGGAGTTCTTGATGTCATCGAGGACGGCCTTGAGCCGCTCCTCGAACTCGCCGCGGTACTTCGCGCCCGCGACCATCGAGCCGAGGTCCAGGCTGATGACGGTCTTGTCGCGCAGGCTCTCCGGCACGTCGCCGGCGACGATGCGCTGCGCGAGGCCCTCCACGATCGCGGTCTTGCCGACACCGGGCTCACCGATCAGCACCGGGTTGTTCTTGGTGCGCCGGCTCAGCACCTGCACGACGCGGCGAATCTCGTTGTCGCGGCCGATGACCGGGTCCAGTTCGCCCTCGCGGGCGCGCGCGGTCAGGTCGGTGGAGTACTTCTCCAGCGCCTGATAGGTGGCCTCGGGGTCGGCGCTGGTGACCCGGGCGCTGCCGCGAACCTTGACGAACGCCTCCCGCAGGGCCTGCGGCGACGCGCCGTGCCCCGTGAGCAGCTTGGCAACCTCCGAGTCGCCGGTGGCCAGGCCCACCATCAGGTGTTCGGTGGAGACGTACTCGTCGTCCATCTCGGTGGCCAGTTGCTGGGCGGTGGTGATGGCGGCCAGCGACTCGCGCGACAGCTGCGGCTGCGAGCTGGCGCCGCTGGCCTGCGGCAGCCGCTCCAGCAGACGCTCGGCTTCGGCGCGGATGGCGGCGGGCTCGACGCCCACGGCCTGAAGCAGCGGCGCGGCGATGCCGTCCGCCTGGGTCAGCAACGCCATCAGCAGGTGGGCCGGCCGGATCTCGGGGTTCCCGGCGGCCGAGGCCGCCTGCAGCGCCGACGTCAGCGCCGCCTGGGCCTTGGTGGTCGGGTTGAAAGAGTCCACGACGCCTCCATTCGGGTCGAAAGGGAGCTGGCAAAAATGCTTGTCTGCTTGTTCAACGTCGTCAATGTTGAGTCTGTTCCGCTCAACTCTATCGAGTTTTGAGGGACACGCCCTACGGGGTACCCCCCTAGCGATGACGCAGACGATGCAGCACCCCGACCAGGCCGACGCCGAGCTCGCCGGCACCCCGCGCCGGGGGACCGGCTTATGGCCGGCCGCCCTCGCGGCCGGGCTGGCGCTCGCCGGCCTTATCTCCGTTGGCCTGCACACCGACCTCGCCGGCGGCAGCGCGTCGACCGCGGTTCCCGAGTCCGGCACGCTGCAGGTCAGCGGCGCCCGCACCACGAAGACGCTGCCCTGCCACGCGGGCTATCTGTCGGTGAGCGGAACAAACAACACGATCACCCTCACCGGCCACTGCACCAGCGTCACCGTCTCCGGCGAGGGCAATCGCGTCACGGTCGACAGCACGGACGCGGTCAGCTCATCCGGAACCGGCAACGTCGTTCTCTACCACTGGGGTTCACCCACGATCGTCAACGCCGGGTCCGCCAGCGTCGTCCGGCAAGGCTGAATCCACGGAGTCCGAGCCTAGAATCGGGGCCCGTGAGCCTCGAGGACGTCCAAGCGCTGCGCGTGCTGCGCGACGCCTTCGAACCCGACCGCGCGGGCCGCTCAGGCTCCCAGGGTGATTCCGGTGACCTCGTGCACCGCTTCTACACCCACTGGTTCGCCCTCGACGCCTCGGTGCGCGATCTGTTCCCACCCGAAATGAGCGCCCAGCGCGCCGCTTTCGGCCATGCCCTGCACTGGGTGTACGGCGAACTGGTCGCTCGGCGCGCGCAGGAGCCGGTGACGTTTTTGGCCCAGCTCGGGCGGGACCATCGCAAATACGGTGTGCTGCCCCACCATTACGAAACCCTGGGTCGCGCGTTGTTGGCGACGCTGCGCTCCCAGCTGGGCGCGGCCTGGACCTCCGCCGTCGACGACGCGGCCAGGCAGTCGCTGAACCTGATCACCGGGGTGATGAGCGGCGCCGCGGACGCCGAGGAGGGACCCGCCTGGTGGGACGGCACCGTCATCGAGCACCTGCGGGTGTCCCGGGATCTGACGGTCGTTCGGCTGCAGCTCGATCAGCCGATGCACTACCACCCCGGGCAATACGTCAACGCCCATGTGCCGCAATGCCCCCGCCGCTGGCGGTATCTGAGCCCCGCCATTCCGGCCGATCCCGGCGGCGGCATCGAGTTCCACGTGCGCCTGGTGCCCGGCGGCCTGGTCAGCACCGCGATCGTCAACGAAACCCGGCCCGGCGACCGGTGGCGGCTGTCCAGCCCGCACGGCGGCCTGGGCGTCGATCGAGAGGGCGGCGACGTGCTGATGGTCGCCGGCAGCACGGGGCTGGCGCCGCTGCGGGCGCTCATCATGGACCTGTCCCGGTACGCGGTCAATCCGCGGATACATCTGTTCTTCGGCGCGCGCTACCGCTGCGAACTCTACGACCTGCCCACCCTGTGGCAGGTCGCGTCGCACAATCCGTGGCTGTCGGTCTCGCCGGTCTCGGAGTACAGCGCCGACCCGGCCTGGGCCGCCGACTATCCCGACGTCACCCCGCCGCGGGGCCTGCACGTGCACCAGACCGGCCGGCTGCCCGACGTGGTGACCAAGTACGGCGGCTGGGGCGACCGGCAAATCCTGATCTGCGGCGGGCCGGCGATGGTCACCGCCACCAAGTCCGCCCTGCTCGCCAAAGGCGCTCCGCCCGAACGCATTCAGCACGACCCGCTCTGGAGGTAACCATGCACGCCGTCACCCTGCGCGACCCTTCGTCGCCGCTGGTCGCCCAATTCGTTCCCGGCGCGGGGATGATCGGCACGTCCTTGCGCGACGACGGCGCCGAGCTGCTCGGCCAGCGCCGCGGCCTGGACGCCTACATCACCGACGGCAAGACGATGGGGATCCCCATCCTGTATCCGTGGGCAAACCGGTTGGGCGAGGCCACCTATACGGCCCAGGGCGCGACGGTCACCCTGACCCCGGGCGAAAACGGGGTGCGCGCCGACCCCAACGGACTGCCCATCCACGGCGTCCTGGCCGCCTATCCCGGCTGGCGGGTGACGGACGAAAGCGCCAACGAGCTGACCGCGCAGGTGGATTTCGGCGCCGATCCGCACCTGCTGGCCAGCTTCCCGTACCCGCATCTGTTGACGGTGACCGCGCGACTGGCCGACCGGACGCTGACGGTGCGGACCACCGTCGCCGCCACCGGCGACGCGGCGGTGCCGCTGTGCTTCGGCTTCCATCCCTACCTGCAGCTGCCGGGCGTCCCCCGCGGCGACTGGATCATCGAGACCCCCGCGCTGCGCCACCTCGGCCTCGACGACCAGGGGCTGCCCACTGGCGATTCCCAGCCGCAACCGGCGCGAGAAGAGGCGTTGCGCGACAAGACCTTTGACGACTCCTACGACCAGGTGGCCGAGGGTGCGGTGTTCGCGGTGTCCGGCGGCGGACGCCGCATCGAGGTGCATTTCGAACGGGGCTATCCGGCCGCGCAAATCTTCGCGCCGCCGGTCGACGATCCCGCCACGGCCATCGTGTGCTTCGAGCCGATGGCCGCGCCGACCGACGCGCTGCGCCGCGGCGGCTACCGCTGCGCCGCGCCGGGTGAGCCCGCGGTGACGCAGTTTTCGCTCCGGGTGCGATCACAGTGACCACTCTCGTCACTGCAGTCGCTGTCTGATGACCACTAGGTGAATGCGAAAAGCGCTAGCACATGCGCTAGCGCTTTTGCGAACTTTGTATGCCTCCGGAGACGGGAACCCTTGCGGCGCAAGTGAACAATTAGCGTCCCCGGCGCGGCTGCCACACCACCAGCGCGGTGCTCTTGGGCACCACCGCCAGGTCGCGGCGCTGGCTGGCGCGCGTCTGCGCCAACTCCTCGCTCAGCTCTTTGATCCGCGCCTGCAGCGCCTCGACCTGGTTGGTCAGCTCGATGATCCGCTTGATGCCCGCGAGGTTTACCCCCTCGTCCTGCGAGAGCCGTTGTACCTCACGCAGTAGGTCGACGTCGTGCTCCGAATAGCGGCGTCCCCCACCGGAAGTGCGGCGCGGGCTGACCAGGCCGAGGCGGTCGTAGGTGCGCAGCGTTTGGGCGTGCATGCCGGCCAGCTCGGCGGCGACCGAGATCAGGAAGGTTCGGGCATCCTCATTTCTTGAATTACTCGAGCCCTTGGCCATCAGCGATTACCCGCCCATCCGGCCCGTGGGTCAAAGCCACTGGAACGCTCCGCGGCGGCATACGCCTCCAGCGCTTCCTGTGCCGCGCCCTCCAGATTCGGTGGCACGGCGACCTTGACGGTGACCAGCAGGTCCCCGTTGCCGCCGCTGCGCTTGGGCACGCCGCGTCCGCGGACCCGCAGGATGCGGCCGTCGGAAGTGCCCTTGGGCACCCTGACACCGACTTTTCCGTCCAGCGTGGGCACCGAAATGGTTGAGCCCAAAGCCAATTCGGTGAAGCTGACGGGAACCGTGACGGTCAGGTCGTCGCCGTCGCGCCCGAACACCTTGTCCGGCCGCACATGCACCGTCACGTACAGGTCGCCCGACGGCGCGCCGCGCAGACCGGCTTCACCCTGGCCGGGCAGCCGGATGCGCTGTCCGTCCTCGACGCCGGGCGGGATGCGCACGTTGATGGTGCGGGTCCGCGTGGTGACCCCGGTGCCCTTGCACTCCTCGCAGGGGTGCTCGATGATCGAGCCGCTGCCCCGGCAATCGGTGCAGGGTTCGGAGAAACCGAACGCGCCCTGATTGCGGTTGACCACGCCGGAGCCGTTGCACGTGGGACACACCTTTGGGCTGGTGCCCGGCCGAGCCCCGCTGCCATGGCAGTTGGTGCACGGCGCCGGGCTGGTCAGCCGCAGCGGCATCGCCACACCCTTGGCGGCCTCGACGAAATTCAGCTGGGTCTCGGTCTCGAGGTCGTTGCCGCGGCGCGGCCGGCTGGGACGGGCGCCGGCGCCGCGCCCGAACAATCCGCCGAACAGGTCGCCGATGTTGGTGCCGCCGCTGCGGCCGGCGGCATCGAACAGATCGTTGAGGTTGAACTCCGCCCCATCGCCGCCGACGTTGAAGCCACCGAAGCCGCCGGTATCGAACCGGCGCCCGCCAAAACCGCCGCCGGCGAACAGCCTTCGGGTTTCGTCGTATTCCTTGCGCTTGGCCGGATCGGACAACACGTTGTGCGCCTCCGACACCGCTTTGAATCGTTCACCGGCGGCGGGATTGTCCGGGTTGGCGTCCGGATGCAGATCGCGCGCCAACTTGCGGTAGGCGCGCTTGATCTCTTCGGGGCTGGCGTCAGAGGAGACGCCCAGCTCCTTGTAGAAGTCTTTTTCGACCCATTCACGCTGGGCCATGTCGCGTCACCTCCTCACCTTTCTGTTGTGCTGATTGTGTGGGCTAGTCACCGGATGTGCCGGCGTTATCGTCCGATTCCACCGGCGCGGTTTCGTCGGACTCACCGGTCGCGGCCGATTCGTCGCCGTCGTCGGCGACCGTGTCGACGACACCGACCATGGCGTGGCGCAGGATTTGATCACCGAGCTTGTAGCCCTGCCGCATGACGGTGCCGATCACCGGGCGGGAGCCATCGCCCTCGTGCTGAACGGCCTCGTGCAGCACCGGGTCGAAGTCCTCGCCCTCCTCGCAGAACGCCGTCAGGCCGAGCCCGGTCAGCGCGCCCTCCAGCTTGTCGGCGACCGCCTTCAGCGGGCCCGACTCGAGGTCGCCGTGCTTGCGCGCCCGGTCGAGATCGTCGAGCACGCCCAGCAATTGGTTCACGACGGCGGCCTTGGCCCGGTCCGCCGCGGCCTGCTGGTCGCGCAGCGCCCGCTTGCGGTAGTTGGCGAAGTCGGCCTGCACGCGTTGCAGATCGGCGGTCAGCTCGGCGAGTTTGCCCTCGCCCTGGACCGCCGGCTCGTCGGCCGGCGCCGTCCCTCCCGGCGTATCGCCGGGAGGGACCTGCCGTACTTCACCGGTCTCAGGATCGATTCGCCGCTTGTCGGTGACGGTCACCTGTTCCTGTGGATTTCCTTCTGTCACTTGGACTCCCGGTCATCGTCGACCACCTCCGCGTCCACGACGTCGTCAGCGGAACCCGCTGAACCCGACGCCCCGCCGGTCGCGTCGGCCTGCTCGCCCGAGGCCTGGGTGGCCTCGTAGATCGCCTGCCCGAGCGCCTGCGACTCCTGGCCCAGCTTCTCCATCGCCGACTTGATCGCGGCAATGTCGCTGCCACCCAGGGCCGACTTGGCCTCGGCGATCGCGGCGTCGACCTTGGCCAGCGTGTCCTCGGGAACCTTCGACCCGCCCTCGGCTTCGCGCTGGTCCTTGACGAACTTCTCCGTCTGGTAGACCAGCGATTCCGCCTGGTTGCGGACGTCGGCTTCCTCGCGACGCTGGCGGTCCTCCTCGGCGTGCGCCTCGGCGTCCTTGATCATCCGGTCGATCTCCTCCTTGGACAGGCCGGAGCCCTCCTGGATTTTGATCGTGTTCTCCTTGCCGGTGCCCTTGTCCTTGGCCGTGACGTGCACGATGCCGTTGGCGTCGATGTCGAAGGTGACCTCGATCTGCGGGACGCCGCGCGGGGCCGGCGGGATGCCGGTCAGCTCGAAGGAGCCGAGCAGCTTGTTGTGCGAAGCGATTTCGCGCTCACCCTGGTACACCTGGATCTGCACCGACGGCTGGTTGTCATCGGCCGTGGTGAAGGTCTCCGACCGCTTGGTCGGGATCGTGGTGTTGCGCTCGATGAGCTTGGTCATCACGCCACCCTTGGTCTCGATACCCAAGCTCAGCGGCGTAACGTCAAGCAGCAGAACGTCTTTCACCTCACCCTTGAGGACACCCGCCTGTAGCGCGGCACCCACGGCAACAACCTCGTCGGGGTTGACGCCCTTGTTGGGTTCCTTGCCGCCGGTGAGCTCCTTGACCAGCTCGGTCACCGCGGGCATCCGGGTGGAACCACCCACCAGCACGACGTGGTCGATCTCGGACACCGAGATGCCGGCGTCCTTGATCACGGACTGGAAGGGCTGACGGGTGCGGTCCAGCAGATCCTGTGTGATGCGCTGGAATTCGGCGCGCGTGAGCTGTTCGTCGAGGAACAGCGGGTTCTTGTCCGCGTCCACGGTGATGTAGGGCAGGTTGATCGACGTGCTCTGCGAACTCGAGAGCTCGATCTTGGCCTTCTCCGCGGCCTCACGCAGCCGCTGCATCGCCATCTTGTCCTTGGTCAGGTCAATTCCGCTGGTGCCCTTGAACTTGTCGACCAGCCACTCGACGACGCGGTCATCCCAGTCGTCCCCACCGAGGTGGTTGTCACCGCTGGTCGCGCGGACCTCGACCACGCCCTCACCGATCTCGAGCAGCGAGACGTCGAACGTGCCGCCACCGAGGTCGAAGACCAGGATGGTCTGTTCCTTCTCGCCCTTGTCCAGGCCGTAAGCCAGTGCGGCCGCGGTCGGCTCGTTGACGATGCGCAGCACGTTCAGGCCGGCGATCTGGCCGGCTTCCTTGGTCGCCTGACGCTGGGCGTCGTTGAAGTACGCCGGCACGGTGACGACCGCGTCGGTGACGTCCTCACCCAGGTACGCTTCGGCGTCACGCTTCAGCTTCATCAGCACGCGGGCGCTGATCTCCTGGGCGGTGTATTTCTTGTCATCGATCTCGATGGACCAGTCGGTGCCCATGTGCCGCTTGACCGAACGGATGGTGCGGTCGACGTTGGTGACCGCCTGGTTCTTGGCGGGCTGGCCGACGAGCACCTCGCCGTTGCGCGCGAACGCGACGATGGACGGGGTGGTCCGCGAGCCCTCGGAGTTGGCGACGACGACGGGGTCACCGCCCTCGAGGACTGCGACGACGGAGTTGGTGGTCCCGAGGTCGATACCGACCGCACGAGCCATAGTGATTCCTCCTGATTGTGTAGAGCCTGTTTGGTGCCACTATGCTGAGTGAACCCCGCTCAAGCCTGCCCCTGGGGCGATCGGCTGTCAACCTGGGTCTTGAGTCTGGTTCACTCAACTTGTCGATCATGTTAACGGCCCGAGGCCGCGTGTTGTTCCCGGGGTCGCATAGTTCGGGTGCGACGCCGACGACCGACTCGGCGGCCGCGACGCACGGTCGCCGCGCGGAGTCGGTCACGCGGCGATAAAACTTCACCATCGGCGCCGCATCGATAGTCGCTCGAGTGCAGCGACTGTCGGCGGTGGGTGAGTAACCTGAGTGCCGCCATTCGAATCGTCTGGGGAGCGGCGGGTGCGGTTATCGGATAATGCGCGGCGAAGCCTGGCCGGTGGTTCGCTGCTGCTCGTAGTGCTGTTCGCCGGGTCGGTGTCGGGTTGCAGCTCCGTCATCGGCGGGCGGCCGGTGGCCTCGCCCGGGGCGGGTCCCAGCGAGCCGTCCTTCCCCACGCCCCGATCCACGCCGCCGTCGCCGTCGGTCACCGCCGCGCCCGCTCCGGGGGCCCCGGGCGCGCCGACGGGCCCCACGAATCCGGCCGGCGCCATCCCGCTGCCGCCCGACCAGAATGGCTACGTCTTCATCGAGACCAAATCCGGCGTGACGCGCTGCCAGATCAACAAGGACACCGTCGGCTGCGAGGCGCCCTTCACCAACTCCCCGCTGCAGGACGGTGAGCACGCCAACGGCGTCAGCATCACCACCGGCGGCAAGGTGCAGTGGGTGCTGGGCAACCTGGGAGCCATCCCGACTGTCAAGATCGAGTATCAGACCTACGCCGCCCAGGGCTGGACGATCATCGCCAACGCCGAGGGCACCCGCTTCACCAACGACCAGACCAAGCACGGCATGTTCGTCAGCATCGAGAAGGTCAATACGTTCTAGGCGCTAACCTTGTCGGCAGCGTGGCGGGGGTGGGTATCGATCTGCCGCGTTGTGTCACCGCCCAGTCACCGGTGCTCGCTCAGGCCCGACCTAACCAAGAAGACCTCACGACTCCATGCAACTCCGCTACATCAGCGTCGCTGCGCTGATCGCCGAAGCCGGTGGTGATCCGTGGGCGGTCAATCGGAGCCTGCAGGCAGGTAGCCCGTTTCAGATTTCTCAGCTGGCGGAGGCGTTTCTCAAGGCGGGCCGATGCACTGCCGAGGCCAGCAATGCGTTCGACCAAGCCCGTAGCCGCTTTGACGCTGCCTGGAACCATCAGAATGGGGATTCCCCTATCACCGGCTCCGACGAAGTGCAGCGGGTCACGAAAACCCTTGGGGCGCAGTCCTTGCAGCTACCCAAGATCGGTGCGGACCTGGAAAACATCGCTGCCAACCTGGCCGAGGCGCAAAAGACCGCGGCCGGACAGATCGCGGCGTTAGAAGGTCAGTTGCAGCAGCTGGACGGCTTCATCGGGCAAGCGGTGGAGATGGAAAAAGATCCCACCCTCACCGCGGAAGATCGACACGCGCTGGATGCGTTTATCAGCGGCCGTGAAGACGACGCCATCCGCGACACCAAAGCCGCGCTGGGCCAGCTGCAATCCACCCGCAACGGCTACGCCAACTCGTTTCAGAACGCAATGGGGACCCTGCACGCGGACGGCTATGACCTGACAGCCCCCCAGGCCGCGCCCGATCAGGGATCGGCCGACCAGCCCGGCGGGGGGCCCGCGTTGGCCCCGACGAAGGGGGAGGTGCTGACCGGGGCTGCGGGCGCGATCGCCGGTGGTACCGCCGACGGTGTGCGTGGGGCGACGACCAGATTGATCGCCGAGTCCCCGGGCACGGGTCCCGGCAAGGCTGATCCGGGCTTGTTGCGGTGGTTCGAGGACCCGAAGATCGGCGGCATCGAGCTGAAGGGGTTCTCCCGCGTGGGCGGGGTGGTCGCTGCGGCCAGCGCGGTACCCGCCGTCATGTCCGACATCCATGACGGCAACTCGGTTTCCGAGGCCGTCACCCGGGAGGGCGTCGGAACCGTATTAGGGCTGGGTTTGGGCGCGTTAGCAGGAGACGCGGCAGCTGGGGCAGCGATCGGTTCGGTCGTTCCTGGGGCAGGGACGGCCCTTGGCCTGGTGGTGGGCGCCGGCGTGGGCGCAGTCGCCGCCTGGGGTGGATCGAAGGTGGTCGGAGAACTCTGGCATCCGGTCGCGGATGCGGTCGGGAGTGTGGTGCACGGTGTGGAATCGGTTTTCGGTTTCGGGTAGGTCGGCGACGATGCGATTTGATGAGTTCATAGAGAAGCACGGCGTTGCTGTATCCCCGGTCGACCGATTCGCCGGGCTTGTCGTGGAGGTCGGGGTACCACGGGGTTGGGAACCGTTCGATTCCGCAGTTGGGGCCCGGGTATGGGTTTGTCGCGCCGACCCGTGCATCGACACATTCGGCGCTAACGCGGTGTTGACGATGCATCGTGTCGAGACCGCCCTGGACCCCGCGGACGTTTTCGCGATGCTGGTCGAGCAGCAGCTGCAGACGACGCCGGAATGTTATGAGGTGCGCCGGGAACTCGGCCCCGCAGCTGAATCCATCGGAATTCAGGGGTTGCTGGCGATGCAGATTACCCATGAGCTCGGCACCATCGACAGTGTGTCACGATCGCGGATCATCTCGGCTGAACAGGAGACGCTGATTGCGCAACTCACGGTGACCGCCCTACATGATTCACCGGTAGAGCGGGAAAATGTCTGGCTGTCTGTACAAATGGGTGCCGCGCCGGCTGGTCCGGCTCCCGTGACCACGACGCGAGACCGTCACTGATGGTCGACGACGAGACAAGCGGCCGGTGGGGGCGGAGACTGCGCTACACCTTTGGCGCCGCTCTATTCCTGCTTGCGGCGGTAGCGATGTCGGTCGGCGTGCAGTGGTACCTGTCCCTGATCGCATTTTGCGCGGCACTCATGTTCATCCTCGGAAGACGCCGAATTTTTCGGCCGGGAGTCACCCGGGCTGGCGACGAGATTATTTGTAGATACATCCCGTGGTACGAGGGGAATGTGTACGTCTTGAACGTGCTGATCCCTTTGCTAGCTGTCGCCGGTATCAGCGCGGGGTGTGCACCCGGCAATCCGGCATGGCTTCGGTTTACCGGGATCCTTCTGCTGGTTCTGACGCCACTCTTCGTTTCCAGCGCTGTACGTATGTGGCGCCGGTGCCTTCTGCGTATTTCGCCCTCGGCGTTGACCGTGCGTCTGACTGCGCCCAAAGAGGAGTTGACCGAAATCAGGCGTGAGTGTGTCGTGTCGATCGAGCCCAAGGTCGTCCCGAATGGAAGGAGCGGCCAGTCGTTGCAAGTCGCAATTGCCTACCGGGCAGCAGATTTGGGCAATGATGCGACCAAGACACTGCTGCTCGGTCTGCAGTTGACCGTTCAGCCGATTAACCTTCTTAATGCACTCGTGGCCTGGAAGGACGGCGCCCACGACAACCCCAGCGAGCTGCTGGACCGGGTCGAACGGATTCTCCGCGGCCATTCCACCGTTGGCGTGTGACGCGTCGCGCATCGGCATCATCGACAGCGAGTCGGCATCACAGATAATCACGGCTGAATGGGAGACGCTGATCGCGCGACTGACAGCGACCGCGCTATACGATCCACCGCTGGAGTGGGCGCCTAACTGGTTATCCGCGTGCCATTACTCCCCGCTAATCGCAACACGAGAGGGGCACTGATGGTCGGCGGCGGAGAAAAAGCCCGTTGGTGGCGCGTGCTGCGCTATTCCTTCGTCGGCGCGCTGTGCCTATTGGCGGTCATCGACGCGCTGGTCGGGGCTCGTTGGTCTCTCGCTGTCGGCGTGGCTGTGGTCGGCGGCATCATCCTCCTCGGTCAGCGCCGGATTTTTCGCGCCGCGGTCAGCCGCGCCGGTGACGAGATCGTCTGCCGCTACATTCCCTGGTACGAGGGTAACGCATACGGCACGACGCTGCTGCTCCCGCTGATGGCACTCGCCATGGTCGATTTGGGGTCCAGGCCCGGCAACCCGGCGTGGCTGCGGTACGGCGGATTTTTCCTTCTAGGTGTGACCGCATTGACCGTGTGGGGCGTCGTTCGCATGTGGCGACGTTGCCTTCTCTGCATCACCCCGTCGGCGTTGACCGTGCGGTTGGTCGACCGTGGGAGCGAGCTGACCGAAATCCGGCGCGAGCTGGTTGAATCGATCGAACTCAGGCTCATCGCGCAGGCGCGCCTTCAATCGTTGCAAGTCGCTATCACTTACCGGCCCATGGAGGTCGGCGAAGACACCACCAAGACAGTGCTGCTTGGCTTGCGGCTGACCGTTCAGCCGGTCAACCTGTTCAACGCCCTCGTGGCCTGGAAAGACGGCGCCCACGACCACTCGAGCGAACTGCTGGACCGGATCGAACGGATCCTGCGAGGCCAGCCAACGGCCGGCGTGTGACCGCGCTGCACGTCAGCCCGAAAAGCCTGCCGCGCAAGCGCATTCGTCACTGTGCGAAGTCTGACGGTCGGAATTTCCCCTCGGCCAGGTTCTTTTCGATTTCCTCCAGGCTCTTACCGGTGAGGTCGGGCATGCGGAAGAATACGAAGATCCACGCCGCCACGTTGAACAACGCGTAGAGCCACATCGAGGGCCCGATCCCTATCGCATTGATGAGCGACAGCAGCGTCAGCGTGATGAGTAGGTTGGTCCCCCACAGCGTCGCCGATGCACGGCGGTGCCCTCCGGTCGCACCGCCAGCGGATAGGTCTCCGAGCCGGTCAGCCATCCCATCAGCTGCAGGCCGCCCGCATTGAACACCATGAAGGCGATCAGGCAGATCATGATGTAGGCGATGACATCGTGACCGCTGTCGGCGGTGACGAAAATCAGCCCGAGCGCGAAAAGGCTGATCGCCGCGCCCGGCACCATGATGAGGGTGAGCCGGCGCCGGCCGACCCGGTCAATAATGGCCAACCCCACTAGCTGGGCGATCACGTACGTCGCACCCAACATCACCGACACCAGCAGAGCCACGGACCGGTACACGCCGTCGTCGGTCAGGATGGTCGGCGCATAGTAGATGATCATCTCGATGCCGCTGAGCTGGGTGAACACCGCGATGCCGCAACCCAGGACCAGGGCCGGACGCACCCAGGCGTCGCGCAGCCCGCTCCACCCGCGGGTGCTGGCCTTGCGTTCCATGCGCGCGAGTTCGGTCGCTTCGTCCACCTCGGCACCCACGTCGTAGCCGTCGGGCCGGACCCGCTCCAACACGGCTCGTGCAGCGTTTCGCTCACCTTGCTTGACCAGCCAGCGCGGACTTTCCGGGAGGCGCAACAACAGCCACAGCATGACCGCGGCGGGTACGCACGCGATTCCGGTCGGCCCCCGCCAGGAGACCGAGTCAAAGACCCCGATGAGGTTAGCGGCGAGGATGCCCACCCCGATGGCAATTTGGAAGCACAGCACCAACCGCCCTCGGTAAGCCGACGGCGAGAGCTCAGCGACATACATCGGGGCCGTCTGGGTCGCCCCGCCGACGGCGAAGCCCAGGACCAGCCTTCCCAGCGACAACACAAAGACGTCCGGCGCGTCGGCGCACCACAGCGCGCCGACGATGAACACCACCGCCAGCATCAACAGTGTGCCGCGCCGGCCGAACCGGTCGGAAAGCCAGCTGCACGCCAAGGCCCCGACGATGGCGCCGAGCAGGATGCTGGCGGCGACCACCTGCTTCCAGGCCGCGGTGAGGTTGAACTCCTCGGTGAGCTGCAATAGGGCCCAGGAGATGACACCGGTGTTGTAGCCGTAGAGCATCCCCGAGATCGCCGAGACGAGCGCAATGACGACCACGGCGCTCGTCAGTTGCTTTCCCGCCTCCGCGCCGGCGCCAACTGCACTGTGCGAGGCTTCCTCGTGGGCCCCATCCGTGCACTTTGCCGGTTCAGTCCCATTGGGCAAGTCCGCCACGCGACGGCGCTGGCTCGCCACCGTCGGGGCGTCATCGCCGGCTTCTGACCACCATTCGCGGTCTGTCGAATCGGCGGCCACTAGCAGAGCCGATCGTGGTAGCGGAGACAACGAACCCGGGGCTGATGGGCGGGCCGGCCGGGCATCGTGATCGCCTCCCTACCCTGCGCTCGGATTGCATGGTCGCTCGCCGCGGTGTCAGGGCCCGATGTCATACCGGGCGTCGCTGCTGTGACGGCGGGTACGTGTTGGTCGCCGGCACGGTCAAGGTGTTCGCGTATCCAGCGATTCCGCGCGGCTTACTCGCTGGCCTGCCCAGGCCCGGGAGGCGCCGCGCTTGATGCGGGATTGCCGTTCGACTTCCACATCGATTCGGGAAAAGACACTGTCACGAATATCTTTGTAAGTCAAAAACGAGGTGCTGATCGAATTACGCTGTACTGCAATATCATTCGGCCGGAAATGGTGTTGCGGGTGTGTTGAGCGCCACAGCCTAGCGGTTGGCTCCGGACCTGAGTGCACGCTCTCTGTGAGCAACCGCACCCGTCCTTCTGAGCGACGCGACCGACCCGTCAGGGGTTGGCATCAGCAGACTGGCAGGTGCGGTAAGTACCATCGGTGCCGTGGCATCCAACGGTCCACGCGATGACTTCCACAACCGGCCGACGCAGCAAGCCGATTTCGGCATGAGCGAGCCGCCGACCGGCGAAGTCGCGCCACCGAACTTCCCGCCCCAGCCGCCGCACGGCTTCGAGCAGCCCCACGGCTTCGACCCGTTCGACCAGCAGCCCGAGACCACGCCCTGGTATCGCAAGCCCGCGATGCTCATCGCCTGGCTGATCTCCGTCGTCATCCTGATCGCCCTTATTGTGTTCGGCATCATCGAGCTCATTCACGGCGACCAGAACGTCAACCACCTCCCCAAGTCGACGACGAGCACCACCTCGGCGACAACGACGACGACGTCGACCACGACGACCACCACCGAGCCCAGCAGCAGCGCGGAAGAACAGCCGCCGGCCCAGGAGCCGACGCAGCAGCAGCCCACCAGACAACAAACGCAGCAGCCCACCCATCGCCACCATCTGCCGCAGCTGCCGCCGGTGATCACCATTCCGCAGGTGCCGACGGTCATCACCGTGCCGCCGGGCCTGCGTTAACCAGTCGGCGGCAGGCCGATCACGCTCGGCGACGCGGCGCCTCCGGCGCCCTAGACTCGCTGCAATCCACGGGACAACTGACACAGGGGTGCGGACATGAGCCAGTCGCTCGGGCTATCGATCGGGGTGGCCAACCTGGTGGCGGCCCGCGCCGGCAGCGCTCCGGTCACCCGCAGCTCGGTGCTGACCCTGTTCGAGCAGCGGCCCACCGAAGTTGGCCTGCCGGAAGAAAATCCAAACCTGACCGCGCCCGGCCTGGTGCTGCGCGGGTTCGTCGAGCGGGTTGGCGACCGGGCTCCGTTGGTGGCGGCCGACGGCACCAAGTACCTCGGCGCGGCGCTGACGGTCGAGGCGATCGAGGCGATGGCCCGCACGGTCGGCTATGGGACACCGATCAGCATCGCGGTCCCCGCCTACTGGTCCGACGAACAGTTCGCGGCGCTGCGCGAGGAGTTCTTCGCCCAGTCGGAACTCGCGCGCGGCGGGGTGGCGCCGATGCTGGTTTCCGACGCGACGGCCGCGGTCGCGGCGCTGCGCGGCACGCCGGGATTTCCCACCGACGGCGTCATCGCGCTGTGCGACTTCGGCGCCGGCGGCATCACCGTCACGGTGATGAACGCCCACGCCGGCTTTGCGCCCGTCGGCCCCGCCGTGCGGCACACCGAGTTCTCCGGCGACGCGATCGATCAGCTCATCGTCGACCACCTGCTGGCCGCCGATGTCAGCACCGCCGTCCTGGGCGGCACCGCGCGGATGGGGTCACAGACCCGCCTACTCGCCGCCTGCCGGCGCGCCAAGGAGCAACTGTCGACGGCCGCCGTGAGCGCCGTCGCGGGCCCCTCCGGGGAGACCGCCGAGCTGACCCGCACCGAGTTCGAGCAACTGATCTCCCCGCCGCTGGACCGGTTTGTCACCTCTTTGCAAGACACGTTGCAGCGCAACCAGATTCCGCACGCCAACCTGCGCGCCGTGGCGATCGTCGGCGGCGGCGCGGGCATCCCGCTGATCACCGCGCGGTTGTCGCAGCGCTTCGGGGTACCGGTCCGCAGCGCGGCCCAGCCGGCGTCGCTCGCCGCCGTCGGCGCGGCCGCGCTCGGTGCGCAGTACGCAGCGGGGGGCGCTGAAACCGCCGCGGCCGCCGCGGTGGAGACGCCGACCGAAATGGTCGGCACCGCGGGGATCGGCGCGACCCAGGCCGCGTGGGCCGCCCAGGCCACCGATGTCGATGACGCCCTGGCCTGGTCGCAGGACGCCGACTCCGACTCCGACTCCGACTCCGACGAGCCGGTGCCCTATACGGGTCGCGACGCCACCGGCGAATACGCCAGCGAAGCACGGGAATTCGAGTATCCCGAGCAGGGCGGGCTGCCCTGGTACAAGCGCACCGCGCTGGTGTTGACCGTGGCCGGGGCGGTGGTGGCGGTGCTGGTGGCCGCGGCACTGGCGATCGGCCTGTTGATGACGAAGTCCACCCCGGCCCCTCCGAAGACGCCGCCCAGCCAACCGCCGCCACCGCAGACGGTGACCATCACCGGGCCGAACGACAGCACCACGGTCACCGTGGTTCCGGCCCCGCCGCCACCGTCCAGCGAGGCGCCGGCCACCACGACCACCACGACACCGCCGCCGGAGCCGTCGACCACCACAACGACGACGCCCCCGCCGACCACCACCACGACGACCACCACCGCGCCACCCACCACGACATCGCAGGCGACCACCACCAGCGCGGCGCCGACGACGACCACGCGGGTACGGCCCTTGCCGCCGATCTTCCAGCCCCCATTCGGGCGCTGACGCGAACGATTGCGGACCGGCCGGAAAAGGGCCATTTAACGAAATTTGGTGGCGCTGGTCACTCGGACAAACGTCACATCCGGCGGGTAGGTATCAACTAGCAGGCCAGAGGTGCCGACGACGCCCAAGTTAGGGCAGCCTTTCTCGCGCCGAAAGCCGCGAAGATGTAACTATGAGCGGGGCTTAAGCAGGCAAATAAAGCACAGGCCGAATTATCTATGCATTGGGGAGACCTTCTGTGACAACGCAGATGCTCATCAGGCTGGTCGTGGGCATGGGCATGACGCTGGTCGTGGCCGCGCTCGCCGGACGACGGGTCCTGTGGCTGTTCAAGCTGATCACGTCCGGCAAGCCGTCCCCGGGGCACACCGACGAACCCGGCAAACGAATCTGGGCCGAGCTCTCCGAGGTCTTCGGGCAGCGCAAGCTGTTGAAGTGGTCGATCCCCGGCCTGGCGCACTTCTTCACCATGTGGGGCTTCTTCATCCTGCTCACGGTGTACATCGAGGCCTACGGTCTGCTCTTCCAGGACAACTTCCACATCCCGTTCATCGGGCGGTGGGACGCGCTGGGGTTCCTGCAGGACTTTTTCGCGACCGCCGTCTTCCTGGGCATCGTCACCTTCGCCATCATCCGTTTGATGCGCAGCCCGAAGGAGATCGGCCGCTCGTCCCGGTTCTACGGCTCCCACACCGGCGGTGCCTGGCTGGTGCTGTTCATGATCTTCAACGTCGTCTTCACCTACGTGTTCGTGCGCGGAGCGGCGGTCAATAACGGCACGCTGCCCTACGGCAACGGCGCCTTCCTGTCGCAACTGTTCGGCGTCATCCTGCGTCCGCTGGGCCAGCCCGCCAACGAGATCATCGAAACGACGGCCCTGCTGCTGCACATCGCGGTCATGCTGGCGTTCCTGATCATCGTGCTGCACTCCAAGCACATGCACATCTTCACGGCGCCGATCAACGTCATCTTCAAGCGGCTGCCCGACGGGCTCGGCCCGCTGCTGCCGCTGGAATACGACGGCAAGCCGATCGACTTCGAAAACCCGCCCGACGACGCGACATTCGGGCGCGGCAAGGTCGAGGACTTCAGCTGGAAGGCCATGCTGGACTTCGCCACCTGTACCGAGTGTGGCCGCTGCCAGTCGCAGTGCCCGGCGTGGAACACCGGCAAGCCGCTGTCGCCCAAGCTCGTCATCATGGACCTGCGCGACCACTGGATGGCCAAGGCGCCCTACATCCTGGGTGACAAGGAGAGCCCGCTGGAGAGCACGCCGGCGGGCGGGCTCGGCGAGGAGCTGTCCGGCGAAGAGCACGCCGAGGCCCACCACGTTCCCGAGTCGGGCTTCGGCCGCGTCATGGGCTCCGGCCCGGAGCAGGCCACCCGCCCGCTCGTCGGCACCGAGGAGCAGGGCGGTGTCATCGACCCCGACGTGCTGTGGTCCTGCGTGTCCTGCGGCGCCTGCGTCGAGCAGTGCCCGGTGGACATCGAGCACGTCGACCACATCATCGACATGCGCCGCTACCAGGTGATGATGGAGTCCGAGTTCCCCTCGGAACTGTCGGTGCTGTTCAAGAACCTGGAAACCAAGGGCAATCCGTGGGGACAGAACGCGTCGGACCGCACCAACTGGATCGACGAGGTCGACTTCGACGTGCCGGTCTACGGCGAGGACGTCGACAGCTTCGACGGCTACGAGTACCTGTTCTGGGTCGGTTGCGCCGGCGCCTACGACGACAAGGCCAAGAAGACCACCAAGGCCGTCGCCGAGCTGCTGGCCATCGCCGGGGTGAAGTACCTGGTGCTGGGAACCGGCGAGTCCTGCAACGGCGACTCCGCGCGCCGCTCGGGAAACGAGTTCCTGTTCCAGCAGCTGGCGCAGCAGGCCGTCGAAACCCTCGACGGGCTGTTCGAAGGCACCGAGACCGTCGACCGCAAGATCGTGGTCACCTGCCCGCACTGCTTCAACACCCTGGGCCGCGAGTACCGCCAGCTCGGCGCGAACTACTCGGTGCTGCACCACACCCAGCTGCTCAACCGGCTGGTCCGGGACAACAAGCTGGTCCCGGTGACCCCGGTGTCCCAGGACATCACCTACCACGACCCCTGCTATTTGGGCCGGCACAACAAGGTCTACGAGGCGCCGCGTGAGCTGATCGGGACCTCCGGGGCGAACCTGACCGAGATGCCGCGGCACGCCGAGCGCAGCTTCTGCTGCGGCGCCGGTGGCGCGCGGATGTGGATGGAAGAGCACATCGGCAAGCGGATCAACCACGAACGCGTCGACGAGGCGCTGGCCACCGGGGCCGCCACCATCGCCACCGCGTGCCCGTTCTGCCGCGTGATGGTCACCGACGGCGTCAACGACCGGCAGGAGGAGGCCGGGCGCTCCGGCGTCGAGGTGCTCGACGTCGCGCAGATCCTGCTCGCGTCACTGGAGTACGACAAGGCGACGTTGCCCGAAAAGGGCACGGCCGCCAAGGAAGCCGAGCAGCGGGCGGCCCAGGCGCCCAAGGCGGCGACGGCCACGGCGACCGCTCCCGTCGAGGAGGCCGAGGAGGCGCCCGCCGAGGCGGCCCCGAAGTCCGAGGCCGCGGCCGCGCCGGCCGCGCCCGTCAAGGGGCTGGGCATCGCCGGCGGCGCCAAGAGGCCGGGCGCGAAGAAAGCCGCACCCGCCGCAGAAGGCGCGGAAGGCAAGGCCGAGGCGGCCGCGCCGGCCGCGCCCGTCAAGGGGCTGGGCATCGCCGGCGGCGCAAAGCGGCCCGGCGCGAAGAAGGCGGCACCGGCCAAGGCCGAGGCACCAGCCGAGGCGGCCGCCGAGGCCGAGACCGAAGCCAAGGCTCCCGCCGCACCCGTGAAGGGGCTGGGGCTGGCCGCCGGCGCAAAGCGGCCCGGCGCGAAGAAGGCGGCACCCGCCAAGGCCGAGGCCCCCAAGGCCGAGGCACCAAAGGCGGAGGCTCCCAAGGCCGAGGCCGAAGCGCCGGCCGAAGCCGAACCCGAGGCCAAGGCCCCCGCCGCGCCGGTGAAGGGCCTGGGCATCGCCGCGGGCGCCAAGCGACCCGGCGCGAAGAAGGCGGCCCCGAAGGCCGAGGCGCCGAAAGCAGAAGCCGAGCCCGCCGAACAGGCACAGGCCGACGCCGAGCCGGCACCGAAACCGGAGCCCGCAAAGCAGAGCGACGGCGACGATGCACCGGCTCAGCCGCCGGTGAAAGGGCTGGGCATCGCCCGCGGGGCGCGTCCGCCGGGCAAGCGCTGACCTGGGATTTTTACGCTTGACAGCAAATTTCAGTGGACAGTGATGGCACCATTGGTGATGTGACCACCCACCAGCTGCCTCACCAGCTGCCACCGCACCCGCCGGGTCATCACCGGCAGCAGCGGAGTTTCGCGCAGTCGTCGAAGCTTCAGGACGTCCTGTACGAGATCCGCGGCCCGGTACATCAGCAGGCCGCGCGGCTCGAGGCCGAGGGTCATCGCATCCTCAAGCTCAACATCGGCAACCCGGCGCCGTTCGGCTTCGAGGCGCCCGACGTGATCATGCGCGACATGATCCAGGCCCTCCCCTACGCCCAGGGCTACTCCGACTCGCAGGGCATCCTGCCCGCGCGCCGGGCGGTGGTCACCCGCTACGAGCTGGTCGACGGATTCCCCCGCTTCGACGTCGACGACGTCTACCTGGGCAACGGGGTGTCCGAGCTGATCACGATGACGCTGCAGGCCCTGCTCGACAACGGCGACGAGGTGCTGATCCCGTCGCCCGACTACCCGCTGTGGACGGCGTCGACCTCGCTGGCGGGCGGCACGCCGGTGCACTACCTGTGCGACGAGACGCAGGGCTGGCAGCCGGACATCGCCGACATGGAGTCGAAGATCACCGACCGCACCAAGGCGCTGGTGGTGATCAACCCGAACAATCCGACCGGCGCGGTCTACACCAGCGAAGTCCTCACCCAGATCGTCGAACTGGCGCGCAAACACGAGCTGCTGCTGCTCGCCGACGAGATCTACGACAAGATCCTCTACGGCGACGCCAAGCACATCAACCTGGCCTCGCTGGCGCCGGACATGTTGTGCCTGACCTTCAACGGGCTGTCGAAGGCGTACCGGGTGGCCGGGTATCGGGCCGGCTGGCTGGCCATCACCGGGCCCAAGGACCACGCGGGCAGCTTCATCGAGGGAATCAACCTGCTCGCCAACATGCGGCTGTGCCCCAACGTCCCGGCCCAGCACGCGATCCAGGTCGCCCTGGGCGGCTACCAGAGCATCGACGACCTGGTGCTGCCCGGCGGCCGCCTGCTCGAGCAGCGCGACGTCGCCTGGACCAAGCTCAACGAGATTCCGGGGGTGTCCTGCGTCAAGCCGGACGGCGCGCTCTACGCCTTCCCGCGGCTGGATCCCGAGGTCTACGACATCGACGACGACGAGCAACTCGTCCTCGATTTGCTGCTGCAGGAGAAGATTCTGGTCACCCAGGGCACCGGCTTCAATTGGCCCGCACCGGATCACCTGCGCATCGTGACGCTGCCGTGGGCCCGCGATCTGGCGGCCGCGATCGAGCGGCTGGGCAACTTCCTCGTCGGCTATCGCCAGTAAGCGCCCAGGAAACCGCCTCTACGCTCGACCGGGTGACGCACTCCCACTCGCACAGCATGCCGCCAGGCCCGTCCGGCATTGATCCGTTGCCCGCCAGGGTCGTCGTCGGGCTGCTGGTCGCGATCGGTGTGGCGGTGGCCGTCGGCGCGATCCTGTTGTGGCCCAGCCGTCAGCGCGTCGACATTCCGATGCCGCTGCAGAGCGCGTCCGGTGGCGCCGTGAGCACGCAGGCCGGGCACGTGCTGTCCAGCGGGTTGGGTGACTGCGGCAGCCCGTCGGTCAGCCAGGTCCTCACCGGCCCGCCCCAGCCCGCCGCGCCGGGCGCCGGACGCTGCGTGTTGACCCAGGTCGCCGTCGATTCCGGACCGAACGCGGGGGCCACCACGCTGCTGGAATCCTCCCCCGGCCCCGGCCAGCCGAAATTCGCGGTGGGCGACCGCATTCGGGTCGTACGGCAGGTCGACGACCAGGGCGCCACCAGCTACGCGTTCTACGACTTCGAACGGGGTTGGGCGCTGGTCGGTTTGGCGATCGCGTTCGCCGTGGTGATCGTGGCCGTCGCGCGCTGGCGCGGGCTCCTCGCGCTGGTGGGCATCCTGGTCGCGTTCGTGGTGCTGGTCATGTTCCTGCTGCCCGCCCTGCGGGACGGCGCGCCCGCGGTGCCGGTGGCGCTGGTGGCATCGGCGGCGATCCTCTACGCGGTCATCTACCTGGCCCACGGCGTCAGCCTGCGGACCAGCGCAGCGCTGCTGGGCACCCTCTCGGCGCTGCTGCTCGCCGCCGGATTATCTTGGGCGGCAATCCAATTAGCGCATCTGACCGGGCTCTCGGACGAACAGAACACCACCGTCAGCGCCTACCTGGGCAACGTGTCGATCGGCGGACTGCTGCTGGCCGGCTTCATCATCGGATCGCTGGGCGTGCTCAACGATGTCACCGTGACCCAAGCCTCGACGGTCTTCGAGCTCGCCCGCCTCGGCGGCTCGCGGCGGGCGATCTTCGTAGGCGCCCTGCGGGTGGGGCGCGATCACATCGCCAGCACCGTCTACACGCTGGTGCTGGCCTATGCCGGCAGTTCGCTGCCGCTGCTGTTGCTGTTCAGCGTCGCCAACCGCTCGCTGACCGACGTGCTGACCGGTGAGAGCGTGGCCATCGAGATCGCCCGCTCGGCGGTGGGCGGGATGGCGTTGGCGCTGTCGGTGCCGCTGACGACGGGCATCGCGGCGGTGCTGGCCAAACCTAGTGAAATCGGCTCCGCTCCAACAGATTCAGCAAGTAGGAGCCATACCCCGACTTGAGCAGGCTGTGCGCGCGCTCGGCCAGCTGCTCGTCGGTGATCCAGCCCTGCTGCCACGCCACCTCCTCGGGCACACTGACCTTGAGGCCCTGCCGTCGTTCCAGCGTGCGGACGAAGTCGCTGGCATCCAGCAGCGAGTCGAACGTGCCCGTGTCCAACCAGGCCGTTCCGCGGGCCATCACCTCGACCGAGAGCCGGCCCCGGTTGAGATAGATCTGATTGACCTCGGTGATCTCGTACTCGCCGCGCGCCGATTTCTTGAGCCCCTTGGCGATTTCGATCACGTCGTTGTCATAGAAGTACAAACCCGGCACCGCGTAATTGGATTTCGGTGTCTGGGGTTTCTCCTCCAACGACAGCGCCAGGCCGTCGTCGCTGAATTCGACCACACCGTAGGCCGACGGATTGGCTACCCAGTAGGCGAAAACAGCTCCCCCGCTTATGGTTTGGAAGCGCTTCAACCTGGTGCCCAGCCCGGGACCGTAGAAGATGTTGTCTCCCAACACCAAAGCCACCGACTCGTTGCCGATGTGGCCGGCGCCCAGGACGAACGCCTGGGCCAGACCGTCGGGCCGGTCCTGTGTCACGTAGCTGATGTTGACGCCGAATTGCGAGCCGTCGCCCAGGAGTCGCTGAAATCCGGGCGCGTCATGCGGGGTGGTGATGACCAGGATGTCGCGGATCCCGGCCATCATCAGGGTGGACAGCGGGTAGTAGACCATCGGTTTGTCGTAGACCGGCAGCAACTGCTTGCTGATGCCCGTGGTGATCGGATGCAGGCGGGTGCCCGACCCGCCGGCCAAGATGATTCCGCGCATGGGTGGCTCCTGGTGCCTAGTCGACGGCGTCGGATTCGGTGAGCTCGGTGGCCGCCAACGCCGACGCCAGGCTGTCGTGCCGGAACACGGAGGTGACGTGGTCGCGCACCACCCGGAACGTCAACGCGGTGCCCGTTTCAGCTCCCGGATCGCCGGGGCTACTGGGTTTCAGTTCGACGGCCACGACGCCGTCGTGCACATACATCCGGCCGAGCTCGGTGGCCGGCCGGTGCGCGGCGGCCCAGTTGCGCAGCGCCTCGTGGCCCTGCGCGGCCCCGTGCGCGTCGCCCATCTCGATGTCGTCGCTGGACAGGGACGCCAAGGTCTCGATGTCCGCGGCGTTGAGGGCGTCGTGCCATGCCAGGACGGTGGCGATCTCCGATGTGGTCATGGTGTGCAAATTACCGTGCGGCGCCGCGGCTAGAGCGGCGTACGGTCCAACCAGCGCTGCCACACGGCTTCGTCGCCGAAGAGTTGGACGCCCGTGTCGGCGAGCGGGCGCCGGCGCAGGATCGCCAGCAGCAGCTCGGTGGCGCCGCCGCGCAGTGCGGCGGTGCCTTTGCCGTGCTCGTGGGACCAGCTGATCCGCCCCTGTTCGACGGCGGCCGTCCACTCCCCGGCCTCGCCGAGGCCGGGATCGGTGGCGTGCAGGTGCAGGGTGGTCCCGTCCTCGAGCGGCAGCGGCGCCCCCTGGCCGCCCGCCTGGATGGCGACCCGCTCCAGCCATTCGCTGATCCCGTCGGCCGCGATGGCGGGTTCGAGCGTGAAATCGCTGCCCAGCGCGATCGCGGCGTCGGCGCGGTGCACGGCCACCTCGTGCAGCCGGCGCCGGATCCACCAGTTTGCCGGGCGCGGGCCGAGGAACGTCCATACCGGTGTTTCCACCCCGGTCAGCTCCACCGCGTCGACCAGCCGCTGAGCGCCGCCGTGGAGCCAGGAGATCGCGTCGGCGGGGTCGGGCGGCGGCTTGCCGCCCTCCACCGTGCGGGGGTCGAGGTAGGTGTCGAGCCGGTCGCGCACGATCTGGGCCGCCCAGCGGTCCCCGCGCCCGACGTGGCGGAACAGTTGCCGCAGCGTCCAGTCGGGGCAGGTGGGTACCGGTGTGGACTCGTCGACACCGTCGAACAGCTCCGCGAAAGCCCGGTTCTCGTCGAGGAATGCGCCGGCATAGTCCACGCCGGTCAGGCTACTCGTTCCGATCCGCAAGTACGGCGGAGACGCTGTTCATCGGACACGTCTTGGGTTCGACATTGCATGAGGCCGACATCGCTCCATATCACCCGACGAAAACCGGCATCGCGTCCCACCCACGCACTGTTGATGTGGGAGACATAGTCGCTCCGCCATAATCGATTTCCCAGTTGGGGAATCGCTTGAGGATCTCTTCCAAGGCGATACGCCCCTCGAGTCTCGCCAACGCCGAACCTAGGCAGTAATGGGTGCCGACGCTGAATGTCAGGTGTTGTCGCGCCTTCCGGGTGATGTCGAAGACGTCGCCGTTCGGCGGGAACTGGCGGTGATCTCGATTGGCCGCACCGATCAGCATCATCATCACACTGCCCTCCGGAACCACTTGGCCGTGACATTCGACGTCTCGGGTGACGTAGCGGGCAACGTGCGGCGCCGGCGGCTCGAACCGCAGCAACTCTTCAACCGCATCAGGGATTAGTTCCGGATGTTTCGCCAGCTGCCGCCGTTGATCGGGGTGCTCCGCGAGCACCTTGCCTGCCCATCCGATCAGCCGGGTGGTGGTTTCGTTGCCAGCGCCGGCCACTGTGTTGAGGTAGATCAGCAGCTCGTTTCTGGTGAGCCGACGTGATATGCCGTTTTCGTCTTCGAACTCGACATTGAGCAAGTCCGTCATGATGTCGTCCGACGGATGGTCCTTGCGCCAGTCGATGTAGGCCTCGAACAGATCGTTGCCGACTAGCTGTGATGTCCAGGGACATTGTCCCGTTTGGTATCGGTGAGCCTGTGTGACAGGTGAAGGCCTCCGGTTATGAAGTGGAGCTGTCTAGAAACCGCTTCATCAACCAGGAGGCCTTCGTGTCCCACGCTAACGCTGCTTTGACGCCACGCGCTCGTTTGAGGCTTGCTCGCCTCGTCGTCGAGCAGGGCTGGACCTACGCCGCGGCAGCCAAGATGTTCATGGTCGCCCCACGAACCGCCAAGAAATGGGCCGACCGATTTCGAACCGAACGGGTGGCCGGGATGGCCGATCGCAGCTCGCGGCCCCGTGTCAGCCCGACCAGGACCGGGCCACGCATGGTGCGGCGGATCGTGCGGTTACGGTGGCGTCACCGGCTTGGTCCAGTACAGATCGCTGGCCGGCTCGGTGTGCCGGCCTCGACCGTGCATGCGGTGTTGACCCGCTGCCGTATCAACCGGCTGTCCTACATCGACCGCGTCACCGGCGAGCCATTGCGTCGTTACGAGCACGCCTCGCCCGGAGCGCTGGTCCATGTCGACGTCACCAAGTTCGGCAACATCCCCGACGGCGGCGGGCACAAGTTCGTGAGCCGACAAATCAGCAAGCACAACGCCCGACAGACCGCCCGGCGCACTGGCCAGCGCGGCAAGGACTATCGCCCCCGGATCGGAACGGCGTTCGTGCACACCGTCATTGACGATCATTCCCGGATGGCCTACGCCGAAATCTGCGCGGACGAGAAGGCGGTCACAGCGATCGGCGTGCTGCAGCGCGCCGTGGCGTGGTTCACCGACCACGGCGTCACCGTCGAACGAGTCCTCTCAGACAACGGCTCGGCCTACAAGTCCTACGCATGGCGTGATGCCTGCGCCGAGCTGTGCATTACCCCGAAGCGAACCCGTCCATACCGACCGCAGACCAACGGCAAGATCGAGCGATTCCACCGCACTCTGGCCGACGGCTGGGCCTACGCTCGACTCTACGAATCAACCCAACAGCGCGACACCGCTCTAGCCGGCTGGCTGCACTTCTACAATCACCACCGACCCCACTCCGCCATCGGAGGCCAGCCACCGGTCACCCGACTGACCAACCTCCCTGGACATCACAACTAGCCCGTCTTCGGCAGCCGCCATTGGCTTGCCGGCGTCGGTGCGCATCTGGGCGTTGGTGTAGTCGCGGATCTTCTCCTGATCCGGCTCGGGGATGCCGAGCAGTTCGCTGATGACTTGCATGGGCATCACCGCGCCGAGGTCGGTGACGAAGTCGAAGCGCCCCGTGCCGACCAGTGGGTCGAGATGCTGTGCGCAGAATCCGCGAATCTTGGGCTCGAGCGCATTGATCTTGCGCGGGGTGAACATCCTTGCCAGCAGTCTGCGGTGGATATCGTGGATGGGCGGAACCTCGAAAAGCAGTGCACCCGAAGGAATCTCGATATTCGCTTTGATCAATTCGAGTATTGCGCCGCGCGCTGAACTGAATGTCGTGTGATCGACCAGCCCGTGGTTGACGTCGGCGAAGCGGCTCACAGCGTAGAAGTCGTGTGTCGAGTTGTAGTACAGCGGCACCTCGTCACGCAGTCGCGCAAACATCGGGTACGGGTCGACGTTCAGTTCCACGTCATAGGGATCGAAATAGGCCTCTTGCGTCGCCGATGTCACCCGCGCTCCTCTCTCATCTTCCTCACTGCGCTTGCTTCAACACGACTGCTCACAGTCGACTGTTCGACGTGGCTCCCGAACCGTTTGTCCGCACCGGCCTGATGAGCGCTTCCTGGCTGAACGAGGCAATAAGGTGGTTTTCGTCGGTGTGCACGGTGCCACGCACATAGGACATCCCGGCGCCGGCGTATGTGCTTTCGTGCGAGTAAAGGTTCCACCCATCGCACCTCACCGGTTCGTGAAAAACGATCGCGGTCGTCATAGGTGCGGTCGACAGCGTCGTATGCGCTTGGCTCATCCCAACCCCGGGGTGTGGTCGCATACTCGTTGCGATGCCCAGGTATCCAGTGAAGTTGGCGATCAACGCTTTGCGTAGTTCGTCGCGGTGGGGCGCCTCGTCATAACAAACCCACGCGCGAATCTCCGGTGGCCCCACTTCCCATGGATCGAACGCGTCGTCGATACCGACCAGGCGCACTTGCCTTCCCTTCATCGGCATCGGGCAGACGCTGGACCGCCCCGGCGGTGCCACAGTGGGACAACGGATCTGGTGGCGGATCAGATCTCGGGCAGGCGTGTCGGCCAGGATCGTGATCACCATGCAGCGACGTCCATTTTGGCTAGCTGTCACAACCGCCGTACCGGTCGTTGTCCCATCGGATACCACGTCGATGTGCAAGCGGACCGGCTCCCCCACCGTCACTACGCGCGAGAAGACCGCCTGCGCTGACCTGATCGTTTTATCGGGGAGCCGTTTGGCTACCGCGACGATCGCCTGCCCGACGATTTGGGCGCCCTCGACGACGCGACGTCCTCCGGTGTCCAGCGCGCCTGTGTCACCGAGCGCGCTACCGTCGGCGTCGAGGGTGACGTCCAGCAACCTCATCAACTCGTCGACCGATGGTCCAACTGCCTCAGACTTATTACGGGCGATCATTCTTTTGAGCATTCAGGCGTGCGGGTTCGTGTCACAGGCACCTCGACTGTCTCCTTCAGTTCGTTGATCGGCCGCGCCAGCTCCCGCTCATCGCAGAGCCTTTGCAGAGCTTCGAGAGTTTCGTCGAGCCCCGCTCCCACTCGAGGTGCGGGCGCGAACGTGGCGGGCAGGCTGCGCATGCCTTGTATGTTGCCGATCGTCTCGTAATGGATGGTGCGCTCTCCATCGCAGCGGAAGTCCGGCATGCGATCCAGCACCGCGCTCAGCATCGACTTGAAGACTGCGCGGGCCACATTCGAGCCGATGCATCGATGCACCCCAAGCCCAAAGCTGAAATGACGGTTACCTTTCCGCTCAAGGAGAAGCCTGTTCGGGCTCTCGAATACGGCTGGATCGCGATTGGCCATTGCCCACGACAGCCACAGGCGTTCTCCCTCGCGAAACTGAGTACCGAGCATCGAAACATCGGCGGCGAAAGTGCGGCCATCTCCCGGAGCCGGAGTGAAGAAGCGTAGGAACTCTTCCGTTGCACTGTCCAGCAAGGTTGCCCGCTCTCGGCTGAGTCGCTCACGTTCGCCGGGGTGCTGCGAGAGCCACTCCAACGCATGCGCGGTGAGAGCGGTTGTGGTGTCGAAGCCACCGCCGATCAGCAGACCGAGGTTGCCCATGATTTCCATTGGAGGAGCTGGCTCGCCGTCAATACGCAACTGCAGCAGAGCATTCACCAAGCCGGGCCGAGGGCTTTGTCGGATGTCTTCCATGGTTGACAGCAGATCGGCGCCCATGGCTCGGTGCATCGCGATAACGCGATCGATGTCCGGTGAGTTTTCGGGTGTGTACACCGCGGCGTGAACCGGCTCGCTGTACAGCGCCCACTTCTTCAGCGGGATGCCCATCATTGCCAGCGTGAGGACGGCAGGCACCACGTTGGCCAGGTCATCGACGAAATCGATCCGGCCGGCTTCTATCTTGTCGTCAATGGCGGCGCGAACAACCTCGTCGATGAAGGGAACCCAACGGTTCACCGCCGCCGGTGACAAGTACGGGTTCAGTGCCGCTCTATAAACGCGGTGTTCGGGGTCGTCCATTTCTAGCAGACCGCCGCGAATGTTCGCCCGCTTGGCGGTCGGAATTGTGATTCCCCGGTAGCCGTTTCGTTCACCGGTGATGTCATGGTCATTGGAGACGTGCGGCGACCTGGCAAGTTCGAAGACTTCAGCGCTGCCTGCGGCGACCCAGTGGCCGCCATACGTGTCAGTCCACGCCATGGGGCATCTACTGTGCATTTCTTCGGTTATCGCCTCGAATTCGAGCCGGTATTCCGGTGTGTGCCGGTCGAAATGGAAGCGCCGCTCAGTCTTGGTCATCGTGATGTCCTTGTCTGACGTGTGGGCAATAGAGGTGAGCGGAGTGATGATCACTCGCTACCGCCTCAACCACTTCAGTGAAAAAGCCGAAGTCGGGCACCGTGTCATAGATGGCTATGCGTTGTCCGGGCGGGTTCAGCTCGCACGCGAGCTCGTAGTCATTTTTCGCGTATTGCACGCTGAGCGTGTCGAATTCGCTCGTCCTGAGGGAAAGCAAGGTGAACCCGGACAAGGGGTTTCCGTAAATGTCGGCAAGGTCCTTGAAGACGCTCCGTCGTGGTGTGTAGTCGCAGATCAGTCTGATGCCGGGCGAATCAGTGCACGCGGTGTAGGCCTCGAAGTCGAGGTGCGCCGGTTGTTCCCGGTAGATGCAAGGCAGCTGGATGCGAGGATGGCACACACACACACACACACACACACACACACACACACACACACACACACACACACACACACACACACACACACACACACACACACACACACACACACACACACACACACACACACACACACACACACACACACACACACACACACACACACACACACACACACACACACACACACACACACACACACACACACACACACACACACACACACACACACACACACACACACACACACACACACACACACACACACACACACACACAACACACACACACACACACACACACACACACACACACACACACACACACACACACACACACACACACACACACACACACACACACACACACACACACACACACACACACACACACACACACACACACACACACACACACACACACACACACACACACACACACACACACACACACACACACACACACACACACACACACACACACACACACACACACACACACACACACACACACACACACACACACACACACACACACACACACACACACACACACACACACACACACACACACACACACACACACACACACACACACACACACACACACACACACACACACACACACACACACACACACACACACACACACACACACACACACACACACACACACACACACACACACACACACACACACACACACACACACACACACACACACACACACACACACACACACACACACACACACACACACACACACACACACACACACACAACACACACACACACACACACACACACACACACACACACACACACACACACACACACACACACACACACACACACACACACACACACACACACACACACACACACACACACACACACACACACACACACACACACACACACACACACACACACACACACACACACACACACACACACACACACACACACACACACACACACACACACACACACACACACACACACACACACACACACACACACACACACACACACACACACACACACACACACACACACACACACACACACACACACACACACACACACACACACACACACACACACACACACACACACACACACACACACACACACACACACACACACACACACACACACACACACACACACACACACACACACACACACACACACACACACACACACACACACACACACACACACACACACACACACACACACACACACACACACTGTTCGAACGGACCGACCCCGTACACGCGCGACCATCGGGCCATCGCTTCGGCAGCGTCGTCCACAACGAATCCGATCCAGAAGTGGCTCGCCGCCAAGGGTTTCAGGCTGCGCATCGGTCAGAAATCACAGCAGGCAGGCCGGTTATCATGACGATTCACGACCGTCATTTGCTGGCCACAGCGCTTTTCATGCCGTCCAGCCCCGCTAGGACGGGCCACCCCGACACCGACAGCGCATGCCCGTGACCGAGACTGTGCGCGTCGAATACGGCTTGTACCGAGTTTGTGAATCCCTGCAGATCGAGTGTCTGATTCACCGCGCGCTTGGCCATTCTCAGAGCGAAGGCGTCCTGCTGCGCGATATGGGCTGCCAGTTGGCGAACCGAGTTGTCGAGTTCATCGCGGGGGACGACCTGATTGACCATGCCGACTCGCAGCGCTTCCTCGGCGGTAACCGGACGCCCGGTGAAGAGCACCTCTTTCGCGAGCCGGGCGCCGAACTCCCAGGTGTGGCCGTGGTACTCAACTCCCCCAACACCCATCGCGACGACTGGGTCTGAGAACTTGGCATCGTCAGCCGCGACGATCAGGTCGCAAGGCCAGGCGAGCATGAGACCGCCGGCGATGCATCGGCCCTGCACCGCCGCGATCGACGGCTTAGCGATGTTGCGCCAACGAAGCGAGTATCCGACATAGGCTTTTGATTCGTAGTCGTAGAGGTCGGCAAGCACAATCTTGTCGGTGGAATCGGCTCCCGCCTTCAGATCGTGGCCCGCCGAGAAGTGCTTGCCGTTAGAGCGCAACACGATGACTTTGACTTCATTGTCATCTGCGGCCGCGGTCCAGAGTTCGTCTAGACGCTGCAGCAGTTCCGCATTCTGCGCGTTGGCAACCTCGGGGCGGTTCAGACTGATTGTGGCGATCGCATCCGAAACGTGGTACTGCACAATCTCGTTGGTCACAGGGTTTCCTCAGTGGTCGTGGACAGTTGAAAGGTCTGCATCAAACGCCTATTTCCACGGTGAATCCCGGGACGCCGCGCACGTGGTGCATACCCGAGACCGGTCGGAGAATCTCCTGAGCCTTTTCCCTCGGGTTGAAGAACTGGCTGTACCACGTCCGTCCCGCGCGAAACGGCCCGTCCGTGGGCATTTGCATGATCTTGGTCGCCGCTTTCTTGTTGGCCCACACTTCGCCATCCTGAGTACCGAGACCGTAAGCGAACCCTCGATTGATTCCGGCCAGCAATTCCTCAGCCTGATCGTCGGTGATTCCGTCCGGGCGCTTGACCAGTGCGCACTGCCACAGTCTGGCCGTGCCATCGTCGACCGGTGTGGTGGCGATGAGCTGCACGGCGTTGAGCTCAACGAACCGAGCGAGATTGAGTCCTGGCCCGACGTAACCATTTTCGGTGGTGATGTGAACAGCATCGTCTGCGGCATCGCGCTCGAAGTTATCCACTCCATCCGACGATTCGGCGATGAGGCTCTGACGTTGTCGATAGACGACGCCGTCGACTTCGTTCTCGTAGAGTCGGGCGCCGCCGCCATGCAGATAAGCGAGATGCGCATAATCGGAGTTGTTGTCGAAGACTTCGATGGGGTGGCAGGGAAGATCGGCCAGGTGGTCAGCACCGTTCCATCGCATCCACTCGGCATCGTCCCACTCGGGGATGTCGGGGATGTCGAAGTCGGGCTCCAGCCCCTCCGGATCGTTCCAGCAGAAGACAATCCCGTACCGCTCCTGCACCGGCCAACTGCGGACACGCGCAAGTCGAGGAATCGTCCCGTCGAAATACGGTATGTCAGTGCACTTTCCGTCCGGCCCATACGCCCAGCCGTGAAACGGACAGCGGATCGCGTCACCGTCGACGTGACGACCCGAAGTGACCGTATAGGAGTGCTGACTGCGCGCGAGATGCGTTCCCATGTGGGCGCAGTAAGCACCGAGCATGGCGGTCACTCCGCTTTCACCGCGGAAGAGGACTACATCTTCGCCGAAGAAATGCGCACTAGTCGGCTTATTCGTGATCGCAGCACTCTCGGCCACCATGAACCATCCGCGGGGGAAGGTGAACTCGCCGAGCTTGTACTCCGCACTGCCCGCCATCGTCGTCAACTCCGTTCGCCTGATCCCGATCGGTATGCCCCGTGAGCCTAAGACCGGTCGTGACCTGCGAACCAATAGAATCTTGCGGCCGCGGCTATACCGCGGTGATATACCTGGGTCCATATGGACATGCACCGGCTTCGGTACTTTCTGCGGATCGCCGACGAAGGTTCGCTGACCCGCGCCAGTGAAGTGCTCGGCATCGCGCAGCCGGCGTTGAGTCGTCAAATCCGCTTGCTCGAAGCCGCGCTCGGTGTACAACTCTTCGCTCGTAATCCGCGAGGAATGCAGCTCACGGAGGAAGGCGAACAACTCCGTTCCGCGATTGCCGGGCCGTTGGGACAACTGGAACTCGCCATGCAGAACGTGGGCTCACCGCTCGCTCAGATCGGTGGTGGTGTCGTCCTGGGCATGCCCGAACACACAGCCCAGGTTCTAGCCGGCCCTTTACTTGGTCGCCTTGTGGAGGTCTTCCCGAAGGTTCAGGTCACAACGGTCGTCCAAGATTCACGGCAATTGGTCGATCACATGCTTCTCGGCGATGTCGACATCGCGGTCATCAACGGGACAGGACCCGATGAACGCCTCTTCACAACTGAGCTCCTCGTGGAGAATCTCTGCCTGGTCGGCGGACCGGACTCCGATCTGAGTGCTGACACCCCGTGCGTCTTCCGCGATCTGGGGCGCCGACCTTTGACACTTCCGCGGTCTGAACCCGGGCTGCGGAGCCTGGTGGAGAAGACCGCGCTGACTCAGCAGGTGTCTGTCGACGTACGCTTCGAAACAGATTCGGTTCTGGTGCAAAGGGACGTCATCGGCCGCGGGCTCGCGTACGGAATCCTGCCATTGTCGGCTATCGCGCAAGACGTAGCCGCGGGTCGTCTGCGCTACGCGCCGCTTCACGAGCCCACCATGTCTGACCATCTATTCATCGCCGTGCGACCCCAACTCGTTCTCCCCCGCTCCTTCGTCTTCGAGTTCGGCTCGACGATCTGGCAGGTGGCGACGCGACTCGTCGATGCGGGCGATTGGCCGGCGACGCTGATACAGACACCGCGCGACTGGGCCGCCCAGCAGGCAGGAGGGTCTGGTTCTGGCGACGGTGCTCATCCATAAGACGCCGGTATGGCGAGCTGACCAAAATTGTATTGGTCTGAGACTGCCGCCCGTCCTTACGCTCAAGCACACCTGAATGCGAAGTCGGCGCGCCCGCCCATCCCAGTGTGCGAAGGCGAGTCGCGCCCACTCGGATCGCGTGCAGATCGGCGAGCACCTGTCGTGATCGCCAGCCGGGCCAATGAAGCATACGAAGGGACAGGCACAGCATGGACTTCGCGCGGGTGCGGCTGAATGACGACGATGCCGCGTTTCAGCAAGAAGTCCGAACGACACTTGCTGATCTAGTCACCGACGATGTTCAGCGACGGAATCGGGCTACCGGCGACAACCTCGACATCGACGTCCACCTCGCGCTCGGCGCCAAGGGGTGGCTCGCCGGTGAAGTGCAGCCGCAATCCGAAGGTGGATTCACCCCCATCCGCCAAAGGATCTATGAGCTCGAGACTTACCGCGCACGCATGCCCTACTTCCATTGGAGCATAACGAAGATGGTTGTGCAGCAGGTACAACGGTTCGCTTCACCGTCGTTGAAGGAGGAGGTTCTTCCCGGAGTTCTCTCCGGCAAAGTCCGGCTCTGCCTGGGCTACACCGAGCCCGAGGGCGGTTCAGACGTAGCGACATGCAAGACCAGAGCAATTCGTGACGGCGACTCCTGGATCATCAACGGCGCGAAGATGTTCACCACCGGCGCCCACAACTCTCAATACGTGTTCTTGGTGACGAACACAGATCCGTCTGCGCCGAAACATCGAAGTCTTACCATGTTCCTGGTCCCTCTGAGTACACCGGGAATCGAAATCCAAGGCCTGCGCACGGTCGACGGTGATCGAACGAATATCGTTTACTACAGCGATGTTTGCGTCAGTGACAGGTATCGCATCGGCGAGGTCAACGGGGGCTGGACGGTCCTGCGAGCCGCGCTCGACGAAGAACACAAATTCGACGTAGGCGATGCGGACCAAGTCGGACTTCGCTCCGTGGCCGGCATGGCCGAACACATCGAGCCAGCGGCAGGAGCCATCGAACGCCTAGCGGCCGCGGCTCCGAACAAGGACACCGGTCGCCGCCCAATCGATAACGAGGTCGTCAAGTACCGCCTCGGACGCAGCTTCGCGCAGATCGAAGCAGCGCTCAGCACCCCGGACCATTTCGGGCGCGTGGCAGTCGGTTACACGTTGCGTGACGTGTCGACTGATCTGATGGACGTGTCGGGTGTTGCAGGCACATTGCCAGTCGACACCGACGGGGCACCCTGCGACGGCACGGCCGAGCATCTGTATCGGCTGGCCGGCCCGACCGGAATCTACGGCGGCACTCTCGAGGTCTACCTCAACATGATCGCTGAACACTCTCTGGGACTGGGCAAACCGAGCTACGCCAGGCCGTCTGCCTAGCTGACTCGGCCGTTTTGACCGGCCGACGATTCATAGTCGTGAGGAGCAACGATGGACCGCTACGAACTGCGGCGGCTCGACTACGGTCTGACGCGCGACCAGCGTGACCTACAGGCGGCGTACCGCGACTTCTTCACCACCCACTGCCCGATCGATACAGTGCGGGCGTCCGAATCGACCGGATTCGACAAGAGCCTGTGGGAACGGCTCTGCGCAACCGGAGCGACAACAATGGCTGCTCCGATTGACGTTGGCGGCGACGGTGCCACGATGGTTGATCTCGTCCTCGTTGCCGAAGAACTCGGCCGGGCACTGGCTCCCGTGCCCTGGATCGATCACGTCTGCGCCACCAGACTACTGGCACGCCTCGGTGTCCTTGAGGTAGACGATCCCGGAACAGCTGAGTTCATCAATGGCATTCGAATCGCCGCCTTGGACCCACAGCTGGAGGACCTCGGCGCGCGGCGCTTGATTCCGTCCGGAACGATTGCCGATCACATCATCGTCCGTCGCGGAGCTGAGATTGTGCACGTGACCTATGACAACCGTCCCCCATTGGTCGAGAACATCGGATGCTTGCCCATGGCATGGATCGATGTGTCAGCGGCCAGCACATCCAACGTCGTGGGCAGCGGTGCTCAGGCCATCGCCGAGTACTCGCGTGCGCTGGATGAATGGCGATTGCTGACCGCGGCGGCGCTGGCCGGTCTCGTCGAACAGTCCATGATGCTTGCAGCGGAGTTCGCTAAGAGTCGCTTCACGTTTGGTGTTCCCATCGCCAGTCTGCAAGGCATTTCCCACCCGCTTGCCCGGGCTGCCGTCATGGTTCAGGGAGGCCGCAATCTCACCCGCCGCGCCGCATGGTTCCACGAGTACGAGCCGGATGAGCGACCCGAATTGGCGCCTGCGGCATTCCACTTCATGGCTGAAGGCGCCACGACAGCGGCTTCTTCGGCCGCGCACGTGCAGGGTGGACTTGGGATAACCGTCGAAGCGCCTTCGGCCGCTTATTATCTACGCGCCCGGGGGTGGGCTTTAGCCGCGGGTGATCCTGCCGCTACGGCCACGCAGGTCATCGACCGCATTTCAGCACGCCAACTGCGAGCGCGAACTCCCAATGGGCCGTAAACGGAAAGTTGTTGGGGCTTGACGGCGGCGAGTTCGAAGTCGTCAACCGTGAGCAGCTCGCTTCGGTGCCGCATCCGAAATTGTTTGGTGCGCATCTCAGAACCCAGCGGTATCGGATTGAGCGAGTGCGTGACCCGATGCTTGGCGCAAGGCAATTCAGGAAGGCGTTCCAACAGGATCGATCACCGATCATGGGCGACCGGCCTGCAACTCTTCGCGCGCCTCTCAGCCAGCTGAACTACGAAGGAGATGTCAGATGTACGACCTGCTGTGCAACGCTGAGGTTTTCGTCGATGACGTCGCCGTCGCCGAACGAGTATTCGTCGACGCGCTCGGCTTCCCCGAGCCACGAGCCGCGTGGGGCAATAACGAACCAGGCAGCGGCTTCACCTACCTGTTCGCAAGGGTTCATCCGTCGCTGTTGGTGTCTCCCACACGAATTGAAGCGATGGCTGTTGCACCCCTCGACGCAGACCGAGACCCGTTGACGACGCTGCCATTCCTACCGAAGCTGCTTGCCGCTCAGGGCCATCGGCCGTGGAAGACACATGCCAATGAGATTGCAACCTCAGACATACAACATGTCGCCCGGCGCCTACGGGATAAGGAATGTCCGTTCTATGAGATGCCGGGAATCTTCACGCGACTCTGGATCGGGTGGACGGAGGACGACCCGGGGGCGTACCAACCCTCCGTTGACGGAGGGCTGTTCCTCGAGTTCATAGAGACGTCGGCCTTGGGTAAGGACGACCAACTGTGGGAGCCACGACCGGATCCCGATCTGCCACCTGGAGCCATGATCCGGGTGCTGCGGCGAAGCTGGATCACCGAGGACCTTTCCCTGACCGTGAAAGCGTTGGAGCGGAACTTTGGCCTCCTGCCCACGACAGGACCGGTGCTCGATGAATCCCTTGCGGCGCGCCACGCAACCTATCGTTTCCGCCATCCACGAAGCGCAGAGCTGCAACTACTAGAACCGATCGCATCGGGTGAATTGCGGGAATCCCTCGACACGTGGGGGCCGGGATCCTGGGCCATCCGAATCGGCGTCAACGATGTTGCGGGCAAAGCGGAGGATCTCAGGCGCCGCGGAACACCCTTCGACGTTCGATCGACCGGCCATAGTCCAGAAGTTCTGCGCGTTGACACCGGAAAGTGGGATGTGCCGGGCATATTCGAGTTCGCCCGGGTGTAAAAGACTCGCGTTAAGACACCGCAGCGGCGATCTAACATCTTCGCGTCGCTCCACCCGCGAACTTGTGTGTGACAACAACATACTCATACGCCCGGCAGGTGATCGGCGCCAGGAGTACGTGAAAGAAAGCCGATGCAGTACCGCCCTCGCGGTCCCCGGAAATTGGGTTCTGCCACGTAAGCACTTGCCTTCAAGCTGATTTCAACCGTCGTCAACCGCGCCCGATGACGCTGAACTGGGCAGGGGCGCCGGACGGTCCTACTCGCCGCGATGCCCCACTCGCGCCGGTCATTTCGTTGCCGGCGCGGGTGCGCGGATCTGACCGGCCGACCATTCGGAGACCTCGATGACGATCGCAGAGCAGGAAAGCACCCGGCCGGCGACCCTGCCCGAAGAGGCGGCGCCCGTCCCCGGCATGCGCCGGGTGGCGCTGGCCAGTCTCGTCGGCAGCGTGCTGGAGTGGTACGACTTCTTCCTCTACGGCTTCGCGGCCACCCTGGTCTTCGGTCCACTGTTCTTCCCGCGCGCCTCAGCCACGGCCGGAGTGCTTGCCGCACTTGGCACTTTCGCGGTGGGATTCGTCGCGCGCCCCCTGGGCGGGGTCGTCTTCGGGCACCTGGGCGACCGCCTCGGACGCAAGAAGATGCTGGTGGCAACGCTTTTGATCATGGGCATCCCGTCGTTTCTGATCGGATTGCTGCCCAGCTACGGCGCGATAGGGTGGTCGGCGCCCGCGCTGCTGGTGCTGTTGCGGTTTCTGCAGGGAGTGGGGCTCGGCGGCGAATGGGCCGGCGCGGTCCTGGTGGTCACCGAGACCAGCCCGCCCCACCGCAGCGGTTTCTGGGGATCGCTGGTGCAGACCGGGGCGACCCTGGGCCAGGGGTTGGCCACCGGGTCGCTGTTCATCCTGGCGTCTGTGCTGAGCGAGCACAGTTTCGTGACCTGGGGTTGGCGGGTGCCGTTCCTGTTCGGGATCGCGCTGAGCGTCGTCGGCCTGTTCATCCGGCTGCGGGTGATGGAATCGCCGGAGTTCACCGCGCTGCACCGCAGCGGCGAATTGTCGCGTTTCCCGTTGCGCGAGGCCGTTCGTCAGCACGGTCGCACCATGCTGGTCTGCTTCGGGGTCTATTTGGGCGGCGTGACAGTCCCCTTCTTCGTCGAGACCGTCTTCCTCACCGGCTACGGCACCAAAAGCCTTGCCCTGCCGGCCTCGTCGGTGCTGCTCGGCATCTCCGCCGTGCACGTCACCGTGTTCTGGGTGCTGACACTGCTGGGCGGCTGGCTCGCCGATCGGGTCGGCGCGCCAAGGGTCGTCCGCGCGGGGCTGCTCGGATTGCTCGTGTTGCCGACCGCGGGGCTGCTGGCCGTTCTCTCCGCCTACTCGACGGTGACGGCGCTGCTGATCACCGAGACCTTGATCGGCGCGCCGATGTGGGTCGTGTGGGGCGCGTTGCCCAAATACCTCGCCGAATCCTTCCCGGCGCGGGTGCGCTACACCGGGATGTCGTTGTCCGGCCAGAGTTCCACCATCATCGGCGGGCTCGTCCCGTTGCTGCTGACCTCGGTGGTCGCGCACGTGGGCGGGGCGTTGTGGCCGGTGGCGGTGACCACCACCGTGGTGGCGGCGTTCGGGCTGCTCGGCCTGCTGTGGTCGCACCGGGCCGCTTGAGGTTGCTCACTTCCCTGTCAGGCGGCCCCGAAGAACTGGCCCTCCAACGGCTCCGATGGGCGCCCGTCCGGGCCGACCGGGATGTCGCCGACCAGTGTGATCCGATGCAGCACGCGCTCGTGATCGAGGTGTTCGAAATCGCGCGGCGCGAGATGCAACGTGGCCCGATTGTCCCAGAACGCAACGCTTCCCGGCTCCCACTTGAATCGAACCGAATACTCGGGGCGGGAGATCTGCTCGAACAACAGGTCCAGGACGTGACGACTCTCCCGCGGGGACAGGTCAACGATCTCCTTGGTGAAGAACTGATTGACGTAGACCACGCGCTCGTTGGTCTCGGGGTGCACCCGAACCACCGGATGGATGGCCGCCAACGGCTTGCCCCGAACCAGTTCACCGATCTTCTCGGCGCTGCGTTCGAAGGCCAGCGTCGCGCCGAACCGGTGCTCGGCGCGAAGCCCGTCGATGAACCCACGCACCAGTGGCGAAAGACCTTGGTAGACAGCGGCGACATTGGTGAACAGCGTGTCGCCGCCATAGGGCGGCACCACTTCGGCGCGCAGAATCGAATGCGACGGTGGATTGATCAGCGGCGTCACGTCGGCATGCCAGTTCGGGCCGTTCCGATTCTCCTTGTGCCGGTACTCGGATCTGTACCGGCGGTCATAGGCGGCCGGCGACACCGTGTGAATCTGCGGGAAACCCGCAGGGGCGGAGTCGCCTTCGTACGGGTGAGCGGGAGTGACGTCACCGAATTGCGCGCCGAACGCGACCTGCGCCGCGTGGTCCAGCTGTTGGTCGCGGAAGAACACGACCTTCCATTTGTGCAAGGCCGTGCGGATGACATCCTTGTCCGAGTCGCTCAACGGTGCGGAGATGTCCACACCGTCGATCAGGGCTCCGGTCCACCCGGACAGGGGGATGACCTCGATGCCGGTTTCGGTGGAAGCGGTCGTGGTCGGATCGGTCGTCGTCAAGGCGCGTAATTCCCATCAATAGTGAAAACACCTACGGTGTCGGACTTTTGAGGGTAACGATGATCCGATCCCTGGAGAGCGGTTGGAATCGGACTGACGGAAAGCCCCGCTCTTGCGTCCCTACGGTCGCGGCGCGCCGAGCCGGTAGACCCGCCAGCCCGCCCGCTGCCAGCGGGCCACGTCCAGGCAGTTGCGACCGTCGACGATGACGCGGGCCCGCACCCCGCCGGCCAAGTCGTCGGGATCGAGCTCGACGAATTGCCGCCACTCGGTGAGCACCAGCACGGCATCCGCGCGCTCGCAGGCCTCTTCGACCGAGACCGCATAGTTCAGCGTCGGGAACAGGCGCTGCGCGTTGTCCAGCGCCTTGGGGTCGTAGACGTTGACCGCGGCGCCGTTGAGCTGCAGTTGCCCCGCGACGTTGAGCGCGGGCGAGTCGCGCACGTCGTCGGATTCGGGTTTGAACGCCGCGCCCAGCACCGCGACGTTGGCGCCCAGCAGCGACCCGCCGCAGGCCGCGCTGGCCAGTTCCACCATCCGGGTGCGGCGGCGCATGTTGATGCTGTCCACCTCGCGCAGGAACGTCAGCGCCTGGTCGGCGCCCAGTTCGCCGGCGCGCGCCATGAATGCCCGGATGTCCTTGGGCAGGCAGCCGCCGCCGAAACCCAAACCGGCGTTGAGGAATTGGCGTCCGATCCGCGGGTCGTAACCGAGCGCATCTGCCAGCAGGCTGACGTCGGCGCCGGCCGCCTCGCACACCTCGGAGATGGCGTTGATGAACGAAATCTTCGTCGCCAGAAAGGCATTGGCCGAGACTTTGACCAGCTCCGCGGTTTGCAGATCTGTCACCAGGAACGGCACGCCCGCGTCCAGCAGCGGCCCGTACAGCTCACGAACGGCGGCCTCGGCGCGCGCCGAATCCTGGTGGATCCCAAGCACAATCCGGTCCGGGCGCAGGGTGTCCTGTACGGCATAGCCTTCGCGCAGGAACTCCGGATTCCAGGCGATTTCGACGTCGACGCCGCGGGGCGCCAGCGCGGCCGCGCGCTGGTGCAACTCGGCCGCGGTGCCCACCGGAACCGTCGATTTGCCCACCAGCACCGCCGAACTGGTCAACCGGGGCACCAACTCGTCGATCACGGCATAGACATGGCGCAGGTCGGCGCCGTATTCGCCCTTCTTCTGCGGTGTGCCCACGCCCAGGAAGTGCAGGTCGGCGAAGTCGGCGGCCGCGTCGTAGTCGGTGGTGAACCGCAGACGGCCCGCAGCCAGGTTCTCGTTCAACAGCTTTCGCAAGCCTGGCTCGTAAAAGGGGATGTCACCCCCGGCGAGCTTGGCCACCTTGCCCGGGTCGATGTCGATCCCGAGGACGTCGTGTCCCAGTGCCGCCATCCCGACTGCGTGGGTGGCACCGAGGTATCCCGTGCCGAACACGGTGCATCGCATACCACTGGTGTAAGCGACCCCGATGAGCGAACTGCATCCCCGGGCTAAGCGGGAGACAAACGGCAGATGACGGGTAGCCGCTGCGCCGACGGATTAAATCCCGGGGATGCCCGGAATGTTGATGCGTGGGCCACCACCGCCGAATCCGCCGTGACCGTGGCCGCCGCCGAAGCCGCCGCGCGGGCCGCCGGGGAAGCCGCCGCCGTCGTGGTCCCCATGGCCTCCGCCGCCGTGACCGGGGCCCCACCCGCCGCCGGGCGGACCACCGATGCCCGGGATGGGCAGCGGGATCGGTACGGGAACGGGTGCCACTGGCGGCGGAGCGGGCGGCGGGGCCGCCGGCACGGGGATTGGAGCGGGCGCGGGGGCCACCGGCGCGGGCGCCGGGGCGGCCGGGGCCGGGGCCTCTGGGGCGGGGGCCGGGGCCTCCGGGGCGGGGGCCGGGGCCTCCGGGGCGGGCGCGGGAGCCGCGGGCGCCTGGACAGGAGCCGGGGCCGGGGCCGCGGGTGCCGGAGCGGGCCGGGTGGGCGCCACCACGACGTTCTCATTCGGGCTGGGCCGCACGTTCGCCGTCGGGCGGATGGCGATGGCCAATGAGACGACCAGCGCCACCACGCCGATGACGAAGACCGCCGCCACCGCGCTTCCGACCAGCTTGAAGTTGCGCCCGCGGTAGTCCGCGCCGACCAGCTCGGTCGCGGCGGTCTGCGAGCCGGTGAAGAACTCGTCGGGGTCGTCGGGCACGGCGCTGTACGCGAGGGCATCCACCCCCGCGTCACCGGGCGCGTCGAAGTAGCCGGGTGCCACGGCGAGCGGATTGATCGCACCCGTGCCGGGATCCTGCGCGTACGCCAGGGCGGCGGTGGACGACGCGAACAGCGGCGCATGCGCCGATGCCAGGGCAGCGCCGCGGGCCAGGGCTGTGTCCGGTTCCTCGGCCGCGGTCAACGGCAGGGTGGTCGCCGCCTCCAGCGCGGGCTTGATCAGCGGGATATCGATGCCGGAGCCGACGACGAACACGGCGTCCGGGCGGCTTTCCATGTTCTCCGCGCCGGAGACCAGGCGGGTCAGCTCGGCCACGGCGGCCTCGTCGTCTTCGGGGAGGACCTGGCGCCGGACGTCGGCGATGGATCCGTCGGCGCTGTCGACGACTGCCAGCGTCGCGGTGTCGGGCTCGATGTACAACAGCGCGGTCTGCGCGTAGTTGGTCCGGTGGCCGACCGCTTGGGCCAGCGCGGCCGCGGCCAGGAAGGCCGAGACCAGCATCACATTTTCGACCTTGTGGGCGGCGAGCTTGTCGCGCAGCGCGGCGGCCTCGACGGGGTCGGTGAACGTCACCCCGGTCGACGCCAGTTGGTAACCACCCTCCGCTGCACCCTGACGCGTCCCCAAGATTGCGGAGACTACCTGGTCGGAGGCGGTTGCGGTTGCTGCGTCAGCGGCCGCCGGGACTTCGAAATTGTCTTCATCGACGGTGGCCCCGTCGCCGTTTTCCCCCTCGACCAGCACCATCCGGACCGCGGTCGGCGCCATCGACACACCAAGTACGGTGTCCAAAGCTCCTCCAATAGTCGGTTGCTAGCCCATTCCCGGTGAGGACGTCGCCGTCGCACGAGATGATGGCGCGCGACGTCGCTGAGTCCCCTCCGTATTCCCCTTGTAACCCGATTTTACGCGTGATCGGCGGTCTGGGGGTGGGCCGGAACCCGCCCGGGACCGGACTACGGGACCGGAATTTGGGGCCCCAAATGGCGGTGCAGCCAGTCGTCCCAGTGTTCGTGGTCGCCGGAATGCGGCGAGGGCGGCGCGGGCGTCTCGGGCGTCGCCGGTGCAGGGGCCGACGGCGGGGGTGACGGTGCCGGCGGTCCGGCGTTCGGGGGCGGTGGGCCCTTCGGCGCGACGACGGTCGTGCTGACATCCGGTGCTTGGTCCGCGTCCGGACCGCTACCGAAGACCAGCGCCAGCGCCAACGCCACGAAGCCGGTGACGAAAATGATCATCACGCCGACGACCGCGGCCGCCGGTTTTCGGCTGCGGCGCTCGCGGGACGAGGTGTCGCGCGCGTCGACGTCACGGGCGGACCCGGCCGCCGCGGTCGAGGAAATCCGCGCGGAAGGCATCGTGATCGTCCGCGGCGCCCCCAGACGCGCGTTGGCCGCGGCCAGCGAGGCGCCGCGGGCCAGGGCCATCTCGGGTTCCTCGGGCGTGGTCACCGAGAGTGACGTCGCGGCCTCGAGCGTTGGCTTGATCAACGGGATGTCCACGTCCGAGCCGACCAGGAGCACTCCGTCCGGTCGCGCCCTCATCGATTCGGCACCCGAGACCATCGCGGTCAGCTTCGCCAGCGCGACGTCATCGCGGCCGGGCAGTGGGTGCCGATGCACGTCGGTGACCGCCCCGTTGGAGGTGTCGACGACCGCGAGGGTCGCGCTGGTGGGTTCGACGAGCAGCAACGCGGTGCGGGCCCAGTTGGTCGCGCTGCCCATCGCCTGTGCCAGCGCCGCGGCGGCCATCACCGCCGAGACCAGCGTCACGTCCTCAATCCTGCGCGCCGCCAACACATCTCGCAGCGCCGCCGCCTTGACCGGATCGGTCCAGCTCACCCCGCTCGATTTGAGCTGGTAACCGCCCTGGGCCGCACTGTTCCGGGTGCCGAGAATGGCCGCGACGATGTGATCGGCGGCGGCGGCAGGGGTCGTGTCGCCGACGACGTCGAAGCCGTCCTGATCGACGGTCACCCCGCCGGCGGCCGCACCTTCGACGAGGACCATGCGGACTGTCTCAGGTGCCATCGACACACCGAGTACGACCTCCACCGCTCCTCCAAATCGCCCGACGGTTGGTTGCTGTGCCGCGCCAGAACAGCTGTACCGGCGCCGCTTGGGGGTTCGCGACGCCACCCTAGCGTGCTGCGTGATCGGTGGCCGTGGTTGCCGAAGCCATGTCGTAGGCGCCGCTTGGCGTCGGGAGGTTCGACGAACCGAGGTTATTTGTGGCCGCCGCCACCGCCGCCGTGACCGCCGCCAAAGCCGCCGCCACCGCCGTGACCGCCACCGAAACCGCCCAATCCGCCGCCGCTGTGGCCGCCGCCGAAGCCGCCACCGGGGGCTGGTGCGTGACCGCCGCCAAGTCCGCCGCCGCTGTGACCGCCGCCGAAGCCGCCTAAGCCGCCGCCCGGGTTAGGAGCATGGCCGCCACCGAGTCCGCCGCCGGGGGCAGGGGCGTGCCCGCCTCCGAGCCCACCCGGTCCGCCCGCGCCGGGCGTCGGGATGTGGCCGCCACCCGAACCGGGCGTCGGAACGTGGCCACCACCCGAACCGCCCGAGCCAGGCGTCGGAACGTGGCCACCACCGGAACCACCCGAACCGGGCGTTGGAACGTGGCCGCCACCCGAACCGCCCGAGCCAGGCGTCGGAACGTGGCCACCACCGGAACCACCCGAACCGGGCGTCGGAACGTGGCCGCCACCGGAACCACCCGAGCCAGGCGTCGGCACGTGGCCGCCGCCGGAACCACCCGAGCCCGGCGTCGGCACATGCCCACCACCCGAACCACCCGAACCCGGCGTCGGCACATGCCCGCCGCCGGAGTTACCGGGAGCGCCCGGCTTGGGCGGGGTGCCTTCACCGGGAGGCGTTTGGTGCGGCGGCGACTGCGGAACGGTGCCGCCGGCCTTCGGCGGCGTCGGCGGCTGAGGGACACGCACCGGCGGTTGGGGCAGCACCGGTTGAGGGATCGACAGACGCGGCGGGGCCTCGAACAGCGGAGGCCTCACCACCGGGTTGGGAACCGGGATGCGGACCGGCACCGGAACCGGAACCGGCGGAACCACGACAGGAACAGGAATCACCGGCGGGGCCGCCGGAACGGGCGGGGCTTCCGGCGGCGGAGCCGCGGGCAACGGCACGGCGACCGGCGGGTTCAAGGGCTTGGGTGCCGCCACCGGCGCCGGCAGGCTGATCTTCGGCTCCGGCGCGGACGCCTGCACCGGCGCCGGCGCTTGCTCGGTGGGAACGATGAGGTGCTGGTTCGGCGTGGGCTGCAACGCGACGGTTCCTGTCGTGCGGATGCCGATCGCCAGCGCGATCTCGAGCGCCAACACCGCGCTGATGGCGGCGACGGCCAGCCCGCTCCCGATCAGCAAGGCCGGCCGCCGCTGCGGCTGGCTCTCTTCGGGAAGGAAAAGCCTTTCAATGACCACGGTCGGCGAGTCGGCGTCGTCATCCCCCACCGCGCTGTAGGCGAGTTCGTCGTCGGCCTCGGGACCGAAGGGAACATAGAGGTATTCGGGCAGGGAGTGCTGGTCGACCGCGCCGGTACCGGGGTCCTGCGCATAGGCCAGCGCGGCGGTCGAGGAGGCAAACAGCGGCGCGTTCGCCGACGCCAGCGCCGCCCCGCGGGCCAGCGCCGTGTCCTCGGCCACACTCACGTCAAGCACCGTCGTCGACTCCAGGGCCGGCTTCAATTGGGCGACGTCGACGCCCGAGCCGACCACGAACAGGCCGCCCGGCACCAGTTCCAGCTTCTCCAGCGAGGCGACCATCGCGCCGAGTTGCTCGGCGGCGGCGCCGTAGGACTCGGCGTGGATCCGCTGCTTGTAGACATCCGGGATCGAGCCGTCGGACGTCTCGACCACCGCCAGGGTCGCGGTATCGGGCTCCACCAGGAGCACCGCGGTGCGTTCGTAACCCATTGCGCCGCCGACGTTTTGCGCCAGCGCCGCCGCAGCAAGAAACGCCGAGACCAGCATCACGTTGTCGAGCCGGTGAGCGGTCAGCGCGTCGCGCAGAGCCGCCGCTTGGAATTGATCGGTCCACGTCACCCCGATGGACGACAGCTCGAGGCCGGCATCGGCGGCGCCCTCGCGGGTACCCAAGATGGCCGAGATCACTCGATCGGGCGCGCTCGCGGTCGCTGCGTCATCGGCGGCGGTAACGTCGATCGCGTCCTCTTCAACCGTGGCGCCGTCGGCGTATTCGCCTTGCAGGACAACCATTTGGATCGACGACGGTGCCATCGACACCCCGAGCACGATATCCAAAACAAACCCCTCCAAAGGCATTGCGGTGGACCACGGCCAGGCGGAGGTAAAAACCATGGCTAACTAAGTATCGCGCAGAACGGGGGCGAGCGGGCCCCGCAGAACCTATGTAGACGATATGAAGTTCTGATAGGAGCGCGACGGCGTGGGTCCTCGCTGGCCCTGGTACTTCGAACCCACTCGCGAACTGCCGTAAGGATGTTCGGCCGGGCTGGTCAACCGCAAAATGCACAGCTGGCCGATCTTCATGCCCGGCCACAGCGTGATCGGCAGGTTCGCGACGTTGGACAGCTCGAGGGTGATGTGACCGCTGAAGCCGGGATCGATGAAACCGGCGGTCGAGTGCGTCAGCAGGCCGAGACGGCCCAGGGACGACTTGCCCTCCAGCCGTCCCGCGAGGTCCTCGGGCAAGGTGATGAGCTCCAGCGTCGAGCCGAGCACGAACTCGCCGGGATGCAGCACGAACGGCTCCCCCTCAACGGGTTCGACCAAGCTGGTCAGCTCGTCCTGTTGCTTTGCCGGGTCGATGTGGGTGTAGCGGGTGTTGTTGAACACCCGGAACATGCAGTCGAGGCGCACGTCGATGCTGGACGGCTGCACCAGGGCGTCGTCGAAGGGGTCGATACCCAACCGCCCGGCGCTGATTTCGGCCCTGAGGTCGCGATCGGAGAGCAGCACGCGACGAGCCTATCTGCTGCGCAGCGGGTTCAGCGGAGATAGACCTCGTCGCCGGTCGGATATCCGCCGCCGGTGGTCGTGACGTGCACGTGGTCGTAGTGGCCCAGCCGGCTGGCCTGCGCTCCGCCGGGGGTGTAGTAGACGCCGCGCCAGATCGCATCCTGGATCCCGAACCGGGCGGCGTTCTGCATCACGTAGGCGACGATCGAGTTGCCCAGCGCGATGCCCTCGGCGCTGTCGGGGTTGGGGATCATGACGTCGAGCGCCAACCCGCGGGGATGCCAGGGCAGCGAATCCGGCCGCACCCCACCGATCTCGTGGATCTGGGGGAACTCCGCGCTGATGCTGCGCTCGACCAAGATCGTGCGGACCTGGAGGCCCTGCTCCGGCGCGACGCCGGCGGGCAGGAAGCGCGATCGCGTGTGGTAGCGCGATGCCGCGGCGGGCTCGCCGTCGACCAGCGCTTTAGCGGGCCGCTTCGACGCGGCTGTCACGATTTGCACGCAACAGGGGGCGGGCTCGCTGATAACGGGTTTGGCCTGGTTGTGGGGCGCAGATGGATGCACGTCGGCGGACACCGCGAAGAACACCGCCGCGGGGGCGAGCACTGCTGCCAGGGCCACCGACGGTTTACGTCGCTTCCTGGCTAATTCGTGTCGACCCACCCGGAGCACATTACGTTGCGATAACGAAATAATAAATCTGAGCGTTATGAGAATAGTTAGATAGGCGTCTTAGATTTCGCGGCTGCGCTCTTAATCGGGAGGGGGAGGTCAGGCCCCCGCTCGGGCGAGCGCGACCACCGGCGGATGCTAGCCTGCTGAGGCGACTGTGCCGATGTAGTTCAATGGCAGAACATCAGCTTCCCAAGCTGAATACGCGGGTTCGATTCCCGTCATCGGCTCCACTGTGACCAGGTCAGACCCCACCAGTTTCATCGCCTCGACAACTACGTCGACGCAATGATGTCGTTCAACGCCTGGCTGACAACTCGTGGTCGTCTTACGCGCAACCGCTCGAACTGATCACCTCCCCCGGTCCGCCCAAGGCTGTGCGCTACGCCTGGCTTCGCGGCGCGAGATTTGCCACAACGTCAAAACATAATATGAATACTCGTCTAACCTATAGAAGTTGGTTTGCCACGAGCAGGGCGTGGACGTGGCCGGCTTTGCATTCCTCGATTTCGAACCACCGGGTTCGATGCCAATCACTACGACCGTGTGGTCATGATCGGTTCGCTCACCCGCAGGACGCGCCTTCTGATCGCCGCCGATTCCGACTCGACGAGTGGCAAGGCCAAAAAGGCGCGCGAATACGGAATCCCCATCATCAACGAGGACGCCCTCGGTCGGCTGCTTGGGTGCAGCTGATGTCGGGGCCGCCTATGCGCCGATGAATGCTGAGATAGTCGAGGGTCTCGAGATGGTGCACTGCGCGCGACTTCGACGCCTGGCAAGGCCTTGGAGGACCAGTGAAGGAAATCGCTGAATGGTGGCCGCTACTGCATGAGCAGATCCGTCGCGTCTTAGTGAACGGGATCTGGATGCCGATATCCGAGTTCGCGCAATCCGAAATCGAGCGCCTCGGTGGGCCCGGGCCGCATGATGCGTTCTGGGACGTTCGTGACGGTGAACGGTACCTGCCGCACCTAGCAGTGCAGTGGATCATAGAGACGGCCGACTTCAAGAAGTTCGTGGAGGCGCCGAGGCCCGACCCGCGGGCTGCCTACTTCCGTCGCGGCTGGCCGCACCGCGAACCGTAATCGCCTGCGAGGCTTGCCCTCATGGATGTGGGCGACGAACAGATCGACCGTGTGCGTTTCTACGGTCCGTCGGAGCGAGTACGGGTCGTTGGCATCGAGAAGCGCAAGCAGTCGATTCGCGTCGATGTCGAATTTCTCGATGGCACGAAGTCCGGGCGCCGCGAGAATGTACCCGGCTCGCGACTTCATGGCCCGTGGAGCACGGTTCAGGTCTTCGACGAGTTGCGCGCGAACTGGCAGCACATGTCGAGTGGTTTGAGAATGCCGGTGAGCTCGAGCTGTCCGCGGCCGGCACGCTGTTGGTCGCCGAATATGTCACCGCAGCGAATCCGGTGCCTTTGCTCGATGCCGTTATGGCCGAGGAGGCTGAATCGCGGCAAGACTGCAAACGCGGACGGGAGCGTGACGCGTACGACGGTTTGGGTAAGCAGTTGACTTCGCCTGAAGACGAGTTCGCGTGGTACCGCAAGCGCATACGGCCCAAGCACGAATTGGTTCGTGCGTGGTGCGGGCACCGCTCAGTGACCTTGGTTGAGCGGCTGCTTGCCGGCTGAGGCTGAGGCACAGCGACTTGACGTCCTGGTAGCGACTCTGGTTGGCCTTCTTCGAAAGCACGACGTCCACGCAGCTATGCGTATGCGTGAGCACCACGAGGAGCGGATACGGCCGGAGACGATCCGTCCGCTGATAGACCGACCCTTGGCGCCTTGGGAGCTGCCAGTGCGCGAAGTGCCGGTGCGTCGCGGTCATTGGTGGTGAACACAGGCGAGACTCCGGGCGCACGAGAGGCAGGTACCGGAAGCTGGCTTAGAGGTTGGCTGCCGTCAGGAAGGTCCGGACCACGGCGACTGCCTCTTGGCGAAGACGTGCTGCCTCATCTGCGTCGCCGTCTTCGGCGAGAAAACCTGCGTACGCGTGCGGGCCGTCATTATCGACTGCGGAAAACCTTTCTGCGAGCAGGCGCAATGCGTCTCGTACCTGCGCGTCTGCATGGATTGCGCTCTGCGCCGCGGCATGGCCCGCGTCCTCCGGACCGTCCCCGAAATTCAGTAAGCAGTACACGAGGTCGTATGAGTCCTTGTTTTCATGGCGGTCCTGAAAGGCCAGAATCTTGAGGACCGTATAAGCGAGGATATTGGCCACACGCACAGACACCCGTGACCGTCCACCATCATCAAGTCGATCTGCTTCAATTTCGCGTTCGATGTAGTCCCTGGTGACTAGTTGAGCCCCACGCACGTTGAAGGCGCCGAGTCCTGATCCAGTGCCCTGCTTCGGTCTGAAGATCCTGCCTGCCTCGACTTGGTCAGTCTCGCAAAGGAATTCCACGATGATGGTGGCGCCCTGCACGTCTTTGGACCAGCGGAACGAGTTCTGCGCCTTGAAGCCAGCCTTCTTTAGGTTGTTCTCAAGCGTCCGGTACGCCTCATCGCTTTCGTCCTCGACCGCGAGACCGATTACAAGGTCGACGTCCGTCGTACCGACGTGGGGGCGGGCCCCCTCGGGAAGGCTGCCGACAATGTAGCGGGGCGCGAGCCCACCGGCGAGGTAGACGCGTTTGCTCCACGGACCGATGTCGCCCAGTAGTGTCACGAGCGCCCGTTCACAACGCGCTGTCGTCTCTTCGTCGTAATCGCTTTGGTGCTGCCTGCTCAAAAGCCGATCACCTCGTCACGGAGTCGGTCGGCCTGCTCTCGTCCGCGCCGCGGATCTTTGCGCAGGTCGAGGTATAGCCGGAACGGATTGGCAGTCCAAACATCGTCAACGGTGGAGCGGAAAACAAGCGGTGCGTCCGCGGCCTCCTGTCGTAGTAGCACGTTGTGTCCTTCTTGAACGACCTCGGCGTCCACTGCTCCCGCAGCTGCGTCGAGGGCAATGGCTTGCGTTATCCAGATGTCCACGACTGGAACAGATGTGACAAATGGCGCTAGGCGCGCCGCGCCGGCTGGCCCAGTGACTGCGTGAGTGATATCAGCCGCTTCGAGCAAGGCACTAAGGGTTTTAGCGTGAGCGCGCGCGTCGCGCGCGAGGCGGAACGCACGAACCTGATTTACACGGCGATCGTGCATCTCTTCGGCCCAGAGGTCGAGCAGGGCGGTGGGGTTCGAGACGCGACGGATGCGCTTAGGGCCAGTGCCTTCGACTTGGATGAGACTGTCCCGTTCTAGGCGCGACAGTACGCGGTGCGCCAGGCCGGCCGAGATGTCGGCCTCGGCGGCCAAATCGTTTACTTGCCAGCAGCGTTGCGGCTCACGCAAGAGGGCTTGCGCGGCAACACCTGCCTTACCGGTGAGCTTGACCGGCGGCTCGCTCTGCTTGTCGCGTGTCGCATGCGATGCGCGCCCTTCGGTCCACAGAAAAATCCCGGGAAGGTCAACGCGCATGTTGCCTTCCGCATCGATCAAGGCGATACCAGCGTCCTGCAGGAGCCGACGGGCCTCCTCGGTCGTCGTCCGGGCAACCAGCAGGAGATGCGTCGCTGCGGGCAGTGTGCGGGCGTGATCGATCAGGGCGCGCGCATCGGCGGCGTTGATCGTGCGCTGCGCTTTCAGCTCAACGATGTGGGACACATCGCCCGCGCGCAGTACGACGTCAGCCCGTCGGTCACCGCCCAGCCTTGCCTCCGCAGTCACCCCAGGGATGTCTCGAAGTATGTTGAGGGCGGTCCTCTCCAGAGGACCTGCAATATTCACGATTTGCGGCATATTCACAACGGCTGTGAATATAGCACATTTTGTGAATGTACCTGGATCGCTATCGGGCTCCGTTGCAGCTCCCGCCGTCACGACGTTGTCACAACCGAGCCAAACTGAACCGTACGCCGGCAGACTTCTGCGAATGCTTTGCGCATGTCAGCAACGTCTACAGATCTGTGCGGGACCGCCTCGAACGTCCCGAATCGACTTCCCAAGCTGAATACGCGGGTTCGATTCCCGTCATCGGCCCCACATTGAGCTGCGGTGCGGCCTTTACGTGCGACCCTTTGGTGGGGGTGACCCCCGATGCCAGATGTGCAACCACTGCGTTTAGCGCGGCCGCATCGCCAACATTGACCCCCGGTACAGTCGCCGATCGTGCATCGCGGGATCGGTGAGTTGTATGGCAGGCCACGAGTCGCTTAGGTGTATCCAAGCAGCGGAAGGGGTCTCATGGCTGGCGAACTGACGATGAGGTTGGAAGCAATGGCGTCCGCCGCACAGATTCTGACGAACCAAGCCGATGACCTACACGCCGAACTCGAGAGCATCACTCGTGACTGGAGCGATTTGTCCTCGACATGGCGGGGCGTTGCCGCATCGGCTTTCCAGCCACCGTGGGACGAGTGGCACCAAGGAGCAACGGCCGTCGCAAGGCTCTTGTCTGAACACTCACAGCTGTTGCTGCGCTCACTGGACCTCATGCTCGATCACGAGACGGTCGCCGCCAAAGCATTCGCGGCGCTAGCCGTAAAGGATCCAACACTGTGAGCCGCCGGTACACGGTTGATTCAGCGACCTTGCTGCATTTCGCCGACAGGCTGGCGAAGTTTAATGCGCAAGCAGAGCAGATTGCGACCGCCGTGGACGAATGCGTAGCCGAGTTGCACGGCGCCTGGCTGGGGCAGGGCGCCGAGGCTGAGCATTAATATCACCAAAGGTGGGTAGCAGCGGACAAGCAGATGCGCGAAGGCCTTGCCGAATTACGCGAGAACGCTGAAATGGCGCATCGCAATTATATCGGTGTAGCCCAACACAATACGGCCATGTGGCCATGACCCTGGCAGAGCAGACTTGAAGCAAAATTAGCGGCCGGGCCCTCGATCAGGACCAAGACGGCTCCGCGGTTTAACCGAGCAGGTCAGGTCACCTACCCATCTTGAGCCGGACGCCACACCACTTCCAAGTCATCTTCGGTGAGTGTCACCAAGGCTTGGGTGATGCCGTCGGCATCTGAAAATTCCACTTCATATGCCGGCGGGAGCTTGCTATCCGAATCCGTCGTGTAGTCCATGACGACGGTCCCGCGTGAACCTACGGGAAGGTTGTGTTCCGGCAGAGGCCGCAGCAACTTAATCACGTCGTACTCTTGGGGTTTCATGGCCTGACGTCCCCTCATTTGCTAGTAGGAATCGCAGTCACCAAGCGGACGACACCATCATCTCTACATATCCAAGCGAACGTAACATCGATGATCTTTCCGTTTGCTCCCGTAATGGATATTACTTGGTTGTATTTGGTGCCATACTGCGTGATGCCAGTTTCAACAGCTTTGTTTGGATCAAAGACGATTTGCTTAGCAAGGTCGGATTCATTCTGTCGTGTGAAACCTAACGCTTGTTCGAACCACTTCGCCTTCGGCCCCCCTGCTTCGTGATCTGGATTAAGCAGGTACCTCTCAAGTTTGTCCCTGACGCTTTCTTGCGAGAGCTTTGCTGCCTGCGCCCCATCAATCGCGCCGGCGCCGCCGCCCCGTCCTGCCGTCTCAGCGGCGAAGATCGTGGAACGCGCCGCGAGAAGAGGGCCCAATTCAGCTATGGAGCGAGCAGCAGCGCCGAGTGCGCTGACGGTAGGCAGAGATGACAGTTCGGCCGCGACCCGAAAAGCTCGGATAACCTCGCGATGCGGGCCCCGGTGGCGACCAACCTACTGACATCGACCACCTTTGACACTGCTTCACTGGCTCCAGCGGCGAAAGGAATCAGCACCGCTGCGAGAACTTCTGTAACCGCGACTGTGGCTCCCAGCACTTCCATCTCGTGAATGATCTTGTGATGGGCGTCGTCGATCGCTGATGCATAGTCATCGCAAGCTGTGGCCGCAGTACCGCAACCGTCAGCAGCAGAGTTCATCGCGTCCCGCGTTTGGTTGCAATTCGCGATGGCGGCTGGGATTTCGGGCGATTTTTGATTGGCCAAATGTGGTGTCGAACTGTTTGCTAAGAACGCCGCTGCGCGGAAACTCGCCGCCGCACTGCGCCACGCCTGGGCGGCATTGTGCAACTGGTCTTGATGACCATTAGGCCAGAGTTCCCCCTGCACGTATGCCTGGATGGTATGCCACCATGCAGGAACATCGCCGTGACCACCTTCTGCCGACGGGATTTCAGGCTCCAAGAAGATGGGAATTTTCGGGGGAGGAACGGCGGGCGGAGTCTGATTGTTCAGCGCGGATTGCTGATCGGCGTTTTCATGATTGACCGCAGTCGCGTACAGAAGGTCGGTGACCTGCCCCGCGGCGTTAACGACGGCAGAAGCACATTCCATGAGTCCGGCGGCACCGTCGCGGCCGCCAGATAGCGGATCATATTTTGCCGCCCACGCATGCGCGCCGTTGTCGGTTCCAGCCATCCCGGCCGAGCCTTGGAGCACGCCTGCAAGACGGGTAACCGCGGCAGCCACCTCTTCGTGAACTTGCCGCCAGCCGTCGCCAACTTGCTTGATTACGCGTGGATCAACGTCTTGGGTCACGGTCGCATCTCGGTGTTTCCTCGACTGCGTCAATGCCGTTGCGTTGCACCGCGTCTGCAGCCGTTCGCAACTACATCACGTCCCCGCGGGCGCCCGGTCGCAAATGCGGTCTATATGGGCAGACGTCTTGACGCCGCCGCACCAGTTACCGCCACGCCCAACCTTCAATTGACGCGCCCGCTCGCATTGACGTCGAGATCACCCACCGTTACTCCTGCAACTGATTGACGTGCCGCGCTGCCGTTAAGCCAGCGTCAAGACAAGAACACTAGTGCGGACGAAGCGCGCTGAAAATTCACCAACCATCCGTGAGAAGTCCCATACCGGCGGTGAGCGCTCGGCCTGTCGTGGTCGCAACCCGAGCTCGCGGTCGCCGCCTTCGAAGGCTGGCGTTCCCAGGTGTCTAGTCACGGACCCGCAAGCCACATCGCCGGACCAAACGTGCCGTAGCCAAAATGTGACCGACGCGTGGCCAAATATCCACGTGCCCTTGCGCTTTCGCAGGTCAGACGCCATTTATCATCCCTATTGCAACTATGTCAGTTAAAAGGGAAATGGGGCCATGCGGACGGGTGTTCGGTGTGTTCTTGCGTTCGTCGGGGTCGCCACAAGCGTGGTCGTGGCGCCGACGGGCGTAAGCCTGGCGGCGGCCAACCAGTCGCATGGGCCTGCCATCGCGTCGGTTTCACCGGCGCGCGGCGAAGTGGTGGGTGTCGCGCACCCCGTGGTGGTGACGTTCCGCGCACCGGTTGCCGACCGACGGGCGGCCGAGCGGGCCGTCGAGGTCAAGTCAACGCCCGCGATGACCGGCAAGTTCGAGTGGCTCGACAACAAGGTCGTCCAATGGGTGCCGGACCGATACTGGCCGGCGCACAGCACAATTGCGCTGACGGTGGGCCAGGCGACCTCGGAGATCAAGACGGGTCCCGCCGTCATCGGGGTGGCGAGCATCTCGCAGCACACGTTCACCGTGAGCATCGACGGAGCCGAGGCGGGACCGCCGACCCAACTCCCGGCGCCGCATCACCGGCCGCACTTCGGGGAGCAGGGCGTGATGCCGGCCTCGCTGGGCAGGCCGGAATACGCGACGCCGGTCGGCTCGTACACCGTTCTCTCGAAAGAGCCTGCGGTGACCATGGATTCGAGCAGCGTCGGCATTCCCGTCGACGATCCCAACGGCTACCTGCTCACGGTCAATTACGCCGTCCGCATCACCAGCCGCGGCCTGTTCGTGCATTCGGCCCCCTGGGCCGTCCCCTCCCTGGGCCTCGAGAACGTCAGCCACGGCTGCATCAGCCTGAGCCCCGAGGACGCCGAGTGGTACTACAACCACGTCAACGTCGGCGACCCGGTGATCGTCCAGGAATAGCGCCTCGGTCACACCGGCCTGCCTCGAGCGTGGGGCTAGGTACGAATTCCTTTCATCGTTCGTCCATACCCCACACGCTCGGTGAGCCACTAGCAGCGGCCGCGCAAACGAAGCTCCGCACCCACTTGCAGGACGGGTGCGGAGCTTCGATTCTGTTGGCAGAACGGGCTTTTGACGACGGACACGCAACGGAACGGGCCCGCTGGTAGGAAACCAGCGGGCCCGCCTAAACCGGAAAGAGCGTCAGCTCGACGGCCCGGGGCGAATCGGCTGACCGGACGTCGGCCCGCCGGTGGGCGCCGGACCGGTCGGCGCGTCCTTCACCCCGGCCATGTCGATGATCGGAGCGGCCGCCTCCAAGGGAGCACCCGCCACCGGCCCGCCCAGGGCAATCAGCGGCGCACCGGCGGGCACCACCGGCACCGGCGGCACGACCGGCACGGGCGGCGCGAGCGGCAATGGCGGCACGATCGGCACGGGAGCACCGAGCGGCACAGGTCCGGGCACGGCCATGGGCACGCCGGACATGTCAGTGAGCGGCGCCGCGCACATGTCCGCCGGTGCGCCCGCGGCCACGGGGCCTCCGGCGGCCGGCGCCGCATCGCCCGCTTGCCCCTGGATGCACGCGTGGCCGCCCGTTATCAGCGGGGCGGCCGCCGCGTCGGGGCTCAACGCTATAGCTGCTCCGCACAACCCAGCGCCGGCAACTACTTTCATGTTGAACCGATCGACGATCGCCATCAGCGCCAACTCTCCTTTATTCACGCTCAGCTACTCCCGCAATCAATCAGTGCAGCAGGCCCGCCTAGCCGTACCGAGGCCGTCCTTTTCACGACCGGGCCAATTGTCAGCAGCCGACACGCGACACGAGCCACGCCGCACCGCGCCGTTTCCAAATGGTGACGTCACAACGCTGTCACGAATCGGAACACCGTCGGCAGGCATCGCTGACCTGCGCCGACACGCGTGCGTTCTGGGGCTTCGCCCGGGTCGGCCGCGGACTTCGAATCCCGCGGACTTTATTTACCCGCAGGTCATTCACAGGGAAATTTTGATGCACAAAGTCTGTCCAGGAGGTTACATAGAAGTGAACACCGTGAGAGCAACTGTTGACAGACGGAGGGGATGGGCATATGGCAACACGTCGTCTAGCTGGCGGTTTGGTCGCCTCAGCGCTGTTCGGCGCCCCACTTCTCGCCGGCCTCGTCTGGGCCAGCCCCGCGCAGGCCGACGCGGCCAGCTTTCTCAGTGACATGCACAAGGACGGGATCCACGCGGTGACCGGTGGTGACGCCGCGCTCTTGCAGGCGGGCCTGAACATCTGCCAGCAAATCTCCTGGGGCGCCCCGCCCGCCCAGCTCGAGGGCCTGGCGCTGCAGCGCTCCGACGAACGGCAGGGCACAGGGGGGCTCAGTCCTCAGCAGGCCGACGACATCGTCGTCTTCGCCATGCGTGACCTGTGCCCGAGCTAGTCACGCTGAGCTGAGTTCTCGCGCTCCGCGCGCCCGGCCGCGCGGCCAATCTTCGCCGACTATTCATCCTCCGGATTTTCTGCACGGCGGATCATGCACTTTTGTGTAAAGGTGCATCATCGCATCGCGCAGAGACACAAGGAGAAGGTTGGATGGCGGCACGCAGGCGGTACGGCCGGTTGATCGGCGCGGCGCTGACGGCGGGCCCACTTCTGATCCAAGGGATTGTCTGGGCCGGCCCGGCGCGGGCCGACCAGGCCGCCTTTCTCAACGACCTGCACAACGCCGGGATCCACGCCGTCGACGGCGGCGACGACGCGCTGTTGCGGATGGGCGCGGATCTCTGTCAACAGCTTTCGTGGGGCGCTTCCCCGCAGCAGCTGGAGCTGCTGGCCCTGCAGCGCTCCGATGCCGACCAGGGCTCCGGCGGGATCAACGGCCGGCAGGCCGCGGACGTGGTGATCTTCGCCCTGCGCGACCTGTGCCCCAACGCCTAGCAATGAGCTAGTCGCGGCGGAGTCCGCGCTAAGGTGACACTTGAGTGAAGCTGAACGCACGGAACCTGACCGGTCTCGACATCCCCGTCCCGACCTATGACCGCAGCCAAATCGGCATCGGCATAGCGCATTTCGGCGTCGGCGGCTTTCATCGCGCCCACCAGGCCTCCTACATCGACCGTCTGCTCAACGCCGGGCTCGCGCGGGATTGGGGCATCTGCGGTGTGGGCGTGCTGCCGGGTGACCGACAGATGCGCGACGCGCTGCGCAACCAGGACCATCTCTATACGCTGATCCTCGAACACGCCGACGGCACCCGAGAACCCCGCGTCATCGGCTCCATCGTCGACTTCCGTTATGCGCCTGAGGATCCCGATTCGGTCATCGAGCTGCTCGCCGATCCGGCGGTCCGGATCATCTCGCTCACCATCACCGAGGGCGGTTACCAGCCGCCCCTGAGCGCCGTGTTCGGGTTGGTGGCCCAGGCGTGCGAGCGGCGCCGAACGCGCGGCCTGCCCTCGCCGACCATCGTGTCCTGCGACAACATCGTCGGGAACGGGGACGTGGCCCGGCGCGCGTTCACGTCCTACGCGGAGCGGGTCAATCCCGAACTCGCGCAATGGATGCGCGAGAACACGAGATTCCCCAACTCGATGGTCGACCGGATCACGCCGGTGACCACCGCCGACGTGGTGGAGCGGCTGGACTCCGAATTCGGCGTGCGCGACGCGCGGCCCGTCGTGGCCGAGCCGTTCGCCATGTGGGCGATCGAGGACGACTTCGCCGACGGGCGCCCGCCCTTGGGCCGGGCCGGTGTGCAGCTCGTCGACGACGTGGCTCCGTACGAGGCGATGAAGCTGCGGCTGCTCAACGCCGGCCATCAGGGCCTGTGCTATTTCGGGTACCTGGCCGGATACCGGCTGGTGCACGAGGCCGCCCAGGATCCGGTGATCGCCGAATTCCTTGACCGCTACCTGGATTCGGAGGCGATGCCGACGCTGACACGCATCCCGGGTCTGGCCGAGTTCCGCGACCAGCTCCTCCCCCGCTTCGCCAACGCTTACGTGCGCGACACGATCGCCCGGCTGTGCGCCGACTCTTCGGACCGCATCCCGAAATGGCTGCTGCCGGTCGTGCACGACAATCTGCGCTCCGGCGGCCCGGTGCGGCTCTCGGCGGCGATCGTCGCGAGCTGGGCGCGGTATGCCGAGGGCGTCGACGAGCAGGGCCGACCGATCGAGGTGACCGACCGGCTGGCCGACTCGTTGGTGCCGCTCGCCCGTTCGCAACGCGACGACCCGGACGCATTCCTGGCCAACCGCTCGCTGTTCGGTGACCTCATCGACGCGCCGCGCTTCCGCGAGGCCTACCTGTGGGCACTGGACTGCCTGCACCGGCGCGGCGCGCACGCCACGCTGCGTGCGCTGATCGGGGAGGACGCGCCGTGACGCTGGTCGCCGGGATCGACTCGTCGACCCAGTCCTGCAAGGTGCTGGTGTGTGACGCCGCCACCGGCGCGGTGGTCCGCGAGGGACAGGCCGGCCACCCGGACGGGACCGAAATCGATCCGGCCGCATGGGAATCCGCCGCCCGAGAGGCCATCGCGGCCGCGGGGGGGCTCGACGGCGTCGACGCGCTGTCCGTCGGCGCGCAGCAGCACGGCATGGTGTGCCTGGACGAAGCCGGGCGGGTGGTGCGACCCGCGCTGCTGTGGAACGACGTCCGCTCGGCCGACGCCGCGCACACACTCGTGCGCGAGCTGGGCGGACCGCGCGCCTGGGCCCAAGCCGTGGGCGTCGTGCCGCTGGCCGCGATCACCGTGGCCAAGTTGCGCTGGCTCGCCGACCGCGAGCCGCGGAACGCGGACCGCACCGCGGCGGTCTGCCTGCCCCACGACTGGCTGACGTGGCGGCTGCGCGGTGACACCGACATCGCGGCGCTGACCACCGATCGCAGCGACGCCAGCGGCACCGGCTACTACGACGCCGCAACCGGCGCCTACCGCGTGGACCTGCTGGAGCTGGCGCTGCGCGGCCGCCGTCCGCAGCTGCCCGCCGTGCTGAGCCCGTCGGCCGGAACCATCGGTGGCGCAACCACATTCGGGGCCGGCCTCGGCGACAACGCCGCCGCGGCGCTGGGGCTCGGCGCCGAAGAGGGCGACGTGATCGTCTCGATCGGCACCTCGGGGGTGGTGGCCGCCGTCGCCGCGGATCCGGTCCGCGACGACGCGCGCTACGTCGCCGGATTCGCCGACGGCACCGGGCGCTACCTTCCGCTGGTGTGCACGCTCAACGGCGCGCGGGTCCTGGACGCCGCGGCCGCGATGCTGCGGGTCGACCACGACGAGCTGTCCCGGCTCGCGCTGTCGGCGCCGCCGGGCAGCGAGGGTCTGGTCATGGTTCCCTACCTGGAGGGCGAGCGAACACCCAACCGGCCCAACGCAACCGGGGCGCTGCACGGCCTGCGGGTGTCCAATGCGACCCCGGCGAACCTGGCCAGGGCCGCGGTGGAGGGGCTGCTGTGCTCGCTCGCCGACGGCGTCGCGCATCTGGCCGCGCGCGGCGTCGTCGCGCGCCGCATCCTGCTGGTGGGCGGCGGCGCCCAGTCCAGGGCGCTGCGCGAGATTGCGCCGGCGGTGTTCGGCATGCCGGTGCTGGCGCCCGCGCCCGCGCAGTACGTCGCGGCGGGAGCGGCGCGGCAGGCGGCCTGGGCGTTGAGCGGCTCGGCCCGGCCACCAGCGTGGGATCCGCCGCCGACGCGCGAATACACCGCCGGCCCCTCGCCGGAGGTGGCGGCGCGCTACGCGCGGGTGCGCGACCTCACCGAGGGGGCCGCACGTCGGGAAGCGGACGAAACACCGGAAGGATCCGGTATTTCGCGGTGAAGCGGGCCTGGTCGTATTTGTCGCCGACCTCGCCGTCGCGCGCAACGGCCGTGGGGCCGTCTACCGCGCTGAAGCTGAATTCGGGCACCTGCAGCTCGTGGTAGAGCGGGCTGCGTTCCAGCCGGCCCAGCGCCAGCGCGGTCAGGATCCGGGTCCTGGCCCACGGCCGGCCCGCTTCGAGGATGCGCACATCGATGAGGCCGTCGTCCATGCGGGTCCGCCGCGCGGGCGCGAACCCGGTGGGCAGGTACAGCGAATTGCCCAGGAAGAACAGCGAAGTCAGCAGCGTCTTGTTGTCGTAACAGATGCGCACCGGCTCTTCCTTGCGCAGCGTCCGCAGCATCGCGTAAAGACCGGCCAGCGGCTTGCCGATGCGTTTCTCGAGTTTTTCGCGCCGCCGCACGAACGCCGGGTAGGCGCCGATGCTGGCGGTGTTGAGCACCATCTGAGAGTCGTTGAGGCACACCAGGTCCACGTATGCCACGGTGCCGCGCCGGATCGCGCCGACGGTCTTGGCCACGGTGTCGCAGCCGATGTCCTTGGCGAAGTGGTTGAACGTGCCGGCGGGGAAGACCGCCAGCGGAAGCCCGGCGTCGATGGCCACCCCGGCCGCGGCCGCCACGGTGCCGTCGCCGCCGCCCACCGCGAGCACCTCGGCGCCGGCGGCCGCGCCGCGCAAGACCTCCACGGGGTCGTCGTCGGGACCCAGTTCGCGGATGTCGACCTTCGGCAGCTCGGCGCGCACCTCGTCGACGACGCGGGCCCCGGTGCCGCTGCCCGACTCCGGGTTGATGACCAGGACCACCCCGGCGCCGTCGGGCCGCGGCGGCGCCTCGACGCGCAGCGGTTCCGTTCGCGGGAGCGCGGTTTCGACGATCGGCGGCACGAGCCGGCCACCGAGCACGGCCAGGCCGGACCCGATCCCGAATCCGGCGATGACGTCGCCCGGGTAGTGCGCGCCGGTCGCCACCCGCGACAGGCCCACCAGGCCGGCCAGCAGCGCCAGCCCGAAGCCCAGCGGCGGGTTCTCCAGGCCCACCCCGACGGCGAACGCGGCCGCGCTGGCCGAATGCCCCGACGGCAGTGAATTCGACGTCGGGCGGCGGCGAACCTGCCGGACCAGGGGCACCAAGTCGTAGCCGGGGCGTGGGCGCCGCCGGATGCGCTTGGCGAACTGGTTGGTGACCAGGCTGGTGGCGGCCAGCGTCACCAGCCCGCGGGTGGCGCCGCGCTGCGCGCTTTGCCTGCCCGTGGCGAGCAGGGCCGCGCCGATGGCCAACCACAGCTTGGAATGGTCGGCCGCGCGGGTCAGCCGCGGCATGACCGTGTCCAGCAGCGGGGTGTCCGTCTCGGCGATCGCGTCGAACAGTTCGCGATCCAGCGTGCCGAGTCCTCGGGTGATCTGTTTGATGCCGCGCGCGCGTCGCCAGGGCCGCCTGTTCATTCGCTCCACCCTAACCATGGGCGACAATCGACCGGAAAGACATGGACGCACAGGGCTATTGCACGAGATGGCGGGAGAACGCCGAACGCCGCGGCGTGCCCCCGCACGCGGTCGCCGAGATCGCCCGCCGTCACGACGTCACGCGCGCCAGCTTCGCGGTCCTCGCGAGGATGCAAGAGATCGAGGACCCGGCCGGCCAATCCTTCTTCCTGCTGCCGCCCGGCGCCCGCGGGGGCGACGCCCGCACGGCGGCGCTGATGACCTACATTCTCAACGCCGGCACCGACTACGGCGCGCCGGGAACGCGGCCCACCGACTTCCCGGCCACCCCCCACTGCGCCGCCGAGGTGACGCGAATCCGCCTGCGGCAGCAGGCAAACCGCTGGAGCTACACCCGCGACGTCCCCTTCGTGCACCGCAACGGGGGTCGCCTGGTCACCACACCCAACGGCATGCTGATGGGGCTGGGCGGCAACTGGATCCAGCGGCTGTTCAGCCAGCGGGGCGGCACCACCTGGGGCGACATCTTCATGGTGAACCTGGGCCGTCTCAGCGACCCGGCTGAGCAGCTGCGCCGGATCGTCGTTTCCGGGCACACCTGGTGCCTCGACGGCGACGGCGCGCCGCGCTGCACCCGCCTGGATCTGGACCGCGTGCTGCACCACGAAGAACGGCACGCGCAGCAATGGGCGGACCGCGGCTACCTGGGCATGCTCGCCGGCTACGGCCGAGAGCTGTTCCGCGAGTTTGCCTTTGGGGCGACCAACAGGCTCGAAGCCGACGCCGGCCTGGCCGACGGCGGCTACAGGGCGTGAAGCCCGTGGTAGAGCACCATCGCGCCGATCACCACCAAGACGGCCGCGAGCAGCGCAGCGTTGTTGCGGTCCATCCAGTCCTTGAGGCGCGCCAGCGTGTCGTCGAGGCGGCTGCCGGCGGCCACGTAGGCCAGGATCGGGATCGCGACGCTCGACGCCGCAATGGCGACGAAGAACGCGGCGGCCGCCCAATCGCCGGCGGCGCCGAGCCCGCTGGTGCCGATCCCCAATCCGGCCGGGACGCAGATGAGCGCCACATCCGGGCGCACCAGGGCCAGCACCGCGCCGGTGATCCCGGCGCGGGCAGGGGTGATGTTGGCGAACGAGCGCATCCACGCCGGCGACTCGGCCTGCCCGTGCCGGCGAAGCCACCGGAAAATACCGAACGCGATCAGCGCCGCCCCCAGCACCACCCGCAGCCACGACGACCACCGCGGCGGCTCCTTGTCCAAGCCGCCGAGCAGGCCGGAGGCCGCGACCGCCAGCGCCGTCAGCGCGGCCAGGCTGAGCAGCCAACCACCCAGAAACGCCAGGCTGCTCGGCCGCGGCCGGGGCGCCTGCAGCACCAGGACCGCCGGGATGACCGTCAGCGGCGACAGCGCGATGACCGCTCCGAGCGGGACCAGCCCGGTCAGCACGGTGCCCCAGCTTCCTGCCATGGGCGGCATCCTCCCATTGCCGCGCCGAAGTGACGCCAAAACGCGCCGGAGTCGCCCGAACGCGGGGTCAGACCAGCGCGCGAATCCCGTTGTAGAGCACGATCAACCCGATCAGAAACAGGATCACGGCCAGCATCGCGTCGTGGTTGGCTTCCATCCAGGCCTTGAGGCGTTCCAGGGTTCCCTCGAAGCGGTCACCGGAGCCGGCGTAGGCCAGGATCGGGATGGCCACCGTCGACGCGGCGACGACGACGAAGATCGCGGCGGCGACCACCTCGCCGCCGGCGCTCAGGCTGCTGTTGCCGACGGCCAAACCCGCCGCCGCGCACAGGATGAGCACCTCGGGCCGCAGCGGCACCAGGACCGCCCCCACCACCCCGGCGCGCGCCGGGGAGAGCGTGGAAAACGACCGCATCCAGCGCGGCATGCTGCGGTTGCGGTGCCGGGTGAACCAGTGGAACGCCGCCAGCGCGAGCAGCGCCACCCCGAAGGCCAGGCGCACCCAGGACGCCCATTTCGGCGGGGTCGCGTGGAAACCGCTGAGCGCCTCCGAGCCGGCGACGAACGCCGCGGTGAAGGCGACCAGCCCCACCAGCCAGCCGCCGAGGAAGGCAAGACTGGCCGGGCGCGGCCGGGGCGCGTGCAGCACCAGCACCGCGGGGATGACCGTGATCGGTGACAGCGCGATGACGGCCGCCAACGCGACGAGCTTGCTCAGGACCGAGGCCCAACTTGCGTCCACGGGCAGCAATCATCGCATTGCGCGGTGTGGTCAGGCTTTGCGGCGCAGCGTCCAGGCCGGCACCCAGTGCGTCACGGTTTTGCGCTGCGATCCGTAGGCGACGGGATAGGTGACCAGGCCCCACCAGTCGCCCTGCTCGCACAGGGCCCAGCAGCTCAGCCACCCCTCGACGACCCTGTGCAGTTGCAGGCCGTTGGGCTGATAGCGGCCCGAGCGGTGCGGCTCGCGCGGGAAGAGCACCGTCAGGTCGACCAGCACGGCGATGGGCGGGCGGACCACCCGAAACGGGCTACGGACCGGTTGTCCGTTGTACCCGATCGCGGCGAGCGGTCCCATCGATCGATCATACGTTCGAATCGAAGGGCCGAGCCGGCCGATCGCGCCGGTCCGGTTCTGGCACCATAGCGGTGTGTTCAGCCCCGGCGTGCTTGGCGGCCGCCGACCGGCCGCAGTGGCCGCGCTGGACCCGTTGCTCGTCGCGGCGCTGGCCGTCGCGGTGAGCATGGCCGGGGCCGCCCGGCCCTCGTTCTGGTACGACGAGGCCGCGACCGTCTCGGCCTCCTACAGCCGTTCGCTGGCCCAGATGTGGCACATGCTGGGCAATGTCGATGCCGTCCACGGCCTGTACTACCTGCTCATGCACGGGTGGTTTCAGGTCTTTCCGCCCACCGAGTTCTGGTCCCGCGCGCCCAGTGGCCTGGCGGTGGGGGGCGCGGCCGCCGGCGTCGTCGTGCTGGGCAAGCAGTTCTCGTCGCGGACCGTCGCGGTGGCCTCCGGGGTGTTCTGCGCGATCCTGCCCCGGGCCACGTGGGCGGGCATCGAGGCGCGCCCTTATGCCATGTCGATGATGGCCGCGGTGTGGCTGACCGTCCTGCTCGTGCGCGCCGCGCGCCGCGACTCCCGGTGGCTGTGGCTGTCTTACGGTGTCGCGCTGGCGTTCTCGATCGTGCTCGACGCATACCTCGCACTACTGCTGGCGGCGTACGGCATCTTCATCGGTGCCTTCCATCGCGGCCGAACCGTGTTGGCGCGCTTCGCCATTGCCTCGGCCGCGGCGGTGGGCGCCCTGCTGCCGTTCCTGCTGACGGTCGCCGGTCAGGCGCACCAGATCAGCTGGGTGGCCCCGATCGGTCACCGCACCATCGAAGACGTGGTGATGCAACAGTATTTCGAGCGAAGCCCCCCGTTCGCCATCCTGTCGGCGCTGTTGATCTGCGCGGCGATTGTGTTGTGGCTCAGCGGGTCCGCGCGGTTGGCGCCGTCGGAGCGGCAGCTGTTGGTGCTCGCGGCGGGATGGCTTGCCCTCCCCACCGCCGCGATCGTGACCTATTCGGCGCTGGTGCACTCGATCTACACGCCGCGCTACCTGTGCTTCACCGCGCCGGCGATGGCGCTGGTTCTGGGCGTCTGCGCTGGCGCGGTGGCCGCCAGGCCCTGGGTCACCGCCGCGCTGGTCGGTCTGTTCGCCGTGGCGGCGGCGCCGAATTACGTTCGGGCGCAGCGTAACCCGTACGCCAAATACGGGATGGACTACAGCCAGGTGGCCGACCTGATCACCGCGCAGGCGGCGCCGGGCGATTGCCTGCTGGTCAACGACACGGTGACGTTCATGCCGGCACCCATGCGCCCGCTGCTGGCGGCGCGCCCGGACGCCTATCGCAAGCTGGTCGACCTGACGCTGTGGCAACGCGCGACCGACCGCAACGACGTCTTCGACACCAACCTCATCCCCGAGGTCGTCGCCACGCCGCTCAGCCACTGCGGGGTCGTCTGGATCATCACCCAGGCCGACCCGTCACAGCCGGCGCACGAGCGGGGCGCGGCGCTGCCGCCCGGTCCCCGCTACGGGCCGACCCCGGCGTTCGCGGTGCCGCACGACCTGGGCTTCCGGCTGGTCGAGCGGTGGCAGTTCAACCTGGTTCAGGTGCTCAAAGCCACGAAATGACCGCTACCAGATGCGCAGGTAGTCCACCAGCATGGACGACGGGAAGACACCCGCGGCGGGGTCACCGGCGCCCACCCCGCCGACGGCGAGCGTGAACATCGGCGTCATCCAGTAGCCTGGGTTGTTGAACGGCCACCGGAAGTCGTCGGGGGCGCCGCCGGCGACGTGGATGGGCTTGTTGGGCACCCTGTAGTACTGCGCCCCGTCCCGGAAGAACTCGAATCCCTCTTCGCCCCAATGCATTCGCCACGTGTGCCAGTTGCCGTCGACCAGACCGGGAATCGACCTGCCCTCCCAGGTTTTCCCGTTGGACGCCGCGTGGACCGTGGTGCCGGGGGCCCAGTCGCCGTTGCCGTACCACTCGAAGATGTCGACCTCGCCGTCGGGCAGCGGATCCTCGTTGACACCCCAGAACGACGGCCACAGGCCGGGGAACAAGCAGTCCAGCTTGATCCGCGCCTCCCAGGTCTGGTTGATCACGCTGCGGAAGTTGCCGCGCAGCTTGCCGCTGTAGTAGGTGTTGCTCATCAGATCGTGGGTGGCGCACAGGACGAGGTTGGAATTGCCGTCCTGGTACACGTTTTGGCGATCGTCGCGGTAGATCCCCTCCACGGGCGGGAACACGTCGTCCTGCCAGGTCTGAATCGTCCACTTGCCCGGATCGGGCGCCGAGCCCGCGGGCCCGTCGAACTCGTCGGCGAAGATGTAGGACCCGCCGCCGGCCGACGGCGGCGCCTGCGGCGCCGACGGGGTGGCCCAGGCGCCCGGCAAGCGCATCGCAGCCCCCAGCATGCCGAGCCCCGACATCAACATCATGCTGCGACGATCCATCTACAAACCACCCATCGTTGAAAGCCGGCTCGTCAAACCCGGCGCGATCTCCCCAGGCAACTCTCGCAAACGGTGTTATAACACCACGCGGTGGGGGTGCGCCGCATCCTGCGGCCTCAACACGCGCCGGGTTCGCTGATTTTGACCAGCGTCTTGCCGACGTTGACGCCGGTGAACAGGCCGTTGAGGGCGTCGACACACGACTCGATGCCCTCAAAGATGGTCTGCCGGTGGTGAAGTCGGCCCTGCGCCTCCCAGCCCCGCAGCGCGGCGAACGCCTCGTCGAAGCGGCCCCACTGATCCAGCGCGTTGAAGCCCTGCATGAGCGCGGTCTTCGAGAGCAGGTTCACATAGTTCGCCGGCCCCGGATGCTCCCCGGTCAGGTAGCTGGAGATGACGCCGCACAGCACCACGCGCGCGCGGGAGGCCAGCCGGCCCAGCACGGCGTCGAGGATGGGCCCGCCCACGTTGTCGAAGTAGACGTCGACCCGTTGCGGGCAATGCTTTTTGAGCGCCGCGACGATGTCGTCGTTCTTGTAGTCGATGCACGCGTCAAACCCGAAGTCCTCCACCACCGCCCGGCATTTCTCGGGGCCGCCCGCGATGCCCACCACCCGGGCGCCGGCGATCTTGGCGATTTGGCCGGCCACCGACCCGGTGGCCCCCGCGGCCGCCGACACCACGACCGTCTCCCCGGGCTGCGGTCGGCCGATGTCGGTCATCCCGAAGTAGGCGGTGGCGCCGGTCGGCCCGTACACCGACATGATCGCCAGCTGATCGTCCTCGCCCGGGATCGGCGTGCTGAACAGGTCGTCGCGGATGATCACGTATTCCTGAAACCCGGTCAGCGTGGTGACGACGTCGCCGACGGCGAACGCGTCACAACGCGACGCGACCACCTCGCCGATGCCGGCCGCGCGGATGACCTCACCGAGCTGCACCGGCGGGAGGTAGCTGGGCTGGTCGTCGAGCCAGGTGCGGGCGGCGGCGTCGATGCCGACGTACGTGGTGCGCAGCAGCGCCTCCCCCTCGGCGGGCTCGGGCGCTTCCGCGGTGACCATCTCCGTGTCGTCCGGCCGGACCAGCCCGGACGGGCGGCGACGCAACAACACCTGGCGGTTCGGCAAATTGGGCACGATCCCCAAAACTACCGAACGGGCCGAAAGCACAGAAGCGAATGGCATATTCAATGCATGGCAGCAAACGATGACCCGGAAGAGCGGATCCGGGAACTCGAGCGCCCGCTCGCCGAGTCGGCGTGGGCCTCAGAGCGGGGCAGCGCCCAGCCCGCCGGCCAGGCTCATCCGCCGCCAGCCCCGGGCGCCCCGCCAGCGTGGTCCTACGGCGGACCCATTCCCGGATCGCCCCCGCCGAGCCCGTCGGGCAACCGCGTGTGGTGGATCCTCGGCACCGTCGTCGTGATCGGCGTGATCGCGCTCGCGGGCGGCATCGCGGCCTTTGCCGCACACCAGATTTCCGGGGTGAAGTCGTTCATCACCTCGTCGCCGAGCGTCGCGACGAGTCCCGCCCCGTCGGCCTCGCGGCGAGCAGCGCCGTCGACCCCATCCACTCCGCCGCGGGGCACCCAGCTCAGCGTCGCCGGCATCAACGAGAACCGGACCATCGCCTGCAAGGACAACATCGTCAGCGTCAGCGGCGTTTCCAACACCGTGACGATCACCGGGCATTGCGCCAGCCTGTCGGTCTCCGGCGTGCAGAACGCGATCACCATCGAGGCCGTCGAGGCGATCACCGCGTCAGGCTTCAACAACAAGGTGACCTACCGCTCGGGCACGCCGAAGATCAGCAACTCCGGCGACTCGAACGTCGTCACCCAGGGCTGAGCCGAAAACGACTGCTACGCAGGCTCTTCGGAATCGTCGTCGAGGACGCTGACCGCGATGCCATAGGGCAGGAAACGCACCTTGCGTTTCGGGTCGAGGTTGTCCTTGTTCGCGCGCAACGCGTCGAGTTCGGTCGCATAGACCTGTTCGACGTGCGCGCCGCCGTCGGCGTCGACGGTGTAGATGGCCCACACGCCCTCACCGGCCTCGCCCGCGGTCTCGGGCGCGGGGCGGGGGCGCCGTGAGAAGTCCTCGAAAATCGTCGACCAGCCCGACCGGGCCCCGGGGGCCGCGACGAACCTGCTGACGCGCTCGAACACGTCGCGCAGCCCTTCGCTGCCTTCGCGGATCATGCGATCGAATTCCTCGGGGTCGAATCCGAACCCACCGTGCTCGCCCATCCGACCTCCTCGCCAGCGCGTGCCGTCATTGCCAGTGTGCGCTCAACTCCCCGCCGGTGCCACGTGCTAGGGGCCCGGGGGCGGCGCCGGCGGGGTGATCGGGATCGGCACCGTGACGAACGGGAAGTGCAGGTACATGGTCACAGGCGGTGCGGCCGGCGGCGGCGGTGCGGCCGGCGGCGGGGGTGCGGGGGCCGGGGCGGCGGGCGGGGGCGCCGCCTGCTCGACCGGTTGCGGCACGTACTGCGGTGTCTGCCGGGCCGGGGCGCGGCGGACCGGTGCGGGGGGCGCCGACGTGGCCGTGGTCTGCGGCGCCGGTTGCTGCGCGATGGGGGCGGGCGCGGGCGCGGGGGCGGCCACCTCCGCGGTGGGCGCGGGCGCCGGCGGGGACGTGCTCGGGGCGGGCAGCTGCGCCTGCGGCGGCGTGCTCGGCGGTGCGGCCGGCAGCTGGACGGCGGGCGTGGCGGCGCTGACGCCCGAGTGGCGGCCCTGACCCGTCGGCTGATCCGCCGTCAGCGTCACCAGCACGACGCCGGCGATGACGGCGGCGATGCCGGCCAGGGCGCCGCCGGCCAGCAGCATCGCGCGGCTGCGGCGTGGGGGCTTCTCCTCTTCGTCGGCTTCGTCGGCCAGGGCGCTGTAGGCGCGGAAACCGGTGCCCGTGCCGGCATCGCCCCACACGTCGAGGTAGCCGGGGCTGACCGCCGGCGGGCTGAATTCCCCGGTGCCCGGGTCCAGCGCGTAGGCCAGGGCCGCCGTCGACGACGCGAACAGCGGCGCGTTCGCCGACGCCAGCGCGGCCCCGCGGGCCAGCGCCATGTCCGGCTCCTCGGGGCCCGTCACACGCAGCGAGGTGGCCGCCTCGATCGCGGACTTCAGCGAAACGATGTCGGCTCCGCAGCCGACGATGAACACGCCGTCCGCCCCGGACCCGCCCGCATCAAGGCCGGCGACCATCGTCGCCAACTCTGCGGCCACCGCTGCGCCGTCGGCCGCGCTGATCCGGCGTCGGTGCAGATCGACGATGGAACCGTCGCCGACCTCGACCACGGCCAGCGTCGCGCTTGCGGGCTCGACGAACAGCATCGCGATGCGCTCGTAGGCGAGGGCATAACCGACCGTCTGCGCCAGCGCGGCCGCCGCCAGCAACGGCGCGACCAGCATCACGTTGCCGAGGTCGCTGGCGTTGATCGCCTCGCGCAGCGCGGCGACGTCGGCGGGGTTCGTCCAGGTGACCCCGGTGGAGCTCAGCCGGTGGCCGCCCTCGAACACTCCTTCGCGGGTGCCGCTGAGCGCGTCGATCACCCGACCGACCGCATCGCCGGCGGCGCCAACCTCGAACTCTTCTTGCTCGACGGTCACACCGTCGGCGTCTTGGCCTTCGATCGCTACCAGGCGGACCGTCCTGGGAGCCATCGACACCCCAAGCACAATGTCCACGTAACGCCTCCAAGGTCTTTCGAACGCCCCCTCGACGAGGGCATGACGGGAAACCCCGTCCGAACTTGGTGACACAAACGTTACCCGCCCGGGCGTGACCGCGCAGACGGACTGCCTAAGCAGGAAGGACGCTAATAACCCGGGCCGAAGTAGGGATTCTGGGAGCTCCCCGGATACTGCGGATACTCGTTCCCCGGATACGGCTGATACTGCGGATACTCGTTCGACGGGTATTGCGGGTACTGCGGGTATTGCGGAGTCGCGGGAGCCTGCTTCTGCGGAACCTGGATCGGTATCGGCACCGGCAGCAGCGGGACGTGGATCCACTCCGTCGTCATCGGCACCGTCGTCGTGGTGCTGGTGGTGACCGGCGCCTCACTCGTGACAGGCGGCGGCGGTGTCGTCGTGGCCGTCGGTGGGGGCGGCACCGTGGTGGTGACCGTCGGCTGCGGCGGCGCGGTCGTCGTCGGCGGCGCCGTGTGCCGCGGGGTGTAGACCGGCGCCGGCGGCGCGGTGGTCACCACGACCGGAGGCGGTGGCGGTGGCGACGGCGGCGGGGGCGGCGGTTCGGGCGGCGGCGCCGGACTGGGGATGGGTTGCGCACTCGGCGGCGGGGGCGGCGGCACCGCGGTGGGCGGCGGGGCGGCCGGAGGTGGCGCCGCGGGCTTGACCGACGGCGCCGCCGGTGGCGCGACCGAGGGCGCGGGCGGGGCCTGACGGTTTTCGATCCCGGTCAGCGTGTAGGCCACGCCGCCGACGGCGGTCATGGCGACCACCGCCGACATCCCGATGATCAACTGGGAGAACCGAAGGCGCCGCCACGGCCGGCGTTCCCGGGGTGGGTCGATGACGTTGAGCCGCATCGACCAGCCGGCCGGACCGTCCTCGTCGTAGGTTTCGCCGCCGAATCGCATCCGCAGGTCGCCGGGGTCGTCGGTCTGCGACCACGCCAGCTCGCGATCCGTGAGCGCCTCGTCGTCGATCACCAGCACATCGCCGGCGCCGAGGTCCACGACGTCGCCGGCGGCGTCGGCCGCCGCGAGCAGCCCGATCGATGTGCGGGTCCGCAGATCCAGCTCCTCCCCGCGGGAAGCCAGGATCAGCGCCCCGGAGGCCGCCGCGAAAGCCGGTTGCGACGGGGTCAGGATCGGCGTGCGTCCGTGCATCGAAAGCCGTTCGGTCACAAGCGGAATGCGCGCGCCGCCGCCGACCGTGACCACCGCCACGAGGTCCGACCAGTTCTTGCGGTAGCGCACCAGCATGTCGTCGAAGGCATAGATGAAGCCGGTCAGCCGATCCTGGATCAGCTCTTCGAGGTCATCCTGCGTCACCGTCAGGCTGCAACTGCGCCCGCCCAGCTCGGCGACGATGTCGGTGGCCATCTCGACCGACAGCCGCTCCTTGGCCGCGCGGCACTGTTCCCTGAGTTCGCCGAGCTGGCCGACGCCGGCGGTGCTGCCCGGGTCCAGGCCGCTGCCGTGGCCCAGCTCCTCGAAGGCGCGCAGCTGCAACTCCTGGTCGATCTCCTCTCCGGACAACGCGGCGTACCGCATTGTGGCGCTGACGAGTTCGAAGTCACCGGCGACGTTCACCAGCGTGGCCGACGTGCCGCTGCCGCCGAAGTCGAGCAGTCCGACCACGCCCTCGTCGGGCAGGCCGAGCTCGGATTTCACCGCGGTCAACGACGCGATCGCATCCGAGACCAGGCAGGGCGCCATCCCGCTTCGGACGAAACCCACATGGGTGCGCAAGGCGTCGCGCAGCGACTGCACCGTGCTGGGTTTCCAATGCGCGGGAACGGCGATGGAGATCTCCGAAGACGCCGCATCCGCGCCGGCGGCGAGCACCATCGCGTCCAGGGCCTCCACCGTCAACAGCTCCGGGTCATGCGCAGAACCGTCGGGCGAGACCAGCGCGACCGAATCCCCGATGCGCTCGATGAAGTTCTTCATCGGCACGCCCGGCTCGGCTAGCGGCGGATTCTCTTCGGGCACACCAATTTTCGGTGCACAGTGCGGATAAAGGGTGAGCACGCACCGGCGGCTAACCGGTGGGCTTCCATTACGCGCAGCGACCAGGTTCGTGGTCCCGATCGACAACCCAAGTGGGTCGTACATAGAGCGAAAACCTTCGTCTATAGGGGTCGGTGGCCAGCGTTAACCATAGCCTCGGACACGCCCAAAGCCGATGCTTCGCAATGTCATTGGTATCCGCTCGATGCGGTTGCGACACCGAAGCGGTACCGAAAACCCCTTGACAAGAAGCCTTTTGTTACAACACGGTCAGCGGCAGCGAACGCCTGGGCTCGAACTGGAAGGTCGTTCCGCCGCTGACCCTGACCACCGAAACCTCTGGCAGTTCCTCGGTAGGCGAGTCGGTTTCGACCAGTTCCGCCGTCCAGTCGGTGGCCGTTCCGCTAACTCGAACCTCGACGCGCGGTTCCACCGCGGTGGCGATCGCCTGCAGCGGCTGCGTGGATTTCGGCGAGCACAGCGAGATCCAGGAGCGGTCGTCATGGGCCGGCGACGGGCGGACGTGCAGCCGGTTGGACTCCGCCTCGGCGACAACGTAGCCCGCGGGGTTCAGCAGCGGGTGCAACTCGAGCACGCGGCGCACGCCGTCGATCCCGCCCGGAAGCTTCAGCGCGCGGTGGATGCGTTCGGCGGCCACGCCCGCGATGCCGATCAGGCCGCGGGTACACACGCCGACGGCTTCCTCGTCGTTGGCGGCACGCGCGGCCACCGCGATCGCGAACGACAGGTACAGCAGGTGCATCTGCAGGCACACCTCATCGGCCATCCGGACCAGCGCCGAATGGGAGAAGGCGGCGAAGTCGAAATCGGACAGCAACGGACCCGAGTAATCCGCCTGCCCCTCGTCCGAGCGATCGATGGGATCGAGTTCCCATGTCGCGGCGCGGGTTTGGCTGACGATGTCCAGGGCCGGGATGGCCTGTGCCTCGGGGTAGGACTCGTCGATGATGACGGTCCACGCGCAGTGCGGATGCCGGTCCGCCGGCGTTCGCGGTGGCCGGTGGATGGGGCGTACCTGCGCGCGCGGGTTGGTCGCGATCGCGGTGGCGTCGAAGGTCGGGTCCTCGATGGTGTGGCACATCCCGAACACGTACTGTTCGCCCATCGGCTCCACGTCGAGCAGGGCGCCGCAGTGGTCGAGCTGGAATTCGCCGTGCCACCGGTCGTGGACGGTGTAGCGGAAGTCCATGAATTGCGGTGGCGCGCCGATATCGAGCTGCAGGCCCTTGAAAATCGTTGGCACGTCGTTGCCCTCGTAGTTCAGCGCTTTCTGCATGCGCCTGGTGTAGATCGGGCTGGCGCCCGCCCATTCCTCGATGGCGATCTGCACCATCTCGTCGCGACCGAACGAGGAAATGCACCAGGCCATCCCGGACCGGTCGATCAGCTGTCCGATCAGCAGCAGTTCGGGAACCAGAACGACGAGCTCGTCGCGGGACAATTGCGCGTATCGCGAGGGGCTGCTCACGCCCCAAAAATAGACTTGGCTATGTTATAAAGTCAACAATGCCCATTGTTGCTGGCCAGACGCCCGGTCGCCCCGTCGGCCCCACCCGGCGAACCACCGCGCCCCGCAAGCGCGGCGATGACACCCGGGCGAAGATCATCGAGGAGACGGTCCGCTGCATCGTGGAGGAGGGATTCTCCGCCGCCACGGCCAAGCACGTCGCCGAACGCGCGGGCGTGACGTGGGGGGTGATCCAGTACCACTTCGGGGACCGCAACGGCCTGCTGATGGCCGTGGTGGACGACGGGGTGGCCCGGCTGGTGGACAGCCTGTCGTCGGCCGACGTCAGCGAGCTACCGCTGCGGAGGCGCATCGAGGTCGTCGTCGACACCGCCTGGAGCTGCTACAGCAGCCCGACGTCGATGGCCGCCTTCGAAATCCTGCGCGAGACGCGCGGCGGCCCCGACCCGTCGTCGCGGCGACACCTGCTCGACATGAACACCGCGATCGGCCAACTGGGGCGGTTGATCACCACCGAGCCCGCGCATGCCGGTGTGGCCGAAGTCATTTGGGCCACGCTGCGCGGTGTGGTGCTGGCGCAGATGGTCACCGGCACCGCCGTCGATTGGAGCCTGGAGCGGCGGGCCCTCATCGACATGGTCACCACCTACCTCGCCGACCGCGACACTTGACCCGCCGGCTCTTCGATGCGAAAGCGAACGGCTCACCAGCGTGTGCTGCAATGACGGGATGACCCTCGACGATCTGGCCGATATCGAAGCGATCAAGCAAGTCAAATACCGGTATCTGCGCGCGCTGGACACCAAGCATTGGGATGACTTCGCCGACACCCTGGCTGAGGACATCAAGGCCGATTACGGGCCCTCGATCGGCAACGAGCTGCACTTCACCAATCGCGCCGACTTGGTGGAGTACATGCGGACGTCGCTGCCGGCGAACGTCATCACCGAACACCGGGTGACGCATCCGGACATCACCGTCACCGGCGACACCGCCACGGGCAGTTGGTATCTGCAGGACCGGGTGATGGTCGCCGATCTCAACTTCATGTTGATCGGGGCGGCCTTCTACCGCGACACCTACCGCCGCACGGATGCCGGCTGGAAGATCAGCGGCACCGGCTACGACCGAACCTATGACGCCACAATGTCTTTGGAGGGCATGAACTTCACGCTCAAGCCCGGTCGCGCGGTCGCCACCGACTGAGGCGCTACTTCGTGATGGCGATGACCGCGCCGGGCCGCAGCCATTTCATGATCGACACCAGCTGAGCGTCGTCGACGGCCACGCATCCCTCGGTGGGTTTGCCGTCGGTGGTGTGGAAGAAGAACGCCGCACCCCCGCCCGGTGTCTTGTTCTTGTTGACACCCATCACGACCGCGTGCTTGTACTGCGGGATTTGCAGGTTCTCGCTTTCGGCGGTGTTGAACGGGCACTGGGCCTTCTGGCACACCTGCATCGAGTTGAACGTGGCGCTGTGGTCGTCGCCGCTCCACCAATAGTTGGGCCCGGACACCTGTGTGTAGGGCAGCCCGGTGCCGGGGTTCGGCGCGGTGCCGAAGGCGGAGTCCAGGGTGTAGACGCCCATCGGGGTGGCCGGAACGCCGCTCTTGGCCTGCGGCGCCATCCCCGCCGAGCCGACGTGGGTGGGGATGCCGGAACGCAGCGACTGCCAGCCGGTGCCGGTGCGCTGGAAGATCTCCATCGCCGCGTTCGAGCCGCCGGTGCTGACCACCGAAACCACCTGTGTCGCATTGCCGACCGCGTTCGCGAACCAGGGAGCGCCGGCGGCCGCGCTGATCGGCGCGAGCACCACCGAGGCGAATATCACGCACGCCGCAGCGCACAGTGACGTGAGCAGTCGGTGCATGCACTCCATCGTCCGACCCGCGCGTCCTTAGGGTCAAGTAAAGCTTTAGCCGCAGTTAGGTCACCGCGCCGTGACCAAATGCCCACCGCGACAGGGCTTTAGCTCGAGCGGTCGGGAGCCGGGGGACGAAAAACCCAGAGGCACACCAAAAAATACGGGTATCCCAGCGACCAGCCGGCCAGCACGTCGGACGGGTAATGCACGTTCAGCGCCACCCGCGAGACGCCGACCGCCGGCAGCGCCACCGCCACCGCGGCGACCGCGACGCGGCGCGTCGCGCGGTTCATCATCGGCAGCGCGAATGACAGCATCGCGAGTAGCCCGGCGGTCGCTTCGAGCGCATGACCGGACGGAAACGAGGTGCCGGCCGCCGCGACCAGCATGGTCGGCGGCCGTGGGCGGTTGGCCAGCGCCTTGGCCGCCGCCGTCGCGAACTCGTTGCACGGCGCGCACGCGAGCAACAGCACCAGCGCGGCCCGCAGGCGGCGCATCACCAGGGCGCACACCGTCGCCGCGATCCCCAGCACCGCCAGCGCACCCGGGCCCAGCACGAACGACACCGATTCGGCGAACCGCAGCCACGACGGGTGCTTGATCGCGAGCGCGCGCGCCGCGTCCAGCAGCGACCAGTCCACGCGGTACAGCCACGTCCACTGCTGGCGGTAGCCCACCCACATGAGCGCGTAGACCGCCGCGGCCAGCGCGGCGATCCCGGCGGCCAGCGGCGTCCTCGGGCGGATCATCACCCACCGATACCAGCACGGCCGCGGCGCCGGCCATGCGCCCGCCCCACGGAGCCGCGCGCGCAGTCATACTGGCGGTATGGCCGTCTTTGTCCGCAGATTGTTCGGCATCGGCAAGCTGCCCGACGAGCTGCACGCCCAGGTCGAATCGGAAGGCCTTACCTACCTTGCCGATTACGTCGCGGTGACCCGGCGATTCAGCGGCACCATCCCCGGGGTGCGGTTGCCGCACGGCGTCGCGAGCTACACGGGGTCGGTGGCGTTCACCTCGGAGCGGGTGCTGGCGACGCTGTCCATGCTGCCGCGGCTGGCCGGGCCGACGGTCAACGTGTGCTGGAACGCGCCGCAGACCGGTGCGGCGAAGGTGGAGATCTCGTCGACCGGCCTGCAGGTCGACGTCGATGTCTCCCGGGTCGACGAAAAATTCAGCGGCGAGTTGTCGCTGCACTACAAGGTCGCGATCCCGGCCGAGGTCCTCGACCGCCTGCCGCGCCGGTCGTTGGCGTTCGACATGCCGCCGGAGTACGTGTTCCGGGCGGTCGGAGTTACCTATAGTCCCTGATCGTGATCCGCGGCCACGGCGGCTGCCGCAGCACCGCCAGGCTGCCGATCACCGCGGCCAGCAGGCCGGTGAGCACCCCGATCAGCGCGAGGCGATTCCCGTCCACGGCCGGCGTCCAGGAGGCCTGGCCGTTGCGGACGGCGAAGACCCCCAGCGGTTTGGCCACCACGATGACGGTGGTGCCGTCGGGGGTCTGATAGGGCTCGCCATAGGTGCGGCCGGCGGCGGGATCGGCGGCGAGCTGCTCGAGTACATCGGACGGCTTCACGGGGACACTCCCTTCAGGACACGGTCCACGCTAATGCGGATTTCCTACGATGGCTGATGTGACCGATGAGGCATTCAGCCCGCAGGAGCGGCGGGCCGTCTATCGCGTCATCGCGGAGCGCCGTGACATGCGCCGGTTCGTTCCCGGCGCGGCGGTGGACGAGGAGGTGCTGGCGCGCCTGCTGGAGGCCGCGCACGCGGCGCCCAGCGTGGGGCTGATGCAGCCGTGGCGGTTCATCCGGATCACCGACCCGGCGCTGCGGCGCCGGATCCACGCACTCGTCGACGAGGAACGCCCGCGCACCGCTGCCGCGCTGGGCGAGCGGGCCGACGAATTCCTGGCGCTCAAGGTGGAGGGCATCCTCGATTGCGCCGAACTTTTCGTGGTGGCGCTGGGCGACGACCGTGACAAGCACGTGTTCGGGCGGCGGACCCTGCCGCAGATGGACCTGGCGTCGGTGTCGTGCGCCATCCAGAATCTGTGGCTGGCAGCGCGTTCCGAAGGCCTCGGCATGGGTTGGGTGTCGCTGTTCGATCCGCGGCGGCTGGCCTCGCTGCTGGACATGCCGGACGGCGCGGAGCCGGTGGCCATCCTGTGCCTGGGGCCGGTGCCCGCATTCCCCGACCGGCCGGCGCTCGAACTGGACGGCTGGGCGGTGGCGCGGCCGCTGTCGGAGTTCGTCTGCGAGAACCGATGGGGCCGCCTCCTGTCACCCTGACTCGCCGACGCGGCGGGGATCGTCGCAGGCCGTTGCGGTATCGTCGCCGGTCGCAAGGCAAGGTGAGAGGTGACGCAATTGACGCCGGGCGAAGCCGCGGACAGCAAGGACGACCCGCGCCGCAAGGACAACGTGCTGATCGTGCACTGGCACGACCTGGGGCGCTACCTCGGCGCCTACGGCCACCCGGACGTATCGAGCCCGCGAATGGACCGCCTTGCGGCCGAGGGCATCCTGTTCACCCGGGCGCACGCCACCGCGCCGCTGTGCTCGCCGTCGCGCGGATCGCTGTTCACCGGGCGTTATCCGCAATCCAACGGCCTGATCGGTCTGGCCCACCACGGCTGGGAATACCGCAGCGGAATCCGGACCCTCCCCCAGATCCTGTCCGAATCGGGTTGGTATTCGGCGCTTTTCGGTATGCAACACGAGACCTCCTACCCGAAGCGGCTGGGGTTCGACGAGTTCGACGTGTCGAACTCCTACTGTGACTACGTCGCCGACAAGGCCGACGAGTGGCTGCGGCAAAGCGCCGACGGCCTTGTGGGACAACCCTTTCTGTTGACCGCCGGCTTTTTCGAGACACACCGCCCCTACCCCGAGGACCGATACTCCCCGGCGAACAGCGCCGACGTCGACCTGCCCGACTACCTGCCCGACACCCCCCAGGTGCGCGGCGACCTGGCCGCCTTCTACGGGGCCATCAGCGCGGCCGACGCCGCCGTCGGGCGGTTGCTGGACACGCTGGCGGACACCGGGTTGGACGCCACCACCTGGGTGGTGTTCTTCACCGATCACGGACCGGCGTTCCCCCGGGCGAAATCCACGCTGTACGACGCCGGGACCGGCATCGGCATGATCATCCGCCCGCCCACCAACCGGTCCGTGCCACCGCGCGTCTACGACGAACTGTTCAGCGCCGTCGACCTGGTGCCAACGCTGTTGGGGCTGTTGGGAATCGACGCCCCGGCCGACGTCGACGGTGTGTCACACGCGGGCGTGCTGCTGGAGCCGGACCCGCCCACCGCGCCGGTGCGCGACGAGGTGTACACGATGAAGACCTACCACGACTCGTTCGATCCGATTCGCGCGATTCGCACCAAGGACTACAGCTACATCGAGAATTACGCGTCGCGCCCGCTGCTGGATCTGCCCTGGGACATCGAGGAAAGCCCGTCCGGGGTGGTCGTGGCGCCGCTCGTCACCGCGCCGCGGCCCGAGCGCGAACTCTACGATCTGCGCGCCGATCCCACCGAAACCACCAACCTGCTGGCCGACGACGGCGCGGACGTCGACGACGTCGCGGCCAATCTCGCCGTCCTGCTGCATGATTGGCGTCAGCGCACCGGTGACGTCATCCCCTCGGAGTTCGCCGGAACCCGCATCGCCGCGCGGTACACCGAGACGTACCTGCAGATTCATCACGGCACCAAGCCGACCCCACGGTCGGCCATCGCCGCGGACCGGGGCATCGAAGAAGGCGGGCCCGCGCAGCGATAGTCGCCGCTCGTCCGATGGTGGCGACCCGCTACGCGCGGCCCGCTCCGCCCACCACGGCGACGACGAACACCCGCCGGAACGGGAAGATCGTCGTCCCGTCGGACCGCGGCGGATAGGCGTCGGACAGCAGCGGAATCAGCTCCTCGCGGAACTGCTCCCAGGTGTCGCCGTCGAGCCGCTCGCGCACCGGGACCAGCGCCGTGCCGGTGATCCATTCCAGCACCGGGTGCTCGCCGGTCAGCTGATGCAGATAGGTGGTCTCCCAGACGTCGACCCTGCATCCCGCGTCGAGCAGCAAGTTGGCGTAGTGCGCGGGCGGCTGAACCACCGCGCCGACGCGAAAAGGTATGTCGCGCAGCAATTTCGCGTACGGCTCGCGGCGGGCCAGCGCCCGCACCGCCGCGTACGACGGGGACTCGAAGTTGCCCGGCATCTGCACCCCGATCCACGATCCGGGCGCCAGCTCCCCCGCCCACCGCAGCAGCAGGTCGGCATGCTCGGGCACCCAGTGCAGCGCCGCGTTGCTGACCACCACGTCGGTGTCCGGTTGGGGCTTCCAGTCGCGCAGGTCGCCGGTGACGGCGTCGATGCCGCGTTCCTTGGCGGCGGCCACCATCTCCGGGGAGCTGTCCACCGCCTCGATCATCGCGTCCGGCCAGCGCCGGCCCAGGTACTTCGTCAGGTGCCCGGGCCCGCAGCCGAGATCGACGACGCGGCGCGCCTGCTCGGCGCCCACCCGCGACAGCAGATCGTAGAACGGCCGGCCGCGGTGGTCGGCAAAGGCCAGGTAGACGTCCGGGTCCCACATGTCGGTCCTCCTGATCAACGCGTCGTCGCTAGCCGGCTGATAGCAAACCGTATTACTCCTATGGTGCCCCTGCACCACCGCGGTGGTCCCGGGAAAAGACCGTAGCGACGGAAACCGGTGAAACGCCCTGGAAGCGCGAGCCCGCCCGGCTACCATCGGCGTTCGTGGCGCCCGACATGGATCCGATCGACCCGCCCATTCCCGTTCCCGACGTTCCCGGCGCCGATGTGCCGGCCGGCGCCGGCGGATTACCCCCCCACTCGGCGTTGTCGCCCCGTCAGCGAATGGTAGTCGAGGCATCGGCCCTCGGCGATCTGGCCCTGCGCACCTGGGTGGCCTCGTTGCTCACCACCACGGTGGCGCCGTTCGTGGTCGCGGGCGCCCTGCGGCAACCCGACACCGCGACCGAGCGGAGCAACCTCGACTTCTACGCCGAGCTGGGCGCGGCGGGAGATCCCGCGCAGTCCTTTCCGCCGCCCACGGAGTTGCCGCGGGTGACCTCGCGGCGGGCCAGCCCGCTGGCGGAGTGGGTCGCGCGCGGCACGGTCGACAACATCGCGTTCCCCAGCAGCTTCACCGCGATCAACCCCGCGATGCGTGCGCGTTGGAGCGCGTGGGGGTCCAACAACACGGTGCGCGCGCAGCATTGGCGCCACGACGACGGACCGCGGCCCACGCTGTGCGTGATCCACGGCTTCATGGGGTCGTGGTATCTGGCCAACGGTCGGTTCTTTTCGTTGCCCTGGTACTACCGGGCGGGCTACGACGTGCTGATGTTTACGTTGCCGTTTCACGGCAAGCGGGCCGAAAAGTTCTCACCCTTCAGCGGTTTCGGCTATTTCGCCGGCGGGCTCAGCGGCTTCGCCGAGGCGATGGCCCAGGCCGTGCACGACTTTCGTTCCATCATCGACTATTTGCGCCACACCGGTGTCGACCGGATCGCGCTCACCGGCATCTCGCTGGGCGGCTACACCTCGGCGCTGGTGGCCTCGGCCGACGATCGGCTCGACGCCGTCATCCCCAACTGCCCCGTCGTCACTCCCGCGACCCTGTTCGACGAATGGTTCCCGGCCAACAAGCTGGTCCGGGTGGGCCTGCGCCTCTCCGATATCAGCCACGAGCAGTTGGGTGCCGGTCTGGCCTACCACTGCCCGCTCAACTACCGGCCGCTGGTCGGCCGGGACCGCCGGATGATCATCACCGGCCTCGGCGACCGGATGGCGCCGCCGGACCATGCCGTCAAGCTCTGGCACCACTGGGATCACTGTGCGCTGCACTGGTTTCCGGGCAGCCACGTGATGCACGTGAGCCAGCTGGACTACCTGCGCCGGATGACCGAGTTCCTGCAGGAGGTCATGTTCTAGCGGCCTCGAGGGTAACGGCGGTCTCGGTGACTTCCGCGGTACCCGCCGACGACGCCCGATGGGCCCCGCCGACCAGGGTGGGCCAGTGCAGCCGGGTGAGCAGGTCCGCGGGCGCGGGCGTGTGCCCGTCCAGCCGCGTCGTGGACAGCAGGTCCAGCGCCGTCAGTGCGGGCAGGTGGTTTCCGCGCTGCGGGGTGAGCCCGTCCAGCGGCGCCTTGCGGTCCGGCGGGGTGTCGGTCTGGAAGGCGCACGCCACGGCGACGGCGGGGTGGTCCTTGTCACCGGCGATCTCCAGCGCGGTGCAGGTCTCGCGCGCAGAATGCGACCGGATGGCGTCCAGCGTCTCCGGCAAGGCCTCGTCCACCCGGATCTCGTATGCCGCAATGTAATCCGACGCGCCGCGCTGCACCCCGCGCCATCTCTCACGGGGGTTGGACGTCAGCAGCCGGGGGACGTCGTCGGGTGCGACGGCGGTGGCTTCCCATCCGGTCTCCCGGAGGTGGTCGGCCAGCCGCCGCGCCGCGACCTGAGCGGTCTCCTGCAACGGGATCCGCGGCGAGCGGGCCCGCAGCGCGGCGAGGTTCTCCGGCGCCGACACGGTGAGCCCGATCCAGGTCTCGCGCCGCGAGGCGTCGGAGGCGTTGTCCCGGCTGGTGATCCGGATCTTGTCGGCCCGGATGCCGTAGCGGTCCAGGTAGCCGGCGATCAGCGGCAGCGGCAGCACATCGGAGTCGCCCTCCGGTGCGCCCACCCGGACCAGGACGGTGGTCGCCGTGGCCGGCGGCTCCGGCGTGAACGCATTGCGACGCCCGATGATCGCCAGGCGGCGGCGCGCCAGGGTGGTGAAATACAGACCGCCCCACGCGCCGAACAGCACGATCACGACGGCCGCCGCGATGCCGAGCAGCCAGTAGTCCCGGGGCGATCGCCACGGGTAGGCCATCACCGCCGGCACAATGGCCAAGAGCGCCAACGTGATTCGCCCGCTCCCGGGGGTCGGTATCGAAATCTTGCTCACGGGGTGGGGTCCTTTCGACGGCGTGCGGCGATGGTGGTGACCGCGCCGGCCACGGCGACCAGCACGGCCAGCACGGCGGTGCCGGCCACCGCGACGGTCCGCGGTGTGGTGTTCTCGGGCGCCGGCGCCGGAGGCAGGGCGACCTGCTTCGCCGCCGCCCCGCTCGGCTGATCACCGGCGGGCAATTGCCAGGTCAAGGCGGCCACCGGGTCCACGCTGCCGGCGCCCACCACGTTGGACGGGTCACGGGCGCCGTTGTGCGCGGTCGCGGTGATGCGGTGCGTCACCGCGGTGGCCGACAGGTCGGGATACTTGCTGCGCACCAGCGCGGCGACGCCGGCGACGTAGCCGGCCGCGTAGCTGGTGCCCTTGAGGGCGACCAGTTGCTGATGGTCGTCGGGCAGGCCGTTGGCGAGGCCCGCGCCGTCACCGTTGCCGACCGACACGATGCGTTCGCCCGGCGCCGCGACGCCCACCCAGGGGCCCGCCACGGTGAATTTCGACGGCTGGCCCTCCGGGGTCAGCGACGCCACCGACAGCACGTACGGCTGCCACAACGACGGGATGGACACCGAGGTGACGCCGGCCCAGTTGCGTGGATCGTTCGGACGGCTCAGGTCGGTGAGCGGATTGGATTCGCAGGATGTCCCACCGGCGAACGATCCGGTCGGCCCGCTGTTGCCCGCGGCGGCCACGATCACCGCGTCCTTGTCCACCGCCGCGTAGCGCACGGCGGCGCCGAGGGCGGCCTGGTCGACGGGGCGGTCGACGGGCAGGCAGGTGGCCGAGCCGACGTCGATCACCCGGGCGCCGAGGTCGGCCGCGTGCACGATGGCCCGGGCGAGGGTCGCGACCTCGGACGACACCCGAGCCATCAGCGGATCGCCGCCCGGCGTGCGGGGGGAGAACCTGGCCGACGACGTCCTGATCGACACCACGCGCGCCGCGGGGGCCACGCCCGAGAACCCGTCGTCAGCCGAGGGCTGGCCGGCGATGATCCCGGCGACCAGCGTTCCGTGTCCGTCGCAGTCGGTCAGGCCGTCGGTGGTCTCGACGAAGTCGCCGCCCGGTTCGACATTGGGCAGCCGCGGGCCCGGCCGCACCCCGGTGTCGAGCACCGCGACCAGCTGGCCGTCGCCGCGCGAAAACTGCCATGCCGCCGGCAGATTCAGCGCGGACTGGCTCGGCGTGGGGGCGCCCGGATCGCTGCCCGGAATGACGCCGGACGTGACGCAGGGTCCGCGCTGCTCCATCGGCTGCACGGGCCCCGGCGCCCCGCTCGGTGGGGGGACGCCGGGATCGACCGTCGGCGGGCTGATCGCGAAAGCCGGCGGACTCGTCCACGTCGCGGTGGCCGGCAACAGGGCCAACGCCGCCGCGAGGCAGGCTGCTGGATATTGCCGCGGCCGAATCATCGATTGAGCACCAGGCTGAACAGCCCGACCACAAACGCCATGACGGGGATCAGCGAGGCATCGAGTCCGGCCGCGGCGAAGCCCACCAGCCGTCGCACGGGAAGCGAATAGCTCTCCGGCTCAGCGATACCCGGGTTCAGCGCCAGCACGATCCACACCGCCACGAGCGCCAGCAGCACCAGCGCCGCACCGAGGGCGGCGCCGTAGCGTCCCGTCGCCGTGTAGATCACCAGCAGCACGCCGGCGGTCAGATAGGGCTGGGCGAGCAGCCACGCCTTGCACGCCGCCGAGTCCCACACCCGGGCGCGCAGCACCGACGCCGCGGCGGTCGCGCCCACCACGTACCAGCCCGCGCCGCTCAGGGTCTCCGGGCGCAGCGCGATCGCCACCGAGCCCAGGACAGTGAGCAGCACCGCGGCGGCGATGAAGCCGCTCTGGTGGGCGTCGCTGATCCGCACGCGGCGGGGCAGGTCCTCGAGCACCTGCAGCGACGGCGCCGACGGCGTGGGATCCCCGGGCGCCGGAATGACCGGCAGCGGGAAGCGCGCCCACAGCGCGGACAGCTGCGCCGCTTCGATGGTGACCAGCAGCGCGGCCACGATCAGACCGCAGCCGATCGCGACCAGCTTGACGTGCCACAGCAATTCGGCCCCCGCGGCCAGCAGCACCGCCGCGCCCAGCACCGCGGTCGCGGTGAAGAATCCGGCGATGCGCTCGCGCTGCGCGCTGGGCACCATCAAGGCGATCAGCGACCACGCGGTGACACCGGCCGCGGCCAGCATCACCTGCGCAGGGCCGAACCTGCCCGGCACCGCCAGCACCAGCGCGGCGCCGATGGGCACCAGCGCGGCGATCGACAGGGCCATTCCGGTGCGCGCCGAGCGCGCCGTGGCCAGCAGGCCGACGATCGCGGTCAGGGCCGCGACCGCGCTGACCGCAACCACCCCGGACAGTGCGCCGGTGGCGACGCGATAGGTGACCGACAGGCCGGTCGCCAGGAAGGCCACGGCGATCGCCGCGGCCAGCGCGCCGCGCTGGATATGCGTTGTGCCCCAAGGCCGCAGCCGAGAGGTGGAGAAAATCATGGCGGCGTCGGCGATGTCCTCGACGATGCCGGGCGCGGCCGGGCCGACCGGCACCGGCTGCAGCGCCAGCAGGTCACCGTCGACGACTCCGACCGTGTCCAGGCTCGCGTCCAGGCTGAACGGCGCGCCGCCGATGGGCGCCAGGCTCAGTTGGGTGGCACCACCGATCTCGGCGGCGCCGCGTGAGCCGGAGCCGTCTTCCGCGTCGCCGTTCGCGGTGGCCGGAACCACCAAACGCTGGACCGCGGGCAGGATTTCGCGCAGCGGCAGCTCGGCAGGCAGGGCCATTTCCGTCAACCTGCTGTCCGCGAGGATTGCCACGCGGACGATCGGCATGACGGTTCCGGACGTCACCGGACCCTCGAAGAATGTTGCGGCCGTTCCTGGGACATCGTGCTCTCTTCTCTATTTCTTTCAGTGGTGGACGGACAGTGTTGACGGGGAGAAATCTCGCGTTGAAGGCGAAAAGTCTCGCGTTGAAGCGGAAAAGTCTCGTGCTAACCGGTGTTCGGCGAACCATCCGGCGTCTGGCAGCTGGGCGGTCAGTTGTTCGATCGCGACGGCGATCGCGAACGGCGTGCCCGGCGCGAAGGTCGAAACCCACTCGCCGTCGAACGCGCTGGACGGGCTGACCAGGACCCGGCCCTCGCTTGTGTCCACGATGCTCATCCCCACCTCGGTGGTGGAGTGCCGGCCGTCGCGGTGGCAGCCGGCAACGATCTCGACGTAGCTTCGCGACCCGTTGAACACCGACTCCACCACCGGCCGCGCCGATTGCGGAATACCAAGGTAGTCAAGGACTTCGGCGAGCGGAGCACCGGAACGCAGACGCTCGTCGGCGCGGGCGCCCACCCGGGTCGGCATGCTGAACTCGTCGAACCGCGCCGGTTGCCGCTGGGCCAGCCCGACACAGAGAACCGGAACCAGGGCGCGCGGGTCATCGATGTCCATCGCGGTGAACGTGATCAGCTGCGCGCTGCGCAACACCACCACCGTCGTCGACGGCCGCCCGCCGGCCCCGGCGCGCTGCGCGACGATGCCGCGCAGCAGCTCGCCCGCGCCACCGGCCGCACCGGTGTCGTTGGCGGGGGGGACGTAACGCAGGTCGAGCCACCGCTCGGGGAAGCACACCACCTTGATCCACTCGGCGACGGCGGGGTTGATGAGTCCGGCTTCTGATACCAGGCCCATCTGGGTGAGCTCCGCCCTCTGACGGTCGAGGAACGCGTTGCGTTCCGCGGCGTCACGATAGGGGCAGGTGATTGCCAATACCCACGGGAAGCTTCCCGCCCCAATCGTTTCCGCGATGAACCACGCGTGATCGACCGTCAGCTCGACGGCGTTGGGAGCTGGTTCCATCAGGCTCGTTCAGCCACGAACTAGCCGCCCCACTTGGCGGCTTCGGCCTGGTCGCGGGCCAGCATCGACATGGTGTTGGCCTCGTGGGTGCTGGCCATCGACTGGTATGCGCGCACCAGGCTTTCCATGGCCTGGTTCCACTGGGCCTGCCACACCTGGTAGGTCATACCGGTATCACCTTGCCAGGCGTTGGACAGCGTGGCCTGCTCGGCGGAGATGTCGGCGCCGAGCCCCTGCATCGTGCCGGCGTAGCCCGACATGTCGGCGGCGTGGCTCAACATCGCCGGGTAGTTGTACATGATTTGCGACATCACAAGTCCTTTCGCGGGTTGGTGGCGTCTAAAAGCGGCGGTGTCAGAACGCGGTGTAACCGGAGGCGGCCGCCGCGTCCGCGGCCACATAGGTGCCGGCGGCGTCGCCGAGGTTGGCCTGGGCGATATCCAGGAGCGTGTTGACCCGCGCGGCGACCTCCACGAACCGTGCGTGCGCGGCCTGGAACGCCGCCGAGGACTCGCCCTGGTGGAAGGCCTGGGCCGACATCGCTTCCTGCTCGGCCTGGCTGATCGTGCTGCGCAGCAGCGCGGCCTTGGCGCTGAACGCCGATTGCGAGGCAACCAACTGCGGGATATGAGCGTCCAACATACTCATGGTGATTCCTTTCTATTGCGTCCGTTGGGGTTTGGAGTAATTCACCCGGATGTGGCTTACTGCCTTATCCCCCCTTCCCCGGCTCGGTTGGGCCCGTTCCGTTGACGGCTTCCTGTCCCCACGTGCCGGGCACCATTGGCATCCGTGGGCCGCCGCCGAAGTCGTCGTCGGCCAGCTTGGTCAGTCCCGCCGCCTGAAACGCCTTGTGTCGCTGCTTGGTTCCGGCGAATCCGAGCGCCCCGGCCCCCTGCGCGGACGCGATGGCCGCGGCCAGCTCCTCCTCGTCGCCGTAGTCCGGCGGCACACCGAAATCGGATTCCATATCCGCGAATTCGTCGGCGTGGTCGTGCAGTGCGGCCCGCCGCCGGCGCCGCGCTCGCGCCTCGGCGCGCGCCGCTGCCGCCGCGCCGGCCGCCGGGATCGTCGCCGCGGGCGCCTTGGCCCCGCCGCGGCCGCCCAGGGTGGGACCGACGCCGGTTTCCGGGTCAGCGCCGTAGGCGACCACGTAGGCGAAGCTTCCGGCCGGCGCCGCCGGCGCCGGGGCGGCGGGCGCGCCGGTGCCGGCCGCGACCGTCGTGGCCGGGGTCGCGGCGGGAGTCGCCACCGTCGGCGCCAGGGCGACCGCCGGCAGCATGGACGGCTTGTTCGATGCCAGCACGGGGGCCACGGCGGCCGGGGCCGCCGCCTCCGGTGCGGCCTCGGCGGGCGTGGCGAACAAGGAACTGAGGCCGATGCCCAGCAGGAGCGGAATCAGGAACGGCGCGGTCAGGATCGCGCCCCAGGTCGGCCAGCCGACGGCGTTGAAGAACACCTGGTAGGCGACGAAGAACAGCAGCGGTCCGTTGGCCGCCAGGAACGCCGGCAGGTTCGAGAAGAAGTCCTGCAGCATCTGCTGGATGTTCTGGAAAAAATCCTGCAGGAACTTCGACAACTGCTGGATGAAGTTCTGCCACCAGTCGCCGGTGTTCTGCGCGGCGTTGGACGTGAGGTTGTTGGTCTCGCTCCCGGGATTGACGATGGTCGGCGCGGCCATGGTGCGCGGTGCCGCGGCCAGCGCCGAGCCCGAGACGGCCTGGTAGGTGCCCATGGTGGTGGCCGCCTGGACCCACATCCGCGCGTAGTCGGCCTCGTTGACCGCAATCGGAATCGTGTTGATGCCAAAGAAATTCGTCCCCACCAGCACCCCGTGGACGGCGTGGTTGGTGGCGAGCTCGGCCAGCGTCGGCATGGCCGCCAACGCGGCCGTGTACGCCGTCGCCGCGACCTCCTGTTGCGCCGCGGCGCCAGCGCTGTCGGCGCTGGCCTGCTGCAGCCATGCCAGGTACGGCAGGTGGGCCGCCACATACTGCTCGGCGCTCGGCCCTTCCCACGCCCCCGCCTGTGCCTCCCCCAACAAGGCACTGAGTTCGCCGGCCGCCGTGGCGTATTGGGCGCTGAGCGAGGTCCACGCACCGGCGGCCGCCAACAGCGGCCCCGGTCCCGGACCGGCGCTCAGCAACGCCGAATGCACCTCTGGTGGCGACGCCATCCAGATGGGGCCGAAGGGGGCGGTCATCGTCAGGCGCCCGCGATCCCGAACGTCGCAGCGGCCGCGGTGTCGCCCGCGAGATAGCTCGCGCCGGCCTCCCCGACGCCGAGCCCGGCGCGGCCCAGCTCTTCGACGCCCTGGGCCGCCATGGCCGAGTGCTCCTGGCCCTGAGCGCTGAACCCCACAGCCGTCTGCAGCGACACCGGATCGACCGCCGGCGGCACCACCGCCGTGATCGCCGGGGCCGCCGCCGCGTGCGCCGCCGCCAGCCGTGCCGTCAGCGCCTCCACCGCGGCGCTGGTGGCGGCCAGACCTTCGGGAACCACTCGCAGCGTCATCTCTACTCCTCCCGTTGCGCTTCACTTGCCATTACGGTTTCCCCGATCAAGGGGTTGATCAATTGCACGTACGTCGGACCGTCGCTGTCGCCCAACAGGATCGCCCGTCCGGCCGGCAACCGGCCGAACCGTTGACCGCGGATCTTGCCGCTGTCTTGCGGGTTGCCCGCGAGCATCAACGTGGTCGCCTGCAGGTCGTTGAAGCGGCGCAGCAGCGGGTTCGTCATCAACGCGTGCCCCGACCCGGTGGCCCGCGCGGTGACGATCACCCGGATCCCCAAATCGGCTGCCTGCGAGAGCAACCCGAGCAGCGGACTCCACGGGCGCTGCCCGACGTAGGGGCCACTCATCGCCGGCGAATCCGGTATCTGGTCCACGTCGTCGATGATCAGGTAGTGGGTCTGGCCCGCAAACGTCCACCGCGACAGTTCGGCCGGTGACATGCCGGCCGGTGGCCGGCGCGACTCGATGAGGTTGGCCAGCCCCAACATCGCCGGGATGATGCGGTCGATGTTGGCGGTGTACTCGTTGTCGGCGAACAACGGTTCGTCGACGAGGTGCAACCGCCGATCCAGCACCGTGAAGGCCACCTGATCCGGCGTCGAGTGTTCGCGGACCGTGCGAATGAGGTGGCGCAGCAGCGTCGTCTTCCCCGACTTGCTGTCACCGAACACCATCAGCAGCGGGTTGTCGGCGAAGTCGACCACCACCGGCGCGAGATCCTCCTCGCGCTGGCCGATGACCACCTGTTCCGTCCCGCGGTAGAGCGACCCGACGGCATCCGGGGCGAGATTGGTGGGCAGCAGCCGCACCGGCGGCGCCGCCATGCCCGGGTAGCGGTCGTTGATGGCGGCGACCTGGTCCAGCTCCGGGGCGGCGAACAGGAAATGTTCTGCGGCCATGGTCAATCCGCGGCCCGGCTGGTCGTGCGGCACCGCCTCGGCGGGCCGGCGCAGGGCGCCGACGACCCGCACATTGCTGTCCCGCGGATCGTGCAGCTTGAGCTCGAGCCGCAACCCGAGGCCGTCCCGCATCGACAGCGGCACCTCCAGCCAGCTGGGCGTGGTGACGACGACGTGGATGCCGTACGCCAGCCCGATGTTGACCAGCTCGGTGACCTTGGCCAGCAACGGGTTTCGCGTGTTGAACTGGTCGGTGTTGTCACGGCCGAACGCGTAGAGGTTGTCGATGAGCAGGAACACCTCGCCGAACCCGTCGTCGGGGACCCCACCGCGGGAGTCCCGGAACGCCTCGCGGCGCTGCCGCGACAACAGCAGCTGCTCGAGCTCCCCGAAGGTGCGCCGGATCCGTTCGGGCTCCAGGGCCGAGGCGACGCTGCCGACGTGCGCCAGGCCCTCCAGCGCGCGCAGCTTGCCGCCGCCGTAGTCCAGGCAGTAGAACGTGACCTCGCGCGGCGAGTGCAGGCTGGCCGCCGACAACATGAACGTCTGCAGCGCAGTCGACTTCCCCGACTTGGGGCCACCGTGGATGACCATGTTTCCGGCCGACGACGCGGCATCGAATATCAGTGGGTCGCGGCGCATCTCGAACGGCTTGTCGATCTCGCCCAGCGGCCACCGCCACTGCCGCGGCGGCACGCCGGCCCGGGCCAGCATCGCGGTCACCGGGATCGGCTCGTCCAGCGGCGGCAGCCACAACTTCGGCGCGCGCGGACCGTAACCGGCCAGCTGGTCGCCGATGGTGGCGATGAGCTTGCGCGGCGGCCCGGTCAGTTCGACCTCGTCGGGGCTGGTGATCACGGTGTCCTGATCGGGCTCGACCCGCCCGGCGGTGAACACCTTGGGCTCCGGGATGGACGGCACCACCAGCGATTTGGCCTTCTGCGGCGGATCGTAGATGCCGTCGACATAGGTGCTGCGGAACTTGATCGGGGTCGCGCCCGGCGCGGGCACCAAGAAGCCCACGCCCTTGTGCTCCTTGCCGGATTCGATGTGATAGGCGTCCTCCACGCCGATGATCTGGCGGGACACGCTGGGGCTGGCCACCTTCAACCCGATGCGGTAGGAGGTGTTCTTGTCGATGTCCTTGATCTTTCCGACATCCAGCGTCTGCGACGCGAACAGGATGTGGATGCGGAACGAACGGCCTTTGCGGGCAACGTAATCGAACAGCTCCGCGTACTCCGGGTGGTCCGCCAGCATCAACGTGAACTCGTCGGCCACCACGAACAGCGTCGGGATCGGCGCCAGGTCGTGCCCCGCCGCGATGGCGTTCTCGTACTCGACCACCGAGTTGAAGGCGCTGCCCTGCACCCGGCGGCCGGCCTCACGCAGCAGCGTCTCCCGGCGGGCCACCTCGCCGCGCAGCGTGTCGGCGAACCGGTCGGCCAGCGACTTCTTTTCGGCCATGTTGGAGATCACCGCGACAACCTGCGGGAAATGGCGGAAGCTGTCGGCCCCGGCCTCACCCTTGAAGTCGGCGTAGATGACGATCAACCGGTCCGCCGAGTGAGTCGTCAACAGCGACAACAGGATCGACATCAGGGTCTGGGACTTACCCGACCCCGTCATACCGATCATCAGACCGTGCGGGCCCATCCCGCCCTCGGCCTCGTCCTTGAGGTCGAACATCAGCGGCTCACCGGTGGCGGTGACCCCGATCGGGACGCGCAGCTCGTCCTCGCGGCGCCGGGGCGCCCACAGCGTCGGCACATCCAGTTGCGACGCGTCCGGGATGCCCAGCATCGTGGTGAACGTGGCGCCGCGGGTGGCCGCCGAGCGCAACCCCGTGTGGGACGGGTTGGAGTCCCACCGCGACAGCTGGCGCGCCAGGTGGGCGGCCTCGTCGGCGCCCAGCTGGTCGGCGTCGTCGATGTAGGGCTGCCAGCCGCCGGTCTGCCAGCGCTCGAGGGAGCAGCCTCGGCCGCCGCCGCTGATGCGCAGGATCGGCTTCTCCGGGTCCGAATACTGCTCGCGGTGCGGGGCGGTGGCGCCGCGGTGCACCACGGTGACACCCGCCCGGCCCATCGCCAGGGTCGAGGCGTTCAGGTCGTAGTCCGGGTCGTCGACGACGATCAGCAGGTGCCGCAGCGCGTCGGCGGGTTCGCCGGTGAACGCCGGGCGGTCGACGAGCGCGGACCCCAGCTTGACGACCAGTTCGTCGGCGTTGGTGGCCATGAAGCGGGCCGGCCCGACGCCGTCGAGCTCACCGGGAATGTCGATGTGCGGCAGCCACTTCAGCCACGACCAGTCCGCTCCCTCGAGATCGGGAGTGACCAGCGCGACCCCGAGCACCGTCGGGTCGTGCCAGGTGACCGCCTGAGCGACCCAGGCCCGCATCGCCGAGCGCGCCTGGTCTTCGGGGCCGAGCACGGTGATCCTCGAGACCTTGGCCAGGTCGATTCCGGTCGGCACGTCACGCACCGTGCGGTGGGTCTCGAGCAGGCTGCGTAATGCGCTGTGCGACACCGGCTCCAGGTCGATCTCGTCCGCGGTGTCGTTGACCCGCAGCGCGGTCGCCAGGGGCACGTGGTGCCGCCCGGCCCGCAGCGCCAGGAAGTCGGGATCGTGCGGGTCGCGCTCCCACTGACGGCGCGTTCCGGGCACGGCGGCCAGCGCCGCGGGTTCCGGGTGGGACCACTGCGCGGCGGCGCGCTGCGCGGCGGCCTGGGTACGGATGTTGTCCCGGACCACAGACAGGTAGCGCAGGTAGTCGGCGCGCTCGGCGTCGACCTCCTCGGTGCGCGTCTTGTTGTCGTTGCCGCGGTACATCGCCGTCGCGGCGAGCAACAGCACGAACGGGAAGAACAGGGTCTGCGGGGAGATCAACCGCATCCCGGTCGCGAACAGGGCGACGATCATGCCGACGATCAGGATCACCAGCACGTACGGCATCGCCCGGCGCAGGAACGACGGCGGAATCACCCGGGGCAACTCGGGCGGCGCCTCGATGGCGATGGTGCCCTTGCGGGTCACCGGCGGCGCCAGCCGGCGGCGCGCTTCGAAGATCAGTCGGCTCATCGGGGGGCTCCCTCGGCTTCCCTAGCAGCAGCGGTGACGCGGCCGGGCTTCTGGTCGGGCGTCAGCCCGTCGTGTGCCAGCAGCGCGTCGGCGCGCGATAACGTCGGGCCGCTCGCGAACAGCGACAACATCGACCACGGAATGGGGACCGGCGGCCCGGTAAGGCCAAGGGCCTCAACGGTTTTGCCCTGCCCGGCGGCCGGGTGCTCCGCCTCGTTGTCGATGCCGTAGCGGACACCGGTGTCAGAGACCCAGAACAGCGACCCGGCGCCCGGCGAGTTCGGCCCGCCGCCGACGGTCTGGGTGAAGTATCCGTATCCCGGCGCCAGGGCGACGCGGGCGGCGGTGGTCGGCGCGCCGCCGCCCACCAGGTCGACGGTGCGTATCGATTCGGCCACCGGCAGGGCCGAGCCGGACAGCAGGTTCACCGAGCTGCTGGCGGCACCGGCGGGCTTGCTCCAATACGCGCACGAGACCGGCGATTTGGCGGCGTCCACCAGGCCCACCTGCTGGTCCGGGTACCGCGTGGTGTCCAGCATCCGCGACACCGGCAGCTTGGCCACCGCATCGGCGCCCAGCCGCGGGGGTTGGTCCAGCCCATAGGAATTCGTGTTGCGCAGGATCGCGGCGAGCACCGGCGAGATCTGCTGCAGGCCGTCGGGCAGCACCGCGTAGTAGCGCGGCGCACCCGAGGAGCTCTGATCCAGGGTGTAGGACACCACCACCGCGCCGATCGGTGCGGTGGTGGTAAAGGGCGCCGGCGCACCGGCGTTCGGGATGCCGGGCGCGGTCAACGACGGCGCCTCGGGTATCGCGTTGAACAGGCCCAGGGCGATGGGGCGGGGCGCGGGGATGTCAGAGTTGCCCTGTCCCAAGCCAAGTGCGTTGGTGATCGCATGGTCGGTCAGGTTGATTTGACTGCGCTTGCCCTCCCACAGCAACCAGGTGGTGCCGTCGCGCTCGGCGAGCAGTGCCTGGCGCGGCGCGAGCGTGGCGGCGCGGGCGCCGCTGCTGTCGGGCCGGCCCGCGATCACCGTGACGCCGGTGCTGTGGGCGGCGTGCCCGCCGGGCTCGCTGACCGCGTCGCACACCGTCCAGTTCGCGTCGGCCGACGGGTTTTGCACCATCCGTTCCGGCGCGCCGGGGATGCCGATCAGGTTGCCGCGCGGAAACCGGTCCAGCTCACTGCTTTTCACCATGGTGGGGTCCACCGGCCGGCCCGTGATCAGCCGCGCCGAGGTCAGGTTGAGCACCGGATGCAGGTCCTCACCGACACGGACATACAGCGCGGCGGTTGACCGGTCGGCGAGCACGGCGTTGGTGCCCGCCGTCCCGCTGGGCCGGATGAGCGAGAACACGAAGCAACCGGCCAGGCCGGTGATCAGAAGGACGGCGCCCATCGCCACCGCGCGCGACTGGGTGCGCAGGGGGTCGACGAGCATCCTGGTGTCGTGCAACGCAATACCGGAGGCGATCCGGCGCATCACGAATCGCCAGCCGCTGACCTGGTGCCGGGTGACGAAGCCGCGGCGGTACTCGACCTGGTCGGGGTTGTCGTTGACCGGGGTGCGAGAGGTGAACGAACGGCGTTCGTCGGGTTGATGGTTGGACGTCATGCCGGCACCGACAGCCCGAGGCCGCGCAGCAGCGGCTCAACCGACCTTGCGACGTCGTCGTCGGTGATCGTCATCAATTCCTCGTCACTGAATTCGCCGGTTCCGGCGTGTTCCGAATGGTCGAGCCGGAACTCTCGTTCTTCTTCGGAGCGTTCGACGATGTTTCGGACGAATCGACCGTTACCGGCGATGTCCAAGTTGCGTCGTGAGATTCCGTTGGCGTCGGGGGTCGAGTCGGTCGCCAAGTTCGTGAACAGCTCCTCCATGTGGTCGAGCGCGGCCTTTTCGAAGATGCTGTCGCGCTGCTCGGCCATCTTGTTCGCGATCTCGACGAGTTCCGACGGTGCGTAGGAAGGGAAGTCGATGTTGCGGGTGAACCGGGAACGCAGGCCCTCGTTGGTGTCCAGGAATTTGTCCAGGTCGGCGCGGTACCCGGCGATGATGACCACCAGGCGGTCGCGGTCGTTCTCCATCCGCGCCAGCAGGGTGTCGATGGCCACCAGCCCGAAGTCGTTCTTGGCGCCGGTGGCGACCAGTGCGTAGGCCTCGTCGAGGAACAGCACGCCGTCGAGCGCGCTGTCGATGATCGCGTTGGTCTTGGCCTCGGTCTCGCCGATGTGCTGGCCGATGAGGTCGGCGCGGTGCACCTCGCGGATGTTCTCCCGCTTCAAAAGCCCGAGGCCGCAATAGATTTTGGCGACCACGCGGGCGATGGTGGTCTTACCGGTTCCGGGTGGGCCGGCGAAGACCAGGTGGTGGGCGCGCTGCGCGACCGCGAGTCCGCGCTGCTTGCGGACCAGCTCCATGGCGACCGAGCTCTTCAGCCGCGACACCTGGTTCTTGACCTCTTCGAGGCCGATGAATTCGGCGAGCTGGCGTTCGGCCTCGTGCAGCAGCACGGCCTTGCGTTCGTGGGCGGCGGGATCGACGAAATCCTCGGCGCTGGGCTCGGTTTCGGGGTTCCACGGATCGATGCGGGCCTCGATGCGGGCCGCCGTCGTGGTCACGATGCCGAAACTGGTGTCGGTCAGGGCCTGTTCGACCTGTTCGTTCTCGGGGTGGGCCGCGTACAGGTCCTGCAGCACTTCGCTCGCCGAGTCCTCGTCGACGTGCGCGCGCAGCACCAGCGCTTTGGCCAGCGCGCCATCGACGGCCGCCACCGCGACCGGTCCGTCGGGCTCCTCCAGATAGGACAGCGCCGGGGCGAACATGCCCAGCCGGGCCAGCGCGGTGCCGAGGGCGATTTTGGCCGCGTGCGAGAACGCCTCGTCGAGATCCGTGTCGTTGACGATCGGGGTCAGCAGCTTGACGACGTCCGACCAGCGCTCGGCGCGGTAGTTGATGACGATGGACACCCAGCGGGCCTCGCGCCAGTTCGGGCGCTCGGCGCTCAGGCCGGCGACGATGGCGTCGGCGTCAGCAAACCGTCCCGCCGTGGCGAGCGAGGCCGCGTAGGCGAGGTGGAAGTCGTCGGGAGTGGTGGCGCGAAACTGTAGATACAGTCCGGTGTCGTAGCGGAAGCCCAGCGAGTCGGGCGCCAGATCGACCTGGCGCTGCAGCACGCCCGCGGTGGCCGCGGTGCGCGACACCGCCTCGAGCACTCGCAGCGACGCATCCCCGGCGGCCGCCAGCCCCGTCCACGCGTCGCATTGGTCGTGGGCGATGCGCGTCAGCGCGGTGAAACCCGAGCGGGCCGCGGCCAGGTCGGCCGGCCGCTGGCGCTGGTAGACGACGATGCCCAGCGCGCGGCAGCACGTGGCGAACCGGCTGACGACGTCGCCGTCAACGCGCGTGTCGACCCGCGGATTGACGGGCTGAACTGTGAGCATGCCGGTGTCACCGTGTTCCACGGCCGCGTCTTTTCATGTATGTAGTCTCCCCTAACCTGACCCGCCTGAAGTTAGCATTGCATAAGCTAACTGTCGAGGCGTTTGGGCCTGTCCGACTCACCACTGCACTGCCCTTCTTCTACCGCCGATGGGGGCGTTCCGGAGAGGGTTTAGCCGCATTTTCGGCATACTCACAGCCGCACGTCGTGCGGCCTCACAGCAAGGCCTCACCTTACTGAAAATCATTTTCATTATCAATCCCGGCCCGCAAGCTCGGCGCCCGCCGGCCCCGCCGAGCGGATCAGGGACGACGCCGTCCGCACCGGCGTGGTCATGGCGACGACTCCTCGACGATCGGGTGGTGCTCGTCGATCGCCTCGACCGCGCGGCCGGTGGGACGATCACGCAGCCACTAGTCGGCTGGCGAACCGGAAAAGTTCCGCCGTCGATCGCGCCTCCGGGCGAACTCACCGGGCCGTCGTGAGGGCCAACAAAAAAGACCGGCCGCGAATCGTCGTTCGCGACCGGTCTTCGTTTCGGCGGCTAGGCCCGGACGGCGCTCACCAAGGTGTTACGCGCGATCATCGGGCCGGCTTCGGTCTCCGGTCCGGGCACCGGGCGGCCGACCTCGCGAAGGTAATCGGCCAACGGTGTCCCGACCGCGGTCCAGCCTCGGTTGCCGAACCATTCGGTGGCGGGCGCGCACTGCTCGTTGTAGACCAGCTGGAAGAACACGCGCTGATCGCCCTGGGCGGTGGCGGCCCGTTCTTCCGCGACGGCGGTCTCGAAGTCCTCGGGCTTCATCGGGGCGCCGTCCTCCACGGCGACGTGGCTGCCGTGGCTCGCGAGCCCGTCGATACCAGTGAACAGCTGCTCCTGAGCGCTCGCCGGGAGATAGATCAGTAGGCCCTCGGCGATCCACGCCGACGGTTTGGCCGGGTCGAAGCCGCTGTCGCGCAGGGCCTGCGGCCAGTCCTCGCGCAGATCGATGGCGATCTCGCGGCGCTCGGCGCGCGGCTGGGCGCCGACGCCGGCCAGCACCTCACGCTTGAAGTCGAGCACCTGCGGCTGGTCGAGCTCGAAGATCGTGGTCGCGGCCGGCCAGTCCAGGCGGTAGGCGCGCGAGTCCAGGCCGGCCGCCAGGACGACCACCTGTCGCACGCCCGCGTCGGCGGCGCGCCGGAAGTAGTTGTCGAAGTACCGGGTGCGGGCGCCCTGGAAGTTGACGAAGTTTTCGCCGAAGTCGGCGGTCTTCAGCTGATGGTCGGGATCCTTGCCGTCGAGGACGTCGGCGGCGTTGCCGCCGACGGCGCGGCAGAAGATCTCCGCGTACGGATCCACGGCCAGCGGGTCGGGCTTTTGCGCCTCCAACGCCCGCGCCGTTGCCACGAACAACGCGGTCGAGCCCACGCTCGTGGTGATGTCCCAGGTATCGCCTTCGCTTCGCACTCAGCCCACAGTACGCCGCCGCGACGCGGTCCTTTTCCGCTGGCGCGCAACGGTAGTGGCGCGCGTCGGCGTGGCGTCGGCTACCGGCGGCCGTAGCGGCGGTGGAATATCTGCCCTTGTCCGGCGCGGTCGACGCCGCGGCGGCCGCCCGGCCCGGAACGGGTGCGGGTCCGCGGTGACCTCGACGACGGCGGGATGAACGCCGGGCTTCAGGACGGGTCCGTGCCTTGCTGGGTGTGCCGCGCCGCGTTGTCGGCGGCTTCGGTCAATTCCGCGCACGGATCCTCGTGCCAGTCGCCGAACGGGTCGTCGTAGGCGATCCAGTCGCACTGGTGCCGCATCTCCTCCTCGGTGAGCAGCGCGCCGTGCAGCGCGTCGAGAATCTCGTCGGTGCTGGCACCGCACGCGAGGATGACCATCGCGGTATGCCGGTCGCCGTGCCGGTCGTCCCAGCCGAGGGCGGCCAGCGCGCGTCGCTCCGCGTCGACGCCGTCGCGCTGCGGTCCGTTCATCGCCGCCAGCCACTTGCCGGCCGAGCTGACCCGCAGCCCCGCGCCCGCCGATTCCAGCCACATCGCGCGGTCGGGGTTGCTGGCCAGCCAGAGCCGCCCCCGGGTCCTGATCACGCCGTCGAGCAACAGGTCCAGGCAGGCGTGCAGGCGCTGCGGATGGAAGGGGCGGCGGGCATTGAACTCCACCAGGCTGATCGGCCCGCGCGACTCCAGCGGCGGTTGTCCGGCCAGCAGCGGACCGTGCGGGTCGTCGCTGCGGCCGCGGCGCGCGTCGCGGTACAGATTGTTCAGCGCGTCCTCGATGCCGACCGCCCCGACGCGAACGTGTGCGCGCGGACACAGGCGGCGCAGCACGGCCGCCACGAACGGGTTGGCGTGGTCGAGCACGACGACATCGGCGAACTCGGCCTGCCCGATCACCGCCTGGGCCCGAGTGCGCCCGTCTTCGAGCTCGTCCTCCCCCAGTGCCTGGCCCAGCCAGGCCGCCGAATCGACGCAGGTCACCACCGCGGCGATCGCCACGTCCAGGGCCGCGGGCCCGTCGACGTACCCCGGCGCGACGCGCACCCGAACGTGCTTGATGGCCAAGCAGATTGGTTCGGGTTCCAGCCAGGGCGCCAGGTGCACCACGATCCGGTCGACGTCGGCGCGGCGGTGCAGCTGGCGCAGCAGCACCAACAGGTCGTTGCGGATGGTGCACGAGACGCAGCCGTGCGCGAGTTCCAGTCCGTTCTCGGTGCTGGTCAGGACGCCGTCGGACAGCGTCGCCGTCGTGCGGCGCACCACGTGACCGTCGAATCGGTGCTCCACGACCAGCGTTCCCGGGGTGCGCAGCAGCGCCCCGGTGACCGAGTCGGTGCCCTGCTGGCCGGCGACGAGGATGACGGGCGTCCGCATCGTCCTCCTTATTGATAATCGTTTTCATCTAGGCCGTTCCTACGGTACCGTCCGTGCTGAACCTTGTCGAAAATGATTTTCAATAAGCGAATCAGGAGGTGCACGGTGTCCGCCCATTGCCAGGTGACCGGCCGGCGGCCGGGTTTCGGTAACGCGGTGTCGCATTCCCATCGCCGAACCGCTCGGCGCTTCGACCCCAACATCCAGCGCAAGACGTACTACCTGCCGTCGGAGAACCGCCGAATTCGTCTTCGGGTCAGCGCCAAGGGCATCAAAGTCATCGACCGCGACGGGATCGAGGCCGTCGTCGCGCGGTTACGCCGCCAAGGACAGCGAATCTGATGGCGCGCAACGGGATTCGCATCCTGGTCAAACTGCGCTCCACGGCGGGAACCGGCTACACCTACATCACCCGCAAGAACCGGCGCAACGATCCCGACCGCGTGGTGTTGCGCAAATACGACCCCGTCATCCGCCGCCACGTCGACTTTCGCGAGGAGCGCTGACCATGGCCAAAGTCGCGCGCCGGGCCACCCCGACGGGCGGCCGCTCGCCCAAGAGGAATCTGCTCGAGAGCCTCGGGGTTCCCGTCGTGGACTACAAGGACACCGCGACGCTGCGGGTGTTCATCTCCGAACGCGGCAAGATCCGTTCCCGCCAGGTGACCGGCCTGTCCATCCAACAACAACGACAGGTCGCGACGGCCGTCAAAAACGCCCGCGAAATGGCGCTACTGCCCTACCCCGGACGGCACACGGCGCGTTGACGTCCCCACACCGCGGCACCGACCGCCCGTTCACCGTAATCGTCTGTGCCACATGCGCCGTCGACGATCGACTGTCGGTCATCGACGAATTGCGTCCCGCCATCCGGCGCTGCCCGCATTCCATGTTGATCTCGGCCGCCTGCATGCTCGGACCGCTCACCTGTGCCTCTCGGCCGAGCGGTGGGGGCGTCATGGCCCTGGTCCAGCCCTGCACGAACGATCGAGTGGCCAGCGGCCCGGCCCAGTGGATAGGCCCCATCGCCGACAGCGATGCGGCCGCGGCGCTGCGCGACTGGCTGGTGCGCGGGGAGTGGGAAAACATCCCCGTCCCAAGGCAACTCGATCGGCATCAGCGTTGGTCGCGTGACTCGCGTGGACGCAACTGACCCGAACGTACCGCTCCCCTCGGCTAGCCGTCCTGGCCGGGCGCCTCGTCGGTGCCCCACGTGCCCGGCATCATCGGTGCCGTTGGGCCGCCGCCGAATTCGTGCCCGGCCAGCCTGGTCAGCCGGGCTGCCGCGGCGACCGCCTCACGCTCCGCGGTTCCCGCGAATCCCAGTGCGCCGGCACCCCGATCGGACGCCGACGCCTCGTGCCCCGGGGGCGGCCCGGCCCAATCGGGATCGACGTCGACGTTCATGTCCATGAACTCGTCGCCATAGCCGCGATCCGCCGCGCGCCGGCGCCGGCGGGCCCGCGCCGTTTTGCGCGTGCGTGCGGCCGCGGCGGCCGCGGCGGCGGCGCTATCCGGTTCCGGCGCTTTCCTTTTGGCGCTCGAGCTGGCGCTCGAGCTCATCCCCGAGCCCGTCCCCATGCCCGGAGGGCCGATGACGTAGGGAGGGAAGAGCCCCGCTGCCGCCGGCGCCGGTGCCGGCGCCGCAGGGGCGGTGGCCACCGTGGTCGCCGTGGGGGCGGGCGCCGGCGCCGGGGCCGAGGCGGGAGCCGCGGCCGGCGCGACGGGGGTGGGGGCCATGGCAATGGCGGGCGGGATGCTGGGCGTCGGCGCCGGCGGCGGTGCCGCGACCGCCGCCGGGACGACCGCGGGCTGCGGTATGGCGGCCAGACCGGCCAGCCCGGCGAAGCCACCGACGGCGCCGAGGGGGGCGGCCGCGAGCAGCAGTGCGGGGGCCAACAACTCGGGCTGGCTGATGAAAATCTCGAGGATGTGCGTCGGCCAGTCGAACAGGATGAGTTGCACCAGGTACTGGAAGGCCAACGCCGGGTTGTGCACCAGGTAGTAGCCGAACTGCTCGAAATCCTCGAGCAGTTCCAGGGCGCGCACCACCCAGAAGATGGGTTGCCCGGCGTTCGTGTAGGCGTCGTAGGGCAGGCCGTTGACCGTGCCCTCGGACGGGTCCCAGTTGATGCCCAAGTTCTTCAGGATGTTCGCGATGAAGTCATTGAACGGATTGTCGATCTTGGGGTCATGGTCGACGTCGCCCGAATCATCGCCGGAGGCATCGGATTTCACGATCGGCGGCGCAGGATCGGCCTGCGGTGTGGCGGCGACGGCCGCGGTGGACACGGCCTGGTAGGTGGACATCGTGGTGGCCGCCTGGGTCCACATCCGCGCGTAGTCGGCCTCGTTGACCGCGATCGGAACCGTGTTGATGCCAAAGAAATTCGTCGCCACCAGCGCCCCGTGGACAACGTGGTTGGTGGCGAGTTCCGGCAGCGTCGGCATGGCCGCCAGGGCCGCGGTGTAGGCGGTCGCGGCCGCCTCGTGCTGCGTCGCGGCGGCGGCGCTGTCGGCGCTGGATTTCGTCAGCCAGGCCAGATAGGGGGCGTGCGCGGCCACATAGGACTCCGCGCTGGGCCCCTCCCACGCCCCCGCCTGAGCCCCCGCCAGCACGGTGCTCAATTGTTCTGCCGCGGAAGCGTATTCGGTGCTCAGCTCGGACCACGCGCCGGCGGCCGCCAGCAGCGGCGCGGGTCCGGGGCCGCTGCTGAGCAGCGCGGAATGCACTTCGGGCGGCGAGGCCATGAAGATCGGCGCCGTCATAGGTACTCCTCGGGCTGGAGGGTTTACCAGACCGGGGAGAGCTTAATGAATATGATTGTCGTTATCAACTTGGCGGGTGGCCCCGCCGCGGGCCGCTACACCAGCGGTCGCCCCTTCTTGATCCTGCGATCCAGGTCGTGCAGCAAGACGTTGAACGGGAACTGCCGGATGAACCGCGGCAGATACCGGTTCACCGTGGCCAACACGGCGATCAGCCGGTCGAAGCGCCGCTGCTTGGTCGCGTCCCACGGCAGGCGCATCTCGTCGCGGAACCGTTGCGGCAGGAAGCCCGTCGTGATCATCAGCGCGAAGCCCTCGGAGAGGCGCTGGACGGGGCCGGGCAGCTTCACGCCCCGAATGCGGTTGGCGGCGATCGGGTACAGGTACTCCCGCACGGCGTCGTCGATGTGCACCTTGGCCAGCGACTCTTCCCAGTAACGGTCGAACGCCGCCCTGTCGGCCGGCCACATCTTCGGTGGCACCTGCAACGTCGTGGCCAGCGTCATCCCCTCGCGGTAGTGGCGCTCGGCGTCCTCGCCGTCGAGCTCACCGATGAACATCCGGTAGATGTCCAGCCCGCCCTTGTACAGACACGCCCCCACCCAGAGCTGCAGCGCGGGATCGAAGGCGTTGTAGGACACCGGGCTTTCCGGTGTCGAGTAAACCTGCGCATGCGCCTTGTTCACCGCCCGGCGGAAGGCGGCCTTCTGGGCGTCGCTGCCGTTGGTCGCCACCGCCAGGTAGGTGAACGTGGTGCGGGCCCGCTTGAACGGGTGCAGGTCGACCCGGCCGCTTTCGACGCGGCTCTCCATGACGCCATAGCCGACGCCGGGCTGCGCCAGTTGCATGATCACGTTCGCCGGGCCGGCCAGCAGGGCGACGCCCATCAGACCCTCGTCGATGCCCAGCGCCCGCCCGCGCCTGCGCCGCTGGGGACGCGGCGGATCGGTGGCCCCGCGCTCGACGTGCCCGATCGGTGCCTGCACCGGCTGCTGAATCGCCATTCGTCAGAATCCTCCCGCAACGCGGCCGCTAATGTGCGAACGCTTGTTTCCTGATATTGTCGCGCGGCGACGTTAGTGTCAAGATGGTCCGCATGAGCGAGACGTCCAGCACGCGGCCGTATCGCGGGGTCGAGGCCGCCGAGCGCCTGGCCGGCCGCCGCAACCGGCTACTGGCCGCGGGCCTTGACCTGCTCGGCGATCAGCGGCCGGACATCTCGGCGGTCACCGTCCGCGGCGTGTGCCGCCGCGCCGGGCTGGCGGCCCGGTACTTCTACGAGAGCTTCACCGACAAGGACGAATTCGTCTCCTGCGTTTTCGACTGGGTGGTCGCCGAGCTGGCCGCCACCACGCAGGCCGCGGTCGCCACGGTGCCGGCCGACGAGCAGACCCGCGCGGGCATCGCCAACATCGTGCGGACCATCACCGACGACGCCCGCGTGGGCCGCCTGCTGTTCAGCATGCAACTGGCCGATCCCGTGGTGGTGCGCAAACGCGCCGAGTCCAGCGCCCTGTTCGCGATGTTGTCCGGCCAGCACGTCGGCAACGCGCTGCGGGTACCGGCAAACGCTCGCATCAAGGCCGCCGCGCACTTCGTGGTCGGCGGGGTCGGGCAGACCATCAGCGCCTGGCTGGCCGGTGATGTCCGGCTCGAACCCGGCGAACTCGTCGATCACCTCGCCGCGCTGCTCGACGAGCTCGCCGAGCCAAACCTGTACCGGCTCACCGAAACACGCGCCGAGGCCTAGCGGCTCACACGGGGCAGGCCGCCTGCCAGCCCGTCGTGGCGGTCAGCGAAAAGTCGCTCAGCGTCTCTGAAAGCGCTCGCCGCAGAGCCTCGTTCGAATTGCGGCGGCCCAATTCGTAGGCGAGGACCGAGATGAAGACCCGGTCGTGGATCCGCCCGGACAGCAACGCCAGCGCCCCGTTGGTGCGGTGCATCGTCGCGGTGGTCACGCCCGGATACACCGACTTCATGGCGAAATAGTCGGCGTCCGTGCCGTCCGGCCGGTTGGCGGCCGGGTCGAGCGGGCCGAGATTGGACGACACCACGGTGGCCGCGCCGCCGGTGACCACGCTGAGCAACCGGCGGAACACCGGCTTCGGGATCAGGGGGACGAGGGGCAGCAGCGCCCACCGCTCGTCGGGCACGTCGTGGTGGCGAACCAGCGCCTGCTTTATCGCGGCGCGAATCTCGCGCAGGTCCGTGGTGATCGCCGCGGGGGCCAGCGTGACGTCGACGTTCGTGACGGCGTTGGCGCGCGTGTCGCCGGGGGTGCGTTCGTTGACGGGCATGCCCACGTTGACCGAGCCGTCGGGAGCCACCCGCCCCACCCGCCGGGCGAGGTGGGCAGCCAACCCGGCGAGCAGCGCGTTGCTGGTGCCGCCCAAGGCGTTTGCGCGCGCGTCCCAGTCGACGGCGCTGACGAAGATCGTCTCCATCGGGAGGGTGATGCGGTCCTGCGGCGCGGCGGGCCGCGCGGGCCGCTTCCCGCGTGGCGGGGCGACGGCCGCCGTACCGTCGCGGCCCTGCCGGAGCATTCGGGCCGCGGCGCCGAGGGCGCGGCCGACATCGAGCGTGTCGTGCGCGGTTTGGCGTGCGTCCTCGCGCAGGGCTTGCCACCGCCACCGGGATCGCGCGGCGGGCCAGCGGGTCTCGTCGCCGCGTCCATGAGCCGCCTCGGCCAAGGCCTCGCACAGCCCGACGCCGTCGGTGAGGCAGTGCGTGGTGACCAGGCTCACCACCGCGCCGCCGTCGGTCAGCGGCAGCATCGCCAGGTGCCAGCCGGGGCCGCGTTCGGCGTCCGGCCGCTTGTCGGCTTGCTCGTCCAGCCACGCGTCGATCTCCCCGCGCGCCCGCGCCGGCGCGACGATCTCCAGGGCGGAGCACTCACCGGTCGCCACCCAGCGATGACGGCCAAACGGCAAGGCGGACCGCTCGACCCGCCGCGACAGCCGCCCCCTGCCGAGGTGGTGGTGGAACTCACGCAGCCCGCCGACGTCGACGGAGCGGTCGTACAGCCAGACGCACTGCAGCAGGCTGGTCGCTCCCGTCGCCCGCTCACCGAGGAAGAGGGTTTGGTCGGCCAGGTCCAACACGTTGCTCATCGCTACGCCGCTTCGTGATCGTCCGTGTCCGGCGCCGGCGCGAAGGACTCGTCCGGTTTCACCTGGGGCGCAACCACAACCGGCTCCTCGGCGGTGGGCCTGGCGACGCGTGCGAACACCCGGATCAGCGTGGCGATGTAGTGGAGCACCGACTCCCGGGCAATCGCGTTGTCCGGGAAGGACATCGTCACCGTGGTGTTCGCGGCCTGGCGGTTGATCCACATGTTCACCCCGCCGTGGGACAGGCTGTCACCGTAGGTGCCGAACTTCGTCTCCGCCCACAACCCGTTGAGGGGTATCTTGCGGAAGTCGAGGAACGACAACATCATCGGCAGCTGGGTGGGCAGCTTGATACCCAGTTCGTCCGGTGTGGCCAGCTCCAGCACCCGCTCGACCGGCACATCGGCGAGGCGCTGAGCGTCGTCGAACGACTTCTGCGCCGTCCGGGCCGCCTGGGCGAACGTTTCGCCGGCGGTGGGCACGGTGATCGGAATCAGGCTGGCGAACCACCCCACGGTCATCGAGTCGACGCCCGGTGTCCGGGTGTCTTTGGCCGTGAATCCGTGATAGGTCTTCTTGCCGGTCAATTCGTGCTCGGCCAGGCCCGTGCAGGCCAGCACTCCCCCGATGAAACGGGCACCGGCCGCCACGCAGGCGGCGTCGAACGACTCGGTGTCGGCCGCACCCATCAGCTCGACCGTCAGCAGGTCGCCTTTCGTGCTGGCCCACGTGTCACCAAGGGGCAGCGGGAAACTCGGCCAGTCGCCGTCGGTGTTGCGGGAGAACTCGATCCAGTCCTTGATCTCGGGCGACGACAGCGTCAATGCCGCCGCCTTCTCGCGTTGGCGCGCAACGTAGTCGCGGTAACTCCGGATCTCCGGTATCCCGGCGGGCTGGTGGCCGGTCCGCGCGAGTTCCTGATACATCAGGTGGACGTCGAGGAAGATGAGGGCGGCGGACAACCCGTCGATGTGCAAATGGTCGACGCTGGCATAGAACGTGAAATAGTCGGCGTGCTGGACGATTCCGTACGTGAAGCAGCCCCATTCGAGGGTGTCCGGGGTCGTGGTCAAGGCGTGGGCGCGGACCTGCTCCGCGGTCTTGTGCCCGAGCGCCACGGGTACGAACTCGATCGCTGCGGGATTGTCGATCACCCGGCGCACGAAGGTGCCGTTGTCGTATTCGAACCAGTTGTGATAGGTGTCCTGGCGGCGCACGTGGGCGTTGACCGTCGCCGTCATTGCGAGAATGTCGCAGGTGCCGGGGATGTCCCACGCGACGATCATCAGCCGGGGCAGCTGCCGGTTCATGGCCCTGCCTTGGTGGGAGGCCCAGAGGTGTTGATTCTGTTGATAACTCGGCGCCAGGTCGCTTCGCCGCGCGGCGCGGGCCGCTTCCCGTGCGGCGGGCGCGGCCATCCACATGGTGACCGGGCCGTGCGGCGGGTGCCATTCATTGATATTTCCGAGTGCGACCATTTCCTCGAGTCCTTGTGCTGTGAGACGACGACGTGTGCGGGGCGGTCTGGGGGTGCTGGAAGTACGGTTGGCGCTTGGCTTTTCGAGGATCGTCGATGTGTGTCGCGCTTGGCATTTTCCGGCGGTTGGCTTTACTACCCCGCCGCTCATACCCCCTGTGTGGCTGGTGTGGACGCTAGCTGACGCGGGCGAAGATTTCGCGGTTTTGTCAAGACTCGAATTCCGCCGCGAGATCGCCGGCGGTGCAGTAATCTTTTCTCCTCCGACGGCCGCGGCGACGCCCGGCAGGGTCAATTCGCGACGATTTGTCGCCGATTCGACTCTCTACGTCCGCAACTCGGGATACAGTTGTTCGGCCCTCGAGCCTCGCTCGGGCCAAACCCTTACGGCCTCAGGGGAACAGCGGCAGATCCCATAGCCTCATGCCGGGACGCAGCAGCCACAAGCGCATCATCGTGAGCCGCATGATGCGCATAGCGCTGAAGATCATGAAGACCGCCAACGGTACCTCGATGAGCAGCGCGGTGATCACCGACAGCCACACGTCCTTGGGCCCGGCGGTCATGAGGTCGAACCACGCGTCACAGATCAGCAGCACCCCGGTGGTGAACGCGGCGAGCACCAGCAGCTGACGACGCAGATACCCGAGCGCGGCGGTGGTCAGCATGAAGGCGACCAGCAGCACGTCGAATCCGATCCAGGTGACCGGCCAGTTGTGGGCGACGTACTTCTCGGGCAGCGTCACGGCCAAATACCCCAGCCACGGAACCATCGCGATGGCGCCGCCGATCATCAAACTCAGCCGGACGCGCCGCACCCGGGCCAGGAAGTCGGGGTCGATGACGTCGCCCAGGGGCCGCTCCAACCGGGAGATGAGGTCGCGCCGCTGCCCGGGTGTCAGGGCCGCGATCTGTTCGTCGGTCAAAATGCCGTCGGTCATACCTCGCATCCTCCGGCTCGCTCGCAGCGGCGCGCTCAGCGGCCGGCGCCCACCGGGGGGCGGCGGTCCGCCGCGGTCCTGGGCACGGCCTTCGCGTCGCCGCTTTCGAATTCCTTCACCCAACAGGCGAACTCAAGGGTAATGCCGTCGGGGTCCTGGAAGTAGAACGAGCGCACGTAGACGCCGGGATGCACGGTCGCCGAGACCTGCATGGGGCTTTCGTCGTGGTTGAGCACCGGGCCGACCCGCACCCCTTTGTCCTTGAGTCGCTGGCGGTAGGCGTCGAACTTCTCGGCCGGCACGTGGAAGGCCAGGTGGTTCATCGTGCTGACCGCGCTGGTGATGTCGCCGATGCCCGGGATGGCGCCGGGCGACGAAATGCCCGGCACCCGGTCGGGGGCGTCGGCGAACCAGAAGAAGGCGACGCAGTCGCCGTTGCCGGCGTCGAAGAAGAAGTGCTGGCCCGCCCCGCCGGGCAGATCGAGCGATTTGATCAGCGGCATGCCGAGGATGTTGCTGTAGAAGTCCACGGTTTCGGCCATGTCCGAACACACCAGGGCGACGTGGTTGATCCCGCCGAGTTCGAATTCCGTGTTGGTGTTGTGCGGCTTGATCATCGTGCGGCTCCCCTCGGTTCCCGGCTCGACGAGCCTGGCCAAGATCCGAATCTGAATCTAACATCAGCTTTAGTTTTGGCCCAGGGAGGTGCGCAGGTGTCTACCGCGCCATCCCCTGCTGACCGGCGCGGGCCGCCCGCGGAGCTGCCCACGCATCGCGGCAGGCGGACGCAGGCCGCGATCGATCTGGCCGCCCGGACGGTGATCGCACGCAAAGGTGTCCTGGCCACGACCATCGCCGACATCGCGGCGGAGGCCGGCCGCTCGGCGGCGTCCTTTTACAACTACTACGAATCCAAAGAGGCGATGGTGCGCCAGTGGGCGCTGCGCTTCCGCGACGAGGCCAACCAGCGCGCGCTGTCGGTGACCCAACACGGGTTGACCGATCGTGAGCGTGCCTACGGGGCGGCCGCGGCGCACTGGAACACCTACCGCAACCGGCTCGCCGAGGTGATCAGCGTGTCACAGCTGGCGATGATCAACGACGACTTCGCCCAGTACTGGGCCGAAATCTGCTCGATACCAATATCTTTCATCGCCGAATCGGTCCGCCGCGCGCAGGCCGAGGGCCGTTGCCGCGACGACGACCCGCAGCTGATCGCCGAGGCGATCGTGGCGATGTTCAACCAGTTCTGCTACATCCAGCTCGGTTCGGCACGTTCCGGCGAACCCGACGACCAGGCCTGCATCCAAACCTTGGCCAACATCTATTACCGGGCCATCTACGCCGATCAGGGGGACCGCTGAATTGACTCGTCGTACCGGTGCCGGAGTTATCCGTGAGTTCGTGGGACTGCCGTCGCGCACGGCCGGGCGCGCCGGCGCCGGCGGGCACCCGTGCCAGGGGCTGTATCACCGGGGGGTGGGACGCAAACCCAAGGTGGCGATGATCGCCACGCACTACCAAATCGACTTCTCCGAACACTATCTCGCCGACTACATGGCCACTCGCGGCATCGGATTTCTCGGCTGGAACACCAGGTTCCGCGGCTTCGAGAGCAGCTTTCTGCTCGACCACGCGCTGGTGGACATCGGCGTCGGGGTGCGCTGGCTGCGCGAGGTTCAGGGAGTGGAAACCGTTGTGCTACTGGGAAATTCGGGCGGCGGTTCGTTGATGGCCGCCTACCAGTCGCAGGCCATCGAGCCCAACGTGACGCCGCTGGACGGCATGCGCCCGGCGGCCGGGGTGACCGAGCTGCCGCCCGCCGACGGCTATGTGGCCACCGCCGCCCATCCCGGGCGGCCGGACGTGCTCACCGCCTGGATGGACGCCGCCGTCGTCGACGAGAACGATCCCGTCGCCACCGACGCCGACCTCGACCTGTTCAACGAGCGCAACGGCCCGCCCTACGCCCCGGAATTCCTCGCCCGGTACCGCAGCGCGCAGGTCGCGCGCAACCACGCCATCACCGACTGGGCCGAACGGGAGCTCAAACGCGTTCGCGCGGCAGGGTTTTCCGATCGCCCGTTTTCGGTGATGCGCACCTGGGCCGACCCCCGCATGGTCGATGCCGGCATCGAGCCGACCAAACGGCAGCCCAACATGTGCTACGCGGGCGTCCCGGTCAAGGCGAACCGCTCGGCGCACGGCATCGCGGCGGCCTGCACGCTGCGCAACTGGCTGGGCATGTGGAGCCTGCGGGTGGCCCAAACCCGGGCCGAACCGCACCTGGCCCGGATCAGCTGTCCGGCCCTGGTGATCAACGCCGAGGCCGACACCGGCGTGTTTCCCTCTGACGCGCAACGCATCTTCGACGCCCTCGCCGCCACCGACAAAACCCAGGCGTCGGTGGACACCGATCACTACTTCACCACCCCGGGGGCCCGCACCGAGCAGGCCGACACCATCGCCGGATGGATCGGCAAGCGGTGGCGCTGAGAATTCTGGCCCGTCTCGTCAACCAACCGACTGGTTGTTAGCTTGGAAGGTACTTGGCCGACACGGCGTCCTGCAGCAACGGAAGGCGACCAATGCCGATCGCGATAAATCCCGAGCACCAAGAACTGGCCGATTCAGTGCGTTCGCTGGTGGCGCGCATCGCGCCGTCCGAGACGCTGCACGAGGCGATGGAGACGCCGCTGGACAAGCTGGTCAACCCGCCGCCGTACTGGCAGGCCGCGGCCGAGCAGGGCCTGCAGGGGGTGCACCTGGCCGAATCCGTCGGCGGGCAGGGCTTCGGCATCCTCGAGTTGGCCATCGTGCTCGCGGAATTCGGTCACGGGGCGGTGCCGGGCCCCTTCGTGCCGTCGGCGATCGCCAGCGCGTTGATCTCCGCCCACGACCCGGATGCGAAGGTGCTCGCCGAGCTGGCATCCGGCGCCGAGATCGCCGCCTACGGCCTGAATTGCTGCGCGCTGACCGCCACCCGGCAGGGTGATTCGCTGGTGATCCGCGGCGAACTGCGCGCGGTCCCCGCCGCTGCGCAGGCCTCGCTGCTGGTGCTCCCCGTCGCGATCGACAGCGGCGAGGCGTGGGTGGTGTTGCGCGCCGACCAACTCGAGATCGAGCCGGTGAAAAGCCTGGACCCGTTGCGACCCATCGCCGACGTGCGCGCCAACGCGGTCGAGGTCGGCGACGACGTCGTCTTGACGAACCTGAGCATGGGCACCGCGCACGCGCTGATGACGACGCTGCTGTCCGCCGAAGCCATCGGCGTGGCGCGCTGGGCCACCGACACCGCGTCGGACTACGCCAAGATCCGGGAGCAGTTCGGCAGGCCGATCGGCCAGTTCCAGGCCATCAAGCACAAGTGCGCCGAGATGATCGCCGATACCGAGCGGGCCACCGCGGCGGTGTGGGATGCCGCCCGCGCGATCGACGAGGCCCGCGAAAACCGGTGGGACACCGCCGGTTCCCATGTCGAGTTCGCCGCCGCCGTGGCGGCGACACTGGCGCCGGCGGCCGCTCAACGGTGCGCGCAGGACTGCATCCAGGTGCACGGCGGGATCGGCTTCACCTGGGAGCACGACGCAGGCGTGTACTACCGCCGGGCGCTGATGCTGGCGGCCTCCTTCGGCAGCAGCTCGGACTACCCGCAGAAGGTCGTCGACACCGCGACCACCACCGGCATGCGCGCGGTGGACATCGACCTCGATCCCGAGACCGAGAAGCTGCGGGCGGAGATCCGGGCCGAAGTGGCGGCCCTCAAGGAGATCGAGCGCGACCAGCGCAAGGTCGCCATCGCCGAGGGCGGCTGGGTGTTGCCGTATCTGCCCAGGCCGTGGGGCCGGGCCGCCGGGCCGGTGGAGCAGATCATCATCGCCCAGGAATTCGCCTCCGGGCGCGTCAAGCGGCCCCAGACCGGCATCGCCACCTGGATCGTCCCGTCGATCGTGGCGTTCGGCACCGACGAGCAAAAGCAGCGGTTCCTGCCGCCGACCTTCCGCGGCGAAATGCTCTGGTGTCAGCTGTTTTCCGAGCCGGGCGCCGGTTCGGATCTGGCCAGCCTGACCACCAAGGCCACCCGGACCGACGGGGGGTGGCGCATCACCGGGCAGAAGATCTGGACCACCGCGGCGCAGTTCTCACAGTGGGGCGCGCTGCTCGCGCGGACGGACCCCAGCGCGCCGAAACACAGTGGCATCACGTACTTCCTGTTGGACATGAAGAGCGAGGGCGTCGACGTCAAGCCGCTGCGCGAGCTCACCGGCAACGCGATGTTCAATACCGTCTACATCGACGACGTCTTCGTGCCCGACGAATGCGTGCTCGGCGAGGTGAACCGGGGCTGGGAGGTCAGCCGCAACACCCTCACCGCGGAGCGGGTGTCGATCGGCAGCAGCGAGGCGAACTTCCTGGCCACGCTGTCGCAGTTTGTCGAGTTCGTTCGTGACGGGCAGTTCGATCAGGTCGCGCGGCACCGCGCCGGTCAGTTGATCGCCGAGGGTCATGCGGCCAAGGTCCTGAACCTGCGCTCCACGCTGCTGACCCTGGCCGGCGGGGACGCGATGCCGTCGGCGGCGATCTCCAAGCTGCTGTCGATGCGCACCGGGCAGGGTTACGCCGAATTCGCGGTCTCCTCGTTCGGCACCGACGCCGCGGTCGGCGACACCGACCAACTGCCCGGCAAATGGGGCGAGTACCTGCTGGCCAGCCGCGCGACCACCATCTACGGCGGCACGTCCGAGGTGCAGTTGAACATCATCGCCGAACGTTTGTTGGGACTCCCGCGCGATCCGTAAACCGGACGCAGAAAGGGCCATGCCGACCTGACTGAGTCAGGCCGGCATGGATCCCCCCATACGCGGGCCGCCCATCCCGAGGGTTGGCGTGTCGGCGATGGCCGGCTACCGCGCGGAGATGGTGGTCACCACCACCAGTTCCACCAGTGCTGGGGCTTCCAGTAGCCGGGCCCGTGACCCCAGCCGTGGTTCCAGCCACCGTGCCCCCAATTGCCATGTCCCCGACCATCATGGCCGCCCCATCCGCGACCGCCGGGGCGGTCGGGAATGAAGCCCGGTCCGCTCTGCGGCCCGGCACTGGCGAAGCTTGTGGAGGGACTCGGGCCGGGGGCGGCCTGAGCCACGGGGGCGCCGCCGAACAGCAGCGCGCCCGCCACGGCCCCGGCGCTGACAACACCTACGGCCGCGCCGCGTAACGATGGTGACGAGATCATCGAGGGCGCTCCTTCCAAAGACTTGATATCGATGCTTAAAACGCTAACCGGACATTTCCAAGCAAACAAGCGAATTCGGCATATTTTCGGTGTGAATTGCGCAACATTCATTCGGAATTGGCGCAATCTAAGGCACGGTTTATCAATGCGCGTCTCCGCGATTCATTTATCCGCGAATACTGAGACGCGGCCGAGAATCAGTGGTATCTCTGCAGCTAATAGCCGGTTTACTGATCTACTGTCAGCGATCAACGTATTTACTGAAGTCTGAATTTGCACATTCGCAGATGCACTGATTTGTCTCGGAATGCCGTCACCACGAATGGGGGCTAATGCAACGCCACCCGACGCCTTTTGCCTGTGCAGCTATCTTAGGGAATTTGCCCTTGCGCCTGCATTCGGAGGCCGGCGACCGCTCGCAAATCCGCCGGCGTCCCACCGGGCCGTCCGCGGCCCGGCGACGCGACTTAGGGTGGCGTCGGTGAGAGAATCAGTATTGACACAGAGGCGACGAGCGCTGATTTACTGATTTCGCACTCACGGAGGAAGACACCGAAGTGAACTTCAAGCCCAGTCCCAACGGACCCAGCGCCGGCTCCTTTCGCGCCCCCAACTCGGCCGCCGGCCCCACCGGAGACGCCGCGCCGACCGAGCGCCTGAGTCTCGGGCAGCAGCGCGGCCAGCGCGTCGCCGGCCAGCCATCGGCCAACCAACCGGGCCGCACCCAGCGGACCCGCCGGACCGTCGACCTGGCGGCGGCCACCCACCGGGCCCTCGACATTTGGCAGCGCGAAGCGGCCGATCGGCTGGGCGTCGCCCGCGTGACCGGACAAGAGGTGCTCACCGCGCTGATCGACCAGCTCCTGGTCGACCCGAAACTGACGGCCCAGATCACCCGGGCCATCAAAGAGCGCCGCTGAGGCTTAGTCGATCTCCATTTCGCGCAGCTCGCGCTTGAGGATCTTGCCCGTGGGGTTGCGCGGCAGTTCGTCGAGGAAGACGACCTCACGCGGCACCTTGTAGCGGGCCAGGTGATCGCGCACGTAGTGCTTGACGGTGTCCTCGTCGAGGTCGGCGCCGTCCTTCTTCACCACGAACGCGCGCAGGCGGTGGCCCCACTCCTTGTCATCGACGCCGATCGCTGTGGCCTCCACGACGTCCGGGTGCCCGGTGATGAGGTCCTCGACCTCGGCCGGGAAGACGTTCTCACCGCCGGAGACGATCATCTCGTCGTCGCGCCCGCTGATGTAGAGCAGGCCGTTCTCGTCGAAATAGCCGACGTCGCCCGAGGACAGCAGGCCGTCGATGATCTGCTTCTTTCCCCCGCCGGTGTAGCCCTCGAACGGGAAGGCGTTGCCGACGAAGATGCGGCCGACCTCGCCCTGCGGCAGCTCCTTGCCGTTGTCGTCGTAGATCTTGACGCGCACGCCCTTGACGACCGGCCCGACGGTCGACGAGTTGTACTGCAGGTGCTTGGGCTCGGCGATGGTCGCGAAGGCGATCTCGGTCGAGCCGTACATGTTGTAGATCACCGGGCCGAGGTCCTTGAGTGAGCGTTCCGCCAGGTCGGCCCCTAGTGCCGATCCCGACACGAACACGATCTTCAGGCTGGACAGGTCGGGCTTGGAGTCCATCTTCTCGACCGCTTCGAGGATGCGCGACAACATGACCGGGACGACGACCATCGCGGTCACCTTGTACTTCTCGATGTCCTGCAGCACCAGCGGCGGCTTGAACTTGCGGCGCAACACCAGCGTCGAGCCCAGGAACATCGCGATCGTGCCGTGCAGATAACCCAGCGCGTGGAACATCGGCGCCGGCAGCGACGTCACCTCGCCGGCCTTGAACGGGACGTGCGACAGGATTCCGCCGACCGGCGCCAGGGTCGGCGGGGTGCTGCGGTTCGCGCCCTTGGGGGTGCCCGTGGTCCCGCTGGTCAGGATGATGATCGAGGCGTGCCTGGCCGATTTGGGGGCGGGATCCTTGCTGCTGCGCTCGATCAGGTCGGCCAGCGTCTCGTCGGTGCTGCCGGACGGCTCGTCGCTATCCGGGTTGGTCCCCAGCGCCCGCAGCTTGCCCAGCTCCGGCGAGGCTTTGCTGACGGCCTTGGTGTATTCGTCGTCGTAGATGATCAGCTTGGCGCCCTCGCGCTCGGACACCTCTTTGATCTGGGGGCCGGAGAATTCGCTGTTGAGCAGGATGATGCGGGCGCCGACCCGCGCGGCGCCGTAGTTGGCGATCAGGAACCAGCGAGTGTTGCGGGCCAGGATGGCGATGCCGTCGCCGCCCTTGACGCCCATGTCGATCAGTCCGTTGGCCACCGCGTGCGCCGCCTCGTCGAGTGCGCGGTAGGAGAATTCGCCCTCTTCGTCGATGCACGCCGGGCGGTCGGGATGGCGCCTCGCGTTGAGGGAGGGCAGCATGCCGAACTCGCCCCACTTGTAGATGTCGGCGGCCATCGCGGCGTAGTTCTGCGGCGGCTCGATGCGGAACGCGCCCGATTCGAAGATCTTGCGCACGTAGTGCAGTTCGGCGGAGCCCCGCTCGACGTACTGGTGGAGTTTTGCTACGGCTTTAGAGGCCTGACCGGGGAGGCCGAGGAGGTTAGGCATGGAATCCACCATATGTGACGTCCGTCTCAGCACGGCCAGAAAATTCTGGCGAATTAACATGAACCGCATGACCCGTCCGGTTTTGCTGGAGGTGGCCGGGCGCGAGGTCACCGTCACCCATCCGGACAAGGTCGTGTTCCCCCGCGCGGACGGCGACAAAACCTCAGGCCCGTACACCAAGCTCGACCTGGTCCGCTATTACCTGTCCGTGGCCGACGGCGCGCTGCGTGGCGTGGCCGGGCGCCCCATGATCCTGAAACGCTTCGTCAAGGGCATCTCGGAAGAGGCGGTGTTCCAGAAACGCGCCCCGGCGAAACGGCCGGACTGGGTCGACGTCGCCGAACTCCGTTACGCGCGAGGCACTTCCGCGGCGGAGGCGGTCATCCACGACCCCGCCGGGCTGGCCTGGGCGGTAAACCTGGGCTGCGTCGACCTGAATCCGCACCCGGTGCTCGCCGACGACCTCGATCACCCCGACGAACTGCGCGTCGACCTGGATCCGATGCCCGGGGTCTCCTGGCGGCGCATCGTGGATGTCGCGCTGGTGGCCCGCGAGGTGCTCGAGGATTACGGCCTGACCGCGTGGCCGAAGACGTCGGGGTCGCGCGGCTTCCACATCTACGCCCGCATCGCCCGCCGGTGGGAGTTCCGCCAGGTGCGGCTGGCCGCGCAGACCGTCGCCCGGGAGGTGGAGCGGCGCGTGCCCGAGGCGGCGACCAGCCGCTGGTGGAAGGAAGAACGCGAGGGCGTGTTCGTCGACTTCAACCAGAACGCGAAGGACCGCACGGTCGCGTCGGCCTATTCGGTGCGGGCGACCCCCGACGCCCGGGTCTCGACGCCGCTGCACTGGGACGAGGTCGCCGGCTGCCGGCCCGAGGCGTTCACCATCGATACCGTGCCCGGCCGGTTCGCCGAAATCGGTGACCCGTGGGAGGGAATGGATGATGCCGTCGGCGAGCTCGATCGGCTGCTGGTGCTGGCCGAGGAGATGGGGCCCCCCGAGCGGGCGCCCAGGGGGTCGGGCACGCGCCACAAGGGCACCGGCGGCCGGCGCCAATCCTCGATGCCGCTGATCGAGATCGCCCGCACCAAGACCAAGGACGAGGCGATGGCGGCGCTGGACACCTGGCGCGACCGCTATCCGGCGGTGGCCGCACGGCTGCAGCCCGCCGACGTCCTCGTCGACGGCATGCGCGGGCCCAGCTCGATCTGGTACCGGATCCGGATCAACCTCCAGCACGTTCCGCAGGACCAGCGGCCCCCGCAGGAAGAACTGATCACCGACTACAGCCCTTGGGAGGGTTATGGCGGCAAGCAGCGGCCGTAGAACTACACCCCCACCCGCGTGACCGGGTTGTGCTTGCGCAGGTAGCAGTACCAGGTGGCGCCCAGCAGGGCGAGGAAGAACGCGATGTAGAAGCGCAGCGCCGGCTCGATGCTGCCGAACTCCGACTTCGACCAGGCGTAGGCCAGCGGCACGATGAAGCCGCCGAAGGCGCCCACCGCCGAGATGACGCCCAACGCGCCGGCGGCTTGGCGGCGCATCTGCACCATGGTGTCGGGATCGCCGCCGGCCAGCTCGCCCTTGATCTTGAAGATCCGCGAAATCATCCGGTAGGTCGAACCGTTGCCGATGCCGGTGGCGACGAACAAGAACATGAAGCTGGCGAAGAACATCGGCAGGTTGACGGTCCGCACCGACCACAGCGCGGCCGCCGCCCCGAGGGCGAGCAGCGCGAAGCTGACGGCGGTGATGCGCGCCCCGCCGATCCGGTCGGCCAGCTTGCCGCCCAAGGGCCGGATCACCGATCCGATGCCGGCCCCGAGGAAGGCCCAGGTCAGCGCGATGTCGCCGCGGCCGAACACCGTCTTGAGCAGGGTCGGGAAGGCGGCCGAGTAGCCGATGAACGACCCGAACGTGCCGACGTAGAGCAGCGACATGACCCAGGTGTCGGGATGGCGCAGCGACTGCCACACCGGCTTCACGTCGGCCTTCGCCTCGGTGAGGTTGTTCATGAACAGGAACGCGCAGACGGCCGCCACGACGGCCAACGGCACGTAGAAGAGTCCCGCGCGTGACAGGGCCACCCCGCCGCCGGCGATGACGATCGGCGGGATGATCTTCTGCACCACGGCGACGCCGACGTTGCCGCCGGCAGCGTTCAGGCCCAGCGCCCAGCCCTTGTCCTTTTCCGGATAGAAGAAGGAGATGTTGGCCATCGACGAGGCGAAGTTGCCGCCGCCGAAGCCGGCGGTCGCGGCGATCGCCACCAAGGCCGCGAACGGGATGCCGGGATGGCTCACCGCCCAGGCCAGCAGCAGGCACGGGATCAGCAGCAGCGCCGCCGAGATGGTCGTCCAGTTTCGGCCACCGAAGACCGGGACCGCGAAGGTGTACGGGAGCCGCAGGACGGCCCCGACGCCGCTGGGGATGGCGACCAGGCACAGCGCCTGGCTGGGGGTCAGGGCCCAGCCGGACGGGGCGGGCAGCCCGTGCGCGCCCGCGGTCATCTGCACCACGACGATGCTCCACAACATCCACACGCTGAACCCGACGTGCTCGGCGAAGATCGAGAAGATCAGGTTGCGGCGGGCGATCGGCTTGCCGGTCGCCTCCCAGAACTCCGGGTCTTCGGGTCGCCAGTCGTCGATCCAGTGCCGTCCGGCGTGACGCTCGCGCGTCGGCGCGGGCTGCGATGCCGGGTCGAGGGTCGTGGTCATCTGGTGGGACTCCCTTGTGGGTTGGGCGCGGGCGGTGACCACTTGACGCTAAAGACGCACTGTTACCGGTCCGGGTGTGCACAGTTACGTGGGCGATACGCAGAAATCGCAACGGCCGGGGACGGTTTGTCAGAACTCCGCAACGCGAGGCCCGCGCGCGGCGCCGATGCCGGGCCTCAGCAGCGCGGCGGTGCCTTCGCGCGGGCGGGACGCGATACTCTCACGCGATGCGACAGGGATGGAATCGACGGGGATTCTTGCAGCTCGCAGGGGCTTCCGGCGTCGCCGCGATCGCCGGCTCCTCGGCGCTGTCGGCGGCATGCTCGTCAGGCCGGCCCCCGCCGGGGGGCGGCGGGCCGGGATCGGTGACCCTGACCCACCTGTTCGGCGAGACCGTCGTCAAAGAACCCCCCAAGCGCGTGGTCAGCGCCGGCTACACCGAGCAGGACGACCTGCTCGCCGTCGGTGTGGTGCCGATCGCGGTGACCAACTGGTTCGGTGACCAGCCGTTCGCGGTCTGGCCGTGGGCCGCGCCCAAGCTCGGCGGCGCGCGGCCGGCGGTATTGAACCTGGACAACGGCATCCCGGTCGACCAGATCGCGGGCCTGAAACCGGACCTGATCGTGGCCGTCAACGCCGGCCTGGACGCCGACACCTATCAGAAGCTGTCCGCGATCGCCCCGACCGTGGCCCAATCCGACGGGGACGCCTTCTTCGAGCCGTGGAAAGAGCAGGCCGCGGCCGTCGGGCAGGCGGTGTTCCAGGCGGACCAGATGAAGACGTTGGTCGACGGCGTCGACCAGAAGTTCACCGACGTCGGCAAGAAGAACCCACAGTGGACCGGCAAGAAGGCGCTGCTGATGCACGGCGCGCTGTCGCAGGGGACCGTCGTCGCGACCATGGCGGGCTGGCGCACGGACTTCCTGAATCAGATGGGGCTGGTCATCGCCGACAGCATCAAACCGTTCGGCGCCGACCAGCGCGCCGTCATCCCGCGCGATCACATCAAGTCGGTGCTCGATTCGGCCGACGTGGTGATCTGGACGACCCGGAACCCCGACGATCAGAAGGCCCTGCTGGCCGACCCCGAGGTGGCCGGGTCGCTGACCACCGCGCAGAACCGCCACATCTTCACCACCGCGGAACTCGCCGGCGCGATCGCCTTCGCGTCACCGCTGAGCTACCCCCTGGTCGCCGACCAATTGCCCCCGCTGCTCACCAAAATCCTGGGCTAGCCGCATCCCGGCTGTTTGAGCGTTTGCTAAGGCAGTTCTGGCAGTGCTCGAAAATCCCGTCGCCGCCCCTCGCACGAGCGCCGACCCCGGGGTTACCGTCGAGTAATGAGCGTGACGGACCTTAGCGGCGACCTGGCCCACGACCTGCCGACCGAGCTGGCCGGCAACACCGTCCTGGACTACGGTGATCGCGCGCTGATGGTGCAATGTGGAAGTACCGCAGAGGTTTTGGCGTGGGCGGCCGCGCTGCGCTCCGAGCCGATGCCGGGCGTGATCGACGTCGTGCCGGCGGCCCGCACCGTGCTGGTCAAGCTGGACGGCCCCCGCCGCCAGGGTGTCATCCGCCGGCGGCTGCGCACGATGCGCGTCACCGGCGCGCAGCCGGCCCCGTCCGAGCGCCGCGCCGACGTGGTGATCGACGTGGTCTACGACGGCCCCGACCTCGCCGAGGTGGCCGGCCACACCGGGCTGACCATCCCCCAGGTGATCGACGCCCACACCGCCACCCTGTGGCGGGTCGGATTCAGCGGATTCGCACCCGGTTTCGCGTATCTGGTCGACGGCGACCCACGACTGCGGGTGCCCCGGCGCCCCGAGCCGCGGACCGCCGTGCCGGCCGGTTCCGTCGCCCTCGCCGGCGAATTCAGCGCGGTCTACCCGCGCCGGTCACCGGGCGGTTGGCAACTCATCGGCCACACCGACGCGGTCCTGTGGGATCTGCAACGCCCCGACCCGGCGCTGCTGATGCAGGGCATGTGGGTTCAGTTCCGGGCCGTCTGAGGCGAAGCGGGTCGACACCATTACCGCAAAGGAGGCAACCGTGGCAGTCCTGGAGATCCTCCGCACCGGACCGCTCGCCGTCGTCGAAGACCTCGGCCGGCCGGGACTGGCGCACCTCGGCGTCAGCCGGTCCGGGGCCGCCGACCGGCGCGCGCACACACTGGCCAACCGGCTGGTGGCCAACCCCGACGACCGCGCCACCGTGGAGGTGACGTTCGGCGGGTTCGCGGCCAGGGTCCGGGGCAGCGACGTCGACATCGCGGTGACGGGCGCCGACACCGATCCGACCGTCGACGGAATCAAGTTCGGCACCAACAGCATTCAGCACGTGCGCGACGGCCAGGTGATCTCCCTGGGCGCCCCGCGGGCGGGGCTGCGAAGCTACCTCGCGGTCCGCGGCGGGATCTGCGTGGAGCCGGTGCTGGGCTCGCGCAGCTACGACGTCATGTCGGCCATCGGGCCGTCGCCCCTGCGGGCCGGGGACCGGCTCCCGATCGGCGAGCACACCGCGGACTACCCCGAGTTGGACCAGGCGCCGGTGGCGGCCATCACCGACACCGTCGTCGAGCTCTCCGTGGTGCCCGGACCCCGCGACGACTGGTTCCTCGACCCCGACGCGCTGGTGCGCACCGCTTGGGTGGCGTCCGATCGCAGCGACCGGGTGGGCATGCGATTGGTCGGCCGCCCCCTGCAATGCCGCCACCCGGACCGGCAGCTGCCCAGCGAGGGTGCCACCCGCGGCGCAATCCAGGTGCCGCCCAACGGTTTACCGGTGATCCTTGGGCCGGACCACCCCGTCACCGGTGGCTATCCGGTGGTGGGCGTGGTGATCGACGAGGACGTCGACAAGATCGCCCAGGTGCGGCCCGGCCAGTCGGTGCAACTGCACTGGGCGCGGCCGCGGACTCCCGTCGGCGCCATGGCCGGCGCCGCCGTCGCGAGTTGGCCGTTCGGCTAACGCAATTCCGGCGGCCTCGCGGGGCGATCGACTGTAGGACAGCTCACATCGACCCGCGTACCGGTGTGAGATCACTTGGCGGCGATCGGTATTCGCCCACGGGCGGCCCGCTGTCGTGTGGCCGGATCGCCCTACAGGGACTTACCAGATAACTGGTAATCAACTAACAGCCGATATCGGCCGGTTCCGGTTGACCCGCTCGCGTCCTAGATGTGAGCATCGGAATCTACGGCGGGGCATGCCCCTTCATGCGGGGCGCCCACACGCGTCGCCGGCCAGACCCCGAACTGCTTGCGAGGAGAGGGATCGGTATGCACGCACGCGTCGCGTCCATATGCCAACGCGCCCAAGGGTTTTCGGCGGGCCGCAACCACCGCGTCGCGGACTGGAATCCGGAAGACGCGGCGGCCTGGCAGGCCGGCAACGACAGGATCGCCCGGCGCAATCTGCTCGGCACCATCGTCGGTGACCACGTGGCCTTCTCGATCTGGACGCTGTGGCCCGTCATGGCGCTGTTCATGCCCGGGGCCGTCTACGGCTTCTCCGCCGGCGACAAGCTGCTGCTGGGCGCGGTGGCCACCCTGGTCGGTGGTTGCGCCCGGATCCCCTACACCCTGGGCATCGCCGCCTTCGGCGGTCGCAATTGGACGACGTTCTCGGCCTTCGTGCTGGTGATCCCGACGGCGGGCACGATCGCGTTGCTGGCCAATCCCGGTCTGCCGCTGGGGCTTTTCGTGCTGTGCGCCGCGCTGACCGGCCTCGGCGGCGGCAACTACGCGGCGTCGCTGGCCAACGTCAACGCCTTCTACCCCCAGCGGCTCAAGGGCGCCGCGCTGGCGATCAACGCCGGCGTCGCCAACCTCGGCGTCGCCGTGATCCAGCTGGCCGGCCTGGTGGCGCTGGCCACCGCCGGGCACCAGGCCCCGTACTGGGTGTGCGCGATCTATCTGGTGTTCCTGGTCGTCGCGGGGATCGCGGCGGCGTTGTTCATGGACAACATCCACCACGGCACCCAGCTGAGCACCATGCGCTCGATCCTGTTCGAGCGCGACACCCACGTGATCTCGCTGCTCTACATCGCCACCTTCGGCTCCTGGATCGGCTTCTCCTTCGCCTTCGGCCAGGTGATGCAGGTCCACTTCCTGGAGAGCGGGGAAAGCGACAAGCACGCCGCACTGCACGCCGCGCAGGTGGCATTCGTCGGCCCCCTGCTGGGCTCCTTGGCGCGCATCTATGGTGGCCGGCTGGCCGACCGCGTCGGCGGCAGCCGCGTCACGCTGGGCGTCCTCGCCGGGATGACGCTGGCGGCCGCTCTGTTGGTCACCTTCAGCGCCCTCGAGGACCACCACGCCGTGGCGCGCTCCGTCGGCCTGGTCGGCTGCGTCGCCGGCTTCATGGTGCTGTTCATCCTGTCCGGCATGGGAAACGGGTCGGTGTTCAAGTTGATTCCGACGGTCTATGAGGCGCGCAGTCGCGGGCTGGACATGAGCGAAGACGACCGACGTCATTGGGCGCGCGCGCAGTCGGGATCGCTGATCGGCATCTGCTCCGCGGTGGGCGCGCTCGGCGGCGTGGGAATCAACCTGGCGCTGCGGCAGTCCTACCTGAGCACCGGCACCGAGACGGCGGCGTACTGGGTGTTTTTGGCGTCCTACGTCGGCGCGGCGATCATGACCTGGATGGTCTACGTCCGGCGTCCCGTCACGGCCCCGGGCCGCTGGGATGCGCGACAGGAAGCCGAGGTCGCGCATGTGTGAGCGGACTCGCAACACGGGCAATGACCCAGCAATTGCTCGGTAACGCAACCGAAACGTCGCAGGCATACACACTTCATATGGCCCCCCAACTGGCCCCACCAGACTCCGCGCCGCTGACCGGCTACCGGATCGCCGTGACGTCGGCGAACCGGGCCGAAGAGCTGTGCGCGTTGCTGCGCCGCAACGGCGCGGAGGTCTCCAGCGCCGCGGCCATCAATCTCATCGCGCTGCCCGAAGACGAAGAACTGCACCGCCACACCGAAGCGGTGATCGCCCAGCCGCCCGATATCTTGGTGGCGCACACCGGCATCGGCTTTCGCGGCTGGGTCGCCGCGGCCGACGGCTGGGGCCTGGCCACCCAGCTGCTGGCGGCGCTGTCGCGAGCGCGGATCGTGGCCCGCGGGCCGAAGGCGACGGGCGCGTTGCGCGCCGCAGGCCTGCACGAGGAGTGGTCCCCCAAGTCCGAATCGTCCCGCGAGGTCCTGCGATACCTGCTCGAATCGAATGTCGCCGGCAAGCGGGTCGCCGTCCAGCTGCACGGCGCGGCCGACGCTTGGGACCCGTTCCCGGAATTCCTCAACGGATTGCGGTCCGCGGGAGCCCAGGTGGTCCCCATCCACGTATACCGCTGGAAGCCAACGCCGGCCGGCGGCGGCTTCGACCAACTCGTCGCCGCGATCGCCCGGCGACAGTTCGACGCGGTGACCTTCACCTCGGCACCAGCCGGCGCGGCGCTGCTCGAGCGCAGCCGCGAGTTGGGCGTCGAAGACCAACTGCTGCAAGCACTTCGCAGCGACGTGCATGCGATGTGCGTGGGCCCGGTCACCGCGCAACCGTTGATCCGCGCGGGGATCCCCACGTCGTCGCCCGAACGAATGCGCTTGGGGGCGTTGGCCCGTCACATCGCCCAGGAGCTCCCGTCCCTGCGGTCGTGCACCATCCGCGCGGCCGGTCACGAGCTGGAGATCCGCGGGACCTGCGTGCTGGTCGACGGTTCGCCGCGGTCCCTGTCGGGATCGGGGATGGCGACGCTGCGGGCGCTGGCGGACCGTCCCGGCGACGTCGTCGCGCGCAACGACCTGCTGCGGGTACTTCCCGGCAACAGCAACGACCCCCACGCCGTCGATACGGCCGTGCTGCGGCTGCGAACGGCGCTGGGCGACAAGAACATCGTCGCGACGGTGGTCAAGCGTGGCTACCGGCTCGCGATCGACCATCCGGACGAATCCCCATGGCACTGATCCTGGCGGCACACGGCACCCGCAGGCCCGGCGGCGTGGCGATGATCGAAACCCTTGCGGCGCAAGTGGGTACGCTCGTCGGAGACACGGTCGACGTCGCGTTCGTGGACGTGGTGGGGCCCACCCCCAGCGAGGTGCTGTCCGCAGCGAAGACCGCCGGCCGGCCGGCGATCGTGGTGCCGGCATTCCTGTCGCGCGGCTATCACGTCCGGGCGGACCTGCCCGCCCACGTCGCGATCAGCGGCCATCCGAGCGTGACCGTCACCCCCGCGCTGGGCCCGAGCGGCCAGATCGCGCGGATCGTGGGCGACCAGCTGCTGAAATGCGGTTGGCGGCCCGGTGATTCGGTGATTCTGGCGGCGGCGGGCACCTCGGATGACAAGGCCCGGTCGGACCTGCACACCACGGCGACGCTGGTGTCGGCGCTCACCGGATCACGGGTGAGTCTGGCGTTCGCGGCCACCGGCGATCCGCAACTGCACGAGGCGGTGGAACGGGCCATGGTCCGGGCTCGCCGCCACGGTGGACGCGTCGTGGTCGCCTCCTACCTGTTGGCCGACGGCCTGTTCCAACAACGGCTGCACGGCTGCGGCGCCGATTTGGTCAGTCAACCGCTGGGCACCCATCCCGGCCTGGCGCGCCTGATCGCGAACCGATTCCGCCGCGCACTGCCGCCCGCCCTCGCCGCCACCGCCCGGCATGCGCCGCGCCGATCGGGCCCCCAGCAAATCAGCCACGCGCGCGCGTTGCGGCCAATTCCTTGATCTTTGGGCGCGAACCGGCGATCCTGGCACCATGCCCCGTCGCGAAGAGCCGTCGCGTGGGCTCCTTGACCCGGTCGCCAAGGTGCTGCGGTTGCCGTTCGGCACACCGGAATTCATCGACCGGATCGTCACCGGAGGGGTCAACCAGGTTGGCCGCCGGACCCTGGCGATGCTGATCACCACCTGGGATGCCGCCGGGGGCGGGCCGTTCGCGGCCAGCGCGGTCGCGTCCACGGGGATGGCCAAGACCGCCGAAATCGTCCAAAGCAATTTCGTCGGCCCGGTGTTCGGCCCGCTGCTGAAAATCCTGGGCGCCGACAAGGCCGCCACGCGGGCCTCGCTGTGCGCCTCCCAGCTCGTGGGCCTGGGCATCATGCGCTACGGCATCCGCTCCGAGCCGCTGCACTCGATGTCGGTGGACGCGCTCGTCGACGCGATCGGCCCGACGATGCAGCGCTACCTGGTCGGCGACATCACGCGGTGAGCGGCCGTGCGCTCAGGCCGCCCGCGCCTGGTCGTCGCGGCCGATCTGGACGAGGCCGTCGGCGGTGATCCGCACCGGGTACACCGGCACCGACACGGTCGGATCGTCCAGGCAGGAACCGTCTTCGAGCGAAAACGCCTGCTTCAATATCGGCGACTGAACCGTGACGCAGCCCCCGCGGTCGCCGACGATGCCGCGCGACAGCACGGCCGCCCCGGAGAACGGGTCGACGTTACCCACCGCATGCACCGACCCGTCGTCGAGCCGGAACAGGGCGGCCTGGGAACCGTCGTCGAGCAGCACACCGACGCCGCGACCCGGAATGAGGTGGTCGTAGGAGCAGGCGCTGGTCCACACGGCAATCTCGTTGAGAAGCGTCATGATACCTTCCTCGTTCCTTCGGAGTTGTCCTCGCGGACCGTCGGCATACCAATGGACACAGGGATTTTGCGCCCGGCGTGCTCGGTGAATGTCACCGTCGAATCGACGGCGTCGGGGGCGTTGACGAACGACACGAAGCGTGACAGCTTGTCCGGATCGTCGAGCACCCCCTTCCATTCGCACTTGTAGTTCTGCACATGCCGCTCCATTGCGGCCTCGAATTCTTCTGCCAGGCCCAGCGAGTCCTCGCAGACGACCTCGCGCACGTGATCCAGGCCGCCGTCGAGCGACTCGACCCACGGCGCGGTGCGCTGCAGCCGGTCGGCCGTCCGGATGTAATACATGACGAACCGATCGACGTACCGGACCAGCGTCTCGGTGTCGAGATCGCTGGCCAGCAGCTGCGCGTGCTTGGGGGTCATCCCGCCGTTGCCGCCGACGTAGAGGTTCCAGCCCTTTTCGGTGGCGATGACACCCACGTCCTTGGAGCGGGCCTCGGCGCACTCCCGCGCGCAACCCGAGACACCCATTTTGATCTTGTGCGGCGCGCGCAGCCCCCGGTACCGCAGTTCGAGGTCGATGGCCAACTGCACCGAATCCTGCTGCCCGTAACGGCACCAGTCGGTGCCCACACAGCTCTTCACCGTGCGCAGCGCCTTGCCGTACGCGTGGCCGGATTCCATGCCGCCGTCGACCAGGCGCTTCCAGATCTCCGGCAGTTGGTCCACCCGCGCGCCGAACAGGTCGATGCGCTGGCCGCCGGTGATCTTGGTGTAAAGGCCGAAGTCCTGGGCGATCTGGCCGATCAGGATCAGGTGCTCGGGCTTGATGTCGCCGCCGGGGACCCGGGGCACCACCGAATAGCTGCCGTTCTTCTGGATGTTGGCCAAAAAGTGGTCGTTGGAATCCTGCAGCGAGGCCTGTTCGCCCTCCAGGATGTGGTCCGAGCCCGTGGACGCCAGGATCGAGGCGACCACGGGTTTGCAGACGTCGCAACCCTTTCCGCGGCCGAAGCGCTCGAGCAGCCCGGAGAAGGTGCGCAGCTCGGTGGCGGAGATGATCTCGAAAAGCTCGGCGCGCGACTGGCTGAAGTGCTCGCACAGCGCCTTGGACTGCTCGACGCCCTCGGCTTCCAGCAGCTGCTTGAGCAGCGGCACGCACGACCCGCACGACGTGCCGGCCGAGGTGCACGACTTCAGCGAGGGAACGTCGGCGCAGCCGTCGGCGATCGCGCATTTCAGATCGCCCTTGGTGACGTTGTTGCACGAGCAGATCTGCGCCGAATCCGGCAGCGCCCCAATGCCCAACGCCTCACCGCCACCGGATTGCGCCGGCGCGATCAGCGCGAGCGGGTCCCCGGGGAGCTCGCTGCCGACCATCGGCCGCAGCACTCCATAGGACGAGGCGTCGCCGACCAGTACGCCCCCGAGCAAGGTCTTGGCGTCGTCGGAGAGCACCAGCTTCGCGTACGTCCGGTTGACCGCGTCGTTGATGGCGACCTCGAGGCAGTTCTCGGTGACACCCATCGCGTCACCAAAACTGGCGACGTCGACGCCCAGCAGTTTGAGCTTGGTGGACAGGTCCGCCTCGCCGAATTCCGCGACCCCGTCCAGCAGGCGATCGGCCACCACCTCGGCGGAGGTGTAGCCAGGACCCACCAGTCCATAGCACCGGCCGTCGATCGCGGCGACCTCCCCGATCGCGAAGATGTCGGGATCGCTTGTGCGGCAGGACACGTCGGTGAGCACCCCGCCACGCTCGGCGCGCGCCAGACCGGCGGCGACCGCCAGCTCGTCGCGCGGGCGGATGCCCGCGGCGAAGATCACCAGGCCGGCGTCGACTTCCTGGCCGTCGGTCAGGCGCACCCGCACCGACGTGGAACCGTCCGGGTGGTCGACGGATTCGATGGACTCGGTGCCCGTGCCGACGTGGACGGAGATGCCCAGGTCGCCGATCATCCGGGCCAGCAGCGCGCCGCCGGCCTCGTCGATCTGCTGGGCCATCAGCCGCGGCATCATCTCGATGACGTGGGTCCGCAACCCGAACTGGCGCAGCGCATTTGCGGCCTCCAGGCCGAGCAGGCCGCCGCCGATGACCACGCCCGCGGTCGCGTGCGAGGTGTCCGCCGCGCGCTGGGCATCGGCGCGGATGGCGTCGAGGTCGTCGAGCGTGCGGTACACGTGGCAGGCGGGCAGATCGTGGCCGGGCACCGGCGGCACGAACGCGTAGGAGCCGGTCGCGAGGACCAGGGCGTCGTAGTCGTGGCGCTGGCCGTCGGCGGTGAGCACTGACTTTGCCGCGCGGTCGATTTCGGTGACCCGCTGGTTCAACACCAGCCGGACCAGGTCGTCACCGTCGTACTCGTTGCCGGGCAGTGCGAGCAGCTTGCGGTCCCAGCTGTCGGTGTAGGAGGTCAGCCCCACGCGGTCATAGGCCGCGTCGGTCTCCTCGGCGAAAACCGTGATGCGCCAACGGCCCTCGGTGTCGCGGGCGCGGAGCGCCTCGACGAACCGGTGGCCCACCATGCCATGTCCGACTACGATGATGTGACGCGGCGCACAGCTTGCGCGCGAAATCCCGTCTGCAGACATGGCTTTGAGAGTAACGGCCAGAAATTACGTCTTTTTCGCGCAATGTGACAGTCCTATGACGAGGATCTCACAACTCACAGGGACGACTGTGATTGATCGTTCGCTGCCGGCGAACGGCCAGCTGGAACTTAAGCGTGGTCGACTCATGTTCCTACTAGTAGCCGGTCGTCGGAGCGCCGGTCACAGGAATCTCACAACGAAGATCAAGGAATTGGAAGGGAAGCACCATGAGCAACCTCGCACTGTGGTCGCGACCGGCCTGGGACACCGACCGGTGGTTGCGCGACTTTTTCGGCCCCGCCGCCGCAGCGGACTGGAACAACCCGGTGAGCAGCGGTTTCAAGCCCGCCGCCGAGATCGTCAAGGACGGTGACGACGCGATCGTACGGGTCGAGCTTCCGGGCGTGGACGTCGACCGGGACGTGAACGTCGAGGTCGACCGCGGTCGCCTGGTCATCCACGGCGAGCACCGCGACGAACATTCGGAGGAGAAGGAGGGTCGCACGCTGCGGGAGATCCGGTACGGCTCGTTCCGCCGGTCGTTCCAGCTGCCGGCCCACGTCACCGGCGACGCCATCACGGCGTCCTATGACGCCGGGGTGCTCACCGTGCGGGTCACCGGTGCTTATGCCGGGAACCAGGCGCAGCGCATCTCGATCACCAAGTAAGGCGCCGACACGACGCAAAGGCCCCCGCACGCACCGCGTATCGGGGGCCTTTGTGTCTGCTGGGCGTCAGCCCCAGCGGGCGAGCAGCTCGTTGGCCCGGCCCGTCAGCGCGGCCTGCAGGAAGGGACCGAAGCTGATCCGCGCCACGCCCAGCGGACCGAAGGACGCCGGGTCGTCCTGGTCGGGCAGCGCGATCGCGTTGACCGGCAACGCCAATTCCGCCGTCAGGCGCCGCAACGTGTCGGGGTGGTGGCGACCGACCGGGTAGAGAACGTCGGCGCCGGCGGCAGCCGCCTGATTCAGCCGCGCCACGGCGCGGTCGACGCGGTCGGACTCCTCGCCGTCTTGGCGCAGGAACAGATCGGTCCGGGCGTTGATGACCACATGCACTCCGGCCGCGTCGGCGGCCGATCGCAGCGCGCCGACCAGTTCGGCGTGCTCGTCGGCGGACCGCAGCCGCTTGCCCTCCGAGTGCACGGTGTCCTCGATGTTCAGCCCGACGGCCCCGACGCTCAGCAGCCCCTCGATCAGCCGGTCCGCCGGGAGCCCGTAGCCGGATTCGATGTCCACCGACACCGGCACGTCCACCGCCGCGGTGATCTGCGCGACGCGGGCCAGGACGTCGTCGAACGACATGCCCTCGTTGTCGGGTTTGCCGATGGAGTCCGCCACCGGGTGGCTGCCCACGGTGAGTGCGGCGAACCCGGCGCCGGCGGCCAGCCGCGCCGACCAGGCGTCCCACACGGTTGGCAGGATCACCGGGTTGCCCGGCCGGTGCAGCGTCAACAGGGTGGCGGCGCGTTCGGCCGGCGTGGTGGGGCCCGTCATCAGTGTTTGCTCCCTTGGCGTCGGGGCTCAATGGTCTGACGTTCGGCTGTGCCGTGGATAGTATTGAGGGCGAACTGTGATCCGAAACACTGCCGAGGAGATCCCTTGAGGAGCACACCGAGCGCGACTGACACGACCGAATTCGCCGAACTGCACGACCTGATCGGCGGCCTTCGGCGGTGCGTGAGCTCCCTGCGGTCGCGATACGGCGACAGCCCCGCGATGCGCCGCATCATCATCGACGCGGACCGCATCCTGTCCGACGTCGACTTGCTCGATACCGACGTGTCCGAGTTGGACCTCGCGGGCGCCACCGTGCAGCAGTCCGGCGAGAAGATCGTCATTCCCGACACCCAGTACGACAGCGAATTCTGGCGTGACGTCGACGACGAGGGCGTCGGGGGTCACAACAGGTCCTGAACAACCCGAACACCCCGACCCATGCCCCCCGCGGGAGGGGGGCTTGCATCTGTGTACCCTTCGACAGACAGCCCGTTCGAAGAGGAACAACTAGATGAGCGCACCTACGGCGAACCGTCCTGCGTCCGGTGTCTTTTCACCCACGCGCGCCCGTATCCAGCAACGGACCCTACGCACCGACCGGTGGTGGATGTCGCCGCTGAGGATCGACCTCGGCTTCGCCGCATTCGTCATCTACGCGACGGCCCGGGCGTTCCAGCAGAATTACTTCTTCGTCCCCAAGTACCACTACCTGACGCCGTTCTACTCGCCGTGCGTCAGCAAGGGTTGCGGTGAGGCCGGCGACATCTGGCCGCAGTTCCTGCCGGACGTGTGGTGGCTGCCGTACGCGGCGTTGTCGCTGCCGTTCCTGCTGCTGTTCCGGTTGACCTGCTACTACTACCGCGGCGCCTACTACCGCACGGTGTGGCAGTCGCCCACCGCGTGCGCGGTGGCCGAGCCGCGCGTGCACTACAGCGGCGAGACCAAGTTCCCGCTGATCATCCAGAACACCCACCGGTACTTCTTCTATATCGCCTGCCTCATCTCGATCGTCAACAGCTACGACGCGATCGTCGCCTTCCATTCCGACAGCGGGCCGGGCGGATTCGGCTTCGGCCTGGGCAACCTGATCCTGCTGGGCAACGTCATCATGCTGTGGGTCTACACGCTGTCCTGCCACTCGTGCCGGCACGTCACCGGCGGTCGGCTCAAGCACTTCTCCAAAAACCCTGTGCGGTACTGGATCTGGACGCAGGTCAGCGCCATCAACACCCGGCACAAGCAGTTCGCCTGGATCACGCTGGGCACCCTGATGCTCACCGATTTCTACATCGCACTGGTCGCCAGCGGCGCCATCAGCGACCTGAGATTTGTTGGCTGAAAAGCCATTTGACTCACAAAATCAGAACTTAGCTAGCGAGGGTTTTCATGGTTGATGTCGAGCGGCATGCCTACGACGTAGTCGTCATCGGCGCCGGCGGCGCGGGATTGCGTGCGGTCATCGAAGCGCGTGAACGCGGCCTGCGGGTCGCGGTGGTGTGCAAGTCCCTGTTCGGCAAGGCCCACACGGTGATGGCCGAGGGTGGGTGCGCGGCCTCGATGGGCAACACCAACCCGAAGGACAACTGGAAGACCCACTTCGGCGACACGATGCGCGGTGGGAAGTTCCTCAACAACTGGCGCATGGCCGAACTGCACGCCAAGGAGGCCCCGGACCGCGTCTGGGAGCTGGAAACCTATGGCGCGCTGTTCGATCGCCTCAAGGACGGCAAGATCAGCCAGCGCAACTTCGGCGGGCACACCTACCCGCGGCTGGCGCACGTCGGTGACCGCACCGGCCTGGAGCTGATCCGCACCATGCAGCAGAAGATCGTCTCGCTGCAGCAGGAGGATTACGCCGAACTCGGCGACTACGAGGCCCGGATCCGGGTGTTCGCCGAGACCACGATCACCGAGCTGATCAAGGACGGCGACGCGATCGCCGGAGCGTTCGGCTACATCCGCGAAAGCGGCAACTTCATCCTGTTCGAGGCGCCCGCGGTGGTGTTGGCCACCGGCGGCATCGGCAAGTCGTTCAAGGTCACCTCGAACTCCTGGGAGTACACCGGTGACGGTCACGCTCTGGCCCTGCGGGCGGGCGCGTCGCTGATCAACATGGAGTTCGTCCAGTTCCACCCGACCGGCATGGTGTGGCCGCCGAGTGTGAAGGGGATCCTGGTCACCGAGGGCGTCCGCGGTGACGGCGGCGTGCTCAAGAACTCCGACGGCAAGCGGTTCATGTTCGACTACATCCCGTCGGTGTTCAAGGGGCAATACGCCGAGTCCGAGCAAGAGGCCGACCAGTGGCTCAAGGACAACGACTCGGCCCGCCGCACTCCTGACCTGCTGCCCCGCGACGAGGTCGCGCGCGCGATCAACTCCGAGGTCAAGGCCGGCCGGGGCAGCCCGCACGGCGGCGTCTTCCTCGACATCGCGTCGCGGCTGACGCCGGCGGAGATCAACCGCCGCCTGCCCTCGATGTACCACCAGTTCAAGGAGCTGGCCGGGGTCGACATCACCAAGGAGCCGATGGAAGTCGGACCGACCTGCCACTACGTGATGGGCGGCGTCGAGGTCGACGCCGACACCGGCGCGGCCACCGTGCCCGGGCTCTTCGCCGCCGGCGAATGCTCCGGCGGCATGCACGGCTCGAACCGGCTGGGCGGCAACTCGCTGTCGGACCTGCTGGTGTTCGGCCGGCGCGCCGGCCTGGGCGCCGCCGACTACGTGCGGGCGCTGAGCAGCCGCCCGACGATCGGGGACGGCGCCGTCGACGCGGCGGCGAAGCGGGCGCTGTCCCCCTTCGAGGCGCCGGCCGGCGGCGGCCCCGGCGAGAACCCCTACACCCTGCAGCTGGAGCTGCAGCAGTCGATGAACGACCTGGTCGGCATCATCCGTAACGCCGACGAGGTCTCCGAGGCCCTGGCCCGGCTCGACAAGCTGCGGGAGCGCTTCAAGAACCTGCACGTGGAGGGGCAGCGCCGCTACAACCCGGGCTGGAACCTGGCCATCGACCTGCGCAACATGTTGCTGGTCAGCGAATGCGTCGCCAAGGCCGCGCTGCAGCGCACCGAGAGCCGCGGCGGGCACACCCGCGACGACCACCCGTCGATGGACTCGTCGTGGCGCAAGCTGTTGCTGGTCTGCGAGGCAGTCGCCGAGCCAGGCGACGTTGAAGGCGCGGTGATCCCCGACATCACCATCACGAAGAAAGAGCAGACGCCGATGCGGCCCGATCTGCTGGAACTGTTCGACATCGCCGAGCTGGAGAAGTACTACACCGACGAGGAACTCGCCGGGCATCCAGGGCGGACACCCAGGACGGAGAAGTAAATGACCTACAACGCGACGATGCGGGTGTGGCGCGGCGACGACGCCAACGGTGCGTTGCAGGACTTCACCGTCGAGGTCAACGAGGGTGAGGTCGTCCTCGACATCATCCACCGCCTGCAGCAGACCCAGACGCCCGACCTGGCGGTCCGGTGGAACTGCAAGGCGGGCAAGTGCGGCTCGTGCTCCGCGGAGATCAACGGCTACCCGCGGCTGCTCTGCATGACCCGGATGTCGACCTTCGCCGAGGACGAGGTCGTCACCGTCACCCCGCTGCGGACGTTCCCCGTGATCCGGGACCTGGTCACCGACGTCTCGTTCAACTACGAGAAGGCCCGCGAGATCCCGTCTTTCGCGCCGCCCAAGGACCTGCAACCCGGCGAGTACCGGATGGCACAGGCGGACGTCCAGCGCTCGCAGGAGTTCCGCAAGTGCATCGAGTGCTTCCTGTGCCAGAACGTGTGCCACGTGGTCCGCGACCACGAGGAGAACAAGAAGGCGTTCGCCGGCCCCCGCTTCCTGATGCGGATCGCCGAGCTGGAGATGCACCCGCTGGACACCCGCGACCGGCGCAAGGAAGCCCAGGAAGAGCACGGCCTGGGCTACTGCAACATCACCAAGTGCTGCACCGAGGTCTGCCCGGAGAACATCAAGATCACCGACAACGCGCTGATCCCGATGAAAGAGCGCGTCGCCGACCGCAAATACGACCCGGTGGTGTGGCTCGGTAACAAGCTGTTCCGTCGCTGAGCGCACGCGCCGCGCGCACCCGCCCGGTTTGCGGGGTTAGGCCGCCGCGGTACCCGGGTAACCAACCTGCATCCTGTCGGGCCGTCCGGGGACGGGCGGCCGTGTACCACGACCGGAAAGGCAGCTCATGGAACCCAGGCGAGAAACCGCCAGCATCAACAACATTCGGACCGCGATTCGGCAATTGTCGGTGCGTGCCCAGCTCGCGCAGAAGGAAGGGCGGCACAACGACGCCGCCGAACTCGAAAGCCGCATCCAAGGTTTCCGGGAAGAGCTGAGCCACCGCCCCTAGCGCGCGGCCGGACGCCGGTTCAGGCGCCCAGGCGGCGGAAACTGCTCCGGTGGAACACGATGGGCGCCACCTCGGCGTCCACGGTCACCTCGCTGACCCGCAACACGACGATGGTGTGATCGCCGGCGGGAATGAGTTGTTCGATCGCGCTTTCCAGCCACAGGGCGGTGCCCTTGATGAAGACCGCACCGGTGGGCCGGGACACGGTCTCGAGGCCGGCGAACCTGTCGCCGGTCTTGGCGGCCAGCGTGCGGGCGGCCTCGTCGTGGGCCTCGCCGAGCACGCTGATGCCCAGCATGGGCAGGTCCTTGAGTTTGGGCCACGTCGTGGAGGTGTTCTGCACGCAGAACGACACCAACGGCGGGTCCAGCGAGACGGGCACAAAGGTGCTGGCGGCCAGGCCTTCCCGGGTTCCGTTCACCTCGGCGGCGATGGCCACCACGCCAGACGGGAAATGACCGAAGGCCTCACGAAGTGACGACGCTGTCAGCTTGTTGTTCGAGTTCACCGGACTTTTTCGCCCCTAGAGCGCCAGACGTATTTTCGGGCTCGACCCTACCCGGCGGACGTCGCCCCGGCGCGGCCACCCTTACCCGTTTTCTAAGCGTTCTGCCGAATACCCGTGCGCGGAAGCGACATCGGGGTGCGAGCGCAGCCGGCTCTTCCAGGCATTGCGACCGTAGACCGAGAAGATGGGGTCGTCGGGATCCTGGGACGGCGTCCAATCCGTTCCGGCGCTCGCCTCGAGTTCTCGGGACAGCGAGAGCACGGGTATCCGGGCGTCGAGGCGCGGGTTGAAGAAGTAGGGCACCGAGATCCGGTCGGCCGCCGGGCCCTGCAGGTTGACCCGGTGCTCGGTGGCCCGCAGGTAGCCGCGCGTCGCCGCCTCCAGCAGCTCACCGATGTTGACGATGAACGCCCCGTCGCGCGGGGGCACGTCGATCCAGTTGCCATCGCTCGTCCGCCGCACCTGCAGGCCCCGGCTGCCCGGCTCGGCCAGCAGCAGCGTGAGCACCCCGGCGTCCCGATGCGCGCCCACGCCCTGGGGGCCGGCCGCGCGCCCCGGGTAGCGGATGAGCTTGATCGGCGTGGCCGGGGTTTCGGCGAAGGCCGGGTCGAAGACGCCGGCCGGGCTGCCCAGCGCGGCCGCCCAGTGCCGCAGCAGGGTGCGGGCCACCGCGGACAGCGCGGCGTCCCACTCCTCGACGATTCCGGGCAGCTCCGGCAGCGCGGCCGGCCACTGGTTGGGCCCCTGCAGCCACCGGTAGTCGGACTTTCCCAGCCCGCCGATCGGCGGGCGCTGCGGCCCGATGTCGATCTGCTCGCGCCAATCCACCTGACCGCGGGTCACCTCGCCGCCCAGGCGGGTGTAGCCGCGGAAGTGCGGGCTGCGCACCATGGCGACGGCGTCCTTGTCCTCCTGCGGCAGCGCGAAGAGCCGGCGCGCGGCCCCGAGCACCCGCGTCACCAATTCCGGTGGAACCCCATGACCGGTCAGATAGAAGAACCCGACCCGGTGGCCGGCCTCGCGCAGGCCGTCCCGCAACCGCCCCGGGTCGGCCCGCAGGTCCACGACCGGCACCGCAGTGACGGCCCGCACACCGACCGCGCCGACCCCGTCGCCGCAGGTAGAACGGGTTTGCGACGGCATCAGCGCGCCCTCCCCAACCGGTTGGTTAATTAGGTAATGAAATCTAGCTCACATCCGCTTGCATCCCACTGACGCTAACGATATTTTAGGTGTTGTTACTGGTGGGTAACTTAGACCTAGTACCCAACCACAAGTGGCATTCTCAACGAGGAGGACCGTAGTGAGCCACTACAAGAGCAACGTCCGCGACCAGGCGTTCAACCTGTTCGAGGTATTGGGCGTTGACAAGGCCTTGGGCCAGGGCGAATACAGCGACCTGGACGTCGACACGGCCCGCGAAATGTTGAACGAAATGAGCCGGCTGGCCGAGGGGCCGATCGCCGACTCGTTCGTCGAGGGCGACCGCAACCCGCCGGTTTTCGACCCGAAGACGCACTCGGTGACGCTGCCGGAATCCTTCAAGAAGTCCGTCCACGCCGTCATCGAGGCCGGGTGGGACAAGGTCGGCATCGACGAGGCCCTCGGCGGCGTGGCCATGCCCAAGTCGCTGCTGTGGGCGCTGCACGAGCACATCCTGGGCGCCAACCCCGCCGTCTGGATGTACGCCGGTGGCGCGGGCTTCGCCAACATCCTGTACCACCTCGGCACCGAGGAGCAGAAGAAGTGGGCCGTCCTGGCCGCCGAGCGCGGCTGGGGTTCGACCATGGTGCTCACCGAGCCGGACGCCGGCTCCGACGTCGGCGCCGGGCGGACCAAGGCCGTCAAGCAGGACGACGGATCCTGGCACATCGACGGTGTGAAGCGATTCATCACCTCCGCCGACTCCGATGACCTGTTCGAGAACATCTTCCACCTGGTGCTGGCGCGCCCCGAGGGCGCCGGACCCGGCACCAAGGGGCTGTCGCTGTTCTTCGTGCCCAAATTCCTGTTCGACTTCGAGACCGGTGAGCTGGGCGAGCGTAACGGCGTGTTCGTCACCAACGTCGAGCACAAGATGGGCCTGAAGGTGTCGGCGACGTGTGAGCTGAGCTTCGGCCAGCACGACGTTCCCGCCAAGGGCTGGCTGGTCGGCGAGGTGCACAACGGCATCGCGCAGATGTTCGACGTGATCGAGCAGGCTCGCATGATGGTGGGCACCAAGGCCATCGCGACCCTGTCGACGGGCTACCTGAACGCGTTGGAGTACGCGAAGTCTCGCGTCCAGGGCGCGGACATGACCCAGATGACCGACAAGACCGCACCGCGCGTGACCATCACGCACCACCCGGACGTGCGCCGGTCGCTGATGACCCAGAAGGCCTACGCCGAGGGTCTGCGCGCGCTGTACCTGTTCACGTCGACCTATCAGGACTCGGCGGTGGCCGAGGCCCTGCACGGGGTGGACGCGGAGCTGGCCGTCAAGGTCAACGACCTGATGCTGCCGGTGGTCAAGGGTGTCGGCTCGGAGCAGGCCTACGCCAAGCTGACCGAGAGCCTGCAGACGTTCGGTGGGTCCGGCTTCCTGCAGGACTACCCGATCGAGCAGTACATCCGGGACGCCAAGATCGACTCGCTCTACGAGGGCACCACCGCCATCCAGGCGCAGGACTTCTTCTTCCGCAAGATCGTCCGCGACAAGGGTGTGGCGCTGGCCCACGTGTCCGAGCAGATCCAGACGTTCGTCGACAGCGAGTCCGGCAACGGGCGGCTGAAGACCGAACGCGAGCATCTGGCCAAGGCCCTGACCGACGTGCAGGCGATGGCGGCCTCGCTGACCGGCTACCTGATGGCCGCGCAGGAGGACGTGACCAGCCTGTACAAGGTGGGTCTGGGTTCGGTGCGCTTCCTGATGAGCGTCGGTGACCTGGTCATCGGCTGGTTGTTGCAGCGTCAGGCGGCGGTGGCCGTGGCGGCGCTCGACGCCGGCGCCACCGGTGACGACAAGGCCTTCTACGAGGGCAAGGTCGCGGTGGCATCGTTCTTCGCGAAGAACTTCCTGCCGATGCTGACCAGCACCCGCGAGGTCATCGAGACGCTGGACAACGACATCATGGAGCTCGACGAGGCCGCCTTCTAGGCCTTCGAAGGACGCACAAATCCCCCGCTTCGCGTGCGAAGCGGGGGATTTTTGTGCGCCGGCGAGGGGTTTTATCGTTCGGGTGCACTCCTACCCGGGCCATCGCGCAGGGAACGGGTCATGCTGTGCAGGATCCGGAAAGCGTCTGACCGCTCGGCCTCGGTCAGGCCGGCCAGCATTCTGACCTCGACGGACCGGACCGCCTTGCTGGCTTTCTCCAGGCTCTGTCGGCCACGCGGCGTGAGGCGCGTGGGAAGAACCTTCCCGACGGGTGCCTCCGCGGGCCGGGCCACGTGGCCGTCTCGCTCCAGGGCCTGAAGGAGCACGTTCATCGACTGCCGTGTCACGAACGCGCCCCGCGCCAGCTCGGAGTTCGACAAACCCGGCCGTTGCGCGAGCAACTCGAGGCAGGAGTAGTGCGTCACGCTCATCCCGAGCGGGCGCAGCACCTCCTCCATGGCCGCGCGCAGCGCACTCGACGCCTCTTTCAGCGCGTAGCCCAGGGACGTATCCAGGTCTACGCCGACACCCTCTTGACTCATGTCAGTATTCTGACATACGTTGCTATGTCAGAATACTGACACGAATCGAAGGAGCAGCGTCATGCCCGCCACCGGCCCCGACTTCATCTCCCTGCAAGCGCGCGACCTCGACGCATCGCAGGCGTTCTACGAGCAGTACCTCGGCCTCGTCCGCTCGCCGGCCGGACCTCCGCACGCCGTTGTATTCGAAACGAAGCCAATCGCGTTCGCACTCCGCGAGGTCGCTCCGGGCACCGACCTCGCATCCATGGCTCAGCCCGGCATCGGTGCCGCGATCTGGGTGCACGCCACCGACGTCCAGAACATCCACGATGCTCTCGTCGCCGACGGCCACACCATCGTCTCCGCACCGATCGACGGCCCCTTCGGCCGGACATTCACCTTCGCCGACCCCGACGGCTACCACGTCACCCTCCACGACCGCACCTGATCGGCCGAACGCGACCGGGCGATCACCGCAATGCCCAATACCGCGGTTACATCGGAGGAGTCGGTCCGTCGAAGCAACCAAAAAGGCCGCCGCTGGATCCCCTCACTCCAGCGGCGGCCCTTTTCGGACGCCCGTCGGTAATGACTGACAGGCGGTCGTTCCGGGGGATGCCCCGTATTGCCGTCGGGGTCGGGGGGTCAGACCACAACACGGGGCTATCCGGGGTCACGGATACCCGTCGCCTCTGATCGCTAACCCGATGTGACCCATCTCATGGGCCCGAAGGTCAGGCTTCCAGGATCGCGGCCACGCCCTGGCCGCCCGCCGCGCAGATCGAGACCAGCGCGCGCACGGGCTTGCCCGCGCCCTTCTGCTCGGCCTTACGTTGCGCGAGCTGCTTGGCGGCCTGGGCCAGGATCCGCCCGCCGGTGGCGGCGAACGGGTGGCCGGCGGCCAGCGAGGAACCGTTGACGTTGAGCTTGGTCCGGTCGATCGAGCCCAGCGCGGCGTCCAGCCCCAGCCGCCCCTTGCAGTACTCCTCGGATTCCCAGGCCTGCAGGTGGCACAGCACCACCGACGCGAACGCCTCGTGGATCTCGTAGAAGTCGAAGTCCTGCAGGGCCAGGCCGTTGCGGGCGAGCAGCCGCGGCACCGCGTACGTCGGGGCCATGAGCAGGCCGTCGCGCCCGTTGACGTAGTCGACCGCCGCCGTCTCCGAGTCCACCAGGTAGGCCAGCGGCGTCAGCGAGTGGGCCTCCGCCCACTCGTCGGTGCCCAGCAGCGCGACCGACGCGCCGTCGGTCAGCGGGGTCGAGTTCCCGGCCGTCATCGTCGCGTCGCCGGCCTTCACGCCGAACACCGGCCGCAGCTTGGCCAGCTTCTCCGCCGACGAGTCCGGCCGCAGGTTGTCGTCGCGGTACAGCCCCAAAAACGGCGTGACGAGGTCGTCGAAGAAGCCGCGGTCGTAGGCGGCCGCCATGTTGCGGTGGCTGGCCGCGGCCAGCTCGTCCTGGGCGACGCGCGCGATGCCCATCTGCTTGGCGGTGATCGCCTGGTGCTCCCCCATGGACAGCCCGGTGCGCGGTTCGCTGTTGACCGGGATCTCGACGCCCAGGGTCGCGGGCAGCGTGCCCACCAGCTTCAGCCGTTGGACGTTGGACTTGGCGCGGCGCAACTTGAGCAGGGTGCGGCGCAGGTTGTCGCCGAGGCCGATCGGCGCGTCGGAGGTGGTGTCCACCCCGCCGGCGGCGGCCACCTCGTAGCGGCCGGCCGCGATGCCGTCGGCGGCGGCGATCGCCGCCTGCAGCCCGGTGCCGCAGGCCTGCTGCAAGTCGAACGCCGGCGTGTACGACGCCAGCTGCGAGCCGAGCACGCACTCGCGCGTCAGGTTGAAGTCCCGGCTGTGCTTGAGCACGGCGCCACCGACCACCACCCCGAGCCGCTCGCCGGCCAACCCGAAGCGATCGACGAGCCCGCCCAGCGCGGCGGTGAACATGTCCTGGTTGGAAGCCTCGGCGTAGGCGCCGTCGGATCGGGCGAACGGAATGCGGTTGCCGCCCAGGATGGCGACGCGTCGCCGCTCGGAGCTGCGCTGAGCAGCCGGTGTACTTACCTCAGAACTTGCAGGGGCCACTGTCTTCTCCGTGCTCGTGCGGTCTATCGGTTTGGGATTCGCCCGTCTGGGGCCATACTACCCACTGTTCTTACTCTGCAGTAAGTTCGTCCTCGATACGGTTGTGCTGTAGGCATACCCCGACTTCGCAAGAACATGGAAGGTAGCTCCGGTGGCTCCCAAGGTCTCGTCCGATCTGTTCTCTCAGATCGTCAACTCCGGTCCTGGTTCGTTTCTCGCCAAGCAGCTCGGTGTTCCCCAACCCGAGACGCTGCGCCGCTACCGCGTCGGTGATCCGCCGCTGTCCGGGGCGCTGCTGATCGGCGGGGAGGGCAGAGTCGTCGAGCCGTTGCGCGCGGCACTGGACGCCGATTACGACCTGGTGGGCAACAACCTGGGCGGGCGCTGGGCCGACAAGTTCGGCGGGCTGGTCTTCGACGCCACCGGCATCACCACGCCCGAGGGGCTCAAGGGGTTGTACGAGTTCTTCACCCCGCTGCTGCGCAACCTGGGCCATTCCGCGCGCGTGGCGGTGGTCGGCACCACGCCCGACGGTGCCGCCAGCCCGCACGAGCGGATCGCGCAGCGCGCGCTGGAGGGCTTCACCCGCTCGCTGGGCAAGGAGCTGCGCAACGGCACCACGGTGGCGCTGGTGTATCTGTCGCCGGACGCCAAACCCGCTGCGACGGGCCTGGAGTCGACGATGCGGTTCATCCTGTCGGCCAAGTCGGCGTACGTCGACGGCCAGGTCTTCTACGTCGGGGAGGCGGACTCCACCCCGCCGGGTGACTGGGAGCGGCCGCTGGACGGCAAGGTCGCGATCGTGACGGGCGCGGCCCGCGGCATCGGTGCGACGATCGCCGAGGTGTTCGCCCGCGACGGCGCGCGCGTCGTCGCGATCGACGTCGAATCGGCCGCCGAGGCGCTGGCCGAAACGGCCAGCCGGGTCGGGGGCACCGCGCTGTGGCTCGACGTCACCGCCCCCGATGCCGTCGACAAGATCACCGAGCACCTGCGCGAGCATCACGGCGGCCGCGCGGACGTCTTGGTCAACAACGCCGGGATCACCCGCGACAAGCTGCTGGCCAACATGGACGACGCGCGCTGGGATGCCGTCCTGGCCGTCAATCTGCTTGCCCCGCTGCGCCTTACCGAGGGGCTGGTGGGCAACGGCAGCATCGGCGAAGGCGGCCGGGTGGTCGGCCTGTCGTCGATGGCGGGCATCGCGGGCAACCGCGGCCAGACCAACTACGCCACCACCAAGGCGGGGATGATCGGACTGACCCAGGCGTTGGCGCCGGAGCTCTACGACAAGGGCATCACCATCAACGCCGTCGCACCGGGATTCATCGAAACCCAGATGACGGCCGCCATCCCGCTGGCCACCCGCGAGGTCGGCCGCCGGATGAACTCGCTGCTGCAGGGCGGCCAGCCGGTGGATGTCGCGGAGGCCATCGCCTACTTCGCCAGCCCGGCCTCGAACGCGGTGACCGGCAACGTCATTCGCGTCTGCGGCCAGGCCATGCTGGGCGCCTGAACGTCAGGAGAAAGTGATGAACCAGCCAAGCGGCCTGAAGAACATGCTGCGCGCGGCCGCCGGGGCCCTGCCGGTGGTGTCCCGCGGCAGCGGGGTGCCCACCCGCACCGTCACCATCGAGGAACTGCCCATCGACCGCACGAACGTGGCCGAGTACGCGGCGGTCACCGGCCTGCGCTACGGCAACTGCGTGCCGCTGACCTACCCCTTCGCGTTGGCCTTTCCGGCGCTGATGTCGCTGGTGACCGGGTTCGACTTTCCGTTTGCCGCAATGGGATCGGTGCACACCGAAAACCACATCACCCAGTACCGCCCGATCGCGGTCACCGACACCGTCGGCGTGCACGTGCACGCCGAGAACCTGCGCGAGCACCGCAAGGGCCTGCTGGTCGACTTGGTGACCGATGTCAGCGTCGGCAACGACACCGCGTGGCATCAGGTGACGACGTTCCTGCACCAGCAACGCACCAGCCTGTCCGACGAACCCAAACCGCCCCCACAGAAGCAGCCCAAGCTGGCGCCACCGCCCACCGTGCTGCGCATCAGCCCGGGCCTCATCCGTCGCTACGCCGTCGTCGGGGGCGATCACAACCCGATCCACACCAACCCGATCGCGGCCAAGCTGTTCGGATTTCCCACCGTGATCGCGCACGGAATGTTCAGCGCCGCGGCCGTATTGGCCAACGTCGAAGCCGCGATTCCCGACGCGGTGCGGTACTCGGTGCGCTTCGGCAAGCCAATGGTGCTGCCCGCGACGGCCGGTCTCTACATCGACGAACACGACGGCGGCTGGGACCTTTCGCTGCGCAACGTCGCCAAGGGTTACCCCCACCTGACCGGCACGGTCCGGCCGCTGTAGCGCGATCGCCACTAGCCCGCGTGCGTTGAACCGCGCCCGCAGGCAAGCACTTTCAGCGCATGGGCGGCGGTCGCGGTCAGCAGGAACAGCGCGAACAGCCACAGCGGCGGCCGGGCGAGTTCCCAGACGAAGATCGCCGCCCAGATCGGTGAGCCCTGGGTCACCGCGAGCACGCCTGCGGCCCCGGCCAGCGACACCGCGGGCACGTGCAAGTGCGTCCCGCTCGCCCAGTTGATCGCCAGCACCAGCGCCGCCCCTGCGGCCGCGCCGGTCGCCAGCGACGGCGTCAGCAGTCCGCCCGCACCCCCGGCGCGCAGGAACAGCGCTGTCAGAAGGGGTTTCAACGCCAGGATCGCCAGCGCCGACACCAAGGTCATGCCGCTGGCCAGGCTGACCGTCAGGATGCTGCGGCCGTTGCCGGGTAGCTCCGGCCACCAATGCGAGCAGACTCCCATCACCAGGCCGGCCCCCGCCAGCGCCGGGATCAGCACCCAACTCCGCAACGGGCGCGCCGGCCGCGCCGCGGCCATCAACCGGTTGAAGCCCCACCCCACCGCGAAAGTCACCGGCGCCAACAACAATCCGTGCGCGGTCAACAGGTAGGTCGACTCTTCCATCGGCCACTGCAGGTTGGGTTGATCACGCGTGACGGCCGAGCCGACGGCGACCGCCAAGCCGGAGGACAGGAACGCCGCGCCCACCGCGCGCGGCTCCCAGGTGCCGAGCAAGATCCGGACCGAGAACAGCGCCCCGGCCAACGGAACCGCATACACCGCGCCCAGCCCCGCCCCCGCCGCGCAGGCCAGCAGGACCTCGTGGTCGCGCGGGGAGAGGCGCTTGAGCCATCCGGTTCCCAAATCGCCTAGGGCCGCGGCGAATTGGCGTGGCGCCCCTTCCCGCCCGAGCGATGCGCCCGATCCGACGAGCAGCACCTGCAGCAGGGCGTCGACGCTCCAGGACAGCCGCGGCACGCGTTCGTGGCGGGCGATGGTTTCCGCCAGCGGCGGCACGTCCGTCCGGCGCCGCAGCAGCCACCACCCGAGCCCGGCCAACCCGGCGCCGATCATCGGGCCGACCACGCGGCGTACCGGGCTGCTGGCGGCGACCCCGGCCAGCAGCGCGCCGAAGCTGTAGTGATAGGTGGCGTGCTGAGCGGCCCGCAGCACGAAGGTCGTCGCCAATCCGGCAACGCCGGCCAGCAAGCCGACGATGATCACCGCGCAAAAGAAGTCGAGGTTGCCGCGCTCCGTGCGGGGGACGGGCATTCGGGCCACCTGACGACGAAGGAGGTCTAGTCGCCGGCGGAGTCCGGCTGGGACCGGGCCGCGTCCCGCTCCTCGGGGGAGCCCTTGAGGCCGTACCAGAACAGGTCGATCATCAGCTCGGCCGCCTCGTCGACGTCGATGTCGCCGGTGGACAGCCGATTGGCCACCGCCTCGCCCGCGCCCACCAGCGCCACGGCCATCATCTCGTGCTCGCGGTCCGGCCGCGGGGTGCGGCTGCCGGCCTGCACCAGCCCCGCCACCAGGTCGATGATCTGCTCGCGCCCTTCACGCACCATGTGGGCGAATGCCTGCGAGCTGGTGGCCTGGGTGTACATCACGATCCAGGACGCCCGGTTGGCGTCGATGTAGCGCATGAACGACGCGATGGTGTTGCGCAGCATGTCATTCGGGCTCTGCCCGAAGTCCATGTCGGCGCGCACCACGTCGATGAACCGGCTCATCTCCCGGTTCAGGCAGGCGCCGAACAGGTCCTCCTTGGAGCCGTAATACAGGTACAGCATGGGCTTGGAGATCTGCGCCTGGGCGGCGATGGCGTCCATCGAGGTCTCGTGGTAGCCGTTGACCGAGAACATCTGCACCGCGGCGTCGAGCATCTGCTGCTCACGGACGGCGCGCGGTAACCGCTTGGTACCACCCGCCATCGCTCGCCTCTCTAGCCCGTCTATCTGACTCAAGAGTAAGCAATGCGGGCGGGCCGCACAGCCGTTAATGCCAACGGCGGCGCCCGCTAGTGCCCGCAGGTCGGGCTCGGGCCCTTCATCGTCGCCACCCGCACCAGCGCCTCGTCCACCCGTTGTGCCGGCAATTCGCCTGAGGCGACGGCCTTTTGCAGCCGGTCCAGGACCGCCGGCACCTCGTCGGTGGTGACCCACAGCGCGATGTCGACGCCGGCCAACAGGGTGCGCAGCACCGCCTCCGAGACCCCGTACCGTTCGGAGATAGCGGCCATGCTGGACAGGTCGTCGCTGAACACCGGGCCGGTGAACGGCGGGCCCTTGTAGCCGACGCCGTTGCGCAGCAACTGCACCGCCTCGGGGCTCAGGCTGGCCGGGACGTCGCCGGTGAGTTCCGGAACCTGCAGGTGGCCCACCATCACCGCGACCGGCGACGCCGCCACCAGCGACCGGTAGGGCACCAGGTCGCTGGTTTGCAGGGCGCTCAGCGGCGGCGTGACCACACCGCCGGTGTGCGAATCACCCGAGCCGTGCCCGTGGCCGGGGAAATGCTTGAGCACCGGCAGCAGCCCGGCGTCGCGAAGACCCTGCGCGTAGGCCCCGGCGTAGTCCGTCACCTTCTGCGGGTCCGCGCTGAACGAACGGTTGCCGATGACGGCGTCGTCGTCCTCGTCGCTCACGTCGACCACCGGAGCGAAGTCGACGGTGATGCCCAGGTCGTGCATCTTGCGGCCGCGGTCGGCCGCCAGGTCGTGGACCTGCTGGACGGTCTGCGTCTGCGCCAGCTCCCGCGCCGACGGGGAGGTCCCGATCAGGGTCTTCAGCCGCGACACCCGGCCACCCTCTTCGTCGACGCTGACGGCCAGCGGCAGCGGTCCCGCCTTGGCGCTGATGTCCGCCAACGGCCCCTGGAAGATCGCCAAGTCCGTCCAGCTGCCGATGAAGATCCCGCCGACGTGGTAGCCGTTGACGACGGCCCGGGCGTCGTCGGCGTTCTTCACCCCGACCATCAGCAGTTGGGCCAGCTTGTCGCGGAGGCCCAGCGTGGCCGGCACCGCCGACGGGTCGGCGCACACCGGCGGGGCCGGCGCGGCCGCCGGCTTGCTCGACGTCGACGGGTGAGCGGATGGGTGCGCGGGGTGGTGGGCGCAGCCGGCCACCAGCGCCGACGCGGCCGCGAGCACAGCGAAGGTGCGCGAAAATGCCATCGGGCCATGTTTTCACGGGGCGTTGCGTCCCCGGCCCCAGGGGTCAGCAGCGGTACGTTGCTGATCAAGGGGGAGGTCACCAGGCGCATGTTGCCGGGCAGGGAGGAGCGGCGATGAGCGGTTTCACGGTGGCGGCCGCGGCCAGCATCGCGGTGGGTTTGTCCATCGGGGTCGCCACGACGGTCGGCATCACGCTGGCGGTGGCCGACGACACCGCCGTCGGAGTGCAGGCGCCGCCGCGCCCGGCCCTGCCCTATCAGGTGCAATACGGCGACCGCTGTATCCACGGACACTGCCTGCACTGGTGACGAGCGGTCCGAGTGACCGACCGCTTCTGCTAGGTTGGCGCTAGGTTGAAGTCACGACCGCAAGCCCCGCAAGAACCCAGGAGCCGTCGATGAACCGGATCGTTGCGCCCGCCGCAGCGAGCGTTGTGGTGGGCCTGTTGCTCGGCGCGGCCGCGATCTTCGGGATCACGTTGATGGTCCAGCAAGACACGAAGCCGCCACTCCCCGGGGGCGATCCGCAGTCGTCAGTGCTCAACCGGGTCGAGTACGGCAACCGTAGCTAACCGGTCGACGACGGGGACCGCAGCGCCGGTCTCGTGCTCGACGGCCGGACCCCTGTCGCGCCGCTGGCTGTGGCTGGTCGCCGCGATCGCGCTGGCGCTGTCGTTCGCGCAATCGCCGGGGCGGATCTCCCCCGACACGAAACTCGACCTGACCGCCAACCCCCTGCGCTTTTTGGCGCGCGCGACCAACCTGTGGAACAGCGAGCTGCCGTTCGGGCAGGCGCAGAATCAGGCCTACGGCTACCTGTTTCCGCACGGCACCTTTTTCCTGATCGGTCACGCGCTGAGCGTGCCCGGCTGGATCACCCAGCGGCTGTGGTGGGCGCTGCTGCTCACGGTCGGCTTCTGGGGGCTGATGCGCGTCGCCGAGGCGCTGGGAATTGGCAGCCCGGGGTCACGGGTGATCGCCGCGACGGCGTTCGCGCTGTCGCCGCGGGTGCTGACCACCCTCGGATCGATCTCGTCGGAAACGTTGCCGATGATGCTGGCGCCCTGGGTGTTGCTGCCCACGATCCTCGCGTTGCGGGCGTCGACGGATCGGTCCGTGCGAGCACTGGCGGCGCGGGCGGGCCTGGCCGTCGCGCTGATGGGCGCGGTCAACGCCATCGCGACCCTGGCCGGCTGTCTGCCCGCGGTGATCTGGTGGGCATGCCACCGACCGAACCGGCGGTGGTGGCGGTACACCGGGTGGTGGCTGCTGTCGCTGCTGCTGGCCACGCTGTGGTGGGTGGTGGCGCTGGTGATGCTGCGCGCCATCAGCCCGCCGTTCCTGGACTTCATCGAATCCTCCGGCGTGACAACGCAATGGTCGTCGCTGACCGAGATGCTGCGCGGGACCGACAGCTGGACGCCGTACGTGGCGCCGAACGCCACCGCGGGCGCTCCGCTGGTGACCGGGTCGGCGGCCATCCTGGGCACCTGCCTGGTCGCGGCAGCCGGGCTGGCGGGGCTGGCCTCCGCCGCCATGCCGGCGCGCGGCCGCCTGGTCACGATGCTGTTGGTCGGGGTGGTCTTGATGGCCGTCGGCTACAGCGGCGGGCTGGGCTCGCCGGTGGCGCACGCGGTGCAGGCCTTCCTGGACGCCGGCGGCGCCCCGCTGCGCAACGTGCACAAGCTGGGGTCGGTGGTCGGGATCCCGGTGGCGCTGGGCATCGCCGCGCTGCTGGGCCGGATACCGCTACCGGGCAGCGCCCCGGCGCCGGTGTGGCTGCGCGCGTTCGCCCACCCGGAGCGGGACAAACGCGTGGCGACCGCGATGGTGGTCCTGACGGCGTTGATGGTCAGCACGTCGCTGGCGTGGACCGGTCGGCTGGCGCCACCGGGCACGTTCACCGCCATCCCGCCGTATTGGCACGACGCCGCCGACTGGCTCACCGAGCACAACACGGGCGCGCCCACACCCGGGCGGGTGCTCGTCGTCCCGGGTGCGCCGTTCGCCACTCAGGTGTGGGGCACCAGCCACGACGAGCCGCTGCAGGTGCTGGGCAGCAGCCCGTGGGGGGTGCGGGATTCGATCCCGCTGACCCCGCCGCAGACCATCCGGGCGCTGGATTCGGTGCAGCGCCTGTTCGCCGCCGGCCGGCCCTCGGCGGGTCTGGCCGATACCCTTGCGCGCCAAGGCATTTCCTATCTGGTGGTGCGCAATGACCTGGATCCCGACACGTCGCGCTCGGCGCGCCCCATCCTGGTGCACCGCGCCGTGGACGGATCGCCGGGGCTGCGGAAGGTGGCGCAGTTCGGCGCCCCGGTGGGGCCCGGCACGCTGGCCGGCTTCGTCGCGGACAGCGGGTTGCGGCCGCGCTATCCGGCGGTCGAGATCTACCGCGTTGGCGGCGACGGCGATTTCAACGACCCCGCCACGCCCTATCTCGTCGACGCCGACCGGCTGGCCCGGGTCGACGGCGGACCGGAAGTGCTGCTGCGCCTTGACGAACGGCGGCGGCTGCTGGGTCAGCCGCCGCTGGGCCCGGCGCTGATGACCGCCGACGCGCGCGCCGCCGGGCTGCCGTTGCCGCCGGCAGCCGGCGTGACCGTCACCGACACCCCGGTAGCCCGGGAGACGGATTACGGTCGGGTAGACCAACATTCGTCGGCGATCCGCGCCCCCGGGGACGCGCGGCACACCTACAACCGGGTGCCGGACTATCCCGTGCCCGGCGCCGAGCCGGTGGCCGGCGCCTGGGCGGGCGGGCGGATCACGGTGTCGAGCTCGTCGTCGGATTCCACCGCGATGCCCGACGTCGCGCCGGCGACCTCCCCGGCCGCCGCGATCGACGGGGACTCCGCGACCGCCTGGGTGTCCAACTCGCTGCAGGCCGCCGTCGGCCAGTGGATGCAGATCGATTTCGACCACCCGGTGACCAACGCGGCAATCACGTTGACGCCCAGCGCAACCGCCGTCGGCGCCCAGGTCCGCCGCATCCTGATCGAAACCGCCACCGGCAGCACCACGCTGCGGTTCGACGAGCCGGGCAAGCCGCTCGCCGCGGCGCTCCCCTACGGCGAAACGCCGTGGGTGCGGATCACCGCCGCGGGCACCGACGACGGGTCCGCCGGAGTGCAATTCGGCATCACCGACCTGACGATCACCCAGTACGACGCGTCCGGGTTCGCCCACCAGGTCGACCTGCGGCACACGGTGCGGGTGCCGGGACCGCCGCCCGGCGCGCCGATCACGGGGTGGGACCTGGGATCGGAACTGCTCGGCAGGCCGGGCTGCGCCCCGGCGCCCGACAGCGTGCGTTGCGCGCCGTCGATGGCGCTGACCCCGGAGGAGCCGGTCAACTTCAGCCGGACGCTGACCGTGCCGGCGCCGCTGACGGTGACCCCGACGGTGTGGGTGCGGCCCCGGCAGGGCCCAAAGCTGGCCGCGCTGATCGCCGAACCCAATACCACTGTCGCCCACGGTGATTCGGATGCGGTGGACGTGCTGGGCTCGGCCTACGCGGCCACCGACGGCGACCCGGCCACCGCCTGGACGGCGCCGCAGCGGGTGGTGCAGCACAAGACGCCACCGACCTTGACGCTGACCCTGCCTCGGCCCACCGAGGTCACCGGGTTGCGGCTGGTTCCCAGTCGGGCGGCCCTGCCCGTGCACCCGACGATGGTGGCCGTCAACCTGGGTGACGGCCCACAAGTCGCGGTGGTCAAGGCTGATTTGGACGCGGCGCAGACGCTCGCGCTGAAGCCCCGGGTGACCGACACCGTGACCATCAGCCTGCTGGACTGGGACGACGTCATCGACCGCAACGCGTTGGGCTTCGACCAGCTCAAGCCGCCCGGGCTGGCCGAGGTGGCCGCGCTCGGGGCCGACGGCACCCCGATCGCGCCGGCCGATCCCGCCCGCAACCGCGGCCGGGAGGTCACCGTCGGATGCGATCGCGGCCCGGTCATCGCGGTCGCGGGCCGGTTCGTGCACACCGCGATCCACACCACCGTCGGGGCGATCCTCGATGATCAGCCCCTGGCGGCGGTGCCTTGCGACCGCGACCCGATCGCGCTGCCCGCCGGCCAGCAGGAGCTGTTGATCAGCCCGGGTGCCCAGTTCGTCGTCGATGGGGCCGAACTGTCGACCCCGGAGGCCACCGAAAGCGCGCGGGCCGAACGTCTTTCGTCCTGGCGGGCGTGGGGACCGGACCGGCGCGAGGTCCAGGCGCCCCCGTCGGCCACCGCCCGGGTGCTGGTCATCCCGGAAAGCATCAACCCCGGCTGGGTGGCGCGCACCGGCACCGGGGCCCGGCTGACGCCGATCGCCGTCAACGGTTGGCAGCAGGGCTGGGTGGTTCCCGCGGGCGACCCGGGCACCATCACGCTGACATTCGCCGCCAACCCGCTCTACCGCGCGGGCCTCGCAGTGGGGCTGGCCTTATTGCCGCTGCTGGCGCTGCTGGCGTTCTGGCGCACCAGAAGAACCGACGCCGACGCGGCCGCGCAACCGTGGCGGCCCGGGGCCTGGGCGGCGGTCGCGGCGGTGGCGGCCGCGGCGGTGATCGCCGGCGCCGGCGGCGTCGCGTTGATGGCCGCCGCCCTGGGTCTGCGGTACGCGGTGCGCGGCGGGCGCTGGGAGCGTCTCGCGCTGGTGGGCAGCGCCGGCGGGTTGATCGGAGCCGGGGCGGCATTGTCGCGGCAGCCCTGGCGCTCGGTGGACGGTTATGCGGGCCATTCGGCGAATATCCAACTGCTGGCCTTGGTTTCGCTTGCGGTGCTCACCGCCTCGGTGATCGCGTTGCCCGACAGGGCGCGTGGATCGGCCGACGAATAGTGCCGAATAGTTTTGGCGGGTAGTGGCTATCCCGTTTATCGGCTGATTGACTGGATATGCGGGTCGGTGTAGCGGCCACCGATCGAGGAGCGAGCGCCATGAGCTGGTTTTCCGCACCCGAATATTGGGTGGGCAGACTGGTGCTCGAGCGCGGCGCCGCGGCGATCTATCTGTTGGCGTTCGTCGCCGCCGCCGCGCAATTCCGCGCGCTCATCGGCGAACACGGGATGCTGCCCATTCCGCGGTTTGTGGCGGCGCAGTCGTTTTGGCGCACGCCGAGCATCTTTCACCTGCGCTATTCCGATCGGCTGTTCGCGGCGGTCGCCTGGTTCGGCGCGGCGCTGTCGGCTGCCGTCGTAGTCGGGGCGGCCGATGCGGTGCCGCTGTGGGCCGCGATGGCGATGTGGCTGACGCTGTGGGTGCTCTACCTCTCGATCGTCAATGTCGGGCAGACGTGGTACTCGTTCGGTTGGGAGTCGCTGCTTCTCGAGACCGGGTTCCTGATGATCTTTCTCGGCAACCACGACGTGGCGCCCCCGGTGCTGACGCTGTGGATGGTCCGATTGCTGTTGTTCCGAGTCGAATTCGGTGCGGGCCTGATCAAGATGCGCGGCGATCCGTGCTGGCGCGATCTGACGTGTCTGTACTACCACCATGAGACGCAGCCCATGCCCGGGCCGCTCAGCTGGTTTTTCCACCATCTGCCCAAGCCGCTGCACCGGATCGAGGTGGCGGGCAACCATTTCGCCCAGCTGATCGTGCCGTTCGGATTATTCGCGCCGCAGCCGGTGGCCGGCGTGGCCGCGACGATCATCGTCATCACCCAGTTGTGGTTGGTGGCGTCGGGCAATTTCGCCTGGCTCAACTGGGTGACGATACTGTTGGCGTGCAGCGCGATCGACGACGCGTCGGTCGTGCGGCTGCTGCCCGGGGAGCTGGTCCCGGCACACCCGGGTTGGGCGCCGACGCCACCGTGGTTCATCGGGCTGGTCGTGGCCGTCTCGGCCGCGGTGTTGTTCATGAGCTACTGGCCGGTGGCGAACATGTTGTCGTCGCGTCAGCGAATGAACATGTCCTTCAATTCATTTCACTTGGTGAATACCTACGGGGCGTTCGGCAGCATCGGGCGCATCCGCCGGGAGGTGGTGATCGAGGGCACCGAGGACGCCCACCTGACCGACCAGACCGTCTGGCGCGAATACGAATTCAAGGGCAAGCCGGGCGGGCTGCGCCGGCTGCCGCGCCAGTGGGCCCCCTATCACCTGCGGCTGGACTGGCTGATGTGGTTCGCCGCGATCTCGCCGGGCTACGCGCAGCCCTGGCTGCGGCCGTTCCTGCAGCGGCTGCTGCGCAACGACCGGCCGACCCTACGTCTGTTGCGCCACAACCCCTTCCCCGATGCGCCGCCCCGGTACGTGCGCGCCCAGCTCTACCAGTACCGCTTCACCACAGGAGCCGAGCTGCGCCGCGACCGGGCGTGGTGGCATCGCGCGCTGGTGGGTGGCTATGTGCCGCCCATGGCGCTGTCGACACCGACCACCACCAATTGAGGGCCAGTCGGCCAGGACGCAACGCATCACTACGTAAAACCGTCGTCTAGGCGTGGTTCCGTTCACCGCAATTCAAACCCTTGTTAGCCCAACCGATCTGCCATAGCCTCGCCTTCCACAGCGCTGCGGCGCCGCCGGGCCGACCCCCGGTGCCGCACCGAACTGCGAAGCCAGCTCGGTGTCCGAATCTGAGGAGCTCAATGTCGACACGACGCCGTACCGCGCTACTGCTGGCTGCCATCGCTCTGCTGCTGCCGGCGTGCGTTACCCGCCAACAGGCCGCCGGCCCCAGCGCGGAGCCGGACCGGGTTCCGCTGTCACAGCTGGCCGACCTGACGCTTAAGGTCGGCGACCAAAAGAGCGTCGGCACCGAAGCCATGCTGCGGGCCGCCGGCGAGCTCCGGGACCTTCCTTATCGGATTGACTTCTCCACCTTCTCATCCGGACCGCCGATGATCGAGGCCGCCACCGCCGGCAAGATCGATTTCGCAATCACCGGTGACACCCCGCCAATTTTCGGCGCCGTCGCCAACGCCCGCATCAAGGTGGTGTCCGCATTCGACGGCGGGGGGCCCGGCGATCAGATTCTGGTTCACGCCGATTCGCCTATTAGCTCCGTCACCGACCTGCGCGGCAAAACCATCGCCCTGGCCAAGGGCAGTTCGGCGCACGCCAATATGCTTGATCAGCTGGACAAGACCGGCCTCAAACCCACCGATGTCCACCTGGTGTTCCTGCAACCAGCCGACGCCCTGTCGGGATTTCGCAACGGCCAGGTCGACGCCTGGGCCGTGTGGGATCCCTACACCGCGCAGGCCGAACAGCAACTCCCGGTGCGGGGCCTGGTCGCACGCAAGCACAAGTACTCGTTCGGGATCGCCTCCGACCAAACGCTGGCCGACGCCAAACGGAACACCGCGCTGGCCGATCTGCTGGCGCGATACGCCAGAGCCGCGGTCTGGGCGCGCGAGCACCCGCCGGAGTGGGCCGCTCAGTATGCCGAGTCGGCCGGCATCGACCCCGCCGTCGCCGCCGTCGCGCAGGGACGCACCCTACGACAGCCGATCCCGCTCGACGACACCGTGATTGACGCCGAGCAGCGCCTCACCGATCTGTTGGCGGCGGCGGGCCAGATTCAGTCCGCACCGCGATTCGGCAACTGGGTGGATCATCGCTTCACCGCCACCGCCGCAGAAACTCACTGACTCCCGTGAGATAGGACCTCTGACCACGAAGTCAGACCGCTCCGCGCGGTAGGGCCGACGCATTGGTGGTCGGACGGTTGGACGCCGACGCGGACGGCTTCGGCACCGGAGGACTTGGGGCGAAACAACGTTCGCGGTCATCGCCGCGCCGATGCGTGAGCGCGCGACGCCGTGTTGCCAATGGTCTTGGTCAAGCGTGCACGGATGACTGGGCTCGGCGCGGGACCGCGAATTTTGGGTGGCGAGATTTTTATTGGGGAAACCGCGTTGCCGGCGCATGTTTGCTTCGTGTTGATTGCGTTTTCACTCCGGGACGTGTACGAATTCGTCCGAGGTAGACGGGGCTATCGAGGTCTTGCTCGCCGAACTGCGGCGTTGCCGGCCTTGCCCATTCGAACGCGGTAATGGCGCGGCGTCAGCCGACGTTGCCACAAGTCTCGTCGGATTTTGCTGGCTAGTCTTCTGAACACCCGAGCACTCAAGCATCTGGCATCCCCTGGTGGATGTTGGCCGAAGTTGCTCAATGTTGTTGAAGATCAACCTTATCGGCAAGGACAAACGCGGAGCCTGCGGTGATCGCAGCCGAAGGCGGAGGAACCAGATGGAATTCGGAGCGTTACCTCCGGAGATCAACTCCGGCAGGATCTACTCAGGTCCCGGGCCGGCACCGTTGTTGGCCGCTGCGGCCGGCTGGGACGGATTAGCGGCCGAATTGCGCGCCACGGCAGCGTCTTACGGATCTGTCGTCGCGGAGCTGAGAACCGCATGGAATGGTCCCTCGTCGGCGTCGATGGCGGCCGCGGCCGCACCGTACATTGCGTGGCTGATCAGCAGCGCCGCGCAGGCCGAGCAGTCGGCAAGTCAGGCGAAGGCGGCGGCAGGCGCTTATGAGGCCGTCTTCGCGGCCACGGTGCCACCGCCGGTGATCGCGGCCAACCGGGCGTTGTTGGCGTCACTGGTCGCGACCAACATCTTGGGCCAAAACACCCCGGCCATCGCGGCCACCGAGGCCCAGTACGCCGAGATGTGGGCCCAAGACGCGGCCGCGATGTATGGCTATGCGGGTTCCTCGGCGGTCGCGGCCCAGCTGGTCCCGTTCACCGCGCCGCCGTCGACCACCGACAGCGGTGGGGAAACGAACCAGGCGGCCGCGGTCGCCTCGGCGGCCCAGTCGTCGGCGAGCTCCCATGTGGAAACCGCGCTGTCCCAGGCGGTCTCGCAGGCTCCCGCCGCGGCGCAAAGTGCCGCCGCGAACGCGGCGGGGACGTCGTCGCCGGGAATCTCGCTCGGTCTTGGGGAAGCCACGGGGGGTTTGAAGAGTTTCAACAGCTTCCTCAGCACCCTTACCGGGCCGTACTCGCCGCTCGGGGTCGCAGACGCGGGGAAGGGTTTTTATCAACTTGCGCTCAACACCAAGGCGATGGGCGGAAACGTTCAAAGTGTCGACCCCACACTGCATCCCAAGGCTCTGCACGGGGTTTTGGCGCCGTTGCTGCACAGCGAACTGCTGACCGGGTCGACGTCGTTGCAGGCGCCGGGTGTGGGAACGGTGTCTGCGGCGGTGGGCCGTGCCGGTGTCGTGGGGTCGTTGTCGGTTCCCGCGAACTGGGCCTCGGCCGCGCCGGCGATCAGGACCCTGGCAGCCGAGTTGCCCGAGACGATGCTCGATGCCGCGCCGGCGATGACCGTCAACCCCGGGCAGGGTCTGTTCGGGCCCACCGCCTTGTCGAGCCTGGCCGGACGCGCGGTCGGTGGTACCGCCACCCGTGCGGTGGCCGGGCCGGCGGTCCGGGTGCCTGGTGCGGTGGCTGTTGATGACATCGCCACCACCTCCACGGTCATCGTGATCCCGCCGAACGCGAAATAAGGAAAGGCACGGCCATGGTTTTCGCCGATTTCGCAGCGCTGCCACCCGAGGTCATCTCCACCCAGCTCTACGCCGGCCCCGGCGCAGCACCCATGCTATCGGCGGCCGCCGCGTGGGCGGCACTGGCCGCCGAATTACATTCCACCGCATCCTCTTACGGCGCGGTGATCTCCGAACTCATCACCGAGTGGCAGGGCCCGTCCTCGACCTCCATGGCAGCCGCGGCCGCACCCTATGTGGGCTGGATCTCGACCACGGCGGGCCTGGCCGAGCAGACCGCCGCCCACGCCCAAGCCGCCGCCACCGCCTATGAGGCCGCGCTGGCCTGCGTCGTCCCCCCGGCGCTGATCGCCGCCAACCGCACCCAGCTCGCAGCACTGCAGGCAACCAACCTGTTGGGGCAAAACGGCGCAGCGATCGCGGCCACCGAAGCCCAATACGCCCAGATGTGGTCCCAAAACGTCACCGCGATGTTCGGCTACGCCAGCTCCTCGCAGGCCGCCGGGGAGCTGACCCCCTTCGAGCAGGCACCCGCTGTCAGCAAGGACACCGGGACGGCGCAGGCAACCACCACAGCCGCCGCGGCCTCGAGCACCTCGTCGTCGTGGATGCAACAACTGCAGGACTACATCAACTCACTGACCACCGGATACACCCAATCATGGCAGCAGCTGATCGAAGGCATGACCGGCAGCAAGGAGATCGCGCCGCTATGGGAGGCGCTGTTTTCCAGCGTCAAAGGCATCGGCGGGCAGGCCACCTGGACCAACGTCGTCGGCGCCAGCGGCGGGCTGGGCGTCTCGGAATGGAAGGGCGCCTTCGTCTACGCGCCCTGGAGCGCCGGCATGCCCAAAGCATCGTTGGGCGCCGGCCTGGCCTCACCCGCAGGTCTTGGCGCCGGCATCCCGGTGCGGCCCGTATCCGCGGTGCTGGGCAGCGCACCCACCGTGGGAAAGCTGTCGGTGCCCTCGAGCTGGGCCAGCGCCGCCCCCGCCATCCGGTTGGCCTCCACCGCACTACCGGCCACCACCACCACCGCGGCCGCCGCGGCGGGTTTTCCCGCCGAGCTGGTCAACGACGCCACCCTGGGCAGCCTGGCCGGCGGCGCACTGGGCGGGCCCGCCGCCCGCGCCATCAACACCACCACCATCCAGACCCGCGCGATCACCGGCCAACGCCGCACCCAACCGGTCAAACTCGACCGCATCATCGCCCAACTACAACAAATGCCCGACCAGGTACAGCACTGGAACGTCGACGAAGCCGGCCTCGACGACCTGGTCGCCCAACTGCGAACCACACCCGGCGTGCACGCCGTCCACGTCAACGACGAACCCGCACCCGCGGCCGCAGCACCCGAACCCCAGCTCGGCTAACCACACCGAAGGAGGCTTCATGAAATGGCTACTCGCGCTGCTCGCCGTATCGATGGGCATCACCATCGCAGCACCGGCACACGCCACCCCCGGCGAAGACGAAGCGCCCGCCGATGACAACAACGGAACCTTCCTGTCCGACCTGCACACCGTCGGCATCAGCTTCAAAGATCCCAGCCAAGCCGTCGCCGCGGGAAAATCCGTGTGCGCCATGATCACCCGCGGCGTATCCGGACTACAACTCCTCACCGACATACGCGACAACAACCCCGCCCTGACCACCAGCGGCGCCGCCCAATTCGCCACCATATCCGCCAAAGCCTACTGCCCAGGACAACTCGAAGAAAGCAAGGGCAAAGGGGGGGGCTGAGCGCCAACTGGCAGACGCCCGCGACTACTTCTGGTAGGACAGCGCCCCGGTGCCCGCGAGCTTGCCGCCCTCGACGATCAGGTACTCCGGACGGATGGGAGTGCCGGCGAACCAGCTTTCCAGGATCTCCCGGGTGCCGGCCGCGTAACGCGCCTGCGCCGACAGCGTTGTCCCCGAAACATGCGGCGTCATCGCGTTATTCGGCATCGTCCGCCACGGATGGTCGGCCGGCGGGGGCTGCGGAAACCACACGTCGCCGGCGTAGCCCCCGAGTTGCCCGCTGCGCAGCGCGTCGGCGATCGCTTCCGGGACGGTCTCCTCGGCGCGGGCGGTGTTGACGATGTAGGAGCCGCGCCGCATCGTCGCGATCAGCTTCTCGTCGAACATCGCGCGGGTGTCCGCGTACAGCGGCGAGTGGATCGAGACCACGTCGACCGCCCGCACCAGCTCCTGCACCGTCGGATGGAACGTCACGTTCAGTTCCTTCTCGACGTCCGGCGCCAGCCGGCGGGTGTCGGTGTAGTGCAGGTTGACGTCGAACGGCGCCAGGCGGCGCAGCACCGCACGCCCGATCCGTCCGGCGGCGATCACGCCCACGTCCATGCCCTCGAGGTCATAGGCGCGCTCGACGCAATCGGCGATGTTCCAGCCGCCTTCGGCGGCCCACCGGTGTGACGGGACGAAATTGCGTACCAGGGCCAGGATCTGCATCACCGCGTGCTCGGCGACGCTGATGCTGTTGCTGTAGGTCACCTCGGCCACGGTGATGCCGCGCTCCTTCGCCGCATCCAGGTCCACGTGGTCCGAGCCGATGCCGGCGGTCAACGCCAGCTTGAGCTTGGGCGCCTTGGCAATGCGCTCCTTGGTCAGGTAGGCCGGCCAAAATGGTTGCGAGATCACGATTTCGGCGTCGGGCAATGCGCGTTCGAACTCCGAGTCGGGGCCGTCCTTATCGGATGTCACCACCAGTTCGTGCCCCGCGTCTTCGAAGAACTTGCGCAGGCCGAGGGCGCCCGACACGCAGCCGAGGAGCTCACCGGGGGTGAAGTCGATCTTCGACGGGGTCGGCACGGTGCTGCCGTCGGGGTAGCCGTGGATCGTCGGGATGCTGTCCCGCGCGTAGGCCGGCGGGTATCCGTCGACGGGGTCGGGGTAGAGCACCATCACACACTTGGCCATTGAATTCTCCTTAACTGGCGATCAACCCCAGTCTCTCGGCGCGGCCACGGGCTGTCCAAGACGCGATTCCGACCGGCTGATAGGCGGCGCCGATCAACGGAGGCGGCGGCTAGGGCTGCTCGGAGAGCGTGGCGCCGATGCGGGCCCCGCGCGCGGTCCGTCGCAGCGCGCGGGCCAGCAACGAGCCCGGCTCGGCCCGGTTGGTGACCAGCGCGATCAGCGAGGTGACCGAGGGCCGCCGCAGCCGCAGCACTTGTGCGCCGGCGGGGACGCCCAGGGTGTGAATCCACGGTTGCGGCACGATGCTCGCCCACCGGCCCGTGCGCACGTGCGCGAATAACGCTGCCACGGAGTCGGTTTCCAGCTGCGGCGTCACCTGGAGGTCGTGGGTGGCCAACGCGTCGTCGATGACCCGGCGCCCACGCATGCCCTGGGTCAGCAGACACAGCGGCAGCTGCACGGCGTCCGACCACGCGATGGTGTCCGATTCGCCGCCCAGCAGGTCCGCGGCGGCGATGAGCACCGGCTGTTCGTGGTAGAGCGGGGTGACCAGCAGGTCGGCCGTGTCCTGTTGGTCCGGATAGAGGATGCCGGCGTCCAATTCGAACTTGCGGACCCGTTCCACAATGCCGGCCGAACGCAGATTGACCTCGAGCCGGACCCGCACCAGCGGATGCGCGGCACAGAACGGATCCGTAAGCAGCGCAACGGTGGTCGAGGCCGCCGGGACCACCCCGAGCCGCAGCTCACCGGTCAGCCCGGCCTGCAACGCGGTCACCTCCCGCTTGAGCGCGTCGCGGTCCGCGAGGATGCGCCGCGCCCAGGGCACCAGCCGTTCGCCCTCGGGGGTGAGGCCTTCGAACCGCTGCCCCCGCCGCACCAGCGGGACGTTGAGTTCGGATTCGAGCTTGCGGATGGCCTCCGACAGCGCGGGCTGCGACACGTAGCACGCCCGCGCGGCACGCGCGAAGTGGCGCTCTTGCGCGAGCGCGACGAAGTACTCCAGCTGACGAAACAGCATGCGCCCATTCGACCACGTGGACGGTTACTCGTCGTCGTGGTGGGGGAACCCACGGAACCAACCGCAACGCACGCAAAGGAGGCGCACGGTGGCGAAACACTTCGAGGTCGGCGACCACGTCCGATGGAACTCGGAAGCGGGTCACGTCAGCGGCATCATCGTCAAGAAGCACACCAGCGACACCGAGTACAAAGGCCACAAGCGGCACTGCACGAAAGATGACCCGCAATACGAGATCAGAAGCGACAAAACCGACCACGTCGCGATGCACAAGGGCGACGCCCTGGAGAAGATCGACTAGGACGAGCGCGACGCAATCATGAGCGACGAGGGCGAGATCTGGACCATCGGACACTGGACGTGCCCGGTGCCGACCTTCTTGGAACCCCTGGATGACGCCCGCATCGACCTGCTCGTCGACGTGCGTGCCCAGCCCGGCTCGCGCCGAAACCCCCAGTTCGGAAGTGCGGAGATGTCGCGCTGGCTCCACGACGCCGGCATCGGCTACCTCCACCTTCCCGAGCTCGGGGGGCGGCGCCGTCGGCAAAGCGTCGATCCCGCCATCAACGCGGGCTGGGAAAACGCGAGCTTCAAGAACTACGCCGACTACACCCTCACCGACGAATACCAGCGCGTACTCGCCGAACTGGTCACCCTCGCCCGCGCTAACCGGGTGGCGATCATGTGCGGCGAACCCATGCCGTGGCGATGCCATCGACAATTGATCGCGAACAGCCTTGTCGCCCAAGGCTGGACGGTATGGCACCTCATCAGCGGATCCGCCCCGCGCCAGCATCGGCTCGGCCAATGGGGCGCCACACCCGTCGTCGACGAGCACAACCGCGTGACGTACCCCGCCGACGCCGACAATTCCTGAACGGCGCACTGACACAACGGGTTTGGCGCTCCGCGGCGCCGTGAGCTAGTCAGCGCTTGGCGCGACCACGACACAACACCGGCCCGGGGTCGGTTGCAGCCGCGCATCCAGGCAATGCGGGGTCATCGCGTCCACCATCCCGTTGATCAGCGCGTGATTCATGCCGCAGGCCAATTCGGTCTGTTCCTGAGCCAGCGCATGGAATGGGCAGTTGACCAGATACACGCCGTCGTCGTCGTGACCCGGTTCATAGCCATACTCTCGCAACAACCGTGCCACAAACTTGAGCGCCGCGCGCACGCCGGCCGGCGGCCGTCGGGCAGCGCTGAGCGCGCGATCCGCGATGCTGCGGCCGTAGTCGTGGGCGTTGCGGTGCAACACCTCCACGACGGGCGCCCCGCTCTGCTGGGATTGGACGATGGCCTGACCCATCAGCCGCCCGGCCAACTCGTACTGACGTTGCGGCAAACTGACGGCGATGTCGCGGCGGACACGTCGATACAGCTTCGAGGTGCGCCCCGCTCCGGGGCCAGTCCGGCCCGTCAACCGGGCGTAGTCACATTCCAGCAGACCCTCGGCCGTCAGCCGGTCCAGATGAAACTTCGCCTGATGCCGGGCAATTCCCACCACTTCGGCCGCCTGATCACGGCTCACCGGTCCGGGTTGCGAACACACAAACTGATACAGCTCGTAGCGCACCGGGTCGGCGAGGGCGCCGATCCCGGCGGCATCGCGTTGCAGTTGGTCCATCGCGCCTACTTCTCGATCACAACAGCCTTGACGTTACAGCCAATGGTTTCTAAAGTTTAATTACTTATCTGTTAGTTTTCAGGAGCCGCCATGGTCACCTTGCCCACCAGCGCCGCCCGCATCAAACACTGTGACGATCAGGCTACCCGCGCGCATCGCCGGCCACGATGCGATATCGCCCTAGGAAAGCCTTCGGTGTCGTGAAGCACTTCGTGCTCCGAACCGCCGCGCGGTCGGCCACGTGGACAGTCGGTTTGGCGTTGGCGGCCAAAACTGTTCCCCACGTGGTGCTGACGGCATCGGGCCTCATCGTCGCCGTCGTGTTTTTCTCGATCGCGCAGTCCACCCTGTCGGTGAAGATCTTGAAACTGCCTCGTGGATATGCGTCGCTGCTGCTGGGATGCACGGGCCTGACCCTGACCCTGTGCGCGATGAGCCTTGCATCGGTGTCGACGCACGGACTGCGCATCTACGGCGGCGCGTCCTGGCTCGCCGCGACGGTCATGGTCTGGCTCGTGACGACGATCGGCGCGATCCTGCTGTTCGACGTCTACCTTCCGCGTGATATCGGCTCCCCCAAAGCCGCCGAGTCACTAGGGAATTGACCGACGAAAGGGAGCCATGGGAGACACACACCACGATCCGACGGATCGACACCGGACCGCACATCCTCGCGCCGGGCTCACCATGAAAGACAACTTCTTTTGGCCCGGGTTCATGCTGCTGGGCGTGGCATTGTCCGGCATTATCGCGAGCTTGGCGGTCGCCGCCTACCACCATTACGAATGGCTCACCACGATGGCGATCATCGCGCTACTCGCCACCGTCGCCGCAACCTTGTGGTTCGTGGTGGAACTTCGGCGGGTCACCCTCTTGGAGGATCAACAAGACTGGTAATGGGGACGCGCTACCGCGGGCACCAATCCTGTTGGAATAGTGGGTATTTCAAATCACCAGGCGGGGCCGCAGCCGCGCCGGGGCGATATCTACCCCGGCGGCAAGGTCGGCGATCAGCGCGTCGGCGAAGTCCACCAGCCCGGCGGCATCAATGGCGTGCGGCGCCGGCCGATCCCCCTGCGCAAGATGGGCGGAGGCGCGGCTAAGCAACGTGGTTGCACCCTTGCGGTTGCCCCGCTGGGCGTGGGTGATCCCCACCGCGAGCTGCGTCAGGCCTTGCCACAGTGCCTGCTCGTCGGCCGGACCGTTCTTCCAGGCGGCCTCGAGCACCTCGTGAGCGTTGAATGCGAGGCCTCGGTCCAGTAGATCCTGGGCATAGGCGAGCGTCTCGGCCGGCGCCAGCACCAGGTCGTCCGGAACGCGCGGCACGCCGTCGCTGCCCGGCGGAAGTGGCCGGCCCAGGGCGTCGCGCGGTCGGGCGCTTCGTGGCCGACCCGATTCGTCGCGATCACGCTCGGTCATCTATCCATCATCTCAAGCGGCTCGGCGGTCCGATCGCGCAATGGTTTTGAGGATTACAGGGTTTCGTCCAGCTCGCCGAGCCGGTCGGTCAGCCGCAGGTTCTCCGAGTAGTCGACCGGGCAGCTGATCAACGAGACGCCCTCGTCGTCGAGCGCGGCGCGCAACGTCGGCAGCAGCTCGTCGGCATGAGAGATCCGATATCCCTTGGCGCCGAAGCTTTCCGCGTAATTCACCACGTCCGGGTTGTTGAATTTCACGTAGTAGTGCGCCCCGAGTTCGAGATCCATCTTCCATTCGATGAGGCCGTACCCGCCGTCCTCCCAGATCAGCACCACCAGCGGTATCCGCTCCCGGACGGCCGTCTCGATCTCCTGCGAGTTCATCAAGAAGGCGCCATCGCCGACGACGGCCAACACCTTGGACTCCGGCTGTGCCAGCTTGACACCCAGCGCCCCCGGGAGGGCGAAGCTCATGGTGGACAAGCCATTCGAGATCAGGCAGGTGTTCTTCTCGTACGTCGGGTAGAGCCGGGCCATCCACATCTTGGTGGCGCCGGTGTCGACCAGGACGACGTCGCTGCGGCCCAGCGCCGCGCGGGTGTCGGCGACCACCCGCGCCGGCGCCAGCGGGTAGCGCGAATCCTGTTGCCCCCGGGCGAATTCCTCCGCGAGCAGCCCCGACCCGGGCACGTCGGCGGCATGGCTGAAGGTGTGACCGGAGAGCGCGTCGGTGAGCGCGTTCAGCGAATCGCTGATGTCCCCGATGATCCCCACGTCGACCGAGTAGTGCGCGTCGACCTCGGCGGGGAACCGGTGAATGTGGATGATCTTCTTGTCGCCCTGCGGGTTGATCCGGACCGGGTCGAATTCCTGCAACTCGTAGCCGACGGCGATGACGACGTCGGCGTTGTCGAACCCGAAGTTGACGTAGTCGTGCCGCATGAAGCCCAGCGTGCCGATGCTGTTGTGGTGGTCGTCGGGCATGACGCCCTTGCCGTGGAAGGTGTTGGCCACCTGGATGCCGAACTCGTCGGAGAAGCGCACCAGGGCTTTGGTGGCGTCGGCGCGCGCGGCGCCGTGCCCGGCCAGCACCACCGGGCGCTTGGCGTTGCGCAGGATTGCGACGGCGCGCTCCACCTGGCGGGGCGCCGGAGCGTCGGGGCGCACGACGTTGCGCGGCAACGGCCCCAGGTCGTAATCCTTCTCGTCGGCGTCGATGTGCTCGGGCACCGCGAGATAGACGGCGGCCGGACGTTCGGACTCGGACAGCTTGAACGCCTTACGCACCATCTCGGGGATGGCGCGCGGGGTCGGGATGCCCGCCGCCCACCGGGTGATCGGGGCGAACATCGACACCAGGTCGACGTACTGGTGCGACTCCTTGAACTCCCGGTCGTGGCCCACCTGCGCGGAGATGGCGACCAGCGGGGTGCTGTTGGTGGTGGCGTCGGCGACACCGAGCTGCATGTTGATCGCGCCGGGCCCCAGGGTGGCCGACACCACCGCCGCCCGGCCGGTGACCCGCCCGTACATCTCGGCCATGAAGGACGCGGCCTGCTCGTGCCGGGTGAGCACGTAGCGGATGCTGGAGGACGCCAGCGCCTGCACGAAGCGGATGTTCTCCTCGCCGGGCACCCCGAACACAACGGAAACACCCTCGTTTTCCAGGCACTTGACGATCAGCTCAGCGGCTTTGCTCATCCGACACCTCCCTTAGGGGAACGATAGTGGCAGGCTAGATGTTGGACTTTTCAGCTACTCATCCGATGAAGGAGGGCCAGCGTGCCCATCGCCACCATTAACCCGGCCACCGGCGAGACGGTGAAGACCTTCACCCCGGCCACCGACCAAGAAGTCGATGCCGCGATCGCCCGTGCCTACGAACGCTTCCTCGACTACCGCCACAACACCACGTTTGCCCAGCGCGCCGGGTGGGCAAACGCCACCGCCGACCTGCTGGAAGCCGAAGCCGACGAAGTCGCCGCCATGATGACGCTGGAGATGGGTAAAACCCTGAAATCGGCCAAGGCCGAGGTGTTGAAGTGCGCCAAGGGGTTTCGCTACTACGCCGAGCACGCCGAGCAGCTGCTCGCCGACGAGCCGGCCGACGCCGAGGCGGTGGGCGCGAAGAAGGCCTACATCCGTTATCAACCGCTCGGCGTGGTGCTGGCCGTGATGCCGTGGAACTTCCCGCTCTGGCAGGCCGTGCGGTTCGCCGCGCCGGCGCTGATGGCCGGCAACGTCGGGATCCTCAAGCACGCCTCCAACGTCCCGCAGAGCGCGCTGTACCTTTCCGACGTCATCACCCGCGGCGGCTTCCCCGAGGGCTGCTTCCAGACCCTGTTGGTCTCCTCCAGCGCCGTCGAGCGCATCCTGCGCGATCCGCGCGTCGCGGCGGCCACCCTGACCGGTAGCGAGCCGGCCGGCCAGTCGGTGGCGGCCATCGCCGGCGACGAGATCAAACCGACGGTGCTCGAGCTCGGCGGCAGCGACCCGTTCATCGTGATGCCCTCGGCGGACCTGGACGAGGCCGCCAAGACCGCGGTCACCGCCCGGGTGCAGAACAACGGCCAATCCTGCATCGCCGCAAAGCGGTTCATCGTCCACACCGACATCTACGACAAGTTCGTCGACAAGTTCACCGAGCGCATGCAGTCGCTCACCGTCGGCGACCCGACCGACCCCGACACCGACGTGGGCCCGCTGGCCACCGAGTCCGGCCGCGACGAGATCGCCAAGCAGGTCGACGACGCCGCCGCCGCGGGCGCCACCATCCGCCTCGGCGGCAAGCCCATCGACCGGCCGGGCTGGTTCTACCCGCCGACGGTGGTCACCGACATCACCAAGGACATGGCCCTCTACACCGAGGAGGTGTTCGGCCCCGTCGCGTCGATGTATCGGGCGGCCGACATCGACGAGGCCATCGAGATCGCCAACGCCACCACGTTCGGCCTGGGATCCAACGCCTGGACCAACGACGAGGCCGAGCAGCAGCGCTTCATCGACGACATCGAGGCCGGCCAGGTCTTCATCAACGGGATGACGGTGTCCTACCCCGAGCTGGGGTTCGGCGGCGTCAAACGGTCCGGCTACGGACGCGAGCTCGCGGGCCTGGGCATCCGCGCGTTCGTCAACGCCAAGACCGTCTGGGTCGGCTAGGCGAGGCCCGGACGCCGCTGGCTTGCCGAGCAGACGCAGAATCGCACATACTCGGCCTTCGGCCTGCGATTCTGCGTCTGCTCGCGCAGGCGAGTACTAGACACTGGCCAGCAGCTTCTCGTCCTCGTCGGCGAACGTGTCCTCGAGCTGCAGCGGCGAGTAGTCCAGGTCGATCTCGGCGAGCGGCCGGCCGCGGGCGCTGGAGATGGTGCCGAACCGTCGCATCCCCTTGTCGGAGGCGTAGGCCATGAACTCGTCGACCGACAGGCCGAAGGGCATCGGGTCGTAGAGCGCGAAGCCCTCCTCGATCAGCCGCAGCCCGAGCGGCATCAGTTCGTTCATGCGCGTTTCGAAGACGCCCCAGTTGGCGTCGTCGGCGGCCACGTGGCGACGGCAGGTGAAGGTGCCCCACGCCATGTGGCGGCGCTCGTCGTCGCCGATGCGCCGCACCAGCTCCTGCATGCCGGGCAGGATGCCGCGCTCCACGCAGATCTTGTGCCAGCCGAAGTAGCCGGTCAGCGCCAGCATGCCTTCGACCATGTGGTTGTAGGTGACCGACGCCCGCACCTGGGCGGCCGGCGACGGATCGAGCGTCAGCGCGTTCAGGCACTCGGGCAGCTCTTCGTAGAAGATCGTCCGGTAGGTCGGGACGTCGTCGAGGAAGTAGTGCAGGTCCTCGGTGACGCCGACGGCGTCGAGCCACATGCGGAACACCGCGACGTGCTTGGCTTCCTCGAAGGCGAACTGCGTCAGATACATCTCGTCGCCCAGCCGGCCTTCGGCGCGCATCGCGGCCATGAACGGCTGGATGTCCTGGGTCACCGATTCCTCGCCGGCGATGAACTCGGCGCACAGCCGGGTCGCATAGCTGCGTTCGTCGTCGGTGAGCCGTTCCCAGTCCTCGCGGTCGCGGGAGAAGTCGATGTCGGCCGGATTCCAGAATTTCGCGTTGCCTCCCGCAAACAGCTTGAGCGGCAAGCTATCCCAGTTGAGGCCGCCCTCGGCCATCGAGGCGATTCGGGTGCGATTCATGTGACCTCCTCAGATCGTTTTGGGGCGGAGCCGACCGGCGGGGTTTTTGGCGCGGCCGCGAACGCGGGCGCCAGCACCGCGACGAGACGGCGCACCGCCAGCGCCGGCTGCTCGGGGGTGGGCTCGTCGAGGCCGAGGATCGGATCCAACCCGCGCATGTAGGGCGCCAGCGCCAGGTGCGGAAAGATCAACAGCAAGAACGACAACAGCGCGTCGGTGTCCGACTCGGCGCGCAGGTCGCCGCGTACGTGCGCGTCGCGGACCAGCGGGCGCATCACTTCCAGGTAGTGGCGGTGGATGACGTTCTGCACGCTGACGCGGGCCTCGGTGTCGACTTCCAGGGTCGCCGCGGCGTGCAGCGCGCGCTCGTGCGGGTGGTCGGCGAAGTAGGCCACCCAGGCGTCGAGCCAGTCGGTCAGGAACTCGAAGAACGGCCGGCTCGGGTCTAGTTCGCGGATGCGGCCTTCCATGTAGGCCCGCACCCGCTGGCTGGCGATGTCGGCGATGAACGCGTACAGGTCGCGCTTGTCGGCGAAGTACTGGAAAAGGCTGCCCTTGGCGACCCCCGCGCGGCGCGCGATGACGTTGAGGCTGCCGCGGGAGAAGCCGTGCGCCCCGAATTCCGCCTCCGCGGCCTCGATGATCGCGGCGCGTCGAGCCGGGTCGACGCGCGCCCAGGTGACCGTCGGCAATGGCGCCTCCTCGATCGAATGACCACTGGTCATCCTACTGTGAGGAACGTCACAGTCAAGGGGGGCTAGGGGCGCATCCGGTAGGCGCCGCTGAGCGGAAGGACGTGCTCCTTCCAAATCTGGTCGTAGCGCGCGGGGTCGTGCACCGGGCGGCGGATCATCCGCAGCGCGTAGCGCGCCTGCGCGTCCGTCGTCGCGGGCTTGTCGCTCAGCTCCACGGCGTAGGCGTTGAAGTCGCGGACCAGCACGGCGAAGATCTCGTCGAGCAGTCCCTCGTCGACGCCCGACAGCCCGGCCTCCTCGAGGATGAGCTGCGCGTAGGGCACCGTGGCGAACAATTGGCCGACGGCGAACGCGAAGTCGATGTCCTTCTGCTGCAAAGCATCCGGGGTGGCGCTGGCCAGCATCTCGGCCATTACGTCGATCTGTGCGCGCAGCAGCGCGACGTTGGGCAGGTGACCGAAGCTCTCGAACGGCGCGCGCCAGTCGTGGAAGCGCACCTTGCCCAGGCCGCCGGTCGCCCCCTGCGCGAACAGGAAGGTGTCGTCGGCCGCGTCGTCGCGGCGGCCGATCAACGGCAGCGCGTCGTTGGGGGCGAACAGGAAGTTGGGCATGAACTTGCCCAGCAGCCCGATGTTGATGTGGACGGTGCCCTCCAGCCGGGGCAGCAGGCCGATCTCGCGGGCCATGGCCTCGAAGATGGTGTCCTTCTCCACGCCCTTGGCGGCGATCACGTCCCACAGCGCGGTGATGACGCGCTCGCCCTCGCTGGTGATCTTCGCCTTGGTCAGCGGGCTGTAGAGCAGGTAGCGGCGGTCGGTGGCCGAGGCGCTGCGCATGTAGTCGCAGGCCCGGGTGGCGACCAGCCGCATCGCGACCAGCCGCGCGTAGGCGTCGGTGAGCAGCCGCCGCACGTGGGTGAAGTCGGTGACGACGGTGCCGTACAGGATGCGGTTGGACGCGTGGGTGACCGCCTCGTACATCGCGTGGGTACACATGCCGACCGCGCCCCAGCCGAGGTTGTACTTGCAGACGTTGACGGTGTTCAGCGCGGCGTGGAAGGCCTCGGGGCCGCGGTGCAGGATGTCGGCCTCGGCAACCGGGTAGTCGCGCAGCGCGTAGTTGGCGACGTAGTTCTGCGAGTTCACCACGTTCTTGATCAGGTGATAGCGCTCGTGCTGGGAGTCGGCGGCGAAGAACACGTACTCGGCGTCGTTCTTCGACGCGCCGGCGAACTTGCCGAACGTGGAGACCATCCGGGCCACGTTGGCGTTGCCGATGTAGTACTTCTCCCCATTGGCGACCCAGCCCCCGTCCGAGGGCGTCAGGTTCATGTCGGTCTGGTAGACGTCGGCGCCGTGCGTCTGCTCCGACAAGCCGAACGCGAACACCTCACCGGCCTCGAGCAACCCGGCGGCCTTGCGCTTGGCGTCGGAGTTGGCGCTCATCCAGATCGGGCCCAGGCCCAGCGCGGTGACCTGGAACGGGTACCAGTAGTTCAGCCCGTAGAAGCCGACGATCTCGGCGAACGCACTGATCCGGTAGGTGTCCCAGCGGCAATCGGGGGCGCCGTAGGCCGACGGCGTCAGCAGCGACGCGAAGATGCGCTCCCGGCCGATGTGATCCAAATACTCGGAGTACCAGACCCGTTCGTGGTCGTCGGACTTCAACCGGGCCTTGCCCCGGGACTCGAAGAAATCCACCGTCGCCGCCATGATCTCTGCCGAGCGGCGGTCCGGGTACTGGCGTTGCAGGTGATTGGGATTGAGCAACATGGCGGGACTCCCAGCGGTTCTCGACGCAGACGAGGGTGACGGTACTGCAAACCCGCGGCCGCCGGGGGACTTGTGCGCCTGCCCGCGCCCGAGCCGGCGGGCCCTCACGCCTCAGGGGGTGTTGAAGCCGCCGTTTCCGCCTGGGCGATGTCCCAGGCCGCGTTCACCAACCCGATATGACTGAACGCCTGCGGGAAGTTGCCCAGCAACTCGCCGCTGGCGGGATCGACCTCTTCGGCAAGCAGCCCGACGTCATTGCGAAAGCCCGCGGCACGCTCGAATACCTCACGCGCCCGGTCGATTTGGCCCGCGGCCGCCAAGGCCTGCGCCAACCAGAATGTGCACAGCAGAAAGGTGCCTTCACGCCCGGTGAGACCGTCGGCGTTGGTGTCAAGGTCGGTGCGGTAGCGGTAGACCAAGCCGCGGGAGTCGGTGAGCCGGTCGGCGATGGTGTCGATGGTGGCCAGTACGCGCGGGTCGTCCGCGGGGAGGAAACCGACCAGCGGAATCATCAGCGCCGAAGCGTCGAGGCGGTCGCTGCCGAACGCTTGGGTAAACGAATTGACGTCGTCGCTCCACCCTCGAGCGAGGATCTGCTCGCGGATCTCGTCGGCGGTCTTTTGCCAGCCCTCCACCCGGTCGCCGGCACGGAGGCGCTCGGCCATGGCGATGGCCCGGTCGAGCGCGACCCAGCACATCAGCTTGGAATAGAGGAAGTGTTGCGGAGAGCCACGCACCTCCCAGATCCCCGAATCGGGTTCTGTCCATCGCCGCGCCGCGGCGTCGGCGCAGGCGATGAGGAAGTCCCGCCCGCTGGTGGCCCGCGGGCTGTCCGGATCGAGCTGCTCGATGAGCCGGTGCGCCGCGCCGAGCAGCTCGCCATAGACGTCGATTTGCCGTTGTTTCCACGCGTCGTTGCCCACTCGCACCGGGCGGCTGTCGCGCCAGCCGCTGAGATGACCGAGCTCGCGTTCGGACAGGTCGTGTTCGCCGCCGACGCCGAACATGATCTGCAATTGTTCGTCCGCACGTAGTTGCCCTGCAGAGCTGACCGCGAGGTAGTCGAAGAACTCCTCCGCTTCGTCGGGACAGGCGGCTACCCACAGTGCCTCCAGAGTGAGGCTGGCATCGCGGACCCAGGCATAGCGGTAATCCCAGTTGCGTTGCCCCCCAACCTCTTCCGGAAGTGAGGTGGTCGGCGCGGCCACGACCGCCCAGGTCGGCTGATAGGTCAGCGCCTGCAGGACCCGTCCACTGTGGTGCACGAGGTCGCTCCACGGCCCGTCGTAGCTCTGGTGGGTCTGCGACCACGACCGCCACGCGTCGATCGTCGCCTCGAGCGCCCCCTCGAGGTCGCCCGCCGAGACGGGTTCCGGGAGCGGCTCAGAGGTGGTGCGGTGCAGGAGGCCGAGGGCGGTCCGCTCACCTTCATGCAGCAGGAACCGTCCGGACACAGCCGAGTCGGCGGCGTCGAGCGGCGTCGGGCAGCACAGGCGCAGGACGTCGGCGCCGCCGCGCACCATGACCCCGCCCTCGGCCGACGACATCAGCGGCGTGACCACTCCGTACTCCGGGCGCGGCGCGAACTCGACGGCCACCTCGACCTCGCCCGCCGTGCAGACCAAGGAGCGCACCAGCATTCGGGGCGCCGCGGCGCCTAGTCGATGGGGGTCGCTCGCGGCGCCGGTCGCCAGGGCATCGCGCAGCACCAGAGTGCCGCCGGCAGTGGTGAAAGTCGTCTCCAACACCATCGTGGTGTCCAGGTAGCGACGGCTGGTCTCGGCGTTCGGGTCGGCCGGCCCCACCACGAAACACCCGGCGTCATCGTCGAGCAGTCGCCCGAACACCGATGGTGAGTCAAACCGCGGCATGCACAGCCAGTCGACCGATCCGCCGCGACTGACCAGCGCGGCGGTATGACGATCCGAGAGCAGCGCATAGTCCGCGATCGGCGTGGTGCTCACGGGCTCTGCCACCGGTCGGGATCGCCCTCCAAGGCACCGCGATCCCAGCGGCCGAGGTCCGCGGCGGCCGCGTAAGTCGTTTGCAGGAACCGCAGTAAATCACCGTCGGGGTCCTCGGCAGTGCGCACCGCCTCGTAGGGCAAGACGAATTCTCCGTGGTCTTCACTGAAGTGCGCCGCCGCAGGCGCGATCGGGTAATCGGCGAAGCCGTCCGGTTGCGGGTAGGCGTAGGAATAGAAGGCGCCTTCCTCGCCGCCGCCGGGCCAGAAGCCACAGCTGCTCAACTCGTGTGAATAACCCTCGACCATCACCCAGTCGCCGCAGTTGGGTGCGCCGCCGGGGTGTTTGGGTGCCGGCCTCCCGGAAAATCGGGTGCATGCCAGATCCATTGCCCCCCAAAAGAAATGCACAGGGCTCACCTTGCCGACGAACGACGCGCGGAACTGACTGATCACCCGGTTCGCCTGCAGGAGCTGCTGCCAGAACCGACGCGCGGCGTCGGGGTCATAGGATGCGTGCTGATAGTCGTCGGCGAACCGGATGGCCGGATCCACCTCGTTGGGGCTGGCGTTGATGCGTGTCGCGACCCCCAAATCGTCCAAGGCCGACATGGTTTCGTCGTAGAACTCCGCCACCGGTTTGGCCGTCAACGGCACGGATCCTTGCCGCCCGTCGCTGTGACGGATCCGCAGCACGCTGTCGATGACGTCGAATTCCATATCGAACACCCCGGTTTCGTGGGGTATCGCGCCCGTGGTCAATCCACGCGGGCTCACGTACAGCGTTACCTGCCACCAGTGGTTGACCATCGGCATGCGGACCATGCGGATCTTGCCGACGATCTGCGTCCACATGTGCAGCGTTTCGCGGGTTGGCGTCCAGTCGTCGACCCGTAGCGACGGCCATCGATCGGTCCCGGTCGCGGCGTCCATGTCGGCTCCTCTCGTAAACGGCTCAGTCCGCGGGTACCCGCCGCGGCGGCCCCGCTACCAGAACGGGAGACGCGCCATACCCACTGGTACGGCCCGGTGTACGAAAGATGCGCAAACGTAACGTCCTCGAACTCGTCGAATTCGGGTCGCTGGAGCTCTAGCATCGGATGCGTGTCGCGACTGAATACCGCACGTGGATCGATCGATACCGGCGACCTGGGCGTCACGCTCATGCATGAGCACGTCTTCATCATGACCACCGAGATCGCCGAGAACTATCCCGAAGCCTGGGGTGACGAGGAACGGCGGGTGGCCGACGCCATCGACAGGCTCAACGAGCTCAAGTCCCGCGGCGTGGACACCATCGTCGACCTCACCGTGATCGGCCTGGGCCGCTACATCCCGCGGATCGCCCGGGTCGCGGCGGCGACCGAGCTGAATATCGTTGTGGCGACCGGGCTTTACACCTACAACGACGTGCCCTTCCGGTTCCACTACGAGGGCCCGGGCGGGATGCTGGGCGGCCCCGAGATCATGACCGAGATGTTCGTCCGCGACATCGAGCAGGGTATCGCCGACACCGGCATCAAGGCCGGAATCCTCAAGTGCGCCACCGACGAGCCCGGCATCACCCCCGGCGTCGAGCGGGTGCTGCGCGCCGTCGCCCAGGCGCACAAACGGACCGGGGTGCCGATCTCCACGCACACCCATGCCGGCCTGCGGCGCGGCCTCGAGCAGCAACGCATCTTCGAGGAGGAGGGCGTCGACCTGACCCGGGTGGTCATCGGGCATTCCGGCGACAGCACCGACATCGGCTACCTCGAAGAGCTCATCGCCGCCGGATCGTATTTGGGCATGGACCGGTTCGGCCTCGACCTGATCTCGCCGTTCGAGGAGCGGGTCAGGATCGTGGCGGAAATGTGCGAGCGCGGGCACGCCGACAGGATGGTGCTCTCCCACGACGCCAACTGCTACTTCGACGCGCTCCCCGAAGAGCTGGTGCCGCAGATGGCCCCGAACTGGCATTACCTGCACATCCACAACGACGTCATCCCCGCGCTCAAGGAGCGCGGCGTCACCGACGAGCAGCTGCACACCATGCTGGTCGACAACCCGCGCCGCATCTTCGAGCGTCAGGGCGGTTATGAGTGAGCCGGTCCCGCCGATCGGCACCCAGATTTCGCAGCTTGCCCAACTCGCTCCCGACGAGCCGGCCGTCACCTGCGACGGCCTGACCCTGACCCGCGCCGAGCTCGACCGCTCGACGAATCGGTTGGCCCGGGCCTACGCCGAGCGCGGCGTGGGTATCGGCGACTACGTGACCATGGTGCTGCCGAACTCGGTCGAGTGGATCCAGGCCGCCGTGGCCTGCTGGAAGCTGGGCGCGGTCCCGCAGCCGCTGTCCGCGCGCCTGCCGGCCGCCGAGTTGGCGGGCCTGCTCGAATTGCGGCCGCCGGCCCTGTTGGTCGGGCGTGAGCATCACGAATTCCCTAGCGTTCCAATCGGTTTCACCCCCGACGACACGTTGTCGGACGGCCCGCTGCCAAAAGCGGTGTCACCGGTGTGGAAGGCGATGGGATCCGGGGGCAGCACCGGGCGCCCCAAGCTGATCGAATCCGGCGGCGACAGCCGCATACCCCCGCTGATCGGCTATCCGCTGGGCGCGCAGGAGGGCGACACCACGTTGGTGCCGGTGCCGCTGAGCCACAACACCGGCTTCACCACCGCCACCATCGCGCTGCTGATGCGCCATCACCTGGTGCTGATGAGCCGGTTCGACCCGGTTCAGTTCCTCCGGCTGATCACCGATCACCGCGTCACGTTCCTGACGACGGTGCCGACGATCATGCAGCGGACGCTGCCGGTCTATCACGCCGACCCCGGCTCGTATGACCTCTCGTCGCTGCGGCGGTTCTGGCACCTGGGGGCGCCGTGCCCGCCGGCCATCAAGCAGGCGTGGATCGACCTGCTGGGCGCGGAAAAGGTCTGGGAACTTTACGGCGGCACCGAATTACAAGCGCTGACCTTCATCTCCGGCGACCAGTGGCTGGCGCATCGCGGTTCGGTGGGCGTGGTGGTCGCCGGGGAGATGAAGGTGCTCGACGACGACGGCAACCCGTGCCCGCCCGGCGTGGTCGGCGAAATCTACATGCGGTCCGGGCCCGACAGCGCGCCCACCTACCGCTACGTCGGCGCGACGGCGAAAAGCCGCGACGGCTGGGACTCGCTGGGCGACCTCGGCTACTTCGACGACGACGGCTTCCTGTACCTGTCGGACCGGCGGGTCGACATGTTCACCGTCGGCGGCCGCAACGTCTACCCCGCCGAGATCGAGAACGCGCTGTCGGCGCACCCGGACGTGTTGTCCTGTCTGGTCGTCGGCGTCCCGCACGGGGATCTGGGCCAGGTGCCCTACGCCCTGGTGCACACGGCCGGCGGCGCCGCACTGGATTCCGCTGGCGTGCAGGCGTTCCTGCGCGAACACCTGGCCGCTTACAAGGTGCCGCCCGCCCCCGACTTCGTCGAATTCGTCGACACCCCGCTGCGCGACGACGCCGGCAAGGCCCGCCGGTCGGCGGTGCGGGCCCAGATCATGCAGCGGTTGGAGACCGCCGAGGCCGGCTGACCCGCCACCGTTCGCGCGCCAAGGATCCTCCAAGCCCGCGGCGCCATCGTGACGGTCATGCAGATCGAGCCATTGAGCACCGAGCTGATCGAGCGCTACCTCACGTCGCACGGGCTGCGATTTTTCCGCAGCGACGACGGCGAGGAGTTCCTGGTGCTCTCCAGCTACGAGCGCGGCAAGTTGCACGTGATCCTGCGGATCAACGGTTTACGGCGCGACCTGTTGGAGATCTCCATCAGCCCCGCTGCGTACTACCCGGCCGGCGAACGCCCGCGCCTGATGGAACTGGTCAACGACTGGAATCGGGACACCCACTGGCCCAAGGCGTTTGTGCGCGAGACCGCGCGGCCCGACCACGTCAGCGTCGTCGGCGAGAACGCCTACCTGCTCAGTGACGGCATCCACTTCGAGGCACTGGGTCACCTCGTCAAATCCGCCGTCGAGTACGGGGCGGATCTGTTCGCCAAGATCGAGCAGGCCGTCCGCCTGCCGTCCGCGGACGCGCTCGAAGAGTGGATGGACCGCACCGGCTAGGACACGCGATCGCGTGAGGCGGTGACAGCAGCGGCGGAGACGCCCGCGGGGAAATTGTCCAGACGTGCGGATCGGGTGTTTCAGAGCTATCGGTGGCGTTGGATGAATCCGGAGCCCGGACAGCAGCAGTACGGGCGGGTCGGCCGGATCCCCATGTGTCTGGTAGTAGAGCGAAATGCCCTGTGTATCAACAACCGTCATCGCAGCACCGCTTCTGCAAGGCGGTCGACCTGCGCGATATCGGCGACGCAGGGGTGGAACACCAGGCCGTCGAAGCCCAGGTTGCGGTAGGCGCGCACGGTCTCGGCCGCCTCGTCGCCGGAGGTGAGCATGTCAGCGACGTTGAGTGCGGCGTACTCGGGTTTGAAGCCGTAGTAGTTCTGCAGGTGGGCACGGCCGGCTGCGACGGTGCCGGCGTCTCCGAGGGCGAAGTTGACACTGGCCTGCAACCGCGGGCGGCCAACCCGCCCCGCCTCTGCCCACGCCGCGCGCACCCGGTCGGCGAGCACGGACTGGTTGGGGTAATCGCGCAGCGCTCCGGCGGACCAGCCGTCACCGATCGTCGCCGCGCGGCGGATCGTCGCGTCTACCCGCCCGCCGAAGAGGATCGGAACGCGCACCTGTGCTGCGCTGAGTGCCCTGTCCCCCGTCACGGCCTTGGCCCCACACGCGTCGCGCAACACTGCCACGGTCTCGTCGAGAATGCGCCCGCGGCGTCGATAGTCCACGCCGGCAGCCGTGTAGTCGTCGGGCCTGCTCCCGATACCCAGGCCGAGGGTGAGTCGGCCTCCGGAGGCATCGGCGAGAGACGTGACTTGTTTGGCCAACAGCGCCGCGGGATACAGCGGGGCGAGCAGCACATTGGTCAACAAGTCGATCTGGGAGGTCGCGCCCGCGGCCACTGAGAGCGCGACGATCGAGTCCTGGCTTTCGTAGACCAACCGGTCGATCGCGGCCACCCCGCCGAAGCCGCGCTCCTCGGCGTGGCGGGCCCACTGTGCGGTCAAATGACCGGGCGCGTGGGCGATATGGCTGGGCAGTCCGATTGTTATCTGCATGTTCAGTACTCCTCTAGGGGTTTACGGCGTCGAAGACGTCGTCGTAGCGGCCGTCGTGGGCGGCGCAGCGCACCTGCTTAGCGGCGTCGACGACGATCTCGGCAGCGTCGGGTTCACTGCGCAACAGCGAAACTGCTTCGGCGACAAAGGAATCCAATGTCATCGCAGTAGCACTGCGGTTTTGGCCGGCCAGCATGTCGGTGTCGACTTGCGGCGGGATGATCTCGATCACCTGAACCGGGGTTCCGCGCAATTGCCGGCGCAGCGACTCGGTGTAGGCGTGCAGACCGGCTTTGGTTGCCGAGTAAGTCGGTGCGGCCGCTTTGGGCACGAATGCCAGGGCGGACGTGACGTTGACGATGGCGGGATTCGGTTGCCCGAGCAGTCTGGGTAGTAGCGCCGCGGTGAGCCGCATCGGTCCGAGCAGGTTGACCGCCACCGTGGTTGCGGCGATCTCGGCCAGGTTTGCCTCGCCGGCCAGCAGGTCCTCGGCGTGCATGACGCCCGCGTTGTTGACCAGGACGTTGAGCCCGGGGTGGCGATCGGCAAGTTCGGCGGCCAACCGCGCGATGCTGTCGGGACTGGCCAGATCAAGGAGTAGTCGACGCCCGGGTTGGCGTCGGCGACGGCCTGCAGCGAGTCGCCGCGGCGCCCGGCGATCACGACCTGATTGCCCGCTTGATGCAGAGCCTCGGCCAGCCCGCGACCGATTCCGCTGCCGCCGCCGGTGATCAGCATCGTGTTGTCCGTCAGGTTCATGGGCTCCAGGCTGGCAGCGCCGGCCCCGGAACATCATCTGTTCTGCCGATATCGTCGAGAAATCCTCATCTGCGCCAGCCAGGACGGATACTTCTCGTCGTGAGAGACGATTTGGACGCACAGATTCTTGATGCCCTGCAGCTTGCGCCCCGCGTGTCTTTTCGGCGCATCGCCGCCGTGGTCGGGGCCTCTGAGCAAACGGTTGCCCGGCGCTATCACCGACTGCGCCGCAACGGCGTGGTTCGCGTTGTCGGGCTGGAAAACCGCTGGGTAGACCGCGAAGCGAGCTGGGTGTGCCGGTTGCGGTCCGCGCCCGACCGGATACCACAGCTGGCCGACGCGCTGGTGCGCCGCCCGGACGTCTCTCACGCCAACGTGCTGGCGGGATGGACCGATTTGGTGTGCGTCGTGCGCGCACCGCTCGGCGACAGCCGCGAGGATGTTCTGCTGCAGCTACTGCCGCGAACCGCCTCGATCATCGACATCAGCATCGATCTGCTGCTTCATTCGTTCGGGCAACCCGCCACGGCGCGGTGGACCGGCTACGGCCGCAGACTTTCCGATCAGCAAGCTGAACAGATCTTGGCCGAGCGCACCGATCAGCCGCGCAGCGATCAACGTTCCCTGCCCTCCGCCGAGGATCGCCCGATCCTGGAGGCGCTCGCCGAGGACGGCCGGGCACCGCAGGCGAAGCTCGCCGCACGGACTGGCTGGTCGGTGGCACGAGTGAGCCGGCGGATCGCGGCGCTGGAAGCATCCGGAGCATTGCTCTACGACGTCGACGTGTTACCCGAGCGGCTCGGCCACCAGCTCAGCGCCATGCTGTGGCTGACGTTGGCGCCCAAGGACCTGCACCGCGTCGGCGAGCGTATCGCCGCGCATGACCAGATCGCCTTCGCGGGCGCCACGAGTGGATCCAAAAACCTGATGGCCATTGCCATTTGCCGAGACGCCCAAGACCTCTATCGGTACCTCAGCGAGCAACTCGGACAGATCGAGGAGGTCATGGGTTACGAGGTCAACATCCGCACGCAGCGCCTCAAGCAGCACGGATCACTCGTGGCGCACGGACGGCTCATCAATCCCCTTCCCGGCCGCACGACACGCTGAGTTGGGGATTCGATCCGCACCAACGGAACTCAGTGCCTGCGATTGCGGCAGACGCTCGTTGCAACTAGGTGGTGAGGTCAACGCGCGGATCGGTCTCTCGCTCGAGGGTCCATCGCGACCGGTCGTTTGCAATAGACCAGAAATTGTCACCGGCCCCTGGGTTTCTGGGATGCGAGCAGATCGAGCGCGCGAAAATCCTCGAGAAGGAATACTTGTTCCTTCGAATCCTGTAATCACCGGGTATTGGAGAACGATGCCGCCAAAGTCACCGACATCAACCCCGAAATTGCCGCCCGCCCGGGTGGCTCGCGCGGTCGAACGAGTCCGTCATCACGTGGGGCGGCTACACCAGCGGCTGGCGCCTCCCCCGATCACGGTCATCGATCTCATCTTCGGAGCCTTTCTGTCGCAGGCCATCTCGGCGTCCGCGCAACTGGGTATCGCCGACGCGCTGGCTGCGGGCCCGTTGACCAAGGAGGAGCTGGCGGGCCGCATCGGGGCCGACCCGGACAGCGTGGCGCGGCTGATGCGGTTGCTGATCAGCCGCGGCGTGTTCCGCAGGTGCCGCGACGGCCGTTTCGCGCTCAACGCGCTGGCCGATACGTTGCGTACCGATTCGCCGATCTCGACGCGTGGGGCCGCCCTGCTTTTCGGCTCGCCGCAGCACCGGGCGAACTGGACGCGGCTGGCCGACGCGGTGCGCACCGGAGAGCCGAACCCGCCGAAGGTGTTCGGAAAGGACTTCTTCGACTATCTCCGCGACGACGCCGAGTTCGCGGAGATCTTCAACGACGCCATGACCTCCACGTCGTCGGTGCTGGAGGCGGCGGTGGTCGCCGCCTACGACTTCACCCCATTCGGTGTCATCGCCGATATCGGTGGCGGCCACGGTCGGTTGCTCTCGTCGATTCTCGCCGCCGCCCCCGGTGCGCGCGGCGTGCTGTTCGACCTCCCGGAGGCAGTCGAGGGAGCGCCGCCTGTGTTAGCCGCGCACGGTGTCGCCGAGCGAGTCACCGTGACGGGCGGGTCGTTCTTCGAAAGCGTGCCGGCCGCTGAAGCCTATGTGATGAAGAACGTCATCCACGACTGGCCCGATGACAAGGCCATCGCGATCCTCGGCACCATCAAAGCCGCGGCGCCTTCGGGCGCGAAGCTGCTGCTGCTGGAGATGGTCGTCCCCGATCACGACCGCGAATTCCTCGGCCACTACGCCGATTTGGAGATGCTGGTGCTGGCGGGCGCACTGGAACGCGGCCTCAAGCAGTGGACCGACCTACTCCGGCGGGGCGGCTTCCGGCTGCAGCGCGTGGTGCAAACGGCAGGGCCGCTCTGCGTGATCGAAGCCGTGCCCGCCTAGTGGTGTCCGCCTAGTGGTGTGTCATGCCAATAGCAAACTCATTGTGCGACAGACTTGTTGTGTGAGTGCAGCATTCACACCAGCAGACGTTTACGTGGTCGCTGATGGACGTCAGGCCGCCAACCCGTCGTAGACCTTCTTGTAGTACGACGACAGCAAGCGTGGTCCGACGAACCGCATCATCGCTACAGCGATCATGCCGGTCAGATTCGTTGAGGTCTGTTCCCACACGCCGTGCACGGAACTGCCACCCTCGGGCCTGGGCGTGGCTTCGAGCGTCATGAAGCTGCCCGGCGCCTGCGCATCGCCTTCGACGACCGTCAGTGTGACTGAATTCGGCTTCGCCCAGTCGTAATGCCATCTGGCCGACACCTTCGGAAAGTCTTGGCCCTCGCGGACGTCGGCCTCGGTCTCGCCGACGTGATACACCTCGAACGCCTTGGCCGACAATGCCGGCCAGCGGTGCGGCCGGTTGGGCGAGAAATCGGTCATCAGTTCGATGACCTCATTGGGCGTTGCCGTTGTCACGAAGTCGAATTCGAATCTTGTGCGCACCCGGACGAACGTATCAGCATGCTACCGCCGGTGAACCTGATCCTCGACGCCACAGGGCAGCGACGTTCCACCCGTTCGCGCGCGCTGGAACGGTGGATGGACCGCACCGGCTAGGGTGCGATCGCATCCGCCTCCGCGTCGACGGCCTGGGCCGCTTCGGCCGGCCTTTCGCGTTTCTCCCAGCGCCGCAAGGCTTCTCGGCAGGGCGACTCGACCAACGCGTAGCTGACCGCGGCGATCGCGAACCCGAAGATCAACGTCAGCACCAACACCGTCGGCATGTTGCCGGTGAACGGGAACGTCCCGACGACCGGGAACACCATGGCCAGCGCGGCCAGGTGCCAGATGAACAGGCCGTAGGACCAGCGGCCCAGGGTGACCATGGCGGTCGTCCCCAAGATCCGGTGCGGCGTGTCCGGCCGGTCCAGCACCAGCGGCGCGACCAACGCGAAGGCGACCAGCGCGCCCATCGCCGTCTTCACCGCGAACTGGGCGGGCGTGCCGGGCACCAGGCCTTCCGGCCCGGCCAGCGGCGACGCCGCGACCAAGTAGGCCGCCGCCGCGACGACGGCCATCACCAGCCGGCGGCGGGCGATGCGGTGCGGGAACCCGACGCCGCTGTGCACCCACTCGGCCAGCAGCATGCCCGCCGCGAACCAGGAGAAGAACGCCGGCGGCCAGTTGAGCGGGTTGACGCCCTCGGCCGCGAGGCCCGGCACCCAGCCCCACGCCCAGCTCAGCGCCCCCAGCCCGGCGATCGCCGGCACCCGCGCGCGCACCGGAAGGCGGCGGGCCAGCAGCGCGAGAACCGGCAACGCCAGATAGAAGCTGACCTCCACGGAAAGGCTCCACATCTGGGTCAGCCCGCCGGTCAGCGTGAGCGGCACATAGATCTGGGTGAGCGTCAGGTTGGCCAGCCACACCGTCAGGCTGGCGTGGTCGGCGTCGGGCAACAGGGTCAGAATCACCACGACCGCCACCACATACGCGGGCATGATGCGCACGACCCTGGACCGCAGATAGTGACCGGTGCGGGGACGGTCACCCAGATCCCTTGCCGCCCCGGCGTGCCCGCGCCACAACAGGAAACCCGACAGCGCGAAGAACACCGCGACGGCGAGGTCGAAACGGCCGAACAGCCGGCCGGAGGCGCCGCTGGAGTGCCCGGTCTGGAAGGCGACGTGGGTGACCACCACGCCCATCGCCGCGCAGGCACGCATGCCTTCCACCGCCGGCAGGAAGCTGCGCACCCCACCCACCCGCTGGTCGCCGCTCACCACCACAGTGTGCCTGTGCTGGGTTGCCCGACGAATGGGTACACCCGAAGGACCGCCCGCACGAGCATCAGGTTCGTAAGCCGCCGCCTTACATTCTGCTGTTAGGGTCAAACGAGTTTGCCCGGGCTGCTCGCTCGGGTCGGGTCGCGGCTGAGAAAACCAAGGGATCATGAGGAGGGCACAGCGACGTGAACCGAGCAGTCATGTTGCGGTTCGCCGCATGCGGGATCATCGGACTCGGAGCCGCCCTGCTGATCGCCGCGCTGCTGTTGTCGACGTACACCACCAGCAGGATCACCAAGGTCCCCCTGGACCTCGACGCCACGCTGGTCGGTGACGGCACCGGGACGGCGCTGGACTCTGCATCGCTGTCCACCGACCACGTCGTCGTCAACCAGAACGTGCCGCTGGTCTCCCAGCAGCAGATCAGCGTCGAGTCGCCCGCCAACGCCGACGTGGTCACGCTGCAGGTCGGAAGTTCGTTGCGGCGCACGGACAAGCAGAAGGACAGCGGGCTGCTGCTGGCGCTCGTCGACACCGTCACGCTCAACCGCAAGACCGCGCTGGCCGTCTCCGACGACACCCACACCGGCGGTTCGGTCCAGAAGCCGCGCGCCGTCAACGACGAGAACCCGCCCACGGCGATGCCGCTGCGGCACGACGGGCTGTCGTACCGGTTCCCGTTCCACACCGAGAAGAAGACGTATCCCTATTTCGATCCGATCGCGCAGAAGCCGTTCGACGTCAACTACGACACCGAGGAAGACGTCAACGGGCTGACCACCTACAAGTTCACCCAGAACATCGGCTACAACGGCGACGGCAAGCTGGTGGCCCCGGTCGCGTACCCGTCGCTGCTGGCCGGCAACGAGGACGCCAAGCAGACCACGTCGGCGTCGATGTGGGGCGTCCAGGGCGCCGACCCGAACGAACAGATCACCATGACCCGCTACTACGCGGCGCAGCGCACGTTCTGGGTGGACCCGGTGTCGGGCACCATCGTCAAGCAGGCCGAGCACGCCGACCACTACTTCGCCCGGGACCCGCTCAAGCCGGAGCTCACGCTGGCCGACTACAAGGTCACCTCGAACGAGGACACCGTCGAATCCCAGGTCAACGCCGCCCGCGACGAGCGCGACCGGCTGGCGCTGTGGTCGCGGGTGCTGCCGATCACGTTCACCGCGGTCGGCCTGATCGCGCTGGTCGGTGGGGGGCTGCTGGCCTCCTTCAGCCTGCGCAGCGAGAGCGCGCTCACCGACCCCGGGTTGGATCGGGGTGACCAGGACTTCTTCGGCCGCAGCGGCCTCGAGGAACCGGTGCCCGGCGCCGAGGCCGAGACCGAGAAGCTGCCCACCCAGCGTCCCGATCTGCGCGAGGAGTCCGGCGCAGATCCGCCCGGCTCGCCCGGGGCCGCCCGACCGTCCGGCCCGGACGAGCCCACCACCGAGGCGGGGCCCACCGAGTCGAATCCGCCCGCCCCGCACGACCGCGAATAGCCCGGCGCGGATGCGTTGACGGTGCGCTGGACCCGGCCGGGGTACGCACTGGTCCTGGCGCTGCTGGTGGTCGGGCCGCTGCTGGCCCCGGGATACCTGCTGCTGCGTGACGCGGTGTCGACGCCGCGGTCGTACCTCTCCGATACCGCCCTGGGATTGACGTCGGCGCCGCGCGCCACCCCCCAGGATTTCGCGGTGGCGCTCGCCTCGCATCTGGTCGACGGCGGCGTCGTGGTCAAGGCGCTGCTGGTGTTGGGGCTGTGGCTGGCGGGCTGGGGCGCGGCCCGGCTCGTCGACGTGGCGCTGCCGGGGGCGGGCGCGCCCGGCCAGTTCGTCGCCACCACCCTGGCGATCTGGAATCCCTATGTCGCAGAACGACTTCTGCAGGGCCATTGGAGCCTGCTGGTCGGCTACGGCTGCCTGCCCTGGGTGGCGACGGCCATGCTCACGTTGCGCGCGGGATCCGGCTCGTTCTTCGGGCTGGCCTTCTGGACCGCGCTGGCCGGGCTGACCCCGACCGGGCTGCTGTTGGCCGCGACGGTGGCGCTGGTCTGCGCGCTGGTTCCCGGTACCGGCCGGCCGCGCCGGTGGTGCGCCGCGGTGGCGGTGGGCGCCGCCCTGGTGGCGGCGCTGCCGTGGCTGGTCGCGTCGGTGCTGGGTGCGTCGCTGACCGCTCACTCGGCGGCGAACCGGCTGGGGGTCGAGGCGTTCGCGCCGCGTGCCGAGCCCGGGCTCGGCACGCTCGCCAGCCTCGCCAGCCTCGGCGGGATCTGGAACGGCGACGCCGTACCCGCTTCGCGCGCCACGCTTTTCGCGGTGTCCTCGGCCGTGGTGCTGCTCGGCATCGTGGCGCTGGGCCTGCCGACGGCCGCCCGCCGTCCGGTGGCGGTCCCGCTGCTCGTGCTGGCCGCGGTGTCGGTGCTGGTTCCGGCGGCGCTGGCCACCGGGCCGGGTCTACACCTGCTGGGCGCGGTCGTCGACGCCGTGCCCGGGTTCGGTGTGCTGCGCGACGGGCAGAAGTGGGTGGCGCTGGCGGTGCCCGGCTACGCCCTGGCGGGCGCCGGCGCGGTGGTGACGGTGCGCAGGTGGGTGCCACTCGCGACGGACGTGGTGACGGCGCTGGTCTGCTGCGTGGCGCTGCTGCTGGCGCTGCCCGACCTGGCCTGGGGCGTGTGGGGCAAGGTGTCGCCGGTGCACTACCCGCGCGGCTGGGCCGCCGTCGCCGCGACGATCAACGCCCGGCCGGCCGCGGTCGCGGTGTTGCCGGCCGGGACGATGCGGCTCTTCTTTTGGTCGGGCGCCGCGCCGGTCCTGGATCCGCTGCCCCGCTGGCTGCGCGCCGAGGTGCTGAGCAGCGGCGACCTGGTGATCTCGGGGACCACCATCGCGGGCGAGGGTGCGCGCGCCCGGGCCGTGCAGGAGCTGATGTTGACCGGGCCCGATCCGTCGGCGCTGGCGGCGGCGGGCGTGGGATGGCTGGTGGTGGAGTCGGACAGCGCCGGCGACATGGGGGCGGCCGCGCGCACCCTCGGCGCGCTGCCGCCGGTCTACCGGGACGACGCGATCGCGCTCTACCGCGTCAGCGGGCAAAGCGCCGGGGTGCCCGCCGATCGCCGGGCGGCGACGATCGTCGCCCACCTCGCGTGGCTGGCGCTGCTGGTCGCGGGCGCCGCGGGCGCGGGGATCGGCGCGTGGCGGCGCCGCGCCCGGTCAGCCCCGGCCGGTGACTAGGCCGTGGACCGTGCGGCCGGAGTGCACCGCGTCCAGCACGCCGCGCATCGCGTCGGCGCTTTGCGCCCAGGAGAATTCACCGCTGCGGGTGTGCGCCTTGGTGCCGAGTTGGTCGCGCAGCACCGGATCGGCGAGCAGTTCCTCGAGCCGGTCCACCAGCTCGGCGTGGGTGTCGACCAATACACCGGTCACCTCGTCGACGATCGAGTCCGACAGGCCGCCCGAGGACCGGTACCCGATGGTCGGCACCCCATGCTGGGCCGCCTCGACGACCGCCAGCCCCCAGCCCTCCTTGCGCGAGGGCAGCACGTGCACCCAAGCCCCTTGCAGCACATGGTGTTTCGTCACGTCGTCGACGTGACCATGGAATGTCACGGCGGCGCAGATGCCGAGCCGTTGTGCGTGTTCGACGAGCCGCTCGCGCCACCAGCCGTCGCCGACGATGTCGAGATGCAGGCCCGGTGTCCGCGGCAGCAGCGCCGCGACCGCTTCCAGCGCGTCCTCGATCTGCTTGTGCGGCACCAGCCGCGACAGCACGACCACCCGCGGCGCGGCCGCGCGCGGACCCGACAACGACTGGGCGGGCGCCTGATCCAGGCCGTTGCGCACCACCGCGATCTGCGTGCCGTTGACGCCCAGGGTGACCAGGTCGCGCGCGGAGGGCAGCGACACCGTCACGTACTGGTTGCGCCGGTTCACCCGGGGCGACAGCGTCGACTCGACGAACCAGCCGAGCCGGCCGAGCACCGGGCCGGCCACCGGCCACTGCTGGCGGTGGCAGTGGTGTACCAGCACCACCACGCGACGGCCGTAGACCAGCCGCGCCAAGAAGGGCAGGCCGTTCTGGGTGTCGACGACCACGTCGGGCCGCACCTTCCGCAGCGGGCCCACGCCGAGCCGGGCCGCCGCCATCGCCAGCAACGCCCAGACGTACACCGAGTAGCGGCCACCGGCGCGGTCGATCCGCACGCCGTCGACGACTTCGCGGCGCGCCGCCCCCCGATAGCGGGCGGTACGCAGCGTGACGTCGATCCCCGAGGCGGCCAGCTGCGCACCGATGCGCTGCAGATAGGCTTCGCTGCCGCCGCCCTGCGGGTGCCCGGTATCGCGCCAGCACAGCAGCAGGACCGAGCGCAGAGCAGACATTAGTGGTCAAGCCTAATGGGAATCGGCCGGCGCGCCATGCGGGACCGTTAGCGCCGCACCCGCCCTTGCGTGCGGGCCCGGCGGCGGATCCATCGGATCAGTTCGATGACTCCGGCCAGCGCCAGCGCCGTGCCGAACGCCACCGCGAACGCCGCGACCGTGTTGTCAGCGAAGGCGTTGCCGCCGATGTAGCCGATCAGCGTGTTGAGCGTCGCCCACACGACGGCGCCGATCGCGTCGAACACCAGGAACTGGCGATAGGGAAAGTCCAGCACGCCGCAGGCGATGGTGGTGGCCGTGCGGCCGCCGGGCAGGAACCGGGCCACGATCACCAGCGGGCCGCCGTGGCGGTCCAGTTCCCGGTGTGCCCAGTCCAGGCTGCGCTGTCCCTTCTCGCCGCGGGTGATCCAGCGGCGGGCGAAATCGTCGGCCGAGTGACCGATCGCGTACGCGAGGTTGTCGCCGACGAACGCGCCGATGGCCGCCATGGCGATCACCCAGCCCAGCAGCATCGAGCCGTTGGCCGCGAGGATTCCCCCGGTGAGCAGCGCCGTCTCGCTCGGCAACAGGGGAAGGATGGCGTCGAAAGTGCAGGAGGCCAGGATCAGCGGATATGCCCACCACGAGTGGCCGAGCGCGTCAAGCAGGGAGTCGAACACTAGAGCGCAACACTACACAGCGCGGGCCGGCGCTCAGGCTCTCAGGAGGTCAGGCCCATCCTGACGAACGGCTCGGCCTCGCCCCGGCCGACGGCTTCGTCGTGCTTGGCGGCCGCGCGGTCGAACAGGTCGATCAGCGCGGGCTCGTCGCGGACCAGCTGGCGGTACTTGGGGCCGAGCGCGAGGATCTGATCGCGCTCGTCGAGCAGCTTGCGGAAGATGCGTTCGCGTTCGCCCGCGTCGTGGGTGTATTCGGAGTCGAGGTAGGCCGTCGCGTGCCGCCGGGCGCCGGCAATCGCCGTCCGGGCCTTGCCCATGGGGCTCAGTAGCGAGGCGACGACGGTGACGACCAGGACACCGACGATCACGGCCAGCGACAGGTAGGTGCTGATCTCGACGAGCGAGACCGGCTCGCCGTCGTTGATGAACGGGACGTTGTTCTCGTGCAGGGCATGCAAGATCAGCTTGACACCGATGAAGCCGAGGATCGCCGCGAGGCCATAGGACAGGTAGACGAGCCGGTCCAGCAGGCCCTCGATGAGGAAGTACAGCTGGCGCAGGCCCAGCAGCGAGAAGGCCGTGGCGGTGAACACGATGTAGACGTTCTGGGTGAGGCCGAAGATCGCCGGGATCGAGTCGAGCGCGAAGAACATGTCCGTGCCGCCGATGGCGACCATGACCAGCAGCATCGGCGTCATCGCGCGCCGGCCGTCCACCGTCGTGAACAATTTGTCGCCGTCGTAGTGCTCGGAGGTGTGCAGGACCTTCTTCGCGATCCGGATGACCACGTTGTCGGCCTTGCGGGATTCCTCGCGCTCGTCGGGCCGCAGGACGCCACCGGCCGCGACCAGCAGGATCAGCCCGAACAGGTAGAAGACCCACGCGAACGTGTTGATCAGCGTGGCGCCGAGAAAGATGAAGCCGGTCCGGGCGATCAGGGAGAAGACGATCCCGAACAGCAGCACCTTCTGCTGATCCTCGCGCGGGACCCGGAAGCTGGCCATGATCATCAGGAAGACGAACAGGTTGTCGACCGAGAGCGCCTTCTCGGTGACGTACCCGGCGAAGTATTCCGGGCCCTCCTCGTGGCCGCCCAGCGCGAGCAGGCCGACGCCGAACAGCAGCGCGATGCCGACGTAGGCGAGCGACCAGAGCGCGGCCTCCCGCAGCGTCGGGGCGTGCGCCTTGCGCACATGGAAGAAGAAGTCGAAGGCCAGCAGCCCGACGATGCCCAAGACGGTCAGGGCCCACACCCAATCGGGAACATCCATTCGCTGCCTGAGCCACCTTCGTCGGAGCCATGAGCCATCGTGAGTCTGCGTCGTCGTCGCTTCCGTACCCTCTTTGCCGCCACAGTATGTGTGCCCCCGGCCGTAGGGTTGGCCGGTGGCCGTGACCGACCTCTTCGCGCGCCGGGCGACGCTGGCCCGCTCGGTGCGGCTGCTGTCGCAGTTTCGCTACGAGCGGTCGGATCCGGCCCGCTTCTACGGCGCGCTGGCCGCCGACACCGCCGCGATGGTGAGTGACCTGTGGCGGGAGGCCCACGCGGACTCCCCCGCCGGCCGCACGCTGCTCGACGTCGGCGGCGGCCCGGGCTACTTCGCGGCGGCCTTCGCCGACGCCGGGGTCCGCTACATCGGGGTCGAGCCCGACCCGGGCGAGATGCACGCCGGCGGACCCGCCGTCGCGGCGGCGGCGGGAAGCTTCGTGCGGGCGTCGGGCATGGCGCTGCCGTTCGCCGACGATTCGGTGGACATCTGCCTGTCGTCCAACGTCGCCGAACACGTGCCGCGGCCCTGGCAACTCGGCGCCGAGATGCTGCGGGTGACCCGGCCCGGCGGGCTGGCCGTGCTGTCCTACACGGTCTGGCTGGGCCCGTTCGGCGGCCACGAGATGGGCCTGACCCACTACCTGGGCGGCGAGCGCGCCGCGGCGCGCTACGCCCGCAAGCACGGCCGTCCCGCCAAAAACAACTACGGGTCGTCGTTGTTCGAGGTGTCGGCGGCCGACGGCCTGACGTGGGCCGCGAGCACCGGCGCCGCCGTGGCCGCATTTCCCCGCTACCACCCGCGATGGGCGTGGTGGCTGACGGGCGTGCCGGTGCTGCGCGAGTTCTTGGTGAGCAATCTCGTGCTGGTCCTGCAACCCCAATAGTGAAACGTGTTCTCGTTTTGCGCCGGCTTGGGTAGGGTGGCGCCATGCCCGCCGACGACGATGACAGGGCAGTGCGATCTGAAACAAGCAGGAGGAGTGGCGGAACATGGCCGACGCTAAGACCGAATACGACAAGCTTTTCATCGGCGGCAAGTGGACGGAACCGTCGACCTTCGAGGTGATCGAGGTGACCTGTCCGGCCACCGGCGAGTACGTCGGCAAGACGCCGCTGGCCGCCGCGGCCGACGTCGACGCGGCCGTCGCCGCGGCCCGCGCCGCATTCGACAACGGCCCCTGGCCGACCACACCGCCGAAGGAGCGCGCGGCCGTGATCGCCAACGCGCTCAAGGTGATGGAGGAGCGCAAGGACCTGTTCACCCAGCTACTGGCGGCCGAGACCGGCCAGCCGCCGATGGGCGTCGAAACGATGCACTGGATGAGCTCGATCGGGGCGCTGAACTTCTTCGCCGGCCCCGCGGTCGACCAGGTCAAGTGGAAAGAGGTCCGCACCGGCGGCTATGGGCAGAGCATCGTTCACCGCGAGCCGATCGGCGTGGTGGGCGCGATCGTCGCCTGGAACGTGCCGCTGTTTTTGGCCGTCAACAAGCTGGGCCCCGCGCTGCTGGCCGGCTGCACGGTGGTACTCAAGCCCGCCGCCGAAACACCGCTGAGCGCAAACGCTTTGGCGGAGGCCTTCGCCGAGGCGGGGCTGCCCGAGGGCGTGCTGTCGGTGGTGCCCGGCGGGATCGAGACCGGACAGGCGCTGACCTCCAACCCGGACGTCGACATCTTCTCCTTCACCGGCAGCTCGGCGGTCGGCAAGGAGATCGGCCGTCGCGCCGCCGACATGCTCAAGCCGTGCACCCTGGAGCTGGGCGGGAAATCGGCGGCCATCGTCCTCGACGACGTCGACCTGGCTTCGGCGATCCCGATGCTGGTGTTCTCGGGAATCATGAACACCGGCCAGGCCTGCGTGGCCCAGACCCGCATCCTGGCCCCACGCTCGCGGTACGACGAAATCGTGGACGCGGTAAGCACTTTCGTGCAGGCTCTGCCGGTGGGCCTGCCGTCGGACCCGGCCGCCCAGATCGGTTCACTGATCTCGGAGAAGCAGCGGGCCCGGGTCGAGGGCTACATCGCCAAGGGCATCGAGGAGGGCGCCCGGCTGGTGTGCGGCGGCGGCCGTCCCGAGGGCCTGGATAGCGGCTTCTTCGTGCAGCCCACGGTGTTCGCCGACGTCGACAACAAGATGACGATCGCCCAGGAGGAGATCTTCGGCCCGGTGCTGAGCATCATTCCCTACGACACCGAGGAGGACGCGATCAAGATCGCCAACGACTCGGTGTACGGGCTGGCCGGCAGCGTGTGGACCGCCGACGTGCAGCGCGGCATCGAGGTGTCGGAGAAGATCCGCACCGGGACGTACGCGATCAACTGGTATGCGTTCGACCCGTGCTGCCCGTTCGGGGGCTACAAGAACTCCGGCATCGGCCGCGAGAACGGGCCCGAGGGCGTCGAGCACTTCACCCAGCAGAAGAGCGTGCTGATGCCGATGGGCCACACGATCGAAAGCTAGGTCTGGCACGCGTCGAACGTGCACTCCGGGCGGGAAATCGTCCGATTTTTCGCCGTAAGTGCATGTTCGGCGTTTGGGGGCCGCCACGGCGGCCCGGCCAGCCATCCGGCCTATCGACTATGCGATAGAGCATAATTTCGGCCGGTTTTCGGAACCGCAGGTGCGGACCGCGGCACCGACGCGCCGCATTTGTGCGGCGTGCGTCACATTTCCCCTGAGAAATTGCTTAATTTACGGATGTCTTATATGGTTCTTAGCATAATCAAGGGCCGCACACAGGCCGGGAGAACACCATGTGGATCATTGAGCTCAACGTCGCCGGCTATCAATTCACCCGCGAGATGCCAGAATTGCGGCGCCGGACATTCCGATTCAGCCCGCGTCATATGCACTGGCCGGCGCTGCGCCACTCGCACGCTGCATGACGCCAGCCCCCGGAGGTACGACAGTGCCGACTATCGGTGACGCCACCAAGCAGCACGCCCCGCCGAAGCGCGGGGACACGCGGACAAAGATGCTGGCCAGCGCGGCCGAGGTGATGCGCGAGCGCGGCGCCGCGGGCGTGACGATCGACGCGGTGCTCGCCCGCAGCGGCGCCCCGCGCGGCTCGGTGTACTACCACTTTCCCGACGGGCGCAATCAGATCCTGACCGAAGCGCTGCGCTACTCGGGCGACTCCATCACCGCCATGATCGACGACGCCGCCGGCCGCGGCGCCCGGGCGTTGTTGGCCGAGTTCGTCGGATTTTGGGAGCGGCTGCTCACCGACGGCGGCTTCACCGCCGGGTGCCCGGTGGTGGCGGCGGCGATCGGCTGTTCCGACGAGGACGGTCCCAAGCTGTCCACCGAAGCCGGTGCCATCCTGGGCCGCTGGTGCACCGCCCTCACCCGCGCGTTCGTCAACGACGGCTTTGACGACGCCGACGCCGAGTCGCTGGCCGTGATGTCGATTGCCGCGCTGGAGGGCGCTGTCCTGCTCTCCCGCTCCACCCGCAACGCGGGCCCGCTCCACCAAGTGGGTGAGCAGCTCGAATTCCTGATCAAGGCAAAGGAATTCGTCCTCCGGAACAAAATTCCGGCCAAGCATGACGACTCGCAGTGACGTTCAGTCGCTCGCGGGTAACGGCTTGACCTCTTTGAGGTGCAGCGCGGTCTGCCCGATGCTCAGGCTCCCGGCGCCCGGCTTGGTCACCAGCACCTCGGCGCCGGCTTCGTCCACGTAGCGCTTGCCCATGACCGTGCCGTCGGAGAACGACGGGTCCAATTCGCCCGAGCGCTCGGCGCCCACCGCCACCATCGGCACACCGCCACACCGCAGGTCGTCGAGGCTGTCCGCGCTTCTGACGACGATCACCTGCGTGTCGCATACCTGGCTGGCGAGACGAGTTCCGTTCTTGATCATTGATTTCCGTCCTTGATCGCTTACTGCTGGGCCGTCCGACGCGCAATCGGAGTGAGGGTCTGGATGATCTCCCGCCGCAACACCTTGCCGGTGGCGGTGGTGGGCAGCTCGTCGCGAAACACTACCTCGTCGGGGGTGCGTGATCCGCGCAAACTCTTGCGGACGAACTCGCGCAGTTCCGCGGGGTCGGGGTCCACGCCCGGCGCCGGCACCACCACCGCGACGATCGCCTGGCCCCACTGCGGATCCTCGACACCTACCACGGCGACATCCCGGACGTGGGGGTGCTCGACGAGGACCTCTTCGAGCTCAGCGGGCGCGATGTTCTCGCCGCCGCGGATGATGGTGTCGTCGCTGCGCCCGCCGATGAACAGGTAGCCCTCGTCGTCGAGCATGGCGATGTCCTTGGTCGGGAACCAGCCGTTCTCGTCGAGCACCGAGCCGATCCCGGTGTAGCGGCCCGAGACCTGCTCGCCCCGCACGAACAGCTCACCGGTCTCGCCCGGCGGCAGCACATTGCCGGCCTCGTCGCGGATCTGCAGCTCGATGCCCGCGACCGCCTGCCCGACCGACCCCAGCCGCCGCGCGCCCTCGGCCGTCGACGCCGCCAGCGCCGCGCGATGGTCGTCGGGAGTCAGGACCGCGATCGTCGAGCTGGTCTCGGTCAGGCCGTACGCGTTGACGAAGCCCACGTCGGGCAGCAGCTCGAGGGCCCGGCGAACCAGCGGCAACCCGACCTTGGAGCCGCCGTAGGCGAGGTTGCGCAGCGACGGCAGCTCGATGGGCGCCCCGTCGTTGTCCAGCACGGTGATGATCCGGTCGAGCATGGTCGGCACCACCGTCGCGGTGGTCACGTGCTCGGCGTTGATCAACCGAACCCATTCCTGCGCATCGAAATTGGGCAGGTACACCATCTTTCGGCCGGCATACAAGTTCGACAGCGCGGCGCTGACCCCGGCGATGTGATACGGCGGCACGCAGATCAGGGCCGCGTCGGTGTCCGAGGCCGCCCCGAACTCCACCGTCCCGGTGACGTAACTGGTCAGGTTGTTGTGCGAGAGCTCGACGGCCTTGGGCTGCGAGGTGGTGCCCGAGGTGAACAGCACGATCGCGACGGAGTCCGGGTCGGGGAACTCCGCAGCCGGCTCGGCCGTGCGGGCGGCCTCGAGGAAGTCGTCGGACACCATCACCCGGTCCGACACATCGCCGATCATCTCCCGGTACCGGGCGTCGACGACCACCAACGGCTCGGGCAGCCGCTCGATCAGCGCCTGGACGCCCTCGGCGGAGAGCCGGTAATTGATCGGGGTGAAGGCCACCCCGGCGCGCGCCGCGGCGAAGATCAGCACCGGCAGCATCGCGCCGCCGGTACCGACATAGGCAACGTGCTTGGCATTCGACCCGGCGATCACCCCCGCGCCGCCGTCGGCGAGATCGCTGAGCTGTTGTGTTGTCAGCCGCAGGTCTCCGGACACCACCGCCGTGCGCTCGGCGTCGCCCGATGCGGCCATCTCGAGCAGCAGCGAAATGCTCATCCTCGATCTTCCTGGATTCCCGGCCCTTTACAAATCTCGTCTGCAGTGTAACTCAGCCGGGTTGCCCCCCGATGTCGAGCGTCCCGCGCGACCGGCGCCCTGGTCACGGCGGGTCCCTCGGCGCCGACGACATGGCCGGTTGAGCGCTTGTCGGTGAGGGGTGGGACGGGAAACCCGAGTGCGATCGGTGCCGGGCGCTCCGCGACGGCCTCAGCAACGAGCGGGCGGATCCCAGGCCGAGACCCGCGGGAACCAACGCGGCACGTTGCTCCGGTAGTCCACGTATTCGCCGCCATAGCGCTCGGCGAGATGGGGCTCCTCCCAGAACCGAATGGCGATCGCCTGGAACGTGAAAAAGGTTGCGAGCCAAAGCAATAGCGGGCCCGAGGCGATGATGGCCGCCTCGCCGAGCAGGATGCACAGTACGCCGGTGATCATCGGGTTCCGCACGTGCCGGTAGGGACCTCGCACCACCAGATGGACCGGCTCCCCCATCACGTTGCCCAGCCCGAGCGTGCCCTCGCCCACCCGGTCAAACAGCACGTTGGTCCAGATCATCAGGGCCACACCGGCGGCGATCAGTATGCAGCCGAGCGTGATCAGACCGATCGTCGGCGCCGCACCCAGGTGCGGCGCGCGCACGCCTGTCGGCCCGACGATCAGGGCCGGCACCACGAGCGTCACCATCGCCGGGAACAGCAGGACCGACATCAGGTGTCGCCACCACAGGCGTCGCCGCCTCCTCGTCACCATGGGAGACCTCCTCTATCGAATACTTCAACCTCCGTTCAAGAACTAACGTACGCCGCACGACGGCATTCGCCAACGCTTGTTGAAGTATTGTGGTGCGCATGCCAGCTGCGCGGCGCGCCGGCCGGTGGCGCACCGGTCAAGTGAACAGACAGCGCATCATCGACGCCGCACGTGAACGCTTCATGCGCGACGGGTACGAGCGGGCCACCGTCCGCGCGATCGCGGCCGACGCCGGTGTGGACGTCGCGATGGTCTACTACTTTTTCGGCAACAAGGAAGGCCTGTTCACCGCGTCCACGCTGACCGGTCCCGAGCACCCCTTGCACCAGCTGGCCACGCTGCTCGACGAGGGGACCGAACGGATCGGCGAGAGGCTGGTGCGGCGCTTCCTCGAGCACTGGGAGCAAGGCGCCGTCTTCGAGCCGTTCCTGACGCTGTGGCGCTCGGCGGCGATCCACCCCGAGGCGCGAAAGGTGTTGCACGACAGCCTCGCCGGGCCGATCGCCAAGCGGGTCGCGGCGGAATTCGGGGTGGCCGATGCCGAGCTACGGGTCGAGCTGGTGGCCAGCCACCTGGCCGGGCTCGCTTTCGCGCGCTACCAGCTGAAGATAGAGCCACTCGCGTCGAGCACCGTCGAGGACCTGGTCGGCTGGCTGGGGCCGACGCTGCAGCGCTATCTGACCGATTAGGTGCCCGTCCACTTGGGCGGGCGCTTCTCGGCGAAGGCGATGGCGCCCTCCTTGGCGTCGTTGGAGGAGAACACCGGTGCCAGCAGCTTGTTCTGCTCGGCGAACATGGTCTCGGGGCTCCAGCCGCGGGACTCGACGATGATCTGCTTGGTGGCGGCCACCGCCAGCGGCCCGTTCGCCGCGATCTTCTCCGCCAGCTCGATCGCCGCATCCAGCGCCGACCCGGGGTCCGCGAGGACGTTGACCATGCCCAGCGCGTGCGCCCGCTCCGCGCTCAGGTTCTCACCCGTCAGCGCCAGTTCCATGGCGATCGCGGAGGGGATGCGCTGCGGCAGCCGCAGCAGCCCGCCGCCCCCGGCGACCAAGCCGCGCTTGACTTCCGGGATACCGAACGCCGAGTCCTTCGAGGCCACGATCAGGTCGGTCGCCAACGCCAGTTCGGTGCCGCCGGCCAGCGCGTAGCCCTCGACCGCCGCGATCAACGGTTTGACCGGCGGGCGCTCGGTGAAGCCCATCCCGCGGCCCTCGACGATGGGCAGCTCGCCCCGGGCGAAGGCCTTGAGATCCATGCCCGCGCAGAACGAGCCGCCCGCGCCGGTGAGGATGCCCACCGACAGGCCGGGTTCGCCGTCGAGCCGGTCGACGGCGGCGGCCAGGCCGTTGGCCACCGCGGAGTTGACCGCGTTCTTGGCCTTCGGCCGATTGATCGTGATGATGAGGATCCGGTCCCGCTGTTCGACCAGGACTTCGGGTTCGTTGGCCTCTTCGCTCACGGTGCTCCCTTGTTCGTCACGGTGCTGACTTGTCGGACCGATGGTAACGGTCGACGGGAACGGCGTTAACGTGCCGGCGAGATTCGGGTTACCGCCGGGCGCGGTCACCGACCGGGCCGGGCCGGTCAGGCCGGTGCCATCGCGGCTTCGACGGTGGTGAGCTTCTCCGAAAACCCTGCGGCCCTGCGTATTTCGATGAAGTCGTCGACCATGGCGTCGGTCACCTCGTGCGGATCCTTGCACGTGGCCCCGTCGGCGAGCACCGAGATGTTGAGCTGATCGACATAACTCCAGACGGTGATGTTGAGCCCGCTGCCGGCCGTCAACGGGCCCACCGAATAGATCTCGGTGACCAGTGCCCCGCCGACCCGGCCGCGCTCCCGCGGCCCCGGGACGTTGGAGATGTTCAGGTTCAGGATCCTGTTGTGGCCGTCGCGGCCGGACGCCCACCGGAAGAACGCCTGGGTGGGGCCGGGCGGCATGTAGGCCGCCCACCGGCTGACCAGCTCCGGCCCCATCAGCTGATTGCTTTCCTTGGCGGCGATGGCGTTCTCGTGGGCGCACCGCACCCGCTCGAGCGGATCGTCGGAATCGGTCGGTAGGCCCACCAGCACCCCGGTGAAACGATTGCCGGAGATCCGCTCGGGCGAGAAGTCGAAACTCATTGGCACCGACGCCAGCAACGGTTCGGCCTTGCCGTCGTAGCGCAACAGCAGGGTGCGCAACGCGCCCGTCGCCATGGCCAGGACCATGTCGTTGATGGTCGCCCCGAGCCGCTTGCCGGTCTCCTTGACGTCGGCCAGAGCCAGTGTGGCGGTGGCGAACCGGCGCTCCGGCGTGATCTTGTGGTTCATGAACGTCGGCGGCGGCTCGAACGGTCGCGTCAATTCCGGGGAGAATTTGCGCGCGCTGCGGCGCACCCGGCCCAAACCCTGTGCGGTGTAGCGGATGGTGTGAGGCAGCCGCCCGACGTGGCGGACGTGGTCGGCGAACGCCGAGGCCATGAGCTGTCGCGTGGTCGGGGGCGGGTCGCACATGTACGGTCCGCCCTCCGGGCACGGCTGCAGGTCCATGCCGCGGGCCAACAAATTCGCTGACGCGACGCCGTCGGCGAGCGCGTGGTGAATTTTGCCGACCACCGCAATCCTGTTGTTGGCCAACCCTTCCACGAAGTACATCTCCCAGAGCGGGCGGCTGCGATCGAGCGGGGTGCTGGCGATTTGCCCGATGGCCTCGTCCAGCTCGCGGCGACCCCCGGGCGGCGCCACCTGCCACGGGCGAATGTGATAGTCGAGGTCGACCTCGCAGTTCTCCCGCCACATCGGGTGGTGGAAGTTGAGCGGGACCTCGATGAGCTGGTAGCAGAACGGATCGAGCTTGTTCAGCCGGCCGGCAATGACTTGCCGGAACGCGTCGACGTCCAGGGAACGCCGATCGGCGTCCAGTTCGATGACGGCGGCCTTGATGGTGTGCATGTGCACGTTCGGCGTTTCGCTGTACAGCAGCACCGAGTCCCAGCCGCTAAGCCTCTTCACCGCCACCCCTTACCCATAGAGGGACAATACTCAGCGGCGCCGGGTCAGATAACCTCTTTTGCCCCGATCCGTGTCTTGGCGCGATAAACCTGGTTGAGGAACAGCGAGGCGACATGCGCGGCCGCGCCGGCGCGCTCGCCGTCGATGAGGTCGTATCCGTGGCCCGCGCCGGGCAACTCCAGGTAGCCGACCGTCGAATGCGACACCGTCCGCAGCCGTTCGACGAAGCTGCGCGCCTGCTCGACGGGGATGACGCTGTCCTTGCTGCCGTGAATCACCAGGAAGGGCGGCGCATTACGGTGCACCCGGGCGATCGGCGAGGCGGCCCGGAAAACCTCGGGGTGACGGGCGATCGATTTTCTGACCACCACCCGCTCCAGGAAGTCGACGAACCGCTCCCGCTCCGGCGTCGAGCGGTCCTCCCAGTCGTAGCGGCCGTAGATTCCGACGACCGCGTCCACCGACGTATCCGCACCCTCGGGCAGCTTCGCCTGATATTGAGGGTCATCGGCGGTCAGGCCGGCCAGCGCGCACAGGTGGCCGCCGGCCGAACACCCCGCTATCGCAACGAAATTGCGGTCACCGCCGAACTTGTCGACGTTGGCGCGCGCCCACGCGATGGCGGTTTTGACGTCGACGATGTGGCGCGGCCAGCGGTGGTGCGGCGCGACGCGGTAGTCGACCGCCAGGCACACCCACCCCTGCTCGGCCAGCCGTGACATCAGCGCGGACCCCTGACCCATGCACTTGCCATGCACCCAGGCGCCGCCGGGCAGGAAGATCAGGACCGGCGCGGGCTGGGCGGGCAAGTCGGCGCGACGCCAGACGTCGAGGACCTGCGCGGGGTGGTCCCCGTAGTGGACGCCGCGGCGATACAGGTGGCGGCGCTGCCGCAGGCCCTCCCAGATCGGCGGGGTCCGTTCGGCCGCCGGCCAATCCATTTCGAGATCCGCCGCCGACACGACGCCCCGCAGCGCAGCGAGGGAGACCTGCTGCGTGCTCTCCCGGTCCCGGCGCCGCGCGTCGTTGATCCCCGGGGTGAACCAGTCCTTGGTCGCCGCGGAAATCGCCGCCGGCGCGTGCCTGGCACCCCAGACACCCATGGCGGTCATCGCGGCCAGCGGCTCGAGGTGTTTGCCGACCACCGGCAGCGAGGCCCCGGCCTCGCTCAGCGCCAGCGCATAGTCGGCGGGCCCGGCCCGCAGCAACCATTTCACCCACGGTGTGATGCCAGGTCGGTTCGCCGTCATGTCGGGAACTGTACCCCCGGGTAGGTCGGCGAAACTGATGTTTCCGTGAACCGGCTATGGTTGCGATTTCGCTTTGCCCGGCGGGGTCGCTGAATGGGTTATTGACCCTGTCTGGAATGCATTTGGCGGTTCGCTGCGCGCGGCGGATTTAGCTGCGCGCGACACGCTCAGACCGCCGCCAGGCTGGCGATCACCCGGTCGCCGATCAGGCGGACGCCGGTCAGCGTCAGCCCCACCTGCGCGGCCAGCGCCGCGGCGCTGTCCACCCCGACGGTGGCCCAGCGAAACCAGGGCCCGACCTCGCACGACGACTCGAGGCGGACCCAGCGCGACCGGATGCCGATGGTCTCGGCTTCGAATTCGGCGATGCACCGCCCGCCGCGGGCCAACAGCTCGAATGCGCGCCCGAGAATGCGCAGCGGGTCCCCGCCCAGGCCGACGTTGCCGTCGACCAGTAGGACCGTCTGCCACAAGCCCGTTCCGGGCAGCTCCTCGAACACGTCCCCCAACAGGGCCGGCGCACCGCCGCGACCCGCCAGCTGGATCGCGGTCGCGGACCGGTCGATGCCGAGCGCGGGGATGCCCCGCTGGATCAGCCTCGCCACCAACCGCCCCGGACCGCAGCCCAGCTCGATGGTCGGCCCGGTGCACATCTGCGTGACGGCTTCGTCGAAAACCTCGTCGACGGCGTCATCGGCTACGCCGGAGCCGTTCGGGGGACATCGCACGCCCAGCCAGCGGTGCGCCGGCAGCGGCCGCAGTTCGCCGTCGTCATGACGGATCCAACATCGCTCCCCGCCGAGCGCCCGATCGTAAAGCTGCCCCAGCATGTCTCGCCCCTCGCGTCGCGGCCGATCGGGCGGCCTGCAGACGCTCGGCCCCAGGCGGGACGTTGCGAACACGAGCCGACAACCCCAACAAGCTGACGGCAAGCACGTTCGCCAGCATTGCACCGATACCCCGATCGCGGCCCGGTTAATCCACAGCGTTGTGGGCCCTGCGCGGACCCGTTAGGGCTACGTCGCAGCGCGTGATTCGGTTCGATAAATGTGTCGCGTCACCCGAACAGAAACGACTCCAGCAGCGCGTTCACCCGGGCGGGGTGCTCCAGCGCCGCGAGGTGCGCGACCCCGTCCAGCACGGCGAAGGACGCGGTGGGGATCGACTCGGCCATGGCCCGGGTTTCGGCCACCGGGAAGGTGGCGTCCTCCGCGCCGGCGACCACCAGCACCGGCGCGGTGACGCGCCCCAGCAGGGCGTGCTGGTCGGGGCGGGCCGACACGACGCTGCGCACCGCCCAGCGCACCGAATCGGTGTTCACCGCAGTCACGTTCGCCCGCACGGTCTCGACCACATCCGGGCGGGTGCGCAGCGTGGTCGGCCCCAGGAAGGCGCGGATGCTCGAGCGCGTCAGCGGCGGCCGGATGCCGCCGAGCATTTGCGCCAGCCACAGCATGGCCGCGTACTGAACCTTTTGCGCGACACCGGCTTTGGAGGCCGTGCAATTCATCAGCACGGCGCGGTCGACCCGGTCGGGGTGCAGGGCGGCGAAGGTGCCGCCGATCATCCCGCCCCAGGAATTGCCCACGAAGTGGGCCCGGTCGATGCCGAGCCCGTCCAGCAGGTCGACGACGCAACGCGCGCAGTCGGGAAAGCTGAACGGCCCGCTCAGCGGTGTGCTGCCGCCGTGGCCGGGCGGGTCGACGAGCACCAGGCGATGGCTGTCGCCGAAGCGTTCGGCCTGACCGGCCCACAGCTCGCCCGTCATCAGCAGGCTGGGCCACATCAGGACCGCGGGCCCGGCCCCTTCGCTCACCTGGACCCGAAGCGTCCCGAGGGCCGTGTCGACGAATCGCGTCGCGAGCTGGGGCACGCTGCCTCCCGGTGTCTGATCACTGATAGCTGTCCCTTGATTTTCCCCGTCAGTGATACTGGATCGGTGACGAACGACGCTGTTCATCCTGACCTGCAAAGACTCGCCCGCTTCGCCCCTCGGCGACTCGTCGGCCCCCGCACCCTGCCCGTCATGCGGAAAGCGATGGCCTGGCGGTCACGCCTGGGCAAGCCCGTCCGCGACGTCGAGGTGATCACCCTGGAGTCGGGTGCCGGGGTTCGGCTGTTCCGGCCCGCGGGCGTCAGCGAGCCGACGCCCGCGCTGCTGTGGATCCATGGCGGCGGATACGTGATCGGCGACGCCCGGCAGGACGACCGGTTGTGCAGCGGGTTCAGCAGGCGCCTCGGCATCACCGTCGCGTCGGTGGAATACCGCCTGGCCCCCGAACATCCGTATCCCGCACCGCTGGAAGACTGCTACGCGGCGCTGAGCTGGCTCGCCGGCCTGCCGTCGGTGGACCGGTACCGGGTTGCCATCGGCGGCGCCAGCGCCGGCGGTGGCCTCGCCGCGGCCCTGGCCCTGCTGGCCCGCGACCGCGCCGAGGTGAGCCCCTCGTTCCAGCTGCTGACCTATCCCATGCTCGACGACCGCAGTTCGGCCACCGCGCCCAGCGCGAACTACCGCCTCTGGGACAACCGCAGCAACCGATTCGGCTGGGACGCCTACCTGGGCAACGCGGACCCGCAGGTCGCCGTGCCGGCGCGGCGCGAGGACCTCAGCGGCCTGCCGCCGGCGTGGATCGGTGTGGGCACCCACGACCTGTTCCACGACGAGGACTTGGCCTACGCCGAACGACTCAAGGCCGCCGGGGTGCCGTGCCAGGTCGAGATCGTTCCCGGCGCCTTCCACGGATTCGACCTGATCGCGCCGAAACTTCAAGTGTCGCAACAGTTCTTCGGCAGCCAATGCGACGTCCTGCGCGCGGCGCTCGCACCGGCGTCCTGATCGCCGGTCACATCGCGAAGTACACCAGCTCGCCGCCGATCACGGTGGCGGCCACCATGCCGGCGTCGAGTTCCGCCAGCGCGGTCGCCGGCGGCTCACTGAGCACGCACAGGTCGCCCGGCTGCCCGGCGCGCACGGCGCGCGCCCGGTCCGGCTGATCCGCCCGGCCCAGAAACATCGTCAAAGCCGTTGACGGCGAGACACATTCGCCGGCGCCCAGAACGGCGCCGCTCGGTGTGGTGCGGTGCACCGCGGCACGCATCGCCGTCCACGGGTCGCCATGGCCGAACGGCATGTCGGTGGACAGCGCGACCGGCACGCCCGCGTCGCGCAGCGCCGCGACGCGCCACAGCTGATCGTGCTCGGCGGCGGGCACCTCGGCGAGGTACTGATCGCCGCGCTCGGCGACGAAGTTGGGCTGGGTGACGACGGTGACCCCGAGCTCGACGAGATCGGCCACGTTGTCGTCGGGCACCACCGCGGCGTGTTCGATGCGGTCCCGCGGGTGGCCACCGGCCGCGCGCAGGGCCGCGATGGTCACCACCAGCTGGGCGGCGGTCACGCAGTGCACGGCCACCGGTTGCCCCGTGTTGTGCTGCCGGGCAATCCATTCCGTGAGGCCGTCGAGGTCGAGGCGGTCGTCGTGCAGGATCTTCTTGCCCGGGGACAGGAAGCTGACCCGTGGCCGGAACTCGCCGCGGCCGTGCGCCGCCGAGAGCGAGGCCCTGTCGTCGGCGTCGAGGTCGGGGGTGGCATCGGTGACGCCGGTGACGCCGGTCGCCGTGATGCGGCGGCTGAGTTCGGCCAGGTCGGTTTCGCGCCGGTCGAGGGCCTGCGACCAGCCGTCGTCGGCGCTGCGCAGTCGGCCGTCGGGGTGTTCGGCCAGGCCGACCCGGCCCAGCGCCTCGGAGTTGAGGATCCACAGCGCACCGCTGCGGTGCTGGATGCGCACGGGAACGCTGCGGACCATCGCGTCCAGCGCGGTCCGGTCGAGTTCTCCGGCGACCGAATCGTGGTAGCCGACAGCGCGAATCCACCCGTCGGGCCCGGGCGTGGCGTTCGCCAATAACTGGGTGAGCTCGGCTTCGCTGCTGACCCCGGGCGGCCCGACGAAAAACGAATCGAGCGCCGAAGCCGCCGAGCGCAGGTGCACGTGGTGGTCGTGCAGCCCGGGCAGCACGGTTCCGCCGCCCGCGTAGAGCACACCCTCCCCCGCCCGGGGCGTCAGGCCCTCACCCGAGGGCGCCATCTCCTCGATCTGCGTGCCCACCCGGATGTCGGTCACGGTCCCATCCAGCAGGGTGGCCTGCCGAATCAGCATGACAGGCAACGCCTTTGGCCGACCAGCCGGCGCACCGCCCCGTTGTCGGCGCCCAGCCCGGACGCCGGTGGGGACGCCGGCGGAGCCGACGGCGGGGACACCGTCGCGGGCGAAACCGACGACCCGGTCGGCAGCCCCGCGTAGGTCGCGGCGACCGACGCCATGGACAGCCGGATCAACTCGCCCCCGCCACGCGCCAGGGACTCGGCCACCGCCAGGGCGGCCTGTAGCCCGGTCAGCGGGTCGGCGATGGCGTCGCCGCAGAACACCGGCCCCTCGTCGCTGGTCCCCACCAGGCCGCCGCCCACCGCGGCGTCGTCCCCGAATCCCGGCCTGCGGCCGTCATAGGCGGTGATTTGCAACCAGATTTGGCCCGGCCGCGGTGCGACGTCGTCCGGTCCGAGGCCCCGGCGCGCCAGCCCGGCCGGACGGGAGCCCTCGATGACGACGTCGCTGACGGTGAGGAGCTCGCGCAGTTCGTCGGTCTGGCTGTCGAAATCGAGTCCATAGCAGAGCTTTTCGTGGTTCATCCAGTCGAAAAAGGATTGGTCTCCGGCGCGGGTGCCGTCCGGGCGGCGCGGGCTTTCCACCTTGACGACCGTCGCCCCGGCGCGGGCCAGCAGCTGGCCGCACAGCGGGCCCGCCCACATCGACGACAGGTCGGCCACCAGCAGGCCGCGCGGCGCGCGCGCGGGCGCCGGCGGCCCGATTCGGCGCGTGCGGGGCGGCGCGGCCGTCACCTCGCCCAGGCCCGCCGCCGGGATGTCGAGCAGCGCCGCCCGCTCGACGATTTCGGGGACCACACGGGCGGCGACCCACCGTTGCAGCTGCGGCCACGGGTCGACGGCCACCTCGTCGGCCTGCAGCAGCGCGGGGACGGCGGCGAGGTCGTCGGCGCGCGAGAGGGTGAGCGCGCACCAGCCGTCCCGCGCCGCGAGCAGGCGGGTGGCGCCGCCGGGCGACACCCGGCCGGCGCGGGTCAGGCCCCGCAGGGCGGCCCGCCCGGTCAGCAGCCCGGCCGCGTCGACCTGCACGCCCCAGCGGCCGCCGATGGCCGCCGCCACCTCCTGCGCGCGGGGCAGCACACGGGCCCGGGAGAAGTCGGCGGGGCCGTCGGGCAGGCCCGTCAGGTAGGCCAGCCCACTGCTTCCCCAGGTGGTCGCTGCCGAGCTCACGCCCCCCATTGTGCTCGTGGCACGCATCGTCGTTAGAACTGCAGCGCGCGGAACCGCCAGTCCAGCACCGGCCGGTCCGGGCCCTCCTCCGCCTCGCCAACCGCATACACCAGCGACCGCAGCCCGAGCACTCCCCCGTGCTCGGTCGGTTCGGCAAATTCGATGTGCAGCTCGCTGTAGAGCGTGTCACCCTCGTGCACGGGGCCGGTGTGATCGCACGACTGCCAGCCCAGCACGGTGACCAGGTTGGGCAGCAGCCTGCAGGCCTGCGCGAGCGCCAGCCCGATGGTATGCCCGCCGTACACCAGCCGGCGTCCGCCGGCCCGCGAATCATGGTGGGTCGCAGCGATATTGAGGGTGAGCCGGGCGAGTTCGGGGGCGCCGGTGACGACGTCGGCGGTGCTGTGCAGCACCGAGCCCGCCTGGTCGGGGTCGAAGTGCGGCCCGGGCACCTTGGTGCGGAAAACCGCGGCGTCCCACTGGGCGGTCGGATCGTGGGCCGGGGCGGGCACGTCGGCGCCGATGGTGGACAGGTCGTCGTGCGGTGCGTTGTCGGGATCGAAATCCGGACCGGCGGGCAGCATGCCGCAGCGGTAGAAGTCGAGCACCAACTGGTCGGCCTGGTCGATCGTGATCATCCGCAGCGCCGCCAAGCCCGTTGGGGCGCGGCCCGGCTTGGGTGAATTGGCCCGCAGCCCAACCACTTCGGTGCGGGTATAGAGGGAATCGCCGATGACCGGGAACCGGTGAAACACCAGGCCGCGATAGAACAGGTTGGCCTTGACCCGCTGCGTCGCCAGCGTCGACTGGCCGATCGCCACGTCGCACACCAGCGCCGGGTGCGCCAGCGGCGCGGGCAGCCCCGTCACGGCCCCACACAGATCGGCGTCGAGCGCCAGGCGCAGCCTGTCCCCGACGATCGCCTGGTGCGCGCCCGCCAAGCCGGACGACAGCGTCATCGACGGCGCCCAGTCGAACACCTGCCCCACCGAGAGGTCGTCGAAGTACGGTCCACCCTCGCGAATCCGCGCATACCCGTCACTAGTCACAACGCCACATGCTGGCAGGCTGTGGAATCGAGGGTCAATCCGGATCAGGCCCCAACGTCGACTTGTCGTGCCGATTCTTGAGGTTTTGCCGACCAAGTCGACGTTCGGCGCGAATCGTTGAGGTGCTGACAGGTGAATGACGAAGAGGACATGCTGGTCGCCACGGTGCGGGCGTTCATCGACCGCGAGGTCAAGCCGAGCGTGCGCGAGGCCGAACACGCCAATGCCTATCCCGAGGCGTGGATCGAGCAGATGAAGCGGATCGGCATCTACGGGCTGGCCGTGCCCGAGGAGTACGGCGGTTCGCCGGTGTCGATGCCGTGCTACGTGCGGGTCACCGAAGAATTGGCGCGTGGCTGGATGAGCCTGGCCGGCGCGATGGGCGGGCACACTGTGGTCGCCAAGCTGCTGACGCTGTTCGGCACCGAGGAGCAGAAGCGGTCCTACCTGCCGCGGATGGCCAGTGGGGAGGTGCGCGCCACCATGGCGTTGACCGAGCCCGGCGGCGGCTCTGACCTGCAGAACATGGCGACCACCGCGCGCAGCGACGGCGCCGGCGCTCTGGTGATCAACGGGTCCAAGACCTGGATCAGCAACGCCCGCCGCTCCGGGCTGATCGCCCTGTTGTGCAAGACCGACCCGAACGCCACGCCGCGCCACACCGGCATCTCGATCGTGCTCGTCGAGCACGGGCCGGGCCTGACGGTGTCGCGGGATCTGCCCAAGCTGGGCTACAAGGGCGTGGAGTCCTGCGAGCTGTCCTTCGACGATTTCCAGGTGCCGCAAACGGCGATACTGGGTGGCGTTGCGGGCGAAGGCTTTTCACAGATGATGAAGGGACTCGAAACGGGGCGCATCCAGGTGGCCGCCCGCGCCCTGGGCGTGGCCACGGCCGCGCTCGAGGATGCGCTGGCCTACGCCCAGCAGCGGGAAAGCTTCGGGCGGCCGATCTGGCAGCACCAGTCGGTGGGCAATTACCTGGCCGACATGGCGACCAAACTCACCGCGGCGCGCCAGCTCACCCGCTACGCCGCCGAGCGCTACGACAGCGGTGAACGCTGCGACATGGAAGCCGGGATGGCCAAACTGTTCGCCTCCGAGGTGGCGATGGAGATCGCGCTGAACGCGGTGCGAATCCACGGCGGCTACGGCTATTCCACCGAATACGACGTGGAACGCTACTTCCGGGACGCGCCGCTGATGATCGTCGGCGAAGGCACCAACGAGATCCAACGCAATGTGATCGCCCGGCAACTGGTGACGCGGGGCGGGATCTGACCCGGGCTCGTCAATCGCGCGGCCGCAGAATGACGTTTGGGAGTATATTTGCCTGACTTCGAACCAAGGGAAAGGCAGCCGCCATGAGTTATCCTCCCGCGCCGCCCGGCGGTTCGCCAGAATGGCCGGGTCAACAACCGGAATGGCAAGGCCAGCAACCGGAATGGCAAGGCCAGCAACCGGAATGGCAAGGCCAGCAACCGGAATGGCAGGGCCAGCCGCCGGGGTATCCGCCGCAGCAGCCGCCGGCGTGGCCGGGCCAGCCGCCCGCGGGATGGCCGGCGCCGCAGCCGGGCTGGCAGGGCCAGCCGGAACCCGAGAACTATCTGGTCTGGGCGATCCTGTGCACGGTGCTGTGCTGTTTGCCGTTGGGGATCGTCTCGATTGTGTACTCCAACAAGGTCTCCGGGCTGTGGGCGCAGGGCCGCTACGCCGAGGCGCAGGAGGCCGCCAACAACGCCAAGAAGTGGGCCATCATCGGCGCCATCGTGGGCGTCGTCGCCGCGGTGATCTTCGTGCTCATCTACGTCGTCGCCGGGGTGCTTGTCGTCTCCCATTTGCCGTCGACGACCACGACCACGTATTCGGGCTTCTGACGTCAAACGGGGGGCGTCGAGGTTGCTAGGTCTCGTCCACCAACCCCCAGGCCAGCGCGGTCTCGGCGTCGACGGTGTGGCCGGACAGCACGAGATACGCTGTGCGCCAACGCCCGATCCGGCGGGTGACGCTGACGGTGCCGCCGGCGCCGGGGATCAGCCCGAGCGCCAATTCGGGTAGCCCGAACACCGCGTCGCCGCGGGCGGTGACCCACCCGCAGAACGCGGCCATCTCCAGCCCGCTGCCCATCACCCGGCCGTGCACCTCGGCCCGGCACGCCCGGCCCAGCCGCGCGGTCAGCGCGTCGAGCGCCAGGGCGGGGCTGTGCCGGGTGCGGGCCAGGTGGGCGCTCGCCGGATCGGCGAAGGTGCCGAATTCGGCGAGGTCTCCACCGCTGCAGAACGATGGACCGTTGCCGCTCAACACGATGCCGGTCACCGAGGGATCCAGCTGCGCGACAGCCAGCGCCTCCAACAGCGCGGCGCGCGCATCCGTGGAGAACGCGTTGTGGCGTTGCGGCCGATTGAAGGCGATGCGCACGATGTCGCCGTCGCGGTGCGCCCGCACCGGGTCGGCGATGTCGGGCATGCGGACCGGGCCGCGGTCCTGCAGCCACCGCGCGAACTCCGGGCCGGACTGCAGCGTCGAATACCCCAGCGACTCGGTCACCACCCCGGCCAGCGTCGGGCCGCCGGGGTCCACCGCGCGCAACACGTCGTCACAGATCCCGCTGGCGTGCGGCCATCGCTCGCAGCGTTCGGTCAGCTCACCCAGCGCATCGGGCACGGAATCGACGGTGACGACCCGGCGGTCGGCGCAGGCGTCCTCGGTCAGCGTGAAAGTCGCTGCGTCAAGCCAGGTTCCGGACCGCGCGATGTCGGCCGCCGAGCCGGCGGCGACGATCACGCCGGGCGGCGAGCCCGGGCCGCCCTCCGGCGCGTTCGACAGGTCGACCACCCGCAGCATCGGTTACACCGAGTACTTCTCGATCAGCCCGTTCTTGTAGAGCTTGCCGGTGTCGGTGCGCGGCAGCTGCGCTTCGAAGGCGATCGATCGCGGACATTTGTAGTGCGCCAGGCGATCCCGCAGCCAGTCGAGCAGCTCATCGCCGAACGCGTCGGTGGCATCCGCTGGGTCGACGGTCTGCACGACCGCCATGACGCGCTGGCCCATCTCGTCGTCGGGAACACCGAACACCGCCGCGTCCATCACCTTGGGGTGGGTGACCAGAAGGTTCTCGGCTTCTTGCGGGTAGATGTTCACCCCGCCGGAGATGATCATGTGGTGGCGCCGGTCGGTCAGGTACAGGTAGCCCTCGTCGTCGAGATAGCCGATGTCGCCGACGGTGGCCCAGCCGTGCTTGGAGCGCGACGACGCGGTTTTCGTTGGGTCGTTGAGGTATTCGAACGAATACCCACCCTCGAAGTAGATCTCGCCGGCCTGGCCGGGCGGCAGCTCGTTGCCGTTCTCGTCGAGGATGTGCACCGCACCACCCATGGGCTTGCCGACCGAACCCGGGTGCGCCAGCCAATCCTCGGCGGTGATCAGCGTGGACCCGTGCGCCTCCGAGGAGGCGTAGTACTCGTCGATGATCGGCCCCCACCAGTCGATCATCTGCTTCTTGATCTCCACCGGGCACGGCGCCGCCGCGTGCATCACCCGCTGCAGGCTGCCCAGGTCGTACGAATGACGAACGTTCTCAGGCAGTTTCAGCATCCGGGTGAACATCGCCGGCACAAACTGGCCGTGGGTGACCCGGTGGCGCTGGATGGCATCCAGGCAGCCTTGCGCGTCGAACTTCTCCATCACCACGGTGGTGATGCCGCCCGCCTGCGCGCTCATCGACCACACCGAGGGCGCCGTGTGGTACAGCGGCGCGGGGCTGAGGTAGACCGAATCGGGCGTCATCCAGAAACCGACCAGCGCCGACATCATGCCGGGCGCCTCGGCCGGGGGGACGTGCGGCAACTCGCGCTTGATGCCCTTGGGCCGGCCGGTGGTTCCCGACGAGTACTGCAGCAGGTCGCCCTCGATTTCGTCGTCGATCGGGGTATCAGGTTGGCCGGCAACGCATTCCGGGTAACACTCCCAGCCCGGCAGGCCATCGTCTTCGTTCTCGGCGGCGATCAGCAACAGTTCCGGCAGCCCGCGCGGCAGGTGCTCGGCGAGGCCGGCGCAGGTCTCGCGCAGCGCGGCCGAGCCGATGATCGCCTTGGCGGCGCTGTTGTCGACGATGTAGGCGGCCTCCGCCGCGGTCAGGTGGGTGTTGATGGGCACGTAGTACAAACCGCTGCGGCGAGCGGCCCACATCACCGCGTGGATGTGCTCGTTGTTCTCCATCAGGATGGCGACCGTGTCACCCTCGCGCAGACCCGCCTGGCGGAACCGGTGCGCCAGGCGATTGGCGCGGGCCTCGAGGTCATCGAAGGTGATGACCGTCCCGGACGGGTACAGGATGACAGCAGGTTTGTCGGCGCCGAGATACGGGCGGATCTGCATGCGCAGACTGTACCGCCGCCAAACTTGACGGGTGTTAAGTGGTGGGTGGGCCCGGGACTTTCTGCGTCAATCCCGGCGCGCGGCGCGCGTCGACAGCCATAATGCAGTCAAGTAGACCGCCGTGGGCCCTGGTACCCGACCTTGGTGAGCAACGCGGCGGGATGCGCCACTGTCGCACGGAGGTGCGCATGACCGCCGGGCAAGAATCGGAGCCTGCCGCATCCACTTTCGCCGTTTCCGACTATGTCGACGGCATGGAGCGGCTCGTGCACGCCATTCAGGAGCTGTCGCTGGCGCGTAGCCTGCCCGACCTGCAGCGCATCGTCCGCTCCTCGGCGCGCGAGCTCACCGGCTGCGACGGCGCGACGTTCGTGCTCCGCGACAACGACAGCTGCTATTACGCCGACGAGGACGCGATCGCCCCGCTGTGGAAGGGCAGCCGCTTCCCCATCAGGTCCTGCATCAGCGGCTGGGCGATGCTCAACCGCGACGCGGCCGTGATCCCCGACATCTACGGCGACCCGCGCATCCCGCACGCCCTGTACCGCCCCACCTTCGTCAAGAGCCTGGTCATGGTGCCGATCCGCAAGCTCGAACCGATCGGCGCGATCGGCAACTACTGGGCCAACCCGCATCACCCGTCCGACCAAGAGGTCCACCTGCTGCAGGCTTTGGCGGATTCGACGTCGATCGCGATGGAGAACGTGCAGGTCTACTCCGAGCTGGAACGGCGGGTGCGCGACCGCACCGCCGCGCTCGAGGACGCCAACGAGGAGATCCGCCGGCTGTCGGTCACCGACGAGCTGACCGGGTTGAACAATCGACGGGGCTTCTACCTACTGGCCGAGCAGAAACTTCGCGGGTCGCACCACCTCGGCCACAACTGCGTGCTCGCGTTCCTCGACGTCGACGGGCTCAAGAAAGTCAACGACGAGCTCGGCCACGACACGGGCGACCGCCTCATCAAGGATGTCGCCCGGGTGCTGCGAACCATCCGGCGCGAGTCCGACATCCTCGCCCGCATCGGCGGCGACGAATTCTGTGTGATGGTCACCGAAAGCGCCGGCGACACCCCGTCGCTCGAAGAGCGGCTCGCGCTCGCGTTCGAGAATTTCAACGCGACCATCGACCGGCCCTACCGTCTCTCGGCCAGCATCGGCTTCGTGCGGGCGCCGGTTTCCGACGGCGCGAACGTGGGCGAACTGCTCGCCCGCGCCGACAAGCTGATGTACGCGCAGAAGAAGGCCAGCCCCAATTCGCGGCTGGCGGGCTGATCAGCCCGCTTCGGACAGCCGCTGCTTGAGCGCCTCGAACTCGTCGCGGACGCCGGTCGGCAGCTTCTCGCCGACGAACTCGAACCACTCCTCGATCTGCGGCAGTTCCTCGCGCCACTCGGCGGCGTTGACCGCCAGCGCCTGGGCCACCTCGTCGCTGCTGGCGTCGAGCCCGTCCAGGTCGAGGTCCTCGGCCTTCGGCACGATGCCGATCGGGGTGTCCTGGCCGCCGGCCTTGTGCTCGATGCGGTCGACGATCCACTTGAGCACCCGGCTGTTCTCGCCGAAGCCCGGCCACAGGAAGCCGCCGTCCTCGCCGCGACGGAACCAGTTGACGAAGAACACCTTCGGCATCTTGGACTCGTCGGCGTTCTTGCCCAGGTCGAGCCAGTGCTGGAAGTAGTCACCGACGTGGTACCCCAGGAACGGCAGCATGGCCATCGGGTCGCGGCGGACGGTGCCCACCTTGCCCTCGGCGGCGGCGGTCTGCTCGCTACCCATGGTGGCGCCCATGAACACGCCGTGCTGCCAGTCGCGCGCCTGCGTCACCAGCGGGACGGTCGTCTTGCGGCGGGCGCCGAACAGGATGCCCGAGATCGGCACGCCCTGCGGGTCGTCCCACTCCGGCGCCAGGATCGGGCACTGCGACATCGGCGTGCAGTAGCGCGAGTTCGGGTGGGCGGCCTTCTCGTCGGAGTCGGGCGTCCAGTCGCGGCCCTTCCAGTCGACCAGGTGCTGCGGGTCGCCCTCCAGGCCCTCCCACCACACGTCGTTGTCGTCGGTGAGCGCGACGTTGGTGAAGACGGTGTTGCCGGCCTCGATGGTGCGCATGGCGTTGGGGTTGGACTTCCAGTTGGTGCCCGGCGCGACGCCGAAGAAACCGAACTCGGGGTTGACCGCGTACAGCCGGCCGTCCTTGCCGAACCGCATCCAGGCGATGTCGTCGCCGAGCGTCTCGGCGCGCCAGCCCGGGATGGTCGGCTGCAGCATCGCCAGGTTGGTCTTGCCGCACGCCGACGGGAACGCCGCGGCGAAGTAGTACGCCTTGTTCTCCGGGGAGATGAGCTTGAGGATCAGCATGTGCTCGGCGAGCCAGCCCTCGTCGTGGGCCATGGCCGAGGCGATCCGCAGCGAGTAGCACTTCTTGCCCAGCAGCGCGTTACCGCCGTAGCCCGAGCCGTAGCTCATGATCTCGCGGGTCTCCGGGAAGTGGGTGATGTACTTGGTGTCGTTGCACGGCCACGGCACGTCCTGTTGGCCTTCGTCCAGGGGCGCCCCCACCGAGTGCAGCGCCTTGACGAAGAACCCGTCGTCGCCCATCTTCTCCAGCGCGGCCTTGCCCATCCGGGTCATCACCTTCATCGAGATGACGACGTACTCGGAGTCGGTGATCTCCACACCCAGCTTCGGGTCGTCGGCGCCCAGCGGACCCATGCAGAACGGCACCACCCACATGGTCCGGCCACGCATGCAGCCCCGGTACAGGTCGGTCATGATGGACCGCATCTCGGACGGGTCCATCCAGTTGTTGGTCGGCCCGGCGCCGCTCTCCTGCTCGGTGCAGATGAATGTCCGCGATTCCACCCGCGCCACGTCGGACGGGTCGGACAGCGCCAGGTAGGAGTTGGGGTGCTTCTTCTCGTTGAGCTTCTTCAGGGTGCCGGCCTCGACCAGTTGCCCGGCCAGCCGGTTGAACTCCTCGTCGGAGCCGTCAGCGAACACCACCCGGTCGGGCTGGGTGAGCTCGGCAACCTCCTGCACCCATGACAGCAGGCCCTGGTGATTCGTGGGTGCTGTGTCCAAACCGGGAATGGTCGCTGAGGTCATCGAACTCTCCTGGATTCGTTGCGTATCGGGCTCGTGTGCTCGGTATGCCGTCGCCCACATAATTAAGGACTTGGTGGCGTTAACTACAGGTTATCGTGAGGAACTTGTCGGGGAAGTCTCGGGCAGGTATAAGCCTTCTCACAACAACGATTCAGAAGCTCCCGACGGGTCGCCATCTTCGCTCCTCGAAGCGGGTTTTTCGGTTTCGTCACCACCGGCATCTTCGGCAGGACTTTCAGCCGGTTGTATACCCGGTTCTCCGAGTTCTGCACGCACCGCCCGCAGCGCCGCGGCGACCGCCGGCATCTCCCGATCCCGCGCGGCCGCAGCCCGCGCGGCGGCCAGCGCGTGCTCGCGCAGTTCGGTGTCGATGACGCCGACGGCGGCCGACGCCTGCGCGTTCTCGGCCTCGTCGTGGGCCAGCAACGCTTTGCTCAGCACCGACTCGGCGACCAGCACCCGGGTGGCGACCAGTTCCTCGACCACCGACCGCAGCGACGACGTCGCGTCGCCCGCCCAGCGGTCCAGCAGCGCCCGGTCGTGCAGCAGCCCGCGCAGGTTGATCACCAGAAAGGTGAGCGCCACCGAGATCGCCACGCACGCCACGGCCGCGACGACGGCGAGCCCGGGGTTGAGCCGCGAGACCACGCCGCTCATCAGCCGGCTCAGCGTGAGCGCCACCCCCAGCCCGAAGCCGACACCCAGCAGGATCATCAGCCAGGTTTCCTGCCGCCGCGACTTCAGCGGCGGCGCCGCGACATCCACCTGCGGGAGCTTCTCGACCGACGGCAGGTCCATCGGCACGCCCACCACCTGCGCGACGTCGGCCAGCTGCGCGTCCGTGCCGTCGTTGACCTCGGCCACCACCTCGTCGAGGCGGGCGCGCGTGTGCGCCTCGAACCCGGACATGTCGCCCCGCGACAATCCCGCCGCGTGCTCCTGCAGCTCGGTGCGCGCCGTCGCGCACTGGTTACGCGCGGAGTGCGACAACTGCACCCGAGCCTGCTGGATCTGACCGCGCAGCGTGATGGTGCGTTCGCTCTTCGCCTGCCGCCGCTGCTGCAACGCCGTGCTGCGTTCTTCGCGCAGCGCCTCGACCCGCGCGCGGCGACCCGATCCCTCGACGTCGCGGTCGAACCGCCGCTTGACCGTTTGTAGGCGAGATTCCCACGCCCGCAACCTGTTTCGCCGGGCGAGGTCGGGGTCGTCGAGTTGCGCCGCGACGGCGCCGACCAGGTCGTCGACGTCCGGCTCACCGACGTCGGGCAGGGCCGCCGCGCCCACCCACGTCACCCGGCCGAAGCGCGGCGCGTGCGCGGCCAGCGCGTCGCGGTTGGCGGCGACGACCTCACGCCAGTTGCGATGCACGTCGATCTTGGACACCACCCCGACCACCGCGTCGGTGTGCTCGGTCGCGGCGTCCAGCAGTGCGCAGTCGGAGGCCGTCAGATGGGCCGCCGCGGACACGACGAACACCACCGCCATCGGCACCTCGCCGGGCCCCAGGTCGGTCGACTCCACGAACTTGTGCTGCGGAAGGCGCCCTTGCAGCGCCGTGGCCACCGCGCTCACCCCGGCCATCCACGGGCCGGTCACCAGCACCACGTCACAGCGCTGAACGGCCGGCGGATCCAGATCCGGCGCCGCCGCGGCCACCAACGCGTCCACCCGTGCGACGGGATCGTTGCCCTCGCCGCTCACCAGGATTCCCCCGGCAGTGACGCGCAGGCCTGCGACCACAGCCGCAGCGATCCGCGGGCGATGTCCGCGCCGCAGGCGCGGTGCAGCTCACTCGCCGAGGCGCGGCTGTAGCGCTGCCACCGCACGGCGCGCGGCAGGTGCGCGGACGGGTCGCGGTCCACGCCGGCCGACTCGGGGCCGCCCGGGTCCAGCCCGGCCGCCTCGGCCAGATCCACCGCGGCCGCCATCCGGGCGACCACCGTGTCGTCGCGGGACAGGAACCCGCCGATCCGCTCGCCGAGCTCGCCCCCGCCGGCGGCCAGCGCCTCCAATTCCGCGACGGCCCCGAGCACCCGCTGGTAGCGCACCTCGGCGCCGAGCGCGCCGACCTTGGCCAGGACGGCGTCGACGCCGCTCATCCGGCGCAGCAAGGCGCGGACCTGCGCCCGGGACCTGCCCTGGCGGAGCGCGGCGACCGCCAGCGCGGTGCCGAACAGGTCGAGGGTGTCCAGCAGGCGCTGACGCACGCCGGTGGGCACCGGGCCGTCCGCCGCCAGGAAGTCGGCGAACGAGCCGTCCAGGCACGCGGCGGCCCCGGGGTGCGTGGCGAGCGCGTGTAGCGCCGCCCACAGCGGGTTGTCCTCGGCGTCGTCCAGCGCGTCGAGCGCGTCCCCGAGCAGGCCGATCATCGGCTCCATGGGCACGCCGATCAGCGCCGACAGGTCGGCGCACCGCGCCCGGGCGGCCGCGATCGGCCCGTCACCGCGCCGGCCCGACAGATCGGCCTTGTTCAGCACCGCCACCACCGGGTGCCCGGCGGCCGCGATGGCATGGGCGTCCTCGGGCTTGACCACCTCCGCGACCACGTAGACGACCACGTCGGCGCCGCGGTCGGGCGCCGCCGCGCTCACCTGGAGGTCCGTCGCGATCCCCGACGCGCCTCCCGCCCGGTCCAACGCGCGGGCCACCGTGCGGCGGCCGACCCCCCGGCGGCCGCGGACCACCACCCGCAGCGGTGCGGCGGTTCGCCGGGCGATCGCCGTCACCCGCGGGTCGACGAGCCCGTCGGCAAACCGCGCCAGCTCATCGACGAAAATCTGGTGTCCTTGTCCCCTCATATCCCGCCTGTTCGGTCCGAATGACCCGATCGCCCCGTCGGCGTCGCCGCTACCGCGTGCAGCGCCGGCGCCGGGCGGCCCCACCGAATGGTGGCATCCACGTCGCCAAGAAGCGAGCCACCGTTAATCAGTTACCAGTTGAAGGCAACTGTTGGGTATCAATCCGGACCAGGGGCGGCTACATCCAAGGTTTATAGGCCACCATGGACAAATGCATGCGCAGCGCGGGGTGGCGATGTCTGCCGACACGCCGATCGGGGAATCGGCCCGCCCCGACCAGCGCTACCTCCCCGCGACGGCGTTCCGGTCGCGACGGTCCGCCCTGTCCGACGCCCAGCGCCAGACGTGGGAGCGGCGCTGGCCCGAACTCGGCCTGTCGGTGGGCGCCCCCGCGGACGGAACCGGCGGCGAAGAGCCGCCGCTGGACACCCGCTCGTGGTTCGGACGCCAGGCGCCCCTGGTGCTCGAAATCGGTTGCGGCAGCGGCACATCGACGCTGGCGATGGCCAAGGACGAGCCCGGCGTCGACGTGGTCGCGGTGGAGATCTACCGGCGGGGGCTGGCGCAGTTGCTGTGCGCGATCGACCGCGACGCGGTGACCAACATCCGGCTGATCCGCGGCAACGCGCTCGACGTGCTGCAGCGGCTCATCACCCCGGCGTCGCTGACCGGGGTGCGCGTCTTCTTCCCCGATCCGTGGCCCAAGGCGCGCCACCACAAGCGCCGGTTCCTGCAGCCCGGCACGATTGGCTTGATAGCCGACCGGCTACTCCCTGGTGGTGTCCTGCACGTTGCGACGGACCACGCCGGCTATGCCGAACACATCGCCGAAGTCGGCGCGGGCGAGTCCCGGCTGCGCCGGGCCGACCCCGACAGCCGGCTGCCGATCTCGACCGTTCGCCCGACCACCAAGTACGAGACGAAAGCCCAAGAAGCGGGCAGCGCCGTCACCGAGTTCGTTTGGCTTAGACGATGAATAGGCGATGAGCTATGAGCCTGACTGAAACCTCCACCGCCGGAGCAGAACCCGTCGCGCCGCCGGCGGTGCTGTCCGCCGATGACGTGGGGACCCTGGGCGGCTTTTCGCCTTCGGGCGGGCGCGTCTTGCTGGTCTGGGACGCCCCCAACCTCGACATGGGCCTGGGCTCGATCCTGGGTCGGCGCCCGACGGCGTTGGAACGCCCGCGGTTCGACGCCCTGGGACGCTGGCTGCTGGCGCGGACGGCCGAGGTCAGCGCCGAACGCCCGGGCGTGGTCGTCGAACCCGAGGCCACCGTGTTCACCAACATCGCGCCGGGCAGCGCCGACGTCGTCCGGCCCTGGGTGGACGCCCTTCGTAACGTGGGGTTCGCGGTGTTCGCCAAGCCGAAGATCGACGAGGACAGCGACGTCGACCGCGACATGCTGGCCCACATCGAACTGCGGCGCAGCGAGGGGCTGGCGGCCGTGGTGGTGGCTTCGGCCGACGGCCAAGCGTTTCGCGAACCGCTCGAGGAGATCGCCCGAACCGGCATCAGCGTCCAAGTGATCGGATTTCGCGAACATGCGAGTTGGGCGCTAGCGTCGGATACCTTGGACTTCGTTGACCTGGAGGACATCGCCGGCGTCTTCCGGGAACCATTGCCGCGGATCGGCCTAGATTCGCTGCCTGACCAGGGTGCGTGGCTGCAGCCGTTCCGGCCGCTGTCAGCGCTGTTGACCGCGCGTGTGTGACACTGAAAAACCAGTGCGCGGGTCGCTGCAGACTAAGTCGATCCAGTAAGGAGCTTGCGTGTTCGCCTGGTGGGGTCGAACTGTGTACCGATATCGGTACATCGTGATCGGGGTCACGGTAGCTCTGTGTCTGCTCGGCGGCGTTTTCGGAATCAGCCTGGGCAAGCATGTTACACAGAGCGGCTTCTACGACGACGGCAGTCAATCCGTCAAGGCGTCGGTGCTGGGCGACCAGACCTACGGCCGGGACCGCACCAGCCACGTGGTGGCCACGTTCACCGCCCCCAGCGGGAAGACGGTCGACGACCAGGCGTGGCGGGACAAGATCGTCGCCGGCCTCAACAAGTTCAAGACCGACCATCCCGACCAGGTCGTCGGCTGGGCCGGCTGGCTGGCGGCACCCGAGAGCACCAACCCGGTCATCAAGGGGATGGTGAGCGAGGACAAGAAGCACACCTTCGTGTCCATCCCGCTCAAGGGCGACGACGACGACACCATCCTCAACAATTACAAGGACATCGCGCCGGATCTGCAGAAGCTCGACGGCGGCACGGTGCAGCTGGCCGGCCTCGAGCCGATCGCCAACGCCTTGACCGGCACCATCGCCACCGACCAGCGCCGCATGGAGGTGCTGGCGCTGCCGTTGGTGACGGTCGTGCTGTTCCTGGTGTTCGGGGGCGCGGTCGCCGCCGGCCTGCCGGCCATCGTCGGCGGGCTGAGCATCGCGGGCTCGTTGGGCATCCTGCGCCTCGTCGCCGTGTTCGGGCCGGTGCACTTCTTCGCCCAGCCGGTGGTCTCGCTGATCGGCCTGGGTATCGCCATCGACTACGGGCTGTTCGTGGTGAGCAGGTTCCGGGAGGAGATAGCCGAGGGCTACGACACCGAGGCCGCGGTGCGGCGCACGGTGATGACGGCCGGTCGCACCGTGACGTTCTCGGCGGTGCTGATCATCGCGTCGAGCGCCAGCCTGCTGGTGCTGCCGCAGGGCTTCGTGCATTCGCTGACCTACGCGATCTTCGCGGCGGTGGGGCTGGCCGCGCTGCTGTCGATCACGTTCCTGCCCGCGTGCCTGGGCATCCTCGGCCGCCACGTCGACGCGCTGGGGGTGCGGACCGCGTTCCGGGTGCCGTTCCTGCGCAACTGGAAGTATTCGCGCGCCTACCTGAACTGGCTGGCCGACCGGCTGCAGAAGACGAAGACCCGCGAAGAGGTCGAGGCCGGCTTCTGGGGCAAGCTGGTGAACTGGGTGATGAAGCGGCCGTTGGCGTTCGCCATCCCGATCGCCGTCGGCATGATCTTGTTGGTCATCCCGCTGAGCAACCTGTCGTTCGGCGGCATGAGCGAGAAGTACCTGCCGCCGGACAACCCCGTGCGCCAGGCGCAGGAGCATTTCGACAAGCTCTTCCCGGGGTACCGGACCGAGCAGCTGACGGTGGTGATCCAGAGCGACAACCACAGCAAGGTCACCGATCAGCAGGTCGCCGACATCCGCAACAGGATCTCCTCGATCGGCGGGTTCACCGACAAGACGTGGGAGGAACGGGCCTGCCCGACCATCGCCGGCAATCCCTGCGTCGCCGGTCCGAACGGGACGACGGTGCCCAAGGACGGCTCGGTGCGGGTGATCCAGAACGGCCTGGCCAACCGCAATGACGCCGCCAAGAAGATCACCGAACTGCGCTCGGTGAACCCCCCGAAGGGGCTGAACCTGTACGTCGGCGGCACCCCTGCGCTGGAACAGGACAGCATCCACAGCCTGGCCGAGAACGGGCCGTTGATGCTGGTGTTGCTGCTCAGCGCCACGCTGCTGCTGATGTTCCTGGCGTTCGGATCGGTGGTGTTGCCGATCAAGGCGGTGCTGATGAGCGCGCTCACCCTGGGATCCACCCTGGGGATCCTGACGTGGATCTTCGTCGACGGGCACCTGTCGGGCGTGCTGAATTTCACGCCGACTCCGCTGATGGTGGTGCTGATCGCGCTGGTCGTCGCCGTCGGTTTCGGTCTGGCCACCGACTACGAGGTGTTCCTGGTATCGCGCATGGTCGAGGCGCGCGAACGGGGCATGTCGACCGCCGAGGCCATCCGCATCGGCACCGCGACCACCGGGCGGCTGATCACGGCCGCCGCGCTGGTGCTGGCCGTGGTCGCCGGCTCGTTCGTGTTCTCCGACCTGGTGTTGATGAAGTATCTGGCCTTCGGTCTGATGGCGGCGCTGCTGCTGGACGCGACCGTCGTCCGGATGTTCCTGGTGCCGTCGGTGATGAAGTTGCTCGGCGACGACTGCTGGTGGGCGCCGCGCTGGGCCCGGCGCCTGCAGAACAAGATCGGGCTGGGCGAGATCGATCTGCCCGACGAGCGCAAGCGGCCGACGCTCAACGGTCGGCCCGCGCGGCCGCCGGTGGCGGCCAGCCTGGTCGCCGCGACGCCGCGCCCGCCGCACGACCCCACCCACCCCGCCCCGCTGGAGCCGTCGCGACCGGCGCGTCCCGCGGCGGCCGGTCCGCCGGAGCCCAGGCCCGCCCAGGACCCGTCCTCGCGGGCGGACGACAGCGTGGACACCACCCGCATCCCGGCCCGGCCCGGCCAGCCGACCGAGGCCAAGACCACCCGCTTCTCCGCGCAGGGCGCCCCCGCCCGAGAGCGGCCGGCCGACCCGCGCCCCGCGACCAAGCCCGCACCGCAGGGCCCGCAGGCGCCGCAGCGCCCCCCGTCGTCGGCGGCGCCGCCGTCCGGCGATCAGACCCGGGCCATCCCCGTGCCCGGCCACCATTCCGACGACCCCGACGGCACCGCCGCCGGCGAGGCCGCGAACCCCCGCGGCCAGGGCGAGAACGGCGACCCCGCGCGGCAGCGGCGCCGCTCCGGCGGCGGGCTGTCCGCCGCGGATCTGCTGCGCCGCGAGGGACGGTTATAGGAAAGCCCCCCGACATATCCTGACGGTCGGTATCAGCCGGGTTTGTCCGGTTCGGCCTGCAGGATGGCGTTCTTCTCGTCCGCCTCCTCGGTCTGCTTTTCGGCTTCCGCCTCGGGGTTGGGCGCCAGCAACACCTGGAACGCGTTGTTGAGGAACGCGACCGTCGGGACGGCCAGCAGGGCGCCGACGATCCCGGCGAGGACGCCGCCGGTGGAGATGGCCAGCACCACGGCGAGCGGGTGAATCGAGACCGCGCGGCCCATCACCAGCGGCTGCAGCAGGTGGGCCTCCATCTGGTTGACCGCGATCAGCACCCCCAGCGTGATGAGCGCGTACACAATGCCCTTGGCCAACAGGGCGACCACCACGGCCAGCAGGCCCGAAACCAGCGCACCGATCAGCGGGATGAAGGCGCCCAGGAACACCAGCGAGGCCAGCGGCAGCGCGAGCGGGATCCCCATGATCGCCAAGCCCGTGCCCACCCCGGCCGCGTCGGTCAGAGCCACCAGAAAGGTGGCCCGCACGTACCCGATCAGCGACCCGTACCCGGCGTTGCCGGCCTCGTGCACCCGGTCGCGGACGTCGGACGGGATGATCTGCACCACGTAGCGCCAAATGTTGCGCCCACCGTAGAGAAAGAAGATCAGCGTGAACAGCACCAGCACCGCGGCGGTGACCAGCTCCGTGACGGTAGCCGCGGTGGACAGCGCGCCGCTGGTCAGCTTGGCCTGATTGTTGTGCAGCGCCTCGATGGCGGCGTTGCCCGCGCTGTCGATCTGTTCGCTGCGCAAATGCGCCGGCCCGTTGATCAGCCATCGGCGGGTCGACTCGATGCTCTGCGTCACCTGTTCGGTCAGGCCGGGCAGGCCGTCGATGAACTGCAGGATGACGAACGCCAGGATGCCGCCCAGGATCGCGAAGCCGCCCAGCAGGACCAGCGCCACCGCGCCGCCGCGGGGCAGGCCCCGCCGATCCAGCCAGTCGACGACCGGCACCAGCAACGCGCTCAGCAGCAGCGCCACCAGCACCGGGACGACGATGATTTCGAGCTTCTTGACCACCCACAACAGAGCGACCGCGGCGGCCAGGATGACGAGCAAACGCCACGCCCAGGCTGCGGTCTTTCGTACTAGGGGTTCAACCGACGCATCGTCGACGTTTGCTGACATTTGGCCAGCCTATCGGTCGCGGCGCCGACCCGAACCCGTTCGGAAGCTCCCGCCCGTCGGCCGCAACCGTCGGAGCCGGCACGATCCGGTTACGACGGCGACACAGTCGGCGGCGCGCAGCGATCGCCGCGCCACCTGCACCGTTACCCTAAATCACGTGCCGTACGACGCACCCGCCCGCAATCTCGACTTCCCGCGCGAAGAAACCCCGCGCGGGAAGTACTGGTGGGTGCGCTGGGTCATCCTCGGGATGGTTGCCATCGTGCTTGCCGTCGAGGTTTCCCTGGGCTGGGATCAGCTGGCCAAAGCCTGGATGAGCCTGTACGAGGCGAACTGGTGGTGGTTGCTCGCCTCCGTTGTCGCGGCGGCCGCGTCGATGCACAGCTTTGCTCAGATCCAGCGCACCCTGCTCAAGTCGGCCGGCGTGCACGTCAAGCAGCTGCGCTCGGAGGCCGCGTTCTATGCCGCCAACTCGCTGAGCACCACGCTGCCCGGCGGGCCCGTGCTGTCGGCGACGTTCCTGTTCCGGCAGCAGCGGCTCTGGGGCGCCTCGACCGTGGTGGCGTCGTGGCAGCTGGTGATGTCGGGCGTGCTGCAGGCGGTGGGATTGGCGTTGCTCGGGTTGGGCGGCGCCTTCCTGCTGGGCGCGAAGAACAACCCGTTCTCGTTGCTGTTCACGCTCGGCGGTTTCGTCGCCCTGCTGCTGCTGGCGCAGGCCGTCGCGTCGCGGCCGGAGCTGATCGAAGGCATCGGCAGCCGGGTCCTGGCCTGGGTCAACTCGGTGCGCGGCAAGCCGGCCGACACCGGCCTGGACAAGTGGCGCGAGACGCTGATGCAGCTCGAATCGGTGAGCCTGGGCCGGCGCGACCTGGGCGTGGCGTTCGGGTGGTCGATGTTCAACTGGGTGGCCGACGTCGCCTGCCTCGGCTTCGCCGCCTACGCCGCCGGGGACCACGCGTCGGTGGCCGGGCTGACCGTCGCCTACGCCGCGGCCCGCGCGGTCGGCACCATCCCGTTGATGCCCGGCGGGCTGCTGGTCGTCGAGGCGGTGCTGGTTCCGGGGCTGGTCTCGAGTGGGATGTCGCTGTCGAGCGCGATCTCGGCCATGCTGATCTACCGGCTGATCAGCTGGCTACTCATCGCCGCGGTCGGCTGGGTGGTGTTCTTCTTCGTGTTCCGCACCGAGAACGTCGCCGACTCCGACGACGACCCGATCACGGGTCCGCTGCCGATCGTGCAGCAGCCGAGCGCCGCTTCCGCCGACCCGACCCAGGCCGCCCTGCAGGGGCCGCTGCCGCCGGATCGGAGTCCGGAAACGGAGGGGCGGGACAGCTAGCCGACGGTGTTGCCGCGCGGCGGGCCCGAGAGCGGGTTGGTGGCACCGGGAGACGCGGGCTGCGGCGCGGCGGGCGGGGCGCCCGTTCCGCCCAGCGGCGAAGCGCCCGCGGGGTTACCGGGCAGCGCGGGGAGCGCACCGGCCGCGCCCTGCGCCTGCTGCATCATGCCCATCATCTGGGGGATCGAGATCGGCAGCTTGCACTGCAGCGACAGGTTGGTCAACGGCTGCGCGATCGACGTCATGTCGCCGGCGACCTTGGGGTTGGCGTCGAAGTAGGACTTCAGCCCGTTCAACGACTGCGGCCCCGCCTGCTGCTGCAGCATCGAGGTCATCGTCTGGTTGGTCTCCGGGTGCGAATCCAGGTAGTCACCCATCGACTTGGACACCGAGCCGATGGTGCGGGCGACCTCGCTGGCCGCGCACGGGTCGTTGGCGCCGGTCGCCGGCGGCCCGGCGAGCACCGCGACGGCGGCGCCGGGCACGGTGGCGGCGATCAGCCCCGCGAGGATTCTGCGACGCCGTCCAGCGCTGCCTGTCGTCATGGATAACTCCTTATTGTTTGCGCGGCCCCGCCAAGATCGGCGCCGCGCAAACGGCTGCAAGAGACGGCCCCACTGATCCCTGGGCACCCCGTAATCCCCCGGGGCCCCGCCAGGCCAATCGACATCCTGCCATCGCGATATCAGCGCTGCCAGCCGAGAACCGCTCGTGTGACCGAAGTCCCGCTTGATCACCAGTTCACAACGACTTCGCAGCGTCTCCGCAACGACGCTGTCATCGCAGCTCAGGAACTAGATAAGCCCACATATAGCACAGCATGCTGCGGTATCCTCGCCTGCACGCGTCACGCGAGAACCGGGGAGCGAGAAAAATCCAGCAGTTAATGATGCGCCTCAGCCGCAGCCTGCGTAAGTACCGCTGGTTGGTCTTCACAGGCTGGTTGCTGGCATTGGTTCCGGCGGTCTACCTGGCGCTGACGCAATCCGGCAACCTCACCGGCGGCGGTTTCGACGTGGCCGGTTCCCAGTCGCTGGCGGTCCACGACCAGCTCGAGGAGCTCTACCACGACCAGGGCGGATCGTCGCTGGCGCTGGTGGCCGCGCCCCGCGCCGACGCCAGCTACCAGGACATGAGCGAGGCGGTCACACAGCTGCGTCGACTCGCCGCCGAGGTCCCGGGAACCGCGGAGATCCCCAATCCCACCCAGCGGCCGCCGCAACCCGACCGGCCGTACGTGCTGTCGGTGCGGCTGGATTCCCGCAACACCAGCGATGTCGCCAAAAAGCTCCGCACGAAGGTCGGCATCAAGGGCGACCAGCCCGGCCAGACCGCCAACGGCCGGGTGCGGCTGTACGTCATCGGGCAGGGCGCGCTGAGCGCGGCCGCGGCCGCCAACACCAAGCACGACATCGCCGCCGCGGAACGGTGGAACCTCCCGGTCATCCTGATCGTGCTGCTCGCCGTGTTCGGGTCGCTGGCCGCCGCCGCGATCCCGCTGGCGCTGGGCGTGTGCACGGTCGTGGTGACGATGGGCCTCGTTTACCTGCTGTCCGCGTACACCACCATGTCGGTGTTCGTGACCTCGACGGTGTCGATGTTCGGGATCGCGCTGGCCGTGGACTATTCGCTGTTCATCTTGATGCGCTTCCGGGAGGAACTGCGGACCGGGCGCCAGCCCCGCGAGGCCGTCGACGCCGCGATGGCCACCTCGGGCCTGGCCGTGGTGTTGTCCGGGGCGACCGTCATCGCGTCCCTCACCGGGATCTACGTCATCAACACCCCGGCGCTGAAATCGATGGCCACCGGCGCGATCCTGGCCGTCGCGGTCGCGATGTTGACGTCGACCACCCTGACGCCGGCGGCGCTGGCGACGTTCGGCCGGGCGGCCGCCAAGCGGTCGGGCTTCCTGCACTGGTCGCGCCGGCCCGAGAGCACCCAGTCGCGGTTCTGGAACCGGTGGATCGGATGGGTGATGCGCCGGCCGTGGATGTCCGCGCTGGCGGCGTCGCTGGTGCTGCTCGTGATGGCCGCGCCCGCGGCGTCAATGGTGTTGGGCAACAGCCTGTTACGCCAATTCGACTCGTCCCACGAGATCCGCGCCGGGGTCGGCGCGGCCGCCCAGGCGCTCGGTCCGGGCGCGCTGGGCCCGATCCGGGTGCTGATCGAGTTTCCCGACGGCGGGGCGGCCTCGCCCGAACACAGCCACACCATCGGCGCCGTCCGCCAGCGGATGACGCAGGCACCCAACATCGTCTCGGTGTCGCCGCCCCAATACGCCGAGGACAACGGCAGCGCGCTGCTGTCCGCGGTGTTGTCGGTGGACCCCGAGGACATGCGGGCCCGCGAAACCGTGGGGTGGCTGCGCGCGCAGCTCCCCACGGTCCCCGAGGTGGGGACGGCGCGCGTGGACGTCGGCGGCCCGACCGCGCTGATCAAAGACTTCGACGACCAGGTGTCGGCGACCGAACCGCTGGTGCTGGGCTTCGTCGCGCTGATCGCGTTCGTGATGCTGCTGGTGTCCATCCACTCGGTGTTCTTGGCGCTCAAGGGCGTCCTGATGACGTTGCTGTCGGTGGCGGCCGCCTACGGCAGCCTGGTGATGGTCTTCCAGTGGGGGTGGCTGAAGGATCTCGGCTTCGCCCAGATCAGTTCGATCGACAGCACCGTTCCCCCGCTGGTGCTGGCGATGACCTTCGGGTTGTCGATGGACTACGAGATCTTCCTCCTCACCCGCATCCGCGAACGGTTCCTGCATTCGGGTAACACCCGCGACGCGGTGGCCTACGGCGTGAGCACCAGCGCCCGCACCATCACCAGCGCGGCGCTGATCATGATCGCGGTGTTCGTCGGGTTCGCGTTCGCCGGCATGCCGCTGGTGGCCGAGATCGGGGTGGCCTGCGCGGTGGCGATCGCCGTGGACGCCACCGTGGTGCGCCTGGTCATGGTTCCGGCGTTGATGGCGATGTTCGCCCAGTGGAACTGGTGGCTGCCGCCGTGGCTGTCCCGCGTGCTTCCGTCGGTCGACTTCGACCGACCGCTGCCGGAGGTCGACCTCGGCGACGTCGTGGTCATCCCCGACGACATCTCGGCGCTGGTGGCGCCCAACGCGGACCTGAAGATGGTGCTCAAGTCCGCCGCCAAGCTCAAGCACCTGGCGCCCGACGCCATCTGCGTGACCGATCCGCTGGCCTTCAGCGGCTGCGGGCGCGCCGCCGGTCAGCCATCGTCGGGCCCCGACGAGGAGCGGACCCGCGGCCTGGGGCCCGGGCAGATCCCCCACCAGGTCGCGCTGGGCGAGGAGAAGGTCGCCGTCGGGGTGGCCGCGGGCGAGAAGAAGACCGGCACCAACGGGCATGCCAACGGGTCTTCGGGAGCCAAGAAGCTGGTCGGGGGGCTGGCCTCACGCAATGGGCGCAATGGGATCGCCAAAGCCATCTCCGGGTCGGACCGGCCCGTTCATCCGGTGACGCTGTGGCGGGGCCGGCTGTCGGTCGCGATCGACGCGCTCGAGACGGACCCGGACGCCGCGTCGGCGGGGGCCGCCGACCGACCGAGATACGCGCGGCGCAGCCCGGTGGAGACCACCAACGTGCAACTGCCCACCGGCGACCGGTTGCTGGTCCCGACCGGGGCCGAGACCCTGCGGCTCAAGGGCTACCTCATCATGTGCCGTAACAGTCGCCGCGATTATGCCGACTTTGCAGACATGGTGGATTCGTTGGAACCCGAGACCGCCGCGGTGGTGCTGGCCGGAATGGACAGGTATTACTGTTGTGAATCGTCCAGGCGGCAATGGATCGCCACCCAGTTGGTCCGTCGACTCGCCGATCCCGATCCGTGCGACTACCCGGATGACCAGGGGTCGGAAGCCGACGCGAACGCGGACTGGGAGCGGATCAGGGAGCGCTGCCTGTCCGTGGCGGTCGCGATGCTGGAGGAGGCGAGGTGACGTTGGCACCCGACCGACGCACCCCACCGCCGCCCCGCCGGCCGGCCCCGCAACAGCGCAACCGCGGTAATGGGCCGTCCGAGGCGCCGTCCGGATCCCTTCCGGACCTCGACCAGCCGGTGGAGTTCTGGCCGACCTCCGCCATCCGTTCCGCGCTGCAGGGCGGTGACATCGCCACCTGGAAGCGCATCGCCGGCGCGTTGAAGCGTGACCCGTACGGGCGCACCGCCCGCCAGGTCGAGGAGGTCGTCGACGGCACCCGCCCCTACGGCATCGCCAAGGCGCTGTGGGAGGTGCTCGAGCGCGCCCGCGCCCACCTGGACGCCAACGAGCGCGCCGAGGTGGCGCGCCACGTGCGGCTGCTGGTCGACCGCTCGGGGCTCGCGCAGCGGGAATTCGCCTCCCGCATCGGCGTCAGCGCCGAGGAACTGGGCGGCTATCTCGACGGCAGCACCAGCCCGACGGCCGCGCTGATGATCCGGATCCGCCGATTGTCGGATCGGTTCGTCAAGGTGAAGTCCGGCCGCTCGGCCGAATCCAACTGAGCTACCGGATCGGCAGCACGTCGGCGACCAGCCAGTCGCTGCCGCGCTTGGTCAGCGTCACCCGCAGGGCCGGCGCCGCCTGACTGGGCGGCTGGCCCGGAACATTCTGGGTCACCCGCAGGACCACCGCCACGCTGGCGGCCGACGGCCCGAGGGCCTCGACGCCCGCCGAGACCGTGGCGGCTTGGGCGGTGACGTTGTGCCGGCCCAGCTCGGCGCTGGACTTGGTGTACTGCTCCTTGAACGCGGCGGCGTGCTCGGGGACGACCATGGCCGTGGCCCGGTCGATGGAACCGGTCGGCGCCGTCGGGCTGTACGACGCCATGGCCTCGGCCATGTCGGTGGCGATCCGCACGACCTTGCGGGAGTCGTCGGTGAAGTCGCGGTCCGCCTTCGTCCAGTGCGTGTAGCCGGTCGCGACGGCCGCCGCCAGGGCGGCCGTGCACAGCAGGACCACCGCCAACCGCAGCCCCGGTGCGTCGTCGTCGGTGCCGAGGCTGACCGAATCGCGGCGCAGCAGCCAGAAATTGATCAGCACCCCCTCGACGATCAGCAGGGCCAGCACCGAGCAGGCCGAGACCCACCACAGCGGCCAGCCGAGCACCACCCCGATGGCCAGCAACGCGGCGATCGCGGCCAGCGGGGCCAGGATGTCGAATGCGAAGAGTCGCCAGATGTTTCTCATCGGATCGAACTCAGTCCGGAGATCATCAGCTTGCCGTCCACGTCGGAGACCTGCAGCCGCAGGTTCCAGTGCACGGTCTGCGGCTTGGCGCCGACGTTTTCGCTGACCGACGTGGCCACCAGCATCACCGAGTCGCTACGGCTCGCGAACGGCGGCAACTTGGTCGTGACTGATTCCGATCCCGGGGGCCTGCCGGCGCCGGGCTGAGCGTCCAGTTCATGGTGCACGGTTTCGATCGCCACCGCCTCGATCCGCCCGGCGCTCTTGGACTGCAGCTTCTCTACCACGGCCCGGTAGGGCTGCACGGCGGCGTCGAAGTAGGTGTTGAGTTCCCCGACCGTGCCGTCGTGCAGCCGCTGCAGGCTGGCGTCGACGTTGCCGCTGTTCATGTTGATCAGCACGTTCGTCCACCCGGCGGCGGTCTGCATGACGCGGCTCAGATAGCCGCGTTCGGCGACCTGGTCGCGGTGGCCCGACCAGATGAGGACGCCGAGCACGACCGCGGCCACCGACAGCACGCCGAGAACCGTTGACGCGACGCCGTAGTGGGAGAAGACCGCCGCGCCACCGGATTCGGCGTCGACGTCAACGGAATCTTCTTCGGCAGGTGGCTCGGTGCGCTCGCCCTCGGACATGGCCCGATCGTTGCACCCGGCAAAGATGGAAGGATGGCGGGGTGACGAATACGGCGCTCCGCTCGGGCATCGACCTGAGCTACGTAGACGACAGCATCCGCCCCCAAGACGACCTGTTCGGTCACGTCAACGGCCGCTGGCTGGCCGAATACGAGATCCCGGCGGACCGGGCCACCGACGGTGCCTTCCGGCAGCTGTACGACCGCGCCGAGGAACAGGTGCGGGACCTGATCGTCGAGGCCAGCGAGCAGCGTTCGGCCGGCGACGCCGACGCGCAGCGCATCGGCGACCTGTATGCGAGCTTCCTCGACGAGGAGACCGTCGAGCGCCGCGGCGTGCGGCCGCTGCTCGACGAGCTGGCGGTGATCGGCGACGCCGCCGACGCCGACGCGCTGGCCGCCGCCCTCGGCGCCCTGCAGCGCACCGGGGTGGGCGGCGGTGTCGCGCTCTATGTGGACACCGACGCCAAGAACTCGGCCCGTTACCTGGTGCACTTCACCCAGTCCGGGCTCGGGTTGCCCGACGAGTCCTACTACCGCGAGGAGCAGCACGCCGAGCTGCTCGAGGCCTACCCCGGGCACATCGCGCGGATGTTCGGCCTGGTGTTCGGCGGGGACCCGGAAGGCCACATCCGGACCGCCGAGCGCATCGTCGCGTTGGAGACCCGGCTGGCCGAGGCGCACTGGGATGTGGTCAAGCGCCGCGATGCCGACCTCACCTACAACCTGCGCACGTTCGCGGAGTTGCGCGAGGAGTCGGTCGGCTTCGACTGGGACACGTGGGCCGCCGCGCTCGGCGCCAAGGTCGAGTCGCTCGCGGAAATCGTTGTGCGCCAACCCGATTACGTTCGGTCGTTCGCCGAGTTGTGGCGCAACGAAGACATCGAGGTGTGGAGGAGCTGGGCCCGGTGGCGGGTGATCCGCGCCCGGGCTCCCTGGCTGACCGACGAGCTGGTGGCGGCGGACTTCGACTTCTACGGCCGCCGGCTGACCGGCACCGAGCAGATCCGGGACCGGTGGAAGCGGGCGGTCTCGCTGGTCGAGAGCCTGATGGGCGATGCCGTCGGAAAGCTTTACGTGCAGCGGCATTTCCCGCCCGGCGCGAAGGCCCGCATCGACGAGCTGGTGGCCAACTTGCAGGCGGCCTACCGGATCAGCATCAACGACCTGGAGTGGATGACGCCGCAGACCCGGGAGCGGGCGCTGGCCAAGCTGGACAAGTTCACCGCCAAGGTCGGCTACCCGGCGAAGTGGCGGGACTACTCCACCCTGGTGATCGACCGCAGCGACCTCTACGGCAACTATCAGCGCGGGTACGCCGTCAACCACGACCGCGAGCTGGCCAAGCTCGGCGGGCCGGTGGACAAGGACGAGTGGTTCATGACCCCGCAGACGGTCAACGCGTACTACAACCCCGGCATGAACGAAATCGTCTTCCCGGCAGCCATTTTGCAGCCACCGTTCTTCGACGCCGAGGCCGACGACGCCGCCAACTACGGCGGCATCGGCGCGGTGATCGGGCACGAGATCGGCCACGGGTTCGACGACCAGGGCGCCAAGTACGACGGCGACGGAAACCTGATCGACTGGTGGACCGACGCCGACCGCACCGAATTCGGCTCCCGCACAAAGGCCCTCATCGAGCAGTACGACACGTACACCCCGCGCGAGTTGGCGAGCGGCCACCACGTGAACGGCGCGTTCACTGTCGGAGAGAACATCGGAGACCTGGGCGGGCTGTCGATCGCGCTGCTGGCCTACCAGTTGTCGCTGAACGGCCGGCCCGCTCCCGTGATCGACGGCCTGACCGGTGTGCAGCGCGTGTTCTACGGCTGGGCGCAGGTGTGGCGCACCAAATCCCGTGACGCCGAAGCGATCCGGCGCCTGGCGGTGGATCCGCACTCGCCGCCGGAATTCCGCTGCAACGGCGTGCTGCGCAACATGGACGCCTTCTACGACGCCTTCGACGGCGCCGATAACGGCTCGCTGTTCTTGGAGCCGGAACGCCGGGTCAAGATCTGGAACTGAGGCCCACCCGGGCGGCGCCAGCTGTCGTGACAAGGCCTCCGAAGAAGGACTAGAGGGACCGCGGGTAAGCAACGGAGAAGTTGCAGCTGAAAACCGATTGACTTGCGACGAGTAAATCGTCAGTACCTTCTGCGACAATCACCATTATGACGGCCAACGAATTCGCACCAGAGTTCCGCCGCGCAATCATGAACCTAACCGACGCGGCACGTTATCTGGCTATAAGCCAGCAGACCTTCCACCGTTGGGCCAGGGGATACCCCAGAGGGGAGCCTCTGCTTCATCTCGCCGATCGCCCCAGCGACTCAGACGCGTTTTCTGACGTCCGCGGAGGCAAAGTCGTCGGCACCGTAAAGCCCAGGCATCCTGTAGGCGGCTCCGCCAAAAGTGACAGCAATCGTGCCGGACTCACTGGCCGTCGAGTCGCGTCCGTCAGCTTCATAACGCTGACCGAGGCGTATGTCCTTGAGGCCCTCCGTACTGCTGGCGTCCAAGTTCGGAAGATTCGTCCAGCCCTGAGTGTGCTTCAGCGTGAGTTCGGCACTGAATACGCCCTCACGGCTCCAAACCTCGCCACCGATGGAATAGACGTTCTATGGGACTTTTCGAAAACGCCAGGCGGACGAGGGCTCATCGAAGCCCGCACGGGTCAAACGGTGATCAGGGCGATCGTCGAGGACTACCTCACTTACATATCGCGCGAAGACAACGGGCAACCCACGCGGCTCAGACTGCAGAGCTGCGAACCCTCCAAGGTGATCGTTGATCCTCAGTACGGGTTCGGTCAACCCCGATTTGGAGCGTCAGGCGCTCGCATGATCGATGTAGCTGCGATGCTTAAGGCTGGAGAAACCGCCGAGACTGTCGCTGACGAGTTCGGAATTTCAGTCCATGATGTTGGAACCGCCGCCCGCATCCTCTTGGGCCGCGCCGCCTGAGTTCTACATCGACGAAGGGCTGGCGGGGAAGAGCCTCCGCCGGTTCTTTGAAGATCTGGGCTATGTCGTACATACGCCGTGGAGCGTGTTCGGATCACGACATGAGGCCCAAGGGACGCCAGATGCGATCTGGTTGGCGCGATGTGGCGAAGAGCGTTGGGCCGCCATTGCTAAGGACACGAAGATTCTCGAACGGCCAGACGAGCTTGACGCGCTCCTGAAGGCGAGGGTGCACATCTTCTATTACCCCGGCAACGCTACGCGAGCAGAGCTGCTTTCGATCGCTGCAGCAACACTGGCTGACGTGTGCGCTATGGCATCTCTGGTTGGTGGGGGCGCGTGGCGGGTACGTGGCGGAGCTAGACCACATCTTCAACGAATCGACCTATAGGTTTTGGTGGGCTAATCTCTCTCGATCAGCGGCCTCGATGCGGGCGGGCACGTGCTTGTGCCACGGCGTTCCCGCGTAGGGATCGCGCCACCCGGACGAGGTGAGCGCGTTCGGGGCCACGCCGGGAACGACGGTGTGACCGTCGTCGTCGATGTAGTCGAGCCCAAAGCCGTTGGGCAGGGCGGCATGTCCGGCGAGCATGGTCTCGGTGATCTCGACGGTGGCCTCGGCGGTGCCGGCCGCGGTGCTGATGCGGGCCCGGCATCCGTCGACCAGCCCCAGGGCCTGGGCGTCTTCGACGCTCACCCGCAGCGCGCCGTCGGCGTCGCGTTTGCGCCAGGACGGGTCCCGGAAGATGTCGTTGGCGGTGTAGGCGCGCCGCTCCCCCACCGACAGCACGATCGGGAAATCCGGGGTGGTCAGCTCGGCCGGGGTACGGGCCAGCGCCCTCAATTCGTCGAGCAGCGGCGGGATTTCCAGCGCGATCTTGTGGTCGGAGTGGCTGATCAACGCGAAGTCGTCCTCGTAGTTGTGGGCGGTGAACGTCACCCCCGACGGGTTGTCCAGGATCGCGTCGAACAGCGCGTTGCCGTCGGCGTGACCGGCGCGCCGCACCGCGTCGGGATAGTTCATCGCGGTCTTCTGGGCCAGGCCCCAGAGCGCGGCCGCGCCGCGCAGACCCTCCGGCAGCGTGGGTCCGAGCGTCTCGTAGAGCACATACGGAAGCAGCTGGGCCACAGTCGGATTGGTGGCCACCGCGATGAGGAAGGCCTCGGCATATGCCCGCCGACCCCGCTGAGCGGCGTCGCGCAGCGGCCGCAGGTCCGCGTCGTCGACCACGCCGAGCGCCCGCACCAGCCGGGCCCAGATCTCGGGCTCGGGCAGCGTTCCCGGCAACGGCGCCAGCAGCGGACGGCGCAGTTGGAACGTGTTGTGCGGAAACTCCAGGTTGAAGAAGGTGGCTTCCGGTTTCTCGAATTGGGACGCGGCCGGCAGCACGTAATGGGCGAGCCTGGCGGTCTCGGTCATCGCGACGTCGATGACCACCATCAGTTCCAGCGCCTCGAAGGCCTCGCGGCAGGCGGTCGAATCGGCCAGCGAGTGAGCGGGATTGCTGCTCTCCACGATCATGGCCCGGAAGCGGTCCGGGTGGTCGGTCAGGATTTCCTCGGGAATCACGTTGCTGGGCACCAACCCGGAGATGATGGGGGCGCCGGTGACCGGTGTGCGGCCGGAGAACTGGCCGAACAGCGGCGCGAACGACGAATGCAGGTGCTGGCCGCCCCGTTTCGCGAAGTTACCGGTGAGCACCCACAGCAGCTTGTTCAGGTAGGAGCACAGCGTGCTGTTGGGCGCCTGCTGCACGCCGAGATCTTCGAAGACCGACACGCTCGCGGCGGCGCCGATGCGCCGGGCCGCCGCGCGCAGCAGTTCCTCGTCGACCCCGCAATGTTGCGCGTAGTCGGCCACCGCAACCTCGCGCAACGCGTCGCGGACGGTGTCGGCCCCGTGCACGTGCTCGGCGAGAAACGTCTCGTCGCACAGGTTTTCCTGGACGAGGACGGCCGCCAGCGCCGCCAGGCACCACGCGTCGGTGCCGGGTCGCACCCGCAGATGGAAGTCGGACATCTTGGCGGTGTCGGTGACGACGGGGTCGATGACGATCATCGACCGGGCCGGATCCTTGGCGATCTCGTTCAGCACCACCCGGGCGCGCGGAAAGCTCTGCGACATCCACGGGTTCTTGCCGACGAACACCGCCACCTCGGCGTGCTCGAACTCGCCCCGGGTGTGGCCGCCGTACAACTGCCCGTCGACCCAGGCCTCGCCGGTCTTCTCCTGCGCCAACGCATTCGAACGGTAGCGGGAGCCCAGCGCTTTCAGGAAGGTGCCGCTGTACGCCCCACCCAGATGGTTGCCCTGCCCGCCGCCGCCGTAGTAGAAGATCTTGTCCCCGCCGTAGGCATCGCGAATGTGCTTGAACCCCTCGGCGATCTCCACGATCGCGGTGTCCCAGTCGATTTCCTCGTAGCTGCCGTCGGCGCGGCGGCGCAGCGGAGAGGTCAGCCGGGTGCGGCTGTTCTGATAGTGGTCCAGCCGCAACGCCTTGTTGCAGGTGTAGCCCTGCGACGCCGGGTGCGCCTTGTCCCCGCGGATGCGGGCCAGCCGGCGATCGTCGACCTGAACGACGATGCCGCAGTTGCATTCACACAGGATGCAGGCGCTGGATTGCCATTCACCGGTCTCGTTTGTGGTCACTGCGGGACATCCTCTCCGGTCACCTGATTACGACGACGTGGCCGACAGCAGCTCGCGCACCTGGCGGCGGACGACGTCCAGGGGCATCAGGTCGCGGCGCACCCGTGCCAGCACGATCGCGCCCTCGAGCGCGGTGGTGGCCAGGACCGCCAATTCGCCTGCGCGCTCCCGGGTTATCCCGTCGGCGATGAAGCGCTGCGCGATCAGGTCGGTCCAGCGGTCGAACACCGCCGCCGCGCGCTCGACCACCGGCGCCATGCGCTCGGCGTCCGCCGGCTCGCCCGCCTCCACGGACACGGCCACGATGGGGCAGCCGGCGCGGAAGTCGCTGTCGAGCAGCTGGCGGCGGTACTTGTCGATCAGGGTGTCGATCAGCTCGGGGCCGCTCTCGGCCTCGGCGATGATCGCGGCGACGTGGTCGCCGGCGTAGTCCACCGCCTCGCAGAGCAGTTGCGTGCGGCCGCCCGGGAAGTAGTGATAGGCCGATCCGCGCGGCGCCCCGCTGTGCTCGAGGACGTCGGAGATGGCGGTGGCGTGCGCGCCGCGCTCCCTGATCAGCAGCGCGGCCGACGTCACCATCCGTTCGCGTGGTCCGCGCATCGCCGCTCCTCAGGCCGCGTTATATATGATGCTATACATAATCGCCGGCCCCGCGGAAGACCCCGCGGCGAGGTGAGGGCGAGAAGACGCAGAATCGCCCGATTTCACGTGGAAATGGGCGATTCTGCGTCTGCTCGCGGAGAGCTAGTTCATCCAGTCGGCGGAGCCGTCGTTCTTCTTGTAGCTGCCGCCGGTGGAGTTCTTCACGATGATCGGGTCTCCCGCGCCGAAGTTGTCGAAAAACCACTTCGCGTTGGAGGGGCTGATGTTGATGCAGCCGTGGCTGACGTCGCGCTTGCCCTGGTCGTCCACCGACCACGGGGCGCTGTGCACGTAGTCGCCGACGTTGTCGAAGCGGACCGCGTCCTCCACCGTCACCTTGTAGCCGTAGGTCGAGTTGACCGGGACCCCGTAGGTGGACGAATCCATCACCACCGACGGCTTCTTGTCCTGCACGTAGTAGGTGCCGTTGGGGGTCTGGTGGTTGCCGGACGTCATGCCCATCGACATCGGGATCGTCTTCTCCACCGTGCCGTTGCGGGTGACGGTCAACTGATGGGTGGCGTCGTCGGCCGTGGCCACCAGCGTGTCCCCGGTTCGGAAGCTCGACACGGTGCCCCCGGCGTCGACGGTCACCGCGGTGTGGGCGGGCCAGAAGCTCAATGGCCGCCAGCGCAGCTGCGTGGGGGTCATCCAGTAGAACTTGCCCGGGACCGCGGGCACCGACGAGACGTGGACCGCGCCTTCCGCGGCGCCGGCGTCGTCGACGCGTCCCGGGAAGTTGATGATGATCGGCTGGGCGACGCCCACGGTCGACCCGCCCGCGGGAAGGATCTTCGGCGGCCCGAACGGCGCCGTCCCGGTGAACGGGGTGGGGTTCTGGCCGGCGGCCGAGGCCGCGGCGGGTTCCGCCATCGGGGGAACCCAGGGCGGCGCCGCCGCCGGGTCGGGCGGGGGCGGGGGCGCCAGCGGGTCGGGCGGGGGTGGCGGCGCGAAGGGATCCGGCGGGCCGGGCGGGGCGGCGACGGCGCCCGGGTCAGCGGGAGCCGGGTCCGGGTCGGCCAGCGCCGGGGCCGCGCTCAGCACCAGTGCCAGGGTCATGACGGCGCCGCAGCCGGTGACGTTCAGAGCGGCGAAGAGACCCTTGAAAGTCCAGGCCCTCGTCCAGCCCGACATATGCATACCTCCACTCGTGTACTCGACACAGTCTGGCATAGGGCGCGCGCCGTCGATCGTCGCCGGCGGCCGCCGGCGGCCCCGATGGCTCCCGGAACACGCCTCTGACCTGGGCGGTTATGAATCGCGTGAGCTTGTCGGCCGCGGCTGCGGGACGTCCAGCATCCGCCGGTTGGCCGCGATGCCGACCAGCGCGACCGCCATCAGGATCGCCGAAGCGATCAGCATCATCGTGACGCTGTGCTCGTAGAGCAGCCCACCCGCCAGCGAGCCGGCCATGATGCCGACCTGAAACGCCGTCACGTAGAGCCCCGACGCGCCGTCGGGGTCGTCGGCCCCGTTGCGCATGGCGGCGGATTGCATCATCGGCGATACGGCGGTGGCCATGGCCCCCCACAGCACGATGGCGGCGGTGCCGATCAGGGCGGTCGTCGCGCCGGACCGGCCGCCGAACGCCAGCGCGGTCAGCACCACGAAGGCGGCCGTCAGGCCCGTCATGCACAGGATGACGGCGGACTTGGGCCGGTGGTCCAGCGGCCGCGCCACCAGCGGCACCGACAGCAGGCCGGCCAGCCCGTAGGCGGCCAGCACCCACGCCAGGTTCGGCCCGCGCACGCCGAGGACGTTGCGGATGAGCTCGACGATGAACGTGTAGGAGACGAAATGGCCGGTGACCGCGATCATCGCCAGCACGCTCACGGTGATCAGCCGTCCGTTGCGGTGGTGGCGGGACCGGGGCCCGACGTGGGCGAGCTGGTCGTCGGTGAGCACCATCTCCGGCAGCATCACCCGGGCGGCGATCGTGACGAGCGCGGCCGCGACGGTGACGCACACGACGGCCAGGCGCCAGCCCCACATCAGGCTCAGGGCCGCGGTCAGCGGGCTGCCCACGACCAGCGCCAGGCTGGTGCCGACGTAGATCGACATGGTGGCGCGCCCGGCGTGGCTGGGCGGCACCAGCCGGATCGCGATCGGCGCGATGACCGACCACAGCAGGCCGTGCGTGACCGCGCAGAGCACCCGCCCGGCGGCCAGCACCGCGAAGTTGGGCGCCAGCGCCGAGATCAGCTGCGAGGCGGTCAGGCAGGTCAGGCTCGCGACCAGCACGCGGCGGCGGGGCAGGTGCGCGGTCCAGCGCACCAGCGGGATCGTAGTCAGGGCCGCCACCAGGGCGTACCAGGACAGCAGGGTGCCCACCAGGACCAAGCTGACGTTGAGGTTGCGGGCGATCGCCGGCAGCGCGCCCACCGGCAGGATCTCGGCGGTGACATAGGTGAAGGCCGCGGCCGCGAGGATGGCGAGCTGAGCCGCGATCCGTGGCGTCCACGTTCGCGCGGCTGTGTTGGCGGTTTCGGCAGTCATCACAGTCATCGGTTGGGTGTGCGCAATCGGCTGAGCAACGTCGCCGAGGTCGCGCTCCCCTACCGTACGCACACCGACTGCCGGTTCCTCCAACTTGGCGTGGCAACACGCCCTGCGATCAGGAGCGCACCAGGCGGGCGATCGCGGCGGAGGCCTCGGTGAGCTTGGTGTCGGCCTCGTCGCCGCCCTCGGCCACGGCGCGGGTGACGCAGTGGCTCAGGTGCTCGTCGAGCAAATTCAGCGCGACCGAACGCAGCGCGCTGTTGACGGCGCTGATCTGGGTCAGGACGTCGATGCAGTACTTGTCTTCCTCGATCATGCGGGCGATCCCCCGCACCTGGCCCTCGATGCGCCGCAGCCGCTTGGCGTAATTGTCCTTCTGCTGCGAGTACCCGTGTTCGTCGGTCATGTTCGTTTCACCCCTGCCGTTACGCCTGCCGTGCCGCCACGTCCACCTTATACCCCGGCGGGGTATTACCCCGGGGACGGGCATCGCGACTGGCCAGCGCATACTTGAACAATGCCCACCACCGATTCGGCTCGGACCGCCGACATCAAGCCGCGTAGTCGTGACGTCACCGACGGCCTGGAGAAGGCCGCCGCCCGTGGCATGCTGCGGGCCGTAGGCATGGGAGACGAGGACTTCGCCAAGCCGCAGATCGGCGTCGCGTCGTCCTGGAACGAGATCACGCCGTGCAACCTCTCGCTCGACCGGCTCGCCAAGGCCGTCAAGGAGGGGGTGTTCTCCGCCGGCGGCTACCCCCTCGAGTTCGGCACCATCTCGGTGTCCGACGGCATCTCGATGGGCCACGAGGGGATGCACTTCTCGCTGGTGTCGCGCGAGGTGATCGCCGACAGCGTCGAGACGGTGATGCAGGCCGAACGCCTCGACGGCTCGGTGCTGCTGGCCGGCTGCGACAAGTCGCTGCCCGGGATGCTGATGGCCGCCGCGCGGCTGGATCTGGCCTCGGTGTTCCTCTACGCCGGTTCGATCCTGCCCGGGGTCGCCAAGCTTTCCGACGGCAGCGAGCGTGAGGTCACCATCATCGACGCGTTCGAGGCGGTGGGGGCCTGCGCCCGCGGGCTGATGCCGCGCGAGGACGTCGACGCCATCGAGCGTGCGATCTGTCCCGGCGAGGGCGCCTGCGGCGGCATGTACACCGCCAACACGATGGCCAGCGCGGCCGAGGCGCTCGGGATGTCGTTGCCCGGAAGCGCGGCGCCGCCGGCGACCGATCGCCGCCGCGACGGGTTCGCCCGGCGCAGCGGTGCGGCCGTTGTCGAACTGCTGCGGCGCGGGATCACCGCCCGCGACATCCTCACCAAGGAGGCGTTCGAGAACGCGATCGCGGTGGTGATGGCGTTCGGCGGCTCCACCAACGCGGTGCTGCACCTGCTGGCCATCGCCCACGAGGCCGACGTCGCGCTGACGCTCGACGATTTCAGCCGGATCGGGTCGAAGGTTCCACACCTGGCCGACGTCAAGCCGTTCGGCCGCCACGTCATGTCCCACGTCGACCACATCGGCGGTGTGCCGGTGATGATGAAGGCGTTGCTGGATGCCGGCCTGCTGCACGGCGATTGCTTGACGGTGACCGGTGCGACCCTGGCCGAGAATCTGGCCGAGATCGCCCCGCCCGACCCGGACGGCAAGGTGCTGCGGGCCCTGAGCAATCCCATTCACCCCACCGGGGGAATCACCATCCTGCGCGGCTCACTGGCGCCCGAGGGCGCGGTGGTCAAGTCGGCCGGCTTCGATTCCGACGTGTTCGAAGGCACCGCAAGGGTTTTCGACGGCGAGCGGGCCGCGCTGGACGCCCTGGAGGACGGCACCATCACCAAGGGCGACGCGGTGGTGATCCGCTACGAAGGCCCGAAGGGCGGTCCCGGCATGCGGGAAATGCTCGCCATCACCGGCGCGATCAAGGGCGCCGGTCTCGGCAAGGACGTGCTGTTGCTGACCGACGGCCGGTTCTCCGGCGGGACGACCGGCCTGTGCGTCGGCCACATCGCCCCCGAGGCGGTGGACGCCGGGCCGATCGCGTTTCTGCGCGACGGCGACCGCATCCGCCTGGACGTCGCCAACCGTGTCCTCGACGTGCTCACCGATCCCGCCGAATTCGATTCTCGGCGAACGGGTTTCACGCCGCCGCCGCCGCGCTACAAGACCGGGGTGCTGGCCAAGTACGTCAAGCTGGTCAGCTCGGCCGCGATCGGCGCAGTCTGCGGTTGATCTCCGCCTGACCGGATCGTCCGGCCAGGCGGCGAATCGACTTGTGGCCTAACCGAGTTCGGGACTAGGCGTGGGTGCCCGTGGCGCGCGTGCGCATGCCGAAGTAGGTGGCGTTGAGGCCCAAGAAGGTCAACAACGCACCCGCGACGACATTCGACCAGGTCATGCCGGTGGTCAGCACGACGTCCGGCACGATCCACGTTGACACGATGACCCACACGCCGAGCACCGGCAGCGTCCACGTCATGCCGTGCGCGCGATCCAGCGCCGTCGCGCACCCGTACGCCAGGAACGCCACCGCGATCCCTGCGATCAGGTCAGACGTGGCAAGCGTCCTCGTCGCGCTGAATCCCACGATCCACGGTGACGCGGCCACGTACAGACCCGTCAGCAGAGCCAGGCCGAAGGTGAAATGCGCACTCATCGACTCGGCGACGCGCTCATAGCGGGCGCGCAGCGCCAACAAATCGGGGTGGTGATCGATTGATGAATGGACTGTACTCATTTTGTGACCTTTCTGTTATGCAGCAAGCCTTTTGAGCTGGGCTGCACCCATCCATCTGACGTCAAGATTACGCTCGATCGCTGTCCAATTCGAGGAACCGCGTAGCGTCTTCAGGCATGGACATCGCGGACCGACTGCGGCTCGATTGCCCGGTGGGGCAGGCCGGCATGGGCGGCGGGCTGGCGGGGGCGAGCCTGGCGGCCGCGGTCGCCAACGCGGGCGGGCTCGGCACCCTGGGCATCGACACCCCGCGCCGGCTGCGGGCCTCGATCGACCGGGTGCGCGAGCAGGCGCCGGGTCGCGCCGTCGCGGTAAACCTGTTGCTGCCCTTTGTGCATCGCCACCACGTCGCGGTGTGCGTCGATGCCCGCGTGGACGTCGTCGTGTTGGCGTTCGGAGAGAAACGCGGCCTCGTCGAGCACCTGCGGGACGCCGGGATCTTCGTCTTTGTGATGGTCGGCACCGAGGCGCAGGCGCGCGCCGCAATCGCCTCGGGCGCCGACGGTTTGATAGCGCAGGGGCGCGAGGCCGGCGGGCACCTCGTCGGGACCGTGCCGGCCCTGGATTTCCTGCCGCACGCCCTGCGCGCGGCCGGGGGCCGGCCGGTGTTTTTGGCCGGCGGCATCGCCACGGCCGCCGACACTCGCGCCGCGCTGGACGGCGGCGCCGGCGGCGTGATCGCAGGCACGCGATTCCTGTTGACGCACGAGGCCAATGCGAGCCGCGAGTATCAGCGGCGAATCCTTCAAGCGGACAGGACGATCGAGACAAACCTGTTCGGGCTGAGCTGGCCGCTACGGCACCGCGTCGTGCCCAACGCGGCCACCCACCGGTGGTGCCGGCCCGACGGGCGGGCCAGGGCCGTACCGGCGGCCCTCAACGCGGCCAGCCGTCCCCTGTCGGCGCTGGGCTATTTCGATGCGGGCGCACTGATGCGCCTGCAGTCGCCGGCCCTTCCGTTCTTCACGCCGCTGGCACCGGTGGCCGGTGTGCCCGATTCGTGGCTGGACGGCGCGGCCCTGTACGCCGGTGAAACCGCCCTGCGGATCGGCGAACTCAGCTCCGCCGGGCAAGCGGTTGCCGACCTGTGCCCGCGCTGAGGCTACTGCACCAACGCCAAGGCGAAGCCGTCCCAGTGCTTGGCCCCCACCGTCTGGATCACCGCGGTGTCCAGCCGCGGGTGCTCGCCCATCGCCTGTAGCGTCTCCCGGGTCGCCCGCACCCGGGCGTCGTCGGAATCCGGCCGCAGAATCTGACCGTCGCGAATCACGTTGTCCACCACCACGACTGCGCCGGGCCGGGCCAATCGGACGGCCCACTGAAGGTACGCAACGTTGTTCTCCTTGTCGGCGTCGATGAAGATCAGATCGAAGGGTCCGGTCACCGTCGGCAGCGTGTCCAGCGCCGCGCCGACGAGCACCTCGACTCGATCGGCGACGCCGGCGCGCTCCAGGTTGCCCCGCGCCACCTCGGCGTGCTTCGGCTCGTATTCCAGCGTCACCACCCGGCCCTGCGGCCCGGCGCCGCGCGCCAGCCAGATGGTGCTGAAGCCACCCAGGGTGCCGATCTCGAGGATGCGCCGCGCGCCGATGGCGCCGGCGAGCAGGCTCAAGAACTTTCCCTGCTGCACCGATACCGCGATCGGCGGTAACCCGGCCGCGTTGCTGGCCTCGAGCGCCGCGGTCAAGGACGGGTCGTCGCCAACCACCGTGCTGTCCAGGAATGCGTCGACGTCGTGGGGGGTCGGTTTCTCGCTCATGGCGTCAACGCTAGCGGCGCCCACCCGGCCCTTGCACGACGGCCGGCCCGCCACGGGCCCTTCGCCGCCGTTTACATATACCCATGGGGGGTATATGGTGAGGGTGCGGCCGAACCGCGCCGCACAAGTCACACCAGGAGAAAAGGGTGAATCAGATGGCAACTTACGAAGCCGGGACCCTGCTGACGTGCGGTCACGAAGGCTGCGGCTGCCGTGTCCGCATCGAGGTCCCCTGCCACTGCTCGGGTGCGGGCGAGGGGTACCGCTGCACGTGCGGCGACGCGCTGACCCCCGTCGAGTAACGCGCCGGCACGGCCGTGCGTTCGGGCGTCAGCCCGCGTGAGTCATCGCCCGAACGCACGGCCGGTCAGCGCCACCGCGGCCGACAGACGCATGGCCGACGCCGAAATGCCCACCGCCGCCGTGTAAACGCCCGGCTCGATCCGCCAGCTTCCGGCGCTGCCGTCGTAGCGGGCGAGCAGACGCGGATCGGCCTCGATCCGCACCCGGCAGGTGTCGCCCGGGTCGAGCTCGACCCGCTCGAATCCCAGCAACCGCAGGCACGGTCCGCCGGGGACAGCCGTCACATACAGCTGCGGCACTTCCGCCCCGGCCCGATCGCCGGCATTGACGACGCTGAACGTGGCGGTGATGGTCTCCCCGCCGGTGAGCACCAGGTCACGGTAGTCAAACCTGGTGTAGGACAGGCCATGACCGAAGGCGAACATCGGCTGGTGGCCGTTGCCCGCGTACCAGCGGTAGCCGACATCGGCGCCCTCGAAGTACGCGATCGTGCTCGCCGTCCCCCACGGTTCGCCGGAGCCGGGTAGCCGCGGGCGAGGCGTCTGGTCCAGATCGACCGGAAAGGTGATCGGTAACCGGCCCGACGGGTTCACCCGCCCGGTGAGGATCTCGGCGATCGCCCGGGCGCCGGCCTGACCCGGATACCACGCCTGCACAACGGCATTCACCGCGTCGCGCCACGGCATGCTCACCGGGTTGCCGGTCTCGAGCACTACCACGGTATTGGGGTTGGCCGCCGCCACGGCCGCGATCATCTCGTCCTGGCCCCACGGCAGCGACAGGTCGGCGAGGTCGTAGCCCTCCCCTTCGGCGCGCACCGCGAACACGATCGCGATGTCGGCTTGCTGCGCCGCCCGCGCCGCCTCGGCCGGGCTGATGCCGGGATCAAACTCAATCTGGGCCTGCGGCAGCTGCTTTCGCAACTCCTGCAACGGCGACGACGGCAGCAGGTACAGGTTGCGCAGCCCGGCCTCCAGTCCCGAGCCGCCGATCGGGACCACGCCCGCGTAGCCGCCCTGGGGAACGACGGTGCTCGAACCGTAACCGGCCGGCACACCCAGGTGCGCGTAACCGCCGATGACGGCGATGCGCCGGCCCGACTCGGGCGCCACCGGGAGCGCCCCCCGGTTGGTCAGCAGCACGGCTCCCTGCCGCGCTATGCGCAGCGCAATCTCGTTGTGCGCATCCATATCCGGGGCCGGACCCGGTTCGGCGCGGTCGATGCCGACGGCGAACATGGACCTCAGGATCCGTCGGACCATGTCCGACAGGCGCCCCTTGGGCAGCCTGCCGTCGGTGTACGCGTCGCGCAGCGGCGCACCGAAGGCCTCGGCCTGCCACAGCAGCGCGTCGATCTGGGCCCCGCACTCCTGGTCGAGACCGCCCAGCGCGCATTCCCAGCTCGGCGTGGCGCCCCAATCGGACATGACCCAGCCGCGATAGGCCCAGGCGCCCTTGAGCACCTCGTTGATCAGGACATCGTTTGCCGCGGCGTAGACGCCATTGATCTTGTTGTATGCGGTCATCACGGCGCCGGGTTGCGCCCGCTCGATCGCGATCTCGAAGGCCAGCAGGTCGGATTCGCGGTGCGCGTCGGGATCGATGACCGCGTCCAGGAAGTGCCGGTTGGTCTCGTTGCAGTTCAGCGAGTAGTGCTTCACGGTCGAGATGACGCCGTGGCGCTGGATGCCGTCGATCGACTCCGCGATCATCGCGGCGGTCAAAAGCGGGTCCTCGGAAAGGTATTCGAAGTTGCGGCCGTTGCGGGGATCGCGCGCGAGGTTCATCGCCCCGGCGAGCTGCACGTTGATTCCGCGGCTGCGCGCCTCCCGGCCGATCACGTCGCCGGCGGACCGGGCCAGCGCCGGATCGAAGCTGGCGGCCAGCGCCAGCCCGGCGGGCAGCGCGGTGGCCGTGTCGCCCGGACGGTAACCGGGGTTGGTGACGCCCAGGCCGGCATCGCTCATCCGCAGCGGCGGCACCCCGAGGCGGGGAACCCCGGGCACGTACCCCGCGCTCATCGGCGTGTCCGCCGGGATGCGCTCGTCGCGCACCGGCCACATGTCACCGGCCCCCATCACCGAGACCAGCAGCGAGAACCGCTCGTCGTCGGTCATCTGGGCTTCGATCTCGCGCGCCCGATCGTCGGGATCTCTCACCGCACACCCTCTTTGGCGTAGACGACGCGCAGCACATGCCCCAGTTCGGGTCCCATCACCAGCTCCGTCAACTCACAGATCGTCGCGACGAACTCGGGGCCGTGCGGCGGCTCGGCCTGGCACAAATGATGCGCCACTTCGTGCAGCATCACCAGCTCACGCAGCGCCCAGTCGGCGGTGCCACGGTCGGGGACCGCGATAACGCCTGCGCCGTCGTGGTTTTCGTAGTGCGCGGCGGTGGCGGCCCGCCGCGGCCGGACCCGCAACGGCGCCACCCCCGGCCATCGCTGCCGCACCGCCGGCAGCGCCAGCACGTCGTCCACGTAGCGCTGGGCGGAGGCCACCGAGCCGAACCGGCCTTCGGGCGGCAGCGTCAACTGCGTGCCGAAGAAGTCCACCGCGGGTGAGCCGTGCTGGGCCGCACGGTCAAACAGCGTGCGGACGAACTCCTCGGCCGCATACACCCTGGACCGTTGAGAATCCCGCCGCGGGGAATTCCCGGCAGTCACCCGCTCAGCGCGCTCCGCGCCCCGGGGAGTTCGGGGCTGTTGCCGAGCCGCGCTCGCTTCCCGGCCCGATCGCCGGCGCGCCGCGCCGCCGAGGAATACCCGGCCGACGCCCGGCTGGCCTGCCAGGTGCCGCGCGCCTTCGACGCGCCGCGGTAGTAGTCCACGAGCTCGACCTCCTTGTCCCGCAAAGCGATTGCGGTTCCCGGCGCACGCCGCCGGTCCTTGGTGGCTTCCCGCCGGGCCTCGTCGCGGGCCTCGGCCAGCCGCTGCCCGACGCGCGCCCCGAAGGCGAGCTGAAAGTTGAGCCGGGCGGTGATCGTCGGCGTGGGACGATGCGCGCCCGAGGACAGGTAGGCGTCCGACGCACGCACCATTTGCACGACCAGGCTGGCATACAGCGCGTGGCTGGCATCGATGTCCTCGGCGAACCCGTAGGCGTAGACGAACGTCGAATTCGATGCGACGTCGCATCGGACGTCGTTGGCGGCGGCGATCAGCACGAAGAGCTGAACATACGTCCGCAACCCCTTGGCGCCCGCCGCGCCGATCGTGATGGTGCGCTGCGTCGGGGCCTGCGCGGCCGAACGCTGGGCCGAATGCGAGCGCGCCACCGCAAGGTCGATGGACGCGGCCGTCGCGAGCCGCTGCGCGGCCGACATGAACGCGTCGGCCTCGTGGGTGTTATCGGTTCCTTCGGCCTGACGCAGCAGTGCGGCGATGCGCGCCAGCATCTTGTCGTCGGTCATCGGCGCCGCTCCTCCTCATCGCTACGCTCTGCATCGTCACCGCGAGGCATCGGCGCCGCTCCTCCTCATCGCCTCGCTCTGCATCGTCACCGCGAGGCATCGGCGCCGCTCCTCCTCATCGCCTCGCTCTGCATCGTCACCGGCGCGAGTCATTGCCGCCAAGGTACGGGAGCGCTCCGACATTCTTGCCTCACAGCCGAGCGGTGATCCAGGAGACGACATCGTCGAGCACCTGCTCGCGCTCGGGCTCGTTGAAGACCTCGTGATACAGGCCGGGATACACCTTGAGCTCGACGTCCGTGGACCCCACGCATTCCACCAGGCGGTGGCTGCCGGCGACGGGAATCAACCGGTCCTCGGAGCCGTGCACCACCAGCAACGGCGCGGTCAGGGCCGGCGCCCGCTGCGGCATCGTCTCGCCGACCTGCAGCAACGCGCGGCCGATGCCGGCCGTCACCTTGCCGTGGTACACCAGCGGGTCGCTCTTGTAGGCGGCCACCACCGCAGGATCGCGCGAGATGGCGTCGACGTCGAGGTCCTGCGCGGGCAGCCCGGGCACGACGGCACCGAGCACCTTGGCGGCCAGGGCGAGCAGCGGTGACACCTGGTCCTGGGCCGCCACCGCGGGTCCCGACAGCACCATCAGGTCGTAGTTGTCCGGGCGTTCGACGCCGTAGGCGAAGACGATGCCCCCGCCCATGCTGTGGCCCAGCACGACGCGCTTGAGGCCGTGGTGTTCCCGGGTGGCGATCCCGACCAGGGTGTCGAAGTCGGTGGTGTACTCGTGAATGTCGCGCACCACCGCCCGTTTGCCGCCGGAGCGGCCGTGTCCGCGATGATCCAGCGCGTAGGTGACCAGGCCCGCCTCGCCGAAGCGCCGGGCGACGTGGTCGTAGCGGCGGGCGTACTCGCCGAGGCCGTGCGACAGCACCAGGACCGCCCGCGGTGCCGTGTCGGGGGTCCAGACGTCGTAGACGATGCGCACACCGCCGAATCCGTCGAAACTGCGTTCGGTGCGGTTCATCGGGTGGTCCTAGTCATTGAGGTGCAGCGTAGTGGCTGGGATGCGGGCCGGGGTTGCGGACACTGCGTAGGCTCATCCGCGTGAGCCTTCTCGCGCAAAACTCCGAAGGCGACTCGGTGCTGGGGACCGATTTCTCGGCGCAGGCCGAGCCGTATCGCCGCGAGCTGCTCGCCCACTGCTATCGGATGACCGGGTCCTTGCACGACGCCGAGGACCTGGTGCAGGAGACGTTGCTGCGGGCCTGGAAGTCCTACGACCGATTCGAGGGAAAGTCCTCGCTGCGGACGTGGCTGCACCGCATCGCCACCAACACCTGCCTGAGCGCGCTGGAGGGCAAAGGGCGCAGGGCGTTGCCGGTGGGCCTGGGCGCCCCCAGCTCGGACCCGACCGCCGAGCTGGTGGAGCGCCGTGAAGTGCCGTGGCTGGAGCCACTACCGACGTTGACCGATGACCCGGCGGACCCGTCGGTGGTCGTCGGGTCGCGGGAGTCGGTGCGGCTGGCGTTTGTGGCTGCGCTGCAATACCTTCCGCCGCGACAACGGGCCGTGCTGCTCCTGCGCGACGTGCTGCAGTGGCGCTCCGCCGAGGTCGCCGAGGCGGTCGGTACCACCACGACCGCCGTCAACAGCCTGCTGCAGCGGGCCCGGTCGCAGCTGGACGCCGTCGGACCCAGCGCCAATGATCAACTGGCGCCGCCGGATTCGCCGGAGGCCCAAGACCTGCTGGCCCGCTACATCGCCGCATTCGAAACCTACGACATCGACCGCCTGGTGGAGATGTTCACCGCGGAGGCGATCTGGGAAATGCCGCCGTACGCGGGCTGGTATCGGGGCGTGACGGACATCGTCACGCTCATCCGTCAGCAATGCCCGGCCGAGGCGAGCGGAGACATGCGACTGCTACCGCTGGTCGCCAACGGTCAGCTCGCCGCGGCGATGTACATGCGCGCCGGCGACGAACATGTCCGCTTCCAGTTGCACGTGCTGGATGTGCACGGCGAGAAGGTGTCTCACGTGGTGGCGTTCCTCGATGACACGTTGTTCACGAAGTTCGGGCTACCCAGTTCGCTGTCCGCGGGTCACAGGTAAGAAGGTTGCGATGACGAGTTCCACCGCCCAGGTCACGGCCGCGCCCGGCAAGCCGCTGCTGCTGCTGAGCGCCTATGACCTCGCCGACGTGGGCTATCGCGTCGAGGAGTTCTTCGTTTCCGCGACGGCCTCGTCCTATACCGCGGTGACCGAGCTGGGACCGGACGGCCGCTGGGACGTCACACCCTCGGGCTCAGCCGATTACACGACGCGCATCGTGGTGTTGACCCCGTCGGATCCGACTCGGTTTAACGGAACAGTACTGGTCGAATGGCTCAACGTCAGCGGCGGCATCGACGCTCCCGCGGTATGGATGATGGCGCATCGCGAAATCGTCCGCGCCGGTTACGCCTATGTCGGGGTCTCGGCTCAGCGGGTGGGGGTCGAGGGCGGCGACAGCCTGCTCGGCGCCGACATGTCGCTGAAAAGCCAGGATCCGCAACGGTATGCGCCCCTGCACCACCCGGGCGACGCCTTCTCCTACGACATCTTCTCGCAAATCGGTTGCCTGCTCAAAAGCGCCGAACGCCATGCGCTCGTGCGGGATCTGCCCGTGCGGCGCGTCATTGCGCTGGGCGAATCGCAGTCGGCGATGTTCCTGACGACCTACATCAATGCGATCGACCCGTTGGCCCGCAGCTACGACGGGTTCCTTGTCCATTCCCGTTTCGGCCCGGCCGCCCCGCTCGACGGTACCTCGATCTTCGCGGAAGCCGAGGAGCCGCAAGGGGTTGGGTTCCGGCCGGAACTGCGCGTCCCGCTGCTGACGGTCATCACCGAAACCGACGTCTTCGGCGGAGCCCGGCAGGGCTACTACTTCGCGCGGCAGCCCGACAACCAATACCTGCGGGTCTGGGAGATCGCCGGCGCCGCCCATGCCGACAACTACACCATCCAGGCCGCGTTCATCGACAGCGGCTCGGCGCCGCTCGAGGCCATCGCCGCCGCCTACGCGCCGACCAACATGCTGATGGGCCAGCAGTTGGCGCACTGCATCAACTTCGGTCCGCAACACCACTATGTGGTGCAGGCCGCGCTCGCCGCGCTCAACACCTGGGTCGCCGGCGGCGGGCCGCCGCCCAGCGCCGAGCCCCTCGAGGTTCGCGAAACCGAAGGGCCACAACCGGTTCTGGACGGCAATGGCCTCACCCGGGGCGGCCTTCGGACCCCCTGGGTGGACGTGCCGGTCGCCCGGACGTCGGGCCTGGGCGGCGACGAGAGCATCATGTCGATGATTTTCGGCTCCGGCGAGCTTTTCGACGCCACTACGCTGCGCCGGCTCTATCCCGGCGGAAGCACGGAATACCTGGAACGCTTCACCGCCGCGCTCGACGCGGCGATCCGCTCTGGATTCATCCTGCCGGCAGACCGCGCCGAGATCCTGGAACTCGCCGCCGCGACGTATCCCGGCGACCGGTCTTAGGCGAGGCCCGATTGCCGGGCTAGAACAGCCGGCTGTCCGGCGGCGGGCCCGGCACCGGACGCACCAGGCCGGCGCCGGTGATCAGCGGCAGGTCCAGCGCGCAGAGCAACCCGGGCGGGGCCGCGCACACCGCGGGGATGGCATTGACCATCCGCGAGGAGCCGGCGATGCGCGCCCCCAGGTCGTGGTCGCGGTCTTCGGCCATCTCGAATTCGCACCGCATGCTCGGGGAACCCTCGATCTCCACGCGGTACAACCCCCGACCGGACGCCATGCCGTAACCGAGGTCCTTGGGCGGGATGCAGATGTGCGGCTGGGGCCAGTCCGGGGCGATGTCGTCGCGCATGCGCGTCACGTGGTCGAGGACGAAAGTCGGTTTCCCGCCGACGAAACCGGTCAGCGTCGAGCGCATGGCCGCGATCGTTCCGGCCGCGATGTGCCCCGTCGGCGTGTCGAACGATTCGTCGGCGGGGATCCGCTCGTTGGCCTCCTCGATGTTGTCGATCTTGACCCCCAGCCCGGCGGCGAGCTGGTGCAACACGGGGCCCCAGCCGAACGTGAACACCCCGGGCGTCGCCGCGAACGCCGGATACTCCGGCGGTTGGCCGAACCCGAGGATCTCGTACACGGCGGAGCGGTCCGGGTAGGTCGCGTAGTTGAACATCTCCGTCACCCGCACCGATTCGATCACCCGGGAGACACCGGTAAGCACCAGCGGCAGAACGTCATTGGCGAACCCGGAGTCGATGCCGGTGGTGAAGAACGACACCCCACCGTCGATCGCGGCCTGGCGCAGCGGCTCGGTGAACGCGGAGTCGACCGCGTCGGGAAAGACGAGTGGCACCACCGAACACGACACCACGTTCTTTCCCGCCCGCAGGATCGACACCATGTCCTCGACCGCCTCCAGCGGCCGTAGGTTCGCGCCGGCGGCGTACACCACCGCGTCGGCGTCGCCGGCGAGCATGTCCGCCGGATCCTGGGTGGCCACCACGCCCACGGGCGCGATGCCACACAGCTCCCCGGCATCGCGGCCGGCCTTGGCGTCGCTGTGCACCACGACGTCGACCAGTTGGAGCTCCGGATGGTCGATCACCCCCCGCAGGGCGACCACGCCCATGGAACCGGGTCCCCACACTCCCACCTTCAGCACGACGATCTCCTAATATTAGGACGTATATCCTTGCATTTTGGACGGATCGTAGGGAGGCGGCGGTGGATACGTCAATGGCGGAGACGCGCGGCGAAGCGCGCGCCAAATCACCGCCCACCGCGCGGGTGATGGATGTCCTTGCGGCCCTGGCGAAGTCACCGAACGGACTGACATCGGCCGAGCTGGCGAAGAGGTGCGCGATCAGCACCTCGACGTGCGCCCTCGTGCTGGCCGAGTTGGAACGGCGCGCCTGGGTGGCGCGGCGCGGAAATCGGCGCTACGTCCTGGGCAGCGGGCTGTTCGGGCTGGTGCACGGGCTGCGCGAGCAGTTTCCCCTGCTGGACCGCGGGCGTGACGCGCTGCGCTTCCTGCACGACACGCTCGGCGCGGGCTGCTCCATGTCGAAGATCGGCGCTCGGCACCTGACCACCGTCGACACGGTCGGCCACGGCACCGACGGCGAACACGCTGTAGGGCAGCGCTTCCCCATCGACCCGCCATTCGGTCTGGTCGCCATGGCCTGGCGCGACGACGATTTCATCCGGGCCTGGCTGCATCGCGTGACGCCCCGCCTCACCCGCGCCGAAATCGCGCAGCACCAACGGGTACTGGCCGATATCCGCGCCCGCGGCTATGGCGCCTGGCGCTTCGACGACACCCACCAGTCGCTGCACAGTCGGCTGGCCGAGCTGTTGGCCTCGCTGGAGCCGACGGCGCACGTCACCCGACAGCTCACCACGCTGATGACGATGGTGACCCTGCAGTCGGTCACCGACATCCTCGAAACAGACTTGGCCACCGCCGAATTCGTCGTACTGCCGATCTTCGCCCCCGATGGACAGCCGGAGTACCAGATCGAGATCCACCTTGGCCACGCCACCGGGTTGACTTTGCCCGAACTCGACGCCGCGCTCCGGCATGCCCAGGGGCTGCTCACCGCCGCGGTCGGCTGACCCGACCGGGATTACGCTGGGACCATGTCCGCCACCACGGAGATCCGGCGCGCGGCCGATCGGGCCGTCACCACCACACCCTGGTTGACCTCCCGGCACTCGTTCTCCTTCGGCGACCACTACGATCCCGACAACACCCATTACGGGCTGCTGCTCGTCAACAACGACGACATCGTCGCCCCGGGAACGGGATTCGACACACACCCGCACCGGGACATGGAAATCGTGACCTGGGTGCTGCGAGGCGAACTATCCCATCACGACTCCACCGGAAACCGCGGAGTCATCTATCCCGGACTGGCGCAACGCATGTCGGCCGGTCGCGGCATCCTGCACTCCGAACGCAACGACTCCGCCAGCGAGCCGGTGCATTTCGTGCAGATGTGGGTGGTGCCCGACGAATCCGGCATCGACCCGAGCTACCAACAGCACGAGATCGACCCGAAAATGTTGGACGACAACCTTGTGACGATCGCCTCAGGCATGCGCGCCCAGGACGCCGCCATCACCCTGCACAACCGCAACGCCGCGCTGCACGCCGCCCGGCTGCGGGCCGGGGCGGCCGTGCACCTCCCAGTGGCGCCTTACCTGCATCTTTTCCTGGCCCGCGGCCGGGTCAGCATCGAAGGGATCGGGGAGTTGGGCGTGGGCGACGCCGTGCGCTTGGCCGACGCCGACGGCCGGCGCGCGGCTGCGAGCGAGCCCTCCGAACTGCTGATCTGGGAGATGCACGCGAAGCTGGGCGACTGAGCCCATAGAGGGCCGGCGACGCAGCCCATAGAGTGGGCACGACAGACAGGAGTCGGCATGCCTCACTCGCACGCGCAGCACGCGGCACCCAACCCCAACCGAAACATCAAGGCGATCCGCACCGCGCGATTCTGGGGGGCGCCCCTGGTCATCACGTTGGCGCTGATGTCGGCGCTGTGCGCGCTCTACCTCGGCGGCATCTTGAACCCGAGCACCAACCTGCACCATTTCCCCATCGCGGTGGTGAACGAGGACGCGGGCCCCGGCGGCGCGCAGATCACCGACCGGCTGGTGAATGGGTTGGACAAGAACAAGTTCGACGTCCGGGTGCTCTCCCGCGGCGAGGCCAAACATCAACTGGACACCGGCCTGGTGTACGGCTCGGTGGTGATACCGCCCAGCTTCTCGTCCAGGCTGCGGGACTTCGCGACCAGCGCGGTGGTGCCCGCCCGCGCCGAACGGCCGTCGATCACCGTCTCCACCAACCCGCGGGCCGGCACACTGGGCGCGAGCATCGCCGGCCAAACCCTCAGCACGGCCATGGGCATGGCCAACGGCATAGCGGGACAACGGGTTATGGCGGAGGTGGCCGCGCAGACCGGCGGCGCGCCCCTTCCCGGCGCGGCCCAGGTGGGGCTGGCCGCCCCCATCGAGATCCAATCGGTCGTCTACAACCCGCTGCCCAACGGCACCGGCAACGGTTTGTCCGCCTTCTATTACGCGCTGCTGCTACTGCTGGCCGGATTCACCGGCAGCATCGTGGTCAGCACGCTGGTGGACGCGCTACTCGGCTATGTGCCGGCCGAATTCGGCCCGGTGTATCGGTTCGCCGAGCAGGTCAGGATCTCCAGATTCCAGACGCTGCTGCTCAAGTGGGCGATGATGGTGTTACTCGGGCTGCTCACCTCGGCGGCGTACCTGTGGATCGCCGACGCGCTGGGCATGCCCATCGATCTCAGTTGGCAACTCTGGGCGTTCGGCGTGTTCGCGATCGCCGCGGTGGGCATCACGTCCAGTTCCCTGCTCTCGGTGCTCGGCACGGCGGGGATGCTGGTCAGCATGCTCATCTTCGTGATCCTCGGCTTGCCGTCGGCCGGAGCCACGGTGCCGCTGGAGGCGACGCCGTCCTTCTTCCGCTGGCTGGCCGAATTCGAGCCGATGCACCAGGTTTTCCTGGGCGCTCGGTCGCTGCTGTACTTCGGTGGCCGCGGGGATGCGGGCCTGACCCAGGCGCTGACCATGACGTCGGTGGGCCTCGTCATCGGGCTGCTGCTCGGCGGCATCGTCACGCACCTGTACGACCGCAAGGGCTTTCACCGGATTCAGGGTGCGGCCGCGTTCGCGGTCGCCCAGGAGCACCAGGCTCAACACAAGGCCCGCCGCGGCAAGCCGGCGGGGCCGGCGGCTGCCGAGCCGGCCGTCACCGAGCCGGCCGTCGACTCAGCCACGCCGGCCGACCCAGCCGAGCCGTCCCAGCCCGAAAGTTCCAGCGAGCAAACGTAATTCGCGCGTGGCCCAAGCGTCATCGGCCCGTGATCTTTGTTGACAGTGTGACTTATGAGGCTGATGATGTCTCTGTTGCATCCAGATCATGGCCGAAAGGGCTATCGTGCTGACCCGACGCGCCAGCTTCCGCCGGCTGGCGGCGTGCTGCACCGCCCTCGTCGCCTGCTTCACGCTGGCGGTCACCTCCGGGCAGCCGCTGGCGCGAGCCGCTGACGGCCGCGATCTGCTCGCCAACGCGATCGGCAGCACCCGCGGTTCCTACCTGGTCTACAACTTCGGCGCCGGTCACCCCGCGCCGATGCTCAACGCGGGCGGCAGCTGGTATGAGATGAACAACGGCGGCCATCTGATGATCATCAAGAACGCGGCCGGGCGGCTCTCACCGCATCTGCTCGTCGACACGCACCAGGGCGACCAGGCCCGCTGCGAAAACAATCCGGGCGCCCGCACCGGCGAGGGCCTGTGGCAGGCCTCGGAGCTCTACACCCCGCTGCAGGCATGGCAACGCATGGGCCAGCCGACGATCGCGATCAACGCCAACTTCTTCGACGTGCGCGGGCAAAAGGCCGGCTCGTGGCGCCAGACCGGCTGCAGTTCACCGTTGGGCGCCTTCGTGGACAACACCAATGGCCGGGGCCGCGCCAACCAGGCCGTCACCGGCACACTCGCCTATCCCGGCAAGCAGGGTCTGTCCGGCGGCGGCGAGAACTGGAGCGCGCTGACGACGATGATCCTGCCGTCCGGCGGCGCGCCGTACGTGGTGTGGCCCAGGACGAAAAAGGACTACGACGCCGCCACCCCCGTCGTCCAGGACCTGCTCAGCAAGAACGAGAGGTTCGTGGCGGTGTCGGGAATCGGGCTGTTGGCGCCCGGCAACACCGGACAGCTGAACGACGGCGGGCCCAGCGCGGCGCGAACGGCGCTGGCCTACGCGAGGCAAAAGGACGAGATGTACATCTTCGAGGGCGGCAGCTACACCCCGGACAACATGCAGGACCTGTTCCGCGGGCTGGGCAGCGACAACGCGGTGCTGCTCGACGGCGGCGGCTCCTCGGCGATCGTGCTGCGCCGTGACACCGGCGGCATGTGGGCCGGCGCCGGCTCACCGAGGGGATCGTGCGACACCCGGCAGGTGCTCTGCGACTCCCACGAGCGGGCGCTGCCGAGCTGGCTGGCCTTCAACTAGCTACCGCCGCAGCGTTTTTCGTTGCAGCGGGGCCGAACCTGAAGATCAGCAGGCTCGCCGCGATCACCGCCGCCGCCACCACGAACACCGGGGCAACCGTGAACCTCGACATCGTCGCGCCGACGAACGCGCCGGCGCACATGGTGGCGACGACGCCGATGCGCAGCCGTTGGCGCTCGCCGGTGCCGCCGGCCAGCCGACTGTCCAGGCCGAGGCTGACGATCGTCGATGTCAGCACGGTGGTGGAGAGTTCCTGGATGCCGAACTGGCGCGCGCTCGAGTGTTGCAACCCGAACGTCACGGCGAGGATGCCGATCATAATGAGCGTCGAATTGCGTTGGTAGCGCAGCACTCCCGTGCCGGCCAGGATCGACAACGCCACCAGTAGGACGATTTCGGTGGCCAGCACCGTGGTGATCCACGTCCGCGTCCGTTCACCGAAATGCCTGACCAGTCGCCCGCTGAGCACGGTGGTGCACACGAACGTCGGCAGGGCGACCACGACGGCGGTCAGGTCGATGCTGGTTCTCGGCGCCAGCCAGAAACCGAGGAAGATCACGTTGCCCGTCATGTTGGCGACGAACACGTGGCCGAGCACCAGGATACTGATCGAGTCGGCCAATCCCGTCGCAAAGGTCAGCAACAGCAGCGCCGCCACCGTGGATCGTGGTGATACCGGTGAGGTAACCGCCATGGCGTGCAGTCTATTTCGGCGCGGCCCGGTGCAGCGTTACGTTTTCGGTGTCAGGTCCAGCGAGGTGATCGTCGTCATCCTGGTCACCAGCCAGTGGCTCTTCGATCGCTTCATGAACAGCCGGTAGGACAGGTATTTCAGCGACGGCACGTTCTTGGTCAGCGGGCTGGTGGACGTCGTGTTGGTGTAGATGATCACCACGGCGTTGCTGTCATCGAGCGATTCGACCGCCGCGCCGGTGACGTCGGTGTGGTTGGTGATCTTGGCCTGCTTGTTCGGCGCCACGATGGCGTCGACGAATTTGCGGTACTGCGCCGCGAAATCACCACTGAGATAAGCGGATGCGCGGTCGGCGAGGGTGTCCATGTTTTCCGGGGTGTAGGTCCACAGGGTGGTGATCGCGTTGGCCGCGGTCCGCGCGACGTTGAGTTTCGTTTCGGCGACGGCCCGGTCGGCCAGGTACGGCTGCACCATCGCGCCGGCGAATCCGGCGGAGCCGACGAACAGCACGGCGGTGACCAAGGCGACGATCGCCCACGCCTTGCCCGCCAGCCGTCGCTTGCGCTTGGTGGCCGGCGGGGTGTCGGTTGCCTCGGCGGCTTCGTCGGCGTCCTCGGTGGCCTCGGCGTCGGTGGTGGACTCGGCGTCGGTGGCCTCGGTGGCCTCGGTGGCCTCGGCGTCGGCGTCCTCCGGTGCCGCAACGGTCGCCTCGGTCGCCTCGTCGTCGGGGGCCTCCGGGGCCTGCGCGGCGGTCAGATCACCTGCTGCAGGTTGCTGATCTTCCACTGGTTACCTTCCTGCGTCGCGGTTGCCGCCCAACGATTGGCATTTTCCAATACCTGTTTCTCATCCGGTGATTTCGTGGTGATGGCCGTGGCCACCATGACATTGGCGCTGCCATCGTCATTCCATCGCTCCAGGCCGGCACCGAGCACGCTGCCCGTGGCCGGTTCGGCCCGGGCGACCTGGAGCAGGATCTCGTTGGCGTTCTTCTCGTACTGCTTGGCGAAATCGCCGGTCGCCTGGGCGAGTACCCGGTTCACGTAGTCGTTGGCGTGAAACGGATCGATGGAGGTGAACTGGGTCATGAAGCCGGTCACGTAGGTGAGCACCTCGCGGTCCCGGGACGCGGCGCGCACCCGGGATTCGTGCGAAACCCACACCAGCGCGCAGACACCGATCGCCGCCACCATCAGCACCGCCGCGACCGTGTTGGCCAGCGGCACCAACCATCCTCGCTGGGGCGGCACCGGGCGCTCGACCAGCAAGGGACGCTCACCCGGCGCGAACTTGCGGCGCGGGCTCATTTGCCGTTCCCGGGCGGTTTCGGCTTGGACAGCACGGTGAGATCGTCGACGCGCCAAGCGTTTCCGCCATCCTTGGCGAAGCTCACCCGCACGGTTGCGCTGATGTAGCGCACCTCGGGTGCCGCGCCGCGCCGACCCTGCATGAACAGCAGCATCGTCGCGCGGTTCGCGGCGGCCGATTCGATCGAACTGTTGGTCACCCAGTACTCGTTGATGACCGGGGTGCCCTTGCGCACCAGGTCCTGCTGGGCCGCCAGCTGGCCGCGGTATTTGTCGGTGGCCAGCGACTGCGCCCGGGTGAAGTCGTCCTGCAGCGACTTGGGGTCATAGGTCAGCATCTGGGCCACGATTTTTGGCCCCTGCGTGGCGATCTGGGCGCGGGTTTGATCGCTCGCCCGCTCCTGGGCGTACACCACGCCGTAGCTCGTCGCGGCACCGCCCAGGCATACCACCGTCGCCCCCAACACCGCGGCCGCGGCCCAGCGCCGGATGTCGGGCGGCGTCCGGTCCGGGTGCGGGCGCCGCACCTCGGTGCGGGCCACCATGTCGGCGAACGTGCGGCGGCGCGAATCCCACAGCGGCCACAGCCATCCCACCACCGATGCGGTGTCGAGCAGGTGGGCGACGTCGCGAAGCAGTAGCGTCCACGGACCCGGGGCCGCACCGCCGCGACGCGTCACGGCGATGCCGGCCACGGCGCGGCCCAGGCTCCACCCGGTGATGGTCGGCAGCAGGAGACGGTTGACCAGGACCAGCAACACGACGGCCGCGAGCACGGAAACGCATGTCCACCACCACACGCCGCGCGCCGACACCGTGAACGACACCAACACCAGCGTCGCCACCGCCGCCACGCCGGGCAGCACGTCGACAGCGAAGGCGCCGACGCGAGAATGCCAGGGCGCCAAGGCTTCCCGCGGTGGCTCGGGGACGTCCGTGGGTGCAGTCTGTTCGACCACCACCGTCACTTCGTCACCTGGTCGAGTTTGGAGATCTTGTATTGCCCCTCGGCGAAGGCCATCTTCACCCGCAGGCGGTAGCCGGCCTCGTTCTGATTCTGATCGCTGGCCACCTTGACGCGAAGCGCGACGAGGATGTCGATCGAACCGTCGGGGTTGTTGCGCTCGACCGCCGCGCGCACATCCGACACCTGGACGTGGATGTTCGCGGCCTGGTACGCCTGGATGAGCATGGTGGTGTACAGCAGCGCCTGCGTGCGGAAAGCGTCTGTGCCACAGTCGATGATCTTCTGCTCAGCCGCGGTCATCGCGTTGGTGTCCGGCGCCTGCGTCGCCGTGACGCATTCCACCGCCGCCTTGAGCGCGGTGGCATCGTTGCGGGCGATCACCTGGCTGTCGTGGTGATAACGCAGCGCAAGGTAACCCCCCGCACCGATCGCACCGGCGCACAGCACCAGCACCACGGCGATGGCGGCCAGCCACCCACGCCCCACCCGAGACGGGCCGCGCGGCACGGCCGCACCGGGCGCACTGGGTTCCCCGGATTCCACCGGATCCTCGGTGTCACCCTGCGGATCGGCTTGCTCGGCTCCGCTCTCGGGTGCCGTCGAATCCTCGTCCTTGTCTTCGGGGCTCAACGAATCGTCGTCCGTGTCGATGGGGTTCAGCCGGCTGGTGCCAGCATCTCCTTCCATCCATCGTCTCCTGTTCGGCTCGAGTTCTCGACGGAGTATTTAACCCCGTCTGGCCCCACCAGTTCACCGCTTTGGGGACTGTAGACCGCCGTGGGAGGCCCACCGGGGGTGTAGACACAGGGGTTGGGTTGCTGGCCGTTGCACTGCACCGTACCCGACCCCGGCCGCGACAATGGATCGCTGGTCGGCGGGGGCGTTCCCGCCACCCGGTCCGAGGGCGCGGGGTTCAGCCCGTTGTTGATCGAGGGCGCCGGGATCACCATGCCGGGCTTGACGGGCTGGTCACAGCGCGCGGACGGCGCCGGGCAGGTCAGGGTCTGGTTGGGGTCGCCGTACCAGGGGTTGGTGCCCGCCGGGACGTACGGTTTGGGGTCGCGGCATTCGCGCGGGGTCGCCGCCCGTTTGCCCGGGATGTCGGTGCAGGGGATGTTGCGCGACCCGCGCACGCTGTTGGCCGGGGTCTCCATCGGGATCTTGCAGTAGGTGCCCGTCGGCAGCGGCTGGATGCTGGTGTCCGCCGGGGACCGCCACTCCGAGGCCGGGATGAAGCCGGTCAGGCACGGCGGCGGCTGGTTGATCGACAGCGCCAGGTCGAGCGCGGCCATGTTCGGGAACGGCGCGGCCACGGTCTGGGCGATCGACGCGCCCTGCGGAAGGAACACCAGGACCTGCTCGACGCCGGTGTGGTAGCGCTTGAGCAGGTCGATGACGACCTCGAGATTGGCCAGCGTCTGCGGCAGCGAATCCCGCACGCCGCTGAAGACCTCGTTGACCTGATCGGCCGTCGGCGCGGCCTGGCGCAGCAGGCTTTTCAGGTGCTGGTCCTGCTGCGCGGACTGGGCGCCCAACCTGTTCAGGTTGCGTGCCCAGCGCTCGATGTTGTCGCGCGATTTGACCTGGCTGTCGAGCACCGGGCCGGAGTTCTCGATGATGTCGTTGACGTCGGTGATCTGGGTCTTGAAGTCGCCGACGATCGCCTGGGTGGAGTCGACCAAGCGCTGCAGGGCGGGCCCCAGCCCGCCGACGGATTGCGCGGTCTCGTCGAGCAGTTGGCCGATCTTCTCCTTGGGCAGCACCGACAGGCCGCGGTTCGCCGTGTCCAGCGCCGGCCCGATCTCGGCGGGCACCGTGCCCTTGGTGATGGTCTGCCCCGACGACAGGTACTTGCCGGGGTTTCCGGTCGAGGTCAGGTCCAGGTATTGCTCACCGACGGCCGAGACCGAGTGCACGTTGGCGGTCGCGTCGATCGGGATCTTGTAGTGGCTGTCGATGCTCATGGTCGCCTGGGCGCCGTGCTCGGTCGGCTCGACGTCGGTGACCTTGCCGATGGTGATGCCGCGGTAGGTGACATTGGCCGTCGGATACAGCCCGCCCGACGCGGGCAGGTCGGCCTTGAGCGTGTAGCGGCCAATGCCCATCAGGCTCGGGATCTGCAGGTAGTACACCCCGAGCACGAGCAGCGAGATGACGGTCAGGATCCCGAAGGCGATCAGCTGGCGTCGGATGAAGGGAGTCAGCAATTCCTGTCCCCCCTTTCCACCAGAGGTCCGCCCGGCGCGTCGTTCGGGTTCGGCGTGTAACGCACGTCGGGGATCATCGTCTCGGGGTCACGCCCGAACGACTGCTCGAGCGCCCGCAGGGCTCCCGACAATCCGGTCCCGGTCAGGAACGCGTTGTCGACGGCGCTGTAGGTCAGATCCAGCGTCAGCGAGATGTTGATGTAGTCGCCGCGGAAGATCTTCGGCACCGTGTCGATGTCGAACGGCTGGGTGAGGATCAGCTTCAGCGCGCCGATCAGGTACGGCGAGGCCTTGCCCAGCTCCTTGAGCGGGCATTGCAGCGCCTGCAGGTCGGTGTGCAGCGGCCCGCGCGCCTCCGACAGGTACTGGTCGGCGGCCTGGCTGAGCCGTCCCACCGAATCGACGGCGTTGATCAGCAGGTTCTGGGTGTCGGAGAAGTGCTTGATCAGCGGCGGGATGTCGGTGAGCACCCGGTCCAGGACGTCCGCCCGCCCGCCGACGTAGGTCAGCAGCCGGTTGGTGGAGTCGATGGCGTGGGTGATGTCGTCGCGCTGCGCGTTGAGCTGGGTGGTGAAGGTGTCCAGCTTGCCGAGCAGGGCCCGGATCGCCTCGCCGCGGCCGTTGAAGATGTTGTAGATCTCGTTCTGCAGCACCTCCAGGTTGGGGATGCCGCCGCCGCGCAGGATCAGCGACAGGCTGGCCAGCGTCTGCTCGGTGGTGGGATACGACGACGAGTTCTTCAGCGGGATGGTGTCGCCGTCCTTGAGCAGTTCGGGCGACGGGTTCGGCGGCGAGGCAAGCTCGACGTGCTGCGAACCCAGCAGCGAGGTCTGGCCGATCTTGGCGGTGGCGTTCTTGGGCAGCTTGGTGTGCTTGTCCAGACCCAGCGTCAGGGTGGCCACCCAGTTCTTCAGGTTGATGGCCTTGATCGAGCCGACGAACACGTCGGCCACCATCACCTTGCTGTTGCCGTTGATCGCCAGGGTGTCGGGCACCTGCACATAGATGGTCATCGATCCCGCCCCGCTGCCGGGGCCGCCCGGAATCGAGACGTTGGAGATGCCCTTCCAGCCACACGAGCTCAGCACCATCGCGGCCACCAGCAGCACCAGGGCCTGCCATCCCCGGTGGCGGATCCGCTGCCCAATCACTGGCAGACGGTTCGTCGCAGCCCTCACTGGCCACCTCCGAAGTCAGCCGGCGACGCCGGGCCGCCCGCGTTCGGTGCGGGGGCGGCCACCGGTGCCGGTGTCGGCGCCACGGGGCCCGGGGCGACGCCCGGCCCGGGAGGTGGCGGCGGTATCGGAACCTGCGGCGGGTTTTGGCCGATCACTGGCGCGATCGGATTTTCGTCGTAGGCGTTCGGCGGACCCGGCGGGGTCTGCAGGTTCGATTGGACGGGTTCGATGTTGGGGCCACCCATCAGCTCTTCCAGCGACTCCGGGGTCATCAGGCCCGCGGTGATGGGCCCGACCTGCTGGCCCTGCATGCCCGGGGCGACGATCCAGCCGGGCTGGGCGTTGCGGTGCGAGGTCGGGGTGTCCGGCACCCAGATGCCCGGGACGGTCGTGTCCTTGTATCCGTTGGGCGGCTGCAGCCGCGGCTCGGAGTAGGCCACCTGCTTGGGCAGCGTCTCGGCCGTGCTGAACAGGTTCAGGCCGAAGGGCGGGTAGTTGAACTTGATCGCGTCGAGGATCGGCGCCAGGTATTGCGCGCACAGTTCGGCCGACTCCTGATAACCCAGCCGGCTGCCGGCCTGGATCGCGCTGCAGATGAACTGCATCGGGTTCGCGAAGTTGGTGATCGACGGGATGGCGACCACCGATCCGTGCGACGGGTGATAGATCTGGTTGATGTTCGCCGCGGCCGTCGGCAGCACGTGCAGCGCGGTCTCCAAACCGTTCAGCGGGTCCGGTTGCAGCAGCGTGTTCGTCACGGTCGCCAGGTTGTTGACGTCGTAGGTCAGCACCCCGGCGTTCTTGTCGAGCCACGGGCGCACTTCGGTGAGCAGGCTGTCGAACTGCTGGATCGCGTTGGACAGGTCGGTGTCGTTGTGCGCGAGCCGGGTGGTGAAATCGGCCAGGTTCTGGTTGAGGGCGACGAACTGCGCGTCGTCTTGATGCAGCGCGTTGACGAACAGCGCCAGGCTGCGCACCACCGCGAAGAAGTCGCCGCGGCCCTCGTTCAGGGCGGTCAACGCCTGCGACAGGTTGCTCAGCGTGGTGTTGAACTGCTTGCCCTTGCCGGCCAGCCCGTTGGCGAACGACTCGATGACCTCACCGAACGGTCCCTTGGGCTGCTCGGGGGTGGGTCCCAGTTTCGAGATGATGTTGGTGATGCTGTTGCGCAGCTGGTCCCATTCGACCGGGACCTGGGTGCGCTCTTCGGGGATGACCGCGTTGTCGGCCAGCACCGGGCCACCCTTGTACGGCGGCTCCAGCTGGATGGCGCGCGAGGCCACCAGGGTGGGGTTGAGGATCACCGCGGACGCGTTGGCCGGCACCCGGTACTTGTTCTCGTAGTGGAACGTGACCTTCATCTTGTCGCCGGTGGGCTCGATCTTGTCGATCGCGCCGACCCGCAGGCCCATGATCTGGACCTTGTCCCCGGGGTACAGGGCGTTGGCCGCCGGGAAGTAGGCGACCACGGTGTTGTTGGTGAGCTTCTCGTACAGCCGCCAGCCGACGTAGCCGACGACGAGGGCGAGCACGATCACCAGGGACCCGATGATGATGGACGCCCGGGACAGCTTCGGGAGCCGAATGTTGCGGATGTCAAAGATGGTGCTCAATTCTGGCTACCTCCCCCCGCTGCGCCACTGCCTCCGGCTCCGCCGGGGTTGATGAACGGTGCCGGCAACTGGTTGCCCGGCCCGGGCGGTGCCGGCGGACCCGGCGGCAGTCCCGGCGCGAACGTCGACGGCGGCGGCACCGGTCCGGCCGGCGCGAGGTTCTCGGTGCGCGCACCCGGGGGCGCCTGCGTCGGCAACGGGACGGGCGTTCCCGGCACGTCCGGCGGCGGGTCGCCCGGCCGTCCCGCGATATTGATGCCCGGCGTGGGTGGCAGACCGGCGGGGTTCGGCGGCGACGTCATCACGTCGACCGGAGCCGGGAAGCCCGGCCCACCGAACGGCCCGGACACCGCACCCGCACAGGGCAGCGGGTTGTCGGGCCGCGGCAGCCCGTCGGCCGCCGGCGTGTACGAGCACGGCGATCCCGGTGGGACGGCCGGGCCCGGGTGATCGGGCGTGCCCTCGAGCACCGGGGGCGCCGGCGGCGGCGCGCCGTTGGGGAACCGGGTGCCGTTGGGGTCGGGGAACCGGTATGCCGGCAGACCCGCGCTGCGCCAGAAGTCCTCCGGATCGATGCCGCGCTTCTTGAACGCCGCATCGACCCACGGCTGGGAAATCTGGTATAGGGCCAGGTTGTGCAGGACGACCTTGAAGAACGGTCCCGACGCGATGGCCTCGTTCAGGGACGGCAGGAACTTACCGACCTCGGTGAGCCCGTTGGCCAGGTCGTCCTTGCGCTGCACCAGGATGTCGCTGACCGTGCGCAGCTGCTCGAGCACGTGGTTCAGGTTCGGGTTGTCGTTGATCAGGCCCTTGACCTGTTCGGAGAACGCCGCGACGTTGGCCAGCAGGGCGTTGATGGCGCGGCCGCGCTCGTTGAAGGCGGCCAGCAGGGTTTTCGCGTTGACCAACGCGCGGTCGACCTGGTCGCTGCGATCACCCAGGACGCCGGCCACCTGGTTGGCCTGGGCGAGCAGATGCTTGACCTGCTCGTCGCGCTTGCCGATCGTCTCGGAGAACTTGGCCACGCCGTCGAGCGCCGGGCTCAGGTGCGGGTAGGTCTGGTCGATGGTTTCCGACAGCACGTGCAGCGACTGCTTGACGGTGTCGATGTCCCAGCCCTGGGCGGCCTTGGTGACGTCGAAGAAGGCGTCGTAGATCTGATACGGCGTGGTGCTTTGGCCCAGCGGCAGGGACTGGCCGGGGCGCAACGACTGGTTTCCGCGGGTCTCGACGTCGAGGATCTTCTTGCCCAGGATGGTGTCGGTCTTGATCGCCAGCCGGCTCTCGGTGCCGATGGTGTTGGTGCCGACGGAGAACTTCAGCCGGATGTGGTCGCCGTCGATCTTGAGGCCCTCCACCTTGCCGACGTCCAGGCCGGCGATGCGGACTTTGTCGCCGGTGTTGATGCCGCCGGAGTCGGTGAACTGGCCGTAGTAGCTGGGCCGGGCGAACAGCATCGGGACGCTGGTGAAGCTTTGGCCGACGCCGATCACCAGCACCGTCACGACGATGCCCATCAGCCCGATGCGGACCCTGTTGGGGGGTTCCAGTGTTCTCATTGCGGCGTGCACCTACCCGTCGGCTGCTGGAACAACCGGACCGTGCGGACCGGGCCGCCGGCCTGCAGACCGTTGATCTTGAGGGTGATGTCGCAGGCGTAGAAGTTCACGAAGTCCCCGTAGGAGCCGATGGCGCGTCCGATCATGTTCAACGCGCCCGGCACCTTCTTCAGGTAGTCCTGCAGTTGGTCTTGCTGGTCGATCAGCGGCTGCTGGACGGCGTCGAGGTAGTTCAGGGTCTTGTGCAGCAGGCCACGGTCCTCGGCGAGCAGGTCGGCGACGGTGCCGGCGGCGTTGCTGATGTGCGCGGTCCCGCCCGCCAGCTGGTCGCCGTGGTTCTTGAGGCCGGTGATCAACACCTCAAGCTTGTCGACGGTCTGGTCGAACTGTTGCCGGTGCCGGACCGTCGTGTCCAAGACGATGTTCAGGTTCTTGATGACGTCGCCGATCGCCTGGTCGCGCTCCCCGAGCTGGCTGGTCAGCTGCGCGGTTTGGTCGAGGATGTCGTTGATGGTGCCGCCCTGGCCCTGGAACACGGTGACCAGCGCGGTCGCGATGGTGTTGACCTTGTGCGGGTCGAGCGCCCGGAACAGCGGTTTGAAACCGCCGATCAGGGCGTCGAGGTCGAGCGCCGGCGTGGTCCGCGACAGGGGGATGAACCCGCCGGGCGGCAGGACCTTGTCCGCGCCCTCGCCCTGACCGCGCTTGATCTCCAGGTAGCGGTTCCCGATCAGGTCGAGGTAGCGGATCTGGGCGGTCGTCGACTGGTACAGCGGGATGGAGCGGTCGACGTTGAATTTCACCCGGGCGCGCTTGCCGCCGTCGACCAGCTCCACCTTGTCGACCTTGCCGACCTCGACGCCCGAGGCGCGGACGAACTGGCCCGCGCGCAGGCCGCTGACGTTGGCGAACTCCGCCGAATACCCGCTGGTGCGGTCGAAGCGCATCTGACCGAACACCACGAAGATCATCGCGGTGAAGATCAACAGCACCACCGAGAAGATGCTGAGCCTGGTAATGGTTCCGGAGATTTTCATGGGTTGATCGTGTTATCCCCTACCTGGCGGCCCCAGACGTACTCGATCGCGTACGGCGATCCGGTGTCCAGGTGGTTGTACGGCGCGAGGCTGTTGCCGGAGTCCATGACCAGCTCCGGTGCGGGCCACAGATCGTGAGTGAGCGGCTGCCAGCAACCGGGGGCGCCGCCGGGGCCGCCGCGGGCGTTCACGCGCGGCAGGTTCTCGGGCCAGACGTAGGGGTTGGGTGCGCCGCCGACCAAACCGGCCGTGGCGCCGAGTCCCAGCGTCAGCGCGGCGACGGCGACCAACGAGAGCGGGTTGGCGATCAGCCCCAGCCCGGACAGCGCCTGGGTGTGGCTGTTGAGCGAGTAACCGTTGCCGCCGAGGAACGAGGCGGCCTTGGGCTCGATGTCGTGGTAGTTGCGAAGCGTGCAGAACAGCTCGGGGCTGTAGGTGTCGAGCAGCTGGGCCGTCGGTACCAGATCTGCGGCGCCGCGGGCGAGGTAGGGGCCGCCCTTGGTGAACAGGTCCGCCCCGGTGTTGCCGAACCCGGCGGCCGACAACAGCGCCTGATCCAAATCCTTTTGCTGCGCGTTGAATGTGCGCGAGGTGACCACCGCGTTGTTCAAGAAGTCGAACAGATCCGGCGACGCGTCGGCATAGGTGTCCCCCAACGCCGCCAACTGCTGAATATCCTTGCGCGCCTGCGGCATCCGCGGGTTCACATCGTCGAGCAGCGCGTTGGCGTTCACCACCGACTGGCCGAACTTGTCCCCCAGCCCGGCCAACGACTGCGCCGCCGCGCTCAACGTCAGATTCAGCTTGACCGGATCGACCTTCTGCGCGATCGAGGTGATCGTCTGAAACAGCGTGTTGATCTCGGTGGTCACCGAGCGGGCGTCGAGCACGGTGTGCGCCGAGATCTTCTGCGGCGACGGGTTGGCCGGCGTCGTCAGCGACACGTACTTGCCACCGAACACCGTCGTCGCCTTGATATCGGCATTCACATTCGACGGGATCAGCTTGAGGTACCGCGGATAGACCTCCAGCGTGAACTTCGCCGCCGGCTTCCCGTCGCGCACCGTCTCCGCGATGCTGCCGACCCGGCCGATCTCCACCCCGTTGTAGGTGACCTTCGACCCCGGATCCATGACCAGGCCGGCCCGGGCGGCCAGCATCGTCAGGTTGGTCTTGGGGGTGAAGTCGCCGCGGAACTGCCCGTAGACGAACCCGAGGACCAGCGCGGCGATCACCAGCGCCGCCAACCCGACCCACTTGTAGGGCGGGGTCCGCTGGGCGTTGGTCTGGATCGGCGCTGACATGGCGGTTACACCGTGAGCGCGAAGTTGGGGTTGACGCCATAGAGCGCCAACGCGGCGGCCAACACGACAACCTGCACCGACACCAGCGAGAAGCGCATCGATCGGCCGACGGCCTCACCCACGCCGACCGGCCCGCCGCCGGCGTTGTAGCCGTAGAAGCAGTGGGTGATCATGACGACCGCGGTGATGATGATGGCTTCCAAGAACGACCAGAAGACGTCGTCGGGGCGCAGGAACGTCCGGAAGTAGTGCTCGTAGGTGCCGTTGGATTGTCCGTAGAGCACGGTCGTGGTGATCTGCGGCGACAGGAACGACATGATCATCGCCAGCGCGTAGAGCGGGATGATCACCACCAGCCCGGCCATGATCCGGGTGGTCGCCAAGAACGAAATCGACTTGATGCCCATCACTTCCAGCGCGTCGATCTCCTCGCTGATGCGCATCGCGCCCAGCTCGGCCGTCGCGCCGGCGCCGACCGTGGCCGCCATCGCGATGCCAGTGACGACGGGCGCGGCGATGCGCACGTTGATCAGCGCGGCGAAGAACCCGGTGAACGCCTCGACGCCGATGTTGCCCAGGGAGGCGAACCCCTGGATCGCGACCAGGGAGCTACCGGACAAGGTCACGAAGCCGACGATGGCGACGGTGCCGCCGATGACGGCCATCGCGCCGGTGCCCATGCCGATCTGGGCGATCAGCCGCAGGGTTTCCTTGCGGTAGTTGCGCAGCGCGTGCGGGATGTGCGCCAGGGCGACCCCACCGAACCACGCCATCTGGCCGATGTCGTCGAGCCCGCGCGCCGCGGCGAGGCCGTAGCGGTTGAGATTCTCTGCCGCCCGCGGGAAGCGGGAGCGAAAGACGGTGGTCGTTGACATGTCAGTGCCCCGTCCCGAATCGCACGCCGATCGTGGTCAGCACGACGTTGACCGCGTAGAGCGCGACGACGCAGAGCACGACGGTCTCGTTGACGGCGGTGCCCAGGCCCTTGGATCCGCCGCGCACCGTCAGCCCGCGGAAGCAGCCGACCAGTCCGGCGATCAGGCCGAAGACCGCGGCCTTGACCGTCGCGATGACGACCTCCGGCAGGCCGGTGATGGTGGTCAGGGTGGCCAGGTACGCGCCGCCCGACACGTTCTGCAAATAGACGCCGAACAGATAGCCGCCGACCAGGCCGACGGTGATCACCAGGCCGTTGAGCAGGGTGGCGACCAGGGTCGCGGCGATCACCCGGGGCACCACCAGCCGGTGGATCGGGTCGATGCCGAGCACCTCCATGGCGTCGATCTCTTCGCGGATGGTGCGCGCGCCCAGGTCGGCGCAGATCGCGGTCGAGCCGGCGCCGGCGACCACCAGCACCGTGGTCAGCGGGCCGAGCTGGGTGACCGCGCCGATGGCCGCGCCGGCACCGGACAGGTCGGCGGCGCCGAACTGCGCCAGCAAGACGTTGAGGGTGAAGATCAGCAGCACGGTCAGCGGGATCGAGACCATGATGGTCGGCAAGAACGCCACCCGCATGATGAACCAGCACTGCAGGATGAATTCGCGCCACTGGAAGGGCCAGCGGAACAGGGCTTTCCCGGTGAGCACGCACATCCGGAAGAACCCGCCGACAAGCTCCAGCGGGGTTTGCAGTTGATCGCGCACATAGCCGACCAAGTAGGGGCCCCGTCGACTAGTCGACGTCGAAGTCACCGCTGCCCCCTCTGGCCGTCACCGCGCGCCGTCCGACGCCGCGGCGGAACATATAGCACGCCCCCTCCTCGCCCCGACTCAACGTCTGTGACCATCGGCTCCCTACTGGCAAGTAGTAACGGAGACCACAGGAATGTACCCGATGGCCAAGCACGTGTGAACCGCATCTGCACAATTAACCCTTCGCCAACGACTGGCAAACGTTACAGCTCCTGCCACATTTCCTCTCTGGTCCTAAAACCTCTTGCCCTAGAATGGATTTAGTCGATTTTTGCGGCTCCGTAACGGATCCGTAGCTCAGTTTTGAGCACCTTGCCGGCTGGGTTGCGCGGTAGCGCGTCGACGATCTCGAGGGCCTTCGGGTGCTTGTAGCGCGCGAGCCGCTCGGTCAGGAACTCGTCCAGCTCGTCGAGCCCCAACTTGTCCCCCGCCACCGCGGCGACCGCGATCGGCACCTCGCCCCATTTGTCGTGGGCGCGGCCGATGACGGCGACTTCGACGATGGCGGGGTGGCTGGCCAGGACGTTCTCCACCTCGGCGCAGTAGATGTTCTCGCCGCCGGAGATGATCATGTCCTTCTTGCGGTCGACCACCCACACGTAGCCGTCGGAGTCCATCCGGACCAGGTCGCCGGAGTGGAACCAGCCGCCGGCGAACGCCTCCGCCGTCGCCTCCGGGTTGTTCCAGTAGCCGCTCATCAAAGTTGGTGCGCGATAAACGATTTCACCGACCTCGCCGATGGGCACGTCGTTCATGTTCTCGTCGACGACCCGGGCGGCCACCGTCGGGATCACCTTGCCCACCGAGCCGCGCTTACGGATGGCGTCCTCGCCGAGCAGCATGCAGGTGACCGGCGACATCTCCGTCTGGCCGAACGCGGCCAGGATCTGGGCGCCGGGGAACGTCGCCGACATCTCGCGCAGCAGGGCGTCGGGCGCCGGCGCGGCGCCCCACGAGATCACCCGCAGTTTCAGGTCGCGCGGGCGCGCCTTTTGCTCGGCGCAGACCGCCTGCCACTGCGCGGGGACCAGAAAAATCCCGGTGACCTTTTCTGCGGCAAGCACGTCGAGGAGTTGCCCGGGCTCGAACGCGCCGAGCGGGTAGATGACCGTGGGGATGCCGAGCAGCACCCCGGTCAGCATGTTGCCGATGCCGGCGATGTGGAAGAAGGGCACCCCGATGAACCCGACATCGCTGTTGATGTCGGCGCCGTTGGTGTACAACCCGGTCATCGTCTGGCCGGTCAGGTTGGTGTGGGTGAGCACGGCGCCCTTGGGGCGGCCGATGGTGCCCGAGGTGTACATGATCAGCGCCGGCGAGTCGTTCGGGATGTCGACGGGTTGGTGCGACTCCCCGGTCTCGTTGACGAGGTCTTCGTAACCCAGCACGTTGTCGCCGGTCGCGCCGCCCGCAACCACGATGGTGCCGAGCAGCGACTCGATGTCGCGCACGCCGGTGGCCACCGGGGCGAGCACCGATTCGGTGATGATCACGCGCGCTTCGCAATCCTCGACCAGGAAAGCGATTTCGGCCGCGGTCAGGCGGAAGTTCAGCGGCACGGCGATGGCACCGAGCATGTTGATGGCCAGCACCGACTCGACGAACTCGGTGCGGTTGAGCATCAGGATCATGACCCGGTCGCCGAAGCCGACACCCCGGCGGCTCAGCGCGTCGGCCAGCGCGGCCACCCGGCCGCGCAGTTCGCCCCACGTCAGGGTCTTGCCCAGGAACCGCAGCGCCGTCGCCTCCGGCTGCATCAGCGCGTGCCGCTCCAGTTGATTGACCCAGTTCTGCCGCCGGGACAGGTACGGCTGCTGTGTCAGATGGTCTGCCAATTGCGCGGTCAAACTCCACACTTCCCTTCACTCGCGCACCGCTTGCGCCAGGTTGATATTTGATAAAACATAGTGTTGTGTGGGTCACACTATGGCTTTGACGGTCCACTGACAAGTCCTCGACAAGCCGCATTTACAACTCGAACCCCGTCCCGCCACGTCACTGAAAGTCCTGGCAGACCCCGTGAACGCACCGATGTCCATGCAGCCGAGGAGCCGGCGGCCGCTGCGGCGGGCTCAGCTGTCCGACGAGGTGGCAGGCCATCTGCGGGCGTCGATCATGTCCGGCGCGCTGCGCCCGGGGACGTTCATCCGCCTCGACGAGACCGCGGCCCAGCTCGGCGTCAGCGTCACCCCGGTGCGGGAAGCCCTACTGAAATTGCGCGGTGAGGGCATGGTGCAGCTGGAGCCGCACCGCGGTCACGTCGTGCTGCCGCTCACCCGCCAAGACATCGAGGACATCTTCTGGCTGCAGGCCTCGATCGCCAAGGAGCTGGCGGCCGCGGCCACCGACCACATCACCGACGCCGAGATCGACGAGCTGGACCGCATCAACGATTCGCTCGCCGCGGCGGTCGGGTCCGGCGACGCGGAGACCATCGCGGGCATCGAGTTCGCGTTTCACCGGGTCTTCAACCAGGCCAGCGGCCGCATCAAGCTGGCGTGGTTCCTGCTCAACGCCGCCCGCTACATGCCGGTGCTGGTGTACGCCGCCGATCCGCACTGGGGCAAGGCCGCCGTCGACAACCACCGGAAGCTGATCGCCGCGCTGCGCCACCGTGACACCACCGCGGTGATCGAGCACACCGTGTGGCAGTTCACCGACGCGGCGGCCCGGCTGACCGAGATGCGCGACCGCACGGGAATCTTCTGACGCTAGGTCGCGGCCAGCTGCTCGGCGCGCTGCTTGAGGCTCTCGGCGAGGTGGTCGAGGACGTTGTTGAGCAGTTGCTTGACCATCGGCGCCGGGACCGGCATCGACGTCTCGACGTCGAGGTCCACGGTCAGCAGGCTGGAGGCGCCCATCGCCACCACGGAGAACAGCTGCTCCTGCTTGGTGAACAGGTCGCCCTGCTGCAGGACGGTCTGGATCTGGTTCTCCCCCGGGTAGTACACGGCCTGGATGAACATGCTCTGCATGCCTTGGTAATCGGTGTCGAGCCGCAGCTGGCTGGGCCGCCCGTCGTCATAGCGGGCCAGCACCCAGAGACCCTTGATCTCCTCGTTCCACTGCGGGTAGGCCTCGAAGTCGCCGACGATCTTCATGATCAACGCGGCGTCGGCGCCGATTTCGACGGTCTTGCTCAACACTGGCATGCGCGCAGCATATCGGGGTGAGCGAAAACCCCAGCGCAGGGCGGTATCTGGGCCGGGGGCTAGGCCGATTCGCCGAGGCTGGCCGTCGACAGCAGGGTCCGGATGGGGTCGGGAATCGGGACGGACTTGCGGGTGACGCGGTCGACGTAGACGTGCACCCAGTGTCCCAGCGCGGTGATCGGCCGCGTTTCACCTTCCCCCGTCTCGAACACGCCCAGCCGGTAGGTGACGCTGCTGCGGCCCAGCCGGGTCACGGCCAGACCCACCGCGAGGTTCTGGGGGAAATGCAGTTCGGCGAAGTAGCGGCAGCCCGACTCGGCGACGATGCCCAGCGCCGGTGTGGTGATCGGGTCCAGCCCGGTGCTGGTGTTGATCCAGGCGTTGATCGCGGTGTCGAACAACTGGTAGTAGACGGCGTTGTTGAGGTGGCCGAACATGTCGTTGTCGGCCCACCGCGTCCCGACGGGCCACAGCACCGGGAAGTCGTTGCTGGTCAACCCGTCCGGGGCGGGGGGAACTACTGGAGCCGACGCCATGGTTGTATTCCAGCATGTCCGGAATTCGGGGCGCGGTACTGGAGCACATCGGGGCGGCCCGGCCCTACGCCCAGTCGCGGCCCATCAGCGTCACCGACGTCGACCTCGCGCCCCCGGGGCGCGACGAGGTCCTGGTCCGCGTCGAGGCGGCCGGCATCTGCCACTCCGACCTGTCGGTGGTCGACGGCAACCGGGTGCGCCCGGTGCCGATGCTGCTCGGGCACGAGGCTGCCGGCATCGTCGAGCGGGTCGGCGACGGCGTCGGCGATGTGGCCGTCGGCCAGCGGGTGGTGCTGGTGTTCCTGCCACGCTGCGGCCATTGCGCGGCGTGCGCGACCGAGGGGCTGACGCCGTGTGAACCGGGCAGCGCCGCCAACGGCGCCGGCACCCTGCTGGGCGGTGACATTCGGCTCAGCCGCGCCGGCCGGCCGGTGTATCACCACCTCGGGGTCTCGGGTTTCGCGACGCATGCGGTCGTCAATCGGGCGAGCGCGGTCGCGGTGCCGCCCGACGTGCCGGCCGATGTCGCCGCTCTTTTGGGGTGCGCGGTGCTGACCGGCGGCGGGGCGGTGCTCAACGTGGGGCATCCGCGGCCGGGGCAGACGGTCGCCGTGGTCGGGCTGGGCGGCGTCGGGATGGCGGCGCTGCTCACCGCGCTGACCTATGACGACGTGCGCGTCGTCGCCGTCGACCAGTTGCCCGACAAGTTGACCGCCGCCCGCGGCCTGGGCGCGCACGAGGCGTACACGCCGCAGCAGGCCGCCGACGCGCGGGTGAAGGCCGCCGTGGTCGTCGAGGCGGTCGGCCATCCCGCCGCGCTGGAGACCGCGATCGCCTTGACCGCGCCGGGCGGGCGCACCATCACCGTCGGCCTGCCGCCACCGACCGCCCGGATCACGGTGTCCCCGTTGGGTTTTGTGGCCGAGGGCCGCTCGCTGATCGGCAGCTATCTGGGCTCGGCGGTGCCCAGCCGGGACATTCCCCGGTTCGTCGAGCTGTGGCGCTCGGGCCGGCTGCCGGTGCAATCGCTGGTGTCGTCGACGATCGGGCTGGACGACATCAACGAGGCGATGGACCATTTGGCCGACGGCACCGCGGTGCGCCAGCTCATCCGATTCGACGGTTAGTCGCCGTGCAGCGCGCTGGACACGGCGCTGCCTTGCAGCGCGAACAAGTGTTGCGAGCCCGACCATTCCGGCAGCAGTGAATCGAATCCGTGGCAGGCGCGCCCGAACACGTGCAGCTCGGCCGAGACTCCGGCGCGCAGGAGCCGCAGCGCGTAGTCGATGGCCTCGTCCCGGAACGGGTCGATCTCGGCGCAGCTGATCAAAGCCGGTGGCAGACGGACGAATTCGGTCCTCCGCGCGGGCACCGCGGCCCCCGACGCGGTTTCGGGGCCCAGGTAGTAGCGCCACATCAGGTCGGCGCCCTCGCCGTCGAACGCCGGGCTGGTGCGGAATTCCGCCTTGGACGGGGTGGCCCGGTCGTCGAGTACCGGCTGGTGCAGGAGCTGGAACACCACCGGCGGCAACGCCCCGTCGGCGGCGGCGTGCGCCAGGCAGGCGGCCAGGGCGGCGCCGGCGCTGCTGCCCGCGACGGCCAGCCGTGCCGGATCCACTCCGAGCGCGGCCGCGTCGCCGACCACCCAGCGCAGCACGGCGCTCGCGTCCTCGAGCGCGGCCGGATAGGGGTGCTCCGGTGCCAGCCGGTAGTCCACCGACACCACCGTGCAGCGGCCGCGCCGGGCGAGTTCCACACACTGGCGGTGATCGGTGTCCAGGTTGCCCAGCGCGAATCCGCCGGCGTGGCAATAGACGACGACGGGTGCCGGGGTGGGTCCGCCGCGGTAGATGCGCACCGGGACACCGCCCGCGTTGTCCTCGACGATGCGGACGTCGCGGGCGTCGGTCTGCTGGGCGCTGACGCGGCGGCGTTCGTTGAACGGTTCACGGGTCAATTGGATTGCGGCAGGCGAGAAGTCGGTGCGCTCGGTCGCGATCGCGCGCAGCGCCGGGTCGAGTCGATCGGCGCCGTCGAGCTCCGTCATCGGGTTCCCGCCTCGGGCACGGCGACCGGCGACGCGGTGGTGGTGGCGGGCGGCTCGAACCGGAAGTCGGCCGGTCTGAACCGGCGCGTCATCCCCCAGAAGGTTCGCGCGCTGCGCGGCCATTGGGTGACCACCCGTCCGTTGGGAGCGCGGAAGTAGTTGCTGCACTGGGTGGTCCAGACGGTGCCCTCCATCCATCGGTCGATCTTGTCGACGAAGTCGGCGAGCGCCGCGAGACGCACCGCGACGTAGCGCCTGCGGTGGCGGCGCAGGTGCCGAAGCGCCCGCACGATGTAGCGCGCCTGGGCTTCGAGGATGAAGACGACGCTGTTGGAGCCGACGTTGGTGTTCGGCCCGTACAGCATGAAGAAGTTGGGGAATTCCGGCACGGCCATGCCCAGGTAGGCGTGCGCGCCGTCGCGCCAGACCTGCCGCAGCGTGATGCCGTGTTCGCCGACAACGTCCAGATCCCCGAGATAGTCGGCGGCGGCGTAGCCGGTGGCGCAGACCACCAGGTCGACCTCGCGTTCGGTGCCGTCTTCGGTGACCAGGGACCGGGCACGCAGGTAGCGCGCCGGGCTGGTCACCACCTCGACGTTGGGCCGGGTCAGCGCGGGCAGGTAATCCGAGGAGAACACCAGCCGCTTGCAGCCCATCGGATGGTCCGGCGTGAGCTTGCGGCGCAATTCCTCGTCGTCGACGGTCTTTTCGAGTAGCTGCAGGGCGAGAGCGGTGAATTGCTCGGTCTTTTCGCTGCCGTGCTCGATCACCGAGATGTTGGATTCGCTGCGCAGCCACAGCCGGGTCCGGTAGATCTTCTTGACCAACGGGAGGTGCGCGAAGGCCCAGCGTTCCCGCCGCGTGTAGTGCCGGTCGGGCTTGGGCAGGATCCAGGTGGGCGATCGTTGCACCGAATACACCGTGTCGGCCACTTTGGCCAGTTCGGGGATCAGCTGGGAGGCGGTGGATCCGGTGCCCAGCACCGCGATTCTCTTGCCTTGCAGCGGGATCGAGTGGTCCCAGCGCGACGAGTGCATCACGGTTCCGGTGAAGGGTTCTTCTTCGATGAGGTCGGGCATCAGCGGCCGGGTGAACAGGCCCACGGCCGAGACGACCACGTTGAAGTGATGCTGTTCGCCGGCCGCGGTGGTCAGGCACCACAGCTGGGTGTCGGGATCCCATTGTGCGGAGCGGATTTCGGTGCGCAGTTTCAGGTGGGGCCGCAGACCGTGCTTGTCGGCGCTGCGCTGGAAGTAGTCCAGGATTTCGGGTTGTCCCGACCACAGCCGTGACCAGTGGGCGTTGAGGTCGAAGGAGAACGAGTAGAGGTGCGACTTGACGTCGCAGGCCAGTCCCGGGTAGGTGTTGATCCGCCAGGTGCCCCCGACGCCGTCTTCGCGGTCGAAGATGGTGAAGTCGCCAAACCCGGCGCGCGACAGCATGATTCCCAGCGCCAGGCCGCCGGGGCCGGCACCGATGATGCCGACCGACAGGTCGCTCATCGGATCTGCAGGCATTGACCACCGTCGATGATGAGCTCGGAGCCGGTGATGAACGACGCCTCGCCGGAGACCAGGAAGGCCACGGCGTCGGCGACCTCGTCGGGCCGGCCTATCCGCCCGGACATCGATGCCTCGGCCAGCCGGGCCTGGGTGGTCTCGTCGAGCATCGAGGTGGCGATGGGCCCGGGGAACACGGCGTTGACCCGGATGCCGGAGGGGGCGAGTTCGGCCGCGGCGGTTTGGGTCAGGCCGCGCAGCGCCCACTTCGACGAGCCGTAGGCGCTGTGCTGGGGGAACGGGCGGATCGCGCCGGTGCTGCAGATGTTGACGATGGACGCGTCGGGGGCCGCGCGCAGGTGTGCCAGCGCCGCGCGTATGCCGAGGAAGGCGCCCAAACAGTTGACCCGCCACGAGTTTTCGAATCCTTCGGCCGTCTCCTCGGTCAGCGGAGCCCGGTGCAGCACGCCGGCGCAGTTGACCAGGGTGCTCAGCGACCCGAACCGGTCGACGACCTGTTCGATGGCCGAGGCCCACTGCGGTTCCGAGGTGACGTCGAGCTCCACCGCGATCAGGTGCTCGTCGCCCGATTCGCGCGCCGCGGCGGCGAGTTGATCGGTCCGCAGATCGCAGGCGGCCACCGAAAAGCCTTTGGCGCGTAGTCGTTCGGCGATGGCCCGGCCCTGCCCGCCGGCCGCGCCGGTCACGAGTGCGACGCGTGGGTTCATGCGGGCGCGTCCTCGGGGCTGTCGGCCAGTCCGCCGCGGGTGATGAAGTTGCACCGGCGCCGCGCGAAGCGCCACCGCCCGTCAACGCGCGTCAGCTCGTCGTCGTAGAGGGCGGGCCGCAGCTGCAGGTCGCCGGCCCGGACGAACAGCACCTGCGATCTGGCGGTGGCGCGCTCACCGTCGACCGCGATGTGCGAGACGCCGGTCAGATGCAGGCCGTGCGCCGCGTCGCGGAACATGCCGGCGATGCCGTCATGGCCTGCGAAAGTCTTGCCGTAGACCAGGAATTCGCCGTCGGGGGCGAACAGCTGGACGCAGCCGTCGACATCGCCGGCATCGAGTGCGAGGGCGTAGCCGGCGATCAGGTCGCGGATCGCGGCATCGTCGTCCGGCGGGCGGGCGGTCATTGCGTCGCCTCACGCAGGTGTTCGGCGGCCCCGCGCCGCAGCGCCTGGGACTCGGCGGCCAGGGTGATCATGCGGAAACCCAACCGCGCCATGGCCTGGCCCGTCGTGCCGTCGCCGGCGTGGATGCCGGTGACCAGGCCGGCGTCCGAGGCCGCCCGGTGGATGCGCGTGATCGCGTCGAGCACTTCGGGTTGCCGGGTCGCCCCGAGGACGCCGGCGCCCATCGAGATGGCGAGATCGGCGGGGCCGACGTAGATTCCGGTCAGGCCGTCGACGGCGCAGATCTTCCGGATGTCCGCCAGCGCCGCGGCGGTCTCGATCATCGCGAACACGCCGACCCGGGATTCGTGGGCGGCGGGGTCGTGTCCGAGGCTGGCGCGCAGTGGGCCGAAGCTGCGCACCCCCGCCGGCGGGTAGCGGGTGGCGGCCACGGCCGCGGCGGCCTGGTCGGCGGATTCGATCATCGCGATGACGACGGCGTCGGCGCCGGCGTCGGCCACCCGCCCGATCGGTGCGGCCTCGGCGTTGGGCAGGCGCACCACGGTGCCCAGGGGCAGGTGTTCGGTGCGGCGCAGCATGCGGGCGATGTCGGCGTCGTCGAGATAGCCGTGCTGGGCGTCGAATCCGACGTAATCGTAACCGGCGCGGGCGAACTCCTCGGGTCCCAGCCACGTCGGGCCGGTGACCCAGCCGCCGAAGATCGCGGGCTTGTTCCTCCTCAGCGCCAGCTGCAGATTGCTCGGCGAAGCGTCCGTCACGGTCGGCCCCTCACCCGGCGATCGCGATCTTGATGCGGTCGGCGACCGGTCGGCAGGCCAGCTCGAACGCGTCCTGCACCTCGTCGATGCCGAAGGTGTGGGTGAGGTAGGCGCCGAGCAGCCAGGGGTGCTCGGCGGTGAACTTGCTCGCGAGCTCCAGCATCCGCCGCCGGTCAAGCGTCACACCGGATTTCAGCGTGAGGTTGTTGCGCAGCATGGCCCGCATGCTGATCGGATACATGTCGTCGTCGGCGACGCCGAAATAGAAGACGGTGCCGCCGGGGGCGGTGGCGTCGATGGCGTGCGTGAGGGTGGCGACCTGGTGGCCGACCGCCTCGATGACGACGTCGGCGCGGTCCCCGGGCTCGAGCTGGCTCGCCCAGCGATCGCTGGTGGCGCGCACCGGGTCGTCGACGCCGAATGCCCGTGCCACATCACGGCGATCGATCGGGTCGACCCCGGTGACGTGCCGCGCACCGACCGCCTTGGCGACGTAGGAGAACAGCAGGCCGATCGATCCCTGGCCGATGATCGCGACGTGTCGGCCGGCCAGATCGCCGAGCTGCTCGCAGGCGTAGAGCACGCAGGCCAACGGTTGCAGGCCGATGGCCTGCGCCGGCGTCAGCGCCGGGTCGTAGGGCGCCAGCCCGTCGCCGTTGCTCACGATGCGTTCCATCATGCCGTCGAACCCGGACGCCCAGCCGACGACGAGGTCCCGGGGACGGTGCGCGGGGTGCCGGCTGGCGATCACCTCGCCGGCCACCTCGTGGATGGGGAAGCCGTCCTTCTCGGGTCCGCTGCGGCCGTCGTCGCCCGGGATCCGGCCTTTGGCACCGCGGAACGCGGGCAGGTCGCTGCCGCAGACGCCCGCGGCCAGAAACCGCAGCAGCACCTGCCCGTCGGTCAGGGACTCGGGCGTGGGGTCCGCGATCGTCGTCCGCTCGAACTGGTACGGGGCGATGAGCCGGTAGGACCACACGTCAGACCTCCACCGGGATGTTGTTCCAACCCCATTGGAAGCTGGACGGCAACCGGGTGGCGGCTTCGGCTCGGATCGCGTAGTCGGGCACCCGGCGCAGCCATTCCTGCAGCAGCACAGCCATTTCCAGCCTCGCCAGGTGGTATCCGATGCAGAAGTGCTGGCCACGGCCGAACGCCAGCGAGCGGCGGATGGGCCGGTCCCAGATGAATTCGTCGGGCTCGGGGTACTCCCGCTCGTCGCGGCTGGCCGAGGCGAGCAGGGTGATGACGCGCTGGCCGGGGCTGATCGTCCGACCGTGAATGTCGAAGGGCTTGCGCGCCGTTCGCGCGAACCACTGCGCCGGCGCGCAGTACCGGATCATCTCCTCACGCGCGACGGGCACGTTGCTTGCGGGATCGGCGCGGACGGCGACCAGCTGGTCGGGGCGTTGGGTGAGCTCCCACAGCCCGTGGGCGACGATCTTGGGCACCGTCTCGGTGCCCCCGATGAAGATGCACAGCATCTGGGTGGCGACTTCCATGTCGTCGAGCGCGCTGCCGTCGGGCAGGTGATAGCCGAGCAGGCCGTCGACCACGTCGAGCGGCGGCCCGGACTGGTCGGCGCGGCGGCGGGCGACCGCGGGGAGCAGGAATTCGAAGTAGTTCGGGCGCGCCTGCCCGGTGTCCACGCCGACGCCGGGCTGGGCGAGGCTGCCGGCGTTGACCGCGGCGAGGACTTGCGGCGCGAGATCGGTGGGAATGCCCAGCAGTTCGCAGACAATGGCGGCGACCACGACACCGCCGTAGTCCTGGGTCAGGTCGAACGAGCCGCGCGGCAGCAGCAGGTCGAGGCGTTCGTTGGCCAGCTCCCGGATCCTGCCCTCGAGGTCGGTGACCGAACGCGGCCGAAACGGCCGGGAGTGCGTGCGCCGGATCTCGCCGTACAGGTCGGCGTCGAACATGGCGTGGAACGGCAGCGGGTGCAGCGGCGGGTCGTCGACCGGTCCGGAGTTGTGTTGCGCCAGAACCGATGCCGCCGGCAGCGTGCCCTCCGAGGCGACGAACGTGCCGTTGTTGACTTCCAAAACTTTCCAGATGTCCTCGAAACGCGACAGCGCGAAGGTGTCCCACTGCGGCATGTAGTACACCGGGTGGTGGTCGCGCAGGATTCGGTAGTAGGGCAACGGGTTTGCCATCACCGCGGCGTCGAAGGGGTCGTAGCTGAAGTCGGTGTCGTTCATCGGTCCTTGGCGCTCGGTCACTGCAGCGGCGAGGGCGGTAGGGCCTGCAGGATGGAATCTTCCCAGCCGTCCCGCAACGCCGGGGCCACGCTCATCCAGGTGACGATCTCGGCGGGTGGGCTCTCCTTCCACGAGGGGTAGTGCTCGGCGAAGCAGTCCCATCCCCCGTCCAGCGCCCAGTAGTGGATGACCTCGTTGAAGCGGAAGGTCGTGGTGAACGAGCCGAGCCAGCGTTTTCCGGTGCGTTCCGACCACGGCACGTAGAGCCGCTCCAGCTCCCGGATGTAGTCGTCCTGGCGGCCCGGCTTGGTCTGCATGATCTCCTGAATCACCAGCGGCGCAGTGAAATTGGCCTCACGCAGCTGGGCGAGCGTCCGGTTGCTGGGTCCGGCGTACATGATGCGGCCCTCGCCCGAGGCGCCGAGGTCGGCCAGGAACGCCGACCATTTGCCGGCGGCCGCCTCGTGACTGCCGCCGCGGGCCTGCGCGGCGCCGATCCTGGCGTAGTCGGCGAACCCGTCGATCTCCCAGATGACCGTCACCTGCGGCCAGTGGCCGTTGTACGGGGTGGATTCCCAGATCGCGAACAGCCGGGCGCCGAGTTGTTCCATCATCGGCTGGTAAGTGTCGGCGAAGATGTCGGTGAACCGGTCGCTTCGCCCGGATCCCAGCGAGATCGTCTCGTGCAGGTAGAGCAACGCGTGTTTGTAGTACTTCTTCATGGGCCTAGTCGAGCCGGATCAGGTCGGAGTCGGCCCCCGAACCCACGTCGCACAGCAGCGTCTCGGTGGGCGCGACCGTGGCGTCCGAAATGCCCGCCGCCGCAAGCGCATAGCCTTTGAACGTGCGCGCCGCCCCGCTGAGCAGGTGCTGGGCGCGGGTCGTCGCACGATGCACTCCCAGCGGCCACCCGTCGCCCCACAGGGCGACCTCCGTCAGCCGGTTGTCCAGCGATTCGAGGACCGCGTCGCGCACCCGCGCGTCGGCGGTGAACGCGTCGGCGCTGACGGCGAGGCTGGTCGAGCCCGACCCCAGGGCGGCCAGGGATGACTCGAGGTCCGATACCCGCACCCCCAGGATCCGCAGCGCTCGGGTGTCGCGGCCCTGCGGGAGGAGCACGGTCACCTCCCAGCCGGCCATCGCCCGGTCGTAGAGCCAACCCCCGGCCGATTGCACGACGTCGACGGCGCTGGCGGCGACCACGTCCAGTCGATAGCGCAGGCCCTCACCGTTGGGGTGGGGTGCTTCCCCGGCGCTGCTCTTGCTGATCTCGAACGTTGGAGCGACCATCGATCCATTCCTCACACGGCCCCAACGACTCCGTTGGCGGGCCTCACGCGCTTGTCATGGGCTTTCTCAAGGGCTGGAGCCGCTTCACGCGTCGGGTGAAGCGACTCACCGCACAGCGTGACACTTCTGGCGAAATTTGTAAAGGTCCCGGCGGGCCGTCACGAACCGCGGCGCGCCTCGAGGTCGGCCAGGACTTCCTCGGTGTGCTGCCCGAGTTCTGGTGCCGCAGAACGCGGCGCCCAGGGGGTGCCGTGAAAATCCGCCGGCGTGGCCACCATCGGCACGGCCGCGTCCCCGTCGGGCACGTCGACGATGCCGCCCGCGGCGTGGAACTGCTCGTCGGCCACGACGTCCTCGAGCGTGTTGACCGGTGACCAGAAGAAATCCGGTTCGCCGGCGAAGACCTGCGCCCATTCGTCGAGGGGGCGCGTCGCAAAAATCTCGTCCAGCGCGACGATCAGCGCCGCCGAGTTGACCGCGCGGGAGCGGGCATCGGCGAACCGCGGGTCGTCGCGCCATTCGGGCCGACCCACGGCACGGCACAGCGCCGGCCAGTGCCGCTCGGCCTCCAGGCCGACGATCCAAAACCGCCGCCCGTCTTGGGCGGCGTAGTTGTTCATGCACGGGTTGCCCATCGATTCGCGTTGCCCGATCGCGATCGGCTGGCCGCTCATCAGATAGGTGTTCAGGTCGAAGCTCACGGTGTAGGCGCCCTGCCGGTACAGCGAGGTGGTCACCAATTGGCCCGCCCCGGTGCGTTCGCGCGCCAGCAGTGCCGCGCACACGGCCGCGGCCATCGTCATCCCGGCGGAGTGGTCCCCCATCCCGCCGCGCTGAAACGGGGGCGTCTCGCCGGGCCGGGTGAGCAGGTGGGCGACCCCGGCCCGGGCCCAGAACGCGGCCACGTCGAAGGCGGCGCGATCGGCGTCCGGCCCGTTGTCGCCGTATCCGGTGATGAGCCCGTAGACCAGGCGGGGATTGGCCGCCGACACCGGCTCGAAGTCCAGCCCCAGGCGTTGCAGCGCGCCGGGTCGCACGTTGGTCAGGAAAACGTCTGCGCCGGCGAGCAATTCGAACGCGGTGGCGCGGCCCGCGTCGGTGCCGAGATCGAGGACCACGCTGCGCTTGGAGCGGTTGTCCATTTCGAACGGCGGGTTGAGGCCTATGTCGCAGCCGAGCATGCGGCCGAACGTGCGCGCCGGATCACCCGTCGGCGGTTCGATCTTGATCACGTCGGCGCCCCAGTCCGCCAGGATGCCGCCGGCGGCCGGTCCGGCCACCCACACCCCGAGCTCGACGACCTTGACGCCTTCCACCGGTCCCGCCATGGCTACGTTCCTACTCCCTGCTCCCGCCGCCCGTTGCCACCGGGTCAGCCGGTTCGCCGTCGTGATCTGCCCATCGATGATTCTGGGCCGGCCCTCGTATCGGAATACCTGCGGGCATCGCGCAACGACGGGCCGCGGCAAGCCCGCCCAATACGACACCGTTCAACGAAAGGAGAGCATCGTGGTCACAATCTCAGGCAGGGCGGTGCTGATCACCGGGGGCAATCGAGGCATCGGCAGCGCGCTCGTCACCGAGGCCTTGCACCGTGGGGCGCGACGGGTGTATGTCGGCACCCGGAAGGCGTTGGCCGACAACGACGATTCCCGCGTGACACCGCTGGCCCTGGACATCACCGACCCCGCGCAGATTCGACGCGCCGTGGAAGGGGTCGACTCCCTCGATGTCCTGATCAACAATGCCGGCCTGGCGGTTTACGACGACCTCAGCGCCGCCTCCGCACTCCGAACGCATCTCGCGGTGAATCTGCTCGGAACGTACGACGTGATTCAGGCTTTCCTGCCGATGTTGACCCGATCCGCGGGATCGATCGTCAACAATCTGTCGGTGAACGCCCTGGCGCCGCTGCCGCTGATCCCGGCCTACTCGATCTCCAAGGCTGCCGCGTTCTCCCTCACGCAATCGCTGCGTGTCATCTTGGCCGGGCGGGGCGTGCGGGTTCATGCGGTGCTGACCGGACCCGTCGACACCGACATGACCCGAGGCCTCGACATCCCCAAGGCCTCAACGCAATCCGTGGCGCAAGGCATCTTCGACGGGCTGGAGAACGGCGACGACGAGATCTTTCCCGACCCGATGTCACGTTCGTTGGCACAAAGCTGGCAGGGGGGCGTCGCCAAGCAGCTCGAGCAGCAGTACGCGGCGCTGCTCGCACACGAAGATCCGGTCAGATCCTGACTCTCACCCGGTCGACTCCCATCGGGCGCATACGCTAACCGGGGCTGTCGCAGCGAAGCCGGTGTGCACCACAATGGCCTACGCGGGAGTACACGATTCGTTGCAACCGGGAGGAACAGATGACTCTGGTGGCCGGGCGCGGTCCGCTCAGCAGCGATCCGGCGGGGCGCTTCTCGCCGGCGATACCGGACGGGCCTGAAGGGATCGTGTACGTCGAGCCGCATCCGCGGCGCGTCCAGGCGGTCAAGGACGGGCGGCTGGTGATCGACACCGAGCGGGCGCTGCTGGTGCACCGGCGGGGGCGCCCACTGGGCTACGTCTTCGCGGCCGACGAGGTCGGTGACCTGCCGAGTGAGCCGGAGCCGGAGGCACCGGGCTTCGTTCAGGTTCCCTGGGACGCGGTCGACGCGTGGTTCGAGGAGGGGCGCAAACTCGTCCACTACCCGCCCAATCCCTATCACCGCGTGGACTGCCGTGCGACGCAACGACGCCTGCGCGTCCGCGTCGGCGCGACCACGCTGGTCGACACGGACGACACGATGATCCTCTTCGAGACCGCGCTCGAGCCGAGGTTGTATGTCGACCCCGCACACGTGCGGACGGATCTGCTGCGGCAATCCGAGACGTCGAGTTACTGCAACTACAAAGGCTTTGCGACGTATTGGTCGTTCGTCTCGGGCGAGAATGTCGTCGAGGACGTCGCCTGGTGTTATCCGGACCCGCCGCCGGAAAGCCTGCCGATCAAGGGATTTCTCAGCTTCGACCACGCCCGCGCCGACGTGCTGGCCGAGCTCCCGCGGTAGCCCGCCCGGTCTCGCGAGACTGTAACTGGCAACGCGTTTCCCGGGTGCCACCGTCGGTGGTTGCAGTCTCGCGGCACGATCAGCGGCCGTAACTGGGACGCCCGAGCCCCAGCTCATGCTGGGCGATCATGTTGCGGAACACCTCCATGGTGCCGCCGTAGATCCCGGCCGGCACGCCGTGCCGGAAGATGAACTCGATGGCACCATTATCGGCGGAACCCGTTGTGTCGGTCGGCAATGCCGATGCGGTCCCGAGCAAGTCCATCAATTCCTGGGAGACCTCGCGCATGGTCTGGATGAGCCCGACCCGCCCGTACATTCCGGGAGTCGACATGGCCGCCTCGATGCGGGCCATGGCGCGCCCGAGCCGGTATTTCGTCGCCTCGTCGTCGATCGGGCGCCGCCCACTCGCGTCGGGTGTGGCCAGGATGGCCGCGACCCCGTCGGCCGCCTCGGCCATCAGGTGGCCGTGCTCGGAGAGCATCGAAATGTTCTGCAGGCCATGGTCTTCGATATCGGTGATGCCATGCTCGGCGTCGAGGGCGAAGCGCATCACCGTCCAGCCGGCGTTGACCTCGCCGATCCGGTAGAGGTCGTCGACCCGCACGTCGCTGTAGTACACGATGTTGGTGCGGTCGCCGTCGATGGTGCGGATGCCCTGGATTTCGATGCCCTGCGAATCCAGCGGCACCAGAAACATGGTCAGGTTCTTGTGTTTCGGGCCCTGCGGGTCGGTGTTGGTGAGCAGGAAGACGTACTTGGCGTTCTGCGCGTTCGAGGTGAACATCTTGGAGCCGTTGATGATCCACGCGTCACCGTCGCGCACCGCGCGGGTCTTGCAGGTGGCGACGTCGGAGCCGCCCTCGGGCTCGGTGTAGCCCAGGCACAGCCGGATCTCACCGGACAGCACGCCCGGCAGCACCGCATCAACGAGTTCGGGTGCGCCGAACCGCTGCACCAACCGCGCGACGACCGCCGTGGTGCCCCAGTGGAACCACGGGGCGTGGGCGCGACCGATCTCGAGGTGGAAGATCCGGCGGCGCACCGGATTGAAGCCGCCTTCGGACTCCAGCTTCCAGTCGGATGCGAGATAACCCGCTTCGCTCAGCGCCAAATGGACCGGCTCACTGAAGTTCTCACCGGTCTCACGATCGCGCCGCCGTACCTCGTCGGTGACGTGTTCGGCGATGAACCCCCGGAACCGATCGTAGAAATCCTGGTCCTCGGGCGAGAGCGCTACGCGGGAGAAGTCCATTCAGGCCGCGTCGATCACGAGGGTGCGGAAACGGTCCAGGGTCTCGAGCGCGTGCGTCATGCTGTCGCCGGGCAGGTGCACGCTGACCCAGGTCACCCCCAGCTTCGCCAGCTCGTCCAGGCCGTCCAGGTACGCGTCGGCGTTGAACGCGTCGTCGGCGGGACTGCCACCCTCGAAGTTGGTGAACGTGATGTCGATCGCCGACCAATCCCGGCCCGCCGCATCGCATCTACGCCGCAGGTCCTCGATACCCTCGGTGAGTTTCTGCACCGAGTCGATGGTGGCCGTGCCCGCGGTCTGCGCCAACTGGGGCGGGGCGGGAAACGGGCACCAGCCGTCGCCGTACTGCGCCACCCGCTGGCGCGATGCGGTGGTGTTGCCGCCGATCCAGATCGGCGGGTGGGGGCTGCTGACGGGCCGGGGATGCGCGGTGATGCCGCGGGCGCTGAAATGCTTTCCCTCGAAGGAGATGTCGTCTCCGGTCCAGACGGCCCGGATCACCTGCAGCGCCTCCTCGAACAGCTCGGCGCGCTCGTCGTAGCTGACGCCCAGCGCCGCGAACTCACGCTTGAGGTAGCCCACGCCCACCGCGAGCGTGAATCGACCGCCGGACAGCAGGTCGAGGGTGGCGCCGGACTTGGCCACCACGAACGGGTTTCGGTAGGGCAGCACCACGATGTTGGGGATCAGCCGCAGGGTCGACGTGGTGGCGGCGGCGAAACCCAGTGCGACGAAAGGGTCTAGCGCGTCATGCCCGCCCGCGTCGAGCCACCGCTGTGACGGCGCGGGGTGGTCGGTGAAGCCGAATCCGTGGATGCCGGCCGCCTCGGTGGCCGCGGCCACCTTGCCGATGCCGTCCCCACTCACCAATTCCGGGTTGTAGGGATGGCTGTGCATCGGGTGGGTGATGGTGAAGCGCATCTGACTTTCCAGCCGTCAGAAGCGGGCGCGGGAATCGATCGCGGTGTCGCTGGTCCGCAGCGGGCGGATCAGCGCCTCCTGGGAAAACGACGCCAGCAGCTCCCCCTCCTCGGCGTGCACGGCGCCGCGCACGTAGGACATGCCCGCGCCGACCTGGGTGCTCTCGTGGGTGTAGAGCAGCCACCCGCTCCAGCGCACCGGCTCGTGGAAGGCGACCGAGATGCTCATCGGCGCGGTCGACACGGTCAGGTGCGCCTGCGCGGTGCCGATGCCTTCGTGCGCGCGCATGGTGGTGGAGATCCCCAGGTGGCCGGTGAAGTACGCCAGCAGCGCCTTGGCCAGGTCGTCGCGCTGCGGGATGGGGTCGTAGTGCAGCCACGCGTAGAGCTCCGGCGGGCCGACCTCGTCGGGGCTGTTGACGTCGACGACGTCAACCAGGCGCAGCTCGCGGCCGACCATCGGCATCGGGGAGGGGTTGGCGTCGGCCGGCGCGGCCACGTCGGGGCGCGGCAGGTGGTGACGGATGACATCGGCGGTCGGGACGTCGGCCAGCACCGTGATGCTCAGGCAGCGCCGGCCGTTCTGGTGCACGGCGACGACGGCGGTGGCGGTGGACCGGCCCTCGGCGACGACGTCGAGGATCAGCTCGATCGGCGGGCCGACGGTCACGGCGCGGGAGAACACCGCGTGCGCCGAGCGCACCGACTTGTCCGGGAATCGTTTGGCCGCGGCGACAATCGCCTGGGCGAGCACCTGGGTGCCCTCCACCACTTGGCGTTCGTCGCCGACGGCGATGCCGGTCTCGCCGGTGAACCGATCCTGCCCGTCGGCCTGCACGTCAAACAGATCCAGCAGGCCTTGCACCGTCCACTCGGTCTGCTGAGATTCCTCGGAAGCTTTCGTCAAATCCGCTCCACCTCTCGCGCTTGCAGCTCAGGGCTCAGCGTGACACTTTGAGTAGGATTTGTAAAGCTTGGCTAACAAGACCGCGGCCCGGCGGATTGGCCCGCCAACGGAAAGCACAGGGAGGCAACGCCATTGGGCATCGTGACCACCACGTCGGAGACCGCGTTCACGCAGTCCGCCGAGACCGTGTACGACTTCGTCACCGACCCGCGGAACTGGACGAGGACCTACCCCGGCAGCGCGCACATCGGGAAATTGCCGGAGCTTCCGCTGAAGGTGGGTGACACCTGGGAGGAAGCGGGACCCGACGGCGACCGGATCTTCACCTGGCAGCTGGCCGCCGCCGTGCGGCCGAGCCTGTTCGTGTTCACCTCGATCGGCCGCCTGGGCCACGACCGCGACGGGAACGGCGGGATGGAGGGCCGGATCACCGTGTCGTACCACTTCACCCGGCCCGGCCAGGACGTCACGCTGTTCTCCCGGACCATGACGATCGAGGCGTACAAGCATGCGCCCCTGCCCGATCAGCTCTTCCTCCAGGCCAACCCGGCGAAGATCGACGCCTACCACGAGGCCGTCGCAACCGAACTCGCCCGATCGGCAGATTGACACCGGCACCCGCGGTGCGTGACACTTTTTCGGTGTTTTGTAAAGCGGAAGGTCGGCCAAAGGCATGAGCGGATGATCCCCGAGCCGCTGGCCAACGGGTTCTGCTTCGGCGAGGGGCCGCGCTGGTTCGAGGGCCTGCTGTGGTTCTCCGACATGCTAGGCGAAGCGGTCCACACCTCGACCATGGGGGGCTCGCTGACCACGCTGCCCCTGCCCGGGCACTCGCCGTCGGGCCTGGGTTTCCGTCCCGACGGCTCGCTGCTGATCGCCTCGACCGAGGACCGGCGGGTGCTGCGCTATGACGGCGAAACCGTCGTCACCATCGCCGATCTCTCCGATGTGGCGCCGGCCAGCCTCGGCGACATGGTCATCGACGACGTGGGCCGCGCCTACATCGGATGCCAGGCGCGCCACGAAGGCGTCATCATCCGCCTCGACCCCGACGACAGCGCCACCGTCGTCGCCTCGGACCTCGACTTCCCCAACGGAATGGCGATCACCCCGGACCGCAAGACGCTGATCGTCGCCGAATCGACGGGCCGGCGGCTGAGCGCGTTTTCCCTCGGTGGCCCCGACGACCCAGGAGGGCTGACCGACCGGCGGATCTTCGCCGACGGCCTGGACGGGCCACCCGACGGCATCGCGCTGGACGCCGAGGGCGGCGTGTGGGCGTCGATGACGCTGGCCCATCAGTTCGAACGCATCGTGGCCGGCGGCGACGTGACCGACCGCATCGACATGGGGGATCGCGTCGCCATCGCCTGCGCGCTCGGCGGCCCGCAGCGCCGCACCCTGTTCCTGCTGTCGAGCACCGACGCCTATCCCCAGCGCCTGGTCGGCACCCGGCTTTCGCGGCTGGACGCCGTCACGGTGCCCACTCCCGGCGCCGGCCTGCCCTGACACCCCGAAGAGGTTGACGATGACCGACGCCTACTACGAGCTGATCGACCCGGCCGACGCGCCGGGCGAGAAGTTCCGGGCGACCGACCTGGCGCGCGGCACCTGGTCGGCGGCGATCCAGCACGGCGGTCCAGTGTCGGGGCTGCTGGTGCGGGCGCTGGAACGCTGCGAGCAGCGCGACGACACCCGCCTGTCCCGGGTCGTCATCGACCTGCTGGGCGGGGTGCCGGCCGAGGGCGACCTGTGGGTCCGCTCGCAGGTGCAGCGTCCCGGCAAGCAGATCGAACTCGTCAGCGCCGAGATGCTGGCCCCGGGCCCCGACGGCGCCCCGCGGCCGGTGGCGCGCGCCAGCGGCTGGCGGTTGCAGCACCAGGACACCCAAGAACTGACGCACGCGGCGGCTCCCCCACCCCGACCGAGAGCCGAGGCCCACGACCGCAACCTCAAGGCCAAGGACTGGGACCGCAACTACGTGCACAGCCTGCAGTGGCTGTGGCTGACCGAGCCGCTGAGCGAAGGCCCCGGCGAATCGTGGATCAACCCGACCGTCGACCTGGTCAACGGCGAGTCCATGACCCAGCTGGAACGGCTGTTCGCGGTCGCCGACTGCGCCAACGGCATCGGCAGCAAGCTGGACATCACCAAGTGGACATTCCTCAACACCGATCTGGCCGTCCACGTGTTTCGTGTCCCCGACGGTGATTGGATCGGGATCAGGGCGGAAACCAGTTACGGGCCGGACGGGATCGGAACGACGATCGGCACATTGTTCGACGAACAGGGCGCGGTCGGCGCCATCCAGCAGTCGGTGCTGGTGCGCCGGCGCCCGCCTCGGGCCTAACGTGGAGGCGAAATCATGAGCCAGCCGGTCCGGACGACGACGATCGCCGACACTGACACCTCGACCCGCCAGCGAATCCTGGCAGCCACCGCCGAGGTGCTCGGCCGCAACGGCAAAACCAAGCTGAGCCTGTCCGACGTGGCCACCCAGGCGGGCGTCTCCCGCCCGACGCTGTACCGCTGGTTCGCGTCCAAAGAGGAGTTGCTGTCGGCGTTTTCGGCCTACGAGCGACAGATCTTCGAAAGCGGCCTGGTCAAGGCCACCGCGGGCCTGAAGGGCGTGGACAAGCTCGACGCCGTGCTGCGATTCATCGTCGAATACCAGCATTCGTACTCCGGCGTGCGCATGGTCGACGTCGAACCCGAGCACACCATCGCCCAGTTCTCCTGGGTCATCCCGCAGATGCGCGAGGGCCTGCAACGGCACCTACCCGGACCCAACTCCGCGGTGAAGGCGGCGACGGTGATCCGGATTGCGATCTCGCACTACATCGTGCGCAGCGACGACGCCGACCAGTTTCTGGCGCAGCTGCGCCACGCGGTCGGGATCAAGGGTTCGTCCTAGCCTCGCGAAACTGTAAGTGGCAACGCGTTTCCCGAGTGACGGCGTCGGTAACGACAGTCTCGCGGTGGTCGGCCCCTAGTCGAACAGCACCGCGGCGTTCAGATAACCGGTCGGGTCGAGCGCGGCCTTGAGGGTGCGCATCGCGGCGATGTCGGCGGGCTCGCGTGACATGGCGAGGTAGGGCCGCTTGCGGGTGCCGACGCCGTGCTCGGAGCTGACGTTGCCGCCGGACCGCGCGATGAGGTCCATCATCGGCTCGTACAGCACCCGCTCTTGCTCGCCCGGGCAACGCAACACGTTGAGGTGCAGGTTGCCCTCGCCGATGTGACCGAACAGCACCGGTAGCGCCTCGGGGGCGTGGGTATTCACCAAATCGACTGCGTGTCTTTCGAATTCGCCGATCGCCGACAGCGGCAGCGACACGTCGAACTTCAGCGGCGGCCCGTACACGCCGAGCACCTCGGCGAGTGATTCGCGCACCTGCCACAACCGTTGCTGCGCAGCAGGATCCACGCCCACCGCCGGTTCGCCGCACATGGGCACGTTCTCGAGCAGGCCGGCGAGGCGCTCGGTCTGGTCATGGTCGGCGGCCAACTCCACCAGCAGCAGCCAGTCCCCGGTGACCGGCGAACCCACGCCGCGGTGCTCGCGGGTCAGCGCGGCGGCCCGGCCGTCGATCAACTCGAGGGCCGCGATGCCGTCCACGTCGCGGAAGACGCGGCCGGCGGCCACCAGCGCGTCGAGGTCGGCGAACCCGCAGATGGCCGTCACCCGGTGCGGGGGGATGGCGTGCAGCCGCAGGTCCAGCGAGGTGATGACGCCGAGCGTGCCCTCGGCGCCCACGAACAGCGCCGGAAGGTCGTAGCCGGTGTTGTCGCGGCGCACCCGGCTATGCCGGCGCAGCAGTGAGCCGTCGGGCAGCGCGACCTGCACGCCGATGACCTGCTCGCCCATGTTGCCGTACCGGACGGTGCGCAGGCCGCCGGCGTTGGTCGACGCCATGCCGCCGACGGTCGCGGTGTCGCGGGCGGACAGGTCCACGCCGAACACCAGACGGGCTCCGGCCGCGGCCTGCTGCACGGCGGCCAGGGTGGCCCCGGCGCCGACCTCGATGCGGCTCTCGACGGCGTCGACGTCCCCGACGGCGTGCAGCCGTTCGGTGGACAACAACACGTCGTCGTGCTCGGGGACGGTGCCGGCCACCAGCGAGGTCCGGCCGCCCTGCACCGTCACATGCGCACCGGCATCGCGGCACACCCGCAGCACCTCGGCGACCTGCTCGGCCGAGCCCGGCCGCACCAGCGCGCTCGCCCGCCCGCGGTAACGGCCGGTGTGGTCGACGCTGCGCGCGGCCAGCACGTCGGGGTCGGTGACGACGTGGCTCGGCCCGACCAGGCTCGCCAGACTGCGCAGCATGCTCGCGGTTATAGCACCCGCTCTAGAAGTCCTTGTGGTTGACGTCGGTGACCAGGCCGCCGTCCATCACGTACTCGCTGCCGGTGGAGTAGGACGACTCGTCGCTGGCCAGGAACAGCACGAACGTCGCGACTTCCCGGACCTCCCCCGGGCGCCCGAGCGGAATGGTTACCATGTCGTCGGGCAGGTGCTTCGTCATCGGGGTGCGGATGAACCCCGGGTGCACGGAGTTGACCCGGATGTTGTGCGGCGCCAGCTCCAGGGCCGCCGACTTGGCCAAGCCGCGCACGCCCCACTTCGACGCGACATAGGGGTGCACCATGGGTGCCCCGCGCAGGCCCTCGATGGACGACACGTTGATGATCGAGCCGCCCCCGGCCGCGATCATCGGCTCGACGGCCACCCGCATGCCCAGGAACGTCCCGGTCAGGTTGACGTCAATCACCTTCTGCCACTTGGCAAGATCGAAGCTCTTCAGTGGGCCGAGCGCGACGGTCCCGGCGTTGTTGACCAACACGTTGAGCTTGCCGAACTCGCCGACCGCGGTGGCGACGGCGGCGTCCCACTGGTCGGGCTGGGTGACGTCGAGGTGCACGTAGCGCGCGGATTCTCCGATCTCGTCGGCCAAGGCCTTGCCCTGGTCGTCGAGGATGTCGCCGATGACAACCTTGGCGCCCTCCTCGACGAGCAGGCGCGCGTCCTCGGCGCCCATCCCACCGGCGGCGCCACTGATCAGTGCAACTTTTCCGTCAACGCGACCCACCTGGGTCTCCTTTCGATTAAGTGGTCACCAAAGTGCTTGGTGCGTAAAGGCCTTTTCCGGTGACCAGCGGTAGATCGAGCGTGGTCCGGATGCCGGGCGGCGCCGCGATCACCGCCGGGATGGCGTTGACGACGCGACCCGCCGCGCCGGCGATCGCGGCGTGGTTGTGGTCGCCCTTGCGGCTGCTCGGAATGATGTCGACCGCATACGAGGGCTCGCCGGTGATCTCGACGCGGTACGAGCCGTCGCCCGCGGCGGGCTGGGGCAGGTCGGGGCGCAGGTCCGGCCGCAGCCGGGTGACGTGCTCGATGACGACGGCGGGGTGGCCCTTGACCATGCCGCGAATCTCGAACTGCAGCACGGCCACGGTCCCCTTCGCGACGTGGCCGACCGCGATGTCGAAGTCCTCCGGCGCCGGCTCGCGCTGGTAGGACTCGGTGATCTCGTCGACCTCGATGCCCAACCCGGCCGCCAGCTGACGGATGGCGGTACCCCAGGCGATGCTGAGGATGCCCGGCTGCAGCAGCATCGGGATCTCGTCCATGGGTTTGGCGAATCCCATGTAGTCCATGACCTCGGTCCCGTTGTACGACGCGTAGTCGTGAATCTCCATGCAGCGCACCTGCTCGATGCGCTGACAGGTGCCCGCGAGCGCGAACGGGATCAGGTCGTTGGCGAATCCCGGGTCGACACCGCTGATGAAGATGCTCGAATCGCCTTGCTTGGCAGCGTCTTCCACGCGGGCGATGTACTTGTCGGGCATCACGCCCCACGGGTACTGCAGCAGGCCCGGCGAGGACCCGACGACGTTGATGCCGGCGGCCAGGATGCGCATGACGTCGGCCATCGCCTCGGGCAGCCGGGTGTCGCCCATCGCGCAGTAGACGACGCACTCGGGCTTGGCGGCGATGATGGCGTCCAGGTCATCCACGGCGGCGACACCGGTGACCACCCCTGTGTCCAGGCCGACGCCGCACAGTTCCCCGGCGTCCTTGCCCACCTTTTCCGGGGTGGAGACGCAGACCCCGGTCAGTTCGAACTGCGGGTTGGTGATCAGTTCGGCGAGGGCCAGCCCACCGACATTGCCGGTGCCGACGTGCGCGACGCGGATCGCCATGACAGTCTCCGTCCGTTGAGCGCCCAAAACGTTTCTAGACACTAGTCCATTAAATTGGGCGCGCATACCTGCGGACCGCTCCTGGACCGCGGGGGCAGAATCAATCCCTGATGACACAGCGCGAAGACATTCGGTTCCCGTCCGGCGACGACCTGATCAGCGCCTGGCTCTACCGGCCGCGAGGCGACGGGCCGGCGCCGCTGCTGGTGATGGCGCACGGCCTGGGCGCCGTGCGGAGCATGCGCCTGGACGCCTACGCCGAGCGCTTCAGCGCGGCCGGCTACGCCTGCCTGGTGTTCGACTACCGCAATTTCGGCGACAGCGGGGGCCGGCCCCGTCAGGTCCTCGACGTCGGCATGCAACTCGCCGACTGGGCCGCCGCCGTCGACTACGCCCGCACCGTCCCGGGAGTCGACCCCGACCGAATCGCGTTGTGGGGCACCTCTTTCGGCGGCGGTCACGTGATCGCCACGGCGGCGCGGCTGCCGGGCATCGCCGCGGCCGTCGCGCAGTGTCCCTTCACCGACGGCCTCGCGTCGGCGCGCACGATCTCCAACCCGTTGATCACCGCGCGCATCACCGCGCGGGCGGTGCGCGACGTGCTCGCCAGCAAGCGGGGCAGGCCACCGGTGATGGTCGCAACGGCGGGCCCGCCCGGCGAGGTCGCGTTGATGAACACGCCCGACGCGTACGCGGGCTACCTGCGGCTGGTGCCCGACGGCGTCGACTTACCCAATGAGGTCGCCGCCCGAATCGCGTTGCAGGTCTTCACCTATCGCCCGGGACGCCTGACGCCGAAGATCACCTGCCCGATCCTGTTCTGCGTCTGCGAGGCCGACTCGGTGGCTCCCGCGGCGGCAACACTGCGCCACGCGGCGAAAGCGCCCCGCGGCGAGGTCAAGCTGTATCCCGAGGGCCATTTCGCGATCTACGTCGACGACGCGTTCGAGCGTGTGGTCGCCGACCAGCTCGCGTTCCTCGACAAGCACCTGAAAGGCGCGCGGCCCTAAGGACCCAGCGGCGACGTCGTGCGGATCGCCTCGTCGCGGATCAATCCGCGCAGCAGCGCCGTGCTGAACTCCGCCGCGATCTCCTTGGCGGAGCGCCGTCCGCTGGGCCGCAGCCAGCGATAGCTGCCCAGCGTCATCCCGATGTAACCCAGCGCCAGCACGTGCGAATCGCACTGGTAGAACTCGCCGCTGGCGATCCCGCGGTCGATCAGGCCGTGCACGTGGTGGTAGACCTGCGCTTCCTTCTCGCGCACCTCGGCGACCTGCTCGCTGGTGAACCACTCGGTGATGTAGGGCTGCTCCTGGAAGTACACCGCGGCGCGCTCGGGATCGCTGGCGATGCCGGTCAGCAGCCGGACGGTGTACTGGTAGAGCGCCTCGCGCGCCGTCCAGGACGGGTCGTCGTGCACGGCGGCCAGCGTGCCCTCGGCGGCCTGGCGGTAGATGTCGAACAGGATCAGCGACTTGCTGGCGTAATAGTGATAGACGGTCGCCTTGTTCAGGCCGATCACGTCGGCCACGTCGTCCATCCGGGTGCCGTGATAGCCGCGCGCCGCGAACAGCTTGGTGGCGACGGCCAGCAGCTCTTCGCGCCGCGTTTGCCCATTGGGTGTGACGCTGTCGGTGGGCATCTGTTCTCACTATCGTCGGTACGGGCAGGCCAGGCCCGGTTCGGCCAAGAATAACTATCAATCAACTGGTTGGACAGTTTAAGCAAAAACGCCGGTGTCACGTCGACGGGCATGCGACTAGACTCCTCATCGAACGAGATTCGAGAGGTGGGACCGATGGATCCGAGCCCGGATTACGACGGAAGCGACGAGATCGAGTTCTTCATGCGGTACCTCACCTGGGGTTTGCGCGGCGTCACCGACGGCAACGGATACCCGCCGCCGGCCTACCCGCCCGTCTAGAGCACCCAGGCCGCAGGCGTCGCCGAGCTACAGCGCCTTGAGTTCCTCGGCGACCTCGGTCACCGATTTCTTCGCGTCGCCGAACAGCATGCTGGTGCCCTCGCCGTAGAACAGCGGGTTGTCGATGCCCGCGAACCCGGAGTTCATCGACCGCTTCAGCACGATCACCGACTTGGCCTTGTCGACGTTGAGGATCGGCATGCCATAGATCGGGCTGGACGCGTCGTTGCGGGCCGCCGGGTTGGTGACGTCGTTGGCGCCGATGACGATCGCGACGTCGGTGCGCGCGAACTCGTCGTTGATGTCGTCCATGTCCTTCATGGCGTCGTAGTCGACCTCGGCCTCGGCCAGCAACACGTTCATGTGCCCGGGCATCCGGCCGGCGACCGGGTGGATGGCGTACTTGACCTCCACGCCCTTGTCTTCCAGCAGGGCCGCCATGTCCTTCACCGCGTGCTGCGCCTGCGCGACGGCCAGGCCGTAGCCGGGCACCACGATCACCTGGTTGGCGTAGGCCATCTGGATCGCGGCGTCCGCGGCCGAGGTGGCCTTGACGGTCTTGTCTCCCCCACCGTCGCCGCTGGGAGCCACCCCGCCGCCGCCGAAGCCGCCGGCGACGATCGCGGGGATCGAGCGGTTCATGGCCTTGGCCATCAAGTTGGTCAGGATCGAGCCGGAGGCGCCGACGATCATGCCCGCGACGATCATCGCGGTGTTGTTCAGCGCCAAACCGGCGGCCGCGGCCGACAGCCCCGTCATCGCGTTGAGCAGCGAGATGACCACCGGCATGTCGGCACCGCCGATGGGCAGCACCACCATCAGGCCGAGCACGCCCGCCGCGGCGAGCAGCCCGATCATCCACCACAGCGATGCTCCGCCGGTGCCGGGATGGGCGTGCACGCCGATCACGACCGCGGCGACGACCGCGGCGACCAGCAGCAGCAGGTTGACGGGCTGCTGCGCGCGGCCGAAACCGATCGGTGAGCCCGAGATGATCTCCTGCAGCTTGCCGAACGCGATGATCGATCCCCAGAACGAGATCGAGCCGATGATCGCGGCGAACAACGACGCCACCACGATGTGCACGGTCGGCGACTCACCGTGCTGGAAAGCCGAAAACCCGGTCGTCTCAATGAATTCCGAGAGCGCGATCAGCGCGACGGTGCCACCGCCGACGCCGTTGAAGAACGCCACCAGCTGCGGCATCGCCGTCATCTTGGTGTAGCGCGCCGGCGGAACACCGAGCACCACGCCCACCACCAGACCGGCGATGATCAGCACCCATTGGTCGGTGTGACGGATCTTGACCAGGGTCGCCGCCACCGCGATCGCCATACCCACCGCGGCGATCAGGTTGCCCCGCACCGCCGTCTTGGGCCCGGTCAGGCCCATCAGGCCGTAGATGAAGAGGGCGAAAGAAATGATGTACAGGCCGATTACCACGTAGTTCATTTGGCGGCCGGCTCCTCAGTCGCGGCGGGTACCGGTTTCTTCTTGCCCTTGAACATGCCCAGCATCCGGTCGGTGACGATGAACCCGCCGATGACGTTCAGGGTGCCGAACACGACGGCGACGAACAGGATGATCTGCACCGCCAGCGACGGGTGCTCGACCGAACCGAACACCACCAGCGCGCCCAGCACCACGATGCCGTGAATGGCGTTGGTGCCCGACATCAGCGGCGTGTGCAGCGTGTTGGGCACCTTGGAGATGACCGCGAACCCGACGAACCCGGACAGCACCAGGATCGCCACGTTGGCCAACAGTTCGTCGTACATGTAGTCCTCTCAGTCCCGCGTCACACAGGAGTCCGCGATGACCTCGTCGTCGAAGTCCGGCGCCAGCTTTCCGTCGGTGAGCAGCAAGTCCAGCAGCGCGGTGATGTTCTTGCTGTAGAGCTCGGAGGCGTGCTCGGGCATCGTCGCCGGCAGGTTCAGCGGCGAGGCGATCGTGACGTCGTGCTTGACGACCGTCTTGCCGGGTTCGGTGAGCTCGCAGTTGCCGCCGGTCTCGCCGGCCAGGTCCACCACGACGCTGCCGGGCTTCATCGCCTCCACGGCCGCGGCGGTCACCAGGCGCGGCGCCGGCCGGCCCGGGACCAGCGCCGTGGTGATCACGACGTCGAAACCGCTGATGGCCTTCTCCAAGGCCTGCTGCTGTTGCGCGCGCTCGTCGTCGGTGAGCTCGCGGGCGTATCCGCCCTCGCCGGCCGCGTCGATCCCGATGTCGAGCCATTGCGCGCCCACCGAGCGCACCTGGTCGGCCACCTCGGGCCGCACGTCGTAGCCGGTGGTGCGCGCGCCGAGCCGCTTGGCCGTCGCCAGTGCCTGCAGCCCGGCCACGCCGACGCCGAGCACCAGCACGGTGGCAGGCTTCACCGTCCCGGCCGCCGTCGTCAGCATCGGGAAGAACCGGGTCGACTCCGAGGCCGCCAGCAGCACGGCCTTGTAGCCGGCCACGTTGCCCTGCGACGACAGCGCGTCCATCGCCTGCGCCCGCGAGATCCGCGGGATGGCCTCCAGCGCGAACGCCTGCACACCGGCCGCCTTCAGCGCCCCGATCGAGTTCTCGGCGTTGCGCGGCGCGAGGAAGCCGATCAGCGTTTGCCCGCTGCGCAGCTTGCCGACCTCGTCCGCGGTCGGCGGCGCGACCTTGACCACGACATCGGCGGCCCACGCGTCCCCGATGGTGGCGCCGGCCTCGGTGTAGAGCGCGTCGGGAAGTAGCGCGCGTTCGCCCGCGCCGGACTCGACGACGACCGCGACGCCGCTGCCCACCAGCGACGCCACCGCCTTGGGCACCAGCGCGACCCGCCGCTCGTCGGCCCCGGACTCGGAGACCACTCCTACCGTCGTCTGCGCATTTGTCATGGCGCGTACATCTACTTCCCGTACTTTTCTGTACTGTCCGTACTGTTCCTGCCGATGGGCGTGGCGCTGGCTCGGCCGCGCGCTTCGCTACCTTAACCAGGTTTCACCGTGGATGGGTGATCGGCTCTGGGCCACCCGACGCGGGATACCCCGCCCGCGGGCGATCGACTCCCGGTCGATGGTTCGCCGTCCCACCGCGATGCAGTAGCGGTCACACCGTTGTGACGCCACAAGGGGTCGTTGTTGCCCCGCCCGTCGCAACGGCTACCAGAGCGGGATGTCGTGGCCGCGTTCGGAGGACGGGCGGGGCCCGAAGTAGCGCCGCTGCGACTCGTCGATCGCCACGTCGTTGATGCTGGCTTCGCGGCGGGCCATCAGTCCCGTCTCGGTGAACTCCCACAGCTCGTTGCCGTAGCTGCGATACCACTGGCCGGCGTCGTCGTGGCATTCGTATTGGAAGCGCACCGCGATGCGGTTGCCGTGGAAGTCCCAAAGGACCTTGCGCAGCGCGTAATCGAGTTCGCGCTGCCACTTGCGGGTCAAGAACGCGACGATCTCGTCGCGACCCACGATGTGTTCGCCGCGGTTTCGCCACCGCGAATCGACCGTGTAGGCCAGGCTGACGCCCTGCGGGTCGCGGGTGTTCCAGGCATCCTCGGCCGCCTGCACCTTCGCGATCGCGGTCTCCCGCGTGAACGGCGGGAACGGGGGACGGGATTCGGTCACGGCCCTATCCTGCACGACCCTATCCTGCGCGAGCAGCCACAGAATCGCACTAATCCGCACTGCAGCATGCGATTTTGCGTCTGCTCGCGCTGTCCAATAGCACGTGACCTATCGTGACGGGCATGGACTTCGCGATGTCGGCCAAGGCCAGCGACTACCACAAGCGGCTGACCGATTTCATGACCGAGTATGTGTTCCCGGCCGAGGCCGACTACGACAAGTACCGTCACGAAGCCGGCCCGGGCGACCACACCGTTCCGCCCGTCATCGAGGAACTCAAGATCAAGGCCAAGCAACAGGGCCTGTGGAACCTGTTCCTGCCGGCCGAGTCGGGCCTGACCAACCTCGAATACGCGCCGCTGGCCGAGATCACCGGCTGGAGCCTGGAGATCGCCCCCGAGGCGCTCAACTGCGCAGCGCCCGACACCGGCAACATGGAGACGCTGCACCTGTTCGCCACCGAGGAACAGCGCAAGCGGTGGCTCGAGCCGTTGCTGGCCGGCGAGATCCGCAGCGCCTTTTCCATGACCGAGCCAGCGGTCGCCAGCAGCGACGCCCGCAACATCGAGACCTCGATCGTGCGCGACGGCGGCGACTACGTGATCAACGGCCGCAAGTGGTGGACGTCGGGCGCGGCCGACCCGCGCTGCAAGATCCTGATCGTCATGGGCCGCACCAACCCCGAAGCGGCCAGCCACCAGCAGCAGTCGATGGTGCTGGTGCCGATGGACACGCCGGGCGTGACGGTGGTGCGCTCCACCCCGGTCTTCGGCTGGCAGGACCAGCACGGCCACTGCGAGATCACTTACGACAACGTGCGTGTGCCCGTCACCAATCTGCTCGGCGAAGAGGGCGGCGGCTTCGCGATCGCCCAGGCCCGGCTGGGACCGGGCCGCATCCACCACTGCATGCGTGCGCTCGGCGGCGCCGAGCGCGCCCTGGCCCTGATGTCCGATCGGGCCCAAAAGCGTGTGGCGTTCGGCCGCCCGCTCGCCGAGCAGGGCGTGGTTCGGGAGTCAATTGCGAAGTCCCGCAACGAAATCGATCAGGCACGGCTGCTGTGCGAGAAGGCGGCGTGGACCATCGACCAGCACGGCAACAAGGCCGCGCATCTGCTGGTCTCGCAGATCAAGGCGGTGGCGCCGCAGGTGGCCTGCGATGTCATCGACCGCGCCATCCAGGTGCACGGGGCGGCCGGTGTCAGCGACGACACCGTGCTGGCCCGCCTGTACGGCTGGCACCGCGCCATGCGGATCTTCGACGGCCCGGACGAGGTGCACATGCGGACCATCGCGCGCGCCGAGCTCGGCCGGGAGAAGTCGGCGCTCGCCGCGGCGGTCACCGCGCATGACTGAGGCGCTGCGAGAACTGTCGGGCGCGTGGAACTTTCGTGACGTCGCCGACGGGGCGTCCGCGCTGCGCCCCGGGCGGCTGTTCCGCTCCGGCGAACTGAGCGGGCTCGACGACGACGGCCGCGCGACGCTGAGCCGGCTGGGCATCACCGACGTCGCCGACCTGCGGGCGGCCCGCGAGGTCGCCCGGCGCGGGCCGGGGCTGGTTCCCGACGGCGTCGAGGTGCACCTGTTGCCCTTCCCCGATCTCGGCGAGCAGGACGCCGGGACCGACGATGCGGCGCCGCACGAACACGCCTTCCAGCGGCTGCTCACCGGCGAGGGCGCCGAGGAATCGGAGCAGTCGATCAACGACGCCGCCACCCGCTACATGATTGACGAATACCGGCAATTCCCCACGCGCAACGGCGCGCAGCGGGCGCTGCACCGCGTCATCACGCTGCTGGCCGCCGGGCATTCGGTGCTGACGCACTGCTTCGCCGGCAAGGACCGCACCGGCTTCGTGGTGGCGACGGTGCTCGAGGCGATCGGCATCGACCGCGACACCATCCTGGCCGACTTCCTGCGCAGCAACGACGCGGCGCCCGCGCTGCGGGCGCAGATCTCGGCGATGATCGCGCAGCGCCAGGACACCGAGCTGACCCCGGAGGTGGTGACCTGGACCGAGGCCCGGCTGTCCGACGGCGTGCTCGGGGTCCGGGAGGTCTACCTGGCCGCCGCGCGCCAAACCATCGACGAGGAATTCGGGTCGCTGGACGCCTATTTGCGCGCCGCGAGCGTCAGCGAGTCAGACGTGGAGCGCCTGCGCGAAGCGCTGCTCGCCTGACCCGCCGACCACTCGGGGACGCCGGACTCAGCCCAGCTTGAAGCTGGCCTGCTGGGCGGCGGACAGGTCGGTGATCTGGCCCCACTTGGCGGCGATGTCCTCGACCGACGGCACGCTGTCGAAGGTGATGCCGTCGTTCTGGAACAGCGCGGTGCGCTGGACCTTGCCGCCGCCGACGATGAACACCGAGTCGGTGTCGGTCAGCTCCTCGGTCATCAAGTAGGCCACCACCGGGGCGACGTACTCCGGGGTGAGCTTCTCGAAGACCTCCGGCGGCAGGATGTCCTGCGTCATCCGGGTAGCGGCGATCGGCGCGACCGCGTTGGTCTTGATGTTGTACTTGGCGCCCTCCTGGGCCAGCGTGTTGATCAGGCCGACCAGCCCGAGCTTCGCCGCGCCGTAGTTGGCCTGGCCGAAGTTTCCGAACAGCCCGCTGGTGGAGGTGGCGACGACGACCCGGCCGAAGCTCTGCTCGCGGAAGTGCGGCCACGCGGCGCGGATGATGTTGTACCCGCCGTAGAGGTGCACCTTGAGCACGGCGTCCCAGTTTTCGAAGGACATCTTGTGGAACGTGCCGTCGCGCAGAATGCCCGCGTTGCTGACCACGCCGTCGACCTTGCCGAATTCGTCGAGCGCGGTCTTGACCATGTTCTCGGCGCCCTCGGATTCGGCGACGCTGTCGTAGTTGGCGACCGCCCGGCCGCCGGCGTCCTTGATCTCCTTGACCACCTCGTCGGCCATGTTGTGGCCGGCGCCGGTGCCGTCGCGGGCGCCGCCGAGATCGTTGACCACGACGCTGGCGCCCTCCTTGGCGAGGGTCAGGGCGTACTCACGGCCCAGTCCCCCACCGGCTCCGGTGACGATGACGACGCGATCCTGCACTCCGGGCATAAGGTTCCTCTCTGCTGTGAAAAACTCTGTCTGGCAACTGGTTCGGCGAACGCCGGGTCAGAACATCCGGCGGGCCATCTTGAAGGCCCGCTCGGTGTATGGAGGGTAGATGAAGCTCGACAGGTCGGGGCGGGTGGGCTTGGTCAAGACCGCCTTGCGGTGGCTGAACTCGTCGAAGCCCCACTTGCCGTGGTAGGCGCCCATGCCCGATGCGCCGACCCCACCGAAGGGCAGCTTGGCCGTCGACACCTGGAAGGCGACGTGGTTGACCAGCATGCCGCCGGCCGGCACCTCCTTGATCACCCGCTCGCGGGTCTCGCGCCGTTTGGTGAACAGGTACGCCGACAGCGGCTTGGGTCGTGAGTTCACGAAATGTATTGCCTCGTCCAGGTTTTGGACGGTGATCACGGGTAGCACCGGGCCGAAGATCTCGTTCTGCATCAGCGGACCGTCCGGGTCGGGGTCGACCACCACGGCGGGCTGGATGCGCAGCTTCGACGCGTCGCAGGCCCCGCCGACGGTGACCGTGCCGTCGGATCCGGAAAGGTAGCCGCTGATCCGGTCGAACTGCCGCTGGTTGATCACCCGCATGCCGTCCGGCTTGTCGGCGGTGAACTTCGTGATGGCGGCGCCGATCTTGTTCACCAGTTCGTCGCGAATCGCGGCGTCGGCCAACACGTAATCCGGTGCGACGCAGGTCTGTCCGGCGTTGAGCAGCTTCATCCAGGCGATCCGCTTGGCCGCCACGTCCACGTCGGCGTCGGCCGCGACGATCACCGGGCTCTTGCCACCGAGTTCGAGGGTGCAGGGGGTCAGGTGCGGCGCCGCGCCCTCGTAGACCTTGCGGCCGATCTCGGTGCCGCCGGTGAACATCACCCGGTCCAGGCCCTGGGCGATGAGCTCCTGGCTCGTGGCGCCGTCACCCTCGATCACGGCGATGGCGTCGTTGTCGAGGTACTTGGGCACCAGCTCGGCCATCACGCGCGAGGACGCGGCCGCGATCTCGGACGGCTTGAGGATGACGGTGTTCCCGGCGGCGATCGCTCCGACGGCGGGACCCAGCGTGAGGTAGAAGGGGTAGTTCCAGGCGCCGATGATCAGCACGGTGCCGTAGGGCTCGTATTCCACCCAGCCGCGGCCGGGCAGCTGCGGCAGTTCCAGCAGTTGATACTTGCGCCGCGTCCACTTGCGCACCCGCTTGGCCGCGTACTTGGCCTCGCCGGCGGTGGTGGCGATGTCGGCGATGTAGGCCTCAAAGGGGCTGCGGTCCAGGTCTTCGGCGAGCGCGCCGGCCAGCGCGGCCTCGTTCTCCTCCATCAGCTTCACCAATTGCAGCAACTGCGTCTTGCGCCAGTCGATGTCGCGGGTGCGTCCGGTGGCGAAGGTCTGGCGGAGCCGGGCGACCGTGGCGGCGATGTCGGCCGTGGCGGTCCCGTTCGTGGAGTCCTTGGAGAGCGTCTTGGATGGTGATGTCTGCGATGCAACCGATTCGGTGGTCATCGTTGTCCTTCCCGAGCAGAGTCCCGCCGCGTGGCGGCCGCTCATCGGTGATAACCGCGATACTAACCATCCGGTTGGGAGAGCAGTAGAAAGGATCGGGCGCGCGGGTTACTTGACGCAGGGCACGCTCGAGGCCGTCATCTGGCTGAGGTCGGTCGGCGCCGGGGCGCGGTCGCCGCTGCCGGTGGCGGCGACGGCACTCACCTGCCCGGACGCCGGCGCGTCGCCGGCCGCGCCGGGATGCGCCCCGGAATGGGAGAGGTAGTCCGCCGCGGGAAACCTCGTCCCCACGGTCAGCTGGACGGTGCCTGCGGCCACGGAGCTCTCCGCGGCCGCCGGCACGTGCAGTTCCTCGGCCAGCAGCCGCGCGCCCGCGTCGGCCCCGGCGCCGTATTCGATCGTGCTGTCATCGGCCGGGGCGGCGGCGGTCGTGGCGCTGCCCCGGGTGAAGCCGCGGCCGGCGAAGGCCTCCTCGAGGGCGGCCGCGAGTCCGTCGCGTGAGGCGGCGTTGACGACGTCGAGGATGACGGGTTCGGCCAACGCGGCCGGCGGCTGGCCGGTCGGCGACGCGGCGTCGAGCGCGGCGGGCGCGTCCGACATGAAGCGCTCGTTGACGATGCGCCGGATGGCCGCAAGGTCGACGAGGTTGATGTCGGAGCCGTTCGCGTCCGTGCCGAAGCCGGAGATCGGCAGGGTGTACAGCGACAGCGGCCGCCCGCTCAGCCGCGAGGCCCGCGAGGCGAACTGCACGAGGTCGAGCCCGGCGTCGACGGCGACGTTGTCCCGGGCGACCTCGAGCATTTTGCGCAGCCCGCTCACGCTGGACAGTGCGCCCCCGCTGCGGGCCGCCTCGACCAACGACACCAGGAACGCCTGCTGGCGCCGCGTCCGGTCGAAATCGGTGAACGAGCCGTCGTTTTCGTCGCGCCGCTGCCGCACGAAGGCCATGGCCTCCGCCGCATCGATGCGCTGCACGCCCTGGTGGAAGTCCGCACCCGAATAGCCGTCACGCGTATCGCCGTTGAGGCACACCGTGATCGGCTCCACGGCCTTGGCGATCTGGTAGAAGGCGCCCAGCGTGACCTCGACGAAGTGGTCGACCGAGATGCCCAGGAAGTCGCTGACGGCGCCGATTTCGGCCTTGCGGCCGGCCTCGCGGGCGGTCTGCTCGCGGGCCGCCAGATCGGTCGACCCCGCGCCGGTGTTCCCGGCGGCCTGCGCGTTCAACGACTGCTGATAGGCCAGCCCGTAGGCCTGCTTGATCTTGCCCGTGCAGACCGAGCCCGGGCAGCCCGGCAGCTCGGCGTAGTCGTCGCGGGGAATCGACACCGCGGTGACCGGCCCGTCCCGGTCCGAAATGTGCACGACGATAAGGACATTGGCGTTATAGCCGCCCGAGCTTTCGTCGCCGGCGTGCAGCGCGTCGTAGATCTCCTGCGGCAGCGGCCGGCCGTTCTGGTCGAGCCGGCTGTCCAGGCCCATCAGCAGGATGTTCTGGTTGTCGCCGAGTGAGGCCGCCCCATTCGGCAGCGCGTGGGAGATGATGATCCTGCCCAGGGCGGTGTGGTAGCCCGTCCAGCCGATGCCGGTGATGGCCATGACGAACGCCGAAGCGATGCCGGCGACGAGCCGGCCCTTCAACACCACCCAGCGGGGTGATCGCTGCGCCGCGCCGCCGCCCATAATGAGTCATCATTGTCCCCGATGACCTGGCGAAATCCGGGTAACCAGGGCCGCGAACGCGGCGGGTCATTACAGGCGCTCGGCGATCACGAAGTCGGAGAAGGCGTCCTTGTCGTCGTCGAGCTCGGGGCTTTGCACCCCGCGGTTCAGGCGATGCATCTCGTCGATCGAGTTCTGCGCCGTCGCGCGCCAGCCGTGGGCGTTGAGCCAGTCGGCGAGGTTCGCGCGGTGCTCGTCGCGGTACATCAGCTCGCCGACGTCGACGGTCTCCTCCAGGCCGAGCTCGTCGGCCACCTTCTTGAAGCGTTCCCGCATCTGCTGGCGCCGCTCCTCGGCGTGCATCGGTGCGGTTTCGGCGGAGACCCGGCTGCCCGCCGGACTGAGCTCGCCGATCTGCGTGAACAACTTGTCCTGCGCCTCGGCGGGCAGGTACATCAGCAAGCCCTCGGCCAGCCAGGCGGTCGGCCGCGACGGGTCGAAACCCGCGGCGCGCAGCGCGGCCGGCCAGTCCTCCCGCAGGTCGATCGCCACCTCGCGGCGATCGGCGGAAGGCGTGGCGCCGCTTTCGGCCAGGGTGGTGGTTTTGTAGTCCAGCACCTGGGGCTGGTCGATCTCGTAGACCGTGGTGCCGGCCGGCCAGTCGAGGCGGTACGCCCGCGAGTCCAGCCCGGACGCGAGGATCACCACCTGCCGGATCCCGGTGCCAGAGGCTTTAGTGGCGTCGGCGAAGTACTCGTCGAAGAAGTGGGTCCGCACCGCCTGGTAGCCGCGCATGTGTTGGATCCGGGCGGCGGATTCTTCATCGATGGCTTCGATCTTGGCCACGACTTCCGGGTCGAGCATGGCTTCCCACAGGACCTCGGCACCGGCGTTGTTGACGAGCAGCCGGGCGTAGGGGTCGCGGATCAGCGCGTCGGGCTGCTCGGTCTCGATGGCCCGGGCGGCGGCCACCATGACCGCGGTGGTGCCGACGCTGCTCTTGATGTCCCAGGTGTCGTCGTGGGTGCGCAGTGAGCTCATGCATTAACTCCTTGGGTCTTGGGCAGGCGAAGGTCAGGAGGTGGTCCCGCCGAGACGCGCCCGCAGCAACGTGCTGCGCACCGCCTCGTCGGAAAGGTCGTCGGGTACCGCGCGGCCGAGTCGGGCCATCTCGTCGCGGTTGTCCACGGCGTGCACGTGCCAGCCGTGGTCGGTCAGCCACGCGGCCGCATCCGAGCGGTCCGGCTCGTGGTAGGTCAGCGCCTGGACGTTGACGTCGAGGCCGAGCCGCTCACGCATCCGCAACCAGCGCTGCGAGTTGCTCCGCGAGTTGATGCCGAACACCTCGATCGCGACCTGGCTGCCGGGCGCGCTGAGCGCGGTGAACATCTCGAACAGCCGGTCCTGGGCGTCGCTCGGCAGGTACGGCAGCAGCCCCTCGGCCAGCCAGGCGGTCGGTTGCGTGCGGTCGAATCCGGCGGCGGTCAGGGCCGCGGGCCAGTCGTCACGCAGATCCACCGCGACGGGATGGCGGATGGCGGTGGGCACGGCGCCGTGCTCCCGCAGGATTCCGGTTTTGTACTCCAGCACCTTGGGCTGGTCGATCTCGTAGACCGTGGTGCCGGTGGGCCAGTTCAGCCGGTAGGCCCTCGAGTCCAGCCCGGCGGCCAGGATCACCGACTGCCGGATTCCGGAACGCACCGCGCCGTCGAAGTACTCGTCGAAGAAGTGGGTGCGCACGGCCTGGTAGTCGATGCCGGTTCGATGCGCGCGCCGCCCGTGCTGATCGTCGTCGAGCCAGGACAGCTCCGGGTCTGCCAGCCGCGCCCACGCCGGCCCGGCCGACGACACCAGCAGGCGGGCGAACTCGTCACGAATCAGCGGATCGGGCCCGGCGGTCTCCGCCGCGCGCGACGCGGCGACGCCCAGGGCGGTGGCGCCGACGAGTTCGGTGATGGACCAGCTGTCGCCGGCAGACCGCACCGAGGGCGGCATCGAGGCATCCAGATCAGTCATATCCTGACCATGGTACCGGGATAAGTTAGTTAGCCTATACGCTTTGTGCGCAACTTCACTGCGCCTCGAAGCGCGTTAGTCCTCGCGCCTCTGGAACGCGCCTTCCAGCAGTCGGCGCATCACCCCGGTGAGCGCGAGCAGGGTGTCCGGGCTCTCGACGTAGCCCGCGTACACCCCCACCCCGCACACCAGCACGAGCAGGGCCTCGGCCAGCACCTTCGCCTCGACATCGGCGACGATTTCACCACGCTCGATCGCGTCATTGATGACGCGCAGCAGGAATTCGCGACTGATTCGTACTGAATCGTTATCGGTTCCCGTCAAATCCGGGTGCCGTTGCGATTCGAGCACACCGCTGATTAGAAACGCGGATCCGGCCGGGTTCTTCCAATTGGCTCTGGTCGCTTCGGAGATGAATGCCGTCAACTGCGCCACCAGCGTGGTCTCACGTTCGGCCTTTTTGATGCCGGCCCCGATGACGAATTCGTTCGTTTCGTTAAGTACTTCCCGATACAACGCCCGCTTGCTCGAAAAGTAATGGTTGATCGCCGGGCGGGTGAGGTCGGCGCGCGCCGCGATGGCCTGGAACGTCGCGCCGTCGTAGCCGCGTTCGCTGAACACCAAACGAGCAGCTTGGATGATTCGCTGCCGGGTCTCGTCCGCCTTCGCTGCAGGCGGACGGCCCGGCCTGCGATTCCCCCGTGGAAGCATTGCTAGAGTGTGCCACCGCCATGGTGAGGCATTAGCGCATTTGGCGGAATAGTGCCAAATTTTCCGGCCTGGTAGTCCTCGAGCGCCTCGATCAATTCCGCGCGGGTGTTCATCACGAAAGGCCCGTAGTGGAATACCGGCTCGCGAATGGGCCGACCGCCCAGAACCAGCACATCAATTGCGGTTGCGTCGGCCGAATCCCGGACTCGCTGCGCGCCCACGGTGATCCGATCGCCGGGCCCCAGGACCGCCAACTGCCCCTGGTGGATCGGGTGGGCGACCGGGCCGACGTAGCCGCTGCCCGACAACACGTACACGAGCGCGTTGAAGTCGCGCCGCCACGGGATGTTGAGCCGGGCCCCGTTCTCGACGGTCGCGTGCGCGAGCGTGATCGGCGTGTGCGTGACGCCGGGGCCGCGGTGGCCGTCGATCTCGCCGGCGATGATGCGGATCAGGGCTCCGCCGTCGTCGGACGCGAGCAATGCGGCGTCAACACCCTCGATCGCCTGGTAGCGCGGCGGCGCGAACTTGTCTTTCTTCGGCAGGTTCACCCACAGCTGGACGCCGTGAAAGAGGCCCCCGCTGTCGACGAGTTCGGCCGGCGGCGTCTCGATGTGCAGGATGCCCGAACCGGCGGTCATCCACTGCGTCGCCCCGTCGGTGATCAGGCCGCCGCCCCCGTGGGAGTCCTGGTGGGCGAATTTCCCGTCGAGCATGTAGGTCACGGTTTCGAAGCCGCGGTGGGGATGCCAGTCGGTGCCCCTGGGTTCGCCCGGCTGGTAGTTGACCTCACCCAGCTGGTCCATGTGCACGAAGGGATCCAGGGCGGCGCTGCCGACCCCGGCGAATGCCCGGACGACCGGGAACCCCTCGCCCTCATACCCGCGCGGCCCGGTGGTGATCGATCGCACCGGCCGCTCGGTATCGGCGGGACCGGGCGCGTGGACCCGCGGCACTGTCAGCGTGTTGGCCATAACTGCAGGCATCTGACCTCCTCTTATCGTGGATACCCGGTATAACCGGACTGTGGTCCACTTATTCCCGAGGCGGTCGGCACCGCGCCCCCGCGCCCACGCGCAATCGCCCCGGCATCGATTTGCCGGGGCGACTGCGCGATTTATGCGAACGGAAGCGTCAGGATTTGCTGCGTGCGCTCTTGGCGGCGGACTTTTCGGTGCTCTTGCCCGCGTGCGCCAGCTGGCCGCCGGCGCTTTCCAGGTGCGCCCGGACGAACCACTGGAACTTCTCCAGCTGCCCCGCCTGGCCGATCAGCATGTCCTGGGTCACCTGGTCGAGTTCGTCTGTCTCGTCGATGTATTGGCGAATGTCTTCGATCACGCCGTTGTAGACGAGGTCCAGCGCGGCCAGGTGGGCCTGGACGGTGTCGCGGCCAACCGAATAGTCGTCCCACGAGCGGTCCTTGATGATGGCACCCGGCGTGCCCTGCGGCGAAGAACCCAGGGCGGCAATGCGTTCGGCGACATCGTCGGCGAACGCGCGCACCGTATCCACCTGCGGGTCGATCATCTCGTGCACCCCGATGAAGTTCGGACCCACCACGTTCCAGTGAATGTGCTTGAGCGTCAGGTGAAGATCGTTGTAGGTGCTCAGTTGCTTTTGCAGCAGTTCGGTGAGCCGTGCCGCCTGCTTGTCGGTCAATCCCGGAATTGTGAACTGAGTCATCGCGTGTTTCCTAGCTTCCTTCCATGGGGTTCTCACACAGTTACTTGCCGTGTTGGGTACCCGATGGCGACGCCGAAAAACGCGGCGGATCACAGCGAGTGGATTTGCTGCACCGGCAGCCGCGGCCCCCGGCGCGGCTCGTATGCCAATCCGCTGGCTTCGAGCAGCCGGACCACGCGCTGGCGGTGCGGCCGCATCGGCTCCAGCAAGTCGAGCATTCCCGCGTCGTCGACGGGCTCGCCCAGCAGTGTCCAGCCGATCATCTTCGGGATGTGGTAGTCGCCCACCGACACGGCGTCGGCGTCGCCGAAGGCCCGTTGCGCGGTCTCGGCGGCGGTCCATTCCCCCACCCCCGGCAGGGACATCAACGCCTCGCGCGCCTGCGCCGCCGGCCGAGACGTCAACCGCTCCAGCGAGGCGGCCCGCCGCGCGCAGGTCACCACGGTTTGCGCCCGCCTCGGGTCGACGTTGGCGCGATGGAACTCCCATGACGGGATCGTTCTCCACTGCTGCGCGGACGGCAGCACCCGCATCCCCTCCGGCGCCGGCCCCGGCGCGGGTGTCCCGTACTTGGTCACCAGCACACGCCAGGAGCGAAACGCGTCGGCGCCGGGCACCCGCTGCTCGATGATCGCCGGGATCAGCGCCTCCAGCACCAGCCCGGTGCGGCCCAGCCGCAGGTGCGGAACCCGTCGGTGAGCGGCGGCGACCGTCGGATGCCGCGGCACGAAGTCCGACGCGTCGTCCTCGAGACCCAGCAGGGCGGGCAGCATTTCGACGAACTCCGGCGCCCCGCTGCCCCACGCCACACAGTGCGCGGCGTTGGGGGCCGCCCGGGTGATGCGGGCCGTGACGGGGCCGGTGGCCAGCAGGCTGGTCCGCCAGATCGAGCCTTCCCCGGCCGCCCGGAAGCACGGATCCGCGGGACCACGGCGAAGCGGCGACAGCGTGTGCCCGAAGCTGGCGGCGCCGGGGAACACGACCGTACGCGTGCTCTTCACCTGATGACTCCCCGACTGCTCGATTGACCGTGAACTCCGTCCCCAGTCAGTATTGCGGTGTGATGACGCCGTTCGATGACCCTCAGGGCGAACTGGCCTGGATGTTCCTGCAGAGCACCAGCGACGGCGGCGATCTGGACGAGGGCTTCGCGCTGCTCAGCGACGACTTCACGTATTGGACGCTGTACACGCGTACGCCGTGCGACAAGGACACCTTCCGGCGCGCGATCGAGCGGCGCAAGCAAGACCTCGAGCTGGTCATCGACTTGGTGCGCTGCGTCAACGAGGGAGAGACCGTGGTGGTGGAGGCGCACGCCGCCGGCACGACGGCCGACGGCGCCGCCTACGACAGCCCGTTCGTGTGCATCTTCGACACCCGCGACGGGCTGATCGTCTCGATGCGCGTCTACAGCGACACCCGGGCGGTGGCGTCCGCGCTTCCGGGTTGGGTTCCCTACTGAGGCGAGACGCTGATGTCGGCCTTGTCGGGGTAGAACGCGACATGCCCGGCGATTGCGGCGACCGCGGGATAGGGCTGCTCGTAGGTCCAGATCACGTCGTCGACGGTGTCCCCGGCCGAGGTGGTCACGCTGTAGTAGCTGGCGTCGCCCTTGAACGGGCAGTACGTGCTGGTGTCGGTGCGGGTGAGCCGCTCCTGGACCACGTCGGCGATCGGAATGTATTGCACCGCAGGGATTGTCGCTTCGCGTAGTTCCAGCGCGGCGGTGGTGTCGGCCACCAGCTCGCCGTTGACGCGGACCTGCACCCGGCCCTTCGTGGGTTCGATGGTGATCGGGTGCCCCGCGCTGGGCTCGAGGACTTGCCGGTGGGCCATGATCGATACCTCCTACAGACGGTTATGGGGCTTGCAACACCCGGCCGCCGTCAACCCTTCCCGTCCGGCGGGCCGAATGCGTACCGGTGGTACTGGGACATGTTCGCGGCGGCGGGGATCAGCGACATCACCCTTCCCAGGAGTCGGGATGAGCGTGGCAATCGTGCGAAGGTGTCCGACTCGAACCAGCGCTCGCAGGCCAGCAGCCGCACCGCCGGTACGGCCGCGATGATGTCGTCGGGCCCGTTGATCGCCCACCGCAGCGTGGATCCCGACCGTCGCACCACGGTGTTGAGCCATTGCGACTTGATCCCGAGCCAGTTGAACACGTCGAACTGCAGCTCACCCGAGCCGAACCGGTCGACCACCCGGCGCAGCAACGCGGTGCCGTCCTGCTCGGTCAGGTACATGGTCAGCCCCTCCCCGATCATCAGCGTGGGTCGGTCGGTGGGGATTTCGCTCAGCCATGACGGGTCGGTGACCGAGGCGGCGATCACGCGATAGTGATCGCGGCTCGGGTAGAGCTGGGCGCGCAGCGCCGCCACCTCGGGGTAGTCGACGTCGTACCACTGCACGTCCGGACCCGGCTGCACGCGGAAGAACCGGCTGTCCAGTCCGCAGCCCACGTGCAGGACGACCGAGCGCGGGTGCGCCGCAAGGAATTTGCGCGTCCACTCGTCGAAGTGGGCCGAACGGGTAGTGACCGACGGCGCCCGCCGGGCGGTGATGGTCGTCTTCTTCCAGTCGTAGTCGATGCGATCGACGATCTCCTTCGCGTACCGATCACCCAGGATCGGCTTGTCGAAGTCGGCGTCCAGCGCCTTGGCGTAGAACGTCGCCAGCATGGTCTGGGGAGCCCCGGTGAGATCGACGGACACTCGCTCGGTATTCACCCGCTCGAGGCTAGTCCCACGCCCAGCGCCGCGCCGCGTCCTGAACAGCGGTCGGCGTGGTGTTCAGCGGGGAGTCGCGCTCTTACCCTTGGCATTTCGCATGGCTGCCCAGAATCGGGCCGCCTCGCGGATGGATTCCCCGACCGGGCGGGGCTGCCAGCCCAATTCGCGGACGGCCTTGCTGTGGTCGACGGGCGCCTCGGCGCGCATCATGCGCACCGACGCGAGGCTGAGCTCGGCGTCCTTGCCGGTGAGCCGGGCCCGCAGGCTGCCCAGCGCGCCGAGGGCGTACAGCACCGGAACGGAGATGGAACGTCGCGGCGGCGGCACGCCGGCCTCGTCGGCCGCGATCCGCACCACCTCGGTCAGCGCGATCATTCGCTCGGAGATCAGGTAGCGCTGCCCGATGCGGCCGCGCTCGGCGGCCAACAGCATGGCCTGGGCGGCGTCGGTGACGCCGACGACTTCCAATTGGATGCCGTCCATGGTGAAGGGCAGCTTGCCGAAGACGGCGCCGGCGATGAACGCGCCGTGCGGGGTGCGGCCCCAGTCGCCGCTGCCGTAGGTCGTCGACACGCACATCGCCACCGCGGGCAGCCCGGATTCGGCCACGTAGCGCATCACCAGGTTCTCGGCCTGGACCCGGGATTGGACGTAGTCCGACAACCCGCGGGTGGCGACGACGTCGTCCTCGGTCGCCACGTGCCCGCGCCGCCGGCCGACCGTCGCGTAGGTGCTGGTGAAGACGAACCGGCGCAGGCCGGGTTGCGCGACGGCCACGTCGAGAACGTTGCGCAGGCCCTCAACGTTGGTGCGAAACAGCGGCGAGGTGTCGCGCAGCCAGGCGCGGGTGTCGACGACGCAGTAGTAGACGTCGTCGACCCCGTCCATGGCCTGCCGCAGCACGGCGGTGTCGAACACGTCACCGTGAAACCGGGTGAGCTCGAGGTCGTCGATGGACCGGGTGTTGGCGTTCTCGCGCACCATGGCCCGCACTTCGTGACCCTTGGCGACCAGCTGGCGCGTGACGTGCGAACCGAGAAAGCCGTTGGCGCCGATGACGAGTTTGGGCCTACCGGTCACTGGGCCCCTCCGTACTGGTCCATGAACCGGGCGCCGTCCTCGTCGAGGGTGCCGAGCTCCTGCGCCTTGCGACACCACTTCAACGTGGCCTGCACGAAGCGCAGCGGGTTGTAGATGTCTTCCTGCTGACGCCACAGGCCATCGCCGGCGTAGGTGATGATCGAGATGTTGGTCGCGCCGATGACGGTGCCGTCGCCGGGATCGCGCATCGGGTTGTCGAGCTCCATGATGATGCGCCCCGTGGGCTCGTCGATCACCGACCACAGCGACGGGAACGCGACCATGTGGCTGCCCGGGAAGCTGCCCATCGTCCTGCTGATCCACTCGCGGACCTCGTCGCGGCCATGCATGGTGCCCGCCGCGTGTTCGATGTACAAGACGTCGGGTGTGTAGTGCTGGACCCACGCGTCCCAGTCGTGCGACCGCGCCGCCGCATCGACGGTCGCTTCGAATTGCTGGAACGCGGCGGCCAGTTCGCTCCGGGAGAACTTCGGCGTGCTCACGCCCAAAACTAGAACACGTTCTACCGCAGTTTGTCGAGAGCTTGACCTCGGCCGCGTGACCCTCGGAAAAAGATCAGGATAATCGGAAGCGAGATTGCGACCATGCGGTGCGAGCGAAGCGAGGCAATGACATGACCGATACCCAAAAAGCGATCCTCGCCGGCGGGTGCTTTTGGGGAATGCAGGAACTCATCCGCAAGCAGCCCGGAGTCGTCTCGACGCGGGTCGGCTACACCGGCGGTGACGTCCCCAACGCGACCTATCGCAACCACGGCACCCACGCCGAAGCCATCGAGATCGTCTACGACCCAGCGGAGACCGATTACCGGACGATGCTGGAGTTCTTCTTCCAGATCCACGACCCGACAACGAAGAACCGCCAGGGCAACGACCTGGGGATGAGTTACCGGTCGGCGATCTTCTACCTGGACGAGGAGCAGAAGCGGATCGCGCTGGACACCATCGCCGACGTCGAGGCGTCCGGCCTGTGGCCGGGCAAGGTGGTGACCGAGGTCAGCCCCGCCGGCGACTTCTGGGAAGCCGAGCCCGAACACCAGGACTACCTGCAGCACTATCCGAACGGATACACCTGCCACTACATCCGCCCGGGCTGGAAACTGCCGCACCGGGCCGCCTCCAGCCAGTAGCGCACCGCGCCGAATTCAGCGCCGGCGCACCACGATCCGGCCGCCGTCCTTCGGGGTGAACGCCACCCCGCGGCAATGCCACCGCTCACCCGGCGCGTCCGTCGTCTCAATTGTCAAGTGTCGCAACACCGTCCGTAGCACGACGTCCATTTCCATGTTGGCAAACGCCGCCCCTACGCAGCGGCGGGTCCCGCCGCCGAACGGAATCCACGACAGCGCCGACGGCTTCGTGTCGATGAAGCGTTGCGGGTCGAACCGCCGGGGATCGGGGAACACGTCGGGGTTGTCGTGTATCTGCGCGATACCGACGATGATCGAATGGCCGCGCGGGATCGCCCATTCGCCGAGCTGGTAGGCATCGGGGTAGACGTGGCGACCGGCGAAGTCGATGACGGTCCTGGCCCGTTGAACCTCGAGGATCGTCGCTTGGCGCAGCTCGTTGCCGCCTTCACCGGCCCGGTCGGCCTCCTCGACCAGCCTCGCCAATAGCTCGGGGTGCCGGCTGATCCGCTCGAACGCCCATGCCAGCGTTGACGCGGTGGTCTCGTGCCCGGCGGCCAGCAGGGCCAGGAGCTCGTCGCCGATGTCCTTGTGCGACATCGCGGAACCGTCGTCATAGGTGCTGCGTAACAGCAGCGCCAGCACGTCGGTCCGCTCGGCGAAATCCGGGTCGGCCCGCTCCGCGGCGATCAGCTTCTCGATGACGATGTCGTATTGGCGCCGCCACTTGTCCAACCTGCCCCACGGGCCGAACCGCGGATAGCGCTTCGGCTTCGGCAGCGCCGCAAGGCGTGAGCCCAGGGTGACCCACGGCGGGATGAGGCGGCGCAGCTCGTCGAGTTCGGCCCCCTCGGCGCCGAACACCGCGCGCAGGATGGCGTTCAGCGTGATCCGCATCATCGGCGGCAACGTCGCGAATGACCTGCCCTCCGGCCAGCCGGCCATCTCGCGCAGCGTCTCTTCCTCGATGATGCTCTCGTAATTTTTCATGCTCTTGCCGTGAAACGGCGGCGCCAACAGCCGCCGCCGGCGGCGATGGTCGTCGCCCTCGAGTCCGAATACCGAGCCGGGACCGAACAGCCTGCTCAGATTGGGCTGGATGTTGCCGAGTTCGTCTGGGCTGGTGGTGAAGATCTGCTTGGCCAGCTGTGGATCACTGACCATGATGACGCGCCCCCACATCGGCAGCCGCAGCGTGAAGACGTTGCCGTAGCGGCGTGACAGGCGTCGCATCATCATCCGTCGCGACACGGCAAAGCCGATGCCCTGCAACAGCTTCGGGCTTCGGACCGCAGGGGGCAAGTGGACCGTTGCCGGTGGTACGGTGGCTACTTCACTCATGGCGTCATTGCTCCCCACATCTGCTGGTCCGGATTTGGTACCGCGATGCACCACAGGCCTTTCGGAGTACGGTACTCTGCAGTACCAGAGCTGACAAGATGCGTTTCGAACCGAAAGGGGGCGCCGTCCGTGACTTCAGCAATGACAGCAACGGTTGGCGACCCCGCTCTCGGCGACGTCGATCCATTCCGACTCCGGCTGCTCGACGGCTTGGCCACGTCGATCGCCGAACGCGGCTTCCGCGCCAGCACCGTCGCCGACGTCGTCCGTCACGCGCGCACGTCCAAGCGCACCTTCTACGACCACTTCGCGGGCAAGGAAGAGTGCTTCCTCGAGCTCTTGGCCGTCGACATCGAGAAGCTGGGCGCGAAGATCGCGGCGTCGGTCGATCCCGACGCCGTTTGGCACGTGCAGATCCGGCAGGCGGTCGAGGCCTATGTCGGATACATCGAGGCCCGCCCTGCCATCACGTTGAGCTGGATTCGTGAATTGCCGTCGCTGGGTGCGGCCGCCCGCCCGGTCCAGCGCCGCGGGTTGCAGCTGTTGACCAGCCTGCTCATCGACCTCAGCGCCAGTCCCGGATTCCGCCGCGCGAAGCTGCCGCCGTTGACCGCGCCGCTGGCCGTGATCCTGCTGGGGGGCCTGCGGGAGCTGACCGCACTTGCGGTCGAAGACGGAAAACCGGTCCGAGAAATCGTGGAACCGGCCGTGGATGCGTCCGTAGCCCTGCTCGGCCCGCGGCATTGAGCTCGTCCGGCCCCGTAACGCGAGGTGTCGCAAGCCATTCCGGGCCCGGCCGGGCGGGGCTAGGCTCACCGCAGACCCCACCCGTTCTGACATGGAGGATTCTGTGATGCGGCTCTCGACTCGAAACCAGCTCCGGGGAAAGATCACCGAGGTCGAACTCGGCACCGTGATGGCCGTGGTGAAGGTGACGCTCGACGGGGGCGATCAGGTCGTCACGTCGTCGGTCACCAAGGACGCCGCGACCGACCTCGGGCTCAAGGTGGGGCAGCCGGCGACCGTGTTCATCAAGTCGACCGAAGTCACCATCGGCGTCGACTAGGCGCGCCGAAAAGCCCTCACCCGCCTTACTTTTCGGCGAGGAAGGCGCGGACCCGATTCAGCACCAGGTCGGGCCGCTGGTCGACGATCCAATGGCCGACCCCTTCGACCAGTTCGACCTCGAAATCCTTGATGTGGTCGGCGTATCCCTCGGTCAGGTCCGCCGTGATCACCGGATCCTCGGTGCCCGTCAGCCAGCGAACGGGGACGTCGACGCAGGCGTTGTCGTACTCGCCGCGCAGCCAGCTCAGCATCTCCCTGGTCTGAAACGACCGATACCACCGCGAGCCCGCCTCGGCGTGGCCGGGTTGTTGCATGCACTCGACGTAGAGCCGCACGTCCTCCTCCGGCAGCGTGTAGCCACCGCCGACCCATGACCCCAGCAGGCGCAGAAACCGGGAGTTCGGCGCGCTGATCACCCGCGGGCCGATGATCGGCAACGAGATTGGGATCTGGTACCAGAACCGCCAGACATTGCGCAGCGTCGCCGGGGAGCGCTTCACGAACGGCGCCGAGGTGTTCACCCCGAAAAAGCCGGTCACCCTTTCCGGGTGGCGCAGCATCATGATGAAGGCGGCCGGCCCGCCCCAGTCGTGGGCCACCAGCTTGACCGTCGCGACGCCCAACCGATCCAGCACCCCGGCCAGATCGTCGGCCATCTCGTCCTTGCGGTAACTGGAGCGCGGCGCCGAACTCCAGCCCGAGCCGCGCAGGTCCGGACACAACACCCGGTAGCCGTCGGCGGCCAGCGGCCCGATCAGCTCGCGCCACTCCCACCAGTTCTGCGGAAAGCCGTGCACCAGCATCACCACCGGCCCGCTCGCCGGGCCCGCGTCCGCGACATGGATCGTCACGCCGTCTCCGAGATCGACGTACCTGTGTTCGACACCGCGCAGCGCGGGCATAGTGACCATGAGTTGAGAACGTAGCGGCTCGAAAAGGCTTAGGCCAGAAACCGCTCGACGTACGGCGCGAAGCGCTCCCGCAGGTTGTCCTCGTTCAGCCCGAACATCTCGAAGGACGTTTCGACGTTGCCCAGCCGCCCGCGCCGGTGGCCCGCCAGGTAGCCCGCGACGGCGTTGCGCGCCTCCTCGGTGAACGGTTCGCCGGCCAGCGCGTAGACCCGCTCGGCGACGCCGGCTTCGTCGGCCATGAATTCGTCGAACCGGATGTCGACCGAGCGGTCCGGGCCGATGGTGTCGCGGTCGCGCACCAGGGCGCTGAGCATCTGATCGAGGCGGTCGATCCAGGAGTTGGCGATCTGCTCCACCGGCACCGGCGAGCGGTGCATGCGCGCGGAATAGGTGATCATCGCGATCATCGACAGCGCCACCGGCACGGGATCGCGGTGGGTGAACACGACGATGCTGTCGGGGAACACCCGATCCAGCACCGGCACCTGTTCGAGGTGCTGGGGCGACTTGAGCAACCAGCGCCGCCCCCCGCGCAGAAACTGCATCGCCCGCAGCTGGGTGGCCAGGTATTCGTAGTGCGGCGTCTGGTCGTGGGACTGGTAGTACTCACGCCAGCGCGGCACATCGGCGAGCGTCTCCAGCAGCATCGTGGACACGTCGTTGGCCAGCAGCTGGATCTCCTCGTGGACGTGGTCGGTGGTCATTTCGTGCATGAGCGCGAAATGGGGCATCACCATGTTGATCACCCCGACCGCGACGTCCATCCGGGTCCGCCGCGGATCCGGTTGCACGCCAACCTCATTCGGCATCGGAAACGGCTCGTTGCTTTCCCAGTACGGCATGGTGCGGAAGGTGGGTGGCGCCGCCAGCAGGTTGTGCAGGTGCGTGGTGCCGGTGCGGGGCAGCCCGGCGATCACCACGGGCGAGATCAGTTCGATGTCGTTGATCTCGGGATGGCGCCTCAGCAGGTCGGCCAACAACAGCCGGTTCTTGAGGATCTGCAGCAGTTGCCCATAGAAGTTGACCGCACCGGCGCCGTGCAGCCCGTCGATCTCGCGCAGCGCGGCGAGGTAGACGTCGAGGCGTTCCCGGTAGTCGTCGGGCCCGAAATCGTGCAGCCCGGTGTCCTCGCTGGCCTTGGCGTGCAGGGCGTCGGCGTCCAGCGGGCACTCCGGGGCCATCGCGGTCATCATGTCGAGGATCTGCTGACCCTCGGCGCTGAATCGGGGCGTGGCCAGGTCATCGAGGGAAACTAAGCGAACGGCATCGGTCACGGCGACTTATGTTACTCTCAGTTTCGTAATGGATGGTGATTTTGGCCGGCCCCGCGATCCGCGTATCGACGCCGCGGTGTTACGCGCGACGGTTGAACTGCTCGCCGAGACGGGCTACCCGGGGCTGTTGGTCTCGGCCATCGCCGAGCGGGCCGGCACCAGCAAGCCCGCGATCTACCGCCGCTGGCCCAGCAAGGCGCATCTGGTGCACGAGGCGGTGTTCCCGATCGGCGCCGGCACCGCGATCCCCGACACCGGTTCGACGTCCGACGGTCTGCGCGAGATGGTGCGCCGCACAATGGTTTTCCTCACCACGCCATCGGCCCGGGCGGCCCTGCCGGGCCTGATCGGCGAGATGGCCGCGGATCCGAGCCTGCACTCGGCGCTGCTGGAGCGCTTCGCCGGCGTCATCGGCGGTGGGCTCGCCGACTGGCTCGCGGCGGCGGCGGCGCGTGGTGAGGTGCGCCCGGAGGTGACCGCCGCCGAACTGGCCGAAACCATTGCCGGCATCACGCTGGTCGCCCTGCTCACCCGCGCCACCGGGCTCGATGACGCGTGGGTCGATCGCACGACAACACTGCTCCTGAAAGGAATTAGCGCATGACGCACGAATCGACGGCCGCGTGGCAGGAACTGCTGAATACCCTTGGCGGCCTTGACCGCTCGTTTTTGGAGGGCGACCGCGCCGTCACCGACGACCGGCACATCGCCGACGGCTACCGCATGCTCGCCACCACGTTGGGCGTCGCGCTGGACACCTACCTGTTCCCCGAACCCGATCGGCCGCAATTCGTCGCGGTGAACACGCCGTTTCGCCGCGACCGCCGCTGGGGTGGGGACAACACCGACGCGTACTACTACATATGCCCGGTCGATCCGGCGCGTCGCTACCGCATCAGCGGGAACAAGGGTGACAGCGTTTACTTTTCGGTCACCGCCTACAACGAACCGACGCTCGGGGCGTGGTCGGACCGGGTCGTCGCGATCGTCCGCGACAGCGACCTCGACATCGACACCGACGGCAACTTCTCCTTCGAATTCCCCCCGACGGCCGACGCCGCCGTGTTGATGACCCGCGACTACCAGGCCGATCCCCTGACCGGACGCCCGGTCGTCTGGCAGATCGAGGCCCTGGACGAGCCGGCACCGATCCGGCACGGTGACGCGGAAACCGCGGTGCGGCTGCGCGCGGTCGCGACCTGGCTGCAGACCATGTTCGCCATCGTGCCGCTGGCCGTCGGAAACCGGGTCGACGACACCCACGCCCTCGGGCACGAAACCGCCCACGCCGCAAACGCGTTCGCCGACCCCTACCAGGTGCCGGACGCCAACTTCGGCTGGTCGGCGCGCGACGCCTGCTACTCCTACGGCAGTTTCGTGCTCGACGAGGACGAGGCGCTGGTGATCACGCATCGGCCGCCGGCGTGCAGGTTCTGGAACATGGTGGTGTGGAACCAGTTCATGGCCACCTACGCGGCCTCGGAGGGCCCCGACGCGCGCTGCTCGATCAACGGTCACAGCGCCGTCGCCAACAGTGACGGCTCGGTGACCATCGTCTTGTCCGGCGCCAAGACCGCGCACCCGAATTCCCTGACCACGCTGGGCTATCCGCGCGGCAACCTGGCCTTCCGGTGGTTCCTCGCCGACGGGGTGCCGCAGCGCCCGGAGGTGGAGCTCGTCAAGGCCGTCGACGCGCCGACGGCGGCCAGCTGATCCGCCGAACGTGTCATGAGGGCGAAGAAACCGCGAAAAACTCGCCGCCAGTGCACGTTCGGCGGCCGTCAAGAAGCCGGCGTCTGCCGGACCAGCTCGATCGCGCGGCCCAGCGTCTCCAGCTTGGCGTCCAGGGTGTCGCCCGCGGGATAGAGCCGCACGGTGTTCACGCCGGCATCGCGCCACACCGCGAGGCGCGCGGACACCATCTTCTCGGTCCCGATGAGCGTGGTCGCCAGCACCATCTCGTCGGTCACCAGGGAGGCCGCGCCGTCCCGGTCGCCGCGCTGCCAGCGCTCGCGCACCTCGGCGGCGACGTCGGCCCAGCCCTGCCGGCTGTAGGCCCGGTTGTAGAAGTTCGTGCTCGACGATCCCATGCCGCCGAGGCTGAACGCGAGCTCTTTCTTGCGGCCCGCGACCATGCCGCGCAACTCGTCTTCGTCTGCGGCGAAGGCGACTTCGGCTCCCTGGCAGACGTCGATGTCGGCACGGGTGCGCCCGGCCGCCGCCAGGCCGTCGTCAAGGTGGCGGAAGTAGGCGCCCTCGGCGCCTTCCGGGACAAAGCTGGTGCCCAGCCACCCGTCGGCGACCCGTCCGGTCAACCGCAGCATCGCCGGTGACAGCGTGGCCAAGTAGATCGGGATGGCGTGTTCCGGCCGCACCGACAACCGCATCGGCACCGCCTCGCCGCCGGGGCGGGGAAGCTCGAATTCCCTACCGGTGTAAGAGATCTTTCCGCCCGCGAACGCCTGCCTGACGATGTCGATGGTTTCGGTGGTGCGCGCCAGCGGCCGGTCGAACGAGACGCCGTGCAGGCCCTCGATCACCTGCGGGCCCGAGGCGCCCAACCCGAGCAGGAACCGTCCGTTCGACAGATTGGACAGCGTGATCGCGGTCTGGGCGACCAGGACCGGCGAGCGGGTGCCGAGCTGAATCACGCCGGACCCCAGCAGCATCCGCTCGGTGCGCGCGGCGAGGTAGCCCAGCGCCGACGGCGCGTCCGTGCCCCACGCCTCGGCCACCCAACACACATCGAGGCCCAGCTTCTCGGCCTCGACCGCGAGCGCCACGACCTGCCCGGCGTCGTTCCCGGTGCCGGAGAACTCCACCGTGGTGGCGGTCCGCATCACCGCACTCCGTGCTCGGCCAGCCGTTTGATCGAGGCCAGGGTCTTTCCGATCGCGGCCTCGAACTCCCGCATCCGCACGAACACGATTTTCTGTTCCTTGTCGGGCATCGAGTCGATCGCGCTCGACAACCCCGAGCGTCCCGGCCCCATCTGCGTCCAGTAGTTCAGGGTCGTGCCGCCGTCGCGGGGTGCCAACCGGAATCTCCAGGTCGCGGCGGGGTTATCGGGATCGCCTACGGCCCAGGCGAATTCGCGTGGCGGATCGCACGCGACGATCTGGGACGTGGTGCTCCATCGGCCGAACGCCTCGTGCTCGTTGTGTCCGACGAAGCGGGCGCCGACCCGCGGGCCGTCCGATCCCTCGGCCCACTCCACGGCCTTGAGTTCGTTGCTGACCGCGGGCATCAGCGCGATATCGCAGACCAGGCCCCAGACCCGCTCCGGATCCGCGTCGATCCACGTCGAGGCCTCCACCGTCGGGGTGTCCGCGTAGCGCGCGCCGGTCCATTCCACGGACCTCATTGTCCCCCTCGCCCGGCGCAAGGCAATGCGTGGACGGCCCCGAGTTACGCGGCGACCGGCTCGCGATCGGCGGGCTCGTCGGCACCGGCCTTGGGGAGCCAGCTGTCCGGGAAGGTCAGCCTGACGATCTTGCGGACGACCGTGCCGAATTGCCGCAGCAGCGGACCGCGGTTGTACGGGATGCCGTAGCGCTCGCAGATCCGCTGCACCTCGGGCGCGATCTCGGCGTAGCGGCGGGCCGGCATGTCCGGGAACAGGTGGTGCTCGATCTGGTGGGAGAGGTTGCCGGACAGCAGGTGAAATAGCCGGCCGCCGGTGAGGTTCGCCGAGCCGAGCACCTGGCGGAAGTACCACATGCCGCGCGACTCGTCCCTGGTTTCCTCGACGGTGAATTCCTGTGTGCCATCCGGGAAGTGGCCGCAGAAAATGATCATGTACGACCACACGTTGCGCATCAGGTTGGCCGTGAGGTTGCCGGTGAAGACGAAAGGCGCGAACGGCCCGGCCAGCAGCGGGAAGGCGACGTAATCCTTGAGGGTCTGCCGACGGGTCTTCTTCCAGATCGCCCGCAGCACCTCGCGCTTGTCCGCGAGACGGATTTCGCCGGAACGGATGCGCTCGGTTTCCAGTTCGTGGAGCGCGACGCCGTACTGGAACAACACCATCAGCAGGAAGGCGTAGATCGGGTTGCCGAGGAAGTACGGCTGCCAGCGCTGGTCCTCGCTCATCCGCAGGATCCCGTAGCCGATGTCGCGGTCCATGCCCACGATGTTGGTGTGGGTGTGGTGCATGTAGTTGTGCGAGTGGCGCCATTGATCGGCCGGGCACGCGGTGTCCCACTCGAAGGTGCGGCCGGAGATCGCCGGGTCGCGCATCCAGTCGTACTGGCCGTGCATGATGTTGTGGCCGATCTCCATGTTGTCCAGGATTTTGGCGATGCCGAGCATGCCGGTGCCCAGCAGCCAGGCCGGCGGCAGGAACAACAGCACCCGCCCGCCGACTTCCAGCGCGCGCTGGGTCTTGATGACGCGGCGGATGTAGTCGGCGTCCTTTTCGCCGAGGTCCGCCATCACGCGCTCTTTGATGGCGTCGAGCTCGCGGCCGAATGCGTCGGCCTGCTCGGGTGTCAGGGCGATCTTGTTCTGTGTCATGGCATTTCCTCCGGATTCCGCCGCGACTGTGAATCTCGCGACGCGACACGCCGTGCGGCCGTCGCGTATTTCACATTCGCGAGCTTGGTTGCTGTTAAAGGGACAGGTCCACGTCACCGACCGGAACGGACACGCAGATCTGCACGCCCTCATCGGGTGCGGTCGAGACCGCGCCGGTGACCAGGTTGCGCACGGTGCCGGCGGTTTTGCGCCGGGTGCAGGTGTGGCAGATGCCCATCCGGCACCCGTTTTCCGGAAAGAGGCCCGCGGATTCGGCCTGCTCCAGCAGCGGGCGCCCGTCGTCGACGATGTCAACCCCGCTGTCGGAGAACGTGACTCGCCCTCCGGAAGGGTTTGCCGGCGTGTCGAGCGCCGGCGGGACGAAGCTTTCGGTGTACACGGTGTCGCAGTGCTCCCGCACGGCCTCGATCAAAGCCGTTGGACCGCAGACGAATACCGCGTCGGGTGCGGGCATCGCGGCGGCCAGGTGTTCCGGGCCGAAGCGTCCGGTCAGGTCGCCGCCGTCGGTGCGGGTGTAGCCGTGCAGTACCCGCACCGAGGGCATGGCGGCGAGCTCGTCGCGGTAGCAGGCCTCGGCGGGGGTGCGGGCGTAGTGGACGAAGGCGATCTCGCCGGGATGGCCCTGGGCGACCAGGGTGCGCAGCATCGCCATCACCGGGGTGATCCCGCTGCCCCCGGAGACGAACAGGATCCGCCGGGGCCGCGCCGCGGGCAGGGTGAAGTCGCCGCCGGCGCCGGCCAGACCCACCACCATGCCGCGACGGGCGTGTTCGTACAGATGGTTCGAGACCAGGCCTCCCTCGTGCCGGCCGATGGTCAGCTCGAGGGTGGCCGCCCCTTCGGCGTTGGCCGGGGAATAGCAGCGGGTGTGCCGGCGCCCGTCGATCTCGACGGTCAGGTTGACGTACTGGCCGGCCCGGACGGTGTGGGCGGACAGGAAGCTGTCGTTGGGAGCCAGGGTGAGCGTGACGCTGCGGGGCGTGGTCCGGCGCACGTCGGTCACCCTGGCGCGGGCTTCGCCCAGCGTCCAGGTTGGTGCCACGAGTTCGGTGTAACGGTCGACGCCGTGCGGCCCGGTCAGCAGGTCTACGAGCTCTGAACCCAACACGCGTTGCCGAAACGTCCGCGCGAGGACCCGGCCGGAAGCTTGAGCGGTTTGAGTGAACATATGTACACCGTGCGGCCACAACCGCCAGGTCGTCAAGGGTTTACTGGCCCGATGTGGTAGGCTTCACATAGTGAACAGCCGTACTCCTAGCTCACGGGCGCGCGGCTCCGGACGCGAACGCTCGCGGGAAAGTCAGTCGCGCGAGGAGCGCAAGGAGGCGACGCGGCGCGCCATCATCGCCGCGGCGCTCAAGCTATTGCAGGACCGCAGCTTTTCCAGCCTGAGCCTGCGCGAGGTGACCCGCGAGGTCGGGATCGTGCCGGCGGCGTTTTACCGCCACTTCGAGTCGATGGAGGCACTCGGCCTGGTCCTGATCGACGAGTCGTTTCGCAGCCTGCGCGACACCCTGCGCGACGCGCGCGCCGGCAAGCTCGACCCGAACCGGGTGATCGAGTCGTCCGTCGAGATCCTGGTCGCCAGCGTCGCCGACAGGCGCGAACACTGGCGGCTCATCGGCCGCGAGCGCAACAGCGGCCTGTCCGTGCTGCGCTACGCCATTCGCACCGAGATCCGGCTGATCACCTCCGAGCTGGCCACCGACCTGGCGCGTTTCCCGGGGTTGAACAAGTGGACCACCGAGGATCTCAACGTGCTGGCGACCCTGTTCGTCAACGCCATGATCGTCATCGCGGAGGCCATCGAGGATTCGCAGAGCATCGAGGCGACCGAGGACATCCGCCGGCTCGCCGTCAAGCAGTTGAGGATGATCGCGACCGGCATCGCCGGGTGGCAGAGCACTCCCTGATCACGTCGGCTGCAGTAAACAGGCGAGCACTGATTTACTCATCGACCACGTCGTAGAGCGAGTCGCCGTCTTCGGGGGTGCCGTCGATCTGGCCGCGCTGCGCGCGCCGCGGACCGTCGTCGACCGGCTCGACGGCATCGGGCACGTCGGGCTCTTCGGCGGCCAGTCGATCGTCGAGGGATTCGCCCTCTCGTTCTTCCCTCGCCGTCACGCCGAAGCGGTTGGCCTCGCTCCAGCCCTCGGGGGGATCGACGACGATGTCGCCGTCGTCGTTGCGCAGTTCGTCCGAGTCGGTACCTTCGCTCGCGTTCAGGGTGTCGCCCGGACCACCCTCTTCGGGAAAGTCGGCGGGATCTACCAGATCGTCGGCTTGGGGGTTATCGCTCATGCCGAACGGTTGCCCGCCGCATCGGGTGACTAAACGCGGGCCCGCGGTGCCCGCCACATGGCCCACATCTTCGGGCCGTCGTCCGGCAGCACGATCTCGCGGGTGACCGCGAAGCCGAAACGTTCGTAATACGGGACGTTTTCGAGTTTGGTCGACTCGAGGTACGCCGGACAGTATTCCGCGTCGCAGCGGTCCAGCCGCGACCGCATCAGGGCTTGACCGAACCCCTGACCGCGGACCGCCGGATCGCTGCCGATGACAGCCAGATACCAGTGCGGTTCCTCGGGGTGGACGCTCTTCATCAATTCCTGGACCGCGCGCCCGCGCATCGAGCGCAGACCGAACACCCGGAGGAACGTGGGCGTCATCGCCAGCTGCGCACCGGGCGTCTCCTGCCACTGATCGGGCGGATCCCACAGCGCCGCAGCGCCGATACCGGAGTCGGCGGCGGCCACCTCCACGCCGCCGCGCGCCAGATGGTGGTGGTGGGTCATCGTCGCGAACAGCCGGGTCAGCTGCGCGGTGCGCTTGTCCTGGTCGGGCATCAGCCAGATCATCACCGGGTCGTCGTAGAACGCGCGGGCCAGGGTGCGCGACAGCTCGCGGACGTCGGCCTTGAGCGCCGGGCGGACGTGGGGGGTCATCCACGACAGGCTAGTGGGTGTGTGAGGCGATGCGGGGCGGGTATGCGAACCCGCGTGACCGGCATCTCTCGGCGAGCGTTCGGGCGGGCGGCTGCCGGCGCGGGCATGCTCGGCTCCGTCGGCCTGTCGGGCGGCTGCGCGAAACCGGGCGCCGGCCGCGGCAAGTCCACCGGCCCGCCACCGCCGCAGGGCAAGGGCGTGGGGTTCGTGCTTTCCCACGAGCAGTTCCGCACCGACCGGCTGGTGGCACAGGCCCAGGCGGCCGAAGAGGCCGGCTTTCACTACGTGTGGGCCAGCGACCACATTCAGCCGTGGCAGGACAACGAAGGCCATTCGATGTTCCCGTGGCTCACGCTGGCGCTGGTCGGCAGCGCCACCAGCCGGATCTCGTTCGGCACCGGAGTGACCTGCCCCACCTACCGCTACCACCCCGCCACGGTGGCTCAGGCCTTCGCCTCCCTGGCAATCCTCAACCCGGGCAGGGTGTTTCTGGGAGTCGGCACCGGCGAGCGACTCAACGAACAAGCCACCACCAACGCCTACGGCAACTACGCCGAGCGCCATGACCGGCTCGCCGAGGCGATCGACCTGATCCGCCGGTTGTGGAGCGGATCGCGAATCTCCTTCTCCAGCCGGTACTTTCAGACGAACTCGTTGAAGCTCTACGACGTGCCGGCCACACCGCCGCCGATCTTCGTGGCGGCCGGCGGCCCGAAGAGCGCGAAACTGGCCGGGCAGTACGGGGACGGTTGGATCACCCAGGCCGACGACGTGACGAACCCAAAACTGTTGGCGGCCTTCGGTGCCGGAGCGCGGGCCGCCGGGCGCGACATGGCCACATTGGGGAAACGCGCCGAATTGTTCGCGGTCGTCGGCGACAGTGCCGCGGCGGCCCGCGCCGCGGCACTGTGGCGTTTCACGGCCGGTGCCGTCGACCAGCCCAATCCCGTAGAGATCCAGCGCGCGGCCCAGTCCAACCCCATCGACAAGGTGTTGGCCGGCTGGACCATCGGCACCGACCCGGCCCCCCACATCAGCGCCGTGCAGCGGGTGCTCGACGCCGGCGCCGTCCCCTTCCTGCACTTTGCCCAAGACGATCCGATCGCCGCCATCGACTTCTACCGCACCGACGTCCTGCCGAAGTTGCGCTGAACGAACGTCGGGCCCCTAGCGATTCAAAGCTGTTTCGAAGCCCCCGGCCCGGGTATCCGCACGCAACTTCGAGGGACAGCCCAATTGGAAGGCAAGGCATGGACGCAATCACTTTTCTTCGTCAGGACCACAAAAGCGTGCTCGGTCTGTTGGAGACGCTCGACGGGGCGCCGTCAGGCTCCGGCGCGCAGGCGAGCGGCTTGGAAACGATGGTGAACAACCTCATCATCGCCGAGTCCCAGCACGAAGCGATCGAGGAACAGTTCTTTTGGCCGGCGGTGCGCGACGCGATCGGCGATGGACTCGTCGACAAGGCGATCGAGCAGGAGCAGGCCGGAAAGAAGCTGCTGCAACGTCTCGAGGACGGCAAGCCCGGTGAGCCGGATTACCACGAGGCACTGCAGGAATTCGTCAAGGCGGGCCGCGAACACATCGCCTACGAACAAAACGAGGTGTGGCCGGAGGTCGAAACCGTGCTCAGCCGTGCGGATTTGGAAAAGATCGGCGAAAAGCTAGAGCAGGCAAAGAAGATCGCTCCGACGCGGCCGCACCCGGATACGCCGCCGAACCCCACCGTGCTGAAAACGATGGGGGTGGGAGCGGCGATCGTCGACCACGTCCGGGACGCGTTGACCGGCCGCGGCGAGGACAATCCGCCGGACCCGCAGATGCACTGACGCGGCAACGACGGTGGCCGGGCGTCTCCATCGAGGCGCCCGGCCACTTCGTCTCCAATTAACCTGTGGGCGTGTGCTGTTCGTGGGTGAACGGCTTCTCGGCCTCGACGGCCGGCGAGCCCTCGGGGTTTTGTTGTGCTCCCGTGTTCTTCCGGGTCTTGCCGCCGAGCCACTGTTCCTCGGGCTTTTCCACGTACTGCCATTTCATGCCCTCGGGCCATGGTCCTTGCCCCTGGTTCCACGGCCCGCGGGTGGGTTTGCCACCCCCGCTGGACATGTTGAACGCCACGTTTTGGAAACGTGGGTCGCCCGGCAGCGCTCCGGGCGGGAAATTCACCGGCAGCTCGTTGAGCGCCGCGGTGAACTGCTGATAGTGCGCGACCTCGCGGGTCATCAGAAAGGTCAGGGTGTCCTGCACACCGGGGTCGTCGGTGAACTGCTTGAGGTACTCGTAGACAACCTTGGCCCGGGTTTCGGCGGCCAAGTTGTTGCGCAGGTCCACCGTCGGGTCGCCGTTGGCATCGATGAACGCTCCGGTCCAGTTGTTGCCCGCGGAGTCCTTGACGTCCGGCCCGCCGCCGCTGAGCACCAGGAACAGCGGGTTGACCGCCACCTGGTTGATGATGCTGTCCCGGCCGTCGCCGCTGGCCACCGCCGGCATCCAATCGCATTTCTCATTGGCAATCTTGAGATTGTCGTTGAGCCCGTCGAGCAGCATGGTGATCATCGATCCGACCATCTCGAGGTGGCTGAGCTCCTCGGTCGCGATATCCATGAACAGGTCATACATCTTCGGGTTCTTCTGGCGCAGCACAAACGCCTGGGTGAAGTACTGCAGCGCCGCGGTGAGTTCGCCGTTGGCGCCGCCGAACTGTTCCATCAGCAGCGACGCGAAGCGAGGGTCGGGCCGGTCGACCCGTACCTCGAATTGAAGATCTTTGTTGTGCACAAACACTGGGGCCTCCCTGGGGGATCGAGATCTGGCTGGTCGACGCCGGATACCCGGGGCCTATGACGCCAAACTGAGGGCACCGCAACTTCCCGGCCCCCGGCCGTCGAGCAGGGGCCGACGATTGCCGGGGTTACGCGTCGGGAAGACATCGTGGAGAATGCGCCCGTATGGACTCTTTGGACCCGGCCTCGAAGCACGGGTTAGCCGTACGCATTGCCGAACTCGCCCGCGAGATCGCCACCCCACGCTCGCTCGATGACGTCCTCGCCGACGTGACCACCGCCGCGGTCGAGCTGATACCGGCCACCGATATCGCGGGAGTGCTGCTGCTCAAGGCCGGTGGGGAGTTCGAATCGGTCGCGGACACCCACAGCCTGGTGGCGCAGCTCGACAAATTGCAGCACGAATTCTCCGAGGGCCCCTGCCACGACGCCGCCCTGAAAGAAACGATCGTGCGCAGCGACGACCTCCGCGACGAACCGCGCTGGCCCAAGTACGCCCCGGCGGCCGTCGAGCACGGGGTGCTGAGCAGCCTGTCGTTCAAGCTGTACACCGCCGAGCGCACCGCCGGTGCCCTGAACCTGTTCAGCTTCCGGCCCAAAGTGTGGGACACCGAAGCGGAGACCATCGGGTCGGTGTTCGCCGCGCATGCCGCCTCGGCGATCATGGCCGGGCGCCACGGACAGCAGATGCAATCCGCCCTGTCATCGCGCGACCGAATCGGACAGGCCAAGGGCATCATCATGGAGCGCTACGGCGTCGACGACGTACGCGCCTTCGAGTTGCTGCGCCGGCTGTCTCAGGAGAGCCAGACCAAGCTCACCGACGTCGCCCAACGCGTGATCGACACCCGCGGCGAGACCTGATCGTCGTCCGCCCCGCTCTAGGATGGGGTGGCTTCAGCAACGAGTCCGGCGCGGTGCGGCGCCGGGGAATGGTGGCCACGGTGTGGGACTTCGAAACTGACCCCGAATACCAGGCGAAGCTGGACTGGGTCGAAAAGTTCATGGCCGAGGAGCTGGAACCGCTCGACCTGGTCGCGCTGGACCCCTACGACAAAAAGAACGCCGAGATGATGGCCGTCCTGCGGCCCTTGCAGCAGCAGGTGAAGGACCAGGGGCTGTGGGCCGCACACCTGCGCCCCGAGTTGGGCGGCCAGGGCTTCGGTCAGGTCAAACTGGCGCTGCTCAACGAGATCCTCGGGCGATCCCGTTGGGCCCCATCGGTATTCGGCTGTCAGGCGCCGGACTCCGGCAACGCCGAGATCCTCGCGCTGTTCGGCACCGACGAGCAGAAGGCCCGCTATCTGCAGCCGCTGCTGGACGGCGAAATCACCTCCTGCTATTCGATGACCGAACCGCAGGGCGGCTCCGACCCGGGACAGTTCGTCACCGCGGCCACCCGCGACGGCGACTACTGGGTCATCAACGGCGAAAAGTGGTTCTCCACCAACGCCAAACACGCGTCGTTCTTCATCGTCATGGCGGTCACCAACGCCGAAGCCCGCACCTACGACAAGATGTCGCTGTTCATCGTTCCGGCCGAGACGCCGGGCATCGAGATCGTGCGCAATGTCGGTGTCGGAGCCGAATCATCACAGCGGGCCACTCACGGCTACGTCCGCTACCACGACGTGCGGGTGCCCGCCGATCACGTGCTCGGCGGCGAGGGGCAGGCGTTCATGATCGCGCAGACCAGGCTCGGCGGGGGGCGGATTCACCACGCGATGCGCACAATAGCGTTGGCGCGCAGCGCCTTCGACATGATGTGTGAACGGGCGGTGTCCCGCAAAACCCGGCACGGGCGGCTCGCCGATTTCCAGATGACCCAGGAGAAGATCGCCGACAGCTGGATCCAGATCGAGCAGTTCCGGCTGCTGGTGCTGCGCACCGCGTGGCTGATCGACAAGCACCACGACTACCAGAAGGTGCGGCGCGATATCGCGGCGGTGAAGGTCGCCATGCCGCAGGTGCTCCACGACGTCGCGCAGCGGGCCATGCACCTGCACGGTGCGCTCGGCGTCTCCGACGAGATGCCGTTCGTCAAGATGATGGTCGCCGCCGAGTCGCTGGGCATCGCCGACGGCGCCACCGAGCTGCACAAGATGACGGTGGCCCGCCGCACCCTGCGCGAATACGAGCCCGTGACAACGCCTTTCCCGTCGGCGCATATCCCCACCCGGCGGGCCGAAGCCCAGGCGCGGCTGGCCGAACGCCTGGAACGCGCGGTCGCCGAATTCTGACGCCGAACGTCGACTTGTTGTGCGGAGAAGCCGGTTTCACCGCAACAGGTCGACGTTCGACGCGCGTTTCAGGCGACGAAGCGGACGACGCTCTCGGCCACGCACGCCGGCCTGGCCGACCCCTCGATCTCGACGGTGGTCGAGAGGGTCGCCTGCACGGCGCCGTTGCCCACGTCGTCGACGCTGACCAACGAACTCTGCGCGCGCACCCGCGAGCCGACCGGAACCGGCGCGGGGAAACGAACCTTGTTGAGCCCGTAGTTGATTGCGAGCTTGATGCCGTTGACGGTGTAGATCTGGTGCTGCAGCTGCGGCAGCAGCGCCAGGGTCATGAAACCGTGGGCGATGGTTTTGCCGAACGGGCCGGACGCGGCTCGCTCCGGGTCGACGTGGATCCACTGGTGATCGCCGGTCGCGTCGGCGAACAGGTTGACGTCTTCCTGGGTGATGGTGACCCAGTCACTGTGACCCAGGGCCTCTCCCGCGGCTGCGGTGAGGTCGGCGACTGATTCGAAGGTGCGCATGGCGTGTTCTCCTTGGTTTCGGCTGCTAACAATAGCGACATCGTGGCGCGGCAGCCGACCGGGCGGCGATCCCCGCGCGTTCCCCGTTTCGCGCGGGCTGTCGGGGGAACCCGACTGTGAGCAGCCGCCGCGCGAAGTCTTCGATGCCGCGGGCTTCAGAAAGGGAATTACCATGCCAGATCGCAAGGGCCACAAGGCCGAGGACGACGTGGAACCCGACACCCACCAGGCTCGGTCCCGCGCGGCCGCGGGCGAAGAAGACGGTTCGTATGTGGGTGCCGCGGGCTCCGATGACTCCTTCGATGCCGGCGAAACGGGCGCCGAAGCCCGCAATGAGCGCGGCTGACCACGCGTCCGCTACCCGAGTGCGCCGATCGCCGCTTGCAGCCTGGCCGTGGCCTGATCCGCGACCTCCTGCAACGCCCCCGCCTCGCCGGTCACGTTGACCATCAGCTGGGGATCCATGGCCTCGATCAACACCGCATCGCCGTCACCGGCGGGGTCGGAGCGCACCACCACGTTGCACGGCAATAACTGTCCGATCTGGCGGTCGATGCCCAGCGCGCGATGCGCCAGCGCGGGGTTGCAGGCGCCCAGGATGAGATAGTTCTCCATCTCCTCGCCGAGCTTCTGCTTCAGCGTGGCCTTCACGTCGATCGTCGTCAGCACTCCGAAACCCTGGTCGGCTAGTGCCTTTGTGGTCCGCTCCACCGCGTCCTCGAACGAGGTGTGCAGCGTCGTGCTCAATCGCGATGTCATGTGATTCCTCCTCTTTCAGCCGTGGACTACCCAGAATTTCGCTCACAATGGGTCCGTGAGGCTGCTGCTGATCGCCGACACCCATATCCCCAAGCGCGCCCGCGACCTGCCCGCACCGGTGTGGGACGAGGTGGCCGGGGCCGACGTCGTCATCCACGCCGGCGACTGGATAGCGCCGGAATTTCTCGACCGCCTCGACAGCAGGGCGGCCAGGCTGGTGGGGTGCTGGGGTAACAACGACGGCCCGGAACTGCGGGCCCGGCTCCCCGAGCGCGCGGACGTGACCCTGGGGGGTGTGCGGTTCACGGTCACCCACGAGACCGGCGCCGCGGCCGGGCGCGAGGCCCGCATGTCACGGCTGTACCCGGGCACCGAGGTGTTGGTGTTCGGGCACAGCCACATCCCCTGGGACAGCACCACCGGGACCGGATTGCGCCTGCTCAATCCGGGATCGCCCACGGATCGGCGGCGCCAGCCGTTCTGCACGTACATGATCGCCGAGGTCGACGGCGGCGCCGTGACCGAGGTCGCCCTGCATCGCCTGCCCAGGTAGCGGGTACATACCGTCCGCGGAGCTTCCCCACATAAATAGCTCGGCTACAGAGGTATCATGGCGGAAGTGAAGTCACGCACCGATGTCGCCGCCGACCTGTTCGGCGTGGTCGGCCGGTTCCGGCGGCAACTGCGCCGGTCGGCCGGGCGCGCGTTCGATTCGCCGCGGCTCTCCGAATCGCAGTCCGAGCTGCTGTGGCTGGTCGGGCGGCGTCCGGGGATCTCGGTCGGCGCCGCCGCCGCCGAGCTCGGGCTGGTCCCCAATACCGCCTCGACCCTGGTCACCAAGCTGGTGTCCGACGGGCTGCTTTGCCGCACCGCCGGGGACAGCGACCGACGGGTGTGCCAGCTTCAGCTCGCCGAGCCTGCCCAGCAGCTCCTGGACGCGTCCCGCGCCGCGCGCCGAGACCTGCTATCCGAGCTGCTCGACGAACTCGACGGCGACGAAATCGAGTCCTTGGCAAAGGGATTGGAGGTCCTCGACATGATGACCCGAATGCTTCAGGAGCGGCGACCATGAGCGCGGCACTGCCGATGGCCATCGACGCCCGGCACCTGACCTACCGCTACGGCCAGTTCACCGCCGTCGATGACGTGACATTGCACGTCCGGCCCGGCGAAACCATGGGCCTGCTGGGGCCCAATGGCGCCGGGAAGACGACCATGGTCCGGATGCTGACCACGTTGGCGCCGGTGCAGCAGGGTGAGCTGCACATCTTCGGCATGGACGCGCGCCGCCATACCACCGACATCAGAAGCAATATCGGCTATGTGCCGCAACAGCTTTCGATCGAGCCCGCCTTGACCGGCCGGCAGAACGTGGAGTGGTTCGCGCGGTTGTACGGCGTGCCGCGCGCCGAGCGCTCCGATCGCGTCGAGCAGGCGCTGGTCGCCATGGACCTGGTGGACGTGGCCGAGCGGATGGCGTCGGCCTACTCCGGCGGCATGGTCCGCCGTCTCGAGGTGGCGCAGGCGCTGGTCAACCGCCCGTCGCTGCTGGTGCTGGACGAACCGACCGTGGGACTGGATCCCATCGCGCGCGACGGCGTGTGGTCGCAGGTGCGAAAGATGCAGGCGCAGTTCGGCATGACGGTCCTGCTGACCACCCACTACATGGAAGAAGCCGACGCGCTGTGCGACCGGGTGGCGCTGATGCACCACGGCGCGCTCCGCGCCGTCGGCGCGCCCGATGAACTGAAAGCCCGGATATCCAAGGGGTCGTCGGGCGCCACGCTCGAGGATGTGTTCCGCCATTACGCGGCAACGGGTTTGGACGACGAGGCGGAATCGCCGGAGGAATCCATCCGTGACATCCGTTCCAGCAGAAAGGTGGCGCGCCGTGTCGGTTGAGCGTGCGACGGCCGGAACACTGCTGCGTGCGCCGCGCGGATGGCAGCGGGTCGGCGCGCTGTCCAGCCGCATCGGGGCCTTCGCGATCGTCGAGTTGCAGAAGCTGCAACACGACCGGACCGAACTCGTCACCCGGATGGTGCAGCCGGCGCTGTGGCTGCTGATTTTCGGTACCACCTTCAGCCACTTGCACGTGATCGCCACCGGTTCGGTGTCGTATCTGGCGTTCCTGGCGCCCGGCATCATCGCCCAGTCGGCGCTGTTCATCTCCATTTTCTATGGGATACAGATCATTTGGGACCGCGACGCCGGCGTGCTCGCCAAACTCATGGTGACGCCCGCCCCGGCTTCGGCGCTGATCACCGGCAAGGCGTTCGCGGCCGGCGTGCGTTCGGTGGCCCAGGTCGTCGGCGTGCTGGCGCTGGCGTACCTGATGCGTGTCGGCCTGACGATCAATCCTCTGCGGATCGTGGCGGCGATGGGCGTCGTCATGCTCGGCGCCGCGTTCTTCGCCTGCCTGTCGATGACGCTGGCCGGCCTGGTGCGCAACCGCGATCGCCTGATGGGGATCGGGCAGGCGATCACGATGCCCTTGTTCTTCGCCTCCAACGCGCTGTACCCCGTTGACGTGATGCCGGCGTGGCTGCGCGCGCTGAGCAAGGTCAACCCGGTCAGTTACGAGGTCGACGTGCTGCGGGCACTACTGATCGGAACTCCCTTCAATCCGGTCGGCATCGTCGTGCTGGTGATCGCAGCGGTGCTCGGAATCGCCGCGGCGTCAACGCTTTTGCGTCGCCTGGTCGCCTAGGGCGCCGGCGCGCGTGATAGCGGATGCGCTGTTACCCCGCAAGATGCCGGCATGGTTCCGAGAGTCGATCGTGACCCGAATGTGATGATTTCTGGCCGACTCCCAATCGTTAGCCAACCGCGATCTGTCGCTGCGGCCGCGACAACCGATTCCGGCCCACTTCCTGTGTTTCACTCCCCGAGAACAGATTCCACCGCATGGTGCGGCAGATGAAAGTTGGGATGGGTAGAGAGCTATGTCGTTCATCGAAAAGGTGCGAAAGTTGCGTGGCGCGGGGGCGAACATGCCGCGCCGGCTGGCGATCGCGGCCATGGGGGCCTCCCTGCTGTCCGGTCTCGTCGCCGCCACCGGAGGCGTCCCCGCCGCGAGCGCCTTCTCCAAGCCGGGGCTCCCGGTCGAATACCTCGAGGTTCCGTCGCCGTCGATGGGCCGCAACATCAAAGTCCAGTTCCAGCCGGGCGGCGCGCACGCCGTGTACCTGCTGGACGGCCTGCGCGCGCAGGACGACTACAACGGTTGGGACATCAACACGCCCGCCTTCGACGAGTTCTATCAGTCCGGCCTGTCGGTGATCATGCCGGTCGGCGGCCAGTCCAGCTTCTACAGCAACTGGTACCAGCCGTCGTCGGGCAACGGGCAGAACTACACCTACAAGTGGGAGACGTTCCTGACCCAGGAAATGCCGCTGTGGATGCAGGCCAACAAGCAGATCTCCCCCGCGGGCAACGCCGCGGTGGGGCTGTCGATGTCGGGTGGCTCGGCGCTGATCCTGGCCGCCTACTACCCGCAACAGTTCCCCTACGCCGCCGCGTTGTCGGGCTTCCTGAACCCGTCCGAGGGTTGGTGGCCCACCCTGATCGGTCTGGCGATGAACGACGCGGGCGGTTACAACGCCAACAGCATGTGGGGTCCGTCCACCGACCCGGCGTGGAAGCGCAACGACCCGATGGTCCAGATTCCGCGGCTGGTCGCCAACAACACCCGCATCTGGATCTACTGCGGTAACGGCGCTCCCAGCGACCTGGGCGGCGACAACATGCCGGCCAAGTTCTTAGAAGGGCTCACGCTGCGCACCAACGAGCAGTTCCAGAACAACTATGCGGCCGCGGGCGGGCGCAACGGCGTGTTCAACTTCCCGGCCAACGGCACACACTCCTGGCCCTACTGGAACCAGCAGCTGATGGCCATGAAGCCCGACATGCAGCAGGTCCTGCTGGCCAGCAACACCACCGCGCCACCGGCGCAACCGGCACAGCCGGCACAACCCGCCACCTAGAACCCGACGAACCAGCATCGGCAGTAGCGCACCGGTCAGCGCTACTGCCGATGCTCTTTCTCACCCGCTTCGAGCAGGGCGCGCCGATCGGAGTGGAAGTACGTGTAGCCGGTGGTCAGGGCGCACACGACCGTGGCCACCACCAGCATCCACGTGCCGTTGACGAACAGGCTGATGAAGCCGCCGACGGTTGCGCCCACCACGAAGCTGGCGAACAGCAGAAAATAGCCCAGCCATTCCGCCGCCGTCCCACCGGCGATGTGGCGTTCGATGCCCTGGCCCATCTTGACCAGCGTCCCGGTCACGTAGCTGAGCGAGACCGACACCTCGCCGTCCTTGACGAACGATGTGTTCAGGGCCCCAATGCCGAAGGCCACCAACATGATCGGCGCGAAATCGAGCAGATTCTCTTCCCAGCCCTCGTCGATCACGTCCACCATGGTGGCCGCCGCCAGGCTGAACGTCGTCAGCACCGTCGGCCCGTGCGGGTGCGCCACCCAGAAATGCCGCCGGCACACCGAGGCGATCACGACGCCGGAGACAAAGCACACGATCAACACGCCCGCCGTCACCGACAGCAACACGTCGCCGCGGAAATACCCGAGCATGGCCCGCTGGGCGTTGCCCGTCATGAACGTCACGAAGTAGCCGGCGGAATGGGTGAAGGCCGTCGCTCCCAGGATCCCCGCCAGCACCGCCAGCACCCATGACAACCGTGACTCGCTGTTGTTGATCTCGTTCGGCACACCGACATGGTTCCAGACGGCAGCACTGCGCGCAGCGCGGAGCAGATGGCGGCGACCCGCTGCGCCCGGCTACGCCGCGCTTGCGATCGCCGCTACGCAGATGGCGGCGACCCGCTGCGCCCGGCTACGCCGCGCTTGCGATCGCCGCTCAGACGCCGGTCAGGCGCGCGATGGAGCGCAACGGGATCGGCAGCCAGCCGGGCCGGTGTCGCGCCTCGTAGCCGGCCTCGTACACGGCCTTGTCCAGCTCGTAGGCCGCCAGCAGCTGCGCCGAATCGCGGGGGTCGATCCCGGAAGCCGCCGCGTAGCCGTCGCAGAACGCGGTGCGGTTGCGATCGACCCATTCGCGGGCCCGGGCCGCCAACTGCTTGTCGTCGGCCTGGTCCACCAACGGCCCGTAGGCGGCGTACTCGAATGACCGCAGGACGCCGGCCACGTCGCGCAGCGGCGAATCGGGCGCGCGGCGCTCCTCAAGCGGCTGCCCCGGTTCGCCCTCGAAGTCGATGAGCAACCAGCTCTCCGGGGTGCGCAGCACCTGGCCCAGGTGCAGGTCGCCGTGGATGCGCTGCACGGTGATCGTCTCGGCTTCCAGCTTGCCGAATCGCTCGTCGATGGTCGCCGCCCACTTCCCGAGCTCGGGAACCAGGGCGACGGTCGACGACAGCCGCGCCAGCACGTTCTCCACCGGGAAGACCCCCTGCGCGGTGCCGAGGGTCTCCGCCAGGGTGGCGTGCACCGATGCCACGGCTTCGCCGAGGCGGAAGGACTCGCCGGCGAAGTCGCCGCCGACCTCGTACGCGTACAGATCGGCCTCGGCGAACAGGTCGCGCACGCTGGCGCTGGCCATCGCCCAGCCTTCCGCGGCGTTGGCGGCGAACTCGGTCACCATGCCCAGCGGCCACGTCTCGTCGCCGGGGCCCGTCATCTCGTAGGTGCCCAGCAGCCGGGCGACGTGCGGGTTGCCCGCGCGGCCCAGCACGCGGTTGAGCTCGATGTCGGGGTTGATGCCGCTGCTGACGCGGCGGAACACCTTGAAGATCGCGTCCCGGTCGAAGATGACGCTCGTGTTGGACTGCTCGGCGTCGGACACGTGCGCCATCGCCTCCAGCGGCAGCTCGACGTCGGGCTCCTTGGCGAATCTCACCTCGACGCCCGAGGCGCCGCGCACGGCCGACGAGTCGAGGAGGGACAGCAGGAACTGCGGCGCCTCGGCGTCGTACATCGCGTCGAAACCGGTCCGGTCGTCGGCGGCGCCGATGGTGGCGACGTTGCTGTACTCGGAGACCGGGCCGGCATCCCACTGCACGATCACCTGGTAGCGGTCGCGAGAACCGTCGGCGTAGGAGGCGTCGACGAGAACAAGGTCAAGGTCGTCGCGCAGCGGTACGACAACGCTCGGCTCGGCGCCGGACAGTTCGCGGTTGCGCCCGGCGTACCAACGTTGCTGTGGAAGCCACTCGGACCAGGGCAATTTCTCCGGGGAAGTCATGGGCGCCGCTCCTCTTTCTTGCCTGGATTGACGCCGGCGCGAGTGATCGTCATGCATCCTCCTCGCATCCGGTCAGCCGGAACCAATAGAACCCGTGTCCCGGCAGCGTCAGCAGATAGGGCAGGTGACCGATGCGCGGAAACTCCACGTGCCCGGTCAGCTCGACCGGCGTGCAACCGCTCCAATGCTGCAGATTCAGTTCGATCGGCTGCGGGAACCGCGACAGGTTGTTGACGCACAGCACGGTGTCGCCGGCTTCGTCTCCAGCGGCCACCTGCCGCAGGAACGCCAGCACCGACGGGTTCGAGCCGCCCAGTTCTTCGAAACTCCCGATGGCGAAGGCCTCGTGGCGGCGCCGCACGGCCAGCATCGTGCGGGTGAAGTTGAGCAGCGATGTGGAGGTGTCCCGCTGGGCCTCCACGTTGACCGCCTGATAGCCGTAGACGGAGTCCTGGCTGGGCGGCAGGTACAACCGGCCGGGGTTGGCCTTGGAGAAGCCGGCGTTGCGGTCCGGTGTCCACTGCATCGGGGTGCGCACCCCGTCGCGGTCTCCCAACCAGATCACGTCGCCCATGCCGATCTCGTCACCGTAGTACAGGACCGGCGAGCCGGGCAGCGACAGCAGCAGCGCGGTGAACAGCTCGATCTGGTTGCGGTCGTTGTCCAGCAGCGGCGCCAGGCGGCGGCGGATGCCGACGTTCGCCTTCATCCGCGGATCCTTGGCGTACTCGGAGTACATGTAGTCGCGCTCTTCGTCGGTGACCATTTCCAGCGTCAACTCGTCGTGGTTGCGTAGGAAGATCCCCCACTGGGCCATGTCGGGGATCTCGGGCGTCTGGGCCAGGATCTCCGAAATCGGGAACCGCGACTCCCGGCGGACCGCCATGAAGATGCGCGGCATCAGCGGGAAGTGAAACGCCATGTGGCATTCGTCGCCGCCGGTGCTGGGCTCGCCGAAGTACTCGACGACGTCGGCCGGCCACTGGTTGGCCTCGGCCAGCAGCACCCGCCCCGGGAATTCGTCGTCGATGACCTTGCGGACGCGCTTGAGGAAGGCGTGCGTCTCCGGCAGGTTCTCGCAGTTGGTGCCCTCCCGTTCGAACAGGTAGGGCACCGCGTCGAGCCGGAACCCGTCGATGCCGAGGCCGAGCCAGAACCGGAGCACGTCGATCATGGCTTCCTGCACCGCCGGGTTTTCGTAGTTCAGGTCCGGCTGGTGCGAGAAGAACCGGTGCCAGTAGAACTGCTTTCGCACCGGGTCGAAGGTCCAGTTGGACTCCTCGGTGTCGATGAAGATGATCCGGGCGTCGGTGTAGCGCTCGCTGGTGTCGCTCCACACGTAGTAGTCGCCGTAGGGGCCGTCGGGGTCGTGGCGCGACTCCTGAAACCAGGGATGCGAATCCGATGTGTGGTTCATCACAAGGTCGGTGATCACGCGGATGCCCCGCTCGTGCGCGGCGTTGAGCAGCGCGACGAAATCCTCGACCGTCCCGAACTCGGGCAGCACCTTGTAGAAGTCCCGGATGTCATAGCCGCCGTCGCGCAGGGGCGAGTCGTAGAACGGGGGCAGCCAGATGCAGTCGATGCCCAGCCACTGCAGGTAGTCCAGTTGCCCCAGCAGTCCGCGCAGGTCACCGGCGCCGTCGGCGTTGGCGTCGAAGAACGCGCGGACCAGCACCTCGTAGAACACGGCGTGCTTGAACCAGGTCGGGTCGGTGGGTAGCGCGGCGGCGTTGTTGAAGTCATCGGAGTCGGGGTGCTCGACCACGCCGTCCTGGACGTGACTGCCCCCTTCGGGATGGTGCTCGACAGCTTCTCTTGCGTCGTTCATCAAATCCACGATGCCACGGGTACCCGAGGCGCGACATTCGGAATCACGCCCACACGTCGGTGACGAATCACGCCCGGTGGCAAACGAATTGGCCACCGGGCGGATCTTGTCGCCGGGTATGTCAGGCCGGCGGCCCCTCCGCCAGCGTGATGTTCGCGGTGCGGTCGGCGCCGTCGGTGGAGCGGTAATGCACCGCGATCGTGTCCCCGGGGTGGTGCGGGACGAGCACCTCGGTCATGGACGTCGCCCCGGTGATCGCGACGTTGTCCACGCCGGTGATGACGTCGCCGGCGGCGATCCCGGCGGCCCCGGCGGGACCGGCGTTGACCACGCGCTGCACCCGGGCGCCGTTGCCGTTGTTGTCCATCACGCCCAGCCCCAGGAATGCGGTGGGGCCGATGTGCACGGTGTTGGAGCCGGCGCCGGACCTGATCTGGTTGGCGACGCCCATCGCGCGGCCGATGGGAATGGCGAAGCCCTGCCCGCCGGACATCTTGTAGCTGTCGGTGGCGGCGGTGTCGACGCCGATCACCTGCCCGGCGTTGTTCACCATGGGCCCACCGGAGTCGCCCGGCCTGATCGGCGCGTCGGCCTGGATCAGGCCGCCCAGGTTCTCCTGCGCACCGGTCAGCGTGTCGGTCGCCGAGACGCTCTGGTTGAGCGCGACGACCTTGCCGGTGACCGCGCTGGGCGTTCCGCCCTGGCCGCCGGCATTCCCCAGCGCGACGATCGGCTGGCCCACCGTGGCCTCGCCACCGATCGCGGCGGTCGGAAGCCCGGCGGCCCCGCGAAGCTGCAGCACCGCGATGTCTTGCGTCCGGTCGTAGCCGACCACGTCGACCGCATACGTCTGCCCGTTGCCGACGTCGAAGGCGCTGATGTCGGTGGCCCCCGAGATCACGTGGTTGTTGGTCAGCACGACGCCGTTCGGGTCGATCACGATGCCGGTGCCGGCGCCGACCGCGTTGTTGTAGCCGAACTTGGTGTCGATGTTGACCACTTGAGGCCCCACCTGACCGACCATCGCCGACGGGTCCAGCGGCAGGGCGGGCGGCGACGCCGTCGCCGGCGCGGCGGCTATCCCGAGGCCGATACCGGCGTCCAGACCGAGGCCGAGTCCGACCACGGCCAGCACTCTGACGACGCTTGACCCCCAGACCGAGCGGCGGTGCGATTTGCCCATCGGTGTCACCCTCCTGCTTCGCCGTAACCAACAAACTGTCCCAGCCTCAGGCTCCGGGCGGCACAATTTTGTGTACATAACCGTAATGCAGGTAGCTATGCGCGGCATGTGCCAGGTTCTCGCGGCCGCTGCCCTCACGCGCTGTGCGCACCTAAGCTGACGCGGTGGGCGAATTCGACCCCCGGGCCAGGTTCACCGAGTCCCCGGTGGCGCGGTTGGGCACCGTGACGCCGGGCGGAGGACCGCACCTGGTGCCGGTGGTCTTCGCGGTCGACGCCGACCCGGCCGGCGACCAGGACGTGGTGTACACCGCGGTCGACGCGAAACCGAAAACGACGCGGCGGCTGCGCCGGCTGGCCAACATCGACGCCAACCCCCGGGTGAGCCTGCTGGTGGACCACTACTGCGACGATTGGACGCGGTTGTGGTGGGTTCGGGTCGACGGGGTCGCCACCATTCACAACGACGGCCAGGTCCTGGAGTTCGGGCGCCGGCTGCTACGCGCGAAATACCCTCAGTACCAATCGATTTCGCTGGACGGTCCGGTCATCGCCGTCGCCGTGCAGCGGTGGTCCAGCTGGCACCACTGATCGGCAGCGCACGCGATCTGGCCCGACGGTCTTGTGGTCGACGGAAGTTGGGTGAATGGTAGCTAGATAGGTGCTAGCTAGGTCAGCGACGGCGCGCCCCGGGCAACCTGGAGGAAAGTCATGGCGGACAAGACAAATACTTCCCAAGGCGCGGGGAGCGCTCCTACCGCCACCGGTCCGGGCGAGATTCGCAACGTGGTTCTGGTGGGACCGTCGGGGGGCGGCAAAACCACCCTCGTCGAAGCGCTGTTGGTCGCCGCCGGCGTGTTGACCCGCAGCGGCTCGGTGGCCGACGGCAGCACGGTCTGCGACTACGACGAGGCCGAGATTCGGCAGCAACGGTCGGTCGGCGTCGCCGTGGCGTCCCTGTCGCACGGCGGCGTGAAGGTCAACCTGGTCGACACACCCGGCTACTTGGACTTCGTCGGGGAACTGCGGGCCGGGTTGCGGGCCGCCGATTGCGCGCTGTTCGTGATCGCGGCCAACGAGGGCGTCGACGAGCCCACCAAGTCGCTGTGGCAGGAATGCAACCAGGTCGGCATGCCCCGCGCCGTGGTCATCACCAAGCTCGACCACACCCGCGCGAACTATCAGGAGGCGCTCGCCGCGGCGCAGAATGCTTTCGGCGACAAGGTTTTACCGCTTTACCTGCCAACCGGGCTGCCCTCCTGCCACGGCCTGATCGGTCTGCTGTCGCAGGCGCGCTACGAGTACGCCGACGGCAAGCGAGCCGTGCAGGCACCGGACCCGGCGGACGCCGAGCGGATCGAGGAAGCGCGCGGCGCCCTGATCGAAGGAATCATCGAGGAGTCCGAGGACGAGTCGCTGATGGAGCGGTATCTGGGCGGTGAGTCCATCGACGAATCCGTCCTCATCGCCGACCTGGAGCGGGCCGTCGCCCGGGGGTCGTTCTTCCCGGTGATCCCGGTCTGCAGCACCACCGGCGTGGGCACGTACGAGTTGCTGGAGGTCGCCACCCGCGGATTCCCCTCGCCGATGGAACACCCGCTGCCGGAAGTCTTTACGCAAGTCGGAGCGCCGCGCACCGGCCTGACGTGCGACACGGACGCTCCGTTGCTCGCGGAGGTGGTGAAGACGACGTCGGACCCCTACGTGGGCAGGGTCAGCCTGGTCCGGGTGTTCTCCGGGACCATCAGGCCCGACACGACGATTCATGTGTCGGGCCATTTTTCGTCGTTCTTCGGCACCAGTCCCGAAGGGAGTCAAGGCAATAGCCACGCGCACCCCGATCACGACGAGGACGAGCGCGTCGGCGTGCTGTCCTTCCCGCTGGGCAAGCAGCAGCGCCCGGCCACGGCCGTGGTGGCCGGTGACATCTGCGCGATCGGCAAGCTGAGCCGCGCCGAGACGGGCGACACCCTTTCGGACAAGTCGGAGCCGCTGGTGCTGAAGCCCTGGACCATGCCCGAGCCCCTGCTGCCGGTCGCGATCGCGGCCCACGCCAAGACCGACGAGGACAAGCTGTCGGTGGGGCTGGGCCGGTTGGCCGCCGAGGACCCGACACTGCGGATCGAGCAGAACCAGGAGACCCACCAGGTGGTGCTGTGGTGCATGGGCGAGTCCCACGCCGGTGTGGTCCTCGACGCGCTGGCCAATCGGTACGGCGTCACCGTGGACACCGTGGAACTGCGCATCCCGCTGCGAGAGACCTTCGGCGGCAAGGCGAAAGGCCATGGCCGCCACGTCAAGCAGTCCGGCGGGCACGGCCAGTACGCGGTGTGCGACATCGAGGTGGAGCCGCTGCCGGAGGGCTCGGGATTCGAGTTCGTGGACAAGGTGGTCGGCGGGGCGGTGCCGCGGCAGTTCATTCCGAGCGTGGAGAAAGGTGTGCGCGCCCAGATGGAGAAGGGGGTGCATGCGGGCTACCCGGTGGTCGACATCCGCGTCACCCTGCTCGACGGCAAGGCGCACAGCGTCGACTCGTCCGACTTCGCGTTCCAGATGGCCGGCTCGCTGGCGCTGCGGGAGGCCGCGGCCGCGACGAAGGTGGCGCTGCTCGAGCCCATCGACGAGATCTCGGTGCTGGTGCCCGACGATTTCGTCGGCGCGGTGATGGGCGATCTGTCCAGTCGGCGCGGCCGGGTCCTCGGCTCCGACACCGCGGGCAACGAACGCACCGTGGTCAAGGCCGAGGTGCCCCAGGTGGAACTGACCCGCTACGCCATCGACCTGCGGTCACTGGCGCACGGCGCCGCCTCGTTCACCCGGTCGTTCGCCCGCTACGAGCCCATGCCGGAATCCGCCGCGGCCCGGGTGAACGCCGGCGTCTGAGCGGTTCAGGCCCCGCGACCGAACTGTGCGGTAACGGCCCGACGGTCCAGCGAGCCCTTGGCGGTGTGCGGCAACTCCGCCGCCTGCTGGAAGTCGGCCGGAACCTCGAAGGGCGCCAACCGGTCACGGCAGAACGACGCCAACTCGTCGGCCGTCGGCGCGGCCGATCCGCGGGGGACGATCACCGCGGCCACGGTCTCGCCGTACAGCGTGTCCGGCCTGCCGAACACGGCCACCTCGAGGACGTCGGGGTGGCTGGCCAGCACCGCCTCGACCCGCTCCGGGGAGATCTTCTCCCCGCCCCGGTTGATGAGTTCCTTGATGCGGCCGCGGATCACGAGGTCGCCGGCCGGCGACAGGGTGCCCAGATCGCCGGTGTGTAACCACCCGCGCGTGAAGTTGGCGTCGGTGATCGACGGGTCGCCCAGATAGCCCCGCACCACCGTGGGGCCGTGCAGCCAGACCTCGCCGACCGTCTCGGCGGGCAGCGACTGACCGTCGGGCCCGACGATACGGATTTGCGGCCCGGTCGAGCGGCCGACGAGACCCGGTGTGGCGCCAGGGTTTTCGCTGTGCCCGGCGCCTTCGACGGCCGTGGTGGCCACTTGGTGGGTCGCCTCGGTCATCCCGAATGCGCACACCACCGGGGCCGAGAACGTGTCCTGCAAGGCCTGCGCCGTCTCGGCGGTCAGCGGCGCGCTGCAGCTGCGGATGAACCGCAGGGCGCCGGCGCCGGCGGGTCCCTCGGTTCGGTCGCGTTCCAGCAGGATCTGATGGATCGTCGGGACCGCCGTGTACCAGGTGGCCCTGACGGCCTCGATGTCGTCCCAGAACGTGTGCGCCGAGAAGCGTCCACCCGCGGGCAGCAACACCGATCCCCCGGACGCCAGGGTGGCCAGCAGCGCGGCGAGCAGACCGTGCCCGTGGTAGAGGGGCATCACCGCGACCGTCGAATCCCGTTCCCCCAGGGCGTATCCGGCGACGATGGCCGTGACCGAGCCGGCGATGTTGTCGCGCGTCCAGGGAACCATCTTGGGCATGCCGGTGGTGCCGCCGGTGAACATGATCATGGCGTCGTCGTCGCGCAGGCCCTGCGGCGTCGAAACGTCGCGCTCGGGTGCGGCGCGGACGTCCAGGCTGATGGCCGGCGCGGCGTCGTCGGGTCTGACGCGCACCGCGATGGGCCAGGCCGGCGGTCCTGCCTCGCCGGGGTCCCCGAGTCGGTCGATGAGCACCGCCCGCGCGCCCACCGCCTCGCTGCGGGCGCGCTGCTCGCTGTCCGGCAGGGCCGGATCGAGCGGAACCACAACGAGATCCGCCCGCGACGCCGCCAGCAGCCCGAGGACGAATTCGGCGTTGCTGCCGGCGCGCAGCGCGACCCGGTCACCCGCCGCCAGGCCCGCGGCCTTCAGCTGTGCGGCCAGATCGTCGACCAGCCGGGTCAGGTCGCGGTAGCTGACCGGTCTGCGCTCGGCGGTGACGACCAGCGCGCACGCCTGCGGCGCCCGCCGCGCCGCCGCGGCGACCAGGTCGGCGATGCGCGGGCCCGCAGCCCCCGTGACCTCACCGCCGGTTGTCGAATCGGACCCCATCGCCGCGCTCCTTCCCCACTTCTGCCGTCCTCTTCCCGTCGAGGCCACCCTGCCCGGCGGCCTTCTCACCCGTCCAATACCGATTCGCTCACGACCGATAACCGTGGGCTATCGAACAGCAATAGCGGCCGGCTGAGCTGCGGCGATAGACGACGTCAATCGTCGGATAGCGTCTTCGACTTGGACACGTGCCGGGCGCCGGGGCCACAGTGATGGCTAGGCCAGTCCGCCCGCCCGCACCCGAGGAGTCGCACATGTCCACCGTTTCGGCGTCGGGAAGCGACGCGCCGGGATCGACCCGCGTGGTCGACGGCTTTCATCTCGTGGTGGAGGCGCTGAAGGCCAACGACATCGAGAACCTCTACGGCCTCGTCGGCATCCCGATCACCGACCTGGCCCGGACCGCGCAGGCGTCGGGCATGCGCTACATCGGCTTTCGGCAGGAGGCCTCGGCCGGCAACGCCGCCGCGGCCGCCGGATTCCTGACCCGCCGCCCCGGGGTGTGCCTCACGACGTCCGGGCCCGGCTTCCTCAACGCTTTGCCCGCGCTGGCGAACGCCACGACGAACTGCTTCCCGATGATCCAGATCTCCGGCTCGAGCAATCGCGCGCTGGTGGATCTGCAGCGCGGCGACTACCAGGATCTCGACCAGCTCAGCGCCGCAAGGCCGTTCGCGAAGGCGGCTTACCGGATCAACCGGATCGAGGACATCGGTCGCGGCGTCGCGCGCGCCATTCGCACCGCGGTCTCCGGGCGTCCCGGCGGTGTCTACCTGGATATCCCCGGCGACGTCCTGGGCCAGGCGCTTCAGGCCTCGTCCGCCGCCGGGACGATTTGGCGGGTCGTCGACCCCGCGCCCCGTCAGCTGCCGGCGCCCGACGCGGTGGATCGCGCACTGGGGCTGCTGGCCCAGGCGCGACGGCCGCTGATCGTGCTCGGTAAGGGCGCGGCATACGCCCAGGCGGACAACGAGATTCGGCGGTTCGTCGAGGCCACCGGGATTCCGTTCCTGCCGATGTCCATGGCCAAGGGTCTGTTGCCGGATTCCCACCCGCAGTCCGCGGCGACCGCGCGGTCGCTGGCGATCGCCCGCGCCGACGCCGTCCTGCTGATCGGCGCCCGGTTGAATTGGCTTCTGGGCCACGGGGAGTCGCCGCAATGGTCCGCAGACACCAAATTCGCGCAGGTCGACATCGAGCCGACCGAATTCGACAGCAACCAGCCGATCTCCGCGCCGCTGGTCGGCGACATCGGTTCGGTGATGTCGGCGCTGTGTGACGCCGTGGCCGCCCAACCGATCGCCGCGCCGGCGGAATGGACCGGTGAGCTGGCCGACCGCAAGGCACGCAACGACGCCAAGATGCGCGAGCGCCTGGCCGACGACCCACACCCGATGCGGTTTTACAACGCCCTCGGCGCGATTCGCGCTGTGCTGCAGGACAACCGCGACGTGTACGTCGTCAACGAGGGCGCCAATGCGCTCGATTTGGCCCGCAACGTCGTCGACATGGAATCGCCGCGGCACCGGCTCGACACGGGAACCTGGGGCGTGATGGGGATCGGCATGGGCTATGCCATCGCCGCCGCCGTCGAGACCGGCGGGCCGGTCGTCGCGATCGAGGGTGACAGCGCATTCGGCTTCAGCGGCATGGAGATCGAGACCATCTGCCGCTACCGGCTGCCGGTGACCGTCGTCATCCTCAACAACGGCGGCGTCTATCGCGGAGACGAGGCCGCGCCCGCCGCCGCCGCGCACCCCTTGGACCCGGCCCCCACCGTGCTGAACGCCCGGGCGCGCCACGAACTGATCGCGGAGGCCTTCGGCGGCAAGGGTTATCACGTCGCCACGCCCGGTGAGCTGCGCGCGGCGCTGTCCGAGGCGATCGGCTCCGGGGCGCCGTCGGTCATCGACTGCGAGCTCGACCCGGCGGCCGGTGTGGAAAGCGGACATCTGGCCAACCGGAACCCGGCGCGCGCGGCCGCGGTCAGCGGCGGCGGGTGACGCCCAGGAGCTGGGCGTCGAAGAACTCGTTGAGCGCCAGCCCCGCGGCCGATGCCGCCAGCGCACGCGCGATCGGCGAGCCGGGTCCGCTCGAACTGGTCGCCAACACGACGTCGGCTTTGAGCACCGGATCCACCATTTCCACCGCCCGGATCTCCGGGCCCAGCGGCGAGGTCCACAGCCACGTGTGCGGCACGATGGATGCCCAATTTCCGGCGGAGGCTTGAGCGAATAGTGAAGCGACCGAGTCGGTTTCCACCTGTGGGCTGACGGTGATGCCGTGATCGGCGAACGCCTTGTCGATGATCTGGCGGTCGCGCATGTCGGGGGTGAGCAACGCCAACGGCAGCTGCGCGGCCTGGGCCCAGGTCATCGTCGTCGCAGCGGCTCCCAACATCTCCGCGGGTGCGAGCAGCACGTAGCGCTCCTGGTACAGCGGAACCAGGTTCACGTCGTGAGCCTCGTCGGGCGCCGCGTGCACGATGGCGGCGTCGAGTTCGAATTCGCGCAGGCGTCGGTAGAGTTCGGTCGCCGCCAGCCGGGACAGGATCTGCACCTTCACCAGCGGATGCGCCGAGCAGAACGCCGAGAGCACCAGCGACGCGGTCGTCGACGCGGTCGGCACGGTGCCCAGCCGAAGCGCCCCGGTGATGCCCGAGCGCACGGCGTCGACCTCCGCCTTGAAGGCGTCGTGCTCGGCGAGAATCCGCCTGGCCCACACCACCAACCGCTCCCCCTCCGGGGTGAGGCCCTCGAAGCTGTGGCCGCGGTTGATCAGCGTGACGTTCAGCTCCCGCTCCAGCTTGGCGATCGCGGCGGAGAGCGCGGGCTGGGAGACGAAGCATTTCTCGGCCGCCCGGGCGAAGTGGCGCTCGGAGGCGACCGCAACGAAGTACTCCAGCTGACGGAAGAGCACCCGCACTCCTCGGGGTTCGCTCGGGCTTGGGACGCCGATCTCGCTGAGGCTAACGCGCCGTTGACCTGCGCGCCAAGCCTGCGCCCGCCGCAACGATCCCGGCACTTTCGGAAGCGCCGGCACCTGCGCGATCGCGTCTGCGGATGATCCCATCGCCTGCACACAGCGCTCGTGCGGATCCTGGCGCCCGCCTTCGACGAGAACCTCAGTGTCAGTGGCACTTTCGCGCGCGTGCTGCCCGCCGGCAATGGATGAACGGCGTCGCCGGCTCCGCCGCCGACCGAATCGAACTCAATCGGTGTTCGCCTCGTTACCGCGGCGGCCGCCCGAGCTGTCATTGTTTGCTGAAACCGGTGATTCGTGGGTAACCCGTAGAATGTCCGTGTGTTGATCGCACCATCTCGAAGGGTGGACGCTATGCGTCGAGGTGTTCGTTATCTATTTGTTATGGTCGCGATCACGGTCATGGGCCTGGTGGGATCGGCGGCCCGTGGCAGCGCCGCCGTGCCGACGCCGCACCCCACGCCCGAGGTCGCCTCGATTTTGCCCGCTGACGGCGCCGTGGTCGGTGTGGCGCACCCCGTCGTGGTCACGTTCACCGCACCGGTGGCCGATCGCGCCGCCGTCGAGCGGTCGATCCACGTGACGTCGCCGAGCGGCACACCGGGGCACTTCGAGTGGGTCCGGAACACGGTCGTGCAGTGGGTTCCCAACCAGTATTGGCCCCCGCACACGCACGTCTCGGTGGGCGTGCAGGCCCTGACGACCGGCTTCGACACCGGTGACGCGCTCCTCGGTGTCGCCAGCATCTCCAAGCACACCTTCACCGTCAGCAGGGACGGAGAGGTGCTGCGCACCATGCCCGCGTCGATGGGCAAGCCCAGCAGGCCCACCCCGATCGGCAGCTTCACGGCGCTGGAAAAGCAGCGCAGCGTGGTGATGGACTCGCGCACCATCGGCATTCCGCTCAGCTCCCCCGAGGGGTACAAGATCACCGCCCAGTACGCCGTACGGGTCACCTGGAGCGGCGTCTACGTGCACTCGGCCCCGTGGTCGGTCGATTCGCAGGGCTATGCCAACGTCAGCCACGGGTGCATCAACCTCAGCCCCGACAACGCCTCGTGGTACTTCAACCAGGTCAACGTCGGCGACCCCATCCAGGTCGTGGCCTGAGCGTCACCCGCCGGTCCCCACGTGTGACGGTCGTCACACGCGTTGAACGGAAGACCCGCCCGCCGCGGTGAGTTCTCGGTAGACGAGGGATCTGAACGAGAGGCGGGCCATGACCGGTGAGGCGCAGCGCACGAAAGTTAGCTCTAGAGGCCCGATCAGCCCGGCGCGGGAGCGGGTAGCCGAACGGATCCGCGAGTTGGCCGCCAACGACGCACAATTCCGCGACGCCGAACCCGATCTTTCGCTGCAGCGGGCGGCGCGCCAACCGGGCCTCCGGCTGCCCCAGATCCTGGAGCTGTTCGTCGAGGGCTACGCCGATCGGCCCGCACTGGGCTGGCGGGCACGGACATCGAGCACCGATCCGGCGACCGGGCGGACCACCGCGGAGTTGCTCCCCCGGTTCGACACCATGACCTACCGCGAGCTGTGGGCCAACGTTCGCGCGATCGCCGGCGCATGGCGGCACGACGCCGCGAACCCCGTGTCGCCCGGGGACTTCGTCGCGACAGTCGGTTTCGCCAGCGCGGAATACCTGACCCTCGATCTGGTCTGCGCCTACCTCGGATTGGTTGCCGTTCCGCTGCAACACAACACCACCGCCTCACGGTTGCGCCCGATCGTCGATGAGGTCGAGCCATCGATACTGGCCGCCGGCGTCGGTTATCTCGACCTTGCCGTCGAAGCGGCGTCGGGAAGCTCATCGTTGCGGCGCCTTGTGGTCTTCGACTACCAGCCCGAGGTCGACGAGCAACGCGAAGCGCTGCAACGGGCCCGGGAGAAGCTGGCGGCCGCGGGCATGGCGGTGACCATCGAGACCTTCGACGAGATCGTCGAACGCGGCCGCGCCCTACCGCCCGAGCCCATGTACACCGGTGACACCGATCAGCGGCTGGCCATGATCATGTACACCTCGGGTAGCACCGGATTACCCAAGGGCGCCATGTACACCGAGCAGATGCTGTGCAAGGTGTGGACCAACGAGCTGATGCCCGATTTCGCGGACACGCCCGTGTTCAACGTCAACTTCATGCCGCTGAATCACCTCGGCGGCCGGATACCGCTGTCGACGGCGTTCCAGGCCGGCGGCACCAGTTACTTCGTCCCGGAAAGCGACCTGTCCACGTTGTTCGACGACTGGAACCTGGTGCGCCCCACCGAGATGGGTCTGGTGCCCCGGGTGGCGGAAATGCTCTACCAGCGCTACCAGAGCGCCGTCGATCGACTCGTGGCGGCGGGCGCCGATACCGGCTCCGCCGAGGCCCGCGCGCGGGCCGAGCTGCGTGAGCAGGTCCTCGGCGGCCGCATCGTGACCGCCTTTTGCGGGACGGCGCCGCTCGCCGCGGAGATGCGCGCCTTCATCGAAACAAGTTTGGACGTCCACGTTCTCGACGGCTACGGGCTGACCGAGGTAGGAATGGTGACCAAGGACGGGCGCATGACCCGTCCCCCGGTGCTCGACTACAAGCTCGTCGACGTTCCCGAACTGGGCTACTTTCACACCGACAAGCCTTATCCCCGTGGCGAATTGCTGGTGAAGTCGCTGACCGCCACGCCGGGATATTTCAAACGGCCGGACGTCACCGCCAATGCGTTCGATCCCGACGGCTACTACCGCACCGGCGATGTGATGGCCGAGCTGGAACCCGACCGGCTGGCCTACGTCGACCGCCGCAACAACGTGTTGAAGTTGGCGCAGGGCGAATTCGTCGCCGTCGCCCGCCTGGAGGCCGTGTTCGCCAGCGCGCCGCTGGTCCGCCAGATCTTCGTCTACGGCAACAGCGAACGCCCCTATCTGCTGGCCGTCGTCGTGCCGACCGTCGACGCCGCGGAGCGATTCGCCGGGGATCCCGACGGCCTCAAGGCCGCGCTCGCCGAATCCCTGCGCCAGTCGGCGCAACTCGCCGAGCTGCAGTCCTACGAGGTGCCGGTCGACTTTGTTGTCGAGACCGAGCCCTTCAGCGAGGACAACGGCCTGCTGTCGGGCGTCGGCAAGCTGCTACGGCCGAAACTCAAAGAGCACTACGCCGATCGGCTCGAACAGCTCTACGCCGACCTGGCCGAAAACCGCGTCACCGAGTTGCGTGCGCTGCGCGAGGGGGCGGACGAGCACCCCGTGATCTTCACCCTCACTCGGGCCGCCGAGGCGCTGCTGGGTGTGGCCGGCGGCCCGCCCGAGCCCGACGCACTCTTCATCGAACTCGGTGGCGATTCCCTGTCGGCGTTGACCTTTTCCAACCTCTTGCGTGACATCTTCGCCGTCGACGTGCCCGTGGGAATGATCACCGGGCCCGCGACCAACCTGGGTCTGATCGCGGAATATGTTGAGAGCGAACGTAAATCGGCGTCGCGGCGGCCCACGTTCGCGACGGTGCACGGCCGGGGCGCCGTCGAGGTCCGCGCGGCGGAGCTCACGTTGGACAAGTTCATCGACGCGAACACCCTGGCCGAGGCACCGGCGCTGCCGCGCGCGGCCGGGACACCGCATACGGTCCTGCTGACCGGCGCCAACGGCTACCTCGGCCGCTTCTTGGCCCTGGAATGGCTCGAGCGGCTCGCCGAGACCGGCGGGACGCTCATCTCCATCATCCGCGCCACGGACGCCGCGGCGGCAGTCAAGCGGCTGGAGGCGGTTTTCGACAGCGGGGACCCGCAGTTGCTGGAGCGGTTCCGCTCGCTGGCCGCCGAACACCTGGAGGTCATCGTCGGTGATATCGGTGAGCCGAATCTCGGCCTGGACCAAGCGACTTGGCAGCGCCTCGCGCAGAGCGTGGATCTGATCGTCCACCCGGCCGCGCTCGTCAACCACGTGCTGCCGTATGACCAACTCTTCGGCCCGAACGTCGCCGGCACCGCCGAGTTGATCCGGCTGGCGATCACGACGCGAATCAAGCCGGTCACGTACCTGTCGACGGTCGCGGTGGCCATGACGGTCGATCCCGGCGCGTTCGCCGAGGACGGCGACATCCGCGCCGACAGCGCGGTACGCCCGATCGACGACACCTACGCGAACGGCTACGCGAACAGCAAGTGGGCCGGCGAGGTGTTGCTGCGGGAGGCGCACGACCTGTGCGGATTGCCGGTCACCGTCTTCCGGTCCGACATGATCCTGGCGCACAGCCGGTATGCCGGGCAGCTGAACGTGCCAGATGCGTTCACCCGCTTGGTATTCAGCCTGCTGACCACCGGCATCGCGCCGTCGTCGTTCTATCGGCCCGACGAGCAGGGAAACCGGGCGGTGGCCCACTACGACGGGCTGCCCGCCGACTTCGTGGCCGAAGCGGTCACCACGCTCGGCGAACAGATGGCGGCCGAGGATGCCGATGTTGCCGGTGCGTACCGCTCCTATGACGTGATGAATCCGCACGACGACGGCGTTTCCCTGGACGTGTTCGTCGACTGGTTGATCGCCGCCGGGCACGATATCCGGCGCATCGAGGACTACGACGAATGGCTGGGCCGGTTCACCACGGCGCTTCGCGCGTTACCGGACAAGCAGCGCCAGCATTCGGTGTTGCCGTTGCTGGACGCCTACCGGGAGCCCGAGACGCCACTGCGTGGTGCGCCCGCCCCCACCGACGTCTTCCGCCATGCGGTGCGGACGGCCAAAATCGGTGCGGACGAGGACATTCCGCATCTGTCGGCGGAGTTGATCGACAAGTATGTCGCGGACCTGCGCTTGCTGGGTTTGGTGTAGCCCCCATGCTGTCCTAGCCGGGCAATCCCCTCTTGATCGCTTCGTCTTGCTTGCGCGCGATGTCGAGGGCCGCGGCCGGGTCGAACGGGTCGTTGGGTGCGCTGTCGAATTCCAGGGTGACGAGCGCCTTGCCTTCGGTGAACAGCAGGACCGTCATGGCTTGGGAGTTGTCGGGTGAGGCCCCCGAAATCGCTGAGCCGTTGGCGCCCACGGCGAGGGGCCGCCAGTCGCCGACCACCTTGCCGGCGTAATCGCTTTTGCTGCCGGCCAGTTCGGCCGCGGCGGCCGAGGGATCGGCGGTCACCACAATGGTGTCCCACAGGCGGCGGCCGCTGTCGGCGTTGGCGAACAGCTGCGCGACCCCCGGCGCGTTGTTGGGGTTGAGCATCGGCGACTGGGGCGCGGTGAGCCCCAAGCCCACGTCGCTCGGCTTGATCAGCAGAAAGCCGTAATCGGTGGGTTGGCCCGGCGGCGGCCCGGTGACCGCGCTCGAGCCGGTCGGGGACGCGGACGGGCTCGACTCCGTCACTGAGGGCGACGAGGATTCGTCCGCACCGCCGCAGCCCGCGCTCGCGGCGCCGACCGCGACGATCGCGGTCATGGCGGTCACGTGCCGCAAGGCCCCGCCCGCCACGCCGATTCGAGCAACCCCCACGCATGTCCCTTCCACACGTCATCCGTGTTCGAGTTGTTACGAACATATGCCCAACGGGCCGGCGATGGGTAGCTCTTTGCGTGCCTATGCTGGCGTGGGTAGGGGTGTCTTCGCGTGAGGAGATCGGCATGACCGCTGCAACGGCGCGCGCCGTACGGTTCGACCGCTACGGGGGCCGTGAGGTGTTGTACGTGGCGGACATCGACATGCCCACGCCCGAGCCGGGTGAGGTCGTCGTCGAGGTTCGCGCGGCCGGGATCAACCCCGGCGAGGCCGGCATCCGGGTCGGGGCGATGCACGAGAGGTTCCCGGCCACCTTTCCCTCCGGGGAGGGCAGCGATCTCGCCGGCGTCGTGACGGCGGTGGCGCCCGGGGTCACCGAGTTTGCGGTCGGCGACGAGGTCTTGGGTTTCAGCCTGCGCCGCTCCAGCCACGCGACCCACGTCGCCGTTCCGGTGGGCCAGTTGATCCGCAAACCTCCTCAACTCGGTTGGGAGGCAGCGGGTTCGCTCTACGTGGCGGGCGTGACGGCGTACGCGGCGGTGCGTGCGGTTGCGCCCCAACCGGGTGAGACGGTCGCCGTGTCGGCCGCCGCCGGCGGGGTGGGCAGCCTGGTGGTGCAGCTTCTGGTGCTCCGCGAGGCGCGCGTCCTCGGCATCGCGGGCCCCGGCAACGCCGACTGGCTGCGCGCGCACGGCGTCGTCCCGATCGCCTACGGTGACGGGCTCGCCGAGCGGCTGCGCGACGCGGCGCCGGACGGAATCGACGCGTTCATCGATCTGTTCGGCCCGGACTACGTCCAGCTCGCCATGGACCTCGGCGTGGCGCCGCAGCGGATCGACACCATCATCGCCTTCCAGAAGGCCGACGAGGTGGGCGCCAAGACCGAGGGCAGCATGGACGCCTCGACACCCGAAGTGCTCGCCGAAATGGCCGGCCTGATCGTCTCCGGCGCCATCGAGTTCGACGTCGCCGCAACCTATCCGCTGGACCGGGTCGCCGACGCGTTCGCCGAACTCGAGCAACGGCACACCCACGGGAAAATCGTTCTGCTGCCTACCGGCTCACAATGACGAGACCGGCTCGATGACCCCGGCCTGCACGATTTTGATGATGACGAACGCGACGGCCACCACGAGATAGCCGCGCAGCGTGAGCAACCCCGCCCGGCGCGACGGCGACATCGCCGGCCTGTCGAGCAGGGCCAGGTTCGGGGTTTGCCAGCCGGCCCGGTCCTGGCGGCGCACGGCCCGCCGTTCGGCGCGGGTGAGCGATGCGGCGTCGTCGAGTTCGTCGACCTGCTCGGGGTCGAGACCACCTCCGAGGGTGCGCACGATGGCTTCCGCCTCGGCCAGGCTGCGATGCCGCCGGCCGACGATGATCATCACCGCACCGCCGACGATGCCGATCACGGCGCCGACACCGAGCCCGATCTCGATGGTGGCCGTGGACAGGTCCGGGAAGAACGTCGTCGCCGTCAACGCCAGCGACAACAGCACCAGGCACCACACGATGCTCCACGCAATGATGTTCTGCCGCACCGTGTTCACCCACGGCCCCAGCACCGCGCGGTCATTGCACAGCAAGACCAGAAAGACGGTCGCCGAGGGGAGCAGCACGCCGGCGAGCGCCTGCACGCCCTGGGTCACCAGCCCCAGGATGTGGTCGGGGCTGAACGAGACGGCCGCCGACACCGCGAGCAGCGCCGCGTAGCCACCGTAGAACACCGGCGCCTCGCTGATCTTCCAATGCAACGAGTGCCGCTTGCCCATGGCGTCACCGACGGCATAGGTGGTCGCCAGGCCGACGGCGTTGGCGCCGATCAGCGACGCGTCGAGCAGGATGATCGCAAACAGCGCCCCCACCGTGCCGCCCAGATGCCGGGACAACCCGGCGGCGACCGCGCCCGCGTCGGTGAAGTGGCCGGCATCGGCGGTGCCCGCCAATCCGAACGCCGTCACCGCCATCAACGCCGTCGCCCCGACCATGACCACGACGATCCCGATCACCAAATCGGCTCGCCCGTAAGGGATCCAGCGCGCGGTGATGCGCTTGTCGACCACGTTGGACTGCTGGAAGAACAGCTGCCACGGCGCGACCGTCGTTCCCACGATCGCGACCACCAGCAGCAGCACGGTCGAGTTCAGCCCACCGGGGAATTGCGGAATCAGGCCGGCCGCAGTCGCTTTCGGGGCCGGGTGCGCCAGCAGCACCATCGGGATGATCAGCACGTTGACCGCGATCAGCAGGAACATCAACCGCTCCCAGCGGCGAAACGACCCCCCGGCCACGACGGCGAACAGCAGCACCGCGGCGGCCGGGACGGCGACGAACTTCGGGCAGCCCAGGAAACCGAGAGCCAGTGACACACCGATGAATTCGGTGACGATCGTCAGGGCGTTCAAGACCAACAGGTCACCGACGCTGAAGGCGCCCCAGAACTTTCCGAACCGTTCGAAGATCAAGCGCGCGTGACCCACCCGGGCGACGGCGCCCAGCCGCAGCACCATTTCCTGGTTCACGTACAGCACCGGAATCATCAGTGCCAGCGTCCACAGCAGGCCCATCCCGTAGTCCTGGCCGGCCTGGGCGTAGGTCGCGACGCCACCGGCGTCGTTGTCGCCGACCATCACGATCAGGCCGGGACCGCTGATGACCGCCAGTGTCTTCAGCCGCCGCCAGCGGCCGTTCGTGGTGCCCCCGGTGCCGTCGCGCCCGATGCGGCCGAACGCGCCGACGATGTCGCCGACGTGCGCGGTGTCCAGCACCGTCGGCCCCTGCTCCTCGGCGTGCGGGGTCTCCACCGCGGCGGCCGAGCGGCCGAAAATAAGGCTGCGGCGGCCGCCGCGGGTGTGGATCGAAGTCATCTGATCCTCGCTGTACGAATCGTTCTCACCTCGCGGTGAGGAATGCGGATGCGCCCGATGCGGGGAACGGATCACCAGTGGTTGTCGGGGCGGCCCGACACGTGTCCGCCCAGCGAGGCGGTGACCACGGCGATCGGCATCCGCGAAACGTACAGGTTGGCCCGCTCCTGGGGGGTCAGGTTGGCCCGCAGGTGCAACTTGTCGGCCAGCAACCGGCCCGCGCGCAGCATCGACCGGCCGCGTCCCCTGGGGGCGGCGGAAAAACGGTGCGTAACAACAAAAGCCATGATCTTCTCCTGCCAGAGGTCCGATCGGCGTCGACACCGTCCGTGGAACGTGTCAGCCGCGCAGGACCGGAAGGAAGGTCAGGCGGCGGAAGGAATGCCGGAGCCGGATCGGGACAAAACGAATTTTGGATGCGGACTATCGCCGGGACTCATCTCGCCCTCACCTCCTCACGGCCGGGACACACGCGGGTGTCATCACATTCACCTGAACGAGAGAGGCACGAATGACCGACGGCACCAACGCCGCCGGTCGCACCCCTCTCGTCGGAGCTTCGGCACTGCACGGCGTATCCGGACGGAGCCGATGGTCGTCCAGAAGCCACTTGGGCTCAACCCTTGGGTCCGGGAAGAGCTGTCCTGACCCGGGGCGTCTCTCGACGTTCGGGGTCAGTGGCCTGTATCCATGCAGACGCCTCACCTACCGAGGTGCTTGCGGAGTCCATAGTGGCACCGCGGCCCGGGCTCGTCAAACTCATTTGCGCTGAGCGTGGCGCCGCCGTCGCGCCCCCAGCGCCCACCCGGGCTGCCTCGGTTCGATTGCCCGCTCCTCACTCGCGCCGTTCCGGCGCTCACCGTCGCCGCCCTCGGTTCGATCGCCCGCTCCTCACTCGCGCCGTTCCGGCGCTCACCGTCGCCGGGCCCGGTTCGATCGCCCGCTCCTCACTCGCGCCGTTCCGGCGCTCACCGTCGCCGGGCTACGCTCGGCGACATGACCACAACCCTGCAGGATCCGCGGGTCGCATCGGCGCTCGACCGCATGTACGCCGAGTCGAAGAACCAGATGTCGCTCTTGCGCGAGCGGCGTGGCACCTTCGATCAGCCGATGACCGCCCAGGAGCGCGCCGACGCGATGAGCGAGTTCTACATCCCGGTGACGCCCGAAGCCGGCCGGCTGCTGTATTCGCTGGTCCGCGCCACCCGCCCGGCGACCGTCGTCGAATTCGGGATGTCGTTCGGGATTTCCGCCGTTCACCTGGCCGCCGCGGTGCGTGACAACGGGAGCGGCCGGGTGGTGACCACCGAGCTCAGCGCCACCAAGATCGCCGCCGCGAAGCAGACCTTCGCCGAGACGGGCTTGGACGATGTGATCACGATCCTGGAGGGCGACGCCTTGAGCACGCTGGAAAGCCTGGACGGGGCGATCGATTTTCTGCTGCTCGACGGTTGGAAAGACTTGTACCTGCCCGTGATCGAGCTGCTCGAGCCCCGCCTGTCCACGGGTGCGTTGGTCATCGCCGACAACGCCAGCTCGGCCGACATGGCCCCGTATCTCGACCGGGTGCGCGACCAGGACAACGGCTACGTCAGCTTCAACTTCCAGGTTCGCGACAGCGACAGCATGGAGATCAGCTGCCGCACAGGCACTTAGGAGAATTGCCTGCGCGGCGCTACCGCAGCGATTCCTCGAGCCACGGCGTCAGCCACTTCACCCCTTCCGGGGTCAGGTGCACACCGTCGCTGCGCACCTTGATGCCGTCGACCTTGGCGGTGTAGACGCCGTCGGGGCACAGCTTCTTGTTCAGGTCGAGGATCGCGACGTTCGGGTGATGGCTGACGGTCTTGCGCAACATGGTGTTCCACAGGTTGACCCGGTCCGGCTGGTCCTCGGGATACAGCCGGCCGTCCGGCTTCTCACCGCCGCGGCTGTACGGCACGGTCGCGACCACCACCCGCACACCGGTGGAACCGGCGATAGTCAGCGCCCGCTCGAGTTCGCCGTTGAGGTAGGCGTCGAAGGTCGGGTCGCCGATGTGGGTCCACTGGCCCTCGTTGACGCGATCCACGGTTTCCCAGCGGCCGATGATCAGCAGCGCGACATCGGGCTGGTCCTGGCTGACCTGCCTCGCCCATCGAATCGGCCAGCCGTCGCACTCGGATCGCTGCTCCAGCGTCTGACCCACATACCGGTACGGCGTGCCGCGCACCAGGCTGCACCCGATGACGGTGTGGTCGAGGAAGGCGAATCCCGGCGTCGGCGGGAGGTAGTGCATCCACGTCCACCCGATCGAATCACCGAACACCGAGACGGTGAACGGCCGATTGGGATCCCGGGGCCGGCTTTCTCCCGGCGGCGACGGCGAGACCGCCGCGACCGCCGAGACACCGGGCGGCAGGCCCACCTCACGCAGTCCCGGCCCGGTTCCCACCGGAACCACCAACAGCGTCACCGCCGCGGCGCTGGCCACGGTCGCCGCCGCCAACGGCAGCAGCGGCACCCGCGAAGGGCGCCAGCGCCGGATGGGCTGCTCGAGCACCCAATACGACGCCGCGGCCACCGCCACCGTGGCGGCGCACCGCGCGGCGAACAGCGGCAGCCCGGCCCACCCGGTGCGTTCGCCGTTGAGCGCCAAGAAGATCGGCCAGTGCCACAGGTAGATGCCATACGAGATGGTCCCGAGCCACACCAGCGGCGGCAACGCGAGCGCGCGGGCGACGACGCCGCGCTGCTCCAGGCCGACCGGGGCGATGACGAGGACGGCCGCGATCGCGACGCCGATCAGCAGGCCGTGGCGGAATTCGCCGCTGGCGCCGGTGGCGTAGTGGGTCGCCGCCGCCAGCCCCGCCACACCCAGCAGCGGCAGGATCCGGGCGGCGCGCCGCGCCCACCGGGTGCGGATCATGCACCAGCCGCGGTTCATCGACTGCCAGTCCCGTACCAGCAGGGCGGCGGCCGCCGCACCGACCAGCAGCGCCTGCGCGCGGGTGTCGGTGCCGAAGTAGATCCGGTCGCGGGTGCCGTCGGAGGCCATGACGATGGCGAGCGCCGCGGACGCCAGCGTCCCGAGGGTGGCGATGACAAACGTCGCGAAGCGCACCCCGCCGACGGTGGCCCGGGTGAAGCGGCGCCTCGCGCGTGCGGCCAGCGCCAGCGCGACCGCGATCAGCAGCAGCGGCCAGACGAAGTAGTACTGCTCCTCCACCCCGAGCGACCAGGTGTGCTGCAGCGGCGACGGCGGCGCCCCCTGGGTGAAGTAGTCGGTCTTCTGGGCGACGAACCGCCAGTTCGCCATCCACACGAACGCCGCGATGGCGTCGTCGCGCAGGCCGGTGAGCGACCGCTCGGGTAGCAGCTGCCGGGCCGCCGCCACGGTGAGCACCATCAACACCAGCGCCGGCAGCAGCCGCCGCGCGCGCCGGATCCAGAAGCCGGTGAGCTCGATGCGGCCGGTGCGTCCCAGCTCGTCGAGCAGCAGCGAGGTGATCAGGAATCCGCTGAGAACGAAGAAGACGTCGACGCCGATGAATCCGCCGCTGACGCCGGGGATTCCTCCGTGCCCGATGAGCACCAGCGCGACGGCGATCGCGCGCAGGCCGTCGAGCGCCGGGATTCCGCTGCGCCGCTCGGGGCGGTCCCAGACGGCCAGCCGGCCAACCCGGCGCACGGGGGCGACCCATCGGGGCCGACTACGACGAGCCGGTGCGGGGTGAGACCCGCCCGGCTCGGTGCTCGCCGTCAACGCGCCGTGACTACCATCCCGCCCGGCGCCATGGTTGATGCCGATACGTCGCTGCCCCTCCTCGTGAACGGAGCCAGCTTAAGGGTGGACGCGCGGGATTCCGCGGAGGACACGCAACGGTTTTCGGCCGTGGTGCGTTCGGATTTCGGTGCGGCGGGCTATCGGGCGGCCTTGTCGGGCGCGTAGCCGAGGGTGCTCTTGACCTCCAGGTATTCGTGGAAGCCGAACTCGCTCCATTCGCGGCCATTGCCGCTGCGCTTGTAGCCGCCGAACGGCGCGTTCATGTCGAATGCGTGGTTGATCGTCACCCATCCCGCGCGGATCCTGCGGGCAACTTCGCGTGCCGTGTCGAGGTCGGCCCCGGAGACATAGCCGGCGAGACCGTACTCGGTGTCGTTGGCGATCTCGACGGCCTGGTCGAGGTCGTCATAGCCGAGGATGCACAGCACCGGCCCGAAGATCTCCTCGCGCGCGATCGTCATGTCGTTGGTGACGTGCGCGAAAACGGTCGGCTTGACGTAGTACCCCGTGTCCAGCCCCGCCGGCCGGCCCGGGCCGCCCGCGACCACGGTCGCGCCCTCGTCGATGCCCTGCTGAATCAGGCGCTGCACCTTCTCGAACTGCGTCTTCGACGCCACCGGCCCGATCGCCGTCGCGTCGCCGGGGGTGCCCACCTGGACCTGCTCGGCTACCTCACGCGCGAGGTTAATCGCCTCGGCCATCCGTGAATTCGGCACCAGCATGCGCGACGGCGCGTTACAGCTCTGCCCCGAGTTGGGCATCATGTTGGCGACGCCGGCCCGCACGCCGTCGGCGAAGCCACCGTCGTCGAGGACGATGTTGGGGCTCTTCCCGCCGAGCTCCTGGGTCACCCGCTTCACCGTGGGGGCGGCGTTCTTGGCGACCTCGATGCCGGCGCGCGTGGACCCGGTGAACGACACCATGTCGATGTCGGGGTGGCTCGCCAGGGCCGCGCCGACGCCCGGGCCGTCGCCGTTGACCAGGTTGAACACCCCGGCCGGCACGCCGGCGGCGGCCAGGATCTCGGTGAAGATGTAGGGCGAATAAGGCGCGACCTCAGAGGGTTTCAGCACGACGGTGCAGCCGGTCGCCAGCGCCGGGTACACCTTGACGGCGACCTGGTTGATCGGCCAGTTCCACGGCGTGATCAAGCCGCAGACACCGATCGGCTCCTTGGCGATCAGGGTCTCCCCTTTGTGTTCGGAGAACGGGAAGTTCTTCAGCACGTCGATGGCCGTCGTGAGGTGGCCGATGCCGAGGAAGACCTGCGGGCCCGCGGCCAGTGAGGGCGGCGCGCCGATCTCCTCGGTGACCGCCTCGGCGAGATCGTCCGCGCGCTTCTGGTATTCGGCGAGGATGGCCTGCAACAAGTCCAGGCGCTGTTCCCGGGTGCTCTGCGACCAGCCGGCAAAGGCGCGCCGGGCGGCCTGAACCGCCACGTCGACGTCGGCCGCCGATCCCAACGAGATCTTTCCGGAAACCTGCTCGGTCGCCGGGTTTTCCACCTCGAAGGCGTTGGGCCGCACCGGGTCGACCCACTGTCCGTCGATGTAGAACTTCAGGTATTCGCGCATAGCTTGCACTCTTCCTTAGTTGCGACGCTTACTGGGTGCCTTCTGCGTACCAGGTGCGGAATCGGTCGTACTTGGGCATCTCCTCGGAGTTGGCCTTCGGGTCGATGCACACATGCACCACACCGACCTTGCCGCTGGCGTAGGCGCGCGCGATGGCCGGTCCGATCTCGGATTCCTTCTCGACGAACTCGCCGTGGCAGCCGAAGCCCTCCGCGATCTTGTCCATCCGGACGTCCTTGCTCCAGTGCACGCCGGGCTGCGGTGAGGGCTGCTCAAACGTGCGCTTGTAGACGCCCACTTCCAGGCCCCACTGGTGGTCGACGCCCACCACGCACACCAGCGGAAGATGCTGCCGCGCAGCCGTTTCCAGCTCGGCGATGTGGAAGAGGAAAGCCGAGTCGCTGGTCAGCAGCATGACGGGGCGCTTGCCGCCCTCGGCGACGGATGCCCCGACCGCGTAGGGCAGGCCGGTGCCGAGGTGGCCGAAGTTCTGGTTCCAGATCACGTCGCGCGGTTTGGCCTGCGAGTAGGTCCACTGAAAGATGACGGTCGCGCCGCCGTCGCGGACCATGATGGCGTCGTCGAGTTCGTTGAACGCCTTGGTGGCCTCGACGACGTAGCGCGCTGGGTGAATCGGCGAACGACCCGACGGCGCAGTCTCGGCGAGCTGAGCGAGCTCCTCGGCGTCGGCCTTGACCAACTTCTCGAGTTTGGCCGACGGGGTGCGCGGCGTGTCGCGGAGCGCGTCGACGAGCTGCGGCACGACGCCGCGCAGATCGCCCACCAGCGGCACGTCGAACTGGCGGTTGACGCCGATGGCGGCCGGGTCCTGCTCGACGTACACCCATTTGCGGTTCGCATCGTTGCCCGCCCAATGCTGGGTCCGGCCGTAGTGCATCGGCTCACCGAGTTCGGTCCCCAGCGCGACGCACAGGTCGGATTCCTCGACGGCCTCGTTGGCGGCCGGCGAGAACAAGTAGGGGAATGTCCGCTCCTGCAGACCCGGGATGTACGACGTACCCCCGGAGGTCTGGATGACAGGGCAGGCCATCAACTCGGCGAGCTCCTTCACCGCCGGACCGGTGCGCGACGTGTGCACGCCGTGGCCCACCAACAGAATCGGGCTCTTCGCTTCGCGAATCAGCTTCGCGGCCTTGGCGATCTCCGGGGCCCCCGCGCCCTGGTTGACGAGGCGATACCGATGGGGCGGCAGCGGATCGGCCACGTCGAGCTCTTCGAGGATGACGTGCGACGGGTATTCGACGTAGGCCGGGCCGGGGGTGCCGGACATGGCCTGGCGGATCGCCTCGTGGATGATCTCGTCGGTCTGATCGGCGTACTCGATGGACGCGCTGTACTTGACGGACGGGGCGAAAAGCGGCTCCTGGCGGACGAATTGGATGCGTCCGCGCCGGACCCGGCGTTCGGTGATGCGGGCGCGCTGGCCGCCGAGGAAGATCACCGGCGAGTTCTCCACGAGTGCGCACTGGATCGCTCCGGCCATGTTGGCCATGCCCGGGCCGAGCGTGCCGATGCACAGGCCGGGCTTGCCGGTCATCCGCGACGCCGCCTCGGCCATGAAGCCCGCGCTCAGTTCATGATGCGGCGCGACCACGGACCACCCGCGCGCGTCGGCCTCGGCGAACATGTGCACGAAGTTCGGGTCAGGGATCCCGAAGATCGTGTTCACGCCCTCGGCCTCGAACAGGTCGAGGATGCGCTTGTACACCGGCACGGTCATCGTTGAAGTTCCTTTCCGTCGCGAGCAGACGCAAAATCGTGCTCTGGCGGTGTGTTTCGTGCGATTCTGTGTCTGCTCGCGCTGATTTCGGCGAGCACTTCGGAGGTGTGGGCGCCGAGTTCGGGCGCCGGGCCCGCGACGCGGCCGGGCGTCTGGGAGAACCAGGTGGGTACGCCCGGGAAGCGCACCGGTCCGTGCGGGGTGTCCACGGTCTCGAACATGCCGACCGCGTTGAGATGCGGATCGTCGAACAGCGCGCCCGGCGTGTTCAGCGGCGCGGCGGGTATCTCGAGTTCGCGCAGAAGCTTCAACCACTCCGCGGTGGAACGCTCTTTCATCGTCTCGGCCACCAGCCCGTAGACGGTGTCGATCTCGCGGGCACGCTGTTCCAGCGTCGCGTACAGCTCGCTGGCCCAGGGCGGCCGCACGGCGTTCATGAAGGCGTTCCAGTGCTTGTCGTTGTAGATCAGCGCGGCGATGTGGCCGTCGCTGGTGCGGTACGGGCGGCGGTTGGGGGCCACGGTGCGCGGATACACCGCGGGCCCCAGCGGGGGATCGAACAGGGCGCCGTTGGCATGCTCGACGAGCATGAACGACGCCATGGTCTCGAACATGGCGACCTCGACCTCTTGTCCCTGCCCGGTGCGCTCGCGGTGGAACAACGCCATGGTGGTGGCGTACAGCGCCGTCAGTCCGGCGATCTTGTCGGCCATGATGGTGCCGACGTAGTCGGCCTCGCCGGTCAATTGCTGTTGCACCGCCGGGAGGCCGCATTCGGCCTGGATCGTGTCGTCGTAAGCGGGGCGATCGCGATCGGGTCCGCGTCGCCCGTATCCGTAGCAATTGGTGTAGACGACTTGGGGATTGATCGCGGCGACGTCGTCGTAGCCGAAGCCGAGCTTGGCGATCGCCTTGGCGCGCATCGAGTGGATGAACACGTCGGCGGTCTCGACCAGCGCGCGTAGCGCCCGCGTTCCGGCGTCGGTCTGCAGGTCCAGCACGATGCTGCGCTTGCCGCGGTTGACGTTGACGAACACCCCGCTCATGCCCGGCGCCGGGCCCACCGAGATGTAGCGGGTGTTATCGCCTTGGGGCGGTTCGACTTTGATCACGTCGGCGCCCATGTCGGCCATGATCTGGGTGCAGTAGGGCCCCATCACCATCGCGGTGAGATCGATCACGCGCAGGCCGGCCATCGGGCCCGAGGGGCTAGCCATGGAGCGCTCCTTGATCGTTTGACCTCTGCGCCAGCTCGAAGCTGTAGCGGATGTGCTGGTCGTGTCCATCCGGGACGACCGGGAAGATCGTCGGCGCCTCGACGTAGCGGATCGCGTCCAGATGGTTGCCGACGTCCTCGATCGTCCACGATGACCGGCACACGCCGGGGCTCTCCGCGACGACCGCTCGGGCCACGCGGCCCGCCAGCGCGATGAACAGTTCGCCGGTCACCGAGCAGGACTCGTGCGCGAGCCAGCCCACCACGGGCGCAACGAGTTCCGGTCCCATCGGCGGGTAGGCGGTCGTGTCGATGCCTTCCGCCATGCGCGTCACCGCCGCCGGCACGATCACGTTGCAGCGCACGCCCTCGGCGGCGCCCTCGAGCGCGGCGACGTTGGACAACCCGATCACACCCGCCTTGGCGGCCGCGTAGTTCGCCACGTCGTGGTTTCCGTACAGCCCGCCGATCGACGACGTCAGCACGATGCGGCCGTAGCCCGCGCCGCACATCAGCGGAAACGCCGGGCGCACAACGTTGAACGCGCCGCGCAGGTGTACGTCGAGCACGGCGTCGAAGTCCTCGTAGCTCATCTCCTTCAGGGAGGCTCGACGGACGTTGCCGGCGTTGTGCACCAGGATGTCGATGCGGCCATAGTGCTCGAGCGCGGTCGCGATGATCGCGGCGCCGCCGTCGGCGGTCGCGACCGACGCGCTGCACGCGACGGCCTGTCCCCCGGCCGCGGTGATCTCGGCGACGACCTGCTCGGCGGGACCGGCGTCGACCCCGTCGCCGTCGAGGGCGCCGCCGACGTCGTTGACGACCACCTGCGCCCCGCGTGCGGCCAGCAGTTGCGCGTAGGCGCGACCCAAGCCGCGGCCGGCTCCGGTCACCACGGCGACGCGGTCGTCGAATCGTAATTGCGCTGCAGGGATTTCGGTCAAGCGCCGAGCACCAACCCGTCCAGGTCGCCCTTGCCCCGCCACGCCCGCAGCAGGTCCTCGAAGGCGTAAAAGCCGGGGCCGTACGGTTCGCCCAGGTGTGACCGGATGCCCTCTCCCCCGCCGCCGCCTTCGTTGTTGTAGTAGCCGGGCGTGCACTGGGCGTCGAACGCCGAATTGTCCACCGCGGTTTCCCGGATCGTCGCGCACCACTGCTCCTGCGCCGCCGCGCTGGGCTCCACGGTGGTCGCCCCCCGCTTCAACGCCTCGGCGATGATGAAGGCGATGTGCTCACCCTGCAGCTCGTAGTTGGCGGCGATATTGGCGGAGATGCCGACCTGGGTGAAACCGGTATAGAACTGGTTCGGGAATCCGCGGCTGGTCATCCCGTGCAGCGTCTTGTAGCCGTCGCGCCAGTAGTCGAACAGCGACAGCCCGTCGCGTCCCTCGATCGTCTCCATGGAATAGCGCCGGCTGATCTCGGTGGTGATCTCGAAGCCGCTGGCATAAATGATGCAGTCGACCTCGTACTCGACGCCGCCCGCGACCAAGCCCTTTTCGGTGATCCGTTCCACGCCTTTGGAATCGGAGACGTCGACGAGGGTGACGTTGGGGCGGTTGAACATCGGCAGGTACTCGTCGTTGGACAGCGGCCGCTTGCACAGGAACCGGTAGTAGGGCTTGAGCGCCTCGGCGGTCTGCGCGTCCTCGACGATCACGTCGATGCGGCGGCGCAGCCGCTCCATCAACCTGTAATCCTCTTCTTCGCGGATCGCCATGAACTGCTCGGGGGTCATCGACGCGGGGTCGGCCAGCGCGAGCACCCGGGCCGCGGTGTTGCGCCCGAGCTCGGTCCAGAAGTCGCACACCAGATCCGGCTGACCCAGCGCCATGCCTTCGAACGTCCAGGAGTGGAAGTTGCGTTGCCGTTCGCGCTGCCAGCCCGGCTGCAACGACTTTGCCCACTCCGGGTCGGTTGGTGCGTTGTTGCGTTCGTCGACGGTCGAAGGGGTGCGCTGAAAGACGTAGAGGTGCTGGGCGTCTCGGGCCAGGAACGGGACGATCTGGATCGCGGTGGCGCCGGTGCCGATCACGGCGACCCGCTTGTCGGCGAGCCTGTGCAGGTTGCCGCCGCTGTCCCCGCCGGTGTAGTCGTAGTCCCATCGCGACGAGTGGAACGCGTGGCCCTTGAAGTCCTTGATCCCCGGAATGCCGGGCAATTTCGGCCGGTGGAAGGGTCCCGACGCCAGCACCACGAACCGGGCGCGGATGTCGTCGTCCCGGTTGGTTCCGATCCGCCACCGCTTGATCTCCTCGTCCCAGCGCAGGTCGCGCACCTGGGTGGAGAAGATCGCCGAATCGTAGAGGCCGAAGTGTTTGCCGATGTTGCGGCAGTGCTGGTAGATCTCGGCACCGTCGGCGAACTTCTTCGACGGCATGAAGTCGAGCTCTTCGAGAAGCGGGATGTAGCAGTAGGATTCGTTGTCGCATTGGATGCCCGGATACCGATTCCAGTACCAGACGCCGCCGAAGTCGCCCCCGAGCTCGATCACGCGTACGTCGTCGACGCCCGCCTTCTTCAGATGGGCCGCCGACAGCAGGCCCCCGAAGCCACCGCCCAGGACCGCGACGTCGATATCCTCGCAAATCGGGTCGCGCGGCGTGGCCGGGGTGTAGGGATCGACCTCGTAGTAGCCGGCGAAATCGTCTTCCAACTCGATGTACTGCTTGGAACCTTCTTTGCGCAGCCGCTTTTCGCGCTCCAGGCGGTACTTCTCGCGCAGCGCGGCGATGTCGACGTCATCGGGCGTCTGGGTGGGCCCGCAGTTGTCCAGGTGCATGGTCATGCCGATGGGGACTCCTTGTGCGAAAGTTCCTGGGGCTCACCGACGCCCATGTATCTCGACAGTTGGTAGTGCAGGTTGACCGTGCTGCGTTCGCGGTACGGATTGGGCTTGGTGCCGCCGAAGCCGAGCGACTTCATGCCCTGTTGCACGGCGGCCATGTTGGAGAAGTCCTGCGGCAGGACCGACCGCCACCGGGGGTCGCCGACCGGCGTGTACTCCCACTCGGTCTGGGGCTCTTGGCCTTTCGGGTACAGCTCGAAGACCGACACCTCGAAGAGGCACTTGTCGGGGTTGTAGCTGGGGTGCGGCCGCGCGCCGTAGCACAGCGCGCTGGTCAGGCCCTGCCCGATCTGGAAGTTCGGAAAGATCTGCCACGCGGTGCCGGCCTGCCCGAGGATGTCGGCGGGAATCGTCGGCCACACCACGCCACGGGCCTCGTCGTCGCGGCGCGCCGACGCCAGCCAGTGCTCGAGGACCTTGTCGGCCGGCGTCCCCTCGGGCAGCTCGTCGACGAGTCGCTTGGCGGCGTTCACCAGCGTCTGGGTGGTGGTGGCGTTGGTTTCCTCCATCGTGTACACCTGCATCTCCGCGGTGGACACCCGCGGGTCGGCGCCGATGCCGAGGCGGATCTTGGACTTGGTGGCCTCCATGTCCTCTGGAGCGTCGTAGCCGATGTTGCTATGTCTGCCTTGGGCTTTCGCCCACCCCTTGAACTCGCCGAACTTGTTGAACTCGGGATGCGTGGTGTAGACGTGGTAGGTCTCGTTGAAGGCCTCCAGCGCGACCTTCCAGTTGCAGTCGAAGGACAGCCACTTGCGCCATTTGTAGCGCATGTTTTCCAGGCCGAACGGGTCGAGGATCTTCGCGGCGGGGAACAGGTAATCGGCCAGCGGCTCGCAATCGGGGTCCATGTTGATCCACAGCCAGCCGCCCCACGTGTCGACCCGGACCGGTCGAAGGTGGGTGTTGTCCGGGGTGAGCGCGTCCTGCCAGTCCTGTTGCTCGCGGATGTGGGTGCACGCCCCGTCCAGGCCATAGGTCCAGCCGTGAAAGCCGCAGACGAACGACTTTCGGGTGCGCGCGCAGGCGTTCTTGGCGCCCTCGGGGGTGTCGATCAGCCGGCGGCCGCGGTGCATGCACACGTTGTGGTGCGCGTGGAATTCGTTGCTGCCGGTGCGCACCACGATGATCGAGTCGTCGAGGATGTCGTAGGTCAGGTAGCTGCCCACCTCGGGCAATTCCTCGACGCGGCCGACCTGTTGCCAGACCCGGCGCCACAGCCTGTCGCGCTCGGCGCGGGCGTAGTCCTCGGAGATGTATGCCTCGACACCGATCGTCATCGGCGTCGAGAGTTCCTCGACCCCAGCGGAGTTCGTGCCCTTGGCCAGATCGGTCATCACATCCTCCTGATCGCCGCGCGGAAGGATTCGTCTTTGAGAAAAAGCGACGTGTTGTCGGCGCCGAGGTGGCTCCATTTGAGGTCCAGCCCGCCGTCGACGAGCAGCGTCTGGCCGGTGATGTAGCTCGACATCTCCGAGAGCAGGAAGAGGATGGCGCCGGCCTGTTCCTCGGGCCGCCCACGGCGACCCATCGCGATCGCCTGCCGGTCCCGGTCGGGGTCTTCGTCGACGTAGGTGCGCGAGGCCGCCGTCTCGGTGACGCCGGGCGCCACGGCGTTCACCCGGATCCCCGCCGTCGCCAACTCGAGGGCCATCGTGCGGGTCATCGCCGTGATCGCGGCCTTGGCGGTTCCATAGGCGATGTGAAACGGCGCGGTGTTCATGCCGCTGATCGACGAGATCGACACGATCGATCCCGGCCGCTGCCGCGCGACGAGCTCGGCCGCCACGGCCTGGCTCATGAAGAATGCCGTTTCGAGGTTGTCGGCGAAGATCTTGCGCCAGTCGTCGCGTGCCACCCGGGTCGACGGCATCCACGTCGACGGCTCGGCGCCGCCGGCGACATTGACCAGCCCGTACAACTCTCCGTCGGCGCGGCGCGCGCGGTCGATCACCGCGGCGATGCCCTCGTCGGTGGACGCATCGGCCGCGACGGGCACCACGGCCAGGCCGTGGGCGGCCAGCGGGGCGACGTGCTCGTCGAGGTTTTCCTTCGATCGGCTCACCGCGATCACCGTGGCCCCGGCGCGGGCGGCCATCGCCGCGACGGTCGTGCCGATGCCGCCACCGCCGGCGCCGGAAACCACCACGATGCGGCCGTCCAGTCTGAGGAAGTCCTCCATTACCTGCTTCCGTCCACCGCGCACACATCGTGATCTGTCCGGACAAAATACGGCATTCTGTCCATTGGAGAACACTATTCCGACCCGTGGACTTCGCTGTCAAGATCGGCCCGGGACACTTCGGCGGCTATTGTCTGGACTACGAGGAATTGATAACGTCCAGCCCAACCGGCTGACGGAAGGACCTCGGCGAGCATGTCCATTTCAAGGGCCATCTCCACGCAGCCCTCGCGGTACCCAGCCCCAGACGCAATCGACGTCGCGCCGGGCTGGCAGCTCGAGCGGGTCACCGCGCCCAGCCGGCTGTTCGGTGCCAACGGGCTGCGCACCGGCCCGGACGGCCGCATCTACATCGCGCAGGTGACCGGCAGTCAGGTCAGCGCGCTGGACCACCGCACCGGGGAACTGGTCACCGCCAGCCCCAGGGGCGGCGACATCGTGGCGCCCGACGACGTCGCGTTCGACCCCGGCGGCAACCTGTACGCGACCGAGGTGATGGACGGGCGGGTCAGCGTGCGCGAGCCCAGCGGCCGGACGCGAGTGCTGCGCGACGACGTGCCGTCGGCCAACGGCATCACGTTCCATGGCGGTCGGTTGTTCATCGGTGAATGCCGCGAGGGCGGGCGCCTGCTGGAATTCGACCTGACGGGCGGCCCACCACGGGTGCTCTTGGAAAACGTGCCTTCACCGAACGCGATGGAGGTCGGCCCCGACGGCCTGCTGTACTTCCCGGTGATGGGCGCCAACGAGATCTGGCGCGTCGACCCCGATGGCGGCGAGCCGCAATGTGTCGCAGGCGATCTCGGCGTACCCGACTCCGTCAAGTTCGACGCTCAGGGCTACCTCGTGTCGACACAGGTGGCCAGCGGGCAGGTGCTGCGCATCGATCCCCGCAGCGGCGAACGGAGCCTGCTCGCCCAGCTGAATCCGGGGCTGGACAACTGCACCTTCGTCGGCGACCGGCTGTTCGTCTCCAACTTCACCGGCGAGATCACCCAGATATCCCCCGACGGCACAACGGAATCCGTGTTGCCGGGCGGACTCAACTGGCCGCTGGACCTGGCGGTCGGCGATGACGGGCAGCTCTACATCGCCGACGGCACGTACTTCTACGTCGCCCTGCCCAACGGGTCCTTGCACACCGCCGGGATGTTGTTCAGTCCCGGCTATCCCGGATTCCTGCGCGGCGTCGCCGCGAGCGGGCCCGGCGAGTTCGTCGTCACGACATCAGGCGGCCAGGTCGCCCGCTACCGGCCCGACGCCAGCGAAAGCGAGGTGCTGGCGGACGGTTTCGACCAGCTTTACGGGGTGGCGGTGAGCCCCGGCGCCGTGGTGGTCGCGGAGTTGGGCACCGGGCGGGTGCTGTCGCTGCGGTCGGGGGGTATCGACGTGCTGGCGACCGATCTGCGCGAGCCGGTCGGCGTCGCGATCGATGCCGACGGGGCCGCCCTGGTGGCGGAGGCCGGCGCGGGGCGGGTGGTCAGGCTGGACGGGTCGAGGGCCGACATCGTCGTCGCCGACCTTCAACGGCCGCAAGGCATTCTGGCCCGCGGCGGTGTGCTCTACGTGGTCGACGCCGGCGCCAAGGAGTTGATCGCGTTCGATCTCGCCAGCCGCGCGCGCCGGACGATCGCGTCCGGTCTGCCGGTCGGGCCCCCGCCGGGCGTGACGCCCAAGCCGCTGCGTGGCATGCCGCCGTTTTCCGGGCCACAGGGCCCGTTCGCCGGCATCACCGCCGCGGCCGATGGAACGCTGTACGTCTCGGCCGACGGTGAGGGCAGCGTGCTGGCCCTGCGCCCCACGGGGCGCTGATGTCCCAGGCCATCGCGGGCGACCACCGCTACCTGCAGATCGCACGCACGCTGCGCAAGGAGATCGTCGACGGCGTCTACCCGGTGGGATCACAGCTGCCGACCGAGCACCAACTGTGTGAGCGCTTTGCGGTGAGCCGCTACACCGTTCGCGAGGCGCTGCGCCGGCTGCGGGAGGACAACCTGGTCGCCTCCCGGCCGCGGGCGGGCACCCGGGTGGTGCCCCGCCCGGCGTCGAGTTCCTATGCCCAGGACGCGATGTCGATCGACGACCTGCTCGCGTTCGCTGCCGGCGCGCAGTTGACCATCGAATCCAACGAGATGGTGACGATCGACGAGGACCTCGCCGCCCGGACCGGACTCGAGCCCGGCACCCAGTGGCTCTCGGTGCGCGGCTACCGGCAGGCCGATGGGGCGTCGGAGCCGATGTGCCGAACGGAGTACTACATCAGCCGCAGTTTCGCCGCGGTCGGCAGGCTGCTGCAACGCCATGCCGGCCCGATTTTCCCGTTGATCGAGGATCTGTTCGGCGTGAGCGTCTCCCAGCTGCACCAGGAGATCGCGGCCGTCCTGCTGTCCCCGGAGCTGGCCGACGGCCTCGGCGTGGAAGCGGGAACGGCCGCGCTGCAGATGCGGCGCACCTACACGACCTCCGACGGGGAGGTGGCCCAGGTGACGATCAATACCCACCTGTCGTCGAGGTTTCGGTACGCGATGACGATGCGGCGCGTCACCGGTCAGGCCGGTTGAGTTGATCGCCCCGGTGCGCCACGACGCGGCGCAAGCGTCAGAGGCTTATCGGCGCGGATTGTGGGTGCACACCACGCTGGCCGATTCGCTGCGGACGGCAGCAGAGGCCTCGCCGCAACGAACGGTGGTCGTGGACAAGGATGTTCGGCTGGACTGCGCCACCCTGCATGCACAGGCCGGCGCGCTGGCGGGGGCGCTGCTGGCGCGCATGCCCACCGGCAGCGTCGTGTCGTTTATGCTGCCGAACTGGCACGAGACCGCCGTCATCTATTTGGCCGCAACGCTGGCCGGCATGGTGGTGAACCCGATCCTGCCGTCACTGCGCGACCACGACCTGCGTTTTATCCTCGAAGACGCCGGCACGGCAATGATTTTCGTCCCGCACCGGTACGGCGGCCACGACTACGGGGCGATGCTCGAACGGGTGACGGCCGCGATGGAGGCCGCGCCCGAGGTCGTGGTGCTTCGCGAAACCGGGCACGCCGGTGCGCACACCCGCTATCCGGACCTGCTGGGCCAGGCGCCGGAGGCCGCGACGCTTCCGGCGCTCGATCCCGATGCCGTGCGGATGATCCTGTACACATCCGGGACCACGAGCCGGCCGAAAGGCGTCCTGCACACGCACAATTCGCTGCACGCGCTCATCCGCCAGCTCCGCGAGCACTGGAGCATCGATCCGGGCGACACGTTCCTGGTCCCCTCCCCGGTCGCCCATATCGGCGGCTCGATCTATGCCTTCGAATGCCCGCTGCTGCTGGGCACGACCGCGGTGCTGATGGACCGGTGGGACCCGGGGGAGGCGGTCGCCCTGATGAACACCGAACGGTGCACCCACATGGCGGGGGCCACGCCGTTTCTGCAGCAGCTGCTCTCGGCCGCCGAGCGCGTCGGCACCCGCCTGCCCGACCTGAAGGTGTTCATCTGCGGCGGCGCATCCGTGTCGCCGTCGCTGATCCGGCGCGCCGCAGAGTATTTCGAACGCGCGGTCATCACCCGGGTATACGGCTGCACGGAGGTTCCCGTCGCGACCGTCGGCGCGCCCCGGCCGGACGAAGCCGACCGCGCCGCGGACACCGACGGCAGGGCCGGCATCGCGGAGATCAAGCTCGTCGCCCACGAAGCCGCTCCCGCCGGTGACGGCGAGATCTGTGTGCGCGGCCCGCAGATGCTGGTGGGTTACCGCCATCCCGAAGACGGAGCCGATTCCTTCGATGCCGCAGGGTTTTTCCGCACCGGGGATCTCGGGCGGTGGGTCTCGGCCGGCTCCGAAAACCGGTACCTCGTCGTGACGGGGCGGGCCAAGGACGTCATCATCCGCAGCGGCGAGAACATTTCCGCGAAGGAGGTCGAGGATTTGCTCGCCGATCATCCCGGCATCGCCGAGATCGCGGTCGTGGGGCTGCCGGACGAGCGCACCGGCGAACGGGCTTGCGCGGTGATCGTCCCCGCGGGCGCGGAGAGCCCGGACGTCGCGAGCCTGCTGGCGCTGCTGGTGAGCAAGGGCGTCGCCAAGTTCAAGGCGCCCGAACAGGTCGTGATCTGGGATGCCCTGCCAAAGAACGAGGCGGGCAAGGTTCTCAAGCATCGGATCCGGGCCACGCTGACCCGGGGCGGAAGCTAAGGATGGGTGAGATGCAGGTCGCAATCGTCACGGGCGCAAGCAGCGGCATCGGTCTGGGCTGCGCCACGAAACTCGCCGAGATGGGCATGGCGGTCCTCGGCACGGGCCGCGACCAGGACCGGCTGGCCGAGCTGCACGAGGCCGTCGGCGATCCGGATCGCGTGGCGACGCTTGCCGTCGACCTGACCGGCGACGACGCGCCGCGCCGCATCGTGGACCTCGCCGTGCAGCGGTGGGGCCACATCGACTTCCTGATCAACAACGCCGGGGTGGGCAGCCCCAAGCCGCTGCACGAGACCGACGACGAGACCCTGGACTACTTCCTGGGTTTGATGCTGCGGGCCCCGTTTCGGCTCGCGCGGGATGTGCTGCCCCACATGGGACCCGGTTCGGCGATCATCAACGTGACATCGACGTTCGCGGTCGTCGGCGGCCTGCGGGGCGGGGCCTACTCCGCGGCCAAGGGCGGGCTGACCGCACTGACCACCCACATCGCCTGCCAGTATGGCGCGTCCGGCATCCGATGCAACGCCGTCGCGCCCGGGGTGACGGTCACGCCGATGGTCGAGAAGCGCTTGGAGGACGAGCGATTCCGCAAGATCAACACCGAGATGACACCGCATCAGCGGCTGGGCCGCATCGACGACATCGCCAGCACTGTCGCCTTCTTGTGCTCGCCGGGCGGAAGTTTCATCAACGGCCAAACGATCGTCGTCGACGGCGGATGGAGCTCGACGAAGTATCTGTCGGAGTTCGCCTTGTCCTCGCAGTGGATCGAGCGATGAACCTGTTTGCGATGCTCGACCAGGCGGCGAGGCGGTTCCCCGATCGCGGCGCGCTGTATCACGGGACCCGGCGCCTGTGCACCTGGATCGAGTTGCGGGACCGGGCATTACGACTGGCCGCGTCGATCCGGCAACAGCACGGGACCGGTGCTCGCATCGCGATCGCGACCCACAACCGGCCCGAGATCATCGAGTTGATGTTCGCGATCTGGGCCGCCGAGTGCGTCGTCGTCCCCGTCAACTACAAGCTGCATCCGCGCGAGATGGCGCAGATCCTCGACGATGCGGGCGCTTCGCGGGTGTTCGCCTCTGCCGAGCTCGGCGCGGAACTGGCATCGGTGACCACGACGCCGACGGAATCCCTTGATTCCGAGGCCTATTCACGGCGATTCGACACCGCCCCGTCCGCGCCCCCGCGCACCGACCCGTCGGCGCTGGCGTGGCTGTTCTACACCAGCGGAACCACCGGCCGCTCGAAGGGCGCGATGCTGTCGCACCGCAACCTGACGGCGATGACCGTCGCCCACCTCGCCGACATCGACGACCCCGACGAGGGCTGCAGCCTCCTGCACGCGGCGCCGATGTCTCACGGCTCCGGGCTCTACGTCCTGCCGTACGTGCTGCGCGCCGCGCGCCAGGTGGTGCCCTCCTCGGGAGCGTTCGACCCCGACGAGTTCCTCGATCTCTGCGAACACCATCCGGCCGGCAGCGCATTTCTGGCCCCGACGATGGTGCAGCGCCTGGTGGGTACGGGCCGCGCCCGCCCCACCAACCTCAAGACGATCGTCTACGGCGGCGGCCCGATGTATGTCGAGGGCCTGCGCAAGGCGATCGCGGCGTTCGGCCCGATCTTCGCGCAGATCTACGGGCAGGGCGAGTCGCCCATGACCATCACCGGGCTGCGCCGCGCCGACCACGATTCCGACGACGACGCGATCCTGGGATCGGTCGGCTATGCGCGGTCGGGGATGGACGTCGCGGTGCTGGGCACCGGCGGCGACCCGGCGCCCGTCGGCGAGATCGGCGAAATCGTGTGCCGCGGCGACGCGGTCATGTCCGGCTACTGGCGCAATCCCGCCGCGACCCGCGCCGCCCTCAAAGACGGCTGGCTCTACACCGGCGACATGGGTTCGTTCGACGACCGCGGCTTCCTCACGCTGCGCGATCGCTCGAAGGACGTCGTCATCAGCGGCGGCAGCAACATCTACCCGCGCGAGGTGGAGGAGGTCCTGCTCGAATACCCCGGGGTCGCGGAGGTAGGCGTGGTCGGCGTCCCCGACGCCGAGTGGGGCGAGATCGTGGTCGCATTCGTCGTCGGCACAGGCGATTCCGTCGACCCCGCGGCGCTCGACGCGCATCTGCTGGCGCGCATCGCCCGCTTCAAGCGGCCCAAGCGCTACGAATTCGTCGACGAGCTACCGAAAAACAGCTACGGCAAGGTGCTCAAGCGGGAACTGCGGGCCAGCTTGGCGCGGCGCCGGGAATTCCATGAGACATCGAGGAGGTCGCAATGAAGTGTCGCGCCGCTGTGATCCGCGGGGTGGGCCGGGACTGGGAGATCCGCGAGATCGAACTCGATCCGCCCCGCGGCGGCGAGGTCCTGGTACGGATGGCGGTTGCCGGGATCTGCCACTCCGACGACCATCTGTTCACCGGCGATGTGGTGCCGACCCCCGAGGCGCTGGCCGCGAGCGGGCAGCCCGCGCCGGACTGGTTTCCGCTGCTCGGCGGTCACGAGGGCGCCGGTGTCGTCGAGGAGGTCGGGCCGGGCGTGACGTCGGTGCGCCCCGGAGATCACGTGGCGCTCTCCTTCATTCCCGCGTGCGGCAGTTGCCGGTTCTGCGTGAACGGCCAGAGCTACATCTGCGACATCGGCGCGAGCCTGTTCGTGCGGGAGATGCCCACCGACGGCACGTGCCGCCGCCACCTCGGTGACGAAAACCTCTTGGCCTATGGGCAACTCGGCACGTTCGCCGAATACGCGGTGCTCTCAGAGCGCTCCGTCATCAAGATCGACGACGCGATCCCGTTCCATGCCGCCTCGCTGGTGTCGTGCGGGGTCAGCACCGGCTGGGGTTCCGCGACCATCTCGGCGGGCACCGAACCCGGCGACACCGTCGTCGTCATCGGCGCCGGCGGCGTCGGGATGAACGCCCTGCAAGGTGCGCGTGCCGTCGGAGCGAAATACGTCGTCGCGGTGGATCCCGTTGAGTCCAAGCGTGATTCGGCCAAGATCTTCGGCGCCACGCACACCGCCGCCTCCGCCGAGGAGGCGATACCGCTGGTCAAAGAGATCACCGCCGGACTGATGGCCGACCGCGTCGTCGTCTGCCCCGGCGTGGTGCACGTGGACCTGCTTCCGTTGGCGATGACGCTGCTCCGCAAGGGCGGGATCTGCGTGCTCACCGGGATCACCCCGTTCACCGAGCCCCCGGTTCCGTTGGTGCTGCAGGAGATGACGCTGTCGGCCAAACAGCTCAGGGGAGCGCTCTACGGCGGGATGAATCCGCGCACCAGCGTGCCGATGCTGTTGTCGTTGTATCAGGCGGGCGCGGTGAAACTCGACGAGTTGGTCACCCGCCACTACCGGCTCGACGAGATCAACGAGGCGTTCGTGGATCTGCGCGAGGGCCGCAACATTCGCGGCGTCATCGACTTCGGGGTGTGACTTCGAAATGCCGCCGAATCCCAGCCAGCATCTCGGCGTGCGCCTTGACCGCCTCGCGGATCGTCACCCCGGCCAGCAGCCGCGGCGCGGAGATCCGGATGCGCTCGGTGACCCGGGTGCTGCCGTCGTCGGGCTCGAAACTCACCGTGCCGCGTAACCGCACCCCGGGTGACTGATCCGCCTCGGTCAGCACGTCGCCGCTCGCGGGCACTCGCAGCCTGGCGTGATAAGCGGTGCGGATAGTGAACGGCCCCACGGGGATTCGATCGACCACCCGATAGCTCTGCTGGTAGCCCTCCGGGGTGTCGCTGCGGGACAACGTTTCCACGGACACGATCAGCGGGTGCACGAGCCTGATGTTGTCCAGGTCCACGTAGAAGCCGCGCACCGCATCGGGCGGCGCGGGCACGCGCTCGGACAGCCTCCGGTCGGCGTGCACGAACAACAACGACCGGGCCCGCGCATGTAACGCCACGGCGACATCCTGTCAGTTTTTTCGCCGTGGCGTTACGCTCAGCGCAGTGCCCGGAGCGGAGGCATGATGGGCGACGCGGCGAAAGGTCACGTGGTCGAGCGTTACCTCGACTGCCTGACCGCTCACGACTGGGACGGCCTGGCCGGCACCCTCGCCGACGACGGCCTGACCCGTGAGGGGCCGTTCTGCGATCTCATCGAGGGCAAGGCGAACTACCTCGCCTACCTGCGCAAGATAATCACCGATCTGCAAGGCCACCGGCTCGACGTGCAGCGAGTGTCGCATGTGGACGCCCGGCTGTCCTACGTCGAGTTGACCGAGGCGTTCGAGTTCGACGGTGTGGCCCGGCGGTGGCCCGAATGCCTCCTCTTCGAGCGCGACGACGACGGATTGATCGCTCACGTCAGCGTGTTCTTCAAACAGCGCCAGGACGCCGCCGCCATGTAGCGGTCTATTCCCTCGCTTGCGGAATTGACCTAACGTGTCATGGATGGAGGCAGATGGAACTCCGGAGTCGGTGCCGGTCGAGAAATTGCACTCGGGCGACCCGATCACCGATTGTGGTCAGCGGTACATAGTTCTCGAATCGAAGGCGCTCAGCGACTGCGTGGTCCTCGAGCTCGAATCCCGAGTGGATCACCAGCTCCAGGTCATCGAGAAATCGTTCCCCACCGGCTACCAGGTCGGCAGGGCGAATCACCGAATTTTGTAGCCGAAGAATTCTCGGCGGAAACACATGCGCGAGTAGCCGTTCGACGGCTACCGTGCATTCATGTTTTCTGCGCAGCCCCAAACAGCCTGCGCCGCTTAGCTCTTCGGCGGCCGGATGTCGTTGGGATCGTTCGGGTCGGGGTCGCCGAACCAGCGTGACGGCTCGTGCTCGCCGTACGCGTCGTGCCAGTCCCACCACTCGTAGGGAGCGGTCTGCGGGTAGCCCTCGGGCGAATCCTCCCAGGTTTCCTGGCGTCCCAGCGCGGTCATATCCAGGAAGCTCCACGTGGTCCCCAGCGCCTCGTCGCCGCGGTTGTTGATGAAGTAGGTGCGAAACACCCGATCGCCGTCACGGATGAAGGCGTTGGTGCCGTGCCATTCGTCCACGCCGAAGTCGGCGTCGAAACCGTCGGTCATCGTGTACCAGGGCATCTTCCAGTCCATCCGCGCCTTGAGGCGCTCGATGTCGGGCTGCGGTGCCCGCGAGACGAACACCAGCGTGGTGTCGCGGGCGTTCAGGTGGGCCAGGTTGCCGACGTGGTCGGCCATCATCGAGCAGCCGCGGCAGCCGTGCTCGGGCCAGCCGTCGATGTCGGGCCCGTAGAAGGCCCGGTAGACCACCAGCTGACGCCTGCCCTGAAAGAGGCCCGGCAGGTTGACTTTGCCCTCGGGCCCCTCGAACTCGTAGTCGGCGTCCACGGCCATCCACGGCATCCGGCGCCGCAGGGCCGCGAGCGCGTCACGGGCCCGGGTGAGTTCCTTCTCCTTTTCCAGCAGTTGTTGATGCGCGCTCGCCCACTCGTGGGTCGACACGATCGGGGGTGTGTTCATCGCGGTACGCCTTTGCGGTGTCGGGTGTTTCAGGTCAGCGGCGCGAGGCCGGCGGAGGTGAGCAGGTAGGCGTCGTGGTCCGGGACGGCGGTGGCGATCTCGAGCACCGACTTGCCGACCTGTTCGGCGGTGAGCGTGGGCCCGGCGGCCTGCAAGAAGCTGTCGACGTCGACGCCCTGTCGCTCGGCGTAGGCGGCGACGCCGGCCGCGCCCAGGCCGGTGGCCGGGGTCAACCGCGGCAGCACGGCGGTGAAGTCGATCCCCAGCCCGGCGCGTTGCGATTCGAGGGCGGCATAGCCGGTGAGGAACCGGACCGTCGCCTTCGCGCCGGCATAGCCGCCGGACAGTGGTGATCCGGCCAGGGCGGCGCCGCTGGACATCACGATCACCGAGCTGCCCGGCGCCAGCGGGCGCCGCAGCGCGTGACGAACCCAGTGAAACGCCTGCGCGACGTCGGAGTTCCAGTTGTCACTGAACGACTCCCAGGTCTGATCCTGCAGCGGCGCCATCCGCGGCGCGGCCCCGGCGCACAGCACCAGGGTGCGCGGCCGGTACCGGTCGACGAGCCGGCCGGCCGTCATCGGATCGGCCGCGTCGGCCACCACCGGGGTGAACGCGTCGCCCAGCTGGGCGTGCACCTCCTCGAGTTGTGATCGGGTGCGCGCGACGCCGACGACTTCGGCGCCGGCCGTCGCGAACGCGGCGGCGATCGCGCGGCCGAATCCGCGGCCGGCCCCGGTCACGATCGCGGTGCTGCCGACGAACCCGTCGGCGGAGGGGTTCGGTGTCTGGTTCATGTCGTGCTCGCTTCCTCACGTGGACTGCGGCCGTGCCGCGACTTCACTAATTGAGATACGGCGCGGCGGCCGGGTTCATCGCCGGCGGACCGATGAATTTCGGCGGCCGGATGTCTCTACAGGAGTAGGTTCTTCACCCACCGAAAGGAGAGGCCGTGCCGGCGCAGGAGGAGTTCGTCGAGCGGGCGGCGCCATTTCGTGCCGAGCTGATCGCGCATTGCTACCGCATGCTGGGCTCGGTGCACGACGCCGAAGACCTCGTCCAGGAGACGTATCTCCGGGGCTGGCGCGGCTATCAGGCGTTCGAGGAACGCGCGGCGTTGAAGACCTGGCTGTACCGGATCGCGACGACCGCCTGTCTGCGCGCGCTGGAGAACCGCGCCCGCCGCGTGCTGCCGACCGGGCTGGGCGACGGCTCGATCGACCCGGACACCGATCTCGACGCGACGGCCGGCGCGCACCTGTGGCTCGAACCCATCCCGGACGCCATGCTCTTCAAGAGCCCCGAAGAGGACGTCACCGCGAAGCAGAGCGTGCGGCTGGCCGTGATGACCGCCCTTCAGGAACTGCCGGCGCGCCAGCGCGCGGTGCTGATCCTGCGAGACGTCGTGCAATTCAGCGCCGCCGAGGTTGCCGAGCTTCTGGAAACCACGCCCGCCGCGGTCAACAGTTCGCTGCAGCGCGCCCGGGCCCACCTCGCCGAGCTGTCCCCCAGCGAGGACGGCATCACCGAGCCCGACGACGCCCGGCGCCGCGAATTGCTCGACCGGTATTGCGCCGCATTCGAAAACGCGGACATGGCGGCGCTGACCGCGCTGCTGCAGGCGGACGTCAAACTCGAAATGCCGCCTCTGCCAGTGTGGTTCGCCGGACGGGACACGGTGCTGAAGTTCCTTGCCGGGCGCGCGCTGGCCCGGCCGGGCGATCTTGTGATGATCCCGACCGCCGCCAACGCGCAACCCGCCGTCGCCGAGTACCGCCGCGCCGCCGATCACGTGTTGCGGGCCCATTCCATCCACGTCTTGACCCCCGGTGCCGCCGGGGTCGCCGGCATCACCGTCTTCCTCGACCCCGGCCTGTTCACCGCGTTTGGTTTGTCGTCAACCCGGTAATGTTTCTGCCAGGGACGTGATCGCAGCCCTTGCCATCTAGGGAAGCCCGACCTGCATCGCCAGGGGTGTCGGCGCAGGCTTTACCTTCCCGCCCCACGTGTGGACAGCTCCTTCACACGCCAGGATCATTAGGCGCGGGAGACGTAATTGAAGGGTGACGAGTGAAGATTCCCGGCGTTTCCAGTGTCGTCGCTGGTGTGGCCGGCGGCGCCGCGCAGGTGGTCCGGGCCGGCGTATCGACCGCGGCGGGGGCCGCCGGCGCGCTGCAGACGTTGACCAACCCGGTCGCCGAGCTCGCCGGCCCCGTCATCCAATCGGTGGCTCAAACCACGGGCCGAGCAATCGGGTTGGACACTTCCACCGACGGCGCCGCCCCCCCGATCCTGCCGCCGGTGCGCTGGCACAGCGGGCGACGAGTGCACCTGGACCTGGACCCGTTGCTGCCGTTCCCCCGCTGGGGCGAGTACGCGCCCGCCGTCGAGGAGCCGGTGCGCAGAATCCCGGGCGTGGCCGAGGCGCACGTCGAGGGCGCGTTGGGCCGGTTGGTGGTCGAACTGTCCGACGGCGCGGACCACGACGCCGTCTTGGACGAGGTGCGGTCGACGGTCGCGTCCATCGCCGCCGACATCACCTGGTCGAAGTCGGAGGCGGCGACGCCTTCCGCGCCCTTCGCCGACCCGGGCAACCCGCTGGCGATTCTGGTGCCCCTCACCGCGGCGGCACTGGATCTGGTCGCGATGGGCGCCGCGGTGACCGGATGGGTGACCCGGCTGCCCGCGGCGCCGCAAACCACCCGGGCCGCGGCCGCGCTCATCAACCATCAACCGCGCATGGTCTCGATCCTCGAGGAGCGGCTGGGCCGAGTGGGCACCGACATCGCGCTGGCCGCCACTACGGCCGCCGCCCACGGCCTGACCCAGTCGTTCGGCACGCCGATGCTCGACCTGACCCAGCGCACCCTGCAGGTCTCCGAGGCGGCGGCGCACCGCCGGGTGTGGCGGGACCGGGAACCCCACCTGGCCTCGCCCCAACGGCCGCAGGCCCCGGTGGTCCCGGTCATCTCGTCCGCCAAGTCGGAGGTGCCCCGGCACAGCTGGGCGGCCGCGGCGGCCGGGGAGGCTTCGCACGTCGTGGTCGGGGGAACCATCGACGCGGCGATGGACAAGGCGAAGGGCTCGATGGCCGGGCCGGTGGAGAGCTACGTCGATTCCGCGGCGAACGGCTCGTTGATCGCCGCGGTGAGCGCGCTGGTGGCCGGCGGCGGCACCGACGACGCGGCCGCGGCCATCGAGGCCGGGGTGCCGCGGGCCGCGCACATGGGCCGACAGGCGTTCGCCGCAATTTTGGGTCGCGGGCTCGCCAATTCCGGGCAGCTGGTTCTCGACCCGGGCGCGCTGCGCCGCCTGGATCGGGTGAAGGTGGTCGTCATCGACGGCGCCGCCCTGCGCGGCGACCACCGCGCCGTCCTGCATGTTCGTGGCGACGCGCCCGGCTGGGACGATGACCGGGTCTACGAGGTCGCCGACGCGCTGCTGCACGGCGAACAGGCGCCCGAGCCCGACCCCGACGAGCTGCCGGCGACCGGCGCGCGACTGAAATGGGTTCGGACCCAAGGGCCTTCGGCCACGCCCGCGCAGGGCCTGGAAACCGCCGACCTGATGGTCGACGGCGAATGCGTCGGCAGTGTCGACGTGGGCTGGGAGGTCGACCCGTACGCGATTCCGCTCTTCCAGACCGCGCACCGCACGGGCGCCCGGGTGGTCCTTCGCCACGTCGCCGGCACCGAAGACCTCACCGCCAGCGTCGGCGCGACGCACCCGCCCGGCACCCCGCTGTTGAACGTGGTCCGTGAGCTGCGGGCCGATCGGGGGCCGGTGCTGTTGATCACCGCGCTGCACCGGGACTTCGCGTCGACCGACACCCTGGCCGCGCTCGCGATCGCCGATGTCGGTGTGGCGCTTGATGACCCGCGCGCCGCCACGGCGTGGACCGCGGACATCATCACCGGCACCGACCTCGCGGACGCGGTGCGGATCCTCTCGGCGATCCCGGTCGCCCGGTCGGCCAGCGAATCGGCGGTGCACCTGGCCCAGGGCGGCACCACGCTGGCCGGGCTGCTGCTGGTCACCGGTGAGCAAGAAAAAACCACCACCCCGGTGAGCTTTCGGCGCTGGCTCAACCCGGTCAACGCCGCCGCGGCCACGGCCCTAGTGGCGGGAACGTTCTCGGCGACCCGGGTGCTCCGGCTGCCCGACCCGACTCCCCAACCGCTGACCGCCTGGCACGCGCTGGATCCCGAGATCGTCTACTCGCGGCTGGCCGGCGGCGCGCGGCCGCTGGCCGTCGAGACCGAACCATCGTGGCGACGCCGTCTCGACGACCTGTCCTACAGCCCGGGCCTGGCGCCCCTGCGCAAGCCGCTGCACAACGTGGCCCGGCTGGCGTCGGCCACCCGGACCGAGCTCGCCGATCCGCTGACCCCCATCCTGGCCGTCGGGGCGGCCGCGTCGGCGATCGTCGGCAGCAACATCGACGCGCTCCTGGTCGCGGGTGTCATGACCGTCAACGCGATAACCGGTGGGGCGCAACGGCTGCGGGCCGAATCCGCGGCCGCCGAACTGTTCGCCGAGCAGGACCAGTTGGTGCGCCGGGTGGTCGTCCCCGCGGTCGCGACGACGCGCCGCCGGCTCGAAGCCGCCAAGCACGCCACCCGCACGGCGACGGTGTCCGCGAAGTCATTGCGGCCCGGCGACGTCATCGATCTGGCCGCGCCCGAAGTGGTGCCGGCCGACGCCCGCCTGCTGGTGGCCGATGACCTCGAGGTCGACGAGTCCCTGCTCACCGGCGAGTCGCTGCCCGTGGACAAACAGGTGGACCCCGTCGCCGTCAACGACCCCGACCGGGCCAGCATGCTCTTCGAGGGCAGCACCATCGTGGCCGGCCACGCCCGGGCGATCGTCGTGGCCACCGGGGTCGGGACCGCAGCGCACCGCGCGATTTCGGCGGTCGCCGACGTCGAAACGGCGGCCGGAATCCAAGCGCGGCTGCGGGAACTGACCAGCAAGGTGCTGCCGCTGACGCTGGCCGGAGGCGCGACGGTGTCGGCGTTGGCGCTGCTGCGCCGCGCCCCGCTGCGTCAGGCGGTGGCCGACGGCGTCGCGATCGCGGTGGCCGCGGTGCCGGAGGGGCTGCCCCTGGTGGCCACCCTCTCCCAGCTCTCGGCCGCCCAGCGGCTGACGGCCCGCGGCGCGCTGGTCCGTGCGCCGCGCACCATCGAAGCGTTGGGCCGCGTCGACACCATCTGTTTCGACAAGACCGGCACGCTCACCGAGAACCGGCTGCGCGTGGTGTGCGCCGTGCCGGTCGGGGTCGACCCGCACGAACCGCTCCCCCAACTGACCGATCCGCAATCGGCGGGGCTGTTGCGGGCCGCCGCGCGGGCGTCCGCCCAGCCGCAGGACGGCCAGGGCCACGCCCACGCCACCGACGAGGCGATCCTCACCGCGGCGAATTCGCTGAACGGCCATGGCGATGCGGATTGGACGATGATCGCGGAGGTGCCCTTCGAGTCCAGTCGCGGCTTCGCCGCCGCGATCGGCGCCCTGGGCCACTCCAACGGGCATCCCGCGGACGCGCCGGTGCTGATCCTCAAGGGGGCTCCCGAGGTCATCCTGCCGCGGTGCCGGTTCGCCGACCCGCAGGCCGACCACGAGCGGGCCGAGACGGTCGTCCGCGGTCTGGCCGAACAGGGCTTGCGGGTGCTCGCGGTGGCGCAGCGCGGTTGGAAACACGAGACCGACGACGAGGACACCGATGCCGACGCCGTGGACGCCGCGGCGGAGGACCTCGAACTGCTCGGCTACGTCGGCTTGGCGGACACCGCCCGGGCGTCGGCGCGCCCGCTGATCGAAGCGCTGACGGACGCCGACCGCGAGGTCGTGCTGATCACCGGCGACCACCCCATCACCGCACGGGCGATCGCCCGGCAGCTGGGCTTGCCCGCGGACGCGCGGGTGATCACCGGCGCCGAACTCGCCGGCCTCGACGAGGACGCGTGCGCCAAGATGGTCGCCGATGTGCAGGTCTTCGCTCGCGTCAGCCCGGAGCAGAAGGTGCAGATCGTGGCCGCGCTGCAGCGCTGCGGGCGGGTGACCGCGATGGTCGGCGACGGCGCCAACGACGCCGCGGCGATCCGGATGGCCGACGTGGGGATCGGGGTGAGCGGGCGCGGTTCGTCGGCCGCCCGCGGGGCCGCGGACATCGTCTTGACCGACGAGGACCTGGGCGTGCTGATGGACGCCCTGGTCGAGGGCCGCAGCATGTGGGCGGGCGTCCGGGACGCCGTCACGATTCTGGTCGGCGGCAACGTGGGTGAGGTGCTGTTCACCATCATCGGCACCGCCTTCGGCGCCGGCCGCGCGCCGGTGGGCACCCGCCAGCTGCTGCTGGTCAACCTGCTCACCGACATGTTCCCCGCGCTCGCGGTCGCGGTCACGTCGCAGTACGTCGAACCCGACGAATCCGAGTACGAATCCGCCGAAGAGGCCGAGGAGGCGCGCCGCCAGCACCGGCGCGCGGTGCTGACCGGGCCCACGCCCTCCCTCGACGCCCCGCTGATGCGGCAGATCGTCACCCGCGGCGCGGTGACCGCGGCCGGGGCGACGGCGGCCTGGGCCATCGGGCGGTGGACGCCGGGCACCGAACGCCGCACGGCGACAATGGGTTTGACCGCATTGGTCACGACGCAGCTGGCGCAGACGCTGCTCACCCGCCGGCACAGCCCGCTGGTGGTGGCGACCGCGCTGGGCAGCGCCGGCGTGCTGGTCGGCATCGTGCAGACCCCGGTGCTCAGCCAGTTCTTCGGGTGCACACCGCTGGGGCCGGTCGCCTGGTCGGGGGTGTTGGGTTCCACCGCGGGCGCCACTGTGATCTCGGCGCTGGCACCCAACTGGCTGGCCAAGCAGGTCGAGGCGTTGGAGCCCGGCGGGGACTGATCTTCAGTCCGGCGACGGCGAGCGCCGTGTAGCGGCGCGAGTGAGGAGCCGGACAATCGTGTTCAGCCGGACAGCTCCCTGCGCAGCACCTTGCCGGTCGGGTTGCGCGGGATGCTGTCCACGACGTGGATGTCGCGGGGCTGTTCGAAGCGCGACACGCGGCTCTTCAAATACTCCCGGAGCGCTGGCACGTCGATGTCGCTGCCCGGCTGCGCCACCACGAACGCCGCCAGCCGCTGGCCGAACCGCTCGTCGGGAACGCCGATGACCACGTTGTCGGCGATGGCGGGGTGGCGGGCGAGCGCGTTTTCGACCGCCCGCGGATAGACGTTCTCTCCGCCGGAGATGATCATGTCGTCTTCGCGGCCGACGATGAACAGGCGCCCCGCGTTGTCCAGGTAGCCCATGTCGCCGGTGCTCGTCATGCCGTCGACGACGGCTTTCGCTTCCCCGGCGCCGTCGGTATAGCCCTTGCCGGCCAGGTCACCCCCGACGAAGATGCGTCCGATCACCCGCGGCCCCACCGGGCAATCGCTCTTGTTGAGGATCCGCACGGGGCAGCCCGCGACCGGCCTGCCCACGGTTTCGGGAGCCTCACGAAGGTCCGCCGGCGTCGCCAAAGAACCGATGCCGACCTCGGTGGAGCCGTAGCCGTTGTAGAGGATGTCTCCGTAGGTGTCCATGAACCGCTGCCCCAGCGTGGGGTCGAGGCGGTCCCCGCTGGACATCACCACGCGCAGGTGCGGCACCGGGTTTCGCGCCCGCACCCGCTCGGGCAGGTCGAGGATGCGCGCGAGCACGACCGGCACCGCGGTGAAGGCGTCGGCGCGGTGCAGCGACGCCTGGGCGAGCGCGGCTTCGGCGTCGAACTGACGATGCGTGAGCACCGTGCCGCCGAGGGCGACCGTCAGCATCAGCATGCCCAGCCCCAGCCCGTGAAACATCGGCATTGCCACCGAGATTCGCGAGCCGGTACGCAGCCGGGTGCGGTCGAGGATCGTCACCCAGACCCCGACCGCGGACCGCAGCTCCGGTGCGCGCGGCACCCCTTTGGGTTTGCCGGTCGTGCCCGACGTCAGCAGCACGATCCGGCCCGGCCCCGCCACCCGCGGTCGCCGGGCGCCCTCCTCGGCGGTGACCGTCGCCGGGTCGACCGTGACGACGGATTCGTCGGCGGCCCGGATCCGCTCGGCGAATTCGTTGTCGGCGACCATCGTTGAGATGCGGTGTGCCTGCACGGCGGCCGCCAGCGCGTCGCTGCGGAACTCCGTACTGACGGGGACGACGTCGGCGCCCAGCAGCGCGGCGGCGAATACACCCGCGACGAAACCGCGCCCGTTGCGGCACATCACCCCGACCGCCCGCCCGGGGGCAACGCCATCGCCGGACAACCGCCGCGCCAGCGACTCGGTTTCTCGTTGCAGTTGGCGATAGCTCAGGGCGCCGTCATCGTCGACGATTGCCGTCCGGTCGGGCCAGCGTGCCGCGGTGACCGCCAGCAGCGTGTAGGGGTTGGTGCCGCCCCGGCGCGCCTCGCGAAGCAGCCGCAGGCCCGCCAGCGGCGAGGGCACAGTGAGCAGGCCGGAGTGCACCAGGGCACGGACGGCGGTGGTGGCCACGCGGTCATTGGTCACGGGCGGCCCCGTCGGAATCGGCGAGGAAGCGGCGATGCCACAGCCGGGCGGCGTAGTCGGCCGGCGCGGCCAGCAGCACCGAGGCCAACTCGGCCGGCAGCATCCAGGGCGGTTCGAGGGTGCGGGGCCGCACGATGAGCGCTTTGGCGATGGCGTCGGCGGCTTGATCGGGTGACAGGGCCGGGAGCCGGCCCAGCAGGGGCGTGGGCGCGATCATGCCGGTACGGACCAGCGCGAAGTAGACGGTGGTGACATCGACGCCGTCGGCGTGTAGCTCCGGAGCCACGCTGCGCAGCCAGCGGTCGAACGCCCCCTTCGATGCCTGATAGGCACCCCATTGCGGACCCGGCACCACGCGCACGCCGACGCTGGACACGTTCACGATGTGCCCGCTGCCGTTGTCGCGCATGGCCGGCAAGACTCCCAACAGCAGCCGGACGGGCCCCAGGTAGTTGATGTCGATGGTGTGCTGGAAGTCATCCGGCCGGTCGTACTGGTGGTGCAGCGAGCGGCGCAGCGACTTGCCGGCGTTGCTCACCACGATGTCGAGCGGTCCGTGCTCTTCGGTGATCTGCTTGGTCAGGCCGCTCACCGCGGATGCGTCGGTGAGGTCGGTCGGGTAGGCGACCGCGTGCCCGCCGCCGGCGTTGATCGACGCCGTCAGGTCGCAGAGCCTTTCCTCGGACCGGGCGACCACCAGCACGGTCGCGCCGGCGGCGGCCAGGGTGCGCGCGGTCGCCTCGCCGATGCCGTATGAGGCGCCGGTCACCAAGGCGGTCTTGCCGGCGGCGACGGCGCGCAGCTTGTCGGGGTCCGGCACCCGCGCCGGATTGGCCACGTGGTCTCCCGCCTTGGTGAAGACCGCGTTCAGGGCCTGCGCTAGTGCGTTCAACATCGCTGCCGCATCCACTCGAGCCGCTTGCCGGGGTGCGGCTGTTGCTCAACCGTGTCCCGGCCCGTAACTACCTGTAGCAGACCACATTGCGGTCCGGGACCGCGCTTCGGCCCGGCCGCGACGGCCGGGTGGGCGGCGCCCGTGCCGGATGAGCGCCGCGCACAACCGATCTCACTGCGCCCGCATCAGCGGCGGTTCTTTTATGAGAACACAGTAATTTCGGCGTTTCCTCTGTTTAAGGCGCGTGTCGAATGGGCACAATTGCGGCATGTTTGCGCGTCGCATTGTTCGTTCTCTTGGTCCAGCAGTAGTCATCGCAGCATCGGGGATCGCCGCCTCGGCCGTCTCCGGTTCCCTCATCCCCACCGCCGCGGCCCAATGTCCCGACGTGCAAGTGGTCTTCGCCCGCGGCACCGGCGAAGAACCCGGCGTCGGCCCCACCGGACAAGCCTTCGTCGACGCCCTGCACCAACGCGTCGGCGACCGCTCCTTTGACGTCTACCCCGTCAACTACCCCGCCACCGACCAATGGGACACCGGCATCGACGGCATCCGCGACGCCGGCGCCCACGTCAATTCCATGGCCCACGACTGCCCCAACACCAAAATGGTCCTCGGCGGCTACTCCCAAGGCGCAGCCGTCATGGGCTTTGTCACCTCCGCCGCCGTGCCCGAAGGCATCGACCCCGCCACCGTCCCCAAACCCCTCGACCCCGCCGTCGCCAACCACGTCTCCTCGGTCGTGCTCTTCGGCATGCCCAACGTGCGCGCCATGAACTTTTTAGGCGAACCCCCCGTCGTCATCGGCCCGATGTACCAAGACAAAACCCTCAAAGTCTGCGCCGTCGAAGACCCCGTCTGCTCAGACGGCATGAACTTCGCCGCCCACAACACCTACGCCGACGACGGCTCCATCATCGACAAAGGCGTCGCCTTCGCCTCCAGCCACCTCGGCACGGGCGGGGCCGGCGCGATGTCGGTCGCGTCGCCGCACGGCGGTTTCGGAGAGTGAGCGGCTAACCCGCTGAAGGGGTTTTATTGCCCTGTGTCACACCGGGTTTCGTCTGTCGGCCCGCGGCGTTCGGGGAGCGGCCCTAGCTGCCGAACAGGGCGGTGATCGTTTCGTTGAACCGCGGATAGATGTCGTCGTAGGTGCCGTCACGCTCGGCATAGCGGAACATCTTGACGCGCTCCACCACGATCTCGTTGGCCTGTGGCTGCGTCTGCAACAGCGTCATCGTCTCGGTGATGTACTCGTCGAGCGGCATCGCCCGGGGGTCGAATCCCCGCTCGCCCTGCAAGGCGGTGCGCACGTGCGGCGGAATGATCTCGATCACCTGGACGGAGCTGTCGCGCAGCTGGAAGCGCAGCGATTCGGTGTAGGAGTGCAGTGCCGCCTTGGAGGCGCAGTAGGTCGGGGTGAGCGCGCTGGGCATGAACGCCAGGCCGGACGTGACGTTGAGGATCGTGGCGTGCGGCTTGCGCAGCAGCGCCGGAAGCAGGGACGAGGTCAGCCGCATGGGGCCCAGCAGATTGATGGCAACGGACTGCTCGGCCAGGCCGACATTGCCACTGGTGAGATCCTCGACCCGCTGAATGCCGGCGTTGTTGATCAGCACATTGAGGTCCGGGTAGTGGTCGGTCACCTCGGTGGCGAATCGCCGGATGTCGGCGGCATCACCTTGATCGAGCGACAGGGTCTGGATACCCGGGTTGGCCTCCGCGACGGCCCGTAGCTGGTCGCTGCGCCGGGCGGCGATGATCACCTGGTTGCCCAGGCGGTGGAACGATTCGGCCAGGCCGCGGCCGATTCCGCTGCCACCGCCGGTGACCAGCACGGTATTGCCCGTCATCTGCATCGCGGTTCTCCTTCGGATTCGCTCCGGCCCACCCGACCGACGTAGCGGAATGCCCCATTGGGAAGCCGGCTAACCACGATGCCCTATACACCCGCGTGGTGTCACGGCCGGTGCCCTGCGAGGGCGGGCCGCGGGAGGCCCGACTATGCCGTGGCGGCCCGGTTGTGCAGGCGACGCGGGTCGACGCCGGCGCGGGCCCACGCCTCGGCCGCCCAGGGCGTGTAGAGCGCCTTGACGGGCAGCCGGTTGATCAGCGGGTTGAGCGCCCGGATGAACGCGGCGAGCCGCTGGAATCGCTTCTCTTTCTTGGCATCCCACTGCAGCTGGCACACCTCGCGCATCTGGGGCGGCAGCGTTCCGACGACCACCAGGCGGGTGTAGGCGTTCAGCGGCGCCGACACCACGTTCCAGATCGGCTTGGGCATCCAGCGCGGGCCCGGGATGCCTTTGCGGATGTAGCCGGTGCCGTACAGCACGGTCTTGTGCGGGACGAACCGGTCGAGCATCTCGTCCCAGTAGGCCAGGAAGTCGTCGTAGGTCTGTGGCTGTCCGCGGTCGCTGACGCCGTAGAGGCTGTACCAGACCTTGCCCTCGTTGAAGATCTGCTCCTTCTCGGCGTGTGACAGCCGACGGATGAACGTGTCCGTGTTGTAGATGACCTGGTCGACGAAGCTGGCGTGCGCCCAGTAGAACAGCTCGGGGTTCAACGCGTGATACCTCGAGCCGTCACTGATGGTGCCCTTGATCGCCTTGTGGAAGTCGCGCACCTTTCGGCCCCATTCGTGGGGGTCGTCGGAGTAGACGGTGTTCATCAGGGGAGGCGCGGTCCGCTTGGCCCGCCCGAGTGTGTCGCTGAAGATCACGGAGTGATCCAGCACGCCCTGCGCGAGCTGCTCGATGCAGTTCTCGACCCCGGCGGTGCGCTGGAACCCGAAGAGCTGGGTTCGGTTGTCCCCATAGAACTTCCAGATCAACGAGTCGGGCCCCAGCCGCGGCGAGGTGTCGTCGCCGGCCGACCAGTCGGGCCCGTCGGTGGGCATCGGCACGGCCTCGCGCACGCCGCTGTCGAAACGCGATCCCGCGCTCACCGCGGCGAGCTGGTCGTTCTGCGCGGTCATGCCCACCTCCTCGTGGCTCGCGCGCCGCGCCCGACCCGCGAAGCGTTGTGAACCAGTGACACAAAGTCGTATCTTTGTTTCAGTAGCCTAGCAACCGCCCGGTGGCATTGCACGTCGCCGTCCGTCCCGCACCGCTTTCGTGCCGCCGAGAAGTCGGCGATGAACCATGCCGGGAGTTGATACGATGCCGCGAATCATGCAGTCCGAACCGGGCTCTGCTTCCGCCGAGGCGCTCACCGATCTCGATCGCACCATCCTGGACACCGCACGCGGCGTGTTCGAGACCTACGGCGTGCGCCGTGCCAATATCGACGACGTCGCCGCCCGCGCCGGCGTCAGCCGCAGCACCATCTACCGCCGTTTTCCGACCAAGGAGAACCTGTTCGGGCATGTGGTGCGGCGCGAGGCCGAACTCTTCTTCAGCACGCTGGATCAGGCGACGGCCGGGCGCAATCCACAGGAGGCGGTCATCGAGGCCTTCGCACTCGGGGTGCGCCTGGTGCAGGACTCGCCGCTGTACTCGCGGATCGCCGAAAGCGAACCCGAACTGTTCGGCATGTTCTCCCGCTCGCACGTCTTCCCGATCCGCCAGTTCGCCGACGGGATCGCCCATACCCTGCGGCGGTGCGGCGCTGACATGACCGAGGCCGACCTGGACAACATCGCCGACATCCTGCTTCGCGTCGCCCTCGGCATCATCGTGTTTCCCACCGACCGGCTCGACACCTCGGACCCGGCGGCGGTGCGCGACTACGCCGCCCGCTACCTGGTTCCGATCATCTGCCGCTAGCCGGGTGGGTCACGCGCCCCGGCGTAGGCTGCGGACGGGGGACTCACCAGCATCGAATCTGCGCGGCTTGCCCTCTAATTTCTGGCGTCCAGCTCGGCACTTGCCCGAAGGAGTTCGCATGACCGACGTGCACACCTCGCTGCCTCCCGCGCTCCGGCGAGCGCTGGATCTGCTCATCGACCCGCCGGCCGATCCCGACGTGAGCCACGGGTATCTCGACCTGCTCGGCACCGGCTCGGCGCCCGACGACGCCGTCGGGAAAAACACCGGCCCGATCCAGGCCGCGTGGGCGTCACCGATGGGGTCGTTGCTCTACGACAACGCCCAGGCCTTTGCCCGTCAGTGGATCAGCGCCTGGCAACTGCCGCTCGAGTGGTTGAAAATCCCGCAGGGCGGTGTCGCGCTGGACGTCGGCTCGGGTCCGGGCAACGTCACCGCATCGCTGGCGCGCGCCGCCGGACCGGAGGGGCTGGCCCTCGGCGTCGATATCTCCGAGCCGATGCTGGCGCGTGCCGTGCGCAACGAAGCCGGCCCGCAGGTAGGCTTCATCAAGGCGGACGCGCAGCAACTTCCGCTGCGGGACAACGTTTTCGATGCCGCCGTGTCCACGGCGGTGCTGCAACTGGTTCCCGACCCGAAAGCCGCGCTCACCGAGATCGCGCGCGTGCTGAGGCCCGGCGGCAGGCTGGCCGTCATGGTCCCCACCGCCGGACGCCTGGCCCGGTATTGGCGGATGCTGCCGAACGTCGGGGCGCACGCGTTCGACGACGACGAGATCGGCGACATCTTGGAAGACAACGGATTTGCCAGCGTGCGGGTCAAGAACCTCGGCACGTTCCAGTGGGTTCGCGCCAAGAAAGGCTGACCCGTTAGTCGTCGCTCTGCGCCAGCACGGCGAGCCGGTCCATCGACTCGCGCAGCATGTCCGCCGTCGTCGCCCGGGCGCGCTCGAGCCGGGTGGTGTCGGTCAGCGCCGTCCAGTCGTAGGTGTGGGTCACCGTGGTGAGTTCGGCGTTGACCGGGCTGAGCTCCCAGCGCCACAGGTGACCGGGCGGCTGCTTTCCGGGTTCGGCTGGGCGCCAAGCGATTTTGCTGCCCTCGACGAACTCGGTGACGTGGTTTTCGCGCACCGCACCGATGGTCAGCGTCGTCTTGAACACGTCGCCCACCTGATGGACACGTTGGCCGGGAGGAGACGACGCCAGATTGTTGTTGCCGTCCCAGCTCGGCTGGCGCGACGGGTCGGCGATCAGTTCGAAGATCCGCGCGGCACTGGCCGCGATCACGCGGGTGGCGGTCACGATGCGTTCGGCTTCGGTATCGGACATACCGCTATCCAAACACGTAGGGCCGCCCACCGCGTGGCCACTTTGAGCCGAGGGCAGTCCGCCCTTGCAGAGACCTGCGCGCCTCTACGCATTCACGGCATCCGGGGCAGCGCCTCGACCGGTCCGGACAGCGCAGCCTTGACGTAGCGGGTGTCGTCGTCGGCCAGCACCTCGGCGTCGTCCCGCTCGATGCCGTCGACGATCGCGCGCGCCACGTCGCGCGGGTCGTTCTTACGTGCGTCGAAGCCGGAGGTCATCTCGGTGTCGGTGAAGCTGCGGTGCGCGGCGACGACCAGGGTGCCCTGCTTTTCGAGTTCGATGCGCAGCGAATTCGTGGTCGACCACAGTGCCGCCTTGGAGTCGCCGTACCCGCCGGATCCGGGCATCCAGGACAAGATCGAGGTGACGTCGACCCGTGCGCCGCCGCCGTTGCCGGCGAGGACCGGTGCGAACGCCTTGGCCACGCGGAGCGCGCCGAAGTAGTTCGTCTCGAAGACCGCTCGCACCTCTTCGATGTCGCTGTCGAGCAGGGACCGGGCTCCGAGGACACCCGCATTGTTGATGACGATGTCGGCGTCCGCCGCCCTGGCCGCCAGCGCGGCGACCGAATCCGGGTTGGTGACGTCCAATTCGGCGCTGACCACGCGAGAATCCTGACTGGGCTGCGGCGCCCGGGCCGTGGCGTAGACCTTGGCGGCACCCCGTTCCAACAACTCCGCCACGATGTTCCTTGCCGAGACCGCGCTGTCCGCCGGTGACCACCACCGTCGACCCCTTGACGTTGACCATGACCCTGCTCCCTTGACTTAGGCAAACGCATTTTGCTTGCGTCACGGTAATTGTCGTCGGAGACATAGCCAAGTAGAATTAGCCTATGTCTTTGTCGTGGACTGCGTCACAGCGATATGGCTGCGCCGCGGCACCCGGGGGCCTCGCCCTGGTTCAGGACTTCCTCAACACGAGGGCCATCGACGGGTACGGACCGGATCTGCTGGCCGACACCAAGCCGGCCGTCCGGTGGACGGCGGGCGCGGTGCGCGCTTGGGCGGCCGTGCGCGGCATCCCCGCCGACCCACCGACGCTCAACGGGGCGGATCTGGTCAAGCTGCGCGCCCTGCGGGACGCCATCGCGAAACTTGTTGCCGGAGAACCGGCGAGCGGGCGGGCCACCGACGCCGTCGCCGCGTCCTTCGCGTTGTCCGACGCGGGTGAGGTGCGGCTCGAGCCCAACGGCAGCGGTTGGCGTTGGCTGGCCTCGGCCCTGTGGGGCGAGATCTTGTTGAGCCAGCAGGCCGGCACCTGGCGACGGATCAAGCAGTGCCACAACCACCGGTGCGGCTCGACGTTCTACGACCGCTCGAAGAACAACAGCGGGGTCTGGCATGACGTCAAGACCTGCGGCAACGCCGTCAATCTGCGGGCGTCGCGGGCGCGCCGGCGCGAACGCGAACGGGCCGCGAATTCAGCGGTTTCGCCAGAGTAGGCGGTATCGGTAGTAAAGGCCCCGGCGGATGACGGCTCCGGGTAGGACCTCGCCGGCGACGCGCCGGATCTCGTCGAGACCCTCCCGGGGATCGGCGACGGCCACGCCGATGTCGCGGATCTCCCGATGCAGCAATCCCCCGGCGCGGGCCGCCGGCAGACACAGGCCGGCCCACATCCAGTCGGCAACGCTCTTGTTGGCGGACAGCCCGACGACGGCCAATTGCCCTGCGGGCCGCAGCATTTGACGCGCCTTGTGCAGCGCATCCCGCAGCGGCAGGTGATGCAGGCTGGCCACGAAGGTGATGAGGTCGTAGCGGCGCTCGGCCTCATCGAGGTCCTCGAATCGCACATGTTCGGCCGCCGCGTTGCCGACGGGCTGCAATCGTTGCGCGGCGCGCCACACCGACATCGGGTCGGCATCGATGCCGACGACGCTGCGTGACACCGCGGCCAACCGCTGAACCAGCAGCCCTTCCCCGCAGCCGACGTCGAGGACATCACCGCGACGCCGCGCGGCGATGCCGACCAGCCAAGGGTGATAGGCGGAGTTGTGATTCCAGTACTCGTCGTGCTTCGCGTATTCAGGCACCGTTGGCCCAGTCTGCCCGACGCGGCGTCAGCAGCGTTCGACGCCCCTGGGCATGATGCGCGGGCCGGTGGCCGCCGGGCGGCGCTTGCTTCCGAGGACCGCGTACAGCGCGTCGCAGGCGCGCGCCTTCAGCGGGGCGACCACGTCGAGGTTGGCAGAGCCCTGGCTGACCCAGGACGGAAGTGCGGTCACAGTTGATCCTTTGCTTTTTCGGCCGTGCGCCGATTCATTCAATTGCACCACAGCCGTTTTGCGGGGACGCCGCGCCGAGGTGAACGCCGCGAAAAGCCGTGTGTGGGATAGCACACATTCCCGGCGCAACGAAAGGCACGTAACAGCAGGGTTTATTGAAAGCGCCTGAACCGGCGCAGGTACCCGAACAGTTGGCGTGCGGGCACCGCCTTCGGCCAGTCGTCAGGGCGAAAGTACGCGTCGGTGCCGCCGTCAACGAATATGACGGCGCCGCATAAGAAATCGGCGGCGTCCGACAGCATGAAGCACATCCAGTCGGCCATGTGTCCCGCGTCGCCGAACCCGCCGACCGGAACCGGGAACGACCGAACGGCCTTGGCCTGCCGTCGATCCGACAACTGTTCGGCTAAAAGCGGTGTCATGATCGCACCGGGCGCAAGGGCGTTCAGGCGCACGCCCGATCCTGCCCATTCGGGCAGCACCGCATGCCGCCGCACCCAACGGCTGACAGCGATTTTCGAGGCCCCGTACATCATGGACGGCGCCGCCGGTCCGAACAGCCGCACCGACCGCAACGCCTTGCCGGCGTCGTGGCCCAGCAGCGCCTTGACGGCCCGGCGCGGCACCACGGGCATGGTGGTCGACGAATTGCTGGCGACCACAACGACTTTGGCGCGCCCGGCGGTGCTCAGTGCGCCCCTCCAGGCGATCAGTAACTCGACGACCCCGAAATAGTTGACCTGGGCGATCTGGCGAACGCGGTCCGGGGCCGGGCTGGGGCCCAGACCGGCCGCCAGCACGGCACCGTCCAGCCTGCCGCCCGATGCGTCCAGGACGCGCTCGGCGGCCTCGTTACGCCCGTGTGGCGTCGACAAATCGGCGACGATGTCGGCGTCCTTGATGTCGACACCGATGACGGTGTGTCCGCCGTCCCGGAGGCGCTGCGCGGTCTCGCGCCCCATCCCCGAAGCCGACCCGGTGATCGCATAGGTTCCCATTGACTCCTCCGTCCCAGGGCAGTATGCCCGGCCGGTCGGATGCTCCGAGGGGCGCCGCCCGGTGGGTGGGCACCTGAGTTAAGTTGCCAAGATGCATGACCAAACGCCCTGCGTCGATTTCAGCCGGCTCGAGTCGGTCTACGCGCCGCTCGCCGAATCGCTCCGCCGGCTCATCGACGTCAGCATCCGCACCGAGGCCGGCCCCGCGGCGGTGGCGGCAGCCACAGCCAAGATCGACAGTGCCGCAGCGGAATTGAGCGAGGCGCTGAAGGCCGGTCCGTTCGGCGTACACCGGAATCCCGATGGACAGACCATCGCGTGGGGCAACGCGGTGGTCGGCCTGCGCAACCCGATCGCACCACCGCTGGTCATCCATCACGAGCCCGACGGACTGGTGTGGTCGGAGTTCGTCCTGGGCGCCGCCTACGAAGGCCCGCCCGACACCGTGCACGGCGGCGTGTGCGCGCTGGTGCTCGACCACGTGCTCGGCGCGACCGCGCACCAGCCCGACAGGCCCGCCTTCACCGGCACACTCACCCTGCGATACCGGCGCCCCACCGCGCTGGGACGGCCACTGCGGGCCCAGGCTCATGTCGAGCGCGTCGAGGGCGTCAAGACATTCGCCGTCGGTCACCTCGCCGACGAGCACGGCGTCACCGTGGAAGCCGAGGGCATCTTCATTCATCCCAGGCGGGCCGCGGAATAGCGAACGGGGCCGCGGGCTCAGGTCCTCGTCGCGGCCCGCTCGACGTCGAGCAGCTGCTCGCCACGTCGTTCCTCGTCGTAGGCCTTACGCCCGCCGCGCAGACCGAACAGGCGTTTGGAGACCAGCAGGTAGATCACCGCGGCCACGTTGATGGTGAACGTCACCAGCCGCGTCATCGTGATCCCCTTGGCCAGATCGTGGATCTCGAGCGGCAGGAAGACCGAGGTGGCGATCACCGCGAAGTATTCGCCCCAGCGTTTCAGCAGCCACAGGCCGACGCCTTCGACGACCTCCAGCAGTGCATAGCCCGCCAGCATCATCGTCAGCAGCGCCAGGGTGGACGGCTTGGCGGCCAGCGCCTTTTCCAGCTCGTGCACGATGGTCATCTGGTCGACCTTGAAGCCTGCGGCGCGGAAAATCGGCAGGTCCCGGTCGAGGGTGGCCTGAATGGCGCCCCGCGCTCCGCGAAACTTCCACACCGCGTAGGCCGCCAGCACGATCACCACCGCCCGGAACAAGCGTTCGACCGCCAGGGCGCGAATGATGATGGCCTGGCGTAATGCCTTGCCGCGCATGATCATCGGCGCGTCTTCGGCATGGCCGCGTCCGTGCGGCGGGCCGACGGTGAATTCACCGCACCGCAAGCAGCGCCATACCTCGCCCAGCCCGGTGTTTCCGCTCAGGCGCTGCGCGAGCGCGTGCTCGTCGGGCGCATAGGTGACGTGTCCCGCGAGCGCGCAGGTAACCAGCTCCCAGCGATTGAGACCGCGTTCTTTGGGCATGGCCGATCATCGACTGCGGGTGCCCGGGCGCGCAAGGGGGCGCGCACATGGGCGTCAGAAGCGCGGCCTTATCTGCCATGCCTTTTCGCCTCCGAGGCGGGGCTACCCCGCTGGTGGTGGCGAGCCGCTCAGTGCCGTCGTCTCGTCGGTCAGATGTTCGCCGATGTCCCGGATCTGCCGCGCGCTCAGCGGGCACAGCGGGTGCACGGCCACCATCAGGGACACACGGCGCCGGTCATCGAAAACCGGTGCGGCGATGGTCGCCACGGGTTGCTTCCGGCGTCCGGGGTTGTCGTCGGACAGGAAGCCGATCGTGGTGAACTCGGCAAGCAGCTGGTCCATGATGTGACGCACCGGCGTCGGCATCTCGCTGCTGTCCAACGTCCCGACCACCTGGACGGCCTGCGCGAGTGCCGGCGTCGTCCAGTCGATGTCGAATCCCCGCTCCCGCGTGTGCGCGAGGACCTGTTGCAGGCGCTGCGTGCGATCGGCGTTGCTGCCCGCGCCGCGGCGGATCCAGGCGCGTTGTTCCTCGTCGGTGTCCCAGGCCGCCATCGCGACGCCGAAGGGCGGCGCGTACGGGATGCGGTCGCCCGGTATTCCCGACGGCTGGGTGGCGGGCTCGCCCTCAAAGGCGGTGACCACCAGGGAGTCGCCGAACTTCTCGACCACCGAACAGGCGTAGCCGACCTCACGGGACAGGCGCAGCGCCGCCGCGCGCGCCGCATGGGCGAGCGGTCGCGCGGTGTCCGTGCGCGCGGCCACCACGGTGAGCGCGGGCCCCAGGGCGAACGTCTTGGCGATCGGATCGCGACTGGCCCACCCGCGGTCGCACAACGTCTTGAGGATGGCGTGCGCGGTCGCCTGCGTGAGATCCAGCTCGCGCACGACGTCGGAGAACCGCAGCCGCGCGTTTCCGGACCGCGCCAGGAGCTCGACGACATCGAGCACCCGCGCGGTCGGCGCTGAGGTCGATCCGCGAATCGCTTGACTCCTTCGCTCCCGGATTTTTACAGTTGTACGAACATTCGAGATTCTATATCGATTATTCGAGAAAGTTAACGCATTGCGCGCAGTGGTGTTGCGAAACGGTCGGCTGCAGGTCCGCGAGACGCCGGACCCCGAGCCCGGCCAGGGCGAGTTGTTGCTGCGCACGTTGAGCACCGCGATCTGCGCCTCCGACGTGCACTTCATGGACCACCCGGAACTCGCCATCGACGACTCGACCGGCCGTTCGCTCTATGACACCGAACGCGACATCGTGCTCGGTCACGAATTCGTGGGTGAGGTCATCGGGCATGGCCCCGGTTGCACCGACCAGTTCGCCGCCGGCACGCGCGTGACGGCCATGCCGGTGCGCCTGGTCGACGGCGGGGCGGGCGGAATGCGCATAATCGGCCAGCATCCCGAAGCGCAGGGCAGTTTCGGTGAGCTGCTGGTGGTTTCGGAGGTCGCGGCCAAGCCAGTCCCCGGTGACGTGTCCAGCGACGCCGTCGCGTTGACCGACGCGTTCGCCGTCGGCGAGTTCTACGTGCGGTCGGCGGCTCCGCGACAGGGGGAGGTCGCGATCGTCATCGGCGCGGGGGCGATCGGACTTTCCGCCGTCGCCGCCCTGGCCGCCCGCGGCGTCGAGCCCATCATCGTGGCGGACTACAAGTCCGACCGGCGTGAGTTGGCCCGCGACCGCTTCGGCGCGCATGTTCTCGTCGATCCCGCCCAGAAGTCCCCGTTCGTCGCGTTCAACGAGGTCCGCGCGCAGCGCGGATTGCCCGGGCCGGCCGTTGTTTTCGAATGCGTCGGCGCCCCGGGGTTGATCCAGAATCTGGTCGAGTCCGCCGAGATGGGCACCCGAATCTATTGTGCGGGTGGCTGGTACACCGGCGACACCCTCGACATCACCACCGCCACCCGCCAGGGCGTGACCATTCAGTTCGGCGGCGGGCCGCACCCGCAGGACTGGTACGGCACGCTCGACGCGATCGCGGCGGGGCGGCTGGACCCGTTACCGAGCGTCGGCAAGATCATCGGCCTCGACGAGGTACCCGACGCCCTCGAGTTGGCCCGCAGGTCCGACGGTCCGCCCCGGATCATCGTCCGTCCGAATGGAGATCGCCCGTGAGCGAAAGAGAAGACCGGCAAGACATTTCGGACCTGCTGGTGCGCTATGCCACCGGCATCGACCGGCGCGACTGGCCGCTGTTTCGCACCGTGTTCACCGACGACTGCGAACTCGATTACGGCGAGATCGGCCGCTGGAATGGTGTGGACGAAGTCACCGACTTCATGGACAAGACGCACGCGATGGCGGGTCATACCCTGCACCGGCTGTCCAACCAGGTCATCACGGTCGACGGCGAGAAAGCCTCCGCCCGAACCTATGTCGACGCGGTGATCATGTTCGGCGACAACCAAGCCGGCGTAAACGCATGGGGTTTCTACGACGACGAGATCGTGCGTACCGCCGAGGGATGGCGCATTGCGCGTCGCCGGTTCACGCAGGTGCGCGTCGCTACGTTCGGGGCCCAGTAGATGACGTTCGCGACGAAGTACGGGCCGTGGGCGCTGGTGGCCGGCGCGTCCGACGGCGTGGGTGCGGCGTTCGCCGAAGGACTGGCCGAACGCGGGGTCAACGTTGTCCTGCTCGCGCGCCGGCAAAGCGTCCTCGATAGCGTCGCGGCCGACATCGAGAACAAGACGTCGGCCCAAACCCGCACTGTCGCCATCGATCTCGCGCAACCCGGCGCCGCGGCGACGATCGCCGCCGCCACCGGCGACCTGGAGATCGGGATGCTCGTCTACTGCGCGGGCGCGGACCCGAATTTCACACCGTTCCTTGCCAATTCGATCGAGGCCGCCGAGGCGATGGTGCAGCGCAACTGCATGGTGCCCATGCAGCTGTGCCACCACTTCGCGCCCGCGATGGTCCAGCGAGGCAGCGGCGGCATCGTCCTCTTCGGCTCGGGTGCCGGGCTGGCCGGTGGGCCCAACATGGCCGCCTACGGCGCGTCCAAGGCTTTCGACATGGTCTTCGCCGAGGCGTTGTGGTCCGAATTGCACACCAACGGCGTCGACGTCCTGGGCCTCATCCTGGGCAAGACGAATACACCCGCGCTGCGCGCGCTCGAATACAGCCGCGGCCAGATCGGCTCGCCCGACGAGGCGCCGTCGGACGCGGCGGCCGTGTCCGACGTGATCGCCGAGGCCTTCGAGAACCTGGGCAACGGCCCGACCCTGATGGTCGGCGACACGATGCGCGCCGCCGCGCAGTTGCTGGGGTCGCTGAGCCGCAACCAGGCCGTCGAGCTTTTCGCCCAGGCCGCCGCCGCGGCCATGGGCCCGGACGACTAGCGGAACCCGAACCGTTCGCTGCGCGTCATACTAATCGTGGCGAGGTTTGCCAAAGTTCGAAATCAGGGCAGCCTAACTTTTGCGTTCATAGCCCCCTGGTCAGCAAATATGGGCTTGGGCGAGTCGCCGACTTTGCCCACCCACCGCGTTGCTGACGGTGTGCGTGCCGGGTAGCTTGGGTAATCAGTTCGTCACGGCAACCGAGCCGAAGTACCCACCACCCCGATCGCCGCTCCCGCGAAGGATGACGATGCTCGCCATAGACAGGCCCGCGGCCGACGTCACGCTGACGGCACAGTGGCGGCGCCGCACCCTGACCCGTTCGGGGCTGATCACCGGCGCATTCGTCGCCCCGGCCGTCGTCATCCGGGTCGCGGGCCTGCACGTCGGAGCGGTGCCCGCCCTGCTGATCTTCGGGGCCGCGGTAGTGGCGGCCAGCTTTTTGCTGGCGTGGGCCGCCGAGGCCGCCCAGATCGACGTGTCCGGCGGCCTGGCGACGGCGCTGCTCGCGTTGATCGCGGTCCTGCCCGAATACGCCGTCGACCTCTACTACGCCTTTGTCTCCGGCCACAATGCCGAATACACGCAGTACGCCGCCGCCAACATGACCGGGTCCAACCGACTCCTGATGGGACTGGGTTGGCCGGTCGTGGTTCTGGTCAGCATCGTGGTGGCGCGCAAGTCCGGATCCGGCAAAACCAGCGGCCTGACGCTGGAGCCAGCAAACCGTGTCGAACTGGGATTCCTGTTGATCGCCGGCGTCATCGCGTTCGCGGTGCCGGCGAGCGGAGAGATTCATCTCGGGCTCGGGTTGGCGTTGCTGGCCTGGTTCGGGTTCTACCTCTACAAGCTCGGCCACGGCGAAGTCGAGGAGCCCGACCTGATCGGCACCGCCGCCGCGCTCGGCGAACTGCCCGACCGCCGCAGGCGCATCGCCGTGGTCGGCCTCTTCGTTGCCTCGGGCGCGGTGATTCTGCTGTGCGCCAAGCCGTTTGCCGACAACCTGGTGGCCGCGGGTACCGAACTGGGCGTCAACCGATTCCTGCTGGTCCAGTGGCTGGCGCCGCTGGCGTCGGAGGCCCCGGAGTTCATCATCGCGACCATTTTCGCCACCCGGGGCAAGGGCACGGCGGCCATCGCCACGCTGATCTCCTCCAAGGTCAACCAGTGGACCCTGCTGATCGGCTCGCTGCCGATCTCCCACCTGCTCGGTGGCGGCGGGTTCTCCCTGCACCTCGACTCGCGCCAGGTGGAGGAAATGCTGCTCACGGCGACCCAGACGATGATGGGCGTGGCGCTGATCCTGGCGCTGCGTTTCCACCGCGGCGCGGCGTTGGCGCTGCTGGGATTGTTCGTCGTGCAGTTCCCGATCGTCTCGACGCAGGGCCGGCTGCTGCTCTGCGGCGTCTACACGGCGGTCGCCGTCGTCGCGCTGATCCGCTACCGGCGCCACCTGCCCGCCACCATCCGGGCGCCGTTCTTCGGGACCGCCGTCCGCCACAGCGGCCAACCGTTACATCCGGTGCACGACCCGTAACGCCGGACGATCACGTGCCGTATACGGTCCAGGTATGAATCGAGTGTCCGTAATCACCGGCGGCGCGGGTGGCATGGGCCTGGCCACCGCGAAAATCGTCGGGCGCGACCACACCGTGGTGCTCTGCGACGTCCGGCAGGACCGGCTGACGACCGCCGCCGCCACGCTGCAAGACCTCGGGATCGCTCCCACTGTCGTGAACTGTGACGTCACCGACCGGCGCGCCGTCGCGGACCTGCTCGGCGCCGCGGCCGACCTCGGGACCCTCGTCTCCGTCATTCACGCCGCGGGCGTGAGCCCGAGCATGGGACCCGCCGACTACGTCATGCGGACCAATGCGGTCGGCACCGTCAACGTCGACGAGGAGTTCTACGCGCTCGCCGGCGAGGGCGCGGTGATCGTCAACGTGGCCTCGATGGCGGCGCACATGCTGCCCGCGGAAATCATTCCGACAGGCCAATTTCCGCTGGCACTGAACGACGGCCCCGACACTAGTGCCTTCATGGACGCCATGATGACCGCCTGCGAGATCGCCCCCGAGGAAGCGCGGTCGGGTCTCGCGTACGCCCTGAGCAAGAGCTTCGTGAAGTGGTACAGCCAGTCACAGGCGGAACGATTCAACGCGCGCGGACTGCGCATTGTCTCGGTGTCCCCGGGTTCGATCGACACCGAGATGGGCAGGCTCGAGGAGCAGGCGGGAGCGGGCGCGATGGTGGCCGACGCCGCCGTTCCGCGGTGGGGCAAGCCGGAGGAAATGGCGGAGTTGCTCGCCTTTTGCGCCAGCGAGAAGGCCGGCTATCTCACCGGCACCGACATCCTCAACGACGGCGGGGTGATCGCCTCGATGACCGAGCGGGCCAGGGCGTCAGCGGCCAGCTCAGCATGAAGATGAGTGCGCACACCGTGTTTCACCATCGGGCGGGTGTGCGTCATTCCGCGGTCGCGTGCCGCCGCGGTGGATCCACTCTCGGTATAGGCCCATCGGATGACGGGGTTCGGGTTCCTCGCGGTGGCCACGACTATATGGTCAGTCGCTGCAGGCGGGATATGCCCGTGCGGTGGCGGCGCCCACGGTCAGCGAATCGCCCAGCGTCCACACGGCAACCCCGAGCAGTACCAGATCCTTGAGCAGAAACTGGCCGGGCAGCGCCGAGAGCACCGGAATCCCGTGGGCATGGGTCGCGACGACGCCGGGGGTGGTGAACAGGAAACTGACCGTGCCCAGGAACAGCACCACCGCCAGCGCGCTGCCCGCCGCCGAAACCCGGGGCCACCATGGCCGCAGCGCGATGAGAAGGGCCGCAACGATTTCCATCGTTCCGAGCGCCCGCGCGACGAGGGTGACGCTGAAGACGTCGTAGAGCCAGCTCATCAAGGGGCTGTGTTCGATGAGCACGCGCGATTCCATCTTCACGTACTTGCCCACTCCGATCCACGCCAACACAAAGACCAGGCCGTAGCGGCTTAGGAGTTGGCCCCCTCGGCTCAGCGTGCGATCGATCATCGAGGAATGTCCTTTCGGCGGCGAAACGCGGTCGTCCACCCAAGCCACGGTTCGCGCCGCGAAACCGTTCACTCGCGCAGTCGTTCGAGCCCGGAGACGATGAGCCGCAACCCAAAAGCGAATTCGTCGGCCAGCGGAACGGGGAGGTCGTCGGCGACGGTGACGGTCGCGGGATAGCGTGACGGATCGAGCCGGTGAAACGCCGCCGAGAGTTCCGCTTGCTCACCGGCCGTCGTTGCGGACAGTTGGATCGCGAAACCCAGCACGTAACGGGCCAGCGTGGCGTAGGCGTGAGCCGCGACCGCCGGCGCAAAGCCGTTGTTGAGCAGGACAGCCAGGCACCGCTCGCGATTGGCCAACGCGCTCGGTCCCGTCGGCGTGTATTCGATCAGCAGCGGTGCGACATTGCCATGCCTGCGCAGCGCATCGAACATGTGTTGCGCCAACGTGATACACGCCCGCTGCCACGGTAAAGCGGCCAACGCCCGCGCGTCCGGGTCGACTTCACCGAGTATGTGGTCGATCACCTGGGACACCAATTCGGATCGACTGGAGAAGTGACGGTACAGCGTGGCGGTGCCCGATTCCAGGCGCTGGGCCAGCGACCGCATCGACAGTGCGTCGGCCCCCTGCTCGTCGAGGAGTTCGACGGCCGCACGCAGGATGCGGTCCATCGGGAGGGCCGGGCGGCCGCGGGACCGGTGCGGCGTGCGGTTGACATCGTCGGACATTACGGAGACACTGTATCCGTAATTATTGTGCGGTTCAACCCCCTTGACAGCAAGGAAAATTCGTCATGCTCCTCCCCTTGGCGGCGGAACCGTTCGTCGCTCCGACCGACCGCGACATGCTTCCCTCCGAGCGACGCGAGTTCGTGCGCACCCACCGCACGTGCGTGTTCGGCTACCGTCGCCGTAACGACGGCCCCGCCATGTCGGTCGTGTACTACATCCCCACCGACGCCGACGAATTGCTCGTCTCCACGATGGCCGGCAGGGGTAAGGCCCGCCTCGTCGAACGCGACGGCAAAGTGAGCCTGTGCGTGCTCGACGAGCGGTGGCCGTTCGCCTACCTGCAGGTCTACGCCGACGCCACCGTGGTCGAAGACCGGGATCTGGCGGTCGACGTGATGATGGCGGTTGGTGGCCGAATGTCCGGCCAGCCACTCGGTGACGAGGCGCGCCCGGACATCGAGGCGATGTGCGAACGCGAGAACCGCGTCGTCATCCGCTGCCGGCCCTACTCCACCTACGCGACGCCCCCGCGCCATCTGCACCGCAACGACCAGGCCTCGGAACTGAGCCATTGGGTGTCCGGCGTGATGCCTTGGGACGCAGCCGATCCGGTGGCGGGCTGATCAGCCCGCGTAGCGATCCCGCAGTTTGGTCAGCGTCGCCTCGATGCCCGAGGCGTTCGCCTTGGCGAAGCCCATCCGCTCGTAGTACTTCAGTTTGTTCTTCAGCGCACCGGCATCGCGGTAGTCGAACGTCTCGGTGACCTGCGTCAGGGTTGGTGACAGCGCCTCGAATTCCCACCGCCAGCGGTGACCCAGCGGGTGACGCCATTCGACCACCTCGTTGGGCGTCAGGGCGGTGATCGTGCTGGTGATGCGGTAGGGCAGGCCGAACATCTTCATGTGCGTCGAAAACTTCGAGCCCTCAAGGAGTTGCGCGGGCATGGTGATGTTGTCGCGCACCGTGCCCGACCCGTCGAGTTCGTGGTGACGCCGAGGATCAGCGACCATGGCGTACAGCTCGGCGGCGGGGGCGGCGACTTCGACCCTGCGGCTCACCTGGCGGGGTCCCCGGTCGACAACGGTGACGGTCATTTGCGAATCTCCTTCCGCTATCCGGCAGCGTAATCCCGTCTAGCTCTGCGGCTCGGGAATGTTGGGATCCCACACCGGCGACGGCTCGAAACGCGCCGGCCAGAAGCCGGATTTGGTCAACCGTGCGACCTCTTCGCGCAACACGATCCCGATCTTCGCCGCGAATTCGCGGGGCAGTTCCAGCGCCGCGGTGGCAGCCACGCCGAGCTGTTGGTTGAGCTGGGGTTCGCAGATCGACGTCCACCGCAGCCGTCCCGCCTCCACCTCGGCGCCGCACGCCGCCATCGGCAGCACCGCATAGCCGAGTCCAGCCTCGACCAGATGCTTGGACACCTCCACCGAATCGGTCGAAAAGCGGGCCGTGAGGGCAACTTTGAGCCGAAGCGCGGTGTTCTCCAAGGTGTTTCGAATGCCGGTCTGTGCGCTGGGCATGACCAGCGGCAGCTTGGCGAGGTCGGTGAAGCGCATCGGGTTGGCGGGCGAGAGCTCCGACGCGGGTCCCCCGACCAGCACGAGGTCCTCGATCACCAGGTGCCGGAAGAAGAGCCGGTCGTCGGCGACCGGGTTGATCACCGCCAAGTCGATCGCCCCCTTGAGCAGGCGCTGCACCAGGTCGTCGGTTTCGGCGACGGCGATGTGGAAATGAACGTTGGGGAACGCGGCTCCCAGGCTCGCCGCCAGCGGTGCGGTCAAAACGCCGGCGGCCGTGGGCACCATGCCGAAGAGCAGCCCACGCTCGATGCGCGCCAACGGTGATGCCGCGTACCGGACCGCCAGCTCCAGCTGACGCAGCGGTGCGGCGGTGGAGGAGCGCAGCCGTTCGCCCTCCTCGGTGAGACGCACCCCGCGCCGCGTCCGCTCGAACAGCGTGATGCCCAGGTCCTCCTCCAGCAGCCGGATCTGGCGGCTGAGCGCGGGCTGGGCGATGCCCAGCACCGCGGCCGCGCGGGTGATCGAGCCTTCCTCCGCGATCCGCAGGAAGTACTTGAGCCGGTGGGTGTCCATCGTCCATCTCTATCAGGCATACAAATTCGGCATGATTGATTTCCCGAATCGGTATTACCTCCTGGCCATGAAGCCGCCATATCGTCAGCCAGGTGGGGCGGCGATGCCGTTCCGGTCTGGCTGAGGAAAGGTCGATGATGACGGTTCAGGACCAACAGGATTGGGTGCAGCTGCTCGGGCTGGATCGGTTGCCCGAGCACATTGTCGGCAAGCGCGTCACCGACCTGATGGACCTGACCGGCAAGAAGGCTTTCGTCACGGGCGCCGGCGGCGACGGCCTGGGGCAGGCGACCGCCAACCGGCTGGCCGGCTGCGGCGCCGATGTCGCGCTGATCGGCCGCACCTTCGAGAAGGTCGAACGCCGCGCCAAGGAGGTCGAACAGCGCTGGGGCGTGCGGGCCATCCCCGTCGGGGCCGACATGTCCGACTGGGACCAGGTGCACGACGCGGTCGACGAGGCCCACGACGAACTCGGCGGGCTCGACATCATGGTGAACAACCCGGTGATGGTGGCCGCGGGCCCTTTTGAGAAGCAGACCAAGCAAGACATCGATTACACGGTGCTGGGCTCCCTGACCATGATGATGTACGGCGCGCACGCTGCTCTGCAGCACATGCTCGACCAGGGCTCGGGCAAGATCATCAACATCGGGTCGGTCGGCGGACGCATCCAGCAGCGCGGCCTGGTGGTCTACAACGCATGCAAGGCCGGCGTCATCGGGTTCACCCGGAACCTCGCCCACGAGGTCGCGCCGCGCGGTGTCAATGTATTGGGCGTGGCGCCGGGCATCATGATCAACCCGCAGCTGCGCCAGTACCTGCTCGATCCGCAGGACGACCAACAACGCGCCGGCCGCGGCGCCATCCAGGAAGCGATCACGCACCAGGTCCAGCTGGGGCGCGCGTCGTTGCCCGAAGAGGCCGCCAACATGGTCGCGTTCCTGGCGTCCGAGGCGGCCGATTACCTGTGCGGGCAAACCATCGACGTTGCCGGCGGCCAGTGGATGGGTTGAGCTCTGCCGCAGCCACTTTCACCAAGGACGCCAAGGAGATTGCCGTGCTGACACCCGGTGAGGCGATGGAGGAGGCCGCGGCGCGGACCGGACTCACCGACTTCGGCGACGACTCCTTCATCGAAGGCCTGACCGTCCTGCTGTCGGCATTGCGGGACGAGTCGCACCTGAACGAGCGCGGGGAAACCTTTCTCCGCCAACGCATCGCGGGCTACCTGGCGCAGCGGCTGCAGGTCGAGGACTGGTTTCGGCGGCACCCGGAGATCGGCGACGTGCCCATCCGCGAGCCGCTGGTCGGCCTGGGCCTGCCCCGCACCGGATCCACCGCCCTGTCGCTGCTGCTGGCCCAGGATCCCGACGTGCGGTACCTGCGCCGGTGGGAGTCGACGCAACCGTGCCCGCCGCCCTCGACGGTGCACGGCGTCGATCCCCGCGTCCCGCCCGACCAGGGTGAGATGGTCGGGACCCGCCGCCACGTCCCCGGTGACACGCACGGCCCCATGGAGTGCCACGAGCTGATGGCGCTCGATTTCAAGTCGCACATCTTCCAGTCGTTCGCCGAAATCCCCTCGTATTCAACGTGGCTGGTGGAGCGCGCCGACCTCACCCCGACCTTTCGCTATCAGCGGCGGGTGATGCAGCTGCTGCAGTGGGGCGAACCGGAGCGGCGGTGGCGGTTGAAGTGCCCGTCCCACGTGTTGTGGCTCGACGCCCTGGACGCGGCGTTCCCGGACGCGCGATTCGTGATGACCCATCGCGACCCCACCGACGTCCTGTTGTCGGTGGTCGACCTGTACGCCGACATCATCGGGTCGTTCAACACCCGAATCGACCGCCGGTACATCGGTCGACTCAACGTCGAGCATTGGTCACTCGGCATGGAGCGCGCCCTGCAGTTCCGCGCGGCCGGCGCGGACGATCGGTTCTACGACATCGACTTTCGCGCCATGCAGGCCAACCCGATCGGCGAGGTCGCCCGCCTGTACGCATGGCTGGGCGCCCCCGTGTCCGACGAGTTCGAGGCCCGCATGCACAGTTGGTGGGAGCACGCCGCTGCCGAGCGCGAGCCGAGCTCGCACGCCGACCCGGTGGAGTTCGGCATCGATCTCGACGAGGTTCGGCCCCGGTTCGCGCGCTATGTGGACAGCGCACGGCGATGGACGCGGCATCCAAACGTAAGGAGTGAGAAGAACAATGGCGGTTGATCTCACCGGCGGCATCGACCCGTCGCGAGAGTACGTGCTGGCGCAGCGCCCCGAGGATCCGGAGATGCGTGACTCGGTCAGCTTCTGGGTGGTCGACGACCGCGGACAGATCGGCCTGCCGCGTGTCGGAATCGAGGCGGTGGGCGCCAATTGGGACTCCCACGACATCCAGATCAATGCGGCGTTTCCCGACGGGCGCGTCTACCGGCTGCGCACCAACGGGCCCTCGCTGCCCACCCGCGGCGCCGACGGGCGGCCCACGGTGCTCGGTGCCGGCGGCCTGGCCTTTCAGTGCGTCGACCCCTTCGATACCTGGACGATGTCCTACGACGGGCCGGCCGTGCAGACTTCGTCGGCCGATCTGGTCGACGGCAAGAAGGACGGCCCGTCGGTGGACATCGGCTTTCACGTCGAGGCGAAGATGGCGGTGCCCCCGTGGGTCCAGGGGGCGCTGCAGGCCGATGCCGACGCGCAGCTCAGAACGACCGCGGTCGGCGAGATCATGGGCGGGCCGAGGTATGAGCAATTGTTCACCGCCACAGGGGAATTCCGGGTGGGCGGCGAGCGCAACGCCTTCACCGGGAGCGGCCTGCGAATCCGCCGTACCGGGGTGCGCAAGCTCGCCGGTTTCTGGTGCCACTGCTGGCAGTCGGCCGTGTTCGGCAGCGGCCGCGCCTTCGGCTACATCGCCTACCCGCCGCGTGCGGACGGCGAGCCGACCTTCAATGAAGGGTTCGTCTTCACCGGCGACGGCGGCCTGGTCCCGGCGCGGGCGGTGCGGGCGCCGTGGCTGACGCGCCTGCGACCACTCGGCGAGGATGTCTCACTGGTACTGGAGACCGCCAACGGGCTGGTCGAAATCACCGGCGAGACAGTGTTTTCCACGCACGACGTGCACCACAACGACGACATGTACTCCATGCACGCCCTCAAACAGGAGATGGCCGACTTCCCCGCCGTCCAGCAGGCCGGTGTGCGCTACCGATGGGACGGCGAAGAAACGTACGGCATGCTGGAACGCTCCAACCCGCTCGACAAGATCGCGCGCGACTGAAGGGAACCCACACCAGACATGAGCCAGCCACTCTCGGGAAAGGTCGCGCTGATCACCGGCGCCGCGCGCGGACAGGGCCGGGCACACGCCGTGCGCCTTTCGGCCGACGGCGCCGACATCATCGCGATCGATCTCGCCGGGCCGCTGCCGCCGAGCGTCCCCTACGACTCGCCGACGCCCGACGATCTGGCCGAAACCGCGCGGCTGGTGAGCGCGAACGGCCGGCGGATCGTGACCGCCGAAGCCGACATCCGCGACCTGGACGCGCTGGCGGCCGCGGTGGATGAGGCGGTCGGCGAGCTGGGCCGGCTCGACGTCATCGTCGCCAACGCCGGGATCTGCAGCCCCGCACCCTGGGATCGGATCACCGCGCAGGATTTCCGAGACACCATCGACACCAACGTGATTGGCACCTGGAACACCGTGATGGCGGGGGTGCGGCACATCATCGACGGCGGCCGCGGCGGTTCGATCATCCTGATCGGTTCGGCGGCCGGCATCAAGATGCAGTCGTTCATGATCCACTACACCGCAAGCAAACACGCCGTCGTGGGGATGGCGCGGGCGTTCGCCGCCGAGCTCGGCCGGTACAACATTCGCGTCAACAGCCTCAACCCCGGCGCGGTCGCCACCCCGATGGGCACCGGCCGGATGCGGGAAGCGTTGCAAGCCGCCGCCGACGACTACCCGCACCTGCGGGGCATGCACAAACCGCTGCTGCCCGAAGGAATTGCGCAGCCGGAGGACATCGCCGACGCCGTGGCCTGGCTGGCCTCCGACCAATCCAGATTGGTTACCGCAACCCAGGTTTCGGTCGACATCGGCGTCGGGTACGTGTGATGCGCGGCCTGGCCGGCAAGACATTCGTGGTCGCCGGGGGCGCCACCGGGATCGGCGCGGCCACCGCCGAACGCCTCGCCGACGAAGGCGCTCGGGTTGCCATCGGCGACAACAACATCGCGGGTGCCACCGCCACCGCCGAACGGATCGAGTCGGCCGGCGGCCGGGCGATCGCCGTCGAGTTCGACCTCGCCGACGAACGATCCGTGCGGCGCCTCGTCGAGACGACGCTGCAAGAGTTCGGGGCCATCGACGGCCTGCACAACGTGGGCGCCGATCTGTCCGAGGAAAACCTCGGACGCGACACCACGATCCTCGATACCGAGATGGACGTCTGGCAGCGCACGCTCGACGTCAACCTGCTCGGGTATGTCCGCACGATCCGCGCCGTCCTGCCGCACCTGCTCGCCCGGGGTGGGGGCAGCATCGTGAACACCTCGTCCGGCGCCGCCCTGGGCAGCGACCCCCTGCACGTCGCCTATGGCGCCTCGAAGGCCGCGGTGAACCACCTGACCCGGCACGTGGCCGTCAATTGGGGCAAACACAACATCCGCAGCAACGGCGTCATGCCGGGCCTGGTGATGGGCGAAACCCAGGAGCGGCAGAACGACGTCGCGCTGCAGCAGGCCTTCCTGACGTTCGGCAAGACGAGCCGGCTGGGCAGGCCGGACGATCTCGCGGCGATCACCGCGTTCCTGCTGTCCGACGACGCCGCGTGGATCACCGGCCAGGTGTGGTACATCGGCGGCGGGTCACACCTGCGCCAGTAGCCCGAACCCCCGGGCAGGCACAATGGTGGGGTCAAGACGGCAGCGGGGTATCGAGAAGGAGCGGCATGCCCACCAGCGAATATCGGGTGAGCGGGATGAGTTGCGCGCACTGCGAGGCCGCCGTGCAGAGCGAGGTCACCCGAATCCCCGGCGTCGAGGGCGTGACGGTCAGCGCCGACACCGGCCGGCTCGTCGTCACGAGCGCGCTGCCCATCGATGCGGACGTCGTGCTCGGCGCGGTCGACGAGGCCGGCTTTGAGGCCGTCCTGGTCGCATGAGCACGCCCCCACGGCACATCGACGAGGGCGCCCTGCCCGCCGACGACGCGTCGGCCGCCACCACACCCCCCATCGAGCTTGAGATCACGGGGATGACCTGCGCTTCCTGCGCGGCCCGGATCGAAAAGAAACTCAACAAGCTCGACGGCGTCGCCGCCACCGTCAACTACGCGACCGAGAAGGCCGCCGTCAGCGCCCCCGCCGGGTACGACCCGCGGATGCTGATCGCCGAGGTCGAAAAGGCCGGCTACGCGGCCGCCGTGGCGCGACGCTCGCCGGAGCGCGATCCCGAGCTGGCGTCGCTGCGCCGACGTGTGATCACCGCCGCCGTGCTGGCCGTCCCGGTGATCGCCATGGCCATGGTTCCCGCGTGGCAGTTTCCTCACTGGCACTGGGCATCACTGGCGTTGACGGCTCCGGTCGTGCTGTGGTGCGGGCTGCCCTTCCACGCGGCCGCCTGGACCAACGTCAAACGCGGCGTCGCCACGATGGACACCCTGGTCTCGATCGGGACCCTGGCCGCGTTCCTCTGGTCGCTCTACGCGCTGTTTCTGGGGACGGCCGCCCAGCCGGGTATGCAGCACGACTTCGAGCTGACCGTCGGGCGCGACGACGCCCCGTGCCACGTCTACTTCGAGGTGGCCGCCGGCGTGACCCTGTTCGTCCTGGCCGGGCGGTACTTCGAGAAGCGGGCCAAGCGGTCGGCCGGGGACGCGCTGCGGGCGCTGGTGGCACTGGGCGCCAAGGACGTCGGGGTATTGCGTGGTGGCAGCGAGACCCGGCTGCCGATCGAGCGGCTGGCGGTCGGCGACGAGTTCGTCGTGCGTCCCGGCGAAAGGATCGCGACCGACGGGATCGTCGTCGCGGGTTCCTCGGCCGTCGATGCCGCCATGCTGACCGGCGAGTCCGTCCCCGTCGAGGTCGGCGAGGGTGACCCCGTCACCGGCGGCACCGTCAACGCCGGGGGCCGGCTTGTCGTCCGCGCCACCGGGATTGGCGACGATACCCAGCTGGCGCAGTTGGTCAAGCTCGTCGAACAGGCCCAATCCGGCAAGGCGCGGGTGCAGCGCCTGGCGGACCGCGTCTCCGGCGTGTTCGTTCCCGTCGTCCTGGCGCTCGCGGCGGCGACCCTCGGCGGTTGGCTCGCGGCGGGCTTCTCGCCCACCACCGCGCTGACGGCGGCCGTCGCGGTGCTGATCATCGCCTGCCCGTGCGCGATGGGGCTGGCGACTCCGACCGCCCTGTTGGTCGGCACCGGCCGGGCGGCTCAGCTCGGCGTCCTGATCCAGGGACCCGAAGTGCTGGAGTCCACCCGCAGGATCGACACGATCGTGCTCGACAAGACCGGCACGGTCACCACCGGCCGGATGACCCTGGTCGATGTGATCGACGGGTCGGGAACCGACCGCGCGACGCTGTTGCGGTACGCCGGGGGCCTGGAAGCCGCCTCCGAACACCCCATCGCGCAAGCCATCGCCCGGGCCGCCGCGGCGCAACTCGGCGCGCTCCCCGCGCCCGCGGACTTCGCGGGCGTCCACGGCATGGGCGTGCACGGCACGGTCGACGGTCATGCCGTCGTCGTCGGGCGCGCGAGCCTGCTGACCGAGCGCGGTCTGCGCCTCGACGGCCGCGCTCGACGCGGCCAAGGCGCCGCCGCCGACCTGGGTCTGGCCATGGGCACCGGCACCGATGTCGCGATCGAGGCCGCCGACCTGACCGTGATCCGCGACGACCTGCGTGCGGCCGTGGACGCGATCCGGCTCTCGCGGCGGACGCTGGCCACCATCAAGGCGAACCTGGTGTGGGCGTTCGGCTACAACCTCGCCGCGATCCCCGTCGCCGCGCTCGGCATGCTCAACCCGATGCTGGCCGGCGCCGCCATGGCACTGTCCAGCGTTCTCGTGGTCGGGAACAGCCTGCGGCTGCGCTCGTTCACCAGCGTCATCACCGACGCGTGAACCGCGCCGAACGTTGGGCCGGCGGGTCGCGGTCGTATGCGATAGTGGGTCCGGCCGCCGTCTGCCGAGACCCCGACCGGCCCCCGGACAATCACGACAATCACCGCACCCTCGCGCAGCGATCGATCTAGCAAAGGTCACGACCGTTGGAGCAGTTCTTCGGGCAACTGTCCCTGCTGCATGGCTGGTTTCCGCCCGCCGTTCAGGGCCTGGCGTTACTCGTGCTGATCGTCGCGATCCAATGGCGCGCGCGAAGCTGGCTCAAGCGAGTGCTGCCGGTGGCGTTGATCGCGGCCGTCGCGGCGACGGTGCTGTCGCGCTGGTACATCACTTCGCTCGGCGTGGCCGGGGACCCGGCACCGACGACGCTGTGGTTGTGGATCGCGATGAGCGGCCTGGCCGCCGCCGTGTTCCTGGTGGGCTGGCGGGGTGTGCGCTGGTGGCGCCGCGGGCTGGCGGTGGTGTCGATTCCGCTGTGCGTCCTGTGCGCGGGCATGGCGCTGAATGGCTGGGTCGGCTACTTCCCCACGGTGCTTGCCGCGTGGAACCAACTGACCTCGGTGCCGTTGCCCGACCAGATCGACCGGTTGCGGGTCACCGAAATGCAGATCGCGGGAACGAGGCCGACCAAGGGCGTCGTGGTGCCGGTCGACATCGACTCCTCGGCCTCCCACTTCGCCCACCGGCGGGAATTGGTCTACCTGCCTCCGGCGTGGTTCAACAGCAATCCCCCGCCTCGGCTGCCGGCCGTCATGATGATCAGCTCGGCCTTCAACACTCCGGCCGACTGGCTGGGCCCCGGCGGCGCCTTCACCGCCATCGACAGCTTCGCCGCCGCGCATCACGGGTTCTCGCCGGTGCTGGTGTTCGTGGATCCGACCGGGTCGTTCGACAACGACACCGAGTGCGTCAACGGTCCCCGCGGCAACGCCGCCGACCACCTGGCCAAGGACGTCATCCCGTTCACGGTGTCGAACTTCGGCGTCAGCGCGGATCGCACCAACTGGGGCGTCGCCGGCTGGTCGATGGGCGGTACCTGCGCCGTCGACCTGGCCGTCATGCATCCGGAGCTGTTCAGCGCATTCGTGGACATCGCGGGCGACCGCGGCCCCAACGTCGGGTCCAAGGACCAGTCCGTCGCCCGGTTGTTCGGCGGCGATCAGGCCGCGTGGGCCGCCTTCGACCCGGTCACCGTCATGACCAAGCACGGTCACTACACCGGCTTGTCCGGATGGTTCGACGTGCCCGTCTCCTCGGGACCCCACAACGTCGCCGAGCAAGACCCTTCCCCTCTCACACCCACCCTCGCCGCGTCCAGCACCGATTCCGCCGCCAATCCCGAGGGCCAGGACGCCGCCGCGAAGTCGCTGTGCTCGGTCGGCGCCGCGCATGGCATCTCCTGTGCGGTGCTCACCCAGGAGGGTAGGCACGACTGGCCGTTTGCCGCCCAGGCGTTTGCCACCGCCCTGCCGTGGCTGGCGTCCACCCTCGGAACTCCCGGTACCGAACCCGTGCCATTGCCGCAACGCGGCGCCGGGGAACCGCATTGATTCCCGCTGGTCGGTTCGCTCAAGCGGCCGCAATGGCCGCCGTCGAGAATTCACAGCTGACCCTCCCGTAACGCAGCCGACCAATCGGGTCTCCGAATGGTACGGTTCGCTGCTGTGGCCTCGGTGTTCTCCACTCACGGCGGTTCCTACGGGGACGCGCTTGTTACGCAACGCGCCACAATCCGTTTCCGAATCGCCGGGCCGAATTCGTCTTTTCTGCGCCCGCGCTTCCCCGTGATCGACGTCGTCCCGTCGCAGCCATGAACCGCCGCCAATTCCTTGGATCGCTTGCCGCGTCGGTGGTCGCCGGCGTCGGGACGGCGCGGCTCATCGTCGACCCGCAGCCGCGCACGTTCGCCCAGACACCGGGCGTCGACATACCAACCTCCGGCCCGGCCGCCCCACAGGCCCTGCTGCCGCCCCCGCCGCTCAGCGCCCGCATCCCACTGCCCGGTGGGGGCGCGTTGATGAAGATCCCGGGCGAAGGTGACCTGCTCGCGCTGACCGTCGACGACGGGGTGAACAGCGAAGTGGTGCGCGCCTACACGCAGTTCGCCAAGGACACCGGCGTGCGGCTGACGTATTTCGTCAACGGGGTCTACGACTCGTGGACCGAAAACTCCGAGCTGCTTCGGCCGTTGGTCGACAGCGGGCAGATCCAGCTCGGCAACCACACCTGGTCACATCCGGACCTGACCACACTGACCAAAGAGCAAGTCGCCGAACAGCTCACCCGTAATGACGCGTTCTTGAAGAAGACGTATGGCATTGGCGCGAAACCCTATTGGCGCCCGCCCTATGCCAAGCGCAACGCCGCCGTGGATGCCGTGGCCGCCGACCTCGGTTACAAGGTCCCCACCCTGTGGTCGGGTTCGCTCTCGGATTCGACGTTGATCACCGAGGACTACATCGTGCAGATGGCCGATCAGTACTTCACGCCGCAGGCCATCGTCATCGGGCACCTCAACCATCTGCCGGTGACGCACGTCTATCCGCAGCTCGTCGACATCATCCGCGACCGGAACCTTCGCACCGTCACGCTCAACGACGTGTTCCTCAAGACGCCCTGACGACGGCCGTGGGGCGCGGTGTCGTTGCCCACCAACGTCTTCAGCGTCTCGCGCGGCTCCGCTTGCCCAGGATCCGCCGCCATCGCTTCTCCAAGGCGATTGCGCCGGAACGCATTACCCGCAAGGCGCTCCGTCAGTCGATGATCCGGGCGCGCGCGTCGACGGGCCGGGCGCCCTCGGCGGAAAAGGTCGCCGAAATTGCGGCACCCTCGACGGCGCTCCACGCCGCCGACACATCGGCAATTCTTCACCCAGAATCATCGTTAGCCGGCAACCAATCTCTAAAAAATTAGAGATTGCTCTTCCGCTGGCGGGCGGTCCATTGTTACCGTTCCGTAATGCATCGGGCCGGGGGAGTTTTAACAGTACTGCTGATAATTGCTTCGGCACTGGTGGGAGCCGGAATTGCGCGGGCCGACGGCGGGGACGAGCCGCAGTACGCGGACTTTTACGCCGCGCCGGATCCGCTGCCGCCCGGCCGGCCCGGCGACCTGATCCGCACCGAGCCGTCGCGGTTGGTCCTCGAGCCGTCGGGCCAGCTGGGCGCGATCATGGCGACCGGCACGCGAATCATGTACCGCAGCACCGACACCCGGGGTAACCCCATCGCGGTGACGGGCACCTACTTCGAGCCCTACAACGACTGGCCCGGCGGCGGCCCGCGCCCGTTGATCAGTTACGCACCGGGCACCCAGGGCCAGGGCAATCAGTGTGCGCCGTCACGAATGTTCAACCAGGGCATCCACTATTCGGGTGGCTGGGACATCATGTTCAACTACGAGGAACTGTTCGTCGCCACCATGGTCGCGCGTGGGTTCGCCATTGTGATGACCGACTACGAGGGCCTGGGCACCGCGTCGATGCACACGTATGTGGGCCGGGTGGCCGAGGGACAGGCCGTGCTCGATGCCGCCCGCGCGGCCATGCGCCTGCCCGGCACGTCATTGGATCCGCATGGGCCCGTGGCGTTTTGGGGCTACTCGCAGGGCGGCGGCGCGACCGCGTCGGCGGCCGAACTCGCCTCGCAATACGCGCCCGACCTTCACATCGTGGGCACCTACGCCGGGGCGCCGCCCGCCAACCTCAAGGAACTACTGCCCTACGCCGACGGCAGCGCCCTAGTCGGCGTCGTCGGATACGCCCTCAACAGCGTGATGGCCGCCTATCCGGAATTCGCCGACATCATTCGTTCCAAGATGACCCCGCGCGGGCTCGCGATGCTGGAGTCGGTCTCGCGCCAGTGCGTCGGACAGACCTTGCTGGACTTCATGTTTCGCCACATACAGCCCTACTTCACCGAGGACATCAACCAATTGGTGAACGAGGAGCCGTTCAACAGCCTGTTCGAGGCGCAGCGACTCGGGCGCTACAAACCCAACGCGCCGGTGCTGATCGACAGCAACCGCTACGACCCGCTGGTGCCGTGGACCGCGGCCAATCAACTCGGACGCGACTGGTGTGCCCAGGACGCCGACGTCGAATTCCGCACCAACGAAGAGCCCCCCTTCCTCAACAAGCTCGTCATCAACCACGCGCTGCCGATGCTGGTCGACGGCGAACCGGCGATGCAATGGATCGCCGCCCGCTTCAACGGGGAGACCACCACGCCGAACTGCGGTCAGTTCTAACGCGCGGCCAAGGCTGGCGCCGATAAACTGGGGCGTATCGCTGCACGCAGAAAGCACAACGCGCCTGAGCGGCGCCGCGAACTCGCCGACGCCGCGATCGAATTGCTGGGCAGCAACGGCGTGCACGGTGTCAGTCACCCGAAGGTCGACGACCACGCCGGCGTGCCGGCCGGCACCACATCGTTCTACTTCAGGACCCGCAAGGCGCTGGTGCACGCCATGGCCACCCGCCTGGCCGAACTCGACGTCGCCGACTTTTCGATGATGGCCGAACTGGCCGAGGATCACGCCACCCAGTTCACCGGCACCGCCGGCCTGGCCCGCATCGTCATGTACGTCAACAGCGAACCCTGGCTCACCCGCGCCAAGGCGCGCTACGAGCTGGCGCTGCTCGCGGGCCGGGACCCGGAACTGGCCGCGGCCCTTAGTGAGTCGGCGGACCGGCTCTACGCCCTGGCCCGCGACGTCGTCACCCAATGGCACCCCGACGGCAGCGCGCCGGATCCGGCGTTGGTCGACGACCAGGCCACCGCCACCCTGGCCTTCATCAACGGGATCATGCTGACCTTTGTCGCGGGGCAGCCGGCCGTCAATGACCCCGAACGTCTCGACCGGCTCATCCAGGGCGTCATCGCCGGCGTCGCGCACGTTCGCGGTGACTGACTCCTCGTCAGCGCGCGTCGAACATACCGTCGATGAGGCGGTGCAGCACCTCCCGGGTCTCTCGGCGGGAACGGTCCGGGTCCTCGGCGGTGGCGATGACCATCGCGGCCTCGTCGAGCGCGCCGATCAGCACGTGGGCCAGCGGCCGCACCGGTTGCTCGGCCAACTCGCCGGCCCGGATCGCCTCGGTGAGCAGCTGCTCGGTCATGCCCAGGCTGTACCGCTGCGCGACGTCGCGGAATCCCGCCCAGCCGAGCACGCTCGGCGCGTCCAGCAGGATCAGTTGCCGCACTTCGGGATCGGCGGACACCTCGAGCCACGCATCGACCGCGGCGCGGACCGCGCCCGTCGGCGTCGCCGCCCCCGATTCGGCGACCACCACGGCCATCCGCGCCATCACATCCTGCTCGACGACCTCGACGACTTCACGGAATAGCGTTGCCTTGTCGGCGAATTGGTGATACATCGCGCCGCGGGTGACCCCGGCGGCCGACGCGATCTCGGGCGTACCCACCTCCGCGTATCCCCGCAGGCCCCAGAGTTTGCGGGCAGCCGCGATCAACGCCTCGCGGGTCGCCGCGGAGCGCTCCTCCTGGGTGCGTCTCTTGCTTTCCATACAACCTGTTGGTAACTTACGAACAGACAGCCTGTTTGTAAGTGTATCTCTCACGTAGGAGCCTCATATGTCGACGATCGACATTAGTGCCGGAACCATTCATTACGAAGCAACCGGACCCGAAAACGGCAGGCCCGTGGTCTTCGTGCACGGGTACATGATGGGAGGTCAGCTGTGGCGCCAGGTCAGCGAACGGCTGGCCGCCCGCGGATTGCGGTGCATCGCCCCGACCTGGCCGCTGGGCGCGCACCCGGAACCGCTGCGTCGCGGCGCCGATCGAACCATCACCGGGGTCGCCGGCATGGTCGCCGAGGTGCTGGCCGCGCTCGACCTCGAGGACGTGGTGCTGGTCGGCAACGACACCGGCGGCGTCGTCACCCAATTGGTGGCCGTGCACCACCGCGAGCGGCTGGGTGCGCTGGTGCTCACGAGTTGCGATGCGTTCGAACACTTTCCGCCGCCGATCCTCAAGCCGGTGATCGTGGCGGCCAAGTCGAAGACGACGTTCCGGGCCGTCGCCCAGGCCATGCGGGTGCCGACGGTGCGCAAGCGGGCGTTCAACGGCCTGGCGCACCGCAACATCGATGACCTCACCGAACAGTGGGTGCGCCCGGCGTTCTCGCTGCCGGCGGTCGCCGAGGACCTGCGCCAGTTCACCCTTTCCATGCGCACCGAGATCACGACGACGGTGGCGACGCGGTTGTACGACTTCGACAGGCCGACCCTCATCGCGTGGTCGGCCGACGACGTGTTCTTCGAGCAGGAGGACGGCGCCCGGCTGGCCGCGACCATTCCCAACGCCCGCCTCGAGGTGATCGCCGGGGCCCGGACCTTCTCCATGGTCGATCAGCCCGACCGCCTCGCCGAGCTGCTGTCGACGGTCGCGGTGCGCGCGTAACGTCTTCTGCCTCGCGGCCGTAACGCCACGGCGGAAATTCGAAAGCGATATTTCGCCGTGGCGTTACGCTCGCGGGCATGAAAAATGTCCTGCAAGGCCGGCGGATCCTCGTGACCGGCGCCGCCACCGGCATCGGCGCGGCCGCGGTCGAGGTCCTGACCGGCGCGGGCGCCGAGGTCGCCGCGACCTATCACAAGACGCCGCCGCCGGAAGGCCTCGCCGCCAAGTGGTTCCAGTGCGACGCGCGTGATCCCGACGCCGTTTCGGCCACGGTCACCGCGGCGGCGCAACACCTGGGCGGACTCGACGTGCTGGTGAACGCCGTCGGGCTCTGGCAAGCGGGCATCCCCGGCTACATCGGCGCCGACGAGATCTCGTTCCTGTTGGACACCAACGTCAAGGCGACCGTCCTCACCAACCAGGCCGCCCATGCCGTGATGAAGGAGCAAGACCCCAAGGGCGGCCGCATCATCAACTTCGGCTCGTCGGAAGCCGTTATGGGCAGCCCGATCTCGGCCGTCTACGCCGCCACCAAGGGCGCGGTCCAGGCGTGGACGCGCAGTGCCGCCAAGGCCTGGGCCGCCGACAACATCACCGTCAACGCTTTGGCCCCGGCCGTGCAGACGCCGGGCGCCGACCGGCTCCGGGACTTCCTCGGCCCCGACGCCGCCGCCCTGATCGACCAGCAGATGAAGATGATGATCCCGCTGGGCGGCGCGCTGGGGGAACCCGCCCGCGACCTCGGGCCGATGCTGGTCTTCCTGGCCGGGCCCGGCTCGGGGTTCATCACGGGGCAACTGCTGGCGGTCGACGGCGGCCTGATGATGGTGGGCGGATAGGCGGCGCGCCGCTCGCCGCGGGACCGCTACTATAAGACGGACCGTCTCGTCTCGTAGGGTAGGCAGAGTGAGGGTGAATCGGACCGATGGCTGACGACACGATTCAAGCGCTGCTGCGCAAGCGCCTATCCGACCCGTCGATCGCGGTGAAATACGGTGACACGCAATGGAGTTGGCAGCAGTACTTGGAGGGCTCGACGGCGCGGGCCGCCGCCCTGCTGGCCGCTGCCGATCCGACACGGCCGGCGCACGTCGGCGCCCTGCTGGGAAACACGCCCGAGATGCTGAGCCAGATGGCCGCGGCCGGGCTCGGCGGCTACGTCCTGTGCGGCCTGAACACCACCCGGCGCGGTGACGCGCTGGCCGCCGACATCCGCCGCGCCGACTGCCAGTTCGTGGTGACCGACGCCGAACACCGCCCGCTCCTGGACGGCCTGGACCTGCCCGACACGCGCATCCTCGACACCTCGACGCCGCAATGGGCCGAGTTCGTCGATACCGCCGGCGAGCTGTCCCCTCATCGGCAGGTCACCGCGATGGACGCCTTCATGATGATCTTCACGTCGGGAACGAGCGGAAACCCCAAGGCGGTGCAGGTATCTCACTTCATGGCCACGGTCGCCGGACTCAGCCTGGCCGAGCGATTCACCCTCACCGAGCAAGACACCTGTTACGTGTCGATGCCGCTGTTTCACTCCAACGCGGTGGTCGCGGGGTGGGCGCCCGCGGTGTGCTCCGGCGCCGCGATCGTGCCGGCGAAGTTCTCGGCGAGCAACTTCCTCGACGACATCCGTCGCCACGGCGCCACCTACATGAACTACGTCGGCAAGCCGTTGGCCTACATCCTGGCCACCGCCGAACGCGACGACGACGCCGACAATCCGCTGCGGGTGGCGTTCGGCAACGAGGCCAACGACAAGGACATCGAGGAGTTCGCGCGCCGCTTCGGCGTGCAGGTCGAGGACGGCTTCGGGTCGACCGAGAACGCCGTCATCGTGATCCGCGAACCCGGCACGCCGAAGGGCTCGATCGGCCGGGGCGCCGACGGCGTGGCGATCTACAACAACGACACCGTCACCGAATGCGCGACCGCACGGTTCGACGCCGACGGGGCCCTCGTCAACGCCGACGAAGCGGTGGGCGAGCTGGTGAACACGGCGGGCTCGGGCTTCTTCACCGGCTACTACAACGACCCGGACGCCAACGCCGAGCGCATGCGCCACGGCATGTACTGGTCCGGCGACCTGGCGTACCGCGACGCCGACGGCTGGATCTACCTGGCCGGCCGCACAACCGACTGGATGCGGGTCGACGGCGAGAACCTGGCCGCCGCGCCCATCGAGCGGATCCTGTTGCGCCACAGCGCGATCAGCCGGGCCGCGGTCTACGCCGTCGCGGACGGCCATGTCGGCGACCAGGTGATGGCGGCCATCGTGCTCAACGACGGCCACACGCTGGCGCCCGACGACTTCGAAACGTTCCTGAACGCGCAGCCCGACCTGTCCCCCAAGGCCCGGCCGCGCTACGTGCGCATCGCGACCGACCTGCCCAGCACCGCCACCCACAAGGTGCTCAAGCGGCAGTTGATCGCCCAGGGACCCGCCGTCGGCGAGGGAGAAGTGTTGTGGGAGCGCGAATCCCGTGGGACGGCCTATGCGGTCAGCGGCTCCGCGGTGCCCGGCGGCGGATCTGCCCCTTCGACCGTCGCACCCGTTTGACCGGATCGCGGCTTGTGCCGGCGGCGATCTCGTCGCGCAACTGGGAGATGTTGGAGATCTCCGCGTAGAGCCCCCGGATCGCGTAGTCCAGGACGGCGAAGGAGTACCGCTGTTCGGGGTCGTCGGTGATGCCGAGCTCGTGGGAGCGCTGCCGCGACCACAGCGCCTCGTCGAGCCGGGCCCGGGTCGCGTCGAGGTGCCGGTCCAGGGTGTCCAGGACGTGTTCGGGGTCCTCGCCGCGGGCCAGCCAGGTCTTGAGGATGACGGGGTGTTTGATGACCACTTGGTCCTGACCGGGGAAGTGCTGCACCCAGCGGCGCAGCGCGTCCAGCCCGGCCTCGGTGGTCTCGTACAGGGTGATGGCGCGCTTGCCGGATTGGGCGCCGATCTCGCTGACCATTCCCCGGGCCAGCAGCCGGGTCAGTTCGCGCCGCACGTGGCTGACCGACGGCGACCAGTAGAAGTGGCCGACGGACAGTTCGGCGCGCATCTTGATCTCACCGGCGGTGAGTTGCTCGTCGTTGGCCGCCAGCACGCCCAGGACCAGGTAGGCGGTGACCGGAAGTCCGTTGCTGGTACGGGGACTCACGAACTGTCGGTCCCTTCTGCGGTGAAGTACGGAAGCGTCACGTCGGAGCCGACGTCGTGAAATTGCACCCGCACGCGCAGGCCGACCTCGACGTCCTCCGGCGGCACCCCGACGACGTTGGTCAGCATCTGAAAGCCCTCGTCGAGCGTGACGATCGCCGGCGCATACGGCGGTTCGAACTCCGCGGTCACCGGCCGATAAACCACCGTCCAGCTGTAGATCTCGCCACGCCCGCTGCCGTGGCGCCAGTCGATGTCCTCCGAAAGGCATTGGCGGCAGTGCTCGGTCGGCGGGAAGTTCGCCAGGCCGCACGCCCGGCACCGCTGGTAGCGCAGCTGATTGGCCCGGCATCCCTCCCAGAACGGCACGCTGACATGGCTGCTCGCGTGGGGCACGGGACCGGTTTGGGGTCGCAATGGGTCAGAAGTCACCGTGGCTCGTCTCCCAGAAGCAGCACCGTCGTGAACAATGCCCCCGCTCCCCCGTTGCTACACAACGCGATACGCGCATCGGGGACCTGAAGATCACCGGCCTGGCCGCGCAACTGCTGAACGGCTCGGATCGCGCGCTGCATCATCTGCGGGTTGGAGCCCGCGTGGCTGAACGACATGGTTCCCCCGTCGGTGGTGATCGGATGGCTGCCGTCGATGGCGATGTGGCCATCGGCGACGAACGGACCACCCTCGCCGTCGCCGCAGAAGCCGAAAGCCTCGAGCTGACGGATGATTTCGAAGGAGAACGGGTCGTAGAGTTCCAGCACGTCGACGTCATCGCGGCGTAGCCCGGCGTGGCTGAACGCGCACTCGGCAGCGCGCCGGCCCACCACACCGTTCACGTGATCGCCGCGCCGCCCGGCGAGGTCGTACGCCGGTGGGTGCTGGTAGGATGGCCCGTGAAAGTCCGCGCCGCTGCCCAGGACGTAGATGGGTTGGCTCTTGACGTCGACGGCGCCGACGTTGGCCACGACGAGCGCGCAGCCGCCTTCGGAGGTGGTCGCGCAGTCCAGGAGATGGAACGGGTCCGCGATGGGCCGCGATGCGGTGATGTCCTCGGACGCGAACGGGCCGCGTTGGTAGTAGACGGCTTCGGGGTTGCGTGACCCGTTGTTGCGGATGGTCGCCGCGACGATCGAAAGTTGCTCGCGCGTCGTGCCGTAGACGTGCATGTGACGCCGCGCGATGAGTGCGAACTCGGCGGTGGTGAACATGCCCCAGGGCGCGACGAACTCGTTCTCGGGCCGGGTCCACGGCGCGGTGGCCTCGTGGTCGCGGTACTCGCCGGCTTGGGCGGCGACCAGCACCACCACGTCGGCCATGCCGTGCTCGATCGCGGTGACCGCCTCGGTGATCATGCCGACCCCGAAAGCCAGGCCCTGCCAGGCCGGGCCCAGACGCAGGTCGTAGATCAACGAGGTCGACTGCGGGCTCGCGCTGATGCCGTCGACGTCGTCGAGGGTCAGGCCGGCATCGTCGAGCGCGCCCAGGATCGCCTTGATCGCCAGGCCGCGCGACGTTTCGCCGTCGAGTCGCCGCCCCTGCCGGGTGTTGTGCACTCCGACAATCGCCGCGGTGCGCTTCGTCGCACTCACCGATGTCCCATTCCTTTTACCGCCGTTCAGTTTTCGTCCGCGACGACGCCCAAGTAGGTGCCCCTGACCTCGTATCGTCTCCCGTCGCGGGTGATGGTGCCGATCGTCGTCGCGGGTCCGGCGGTGCGCCCGGTGCCAGCCACGTCCACGACGTCGATCCGCACGTCCACCGGTCGCGCCGTCTGCGGGTCGGTGATCTCGACGACCATCGCCACCGCGTGTTCGTCCTCGTCCCACTCGACGCTGGTGATGCGATGGCGGGCGGTCAGCTCCATCACCACGGAGTCCTGGCGCACCAAGAAGCGCACCGGCGCGCACAGCTCCCCGGCGCGGGGCGGCACGCACAGGCTGACCGCCATCTCACAGGCCCGCCGGCCGGTCGCTGATGGTCCCCGAGCGCCGCAAGTCGGCCAGGTCCTCTTCGCCGCGTCCGAGGATGTCGGTGAGCACCTCGTCGGTGTGCTGGCCGTAGAGCGGCGCTGCTCGCCGGATCCAGCGCCTCGGCCGGTCCAGGAACGCGAAAGGCATTCCGGTGCACAGGAAAGAGCCCGCGACGGGATGGTCGACCGTCTCCCAGAAGCCGCGTGCGTGCAGGTGCGGATCGGTGAGCAGCGCCGCGGCCGGGGTGACGCGCGCGGCGGCCACCCCGGCGGCGCGCAGCGCGTCGACCGCTTGGGTCACCGAGCGCGTCGCGGCCCAGGCGGAGATCAGTTTGTCGATGTCGTCGGCCCGCTCGTCCCAGCCGGTGAGCTCCGGCTGGTTGAGGAGGCCGGCCAGTGACGCGCGCGCGGCGTCGTCCATCGCGGCGAGCGCGACCCAGTCGTCGTCGCCGCGGCAGCGGTACACGCCCTGGGGGGCCGCGCCGGGTCCACGGTTTCCGTTGCGCCGCAAGGAGATCCCGTTGCGGGAATATTCGACCAGCATTTCGGCGGCCACGTTGAGCGCGGCCTCGACCATGGTCGATTCGACCTGCATGCCGGCGCCCTCGCGGTCGCGGATCGCCAGTGCGGCCACGGCGGCGAAGGCGGCGTGTAGGCCGGCGATCGGGTCGCACACACCGCGCGGGATCACCGGTGGGCCGTCGGCGTGGCCGGTCATCCACGCCATGCCGGTGGCCTGCTCCATCGTCTGCGCGAAGCCGACACGATCGCGCCACGGGCCATCGAGGCCGAAGGCGGGCATCCGCACCATGATGGCGTGCGGGTTGGCCGCGCGGACCGCGTCCCATTCCAGGCCGAAGTTCGCCATCACGCGGGGCGAGAAGTTCTCGATGACGAGATCGCTGGCGGCGATGAGGTCCAGCGCGACGGAACGCCCGGCGTCCGTGCCCAGATCGACGCTGATCCCGCGCTTGTTGTTGTTGCTGCACAGGAAGACTGGGCCCCACTCCCACCATTGCTCCCAGTCGGGCGGGCGGCCCGCGGAAAACCGCATGCCGTCGGGCCGCCGGACGCCCTCGATCTTGATCACGTCGGCGCCCAGGGCTCCTAGCAGTTGCGTGGCGACCGGGCCCGCCCAGAACGCGGTGAAGTCGGTGATGCGCACGTCGGACAGCGGCAGGGCGTCGGGGACGGTGCCGCGGGGCGGCTCGGGTCTCGGAGGCCAGTGCAGCCTTGCGTTGTCGGCACCGAGCGCCGGTGGCTGCCCGGGTGGCCTGGTCGCCATCGCCTCGCTGCGATACGGCACCCGCGGCGCCAGCACCCCGTCCCGCGATTCGACGAACACTTCGCGTTCCACGAAGTGGTCCACTTTGGGCAGCATCTCGGGAGACGCGATGGGGGCCACCGGAATCCGGAACGCCACGGCGAGGTCGACGATCTCCTGGGTGGTGCGGCTGCGCGTCCATGCGGTGACCATGCCCAGGAACTCGTCGCGCCGCTCGACCCGTCCGGCAAACGATGCCAGCTCGGCGTCGTCGACGAGATCTGCGCGGTCGATCATCACCAGGAAATCTTGGAACTGCTGCGCGGTGATGGTGCAGAAGCCGACCATGCCATCGGCGGTGGGCACGATCGACGGCAGTTCCAGACTGCGTTCGTGCAGCAGCGAATCGGCGCCCAGCACGCTGGCCGACATCGCGGACAGGCCACCCATGGCGATCACCATGGCTTCGTACGTCGAGACGTCGATGACCTGGCCGCGGCCGCTGCGTGCGGCGTGCCGGGCCGTGGCCGCACCCGCCGCCGCGGCGAACGTGCCCGCCAGCCATTCGCCGAGCCGGCCGCCGGCCTGTACCGGCTCGTCGCCCGGCCAGCCTCGTCCGGCGATCGATCCGCATAACGCCTGCAGGATGAATTCGTTGGCCACCACGTGGTCGTCGACGTAGGGACCATCGGTGCCGAACGGTGTCACGGCCACCACCACCGCCGACGCGGCGGTGTGCGCGGTGATGCCGTCGAGGGTCCAGCCGTCGGTCAGGTCGGTGAGCACGATGTCGGCGCCGGCCAGCAGCGACGTGACCTCGGCCTGGCCGTGATTGACCACCGACTTCTTGCCGGCGGCCAGATATCCGAACAGCGCCCCGGACGGCCTGCCCGCCGACCAGCGGCGCAGCGAATCACCCTGTGGGGATTCAATTTTCACCACCTCGGCGCCGGCGTCGGCGAACATCTTGCCGCAGTAGGACACCGCCAGACCGTTGCACAGCTCCAGCACGCGCCAATCCGCAAACGGCGCCGCACCCGCCACGTTCAATTACCCAGGGTGGTGGCGCGCCCGGCGATGCCGACCACCTCCGCCGTCACGGGCGCGGTGGCTCCGGCCTGCAGGGCGAACTGGGTCATCCGGGTCCACGCGTCCCGGTCGCGTTGGCTGGCCCGGCGGCCGACGTGGGTGACCACGTCGACATCGGTGGCCTGCGCGCGCAGCCCGCCGGCCCGCGCCTGCTCTTTCGGGATGTGCCGGAACGGGTCGAATGAGTATGCGGCCATGGCGTTTTCGTGGGTGATCTTGTCGATGACCCGGTCGTCGAGGTGGCCCATGGTGGCGATGACGTCCTCGGGTGCGAACGGCCAGTTGCTGTCGGAGTGTGGGAAGTCGGACTCCCAGCACAGCATGTCCTCGTTGAACCAACCCATGTTCTGTACGCCCACCTTGTCGCTGATGAAGCAGGTGTAGAAGTGCCGCTTGAACACATCGGTGGGACCACTGTAGCCGGGCGGGAACGTCGCCAGCGTCCACCCCGAATGGCGGTTGTACACGTGCTCGGCGCGCCAGAGAAAGTAGGGTATCCAGCCCACGTCGCCCTCGGTGAGCGAGAACTTCAATTGCGGGAAGTCCGCCCAGAATTCGGCCCAGATCAGTTCGGTGAAGGTGAACATGCTCATCATCGACGACGCCGTCATCTGCACGCTGGGCGGCGCGTCCGTCGACACCTGCGGAGAGCGTGAGGCGGAGCCGACGTGAGTGCACAGCACGGTCTTGTTCTCGCACGCGGCCTCGAAAAGCGGATACCAGTACTTGGTGTGAATGCTGGGCATCTGCAACGCCTCCGGATTCTCCGAGAACGTCACCGCGTGACAACCCTTGTCGGCCAGGCGTTTGACTTCCTTGGCGGCCTCGGCCACATCGAATAGCGGCAGGATGCCGCACGGGATGAACCGGCCCGGATAAGCCCCGCACCATTCGTCGACGTGCCAGTCGTTGTAGGCCTTGATCATCACCAGATTCACCTCGCGGTCGGGACCCTGGTTGAGGACCTGGCCGGAGAATCCGGTGAAATTCGGAAAGTTCAACCCTGCCAGCTGGCCGCCGGCGTTCATGTCGCGGATCCGCTCGTCGACGTTGAAGCAGCCGGGCCGCATCTCGTCGTAGCGCGAGGCGTCGATGTTGTACATCTCGCGGGGCTTGCCGGCCACGGCGTTCAGGCCCATGTTTCGGCCGCGGACCTCGCCGTAGTACCACTGCTGGATGCCGTCGGGTTCCAGGACCACCCGCGGGGCGCGGTCCTTGTACTTGGCGGGAACGTGCGCGTCGAACATGTCGGCCGGCTCGGCGATGTGATCGTCCACGCTGATCAGGATCAGATCGTCCTTGTCCATGCCGCGCTCCTCGGTCGACTTATAGCGACTAGTAGATAATGGTGTTCGTCACAGTGTCAACCGCCCGCGACGCGCTTGACGGGGTGGGCCCCGCCAGCGGCTTTCACTGCATGGCAACGGCGCACGCGCGCCGACGTGCGTCCCGTCCAGGCCCCGGGCGCTCGGCTCAACGCGTCCGAAGACCATGGACTAATAGTCCACACAAAGCAGCGCCACCGCACGGCATCCTGCGGTGCCGACGGGTGTCGCATGCCACCATGGGGCATGACCGGGCGCGGAAGGTAAACGGAAGTTGAGCACCAACAAGGCGGCGCGTCCGACCACCGCGGACGTGGCCCGGTTGGCCAGCGTGTCGACCGCCACGGTCAGCTATGTGCTGAACAACGCGCAGGGCCGCCGGATCTCCCCCGAAACCCGCGACGCCGTCTACCGCGCGGCCAAACTGCTGGGTTATCGGCCCAACCTCGCCGCCCGCAATCTCGCGCGCGGCAAAAGCGGTGTGGTGCTCTACGTGGTGCCGCACGTGGCGGTGGGCGAGATGCCGATGCAGGCCGGCAGCCGCATGACCACAGCACTGGCACGCCAAGGGTTGCTGCAGGTACAGATTTTCGAGACCGACGACGACCATCATGTCGTCGATGCGATCGCAAACCTGGACCCCGTCGCGATCACCAGCCTGTTTCCGCTGAGTCCGGCCGCCCGCGAGGCGGTGGCCCAGGCCGGCATCCCGCACATCGAGATCGGGACCCTGCCCGCACTCAACAACCCGCACCTTTCGGTCGGCGAGATGCGCGTCGCGCACCTCATCGAGCGGGGCCATCGGCGAATCGCCTTCGCCTACACCGGGATCGACCGATGGAAACCATTGGGCGACTACTGGTTCGAAGGGGTTTCGCGGGCCGCGCAGGCGCGCGGCCTCCCGCCCGTGCGAGTCGACCATGTCACCCTCGACAACGCCGCCGACGTCGTCACCGGATGGGTGGGCGACGGCGTAACCGCCGTCTGCGCCCAAAGCGACGAGATAGCTTGCCTCGTGCTCTACGGCATCCACCAAGCGCGGCTGCGCTGTCCCAGCGACCTCGCGGTGATGGGCGTCGACGCCAGCCCCATGGGCATGGTCAGCACCCCGCCGCTGACCACCGTTCAATTCGATCCCTGCGCGGTAGCCGACGCCGCGCTTGCCGCCGTCTTCGATCGGCTGGGGCAACCCGCCCCGCCCTCCCCCGAGCTGACTGACATCGCCCACCTCGTGGTGCGGGCGTCGACCTGAGCGTCAGTCGGCCGGCGCGTAACGCAGCAGCGTGACGTCGTGTTCCGGGTAGTCGCAAAACACCGGTTTCACCCGCATCCCCACCCGGAGGTCGGCCGGGTCCACGTTGACCATCTCAGTGGAAAACCTTGGCCCCTCGTCCCATTCGACGATGGCGAGCAGCTGCGGCACGGCATCGGCGAAGTGCGGGCTGACCGGCCGGTGGGCCACGGTGTAGGAGTACAGCGTCCCCATCCCGGAGATCTCGCGCCATTCCAGGTCGTCGGCCAGGGTGCGCGGCGCGCGCACCCGCGGATAGAACACATACGCCTGCAGCGACGGCGAATACTGGATGACGATGCGGTGCTGCGCGAGCGCGTCCCAAAACGGCGCGCTGGTCGGGGTTTTGACGGGCATCGGCCGCTCGAAGCTGGTCATGGGTGATCAGTCCCCCTCGAGGATGAGCGTGGTCTGCTCTGACAGGATCCCGCCGTTGCCGGACACGAAGGCGCGGTGGCAGTCGGCGACCTGCGCCGCCCCGGCGCGGCCCATGATCTGGCGGGTGGCGTCGCAGACGTGATGCATGCCGCCGGCCAAACCCGCCTGGCCGAAGCCCAATTGGCCGCCGGCGGTATTGAGCGGGAAGTCGCCGCGGAAGGTGAGGTCGTGGCCGGCGACGAATTCCATCCCCTTGCCCTTCTCGCAGAAACCGGCATCCTCGAGCGAGAGCAGCACGGTGATGGTGTAGCAGTCGTAGATCGAGACCATGTCCATCTGGTCCCGGGTCAGGCCCGTCATGGCGAACGCCGTGTCGGCGGCGGCGGCGATCGGGGTATGCAGCAGGTCCTCGGCGTAGGTCGGCGTCTTGAACGGCACGTGTTCGCCAAATCCCTTGATCCACACCGGTCGATTGCGTGAGCGCTTGGCGAGGTCCGCGTTGGCGACCACGACGGCGGCGCCCCCCACGCACGGCATGACGATCTCCAGCATGTGCAGCGGGTCGGCGATGACCGGGCTGGCCAGGACGTCATCGACGGTCAGCGGCTTGTCCTTCCAGATCGCGCCTTCGGTGTGGTTGGCGTTGGTGCGCTGGTCGACGACGATCTTGGCCATCGCCCGCTCGTCGTAGCCATAGACCGCCGCATAGCGTTGGGCCACCTGGCCATACGGGCCGTTCTGGCCGAGGTTTCCGTACGGGATCTCGAATTCGGCCTGGGGAGAGCCGTATTGGTTGCTCGACGACCCGAAATACAATGCGTCGCCGAGCGATCTGGGTTTCATCGGTGACATCGGGGTGATGTACCGGGCGGGCAGCGCGCACAGCACCGCGTCGCAGATGCCGAGCTCGACGGCGGCGGCGGCCCGCCACACCATGGCCGCGGCGCTGGCGCCGCCCAGGTCCACGTGTTCGGCGAACCTCGCTCCCACCCCGAGGTATTCGGCGATGGTGGAGGGGACGAAGATCTCCGACTCGGCCAGGTGTGACGCCACGATGCCGTCGACGACGTCGAAAGGCAGCCCCGCATCGGCGAGTGCGGCGGCGCCGAGTTCCGCCCATTGTTCGATGACGAAGGGGGCGGGTGACGCCTTGGTCATGCGTTCGGATGGAAGTTCGACGTACCCGACGATCGCGGCCTCGCCACGTAATCCCATGAGCTGTCCTACTTTCGGGGTAGTCCGAGGATCATTTGGGCGATGATGTTGAGCTGAATCTCCCTGGTCCCCCCGCCGATGAGCTCGGCCGGCAGATGCAGATACGGTTCCACGACCGCGCTGTCGGCGTCGTCGACCATCGCGACCTGCCCGGTGAGCTGCAGCGTGGCCTGGAAGGTGCGCCGCAGCAGCACATTCATCGCGACCTTGGCGATGCTGGACGCCGGGCCGGACGCCTGCCCGTCGAGTAGCCGAATGGTTTCCCGCACCCCGAGCGCCCTGATCGCGTTGATGTAGGCGTCGAGCTCGCCGAGCGCACGCAACGCGTCGTCGCGGTCGGGACCGGGTTGCGCGGCGAGCCGGCGCAGTGCGACGGCGCGGTCGAACTTGACGTATCCGCCGATGGCCGAACGCTCTTCGGCCATCGTGGCGATCGCCAGGTTCCAGCCGTCGGTCGGGCCACCCAGCAGCATCTCGTCCGGAACAAAGACGTCATTGAGGAACACCTCGTTGAAGTGTGCCTGCCCGGTCGCCGTCTTGATCGGCTGGATCTCCACCCCGGGGGAGCGCATGTCGAGGATGAAGTAGCCGATCCCGCGGTGCTTGCTGGCTTCGGGGTCGGTGCGCGCGAGTAGCGCACCCAGGTCGGCGTATTGGGCCAACGACGTCCAGATCTTGTGGCCGTTGATCCGCCAGCCGCCATCGACCTTGGTCGCGCGGGTGGCCAGCGACGCGAGGTCGGAGCCGGCTCCCGGCTCGCTGAACAGCTGGCACCACAGGATGTCGCCGCGCTGCGTCGCCGGGATGAGCCGCTCCTGCAGGTCTTTTGGCGCGGCGGCCAACACCGAGGGCAGGATCCATTCGGCGATGTTCAGCGAGGGCCGAACAAGCGCGGGCCGCTTGGCGAACTCCTCGTCGATGATCAGCTGTTTCAACGGATCCGCATCGACCCCCCACGGCGCCGGCCAGTGCGGCGCCATGAGGCCGGCGTCGGCGATCAACGTGCGTTGCGGCCCGGTGGCGAGGTGCTCATAATCGCCGTGCGGTGCGGGCTTATCGTTGCGCAACTGCAGGGCCGCATCGAGCTTCTCGGCCACCCAGGATCGGAATTCGGGTTCCGCGCCACCGAGATTCACCGACATGTCGCGCGTCTGGGTGCAGGTGAGCTCCCCGAGCCGGCGCGCCCAGCGATTCGCCGGACCGATCGATCCCGCCAAGCTGATGGCCCGCCGCCAGTACAGGTGCACGTCGTGTTCCCAGGTGAAGCCGATGGCGCCGAGCATCGTCAACGCGTCGAGCACCAGATCCGGGGCCGGCGAGATGGCGATCACGGCCGCGCCGGCGGCGGCCATCCGGTGCTGGTCGAGTGCTTCGTCGACGGCGCGCACCGCGTCCCAGGCCGCCGCGGTGGCCAACTCGCTGTTGACCAACAGCATTGCCGCACTGTGCTGTAACGCCTGGAAGGTACCGATCACCTTGCCGAATTGTTCGCGGCTGCGCAGGTGGGCGGTAGCGGCCTGCACACACCACTGGACGATGCCGGCCGTCACGCTGGCGACGAATCCCACGAGCACGCAGCGTGCGCGCTCGGGGTCGATGCCGGTGAGCATCTCGGCTTCCGTCGCGGTGTAGTCGTCGAGGCGCACGATCCCTGCATCGCCGACCAGGTCCGTGCCCGAGACGGGTTCGACTGTCACCGTGGGCTTTTGGGTGTCGACCGGCACCCAGACGACGTCGCCGTCCCGGGTCCGCGCGCCGACGAGGATGATCCGCGCCGCGCACACGCCCGTGGTGACCTCCGACGCGCCGCCGAGAACCCACCGCCCGTCCTCGGCCCGCGCGTGCAGGTCGCCGTCACCCGGAAGCACCACGGCGGCGGTGACCCCGGCCGCAAGGTCACGCACCAGTGATTGCGCGCCCGGTGTCGGATCGGCGAGCAACGCGACCGCACCGGCGGCCACCGTCGGCAGCAGCGGACCGGGCAACAGCGACTTACCCGCCGACTCCAGCACGCATGCGGCGTCGATCAGCCGTCCGCCCTGGCCGCCGAGGTCCTCCGGGAGGTGCACGGCATGAAACCCGTTGGCGACCAGCGCATCCCACCATGCGGGGAGGCGGCCCGCCGCGAGCTCATCGAAGCTGTCGCGCGTCGCGGCGATGGGCGCATTCCGGGCGGCGAACTGCTCGACGGCGTCGCAAAGGTCCTGTTGTTCCGGGCTCAGTCCCAGGGTCATGAGGGCGGCCGCAAAGTGACTGACGTTGGCCGCACTGACTGCTACCCTTCCGGCTCCTATTGCGAGTCTGACAAGACGGACCGTCTCGTCTTGTGGCAGACTACCGGGGGTAGTCAGGATATGTAAAGCTGGCCTGCGCAGCAGTGAGGACCACCAGATGCCAAGCGATCTCACCGAGGTGGGCACGCCGGCGAACTCGCCCCGGCGTCGCAGCGAGAAGTCCCGCACGGCGATCGTCACCGCCACGCGCGAACTGCTCCTCGAGCGCGGGTTCGACGGTCTGACCATCGAGGCGGTCGCCGCCCGCGCCGGCGTGGGCAAGCAGACGATCTACCGCTGGTGGCCCACCCGTCCCGCGCTGGTCGCCGACGTCATGCTGGAAGACGCCGACAGGCTGCTCGCGTCGGTCAGCCACAGCGGCGATCTGGCGGCCGATCTCGTGGCGTGGGTCGGCAAGCTGTTCACCAGCCTGACGACACCGCGGGGCTCGGCCATGCTGCGCACCCTGACCGTCGCCTGCATGGAACACGAGGACACCGCCGTCAAACTGCGCGCGGGATTCAGTGCGCCGCTGCACGATAGCGTGCGGGCCCGGTTGCTCGCCGACGGCATCGACGAGGCGACCGCCGAATCGGCCGCGGACGCCATCGTCGGCGGCGTGGTGTATCCGATCCTGTCGGGCGCGCAGCCCTACTCCCGGCGGCGGGCGGAACGGACCACCCGGCTCATCGTGGAAGCACTCATCGGCGGCTGACGGAGCCGCGGCCCGGCACCGAGCAGAAGATGCGCGAATTCCTCGCCTCCCATCCCTCCGACGGCGGGCACAGCCGCTACAGCTGGTCGGACACCGGGCCCAGGTTGTCACCCGCGCGCTCCAGGCCGAACGCTCGGCCGTGGGCCGAGGTCGGCGTGAGGGATGCCAGCAACGCGTCGCGCGAGGGTGACCGCAACCCACGCGACGCCCATGCCAGCGCACGCAACACTCCCGCCTGCCACACCATGGCCGCGAGCCCGATGGCGCCCGTGGCAAGGGCGGTGCCGAGGTAGCCACCGGATGCGGTGCGTGCGCGCTTACGCGGATCGTTGGCCAACGGCCCGCCCACGAGCTGCATCACGCCGACCAGCGCGTCGCTGAAGCCGTCGATGATGCCCAGGGCCGCCGCGGAGCCGTGCAACGTGCTGGTCAGGAAGGTCGGCAGCAGCGCGGTCGTGATTTCGTGGCCGGAGTCGGAGAAGAAGCTCGTCGCGCCGACGGCGCCGACGCCCGGCGTCAACCAGCGTTCGTCGGCGCTCGCGCGGGTCATTGGAGCTTGCGGCCGGAGAAATCGACGTGCGGGCCTGCCTCGCTGCGGGCGAGCCGGTTGTCGACACCGCTGATGGGCATGGCTCCACTTTCGATCGGTAGGAGCCATCAACCCGTGTGGGCGGTTCGGATGCTGAACGTCATCCCGGCGGAGATCCATCGCCGCGACGCCCAGCGTAGCCTCCGGTGCCCAGTTAGAACGACTCAACCGCGCGAATCCCACATCCCGCTCGCCGAAACGCCCGAAACATCAGAGGCATAACGGTTCTCCTGAATCCCGATCACCCAGGAACCGTTCGCGAGTCCCACCGCGGTTGTCGATTGCGTCCCCGCTCCGGGGCGTAGTATCTGGGCAATGATGGGACCGGGCGATGTCCCCGTCGATGGCGACATGAAAGCTCTTGTGTACCAATACTTGAGGTGCGGCGGTGGATGACGACTGCCTGAAGCTCACCACCTATCTCGCGGAGCGCCGGCGGACCGGCGATGGTTTTGTCTCCGACGTGCTGCTCGGTCTCTACGAGCAGCACCGCATTGCTACTAGCGTGGTGCTGCGCGGAATCAGCGGCTTCGGCACCATGCGCCACTTTCGCACAGATCAGTCGTTGACGCTGTCCGAAGATCCGCCCGTCGTGATCGTCGCGGTCGACACCAGAACGAAGATGGAGCCCCTGCTCGACCCCGTGCTGACGATCAAACAACGCGGCCTCGTCACCTTGGAGCGTGCGCGGCTCCTGCAAGACGACATCGGTTCCCCGCAACTACCCGATGACCCGGGCGACGCCGTCAAATTGACGATCTATGTTGGCCGCAAGCAACGCGTCAACGGGGCGCCGGCCTACATCGCGCTCTGCGATTTGATGCATCGGCGCGGCCTCGCCGGCGCCACGGTGCTGTTGGGCGTGGACGGTGTCGCGCACGGAGAACGCCAGCGCGCCAACTTCTTTGGCCGCAACGCTGACGTTCCGATGATGATCCTCGTCGTCGGCTCCGGCGAGCGCATCGGCCGGGTGTTGCCGGAACTCGCCGGGCTGCTGCGCACGCCCATATTCACCCTGGAACGCGTCCGCGTCTGCAAGCGCGACGGCGAACTCCTGGAACGGCCGCACGCCCTGCCCGGGGTCGACGAACACGGCCTGCCGCTGTGGCAGAAGTTGACGATCTACACCTCCGAATCGGCGCACCACGGCGGCGTGCCGATTCACCGGGCCATCGTGCAGCGGCTGCGCCAGGCCAAAACCGCGGACGGCGCCACCGTCCTGCGCGGTGTGTGGGGTTTTCACGGCGATCACCCGCCCCATGGAGACAAGCTGTTCTCGCTGACTCGCCGGGTGCCCGTGGTCACCATCGTGATCGACACCCCGGCCAGCATCGCCGAATCCTTCGACGTCATCGACGAATTGACCAGTCGCGAGGGCTTGGTCACCAGCGAGATGGTGCCCGCGCTGGTGTCCGACGAAGGCGACAGCGGGCAGGGCCCGCCGCGCATGGCCCGGCACCGCTACTAGCGGGTCGCCGCCATCGGGATAGTCAGCCCGCGATCGAGGCGTCGTAGATCGACTGGATCGCCTTGTCCAGCGTGGTGTTGAACTGCTCGTCGGACTGGTCGACGGAGAGCCCCTCGGTGAGCGCGCGGCTGAAGCTGGCGATCAGGCCGGTGTTCTTGGCCAGCAGCTCGTTGGCCTCCTCGCGCGAGTAGCCACCGGAGAGCGCGACCACCCGCATCACCTTCGGGTGTTCGATCAGCGGACGGTAGTAGTTGGCCTCGGTGGGCAGGCTCAGCTTGAGCATCACGCGCTGCCCGTCGGGCACGCCGGCGAGCTGCTTGGTGATCTCGTCGCGCAGGATGCTCTCGGCCTCGGCCTTGTCCGAGATCGAGATGGTGACCTCGGGCTCGATGATCGGCACCAGCCCGTGCGAGAGAACCTGGCGGGCGACCTCGAATTGCTGGGCGACCACGGCGGCGATGCCCTCGGCATTGGCGCCGCCGATCACCGACCGTTCCTTGGTGCCGAACACGCCCTTGCCCACGGCCCGCTCCAGCAGTTCGTCGAGCCCCGGCATCGGCTTCATCAGCTGGACGTCGTCGGCCGCGTCCGCGAGCCCCTTGTCGATCTTGAGGATCGGCACCACACCCTTGGTCTCCCACAGGTAGGTGGTCGACGGCTTGCCCTCGATCTCGCGGTCCATGGTCTGTTCGAACAGGATCGCCGCCAGCACCCGCTCACCGGTGAACGACGGGGCGGTGATGATCCGCGAACGCATCTCGTGGATGAGGTCGAACATCTCCTTGTCGGAGGAGTACGCGCTGTCCTGGATGCCGTACAGGCGCAGCGCCTTGGGCGTCGAGCCGCCGCTCTGGTCGAGCGCCGCGATGAACCCCTTGCCCGACGTCATCCGGTCCGCTTGCTGCTGGTTCGACATTGAACTCTTCACTCCCTCGTAATGGGCGCACCCGGCCGGGGAGGCCGCCGCGCTCAAGCCTGAATCGTGCCGATCATATTCGGCCAGCCCCAACCGGAGCAGACAGGCCGTCGCGGACCGCCCGCGCGGCGGGAATCGTGCAGCATTTTGAGGCGGGATCGCCGCGTGTCCTACCATTGACCAAACACTTGTAGCTGTATCTGCACTTAGCAGCGCAGATCGACGGGGTGGATCTCCCCCGTGGGCAAGCGTGTTCCCGAGGGGTTGAATCAGCAGCCCCCGGATTTGGCAGTGGCTGTACGAGAGCTAGCGGTGTCCCGCACGGGACCGAATGTGAGTGATGGACCATGGGCGAACAATCCGGCGATGTCGTCGATCCAACCGCTTTTGAAGTGGGCAAACACCAGGTAGATCAGGCGGTCGTGCTCACCGTCTCGGGCGAAGTGGACATGCTGAGCGCCCCACACCTGGCCGACGCCATCCAGACCGCGCTGGCCACCAAACCCGCGGCGCTCATCGTCGATCTGTCCAAGGTCGGTTTCCTGGCCTCGGCGGGAATGACCGTGCTGGTGACCGCGAAAGCAGAGGTCGAACCGCCGACGAAGTTCGCGGTCGTCGCCAACGGCTCGGCCACGAGCAGGCCGATCAAGCTGATGGGGATTGACAGCGTGCTCGCGCTGTACAGCAGCCTCGACGGCGCGCTGAGCGGTCTCGCCGGGGAATGAGCCTCGACTAGCGTGCGGACACACCTGGGGACGATGGGTCGCTCTGATCAGCCTCATCACGCGTCGAACGTCGATGACCGCACCCTGTTCGTGCGCACGCGCGTGGCGGCCGACGCGCGCAGCGCCGCCCGGGCCCGCGCCGAGTTCGCAGCGTGGCTGAGCCGGTATTTCACGCTGTGTGACGACCGCTTCAGCGATCTGCTCCTGGCGGTGAACGAAGCGATCGCCAATGCTGCGGAGTTCGCTTACGTCGACGCGACGCAGCGCGGGACGGTCGACATCAGAGCGGCCTACGACGGCGCCGCCGACACCCTCGCCATGACCGTCGATGATCGCGGCCGGTGGCGGCAGAAGATGCCGGCGCAGCGCCACCGGCAGATGCGTGGCCGCGGCATCCCGTTGATGGAGGCGCTCGCCGACGAAGCGGCCATCGACCGCACTCCGCAGGGCACCCGCGTCACCTTGACCTGGGCCAACCTGACCCGGTCCGCCTGCAACGCCTGAACGCCCGCGCCGCCTACCCGGCCAGCACCTGCGCAAGGCGGTCTTCGCGCGCCAGCACCGGCCCGTCGTCGACGGGCTCGTCGATTCCCAGCTCGGTGAGCCCGGCCTTGGTCAGCAACGAGGTCCCGTAGGCGGCGAGCGCGAGCTTTTGATCGTCGCTGTGGCCGTCCTCGACGAGCATCGCGCCGATGAGGCAGATGACGGCCATCTTGTAGGCGTTGAACGCCCGGTACCAGGGCCGGTTGGCGACCTTGATCCCACTGGCCGACTCGTAGTGCGCCAGCAGGGCATCGATGGCCGGGGCCGCGGGATGGCTGTTGATCCCGACGGGCTGCATCCACAGCATCTCGAGCCAGCCGATGTCGGTGAGCGGGTCGCCGATGGTCGTCATCTCCCAATCGAAGACGGCGCTCACCTCACCGGCGATGAAGGCGAAGTTGCCCGGCTTCGCGTCGCCGTGCACGAGCGTGACCCTCGGGCACGGGTCGGGCTTGCCGGCGAGCAGGGCCCGATGGAGGCGCTCCAGCGCGGGCAGGCGGCCGCGCTTGACCCGGTTCATCTCCGCGGCCCAGTGGCCCAGTTCGCGGTCCAGGTGGTTGGCGCCGTCGTCCAGGGCGTGCAGCCCGGTGCGGGAGAGGTCGACGGCGTGGATGGCGGCCAGTTGTTCGACCAGGCTCCGGCACATCCGGACCACCGTGTCGTCGGCGGCGCCGGCCGGCGGCTCCATTTCGTACACCTCGCCGGCGACCCGCTCCATCACGAAGAACGGCCGACCGAGCACCTCGCCGGTCGGTTCGAGCCACAGCGCCGGCGGGACCCGGACCGGCGTCTCGGCCAACGCGCGCAGGATCGCGAACTGGCGGGCGAGGTCGTAGGGCTCCAGCAGCGCGGGCGGCCGGGGTCGCAGCCGCAACACCACGTCTCGCCGGTCGTCCTGGCCGGCGCGCCGGGTGACGACGCGCAGCGTCATCATCTCGGCCGAGTGCCCGAAGCTCACCCGATCGATGCCCTCGAGGCGGAGGTCATCGGCATCGGGCACCTGGGCGCGCACCCAATCGCCCAGCCGCCGTTCCAGATCGGCCCCCAGCGTCACCGCCGAGCCCCTTCGCCGTCTTTCTGCAAGCGATCGACCGGGGTCTTGTCCTGGGTGAACGCGGACATGTCCATCGCCGTCCAGTTGGGGTAGCGGGTATAGCCCTGGCCTCCCAGCAGCAATTCGAAGATGCCCCAACCGGTGTCGCCGTCGCGCTCGAATCGCATCAGCTGGTCGAGCGCCATCGATTTGCTCTCGGTCTCGGACAGCTGCTCGGGATGGCTGCTGTCCCAGGCGAAGTGGATGAAGTAGGCGCCGCCGCCCAGGTCTTCGTATTGGCAGTGCGCCATCGGCAGCCCGTAGTAGGCGTTGACGTGCTGGTGGGGCGCCTCGGCGATGACACGATGGGCCCGTCCGTCTTCGTCGGTGAACACGAGCACCGCGCGGGTGGGTCGCTTGCGGGCGCCGTCGAATTCGACGTCGTGCTCGATCTTGACGAATCGTTTCGACAGCCTCCCATCCGCGTAGGTGATGCCCCCGTCGACGTAATGCACTGTGCCGTCAGCAGATTCGATGATCCACGCTTCGATGGCATGGTCGTCGAACCCGGCGTCGAGCCACAACCAGAAGTCGATCTTGTCCGAGACCCGCACGCCGAAGGTGCGGTCGCGGCCGCCGTGAAAGCCGTCGACGCTGATGCGTTCGCCGTCGATCGTCACCCAGCCGCTCCATCGCCCGGGTTCTTTCATGTGGTACATGTCGGCCAACATCTGACCGTCCTTGCCGCGCACCTTCATGGGCAACAGCTCCCACATCGGGGCGCTGGGTTCGTAGTAGAGCTCCCACTCGATTCCGGAGTTGTTGGGTTCGACGTCCAGTCGCCACTTCTTGAGCGGCTCGATGCAGGTCCAGCGCATCGGTCCGGCGCTCAGGTCATCGCGGTCCCCGCCGGTGACGGGCCGCCCGGACAGCAGGTCCCAGTGCCGGCCGTCGGCGAGGCTGACCTTGACGTAGCCCAATCCGCTGCCGGTGTTGGGGTTGTTGCCGTAGCCGCTGGCCAGCAGCATGGTGCCGTCCGGTGATGCGGCGAAGAAGTAGCACCGATCCGACCACGTCGGATCGGTGTTGTGCACCTGGTCGAACGTGCTCGGCAGCTGGTGGGTGAACGATTCGTCCGCGGCGGAATACGCCATCAATCGGCCTTTCTGGCTATGTTTATCGTTGCGCTGCAACATGTTTCGTCGGAGGATTCCCGCCCGCCCGGATCGGCATCCGATACCGAAGCCGCACAACGCATCCCGTAACATCGCCGCCATGGAACCGAGCCGGCGGTGGGGCGACGATCGCGCGATCCTCGATGACGAGGAGGCCCGTAGACGGATCCTGGAGGCCGCCGGCCGCTGCATCGTCCGGCGCGGCAACACCCAGTTCCGCATGGGCGAAGTCGCCGACGAGGCCGGGGTGTCGCGCTCGACGGTGTACCGCTACTTTCGGGGCCGCGACGATGTCCTGCTGGGCCTGATGCTGGCGCGTATCGACACCGCGCTCGACGAGCTGGTGCGCTCGCTGCCCGCGCCCGACGACCCCGTGCGATCGGTGCCCGAGATGGTGCTGGCGCGCGTGGAATCGGTGGACGGCAACCCGCTGAACGAAGCACTGTTCGCGGCCGAGAGCACCGCGGTGGCCTCGGCGCTCGAGAAGGGGTCCGAACCGATCGTCGAGCTCCTGCTGCGGCATTACGGCCCGTTGCTCGACCGCTGGAAAGCGGCGGGGCTGCTCTACCCCGATGTCGATTTCCGGTCGATCGTCCAGTGGTTGCACAGCGCGACCCTGTTTCTGCTGGCGCCCTCGTGGCGCTACCGCCCCGCGGCCGACAAACGCGAATTCGTCGAACAGCTCGTGGTGAGGGCCCTGGTTCCACAGATCAGACAATAATCGTCTATTGTCTGATGTCCAGACGTTCGATTGGTTTTCTCCGACGGCGTTGGTGTCGCTGACGCGGCAGCGGGGTCGGGCTGAAAACCGGGGTGGATGGATATGAAAAATCTTGTGGGACAAGCCTTCTCCTTCGCCGGCTTGGCCGCGCACCTGGGCCGGGGCGCGGGCCGGGTGGTGGCCGATGCGGTGGTGGGTGGCCGGTTCGGCTTGCCGCGGACGGTCGAAGAGATCGATCCCGCGGTCCTTTCCCGGGTCATCGGAACCACCGTCCGGTCGGTCCGCGTGCTGAGCAGGGACGCGGGCACCTCCTCGCGGGCCCGGCTGGTGCTGACCGGCAAGGACGTCCCGGAGTCGGTGTTCGTCAAGGTCGCGGCGAAGACCGCCGCCACCCGCCTGATGGGTGAGCTCGGCCGGCTCGGGCACACCGAGGTGCGCTTCTACCGCGAGCTCGCGCCCCAGGTCATCGGCGTCCCCTACTGCTACGGCGCGGCGTTCGACCCGTGGACGGGCCGGTACCTGCTGGTGCTGGAGGATCTGCCGGCCGAATCGTGCGAGTTCCCTGACACCTTGCACCCGCTGTCGGCCGACCAGGCCGGTCTCATCGTCGAGCTGTTGGCCGAGCTGCACGCCACGTTCTGGGGGCGGCTGCCGCGCGACGGGCGCGGGCCGCTGGGCTGGCTGTATACGCCGTCCGGCGACGTGACGTCGTTGTTGACCGGCTCGCTGATGCACAGCTCGATCAAGCGGCTTGCCGAGCGCACCACGATTCCGGTGGAAAAGGGCGGCTTCATCGCCGACAACTACCGCGCCGTGGCCGCGCTCATCGACGCTCCCCCACACACCGTCATGCACGGCGACGCCCATCCCGGCAACATGTACTTCCACGGCGGCAAGGCCGGGCTGCTGGACTGGCAGGCGGTGCGACGCGGGCACCCCTCCCGCGAGCTCGCCTACACGCTGATCACCAGCCTGACCCCGGAGGACCGGCGGGCCAGCCAACGCGACCTCCTCGACGACTACCGGCGGGCGCTGGTGGCGGCCGGCGGCCCCGAGCTGGACCGCGACGACCTGTGGCTGCGGTTCCGCCAGGGCGCGCTGTACGCCTATGTCGCCCCGCTGATCACCACCGGGATGGGGGGAATGCAGGTCGAAGAGATCGCCATGGAAGGCCTGCGCCGCGGCGTCGCCGCGCTCGACGACCTCGAGACCGTCGCCGCCCTGAAGAGTTCTCTGTAAGGCTCGCGAATTCGGCTGAAGCTATTGCCTTCCCCGCGCCACGAGTTACGCTACCTACCGTAGCGAAATGCTGTGCGCCTTCCGCTCAGCCCTCCGAGACAGCCCGCGGCGGCGAAGAGGAGTCTCATGTTCGACCTGAAGATCACCGGTGGAACCATCGTCGACGGCACGGGCGCCGAGCGCTACCGCGCCGACGTCGGCATCAAGGACGGCAAGATCGTCGACGTCGTCCGCCGCTCCGCCGACGGCCCCGAGATGGGCGGGGAGGCGGCCGAAACCATCGACGCCACAGGGCATGTGGTGGCCCCCGGCTTCGTCGACATCCACACCCACTACGACGGCCAGGTGACCTGGGACGGCTTGCTGGAGCCGTCCAGCGGCCACGGCGTCACCACGATCGTGACCGGCAACTGCGGCGTCGGCTTCGCGCCGGTGCGCCCGGGCACCGAGCAGTGGCTGATCGAGCTGATGGAGGGCGTCGAGGACATCCCCGGCACCGCGCTGACCGAGGGCATCACCTGGGGCTGGGAGACCTACCCGGAGTACCTCGACGCGATCGGCAAGCAGAAGTTCTCCGTCGACGTGGGCAGCCAGGTGGCCCACGGCGCCATCCGCGCCTACGCGATGGGCGAACGAGGCGCGCGCAACGAACCCGCCACCCCGGACGACATCGAGGCCATGGGCCGGCTGGTTCGCGAGGCGATTGAAGCCGGCGCGCTGGGCTTCTCGACGTCACGCACGATGGGGCACCGCGCGATGGATGGCGAACCGGTTCCCGGCACGTTCGCCGCGGAGGAAGAACTGTTCGGCCTGGGCCGCGCCATGGCGGCCGGCGGCCAGGCGGTGTTCGAGCTGGCCCCGCAGGGCGCCGCGGGCGAAGACATCATCGGCCCCAAAAAAGAGCTGGAGTGGATGCGGCGCCTCAGCGGCGAGATCGACCGCCCGGTGTCGTTCGCGCTGATCCAGGTGGACGCCGACCCGAACTTGTGGCGCGAGATGCTGGACCTGTCCGCGGACGCACACGCCGCGGGCGCCCGCCTGTATCCGCAGATCGCGGCGCGCCCGTTCGGCATGATGATCGGCTTCCAGGGCCATCACGGCTTCAGCCACCGCCCCACCTACCGCCGGTTGAAGGCCGAGTGTGGCCGCGAGGAGCTCGCGCAGCGGCTCGCCGATCCCGCGGTGAAGGCGGCGATCCTGTCCGAGGACGACCTGCCCGTGGACCCGACCCTGTTGTTCGACGGCATGTTCGCGTTGGTGCAGCACTCGCTCGGACGGCTCTACTCCCTGGGTAACCCTCCCGACTACGAGCCGACGCCCGACCGCACCGTCGCGGCGATCGCCCAGGCCCGCGGCGAGGATCCGTTGTCCACGCTGTACGACCTCATGCTCGAGTCCAACGCGACCAACATGCTGATGCTGCCGATGTTCAACTACGCCGACGGAAACTGCGACGCGATCCGCGAGATGATGCTGCATCCCGCCGGCGTGCTCGGGCTGTCCGACGGCGGCGCGCACTGCGGGATGATCTGCGACGCTTCGTATCCGACGTTCCTGCTGACGCACTGGGCGCGGGATCGCAAGCGGGGCGAGAAGCTGTCGCTGGAATACGTGATTCGCAAGCAGTCCCGCGACACCGCCCACCTGTTCGGCCTCACCGACCGCGGCACCATCGAGCCCGGCAAGAAGGCCGACATCAACGTCATCGACATGGATGCGCTGAGGCTGCACCCGGCGGCGATGGCCTTCGACCTGCCGGCCGGGGGAAACCGGATCCTGCAGGGCGCCAGCGGATATGCGGCGACCATCGTCAGCGGGACCGTGACCCGTCGCAACGACGTCGACACCGGGGCCAGGCCCGGACGCCTGGTCCGCGGAGCGCGCTGAGAGCTCCGCCCGATGGCAACGGCGCGCACCCGCTCGCACGTCGACGAGGATGCGATCGGCACCCCGCCGGAGAACCCGACGCTGGTGCCGGCCGAGCGTTACTACTCCCCCGCCTTCGCCGCCCTCGAGGCGGAGCGGATGTGGCCGAGGGTGTGGCAGCTGGCGTGCATGGTCGACCACGTCGCGGAGCCCGGCGACTATTTCGAATACCGCTGCGGGCCGTACGGGGTGCTGATCGTCCGTGACGACGACGGGGAGCTCCGCGCGTTCCAGAACGTGTGCCGGCATCGCGGCAATTCGTTGTGCACCGGCTCGGGTTCGGGCCTGCGCGAACTCAAGTGCGGCTATCACGGGTGGACCTGGGACCTGGCCGGCGCGCTGAAACGGGTGCCGAACCGCAAGGGCTTCGGCGGGCTGCGCATGTCCGACTTCCCACTGATACCGGCCCGCGTCGCGACGTGGGCGGGACTCGTCTTCGTCAACCTCGACCCGGGCGCGATGCCCCTGATCGAGTACCTGGAGGCGGTGCCCGACGACATCGCCTGGTGCCATCTGGAGGACTTCCGCTGCTACGCCACGCTCACCGTCGACGTCGACGCCAACTGGAAAACGATCGCGGACGGCTACAGCGAGACCTATCACATCCAGACCCTGCACCCCGAACTGCTGCGTTGCGTCGACGATATCCATGCGCCGCAACGGATTTGGGGTCACACAGGTAAGTCGGATCAGCCCTACGGCGTGCCGAGCCCGCGCTTGGGCGGCGCGCTGAGCGACGAAGAAGTGTGGGACGCCTACGTCTACACCCAGGGCGCGCTGATGGGCGCGGCCGAGGGCACGCCCTTCCCGGCCGACGAACGACGCCCCGGACAGACGGTGGCCGAACTGATCGCCGAGCGAACCCGGGCCTTCGCCGCGGGCCGTGGCGTCGATCTCAACTGGGCTGACACCGACCGAATGACCCGACTGCACCAGTACAACGTGTTCCCCAACATGACCTTGTTAGCCAACGCCGACCACCTCACCGTCATGTGTTCGCGACCGGGCGCCTCCCCCGACAAAGGCGAGCTGGTGATGTTCTTGATGACCCGGATGCCGCCGGGCGCGCCGCGCACCAAGCCGACCGATGTGCGGATGGCCGCCGAGGCGGCCGAGCCGGGCATCGTGCTCACCCAGGACATCGCGGTGCTCCCCGGCCTGCAGCGCGGCATGCACCAGCCCGGCTTCACGCATCTGGTTTTGTCCAGCGAGGAACGTCGCGTGATCAACATGCACCGCAACCTGGAGCGCTACCTCGACCTGCCCGCGTCGCAGCAAATGAGCGGCGGCGCGGCGAAATGACCTCTCGCAACATAGTTCGTGTACACACGGCCAAAGTGGCCCCGGGCGATTTAGAATCCGGCTTGTGATGACCCCGTCTTACCCCTGGGGGGACGATCGAGGGCAACTTTCGCGCCAACTACGGCTGCCGTATCACACGCTCCGCCGACGGCGGGCGCGCCGTCTGTGCCACAGTTTCGAGCGGGTGGGTGTTCGGACGGCACCGGAGCGGCTGCGCGAAATGGTGGCGGGCGCGCCGCTGGCCGCTCACGAATTGATCAACGTGAATTTCGCGCTGATCGCGATTCAGCTCGACCGCGAGTCTCGCGCGGCGCGATACAAGCGGCTCAAACAACGCGGTACCCGTTCGCTGATGTTCGCGGGCCTGGTCATGGTGGTGCTGAACTTCCTCGTGTGCATGGCCTACGTGCTGCTGAACCTCGCCGAGCAGTCGGCGCCGCTGTAGCACCCTCAGCGCGGGGCGACGATGCCGTTGTCGTACGCATACACGATCGCGGCCGCGCGATCGCGCAAGTCGAGCTTGCCGAAGATCCGCCCGATGTGGCTCTTGACGGTCACGCCGGAAATGCAGAGTTCGCCGGCGATCTCGGTATTGGACAGGCCCTGGCCGATCAATGTCAGGACGTCGAGCTCGCGGGTCGTCAGCTCGGCGATCGCGGTGCCGCGCGGGCCGGGGGCCGCCTTGCGGTACGTGGTGAGCACCCGCGAGGTCACCGCGGGATCCAGGTAGCTGTCTCCGCGGGCGACCGCGCGCACCGCGCGGATCAGCTCTTCGGCGGAGGAGTCTTTGAGCACGAAGCCGGCCGCTCCGGCGCGCAGCGCCCCGGACAACAGCTCGTCCTCGTTGAAGGTGGTGAGCGCGAGCACCGGCGGCCTGCCGCCCAGCCGGCGGGTCGCCTCGATGCCGTCGACGCGGCGCATCCGCAGATCCATCACGACGACGTCGGGTCGATGCTCGGCCACCGCGGCGGGCACCTCGTCGCCGTCGGCGCACTCCGCGACGATGACGAAACCGTCCTTGCGGCGCAGGATTCGGCGCAGCCCCGAGCGCACCAGGTCTTGGTCGTCGACGAGCAGCACGGCGATCTCGGGCCCCGGGTCGGTCACAGCTTGCACCACCGCGGGCGCCAGCTGGTGTCGCCGTCGTGCAGCGGTATCTCGGCGCGCACCGACCACCCGTCCGGGGTCGGGCCGACGTCGAGGGCGCCGCCGAGCAGGTCGACGCGCTGGCGCATGCCGCGCAGGCCGCGCCCCTCCGCCGATCTCGCGGCCACCACCGCGGCCGGGAGCAGATTGCTGACCGCGAGCCGGGCCGACGCCGGCGAAATGTCGAGCACCACACTGGCTTTCGATTCGGGCGCGTGCTTGGCGATGTTGGCCAGCGACTCCTGGGTGATGCGGTAGAGCCCGAGACCCACCGCGGCCGACACGTGATCGGTGGGTCCCTCGACGCACAGCGTGACGGCCAGGCCCGCTTGCTGAAAGCCCGCGACGAGCGCCGGGACGTCGTCGATGCCGGGTTCGGGCGTGGTCTGCGCCGTTTTGGTCGGCCAGTTGTCGAGCAGCCCGACGGTACGGCGGATGTCGGCCATCGCCTGCCGGCCCAGCTTCTCGGCCTGCTCCAGCGCATCGACAGCGTCGTCGACGTCGCGATCCTGCTGCAGCGCGCGGCGCGCACCGGTCACATGCAACAGGGTGATGCTGAGCGAATGCGCGATGACGTCGTGCACTTCGCGCGCGATGCGCCGGCGTTCGTCGGCGGCGGCGTGCGCGGCCAACAAATTCTGCGCCTCGATTTGTTCGGCCAGCAGCAGCCGCTGGGCGCGCATCACGTAACCGAGCAGCCACGCCACCGCGACGAAACCCAGGTACAACGCGATCGCGTCGAGGCGGTGCAGCGCCGACGCCGTGAGCAACAGCGCGGCCGCCGACACCGCGGCCAGCAAGCCGCCCAGCACCGAGGCCAACGTCGCGACCGACAACACCATCAGCACCAACAGCGCCGGTGCGAAATCGGCCTGTATGGGCGTCGACGTGCCGAAGAGCGTCAGCGCGGTGGCCGCCGACCAGGTCGCCCACAACGGCCACGGCGTGATTTTCATATTGAAGACGAAGAACGCCAGCTCGGTTGACAGGGCCAGGGCGAACGCGGCCAGCGACACGGGCAGGTCGGCCGCGGGCCGCTGCAGCGTCCCGATCACACCGCCGAGCACGAGGCTGACGTCGACGGCGATCAGCGACGTCCACGTGATGCCGACGGGAAGCAGCTCGCTGCGTCGGCGAAGCTGCTCCCGCACGTGATCCGCTGCGGCGCGCAACATTGTCCAATCCTAGAAGAGCTGAGCGCCCCGTCACATCCTGCTGGGGTCGGCACCCGTCTCCGCCCGTGGTAGGAGACAAAGACTGCACTTCGGCACGACGCGCGGCCGGCGGCCGGATTCCTAACGTCGAGTCATGACATGGACACTGCTGCACGACCGCATGGCCTTCATGGCCGAGGTGATCAAAGCCGCCGAGACGGATCCGCAGGCGGCACTCGCGTTGATCGACAACTCATCCGAGGTGTCCGAGCTGTTCGGCGACGAGGAAGGCTTGATGCTGTCGCTCGGCCAGCGTTGGATCACCATGCTGGTGGCCAAGCTGGACCAGGCGGCCTACGAGGGCGCGTCGGCCGAACAGGTGCGGGCCGATCTCGAGGCCGCCGAACCCGGCCTGCACGCGCTGGTGAGGATCGGCTCGCGCCGGTCGGTCCGGGTGCGGTCGCTGTCTCGCGGCGAACACGTGGCCGTCGGCCTCTTCGGCGGCCCGACCGGCGATCGGCAGACCGTTGCATGACCGAGCGGGAATGCTTGCGCGACTGACCGGCCGGTACGCGGTCCTGATCGTCGGCCTGTGGGTGCTGGCGGCGGCCACCGCCAATCTGGCGGTCCCGCAACTGGAGCGAGTCGTCGACACCCACGCCCGGTCCTTCATGCCACCCGAGGCGCCGAGCGCGGTGGCCGCCGCCCGGGCGGCCCAGCTGTTCAACGAGACTCCCAGCAACAACTTCGTTTACGTTGTGCTGGAACGAAATCAGCGGCTGACACCGAGTGACCGCCAGTTCTATGACGCGCTGACGACGACGCTCGGTTCCGATCACCGTCACGTGTATGCGGTGACCGATCTCTGGTCGCAACCCGCGGCGGCCGCCGGCGCGCAGAGCTCGGACGGTCGGGCCGTCAGTGTGATGGTGCGGCTCGCCGGAATGCTCGGCACCTCCCAGGCGCGCGATTCGGTGAACTCCGTGCGCGCCGCCATCCAGACGCTTTCGCCGCCGGCCGGCCTGGAAGTCCATGTCACGGGTCCCGGCGCCACGATCGTCGACGAGTTCTCCGCGATCGACCGGCAGATGCTCGGAATCACCGCCGCCACCATCGGTCTCATCCTGCTGTTGTTGCTGATCGTGTACCGCTCGCCGGTCGCCGCCGCGATTCCCCTGATATCGGTCGGCCTCGCCCTGGCACTGGCCCGCGCCATCGTCGCGGCGCTCGGTCAGGCCAACGTGATTGAGGTGTCGCTGTTTTCAGTGGCTCTCATGGCAGCCATGACGCTGGGCGCCGGCACCGACTACGCGATCTTCCTGGTGGGGCGCTATCACGAAGGCCGCCGCCGCGGCGTCGCGCCGGGGCAGGCGCTGACGCAGGCCTACCGTTCCATCGCGCCGGTCGTGATCGGTTCGGCGCTGACCGTGTCGGTGGCACTGGCATGCCTGGTGTTCGCGCAGGTGGGCTCGTTCCGCAGCGCCGGATTGCCCTGCGCCATCGGCATTCTGGCGACTATGGTGGCCGCGCTGACCCTGACACCGGCGCTGATGGGACTGGCCGTGCGACGGGGATATCTCGAACCGCGGCCGTCGAGGACGGCGCGGCGCTGGCGCCGGGTCGGCACCGCCGTGGCGCGCTGGCCCGGGCCGATCCTGGTGGCCGCGCTGGGGTTGACCGTGCTGGTCGCGCTGCCGGTGGCCGGGATGCGCGTCGGGTTCAACGAGCCCGCCGCCACGCCATCGTCCACCGACTCCAACCGCGGCTATGCCAGCGCCGACCGGCATTTCGCCGCGAACGCGCTGTTGCCCGACGTCGTCGCGATCCAGGCGGATCACGACTTGCGCAACCCGGCCGGGCTGATCGCGATCGAGCGGATCACCCGCCACATCATGGCCGTCCCGGGAGTGCGTGCGGTCCAGTCCGCCAGCCGCCCCGATGGCAAGGTGCCCGAACAAGCGACGCTCAGCTATCAGGCGGGTGTGCTCGGCCGTCAATTCGGCGACACCATGGATTCGCTGACCCGGCGTCTGCAGCGGGTCTCCGAATTGGACGGAGCGTTGGCGCAGACACAGGCTGCGGTCGATGGTCTGGGCAACGGGTTGCGGGGCGGCAGTGCGGGGTTGGCCGACATGTCCGGCGCCGCCGACGACATGCGCGCCGGCATGGACGGATTGCAGCGCAATGTCACGACGGTGTCGGGCTATCTCGACCCCCTGCGCGACTTCGTCGGGCGGACTCCCGACTGCGCCGCCAATCCGATCTGCTCGACGGTGGATCGGGTGCTGCAACCCGTCGACAGCCTGGTGCAGACCTCCGCGCGACTCGATGCCGGCGCGACGAAACTGACCAGCGGCTCGAGCACCGCCGCCGCGGCGATGGCCGGCTTGCCGCAAAGCGTGTCGGCGATGAAAGGGGCGTTGGGACAAGCACGTTCGGCCACCCATGACCTGCTCGCGCTCACCGATACGCTCGGGCCGCAGATGCGCCAGTTGACCGACTACATGAACGAGATCGCCACGCAATTCCGGGGCAGCGCTGCGGCGGATTTCTATATGCCACAACGGGCGCTGACCGATCCCCGGTACACCGCCGTGCTGGGCCACCTGATCTCCGAGAACGGGCGTGCCGCTTACCTTTTGGTCTACGGCGACGGCTCCGAGTGGGGGGCGGACGGCGCCAAGCGCGCCGACCAGGTGCGGGCCGCCATCAAGGAGGCCACCAAGGAGGGCACGCTGACCCCGACGGAGGTCGACCTCGCCGGCGTCGGCCCGGTGACCGCGGATCTGCAGCGCTTCGTCGCCAGTGATGCCACGCTGTTGGCGGGCGCCGCACTGGTCCTCATCTTCTTGATCGTCACGGCCATGTTGCGCAGTCCGGTCGCGGGGCTGGTCGTCGTCGGAACCGTGGTCACCTCCTACGCATCGGCCATTGGCGCCAGTGTGCTGATCTGGCAGCACCTTCTCCATCAGGACCTGCACTGGGCCGTGGGACCCTTCGCGTTCATCGCGCTGATCGCCGTCGGCGCAGACTACAACCTGTTGCTCGCATTGCGGATCAAACAGGAAGCGGCGGCGGGCCTCAAGACGGGAATCATCCGGGCCTTCGGCGGCACCGGCGGAGTGGTCACCGTCGCCGGCATCGTCTTCGGGCTGACCATGCTGGCGCTGCTGACCAGCAGCGTGCTCAGCGTCGCGCAGATCGGCACGACCGTCGCGGTCGGGCTGCTGCTGGACACCCTGGTGGTGCGGGCATTCATCGTGCCGTCCATCGTGGCCCTGCTGGGCCGGTGGTTCTGGTGGCCGAGTCCGCTCCCCCGACGCGCCGTGGCCCAGGCGGTGAAAACGCCTGAGCCACAGCCGCTTACTGCGGCGGGGGTGTGAACGACGACGGCAGCCCGACCAGCACCCCCTCGACGTCGCCGTCGGCGCTCACCAGCAGACCACGCCCCGGCGGGAGCGCCTGGGCGCGAACGTTGCGGTTGATCCGGTTCTGTGGGTCGTTATCCATATAGAGCTGGGCCACTTTCGCCGAGTTCTGGAACCTGATCCACGGATCCATTTGCAGCGTCGCCCAGTTCGCGCTGTTGCGGGTGGTGAAGACGTGCAGGCCGATCTGGCGGGCGCGTTCCATCAGCTTCCACAACGCCGCTCCCACTGGCGGCTTGGGCGGGTAGCTCTGATCGGGGCGCAGGTCTCCGATGTCGTCGATGAGCACGAAGTGCCGCGCACCCTCCCACGGCTTGAGCGCGCGCAGTTCCTCCTGGCTCAGGCCCTTGGGCGGCAGCCGGGGCAGCAGGATCTGCTGAGCCAGTGCGGTGATCACCTCGTCGATCTCGTCCTGGTCGTAGGCGTAGGCGCGCACGTAGCCCGGCCCGTGCAGATCGCGCAGGCCGTGCGGGGCGGTCTTGGGGTCGATCAGGGTCAGCTGGGCTTCGTCGGGGCTGAAGCGGTTCATGATCGCCTCGCCAATTGAAACCAGCGACAAGGTTTTTCCGCAGCCCTGCCGGCCCAGGATCATCACGCCCGGGCTTTCGCGCAGCTTGATCGGGACCGGCCCCAGTTCGTGGCGTTCGCCGATGGCAAACGAGATCGACAGGTCGTCGCCTGTCGGGTGGGCGGCCTCGTATTCCAGGATCGCCTTGAGTTCCACCCGCTGCGGCAGTCGCTGCAGGGTTGCGTGCTTGGTCACGCCGGCGACGTCCGCGATGCGGGCACCGACGTCGACGATGCTGACAATCGCCCCGGTGGCCGGGTCGGTCAGCGCCGGCACACCGACCCGCAGCTCGTGCAAGCTGTCCGTCAGCCCGAAACCGGGGCGGCTCAGCGTCCGACGGGCCGCGTCCCGCGACTCCAGCGACGAGTGCCCCATCTGGCTCTCGCTCGGGTCGGCCAACCGCAATTGGATTCGCGCCGTGGCGTTTTGCAGCAGGCTCTGCCGTTGCCCGTGAATCCAGCCGCCGGCGCTGCACATCACGTGCACCCCGTATTCGGGACCGCGGCTGCTCAGCGAGATGATGCGGTCTCCCAGGACGGTGTCCTTCGAATACAGGTCGTCGTAGTCGTCCACCACCACGAAGACATCGCCGAACGGATCATTGGCGTCGGTGCCGCCCAGGCCGTCGCTCCCGGGCCCGAAGCGGCGCTCGCGGAATCCGTCGAGGTCGATCTTGAGCCGCCGGAACGAATCTTCGCGGGCATCGATCAATGCGTCCATGCTGCTCAAGATGCGTTCGATGCCCTCGGCGTCCTTGGGCGACACGATGTCGGTGACGTGCGGCAGCGATGCGGCCTGGGCGAGGGTCGCCCCGCCGATGCAAAAGAACGTGACGCGCGCGGGGCTGTACATCGTTGCGGCCGAACACATCAGCGTCATCAAGGTGGTCGTCTTTCCGCGCTGCTTGGCGCCGACCACGATCACGTTGCTGCGCAGCGCGTCGACCGCGTGCACGATCTGCTTTGACTCTTCGGGGATGTCCATGACACCCACCGGGAACATCAGGCCCGGGTTGCTCCCGTAGTCGACGTGCCACGGCTTGCCCCGATACCCGGCGACCAGGGCGTCGATGGGCTCGGGCTCTTCCAGCGGCTCCAGCCAGGGCCGGCGCGGGGCGCGGTGCGGCACGCTCCGCAGCGACTCTCGCAGCACGTCCACGACCTTCTTCCGCTTGAAACCGTCGTCGTAGTACAGGAATTCGTCGGGCTCGGCGTCGACGGCGGCGGCCGCTTCCAATGCCGTGGCATCCGCGGCGTCCAACGGCTGGAACTGCCAGTTGTAGAGCCGGGGCTTGGTCAAGGTCATGTCGACCGTCTCCGCGACTTCCTTGGTCTTCGGCACCACGAACGGTGCGGACAGGTAGAAGCAGCGGAACGGCTCCAGATCGCGCGGCCCCACCTTCAGCAGGCCGAAGCCGTTCTCCTTCGACGGCAGGTGGTAGGCGGCGTCCGAGCCGATCACCTCGCGGCTGTCGTCGCCGGACTCGGCGCGCAGCGCGATCCGAAAGGCGATGTTGGACTTGACCTTCTGCAGCGAGGACAGGTCCAGGCGCTGGCCGCCCAACATGAAGAACACGTTGGCGCCGCGGCCTTCCTGGCCGATGTGGATGATGAGGTTGATCCACTTCTCGTGGTTGGCGAACAGCTCCAGATACTCGTCGACGATGACGAGCAACACCGGCACCGGGGGCAGGTCGCGCCCGGCGAGCCGGATCTCCTCGTAGTCGTTGGCGTCGCGTGCGCCGACCGAGGTGAAAAGCTCGTAGCGCTGTTTGATCTCACCGTCGATGACCCGGCGCATCCGCTCGGCGAGGTGGCGTTCGTCCTTGCCGAGGTTGGACAGCGCGGCCACTACGTGCGGGATGCCGAGGATGTCCTGGGCCGCCGACTCGAACTTCATGTCGACGAAGATGACGTTGAACGTCTCCGGCGAGTGCGTCAGCGCGATGCCGTAGACCAGCGACAAGAAGAACTCCGACTTGCCCGAGCCGCTGGTGCCGATGACCACGGAGTGGAACCCGAAGCCGCCGAAGTCCTTGGCGCGGATGGTGATGTTCTGCAGCTCGCCGTTGGGCTTGGCCCCGACCGGGACCTCGCACCAGCGCTCGTCGCCGCGGCCGCGCCGCTCCGCCCATAGCCGGTCGACGTCCAGCTCGCGCGGGTCGCTGATGCCCAGCGCGCGCAGCAATTCGGTTGCACCGCTGACGGAATCGGCGATCTCGCTGCGGCTGGTCGGTGACCAGCGGGCCATCGCCCGCGCGTAGCGGTAGGCGCGGTGCACCGAAAGCTGGTCGGCGTGGGCGAAGAACTTGTTGCGCACGCGCAGCAGGGGGGCCGGGCGGCCGTCCTCCCCGTCGGAGTCCGAGCCGTTCCGGTGCAGGGCGACTTCGCCGTTGACCGAGCCGTTGGGTGAGCTGTGCCGCTCGCTGAGCTCGAATACCTGGTCGGTGGCGAAGCCCACGCCGGTGCCGACGCGTGAGGCGATGCGCAGCAGGGTGATTCCGGCCTTGCCGACCTGGCCGACGACGCTCTCCCAGGCATCGGGGCTGCCCGTGTTGTCGTCGACGATCACGAGGTGCGGGCCCAAATCGACGGTGTCCGTGCCGGTTTCCAGGGCCGATCCCATGGCGGTGGGGCTGGCCGCGGCCAGCGGCGTCCAGGCGCCGCGCTTGCCCTTCATGTGCAGCTCGGCGCCCAGGGTCTCTTCGAGTTCCTCCGGTGTGGCGAAGACCAGGCGCCGAAAGCCGCACGCGTCGAACAGTTCGTCGTGCAGGTTGTGCGGCAGCCACACGATCCATGACCAAACCTCGGGGTTGCGCGTCACCACCATCAGCTTGACGTCGCGCGGGTTGTGGAACACGGCCAGCGAGCACAGCGCCGAGCGCATCAGTGAGCGCAGCCGGTCCAGATCCTCGCCCACGAAGCTGAATCCCGGCGCCGACCGCAGGTTCACCACCTTGGCGATGTCGCGAATCTTGCGCTGCTCCAAGATGAAATCGCGCAGTGCCTGCCCGGTGACGGGTTCGAGCTCCTCGTCGGACGCGATGTCGGGCCAGGTCACCGAGAGCACCGAGTCCGGTGCGTGCTGCACGCCCGTGCCGAGCCGCACCTCCAGGAAGTCCGCGTCGGCGCGTCCGCGTTCCCACATGCGGGGGCCGCCGATGATGGCGCCCAGGCCGCGCGGGTCGGAGTGCACCGAGTTCTGCCATTCACGCTGCGCGCACACCGCGGACTGGATTTCGTCGCGGTTGCCGTCGAGGTCGCGCAGGTAGCGGCGACGGCCCTTTTCCATTTCGCCCCAGGTGATCTTGCGGGCTCGGCCGAAGCGGCCGGAGAACGCCAGCATGCTGAACGCGCCGATGCCCATCAGCGGGAAGAAGCCGGTGGTCAGGCTGCGGACGCCGGAGACGTAGAGCATGACGATGGTGCCGATGAGCGCGACGATCAGCGCCGGCACACCGATCATCACCCAGATGTTGCGCGGCTCGCGTTCCGGCAGCGCGATCGGCGCGCTGGGTGCCACCCGAACCGGTTTCGGTGGCTCGATCCTGACGCGGTTGATGGGGAACGCTTTCTTGGACATTCTCTAGCCTCCCGGCTTCGCCGATGTCGTCACCACAGCCACCTTGCCCAGCGCCGGCACGGTGTCACGCTCCAAAAGCGCTGCCTCCCTGGACAACGCGGGCCCCGATGCGAAAGTCCGCAGCAGCGGCCAGGGCGCCTGCACCGCCGACCCCGGGTCAAGCCCGAGCGCCCGCAGCGTCGTCTCGTCGTTGGCGATCCCGAACCGAACCCCGTTGTCGGACACCCAGAACAACGATTCGCGGGAGTCCGAGGTGACCACGCCGCTGGTCGATGTCACGAAGTTCGCCGCGCCCGGCAACACCAGCACCTGGTTGGCGACCACCGATGCCGGGTCGCGGTCGTCACGCACCAAATGAACGATTCTGTTGTCCAGGTAGGACGGCGTCGGCAGGCCGCGCCCGTTATAGACGACGACGCGGGCCCGCGGATCCGTCGAGGCCTTCTCCCAGCCGACGCAGGTGGTCGGATCGGCCGCGGTGTCAATGAAATTCAAGCGTTTGGTCGGGTAGTAGTCGACGGCCAGCGAGGTCACCTCGGGGATGTTGACCAACACGTCGGGGGTCACCACGCGCGGCGCCGTCGACCCGTAGGAGTTGGCGCTGCGCAACAGGTCGGCCACGAAGCTGGTGACCTTTTGCACTCCCTCGGGCAGCAGGACGTAGAACTGCTTTCCGCCGCTGGCGGTTTGGGCCTGCAGCACCGCTCCCACCTGTGAGCCCGAGACCCACGTCGACGGGGTGCCCGCCAGGGGTACTTGCGGGACGTCGAGCGGTTCGGTCGCGGGCAGCGCGTCATACAGGGCGCGCGAAATCTCCACCGGCAGCGTCACTCCCGGGTCGAGCCCCAGACTGAGCGTGACCGCCCGGTTGACCGGATCGATCTGGGATCGTTTGCCGCCCCAGATGACGTAGGTGTTGCCCTCGAACGTGACCAGCAGCCCGGCGTCGTCGCGCAGCGGTGTGGCGCGGTCATAGGCGTCGAGCTGGCCGGCGATCGAGGTCACCACCGGCCGTTCGGGGCTGCGCGGACGTCCCGCGGTGTCGCACACCGCCCAGGCCGAGGTCGCACCCCGATGCACCGGCATCGCCGCCGGCGCCCCCGGGATACCGACCAGCGGCCCGGTCGGATACTTCGCTATCTCGGCGGGTTTCACCCACGTCGGCTGATTCGCCGTCCCCGTCGCCAACCGTGCGGACGTCAAATTCAGCGCCGGGTAGAGCCGGCCGTCGATCTTGGCGTAGATCGCCCCGGAATCACGGTCGCCGATGATCGCCGAATCACCCACGATGCCAGTGGGTTTCAGCACATTCAGCAGCAGCATCCAGCCCGACGCGATAGCCACGAGGAGCACTGAGAGCACAAGCGCGGCCGTCTGCTTGCGGTCATCGTGTTTCATGCGCACCGAGAAGCGGGTGGTCGCCGCCCGCAGCCGCCGGTTGTAGAACAGGTGCCCAGAGTTCTGGTCGCGATTAGACAAACTCAGCGGCATGCTCAGTACCCCTTGGGTGCTCGGTGAGGATCGGCCTGCTGAATCCGATCGGCGAGGTTCGACGCGTCGGCGGCAACCCCGTAACGGCCCATCGCATAGTTGATGAACGCGCACGCCTGCGCCACCAGGTTGTGAATGTCGCGAGAGGTGCCCGGCTGGTGATAGGCCGCGAACGTCGGCGCGATGAATTGCCAGGCGCCCTTGCTGGGGGTTCCCCGCGCCGCGTTGGAATCCCAGTTGTTGACGGCGCTGGCGTTGTAGTTGGACTCGCGGCGGGCCACCAGATCCATGCCGCGTTCCCAACGGGCGCGCGCCGCCGGGTTATGAATGCCTTTGATATCCAAAGCTTTACGGATGGCCGCCAAAACCGCCGCGCGTCCGCCGGCGTGATTTCTGTGCATCGACCGCCTCTGCGGGTAGTGCAGGCGTCGCAGCCGCCGCGCGAGCAGCCTTGCCCGCCGTCGTGATGTGGTGATGTGGCGGTGCTGGGACCGCAGCCGTTTCGCCGTGCGCGCCATGGCCTCACGTCGCCCCATCGGCGTATCGGCGGCCGGAGTTACGTCCGATTCGGCGGCCTCCAACACCGTGCGCGTCGCCGCCCGTCCGTGCGCGTGATCGGCTCGCGCGGCCGCGAGGATGGCTCCCAGCGTGCGGTCGGCGTGGCGTGAGTGGCTTAGCAGCTTTATCGAGGCGCCCGACCGTGCGGACGCTGCCTCCGGTAGCCCCGCGTGGTGCGATGTCGCGTCCGTCTGCTCGGCGACGTCACCGATGCGCGGACTGACGGGAGTGCCCGCGAACAGGTTGTGGGCGCGGGCCAGCGCCGCGACAGCTTGCATTCTCAGGGGATCGGTCATCGACCTCCCCGCCCCAATCCACCTGTGCGCCGCCACGGCGCCGCATCCTTGCCGGACACTCGAGCTAGTACTCCCACACCCTCCTGGCCGCGGATTCCGCGGTCGCTGCAGACGTACCTCATAGCATGCACGTATCGACAGTTCTGCTGTCAATAACGGGCAATCCAATATGACTTGGGATCGGCCGGCCGCGATTACGTAGCGACACTACTGCCGGGCGATCTACCCGACCACTCACCTCTTGGCGGACTGGGGTTAGTCCTTCGGCTCGTCCTCGGACGGCATGATCACGATCCGCCGGTTGGGCCTGTTGGTGACCACCGTGGGCTTGGCCTCGCCGGATTTGCTGCCCGGCGCGCTGGGCGGGACCGTCAGGCGGCCCTTGACCGGCTGGCCGTTGGGCACGCCCGGAGCGGTCACCCGCTTCTCGACAGGCTTGGCCTTGTTGCCGCCTTCGCCACCGGCGCCCATCGCGCCCGGCGGCATCATCGGCATCCCGGTCATTCCCGTCTGTCCGGGCATGGCGGGCATGCCGCCGGTGGCCGGCATTATCGGAGCCTTGGCGCCTGCGGGGGTGGTCGGTGGCGACGATGTCGGCACCGGCGGCGGGCCCAGCGAGCTGGCCGGAACCGTGCCGCCACCGCCGAGGCCGGCGCCACCGCCGGAACCGCCGCCGAGGCCGGCGCCGCCGGCTCCGACACTGTCGACCAGGTGCGCGCTGTCGGCGAGGGATGCCGCGCCGTGAGCGCCCTGAACCGCGCTCATCAGGGGCTGGAGGGCGCTCTGGCCGGCCTGCATCGCCTGCTGGGGAAGCTGGGTCATCGGCCCCATGACGCCGCCCATCGCGCCGCCCATCGCGCCCGTAACGCTGGACAGCATTTGCTGGATCATCTGCATCTCTTGCTGCCCGTTTGCCTCATTGGCCGGGAACTTCGCCGCGGCGTCGGCGGCATGTGCGCGCCGGTCCGCATCGGCCGCTTCGGCGTCTGCGGCGTCTTTGGGAACGTTGGCGTTGCCGGCTGCTCCGACCATCCCCTGCCCACCGTCTGCGGGCGAGGCGCCGCCTGGCGGAATAGGAAACGGCCTGGGGACATTCATCGGCGGCCCGCTGCCTAGCTCCAAAGTAGTTGGCAAGTCAGATCGGATGGATCCGCCGGGACCGCCCACGATCGCACCTCCGCCCCATTCGCATCGCCCGCAACCGTCCGGTGCCTATTCAGGCAGTTTCGATTGCTCGTACCGCCATTTTGGCATAAGACGCCGCGAACGGTATTCACCCGACATTGGGGCTCGCTACGAACCACCGCGGTGGCTGATCGCCTCGAACCAGGCCAGGTGGTAATTCGTGAGGTACTCGTGGCCGTCGATCAGCGCCTCGATCGAGGCTAAAAGCATCCAATCGCCGACGGCCGCTGGATCGTGATTGGGATATGCGGTCATTACCGAGTGCTGAATGTCGGCGACGCATTCGCGCAACATCCCGATTTCGCTTTCCAGCACACCCGTCTTTCGCACCGCGGGCGCGGCGACGGCCTGCGCAATCCGCGGCAGACCGTCGCGGCGGCGCACCGCTTCGACCAACGTCGGGCCGAGCTCATCGACGTGCGGCGCGGCCGAGCGAGCCGGCCGATCGCCGCTGAGCGCGGGTTCGTCGGAACCCGGCTCTGCGACATAGGTGTTGGCGTGGTGGGCGGCCGCGACTGTGATGGCGCCGAGCAGGTCGACGACGTTGGCGTCATGCCGTCGCGCCGACGGCTCCAGCAGCGTGACGTGGGCGGGCAACCGGACATGGGGCGGAATCCAGCCACCGGCGAGATCGGTGACCAGCAGCGTGGTAGTGCCGTCGTCGCGGAGGCCGGCCGCCCATGACAGTCGCGGCTCCTGACGAGCGACCGCATCGACGAGCCGCTGGAGCCGCTGCTGTTCGGCGTTCCTTGCGGACGCCGCGCCGGCGGTCGCGCCCGTTGCCGCGGACGCTGCCGATGCGCTGACCATCGCAGACGAGCCCGTGCCGGCCTGCGCGGCGGCCCCGGACGCAGTCCGCTCCACCGGCGAGACCAGCGGCCCACCCGCCGACGGGGTCGACGCCGGCGACGGCGCTACCGGCGCACCCGAAATCGGACCAGCGGGGGCGGATGGCATGGATGGCGGCGCCACAACGGGTGGACGTAGGTCAGATCCGTATGCGGGCAACGAGCCTGAAGGGATCGACGCCCCGCTCACTGACGCTGCCGATGGTGACCACGAACCCCCGGTCATCATCGCCGGCGCTACCGGAGTGGCTCCGCCAGTTGTCATCGGGGCCGGGGCTGCTGCCGGGGGAGCATCAACGGGAGGCGTTGCCGCGATGAACGCTCCAGCGCTGGGCACGGTCGGTGCAACCGCCGGTATTCCCTGCGAAGTTTGAGGTGGCCCGCCATCGAACGCGTTAAACGCACCCGACGAAAATGCTTGCCCCCCAGGGCCTGTCGCCTGGCCCGTCGCGAAGCCGGACGTGAACGATTGAGCCAAGTTCGGTTGCGGGCCCTGCCCGAGTCCAGCCGGCGATATTGACATACCGCCGCCCTGAACTGGAGAACCTATCGCCGGAGGACCCGACGCGGACCCAGTTGCCGCTCCGAGACTATGCGAAACGGTCGACAGCCCACCCTGGCCCGTCCCACCCTGACCATGTCCGTACCCGGCCTGCGAGACCCCCGGACCACCGCCACCGTGCCCCGTCCCACCCTGACCATGTCCGTACCCGGCCTGCGAGACCCCCGGACCACCGCCACCGTGCCCCGTCCCACCCTGACCATGCCCGTACCCGGCCTGCGAAACCCCCGAACCACCGCCACCGTGCCCCGTCCCACCCTGACCATGCCCGTACCCGGCCTGCGAAACCCCCGAACCACCGCCACCGTGCCCCGTCCCACCCTGACCATGCCCGTACCCGGCCTGCGAAACCCCCGAACCACCGCCACCGTGCCCCGTCCCACCCTGACCATGCCCGTACCCGGCCTGCGAGCCTGGCCGTGTTCCGAGGTCTCTTTCGCTGATCGGGCTCGGGGGCGGAGCATCATCGGTATTGAAGCCGTTTGCACGTGCCCAGCTCCGGGCGTCGCCTCCCGTACCTTCAACATCCAGAATTTTCTGCGTAGCCGCCATCATCTTGTCGACCGCATCCCGACTGGCATTTGCGGCGTCGGCGTTGCAGCGCAGTTGAACCGCCTGTATCTCCGCCAATTGCTCCGGCGGTAGCTTCTTCGATGCCAGGATTTCATTGATTTCGTTGTTTCCTGTATTCGCAATGTCTGACAGTCGACTACGCAGATAATCGGTCGCATCGGCTGCCGAGTTGAAGGCCGATGTCTTTGTCTGGTACTTCTCCGCCAGGTCGAGGTGAAATTTCTCGCCCTGCTGGAACCGGTTTATAAGGTCGTCGGCAGTGTGACCTTGGTTTTGCGCGGAAAATAACGTCCACTGCGCTCGCAAGGTTTGTGAATAAAGCTGCTGCTCCGCACACGCTTCGTCCCAATGTTGGGCGCCGGCACGCAGAGCGGTCGAAGGCGCTGGCCACCACGGGCCAATTAGTGCCGCCGTCCAGACACCGGGAGGGAGGTCAACAGCCACCGCATGCCTTTTTCATCGCAGCATCCTTGGGGATGGCGTCATCGAGCGCTGCCTGAAACTCAGCATCGGTGACGACACCGTAACTACTCTTGAGGTAACTGTCAGGTACCCGCCTTCCAAGACGCGCGTGGCGTCGCGAAGCTTCGTGTCGAGCGCTGGATCACGTGCCCCCTTATCCAGCATTAGGGCGCCATTAGTGGTAGCGATGCGAGCCAGCGTTTTGTCTGTACCACCGGTGTCTACCTGGACCGACTGGGCAGCCAGCTTGTACGTATCGCACATTTTTTGTTGGGCGGCGGCAACCTCCGCAGGACCATAGGCCGCCGCCGTAGTCGTGGTAACCGGCGAATTGAAACGCGTCGGTCGCGTTAGTGTCACGACCAGTGCAGCGACAGCCACCGCGGCTGTTACCGCCACCGCAATCGCCATCCATGAGCGCGAGCCCATGGATGGCGGCCCGACGGCATTTGGTGGCCAGTTCCTCACGGCCGGTTGCGCGGCTGGGCCTTGACCAGAGCCCGCGGGCGGGTTTCCCACGACTGTCCTCCTCTAGTCCGCAACATCCGATATGCCGCAACCTGCAAGCTGTCATCGTGCCGTTCCCCATCAATAGTGGAGCAGGCAAGCCGCACACCGGGCAATTCACCGCGCCACGGCTCGCCCTCCCCTGGAGCCGGGCCTGGCTCGGACAGCGCGCCTTCGTCGCGGCGATGGTCAACGAACTGTCGATTATCCTTCGCCGACGTCAGGAGTAGGAACCTCCCTCACGCGCCTTGCTACATGATCCGTCTGTTGAGATGGTCCCTGTGCAGATTGCACATGTTGCATCTCAACGAAAGATGGTCACCGGTGTACCAATACGTGATTGATTCCGCGATTAGTTTGCGCGGAACAGCAGCGGTCCCTGCGAAGTCACCCGGCACCATGCACCGCATACTCGCTTCATAAGTGCATCCTTTTGCATTTAATGTCGTCGAGTGCGGCTTGAAACCGTGCATCGGTCGTCACGTTTCTATTTCCCATCGCCGTTCCGGTGCGATAAGACGTAGATAGCGTGCGTGCAGGGTCGCGATACGTTTACGCCGAGGGCTGGATTAGCAGCCGCGTCATCGAGCATCGCCGCGGCGTTGGTGACTGCGATGCGATCCAGAGCGACATCGTGACCGTTCGCATCGACCTGCACGGCCTACGCTCCGCGCCTGAAAATATATCCGTAGTCGTCTTTCGGCCGCGAAAGTCTCGGCAACGGTCGAGCGGGCGCCGAACATCACCCGCGGCTACATATCTGCTTCATCGCAGCATCTTTGGCGTTGACATCATCGACCTCAGCATTAAAAATTGGGTCGTCGCGCTGCAACGAGCTTCCCATAGCATTCGCTTTGGTATATGCGGCCGCCAATGTGAGGGCAGCGGCTCGTTCGTCTGCCGGGATCGCGGGAGCGGCATTTAATGCCTGCTCCAACATTACCGCCGCATTTACGCCAGACACGCCAGCAGCTGCCCGGTCGTTGCCATTCGTCTCGATTTGCACCGACTGCGCGGCCAGTTTGTAGGTGGCACACAACTGCCTATGTGCGGCTGCAATCTGGTCCGGGCTGTATGAGGGGGTCGTTGAGGTGGTTGAGGAGGCTACCGACTGGCTGCCCGTGGCCCGCGTCAGCGCGACAACGAGGGCGGCCGCGCCCAGCGATACGGCGACCGCAGCTAAGGCCGTCGCTAGCCAGGTCCGCGCGCGGCGTGGCTGTTGCACAGGAAATGCCGGTAGCCCCCATTGCATTGGGTTCTGCGGCGGACCGGTAGCTGGCCCTTCCCCAGCAGCTGGAGGAAAATCCCCCGCCATGCGTCCTCCTTTGTTTGCAAACAGCCCTCGAGTCCGTCCCGAACGCTTCGTTCCAATAGTTGAACAGCTAATCGAACAACGAGCAATCACTTCAACCACACGGAAGGCGGCGAGTCGCCTCCGCGTGCAATTTCATGCAGCTCCATCACCGCTGACGTCGGCGGTCGCTGACCGTCATCGCGATGAGGATGCGCGCGCTTCCGCCGTTTGACCTCGCCTCCAAGTGTTCCGTATGCCACGGGTTCAAGACCTTGCCCGAGCAGGATTTTCGGCGACCATCACTCTCTTGGTAGCTACTCCGTGTCACGGAGCTCGCCGGGTTCGCGGTGGCCAGTACGCCGCCCCCGATCGATGGGCCATTTCTTGGCGCCGTAGTACCCAGCGAGGTAAGCAGCCAGTGGCAACGCAAACATCATGATCGACGCGAGGCTCGCGATAACGAATTGCACTGTTTGTCTGCGAGCGATGGGCAAACCTCGGGCCCCATCGTCCCAACCCGACACAGCAGCGAGGACAACGCCGGCCGCTACCGAGATCGTGATTTGCCAAGCCCAACCGATGAGATAGATCCCGTAGGCGAATCCGCAGCTACCAACTGCGATTAGCCACCAGTGGTTCCTGACAGGTACCACACCCAGGTAGGTGTCTATAGGCGAGGCTTTCGATCGCTGTTCCGCGGGCAAAGTGTAGGAGAATTGCCGAGTGCGGAATTTTAAAAGGGAGCTGTCGTAAAAGAATGCAAAGCAAAAGGCGATGATGACTCCGCCGACACATACTGCTGCGCTTGTCCGCCATCCGCGGTACGACAGTGCCAACGCCATCAATAGTGTGCCGCAGAGGAACGCCCCCCAGTACACCCAGCGGCGCCGACGCTCTCCAAGCTCGAAAAAAACTGGGATCCCTGAAACCGTCAAGGTGACAATCGCAATGATTAGCATTGGCATCGCCCAGGGCGGCTTCGGTATATCAGCGTATCGGTCGGCTCCCGCATTCGCCGCCAACAAATCAATGGTCAAGTTGCGACCCAACGACTCCACCCACCTTTCCCCCACCCAACCCACCGAACACCGAACCGATGATCGCTCCCACAAAGGCGCCTCCGGGCCCGAACATCGAGCCGCCGATCGCACCAGCTGCCCAGCCACCGGCCATACCACCACCGACTCCTCCGACGGCCTGGCCGATGGTCTGGCCGCCGGGAGCGCCCTCCGAGACTTCGATGCCCGCGAGAGCCAGGTCCGCGACGGAACCAGCCCACCCGAGGCGTTTGCCGACGCTGGCCAGCAGTTCGGCGTCGGCACGCGATAAAACACCGATGCTGCCCGGGATGTTGTGCGCACCGTTCGATACCGATCCTGCGGATGCCTCCAACCCGGCGCCACCCGCACCCACCAAAGTGCCGTCGTAATGGGCTATCGCCGATAGCGGCGTGCCCTGAGCCATTTGGCTTACGACCGCGGACGCCGTGGACGACGACATACCCCGCTGCTCAAGCGCCTTGGCAGCTTGACGCATGATCACCACTCGACCTTGTTGCTCGCTGTTGTCGAGGAGTTGAGTGACCTGGTCGGGCGTCATTGGTGCTGCGCCGGCGAATCCTTGCTCCAGCTTCTTCTGCCACTCCAACCGCATTTGCGCGCGAGTACGTGCGTCGCCGCCCATGACGCGATCGACCGGCAACGGACCGACGATCCGCGCTGTAACGAAATCGCTGAGGCGTTCGCTGGCAAGTCGCTGGACGTCGGGATCGGCAGCAGGATTAGTAGCCGTGGTGTAATCGCGCAGTCGCGCTGCCGCTTCAGCCTTTTCAGGTGTCATAGGCCCGGAGCTGTTCAGCAGCGCTTCGTCTCTAGCGCGCTGCGTTGCGTTATAGCTATTGACGGCGTTGCGGTTTTGGTCACCGAGGCTGCTTTGGCCGTCTTCGTCTATCCCCTGGATGGGCGCAGGGTCATAGCCGTCCTGGACCCTCAACGTGGCGAGCGACTTCTGCAGGTGGTCGGAGTAACCGTTGCGGATCGACCTAAGCTGAACCACAGCAGATTTGGTATCGCTGATCGCGTCGTCTACCAATTCCGCGATGTGGTCCTCGACGAGGTCCTCTTCAGCAGGGGTGAGGTCGCCGCTGTCCTCCAGAGCTAGGGCTCGGCCGAGTTCGTTGTCGATTCCACGCAGCTGGCTCTCGAGAGTTGAGATCACGGTTTTGCCGCTCTGCTGCGCCTCCGCCAAGGCGGCGGCAATGTTTTCCAGCTCGATACCGATCTTGGGTAACTGGGCAGCCTGCACCCCCAATGACGCGGTGGCGCGTTGCACCTCCGCAGAACCATTGATCGGATTTTCCCCGCCTTCGTGGTTCCAAGCCGCATCAAAGCGACGACGGGCTTCGGTAAACGCGACGTTGGCCTCGTCGGTACATCGACCTGCAGCACGAAAGGCCTCCGCCAAATTGGAGACCTGCATAGGGCGACCCGCCTGGAGGGTGCTGTTGATTGCCCAGGGGTCGTCACCGGCTGCGGCGATCAGGTCCGCGGGGTTGAGGTACTGGAGCTGCATCGGACTGCGCGCAGTTCGGCAGCGTTGTGCTGATCCATATTGGTGAACCCGTTGGCCGCGTGGTGTGCCTTCGTCCCGACACTGGTGAGCGTCTCGCTGTGTCCCTGCAGATTTTTAACGTGCTGCCCGTGCGCGGCGGTCACAGCATTGTGGAAGGAGTCTGCCGCTTCGAAGTCGCCGAACATCCCCGATGCCAGGGTCCCGCCGGCGAGGTGATCGGCCCCCTCTTGGGCGTGCCCACCCGCGCGGTGGGACTGGTTGCCTCCCGAGTGCAATTGCTCCGTATTGACGAACATCGGCACTCCTTCCGAACTTCGGCTGACAAGGCCTCTAGTGGCCTCATAGCCTTTTGACCAGCCTAAACGCAGGCTGGCCAGTGGTCAATTCACCGGGTGTCGGTCCGGCGAATCGCCGCCTCGATCGCTCCTAGAACCCATGGCCGTTGGTGACGGTGCGCGCCGGGCGATCCCATTCCGGGTCGACGGATATGGGCATTCGAATCTCGACATGGGGCAGCGAAACAGTTCCCAAGGGAGTGTGGAGCTGACGAGGAATCGCGATCCGCGCCTGGGCCCGGTCGGCAGCCAACATGCCTTCTGCCGCCAGCCGATCGCCATGCCCGGTGACGATTTCGGTCACGTTGTGCAGCGCTTCGCTGCCGACGTCGTAATAGCGCGCGTGGTCGGTGAACCACGGGGTGAGGCTGTGCGAGCCGGCGACTTCGGCGCGGAAGCGCACCGCCCCGAAACCCTCATGAGCCGGGTCGGCGCCCAGTCCGGCCCACGGGCCCAGCGGTCCGCCGAGTGTCTCGTTGAGCCCATTCGGAAGCCCGCTGCCCGTCTCCCCGATCCAGCTGATCGCATCGGTCGACGCAGCGCCCACATACAACCTGCCGCCGTCGAGATGGAAGTCCGCGGCACGATGCGCCAAATCGGTTCCCGGGCAACCCGTTAGCACCGCATCGTTGGCGCGCATGCCGCTGTGGACGAACGCGTCGGCCACCGTCGTCGACCCGTAGGAATGCCCGAGGACGGTCACACGACTCGGCGCCAACCCGTCATGGGTTGACGCGAGACCGTTGACGTCGGCGGCCAGCAGCGCAGCGGCCTGCCGCGCCCTCCACGGAGTGCCGACCTGTTCCAGTTTGGCGGGGTCGGCGAGCGCCTGCTCCCAATGCGGATGATCGAATTCCGGTGCGTCATAGCCCATCCACGCCAGCACCGCGGTGGAGTGAAAGGGATCAGCCTTCAACGACTGCTGGTAGAGGTTGATGGCGTCGTCGGGCCCGTCGGACATCCACCCTCCCCTGACGCTGCTGTTGGTCCCCGGAACCATGACGGCCGTGTTGCGGGACTTGTCCGGGTTTCCGATCGCGATGACCGCCCTGCCCTTGCCGCCGAACGCCAGCGGATCGTAAGCCCAAAGCATGGGCGGGAGCCCCCGATCGAGCCCCGATCCCTTGTCGCGGGTGAGGAAATCGTTGGTCTTCGCCGCATTCTGGTATCTGGTGATGTCGGTGGCGCATAAGCCATACTCCGCGGGGTTGGTGAATACGTCGGCATCCCGGTTGTTGAGCGCGTTGTCTCGAAGCGCGTCTGGGACCACCCCGCGCCGACGGGCGGCGTCTTCGACCCTGCGCAGATCGTCGTTCATCGCCGCCTGGTTCACCGAGTCACGCACATCGGCGGGAATCCCGTTGAGGTTGCCCAACTCGGGCGGATGTTGATCGGCCAGCAGTCGCTTTTGGTTGGCGCTCAACGAATCCCACCAGCGTTTGACCTGCTCCGGGCTGGTCGGGGTCGGCGGGATCAGCAGTTCGTCGATGCCGCTGATCTCGGCCGGGTCAGCACCGTCTGTTCGCAGTCCGTCCAGCGCTGCCTGGAGCACCGCCGCATACCGGTCGCGAATCTGGCCGAGCGCGAACACGATTGCTTTCGTCTCCGCGACGGCGTCTTCGCGCAGATCGTCGACGTCGCAGTGGTCACCGTCCGCGAGGGCTTCGCAAATCTCGTCGTCGATGTCTTGCAGGTCGTACTCCAGCGCGGTGATGTACCGCGCGGAGATTCGTTGGGCTTCGGCCAGGGTCGCGGCGATCTTCTCCAAATCGACTGCGATCTTCGGTAATTGTTCGGTCTGCAGGCCCAGCGACCGGGACACGCGTTGCACTTCGGCGGAGTCGTTGATGGGATGCTCGCCGTTTCGGTGATTCCACGCCGCCTCGAAGCGACGGCGGGCTGCCTCGAAGGCGGCGGCGGCCTCGCCTGTGCTGGCTGCGGCTGCACGGAATGCTCGCGCTAAATCCGAGATCCGCGCCGGACGACCGGATTGCAGGCCTGCGTTGGTCGACCACGGATCACCACCGGACTCAGCGACGAGGAATGGGGTGCTGATGTAGCGCAGTTCCATCGCGGCGGCCTTGGAAACGAAACCGCTACGCTAGCAACCTCATAGGGAACTCGCGCCGTCGGCGAGACCGTCGCCGTCGGTGTCGGTCAGCCGGACGTTCCATTTGCCGTCGCCGTCGGTGTCGACGTATCCGGTCACACCGTTGTCGTCGGAGCGCAGCACCCGATCCGCCAGCCCGTTGCCATCGGTATCGAGGAGCCGGTCATCGGAGCGCCCGTGGCCGTCGAGATCGACCAGCGGACCGCCGGTGTGCTCGACGCCGTCGAGGCCGAACCAGCGCAGTTGGCCGCCGCGGTCCACGGCCACCGCCCACGTTCCGGATCCGTCGTCGGTGAAGTAGGCCTCGGGAGTGCCGTCGTTGTCGAGGTCGAGCACCGCGTGATCGACGAGGCCGTCGCCGTCGAGGTCGGCGAGCGCGTCGTCGCGCAGTCCGTCGTGGTCGAAATCCATCCCGATCGATTCGAACCGCCCATCGCCGTCGAGGTCGAGGTCGGGTTGCCCGTGCCAAATGGCGGCGCCGTTGTCGCCCGCGAGACAATAATCCATGCGTATTCGGACGCGCGGGTGCCGCTAACCGTTCCCCCGAGACTGCCACCACGCCAACAGTTCCGCGGTCGCCTCGTCGGTGTCCAACGGGCCGCGTTCCAGGCGTAGCTCTTTCAAAAACCGCCACGCCTCCCCGACTTGCGGACCCGCCGGGATGCCGAGCAACTCCATGATCTGGTTGCCGTCCAGGTCGGGGCGCACCCGCGCCAAATCCTCCTGGGCGGCCAGTTCCGCGATCCGCGTCTCGAGCCGGTCGTAGCTGGCCTGCAGGCGGGCGGCCCGGCGTTTGTTGCGGGTCGTGCAGTCGGCGCGCACCAGTTTGTGCAGCCGCGGCAGCAGCGGCCCGGCGTCGGTGACATAGCGGCGCACCGCGGAGTCGGTCCACTTCCCATCGCCGTAGCCGTGGAACCGCAGATGCAGATAGACCAGCTGCGAGATGTCCTCGACCATCTGCTTGGAATACTTCAAGGCGCGCAACCGCTTTCGGACCATCTTGGCGCCGACGACCTCGTGGTGGTGGAAGCTCACCCCACCGTTGGCTTCGTGGCGGCGGGTGGCGGGCTTGCCGATGTCGTGCAGTAGCGCGGCCCAGCGCAGCACCAGATCCGGGCCGTCGTCTTCAAGGGCAATCGCCTGGCGCAGCACGGTCAGCGAGTGCTGGTAGACGTCCTTGTGCTGGTGGTGTTCGTCGATGGCCATCTGCATGCCGCCGACCTCGGGCAGCACCACCTCACCCATGCCGGTTTGCACCAGCAGGTCGATCCCGGCCGTCGGGTCATCGCCGAGGACCAGTTTGTCCAACTCGGCGGCCACCCGCTCGGCGCTGATCCGGCCCAGCTGCGAAGCCATCTGTTCGATCGCCTCCCGCACCCGCGGCGCGACGGCGAAGCCGAGCTGCGAGACGAACCGCGCCGCCCGCAGCATCCGCAACGGATCGTCACCGAACGACACCTCCGGCGCCGCCGGGGTGTCCAGCACCCGCTCGCGCAGCGCCGCCAAACCACCTAGCGGGTCCAGGAATTCGCCAGGACCTTCGGACGTGATGCGTACGGCCATCGCGTTGGCGGTGAAGTCGCGGCGCACCAGATCGTCCTCGAGGCGATCGCCGTACTGCACCTCGGGATTTCGCGACACCTGATCGTAGGTGTCGGCGCGGAACGTGGTGATCTCGAGCCGATGGTCGCCCTTGCCGACTCCGACCGTGCCGAATTGGATGCCGGTGTCCCACAGATTGTCGGCCCATCGCCGCAAGATGTTTTGCACCTGCTCGGGGCGCGCGTCGGTGGTGAAGTCGAGGTCGGGACTCAACCTGCCCAGCAAGGCATCCCGTACCGAACCGCCGACGAGATAGAGCTCGTGGCCCGCGGCCTCGAACGCGGAGCCCAGCTCCCGCAGCATGGGCGCATGCCTATTGAGCGCGACCGCGGCGGCGGTCAGCAGCTCGGCATCCTGGGCGGCGTCAGGCACGTTCGATCAGCCTAGTCGGCCAGTCCCGAAAATCCCGTGTGAGGAGCCTCGCACCTGCGCGGGCGATGTCTAGTGGGCATTGAAGGTGAGTTGACCTGGCCATTCGCGGTAGTAGCGTTACGCGCGACGAGAAGGGTGAACGACGGGACGATGCGGTGCATCTCCGATACATAAGCAAGGGCGCGCTGATCATGTTCGCCGGCGGCGACCCGTGGAAGATCAACAGCACCTTGCAGAGCGGCCGGCCAGCACAGATCTCGAACCTTGCGAAAGCGTTTCATGACGCAGGCCAGTCGACGGCCGAAGCCGAAGCCGCATTCAGTCAGGCGCGGGACCGCTTCGCTCGGGCCTGGACACACGAGAACGGCGAGAATCCCATCAACGATTCTGCTGAAGTCCGGCGCGCCAAAACTTCACTCGGGGTGCAAGCGGCACAGCTTCCCAAGATTGCGGCTGATCTGGAAAACATCGCGGCCGCTCTGGCCGAAGCCCAGCGATCCGGAAATGGTGAAATTTCCGCGCTCGAAGGCGGGCTACAAGGTCTCGACGATCAGATTGGCGAGGCCATCGAGCTCGAAAATGATCCGCATTTAACCGCCTCGGAAAGGCAGCTGCTGGATCACTACATTGAGGGACTCGAGAAGCATGCGATCAACGACACCAAGGCATCGCTGAACAAGCTGCAACAACTCCGTGAGCAATACTCTCAACAGCTGCAAGCCTCGAAATCTAACCTACGTAAGCAGGACGGATACGAGGCACCGATCCAGGCCCTCGACGGTGACATCCCGGAGGCGCCCCCGCGAGACGTGCCGGAAGACCAACGCCGTCACAATCAGATCGAGGCATTTAAACAGGTCTTTGGTCGGGAACCGACATCGCAAGCTGATTGGGCGACCGCTGCGGCTCTGGACCCGCAGACCTACGACCCCAAGTTCAAGGGCGTGAAATCGCAGATCGAGGTGGTGAAGATTCGGCCAGAGCCCGGCCAGGGAGTGGTGCGCGTCTCGCAATGGATCGAACAACGGGACGTGACGAGCTTTCCGCCCTGGAAGCGAGACCTCGGGAACAACCGCGGTCCCAATTCCAATTTCGATCCCGAGGACACAAAGGTGACCACATACATCGACTACGAAAACGGCATTGTGGTCTTGCGGCAAAATCCGTCCGTAGAGGAATCGCCGACCGGGGGGCCGGGCGAAGTCAAAGTTGGCACCCCGAAGGGCAGCGTGACTCAGCTCCCCGACGGATCCGTCCGTATCAAATACGATGCGGGGAATCCCTTCGCGCCCAACATCACAGCGGATCCCAACGGGCCTTTCGTGGACCACACCGTTACGGTCAATGGTGACCTTGTGTTTACCCCAGGACCAGGAGGCGTGCAGATCAATGGCACGCGGACTGATTACCCCTCTTTGGAAGCGTACCAGGACCTACCAGGTGGAGGGACTCGCACACTACTTATCGATCCCGCGCAGTCGGGACGATCGTGGGGACCTGCTCTTAACTTGCCCGGTCACCATGATGTAGGCCCCATGGGCGGAAAGGCGTTCGCGCCGTTCGACACCGGTGGGTGGAATCCAAAGTACGATGTCCCAGCTCCACAACCATCTACCGAGTTCGGACCGGTTACCGACCTCCCGTCGGTTCCGCCCGTTCCCACCGGTGGTGCAGTCCCCGCATGATCGCGGCCGAGCGAAGAGCGACAACAGATGATGCTGTCAATGCCCCGGATTTCTAGTCTCGATGCCGACGCCTGGCGTACGGCGACGTTGTCCGCCCCATTCGTCGTGCAAATCGTCTTGGCTGTGGAGTTGGTAGCAATGTGGGCCTTGGGAAAGGGGACTTTTACCACAGAAGGCGGGCGCAGTGAACGCACGTGGTTGTTCACGGCCACCGCTATCACGGCTCTGGTATCGCTGGCCGTCAGCGCCGCATTGCTCCGGTCGCGGTCGGCGCGCAATCGCGGCCTTGGTCTTAGCGTTGCGGCATCTTCCGTTGTCGTCATAGTCGGCGGGACCCTCTACGCCTGCATGATTTTGCGCTGAAAGGCCCTGTGATGACCACCGAGCCAACGATCAACACGTCGAAATTTGGTTATGGTCCAGTCACGTTTGTGGTGGCGATGCTGCACGTCTTCGTCGTCGAGCTCGCCACGTGGCTCTTGATGCCCTATTCGATAGTTTTCGTGCTCCCGATTGTGCTCGTCTACATGGCGATCTCCGCGTTTCTCGCGTGGGCGTGCGCTCCCGGAGTGGTCGGCCGGCTCGGTCGCGCGATGTTCATCGGCAGCCTGTCCGGACCGCTCTCGCTAATTCTCTTCGGTGCGGCGTGGGCGGTAGCCCATGCGATAGGCCCGCTCTGACGAGACGCATTCCGTTATGACCACCGCGCACTCACCCAGCGGCGAGTATGTCCAGGAGAGCATGTCGTGCCAGCTACTATCGCTTGGGTGTCGGACGGCGAACAAGGCAAACCACGTCGGCGCCGGGGGCGGCGCCGCGGTCGTGGCGCTGCGGCTTCGTCCGAGAAGCAGACCAACGGTCAAGTAACCGGCGATTCGACAGCCACCAAACCCCGCCGATCCCGTTCGTCTCGCCACGGGCCGGATCGGCTGCGCACCGTGCACGAGACGTCCGCCGGTGGGCTGGTCATCGACGGCCTGGACGGACCGCGTGACTCGCAGGTCGCCGCGTTGATCGGCCGCCTCGACCGCCGCGGACGGATGTTGTGGTCGCTGCCCAAGGGCCACATCGAACTGGGTGAGACCGCCGAGCAGACCGCTATCAGAGAAGTCGCCGAGGAGACCGGAATCAGCGGCAGCGTGCTGGCAGCGCTCGGGCGCATCGACTACTGGTTCGTCACCGAAGGCCGCCGCGTGCACAAGACCGTGCACCACTACTTAATGCGTTTCTCCGGCGGAGAGCTCTCCGACGAGGACCTCGAGGTCGCCGAGGTGGCCTGGGTTCCGATGCGGGAACTGCCGTCGCGGCTGGCCTACGCCGACGAACGCCGCCTGGCCCGGGTGGCCGACGAGCTGATCGACAAGCTGCAAAGCGACGGCCCGGGCGCGCTTCCTCCGCTGCCGCCCAGCTCGCCGCGGCGCCGCCCGCAGACGCATTCGCGGACCCGGCATTCTGACAAACCGGCCACGGGCCGGAAGAACGGCCACGGACCGGGGCCGTGACGGCGCCACTTCTCTGTTGGGCCGGCTTGTTGCGCATCGCGGCCGTGCTCGGCATCGTGGCCGGACTCGCGGTACTCGCCGGGCCGGTGGTTCCCCCCGCGGCCGCGGGCGAGCCGGGGGTGACGCCGTTCGTCCGGGTGCGCATCGATCAAGTCACCCCGGACATGGTCACCACGACCAGCCCGCCCGTCGTGACCGTCAGCGGCATGGTGATCAACATCGGCGACCGCCCCGTTCGCGACGTCATGGTCCGCCTCGAACACGCCGGCGCGATCACCAGCTCCGCGGGCTTGCGCACCACCCTCGACGGCGACACCGACCGCTACGAGGCGGCCGCCGATTTCCTCACCGTGGCTCCCGAGCTGCAGCGCGGGCAAAAAGTCGGCTTCACCCTGTCAGCCCCGCTGCGCGCGCTGACCAAGCCGTCGCTGGGAGTGGAAAAGCCCGGCATCTATCCGGTCCTGGTCAACGTCAACGGCACGCCCGACTACGGCGCCCCGGCCCGGCTGGACAACGCGCGCTTCCTGCTGCCCGTCGTCGGGGTGCCGCCCGACCGCGCCGACGACGTGGGCTCCGCCGTCGCGCCCGACACCTCCAAACCCGTGTGGATCACCATGCTGTGGCCGCTGGCCGACCGGCCCCGGCTGGCGCCCGGCGTACCCGGGGGGACCATCCCGGTCCGGCTGGTCGACGACGACCTGGCCACCTCCCTGGCCAGCGGTGGCCGGCTCGACATCCTGCTGTCGGCGGCCGAGGTCGCGACCAGTCACGACGTCGACCCCGACGGCGCCGTCGGCCGCGCGCTCTGTTTGGCGATCGACCCCGACCTGCTGGTCACCGTCAACGCGATGACCGCCGGCTACGTCGTGTCCAATTCCCCCGACGGCCCGGCTCAACTCCCCGGCACCCCGACCCACCCCGGCACGGGACAGGCCACCGCGGCCGAATGGCTGAACCGCCTGCGCGCGCTCGCGCACCGGACCTGCGTGGCCCCGCTGCCCTACGCGCAAGCCGACCTGGACGCCCTGCAGCGCGTCAACGATCCCGGCCTCAGCGCCAGCGCCACCACCACCGGCAACAGCATCGTCGACAAAATCCTGGACGTCTCGTCCGCCCGCGGCGCCACGCTCGTGCCCGACGCCCCGCTGACCAGCCGCACGGTCAAGCTGCTCAACGCCAACGAGGGCACGGTCGCGATCGCCGCCGCCGACCTGTCGGCCGCCGACGCGCAGGGCTCCACCGAGACCAGCGTCGACACCGCACCCCGGCGGTTGTCCCCGCAAGTCACCGTCGCGCCGTTCGATCCGGCCGTCGGGGCCGCACTGGCCGGAGCGGGATCCAGCCCCGAAGCGCCCACCTACCTGGACCCCTCCCTGTCGGTCCGGTTGGCGCACGATTCGGTGACCGCGCGCCGCCAGGACGCCTTGGGCTCGATCTTCTGGCACGCGCTGCAGCACGACGAGCCGCGCACCCAGATCCTGGTCCCGCCGGCCACGTGGAACCTGCAGGCCGACGACGCGCAGGTCGTGCTCACCGCGCTGAGCACCACCATCCGCTCCGGTCTGGCGGTGCCGCGCCCCCTGCCGGCGGTGGTCGCCGACGCCGCCACGCGCGCCGAACCCGCGGAGCAGCCCGGCGCCTCCACCGCCGCGCGCGGGCAGTTCAATGACGACGTCACCACCGGGATCGCCGGGCAGGTCGGCCGGTTATGGGGTTTGACCTCCGCGCTGATGACCGACGACCGCACCGGGCTGACCGGCATCCAATACACCGCCCCGCTGCGCGAGGACATGCTGCGCGCCCTGAGCCAGTCCGAACCGCCCGATTCCCGCAACGGGTTGGCGCAGGAACGACTGGCCGTGGTCGGTAAGACGATCAACGACCTGTTCGGCGCCGTCACGATCGTCAACCCGGGCGGCTCGTACACGCTGGCCACCGAACACAGCCCGCTGCCGTTGGCGCTGCACAACGGCCTGAGCGTTCCGATCCGGGTGCGGGTGCATGTGGACGCCCCGCCGGGGATGAACGTCACCGACGTCGGGCAGATCGAACTGCCGCCCGGTTACCTCCCGCTGCGGATTCCGATCGAAGTCAACTTCACCCAACGCGTCGCCGTCGACGTGACGCTGCGCACGCCGGACGGTCTGCGGCTGGGCGAGCCGGTGCGGCTGTCGGTGCATTCCAACGCCTACGGCAAGGTCCTGTTCGCGATCACACTGTCCGCCGCGGCGGTGCTGGTGCTGCTGGCGGGACGGCGACTGTGGCACCGTTTCCGCGGCCAGCCCGACCCCGCCGATCTGGACCGGCCCGACCCGCCCCACCCCCGGCACGCCGTCGAATCCGGCGCCACGCACGACGACGCCGACCACCGGGTCGAACAAGAGCACCGAGTATGACCCCCGCCTACCGGCAGGCCCCCTCCCACCACCACCGCCTGCCAGAGCCGCCGCGGCGTTCCCGGATGCAGGGCTCACCGCCCACCGGACCGCTGCCGCCCGTGCCCGCCGGGATCGATCGTCGGCGCCCGGAACTGTCCGATGCCGCGCTGCTCTCGCGGTCCTGGGCGATGGCCTTCGCGACCTTGATCAGCCGGCTCACCGGCTTCGCCCGGGTGGTGCTGCTCGCCGCTATCCTGGGCGCCGCGTTGTCCAGCGCGTTCTCGGTGGCCAATCAGCTGCCCAACCTGGTGGCGGCCCTCGTCCTGGAGGCGACGTTCACCGCGATCTTCGTGCCGGTGCTGGCGCGCGCCGAGCAGGGTGACCCCGACGGCGGCGCGGCGTTCGTGCGGCGCCTGGTCACGCTGACGACAGCGCTGCTGATCGTCGCCACCGCGGCCTCGGTGCTGGCCGCCCCGCTGCTGGTGCGGCTGATGCTGGGCCGCACCCCGCAGGTCAACGAGGCGCTGACCGTCGCGTTCGCCTACCTCCTTCTCCCCCAGGTCCTCGCCTACGGCCTCACCTCGGTGTTCATGGCAATCCTCAACACCCGCAACGTGTTTGGGCCGACCGCGTGGGCGCCCGTCGTCAACAACGTCGTCGCGCTGGTCACCCTGACGATCTATGCGGCCGCCCCCGGTGAGCTGTCGGTCGATCCGGTCCGGATGGGCAACGCCAAGCTTTTGGTGCTCGCCATCGGCACCACGCTGGGCGTCTTCGTGCAAACCGGGGTGCTGCTGGTCGCGCTGCGCCGGCAACGGGTCGACCTGCGCCCGCTGTGGGGAATCGACGAGCGCCTCAAACGCTTCGGCACCATGGCCGCAGCCATGGTGCTCTACGTGCTGATCAGCCAGCTCGGCCTGGTGGTCGGCAACCAGATCGCCAGCACCGCGGCGGCATCCGGGCCCGCGATCTACAACTACACCTGGATGGTCCTGATGCTGCCGTTCGGCATGATCGGGGTGACGGTGTTGACGGTGGTGATGCCGCGGCTGAGCCGCAACGCGGCCGCCAACGACACCAAAGCCGTGCTCGCCGACTTGTCGCTGGCCACCCGGCTGACCTTGATCACGCTGATCCCGATCGTGGCCTTCATGACCGTCGGCGGCCCGGCGATGGGCAGCGCGCTGTTCGCCTACGGCCATTTCGGAAACGTCGACGCCGGATACCTGGGCGCCGCGATCGCGCTCTCGGCGTTCACCCTGATCCCCTACGGCCTGGTGCTCTTGCAGCTGCGGGTGTTCTACGCGCGCGAACAGCCCTGGACGCCGATCGTGATCATCCTCGTCATCACCGCGGTCAAGATCCTCGGCTCGGTGCTGGCGCCCCACCTCACCGACGACCCCAAGCTGGTGGCCGGTTTCCTGGGCTCGGCCAACGGTGTCGGCTTCCTCGCCGGCGCGCTCATCGGCTACCTGTTGCTGCGACGCACGCTGCTGCCCGCGGGCGGCCACCTGATCGGCGTCGGCGAGCTGCGGACGATCCTGGTGACGCTCACCGCATCCATGCTGGCCGCCTTGATCGCCCACGTCGCCGATCGGTTGTTCGGGCTGGACCGGCTGACGGACCACGGCGGCGCCGGCTCCCTGCTTCGCCTGTTCGTGCTGGGGCTCATCATGCTGCCGATCACGGCCGCGGTCATGCTCCGCGCGCAGGTTCCCGAGGCCCGGGCCGCGTGGGATGCCCTGCGGTTCCGCATCACGGGCCGGGGGCCGCGGCCGCGCAAACCGAAGGCAGCGGATCGATCGTCTCACCGGCGCCCGGTCACGTACCCTGAGCAGAGGAATTCGTCCCCGCCTGGGGTCAATGCGGTCCAGGAGCCGATCCGGCGCAGGCCTCCGGAGCGGGCAAACCGAGCCCGGCTAGCGAAAGGACCGGAGGTGACCGACCGCCCGATGGAGAGCCCCGCATCCAGCGCCGGGCCCGGCACAGGGTCAGGGACTTCGCGGCCGGTCGCCGACGACTTCCAGCCCGACATTCCCGCCGACGAGCCGCAACGGCCGACGCCGCGGCCGCCCGAGCCGCGCCTGCCCGACCCGGCCAACGCCGACATCGCCGGCGAATCCCGCCGCGGCCCGTCCCCTTTCGATGCGCCCCGCGAGCGCGCCGTGGATTCGTCGGGCGACGACGTCCATCTGGTGCCCGGCGCCCGGATCGCCGGCGGCCGGTACCGATTGCTGGTGTTCCACGGCGGCGCCCCGCCGCTGCAGTTCTGGCAGGCGCTGGACACCGCGCTGGACCGCCAAGTGGCGCTGACCTTCGTCGACCCCGACGGCGCCCTGCCCGACGAGGTATTGCAGGAGATCCTGTCCCGCACGCTGCGGCTCAGCCGCATCGACAAACCCGGCATCGCCCGCGTGCTCGACGTGGTGCACACCGGCTCCGGTGGCCTGGTGGTCTCCGAGTGGATCCGGGGCGGTTCGTTGCAGGAGGTCGCCGACACCGCCCCCTCACCGGTGGGCGCCGTGCGGGCCATGCAGTCGCTGGCCGCCGCCGCCGACGCGGCCCACCGCGCCGGCGTCGCGCTGTCGGTCGACCACCCCAGCCGCGTGCGGGTCAGCATCGAAGGCGACGTGGTGCTGGCCTACCCGGCGACCATGCCCGACGCCAACCCCCAAGACGACATCCGCGGCATCGGGGCGGCGCTGTACGCCCTGCTGGTCAATCGGTGGCCGTTGCTCGAGAGCGGGGTGCGCAGCGGGCTCGCGGCGGCCGACCGCGACTCCTCGGGCAACCCCGTCGAACCCATGGTCGTCGACCGCGACATCCCGTTCCAGATCTCCGCGGTCGCCGTCCGCGCGGTCCAGGAGGACGGCGGAATACGCAGCGCCTCAACGCTTTTGAACCTGCTGCAGCAGGCCACCGCGGTCGCTGACCGCACCGAGGTGCTCGGCCCGATCGACGATTCGCCCTCGCCGTCGACCGCGCTCGTCCCGCCCGAGCAGGAGGCGACCCTGGCGCGTCGGCGGCGCAACGTGCTCATCGGCGCCGGCGCCGGCCTGGCCGTCATCGTGGTCGCCCTGCTGGTACTGGCGTCGGTGGTGAGCAAAATCTTCGGCAACGTCGGCGGTGGTCTCAACAAGGACGAACTCGGACTGAACGGCCCCTCGTCGTCAACGTCGGCGCCGTCGACCACCACGTCCGCCGCCGCCGGCAGCGTCGTCAAGCCCACCAGGGCAAGCGTCTACTCCCCCGACGGCGAGGTCGACAACCCGGGCACGGCCGGGCAGGCGATCGACGGCGACCCCACCACGGCCTGGGCAACCGAGGTCTACACCGACGCCGTCCCCTTCCCCAGTTTCAAACAGGGTGAGGGCCTGATACTCCAACTTCCGAGCCCCACCGTCGTCGGCCAGGTCAGCATCGACACGCCCAGCAGCGGGACCAAGGTCGAGATCCGCGCGGCGTCCTCGTCGTCGCCGGCCTCCCTCAACGACACCAAACTGCTGGCTCAGGGCTTCACGCTCAAGCCCGGCCACAACGTCATCCCGGTCAGGGCCGGGTCGCCGACGTCGAATCTGCTGGTCTGGATCTCCACGCTGGGAACCACGAACGGCAAGAGTCAGGCCGGCTTTTTCGAGATCACGGTCCAGGCCGCGTCCTGATCCGCGGAGCCTTCCACAAGACTCACATGACCGCTGCCGAGTGAAGTGCCGCCCGATACCGGATTGGTTAATGTCCGGCCGTGGGCTTCGGGGGAAACGTCAAGCGGGACCGCAGCGACGCCGAGCTGCTGGCAGCCCATGTGGCGGGTGACCGCTACGCCTTCAGCGAGCTCTTCCTGCGGCACCAGCGCCACCTGCACCGGCTTGCCCGGCTCACCACCCGCACCCCCGAGGACGCCGAAGACGCGCTGCAAGACGCCATGCTCTCCGCGCACCGCGGCGCCGGCGCGTTCCGGCATGACGCCGCCGTCGGCAGCTGGCTGCACCGCATCGTCGTCAACGCCTGCCTGGACCGACTGCGCCGCACCAAGGCCCACCCGACCGTTCCGCTGGAGGACGTCTACCCGGTCGCCGATCGGACCGCCCAGGTCGAGACGACGATGGCGGTGCAGCGCGCCTTGATGCGGCTTCCCGTCGAGCAGCGCGCGGCGGTGGTGGCCGTCGACATGCAGGGATACTCGGTGGCCGACACCGCCCGGCTGCTCGGCGTCGCCGAGGGCACGATCAAGAGCCGGTGCGCCCGCGCCCGCGGCCGCCTCGCCGAACTACTGGGCTACCTCAACGCCGGCGCCCACGCCACACCGGAGGGCGCCACCGGTCAGGCCTGACCAATCCACCACGCGAGCCCATCCGTGGCCATCCGTTGGCGCATGACGGACACTGGGTCCGATGGATGCGGCGGAGAACGATGGGGCGGATCACCGCAAGGCGGAATCAGACCCGCCGCTGACCGTCGAACTCCTCGCCGATCTGCAGGCCGGCGCGCTCGACGACGACGCGGCCGCCCGGGTCCGCCGGCAGGTTCGGGCCGACCCGCAGGCCGCCGGTGTGCTCGCCGCGCTGAACCGTGTCCGTCGCGATGTCGCCGCCGTCGGCGCCGACCCGGCCTGCGAGCCGGACCCGTCCCCGCAGGTTGCCGCCCGCATCTCCGCGGCGCTGCGATCCGCGGAGCCCCCGCCCGGCACAGCCGCCGGACGGGCCGCTCACTTCGCGCGCCCGCGTCTCCGGCCGGCCCGCGTTATTGCGGCGGTCGCCGGTTTGTGCGCGGCGCTGGCCGCGATCGGCTTCGGCACGGTCGCACTCCTGAACGCTCCCGAACCGTCCCCGAGCACCCCGGACGACGTCCAACACATCACGGTGTCGACACCGCCGATGGAGGTCCCGCTCTCCCCAAACGAGATCCTCGGCCTGCTCGACCGCGCTCCCGACTTCGGCTCTTCCGCAGGCACCCTCGGCGACCCCGCGCGGCGCGCCTCCTGCCTGACCGGCCTCGGCTATCCGGCGGCCACACAGGTACTGGGTGCGCGTCCGGTCGAGATCAACGCCAGACCCGGCATCGCTTTGGTGATACCCGGCGACAGCCCGCACGTCCTGGCCGTCTACGTCGTGTCTCCGACCTGCAGCGCCGCCGACACCGGGCTGCTGGCCAATACCCAGGTGCCGCGCCCCTAATGTGGTGCCATGGGCGGTGCCCGTGTTGTTCCGAATACCAGGGAACAGCCGTGCCTACGCTGGCGTTTATACGGGTCCAGAGACGATCGCTCGAAAGGTTTTCATGACACCCGACACTGTGCACGACGTGATCATTGTTGGTTCGGGTCCTGCGGGGTATACCGCGGCGTTGTATACGGCGCGGGCGCAGTTGGCGCCGGTGGTGTTTGAGGGGACGTCGTTTGGTGGGGCGTTGATGACGACGACCGAGGTGGAGAATTATCCGGGTTTTCGTGACGGGATCACGGGTCCGGAGTTGATGGATCAGATGCGGGAGCAGGCGCTGCGGTTTGGGGCCGATCTGCGGATGGAAGACGTCGAGTCGGTGTCGCTGCAGGGTGCGGTGAAGTCGGTGACCACCAGCGAGGGCGAGACGGTGCGCGCGCGGGCGGTGATTTTGGCGATGGGCGCCGCCGCCCGGTATCTGGGCGTGCCCGGTGAGCAGGAGTTGTTGGGGCGTGGGGTGTCCTCGTGTGCGACCTGTGATGGGTTCTTTTTCAAAGATCAAGACATCGCGGTGATCGGTGGTGGGGATTCGGCGATGGAGGAGGCCACGTTTTTGACCCGTTTTGCCCGCAGTGTGACGTTGGTGCATCGGCGCGAGGAATTTCGGGCGTCGCGGATCATGTTGGAGCGTGCGCGGGCCAACGACAAGATCACGTTTGTGACCAATAAGGCGGTCGAGGCCGTGCAGGGCGCCGAGACGGTCACCGGGTTGCGGTTGCGTGACACGGTGACCGGTGAGGAGTCGACGCTGGCGGTGAGCGGGGTGTTCGTGGCGATCGGTCATGACCCGCGCTCGGAGTTGGTGCGCGAGGTGCTCGAGACCGACGCCGATGGGTATGTGTTGGTGCGTGGGCGCACCACCAGTACCTCGATCGAGGGGGTGTTCGCCGCCGGGGACCTGGTGGATCGCACCTACCGCCAAGCCGTCACCGCCGCCGGCAGCGGCTGTGCGGCCGCCATCGACGCCGAACGCTGGCTCGCCGACCACGAAGAGTCCAGCGCCGCCGCCCAAGGCGACGCCACCGAATTTCCAGGCAGTACCGACACATTGATTGGAGCACCACAATGACCGATGCCGAAAAGGCCGGGGCCACAATAGAAGTCTCGGACGCATCATTTTCGACCGAGGTGTTATCCAGCAATAAGCCTGTGCTCGTTGATTTTTGGGCTACATGGTGTGGCCCCTGCAAGATGGTTGCACCGGTACTCGAGGAGATCGCCGGCGAGCGTAGCGATCACCTCACCGTCGCCAAGCTCGACGTGGACGCCAACCCGGAAACCGCCCAGAACTTCCAGGTGGTCTCCATCCCCACCATGATCTTGTTCAAAGACGGCCAACCGGTGAAGCGGATCGTCGGCGCCAAGGGCAAGGCGGCGCTGCTGCGCGAGCTTTCGGACGCCGTGCCGGGCCTCAGCTGATCGCCATTTGATCTCGTCGCACCACACCCCGGTGCATAGCCTGGGGTTTTCTGGAATTTGCGAAGCGTCTGCGACAATACGGTGAGCTGTTGCCTCTAAATGAGCCTTTGTCCCGGAGGGCCCTTGGTATGTCGAGTCCGCGCCGCGAATACGGCGACGCGCTGCGCTGTGGTGACCGCAGCGCCGCTGTGACCGAGATCCGGGCCACGCTGGCCTCATTGGGCCTGCTGGATGGCTCCGACGAGGATCTCAGTACCGGCCGGCAGGTGGCCCTGGAACTCTTCGACGCCGAACTTGACCAGGCAGTTCGTGCTTTCCAACAGCATCGCGGCCTGCTCGTGGACGGCATTGTCGGCGAGGCTACCTACCGCGCACTCAAGGAAGCGTCGTACCGCCTTGGCGCGCGCACGTTGTATCACCAATTCGGCGCCCCCCTCTTCGGTGACGACGTCGCCACGCTGCAGGCGCGGCTGCAGGATCTCGGCTTTTACACCGGCCTGGTCGACGGCCATTTCGGGTTGCAGACGCACAACGCTTTGATGTCATATCAGCGCGAATACGGGTTGTCCGCCGACGGCATCTGCGGCCCGGAAACGTTGCGGTCCTTGTACTTTCTGAGTTCACGGGTCACCGGGGGCTCGCCCCACGCTTTGCGCGAAGAAGAATTGGTGCGCCGCTCGGGCCCCAAACTGTCCGGCAAGCGGATCATCATCGATCCGGGCCGCGGCGGCGCCGACCACGGCCTCATCGTGCACGGTGCGTCGGGACCGGTCAGCGAAGCAGATGTGTTGTGGGACTTGGCCAGCCGACTCGAGGGCCGCATGACCGCCATCGGGATGGAAACCTTTTTGTCCCGTCCGGTCAACCGCAGCCCCCTGGACTCCGAACGCGCGGCCACCGCCAACAATGTCGGCGCCGACCTGATGATCAGCCTGCGCTGCGAGAATCAGCTCAGCACCGCGGCCAACGGGGTGGCGTCCTTTCACTTCGGCAACTCCCACGGTTCGGTGTCCACCATCGGCCGCAATCTCGCCGACTTCATCCAGCGAGAAGTGGTGGCCCGCACCGGTTTACGCGATTGCCGCACGCACGGCCGGACGTGGGATCTGCTGCGTCTGACCCGGATGCCGACGGTCCAGGTGGACATCGGATACATCACCAACCCGCGCGACCGCGCGATGCTGGTCTCCACCCAGACCCGCGATGCCATCGCCGAGGGAATCCTCGCCGCGGTCAAGCGGCTCTACCTGCTGGGCAAGAACGACAGGCCCACGGGCACATTCACTTTCGCCGAGCTGTTGGCCCACGAACTGTCGGTGGAGCGCACCAGCCAGCTGGGCGGATCGTAACCACCCGCTAACCACCCAGGGTGGTTCCCGACGCATTCCCCGCCGTAGAACCGGCCCCGACCGGCTGCTCCAGATGCGCGCTTTCCAGCAGACGCTCCAAGGCCGCCTCGACTTCGGCCTTCCAACCCAGACCCTTGTCGAGCTCGAGCCGCAACCGCGGGAAGTACGTATGTGGTGCCACCACAACGAAACCCGTGTCCTTCAAGAACTCCGCATCCATCACACAGCGGTCCACCGAGCAATCGCCGACGGCTTCCAAGACCGCCCGCACATCGGGGCCCACCAGTCGGGGATCCTGCAATTCCGAAGCCGCCGGGGTGCGGCCGAACGCCTCGAGCGCCCGCACGCCGCGCCGCACCAACTCGTCGATGACCCGTGCGATCAAGCCGTGCGGTAGGTCATCGGCGGCCGGGCCGGGTTCGATGCCCATCGACGTCAACAACACCGCGTCCGCGGACACCGGTCCGGTCGGGAATCGCTGGGCCCGCGGCACCGCGCGCGGCGGCGCGTAGAACACATAGCCCAGGCACGGCGGCTCGGCCTGGCTTCGCTCGTCGGGGACCGCGGTCGCCACCTGACCGCACGAGCCCCACTCCAGCATCACCATCGACAACCACGCTTCTTTTTCGAATTCGGGGTCGGTGAGGTGATCCTGGTTGCCGAGGGTCGCCGGATCGACTTCCCAGAAGACGCACCGGCGCGCGTGCTTGGGAAGCTGCTCGAAGGCCTCGAGCCGCAGCGGCGTGATTCGAGCGGACACTAGCCTCCTGCTCCTGTGCGGTACTGCAGCCATCTGCACCGACAACCCCTCCAGGATAGGAGAGGTGGTCGTGATCGGGCCAGCTTTAACCTGCCGACGCGGGTTCGGGCGCTCGAACCGCCGACAGCGGGCGGTTGCTGGGCGTCGATTCCCGAAAGTCATTGCCACCCATGCAGTTTCGTTGAGCCATGACGCCAGGGCAGGGGAAATTTCCGGCCGAATCCACCCCAGTGTCACAGTGACGTAATTACACCGTGTCCTAGGTCAGGCCTTGGGCGGCGTCATGACGTCGATGATTCGCTGTAGATCGTCCACCGACCCGAACTCGACGACGATCTTGCCCTTGCGTTTGCCCAGGCTCACGGTCACCCGTGTATCGAAGGCGGTCGAGAGCCGGTCAGCAACATCTTGTAGGCCGGGCATCTGGATCGGCTTGCGTCGCGGTGTCGTCGGCGTGGCGGCGCCCGACCTGTTAGCCAGCGTGACCGCCTCCTCGGTGGCCCGCACCGACAGCCCCTCCGCGACGATGCGGGTGGCCAGTTCTTCTTGGGCGTCGGGACCGGCCTCCAGGGACAGCAGTGCGCGGGCATGGCCGGCGGACAGCACGCCGGCGGCCACCCGCCGCTGCACCGCGATCGGCAGCTTGAGCAACCGGATCATGTTGGTGATCAACGGCCGCGACCGTCCGATGCGGGCCGCCAGTTCATCGTGGGTGACACCGAACTCGTCGAGCAGCTGCTGGTAAGCGGCCGCCTCTTCCAAGGGGTTCAGCTGCACCCGGTGGATGTTTTCCAACAGGGCGTCGCGCAACAGGTCGTCGTCGCCGGTCTCGCGCACGATCGCCGGGATGGTCGCCATCCCGGCCTCTTGCGCCGCCCGCCAGCGCCGCTCCCCCATCACGATCTGGTAGCGCGCACCGCTGGCCGAGTCCTTGACGGCCCGCACCACGATCGGCTGCAAGAGCCCGAACTCGCGGATGGAGTGCACCAGTTCGGCCAGCGCTTCCTCGTCGAAGACCTGGCGGGGCTGACGTGGGTTGCGCTCGATGTCGGCCGGCGCGATTTCGCGGTAGACCGCGCCCATGGAAGCGGTGGCAGAGGCGTCCTGGGGCGGCGGGCCCCCGATCAAGACGTCGGCGGCCGCGTCCCCCATCCGGGGCCCGAGGGTCGCCGGTCCGGAATCACCGTCTGCGGGACCGGTGGGTATCAGCGAAGCCAGGCCCCGGCCGAGGCCACCTTTTTTGCGTAACGGCTGCGTCATGGTCGTCCCTTCACGGATGGTGGTCAATCGCGCTCGGCGAGTTCGCGGCTCGCGTCGAGGTAGCTCATCGCCCCGCGGGAACCGGGGTCGTAATCGATGATGGTCATGCTGTAGCCCGGCGCCTCGGAAACCTTCACGCTGCGCGGAATCACCGTCCGCAGCACCTTGCTCCCGAAGTAGCGGCGCACCTCCTCGGCGACCTGGTCCGCGAGCTTGGTGCGGCCGTCGTACATGGTCAGCACCACGGTGCTCACCTCGAGCTTCGGGTTGAGGTGCGCCTTCACCATCTCGATGTTGCGCATCAACTGCGAGACGCCCTCGAGGGCGTAGTACTCGCACTGGATCGGGATCATGACTTCCGGTGCGGCGACGAGCGCATTGATGGTCAGCAGACCGAGCGACGGCGGACAGTCGATGAAGACGCAGTCGAAGTCGAGGCTGTCGAGGTCGGCCAGGGCCGTGCGCAACCGATTCTCGCGCGCGACCATGCTCACCAATTCGATCTCGGCGCCCGCCAGGTCGATCGTCGCGGGGATGCAGAACAGGCGCTCGTTGTGCGGGCTCTGCCGCAGGGCGTCGTGGACGGAGACCTCGCCGAGCAACACCTCGTACGACGACGGCGTTCCCGACTTCCGGTCGGTGATGCCCAGCGCCGTGCTCGCATTGCCCTGGGGGTCGAGGTCGATGACGAGAGTCTTGAGGCCTTGCAGCGCGAGGGCGGCGGCGAGATTGACCGCGGTGGTCGTCTTGCCCACGCCGCCCTTTTGGTTGGCGACGGTGAAGACCCGGCGACGGGCCGGCCGGCGCAGGGGCGGATACGTGGTGTGCAGGACCCGCATGGCCCGCTCGGCGGCCGCCCCGATCGGGGTATCGAATTCGGCCGTTGTTTCACGTGAAACATTGGGCTGCGCCGGGGCGGCTACCGGCCGGGACGGGGAGCCCTCCACCGGCGACCCGGGCCTCGCCGCCGGGGCGGCCTCGGGCGCCGGTGAAGTCATGGGCCCATCTCCTGGAGATGTCATCGCGTTCGGGCCTTCCCGGTCCGTGCCGACTTGGGGTGCGGCGGCTGTCCGCGTCGCGCTGAAACTACGGTTGCGGGGGGACGCAAATAGGTCGCGCCACATGTCACCACCCTGACATCAGCGGCGCCCGATGCTGCCATCACACGCCGGAATTGTTCAACTTCCTCGGACGCCCGCTCCCCCTTGATGGCGAGCATCCGACCACCCGGGCGTAGCAAGGGCATGCTCCACTTGGTCAGCTTGTCCAACGCCGCAACCGCTCGTGACACCGCCGCATCCCTCTCCCCGAACCGGCGGCGCACCTCCGGCTCTTCCGCACGCCCGCGGACCACCTCGACGGCCAACCCTAGTTCGTTGACGACCTCGTTGAGAAATTCGCTGCGGCGCAGGAGGGGCTCGAGCAACACCACCTCGAGATCGGGCCGCGCGATCGCCAGCGGGATCCCGGGAAGGCCCGCGCCGCTACCGATGTCGATCACGCGCTCGTCTGCGCCGAGGAGCTCGGCCGCCGCGGCGCTGTTCAATATGTGGCGGTCCCAGATGCGGTCGACCTCCCGCGGTCCGAGCAGCCCACGCTCGACGCCCGCACTGGCAAGGAGCGTGGCGTACCGCCGCGCGATCCCGAGGCGGTCGCGGAAGACCGCGGCGGCCACATCCGGCGGGGCGCCGACGGCGGCGCCGGTGCCCGCGGGCTCCCCCGCGGCTTCGACCGGACCGCCATGTTTCACGTGAAACATCCTCTAGTTGGCTCGTGCACTTTCAACCTTCGGACGCCCTCCGGACCAGAAGAACTACACCGTTGTAACTCTGGGGAACGTCAGTCGTGCAGCACGACCACGCGGCGCGACGGCTCGACGCCCTCGCTCTCGCTGTGCACCCCGGAGACCGCGGCGACGGCGTCGTGCACGATCTTGCGTTCGAACGGCGTCATCGGCGCCAGCTCTTCGCGCTCCCCCGATTCGAGCACCCGCCGCGCCACCTTGTCGCCCAGCGCCGCCAACTCTTCGCGGCGGCGCCGGCGCCAACTGGCGATGTCGAGCATCAACCGGCTCCGCACGCCAGTCTTCTGGTGCACCGCCAGCCGGGTCAGCTCCTGCAGCGCGTCGAGCACCTCACCGCCGCGCCCGACCAACTTGTTCAGGTCGTCGCTGCCGTCGATGCTCACGACGGCCCGGCTCCCCTCGACGTCCAAGTCGATGTCGCCGTCGAAGTCCAGCAGGTCCAACAGCTCCTCGAGGTAGTCGCCGGCGATCTCGCCCTCGGCGACCAACCGCTCCTCGAGGTCGTCGCTTTCCTCGACGTCGCCCTGGGCGGTGTCCTCGGCCGGCGCCGGCGTCTCGAGTTCCGTGTCCACGTCGCGTTCGGTGGTGTCGGCGTCTGTCATGTCTTTCTCTCCCTCATCCATGGGTCTGAGCCCAGTTGGGGCCGCCCTGCCAAGGGTCGCCCCGATAGCTTGTCCGCCCGTATCAGCGTTTGCGTTTCTTCGGCCGCGCCCCCGGCCGCGGGGTGCGATTGCTTGGCGTCTCGGTGGTTTCCGTCGCCTGCGCGTCGGCGCCCTCGGAATCCGCCTCGGCGGAGCCGGGCGCCTCGACGTCTGCGCCGGCCTTCGCCGAGCCGCTCCCGTCCGGCGACGTCGTCTTCGGGTTCCGCTTGGGTTTGGCTCCCGGAGCCGGCGCGTTCGCCGCCCGTCGTGCGATCGCTTCCTGCTTCTTGGCTTCGTCCTCTTTTTCGATCATCCCGAACACGTAGTGCTGCTGGCCGAAGGTCCAGATGTTGTTCGCGAACCAGTACAGGATGATCGCCAGCGGAAGGAACGGCCCACCGACCACCACGCCGAGCGGAAACACATACAGCGCAAGCTTGTTCATCATCGCGGTCTGCGGGTTGGCGGCCGCCTCCGGGCTCTGCCTCGCCACCGACGCCCGACTGTTGAAGTACGTCGCGACGCCGGCCAGGATCATCACCGGTAGGCCAACGGCGATCACGGCCGGCCGGTCGAAGAACGTGAACGCGTCCAGACCGGTGCGCTGCGTCATGGACGCGCCGATCGGTGCGCCGAACAAATTGGCGTCCAGGAAGTGCGCGACGTCCGTCGGGGTGAACACGTAGTTACCCGTTAGACGGTTCTGGGCGACGGTCAGTTGCATCTGACCGAACCCGCCGGTGGTTCGGTTGAACGAGCGCAACACGTGATACAGACCCAGGAACACCGGGATCTGCGCCAGCATCGGCAGGCAGCCGAGAATCGGGTTGAAGCCGTGTTCGCGCTGTAGCTTCTGCATCTCGAGCGCCATGCGCTGGCGGTCCTTGCCGTACTTCTTCTGCAGCGCCTTGATTTGCGGCTGCAGCTCCTGCATCTGGCGCGTGGTGCGGATCTGTCGCACGAACGGTTTGTAGAGCAGCGCGCGCAGCGTGAAGACCAAGAACATCACCGACAGCGCCCAGGCGAAAAAGTTCGACGGGCCCAGCATGGAGGCGAACAGCTTGTACCAAACCCACATGATCCACGACACCGGGTAGTAGACGAAGTCAAGGCTGAAAACGTCAAAGGACAAAGGATTCACTCTCCCCTCGCGTCGCTCGGACGGCCCAAGCGTCGCTGGCATCTTGGCAATTCCCTTGGCAGCCGGGGCGATCCGGTATCGGATCCCATCCACCCTTGTGCCATGGTCCGCACTTGGCGAGTCTGGCCGCAGCCAACCAGCTCCCCCGAATCAGCCCGTACTCGTTCAGCGCATCGACCGCGTACTGGCTGCAGGTCGGAACGAAGCGACAGGTCGCCGGACGTAGCGGCGACACCATATGCCGGTAGAGCTGGATAAGGAAAATCAGTCCCCGCGCCACGGACCTTCCGGCGGTGTGGGCGAGCGCACCCACCGGAAACCGACTCGTCACGGCGCGATTCCCGTCGCAGGCATCCGTCGCAAACACCGCCGCAGTTCCTGCTCCAGTCGAGCCGACGACGCGGTCCGGCTACCGGGCAGCGCCCGGATCACCAGCCGATCGGACTCCTGGAGCTCGCCCAGGACCGTGCGGGCCACATGTCGCAGCCGGCGCGCGACCCGGTGACGTTCCACGGCCGAACCGACGGGCTTGCCGACCACCAGTCCGACGTGCGGCGCCGTCACGCCGTCGCCGGCGCCGGTTTCGCGCCGGAAATGAACGACGATGTCGGGCTGTGCCATGCGGATCCCGTGTTTCACCGTCGCGTCAAACTCAATTGACCGCGTCATGCGGTTGCGTGCGGGAAGCACCGCCGAACGACCTGACCCGCGATCAGGCAGATAACGCGCGGCGGCCCTTGCGGCGACGACCGGACACGATCGCGCGTCCGGCACGAGTGCGCATCCGCAAGCGGAAGCCATGCACGCGGGCTCGGCGCCGGTTATTCGGCTGGAAGGTCCGCTTGCCCTTGGCCACGACGTTCTCCTCGTTGTTTGCCATCCGGCCGCTCAGACGTTTCGCTTCGGGCTCGTCTGCGTTCGGACCGGAGGTGGTCTTGCTGCTACTGGCCGGCGCGGTCCCCATGTGGTTCTGGGTCGCAGCCGTATCGCCGACTTTCGGGCGACTGTTTGAGGGTACTGACGAGCCTTCGCCTGGTCAAACCTGGCCTGCCGCAACGCAGCCGCGGGGGGTGGGCGAGAGATTTTCCGTTCCGGTCACACTCACCTCCGACGTGACTACGATGACGAGCCGAACCAAGGCCCCACTGACCCTAAACGACCCGATTGGAATGCAGCGGAACGGTTGGCAGCCGCACGGAAAACTGTTAGCTTCTGCCCAAGTCGTTTTAGACTGAACCAGCGCTCGACAACGAAGCGAGGATGGTGGATCGACTAGCTGCCTAGACAACCTTTTTGGGTTTTCTTCCAGCGCGGAGATCGCGAGCCGTCGCCGGTAGGTTGTGGCTCGCATACGATCACCCTGTCCACACCTGTGTATAACTATGTGGACAGCCGTTTTGTCGCCAGGCGTGAGTTGTACTTCGACCCGGGACGTTCGAGAACCAGGGAGATGCGTCGTTGACCGATGACCCGGGTTCAGGCTTCACGACAGTGTGGAATGCGGTCGTTTCCGAGCTCAACGGCGACCCCACCGCAGACGGCGTGGCCGCCAACCGCACCACCCTGGTTACTCCCCTCACCCCGCAGCAAAGGGCATGGCTGAATCTGGTCCGGCCGCTGACGATCGTCGAGGGGTTTGCCCTGCTGTCGGTACCGAGCAGCTTCGTGCAAAACGAAATCGAACGTCATCTGCGGGCCCCGATCACCGATGCGCTCAGCCGCCGGCTCGGGCAACAGATCCAACTGGGGGTCCGCATCGCTCCCCCACCCGACGATGTCGAGGACGCGTTGATCCCGCCGGCGGAACCTTTCCCCGGGTCCGACGGCTCCGTCCTGGGTGACGACGCCACCCTCGACACCGACGAACCGTTCGACAACGGCGCGGCCGTCGACGGCGCCCAGCCCGGCTGGCCGAACTACTTCACCGAGCGGCCGCACGCCATCGACCCCGCCGTCGCCGCCGTCACGAGCCTCAACCGCCGCTACACCTTCGACACGTTCGTCATCGGCGCCTCCAACCGGTTCGCCCATGCCGCGGCCCTGGCGATCGCCGAGGCCCCGGCCCGCGCATACAACCCCTTGTTCATCTGGGGTGAATCCGGTCTCGGTAAGACCCACCTGCTGCATGCCGCCGGCAATTACGCGCAGCGTCTGTTCCCGGGGATGCGGGTCAAGTACGTCTCCACCGAGGAATTCACCAACGACTTCATCAACTCGCTGCGCGACGACCGCAAGGTGGCTTTCAAGCGCAGCTATCGCGACGTCGACGTGCTGCTCGTCGATGACATTCAGTTCATCGAGGGCAAGGAAGGGATCCAGGAAGAGTTCTTCCACACCTTCAACACGTTGCACAACGCCAACAAGCAGATCGTCATCTCCTCGGACCGGCCGCCCAAACAGCTCGCCACCCTGGAAGACCGGCTCCGAACGCGGTTCGAGTGGGGTCTGATCACCGACGTGCAGCCTCCGGAGCTGGAAACCCGGATCGCGATCTTGCGCAAGAAGGCTCAGATGGAGCGCCTCGCGGTCCCGGACGACGTCCTCGAACTCATCGCCAGCAGCATCGAGCGCAACATCCGCGAGCTCGAGGGCGCCCTGATCCGGGTGACCGCGTTCGCCTCGCTGAATAAAACCCCGATCGACAAGGCGCTGGCGGAAATCGTGCTTCGCGATTTGATCGCCGACGCGAGCACCATGCAGATCAGTGCGGCCACCATCATGGCCGCCACCGCCGAATACTTCGACACCACCGTGGAGGAACTCCGCGGCCCGGGCAAGACGCGGGCGCTGGCCCAGTCACGCCAGATCGCGATGTATCTGTGCCGTGAGCTCACCGATCTGTCGCTGCCCAAGATCGGGCAGGCCTTCGGCCGCGACCACACCACGGTCATGTACGCGCAGCGCAAGATTTTGTCCGAGATGGCCGAGCGGCGTGAAGTTTTTGATCACGTCAAGGAGCTCACCACTCGCATCCGGCAGCGCTCCAAGCGCTGAATCCTGCGTTTCGAGGCCTCGGCGGCTAATTTTTTCGAGAAACTTCTCGCGCGTCCGTCACATCCGCCACACCCAGGGCTTGTGCGTAGCCTGTGCACACCGCGCTCATACACCGGTGCAATATTGGGCGGTCGGTACACACCTGTCGTTCGTCCCCAACTGGACCCACACACGACTCACACCCGCCGCGCCGCGATCCACATCCCGATCGTCGCGCTAGCTGCACCGGGACGGCTCTGTCCCCAAAATGCACAGGCCTTAATACTGTTACTGAGATCTCTTCATCGGTTCTTCTTTGAAATACAGGCTTGGGGACGTTCGGTGCACACCCCCCGTCAGAGCCATCGTCAGATCGTTTTGTCGGCCTTTGCGATTAGCTTTCAAGATGGCCCCGGAGGATCTACGGTTGTTCTTCGACTGCCGTTACGGTCGTCGTCGGCGCATCGCGTCACCGGCGCTCGTGGCGGGGCCCCGTGCTAGCGGGGGGAGGCTAGCCAAAATGGATTCGAAAACGCTGAAGGTGAAGGGACGCTATGGACGCGGCGACGACAACGGCTGGCCTCAGCGACTTGAAGTTTCGTTTGGTGCGGGAGACTTTCGCCGACGCGGTGTCGTGGGTGGCGAAGAACCTGCCGTCCAGACCCGCGGTGCCGGTGCTGTCCGGTGTGCTGCTGTCCGGGACCGATGACGGCCTGACGATCTCCGGGTTCGATTACGAAGTATCCGCGGAAGCGCAGGTAGCGGCCGAAATCGCTTCTCCTGGAAGTGTTTTGGTCTCCGGACGGCTGTTGTCAGACATCGTCCGGGCGTTGCCGAACAAGCCGATCGATTTCTACGTCGACGGCAATCGGGTGGCGCTGAACTGTGGGAATGCCAGGTTCTCGTTGCCGACGATGGCGGTCGAGGATTACCCGACGCTGCCGGCCCTGCCGGACGAGACGGGGACGCTGCCCGCCGATCTGTTCGCCGAGGCGATCAGCCAGGTGGCCATCGCGGCCGGCCGCGACGACACGTTGCCGATGTTGACCGGCATCCGGGTGGAGATTTCGGGAGACACGGTGGTCTTGGCCGCCACCGACCGGTTCCGGTTGGCGGTTCGCGAGGTGACCTGGTCGGCGGCCTCACCGGACATCGAAGCCGCGGTCCTGGTCCCGGCCAAGACGCTGGCCGAAGCCGCCCGGGCCGGCACCGACGGTTCTGAGGTTCGTTTGTCGCTGGGTGCGGGCGCCGGCGTCGGCAAAGACGGCTTGCTCGGCATCAGCGGGAACGGCAAGCGCAGCACCACGCGCCTGCTCGACGCGGAATTCCCGAAGTTCCGCCAGCTGTTGCCGGCCGAGCACACCGCCGTCGCGACGATCAACGTGTCGGAGTTGACCGAGGCCATCAAGTTGGTGGCGCTGGTCGCCGATCGAGGCGCTCAGGTGCGGATGGAATTCAGTGAGGGATCGCTGCGGCTCTCCGCGGGGGCCGACGATGTCGGTCGGGCCGAGGAAGACCTGGCGATCGATTTCGCCGGCGAGCCGCTGACGATTGCCTTCAACCCGACGTACTTGACCGACGGGCTGGGATCGGTTCATTCCGAGCGGGTGTCGTTTGGTTTCACGACCCCGGGCAAGCCCGCGCTGCTGCGCCCGGCGCTGGACGATGACAGCCACCCGACCGGCACGGGCCCTTTCAGCGCGCTACCGACCGATTACGTCTACCTGTTGATGCCCGTCCGGTTGCCCGGCTAGGTGTACGTCCGGCATTTAGGACTGCGCGACTTCCGGTCCTGGGCATACGCCGACCTCGACTTGCAACCCGGTCGGACGGTCTTCATTGGTTCGAATGGATTCGGGAAGACGAATCTTCTTGAGGCGCTGTGGTATTCGAGCACCTTGGGTTCACACCGGGTGGGAACTGACGCACCGTTGATCCGGGCCGGCGCCGCCCGGGCGGTGGTCTCCACGATCGTGGTCAACGAGGGCAGGGAATGTGCGGTCGATCTGGAAATCGCTGCGGGGCGGGCGAATAAGGCGCGGCTGAACCGTTCACCGGTGCGCAGCACCCGCGAGGTCATCGGCGTCCTGCGCGCGGTGTTGTTCGCGCCCGAGGATTTGGCGTTGGTGCGCGGCGACCCGTCAGAGCGGCGGCGCTATCTCGACGACCTGGCGACGGTCCGTCGCCCGGCGGTAGCGGCGGTGCGCGCCGACTACGAAAAAGTCCTACGACAGCGGACCGCGTTGTTGAAATCCGTGTCCGGGGCGCGGTATCGCGGCGATCGAGGCGCACTGGACACGCTCGACGTCTGGGACAGTCGCCTGGCCGAACACGGTGCCCAATTGATGGCCGCCCGTATCGATTTGGTGAACCAGTTGGCGCCCGAGGTCGAGAAGGCCTATCAGCTGTTGGCCCCGGGATCGCGGGTGGCGTCGATCAACTACCGATCCAGCCTCGGTGCCGACGCCGCGGCGGATGTCGCCGGCGGTGACCGGGAATTCCTGGAAGCTGCTTTGTTGGCGGCGTTGTCGGCGCGGCGCGATGCGGAGTTGGAGCGCGGCATGTGTTTGGTCGGCCCGCACCGCGACGACCTGGAACTGTGGCTCGGTGATCAGCCGGCGAAAGGCTTTGCCAGCCATGGGGAATCGTGGTCGTTCGCGTTGGCGCTGCGGCTCGCCGCCTACGAGTTGCTGCGCGCCGACGAAAGTGACCCGGTGTTGTTGCTTGACGACGTGTTCGCCGAGCTCGACGCCGCGCGGCGCCGCGCGCTGGCCGCGGTGGCCGAATCGGCAGAGCAGGTGCTGGTCACGGCCGCCGTGGTCGAGGACATCCCGGCGGGCTGGGACATTCGACAGGTCTACGTCGACTTACGCGACAGCGACTCGGGGCGGGTATCGGAGATGCGCGCGTGACCGGCACGGGAGAGGGCCCGGGTCCCGAGGCCGGCGGACCGCCGAGCGAGCTGCGCGGCATCGACTTGGTCAGGCGCACCCTCGAGGAGGCGCGGGCCGCGGCACGGGCTCAAGGGAAAGACGCCGGCCGCGGGCGCGCGGTGTCGCCGTCCCCGCGCCGGGTGGCGGGTCGGCGGCGCAGCTGGTCGGGCCCGGGGCCGGACGTTCGTGACCCCCAACCGTTGGGCAGGGTGGCTCGCGACCTGGCGAAAAAGCGGGGATGGTCCGCGCAGGTCGCCGAGGGCACCGTGCTGGGCAACTGGACAGCGGTGGTCGGCCACCAGATCGCCGACCACGCGGTCCCGACCTCTCTCAACGACGGTGTGCTGAGTGTGGCCGCCGAATCGACGGCGTGGGCCACGCAGTTGCGGATGATTCAGGCGCAGTTGTTGGCCAAAATCGCCGCGGCGGTCGGCGACGGGGTGGTCACGTCGTTGAAAATCACCGGCCCGACCGCGCCGTCGTGGCGCAAGGGGCCGCGCCACATCTCCGGGAGAGGGCCGCGCGACACCTACGGTTAGCGTCGTTCGGGACGCCGTTCGACCCCCGGACAGGGCTTTATCCACAGGCCGCTCAGATCGGCCAGAATCTCGTGGACACCCTGGATGCACGTCGGGACGCGGCCAGAATAAAAAAATCGCCCGCACGGCGCGGTTAGCTGGGTAGAAACGCGGCTAGAAAATCGGTGCGGACGGGGGATCACGCTAGACTAGCCGTGTGCGACTGTTGCGGTGACTGGAACCGCCCGCATGAAACCCCAAGGAGAGCATTCCGACCGTGGCTGCCCAGAAGAAGAAGGCGCAAGACGATTACGGCGCTTCAGCGATCACCGTGCTCGAAGGCCTCGAGGCCGTCCGCAAACGCCCCGGCATGTACATCGGGTCCACCGGCGAGCGTGGCCTGCACCACCTCATCTGGGAGGTGGTCGACAACTCGGTCGACGAGGCGATGGCGGGCTATGCCAACAAGGTCGACGTGCGGATCCTCGATGACGGCAGTGTCGAGGTCGCCGACAACGGCCGCGGAATCCCGGTGGCGATGCACGCGACCGGCGCCCCCACCGTCGACGTGGTGATGACCCAGCTTCACGCCGGCGGCAAGTTCGGCGGTGAGAACAGCGGTTACAACGTCAGTGGTGGCCTGCACGGCGTGGGCGTGTCGGTGGTCAACGCCCTGTCGACCCGTCTCGAGGTAGACATCGCCCGCGACGGCCACGAGTGGTCGCAGTACTACGAGAAGGCCGTACCGGGCACCCTCAAACAGGGTGAGGCCACCAAGCGGACGGGCACGACCATCCGGTTCTGGGCCGATCCCGACATCTTCGAAACCACCCAGTACGACTTCGAGACGGTGGCGCGCCGGCTGCAGGAAATGGCGTTCCTGAACAAGGGGTTGACGATCAACCTCACCGATGAGCGCGTCGAACAGGACGAGGTCGTCGACGAGGTCGTCAGCGACACCGCCGAGGCGCCCAAGTCGGCCCAGGAAAAGGCGGCGGAATCGACTGCGCCGCACAAGGTTAAGCAGCGTACCTTCCACTACCCCGGCGGCCTCGTCGACTTCGTCAAGCACATCAACCGCACCAAGAGCCCGATCCAGCAGAGCATCATCGACTTCGACGGAAAAGGCCCGGGCCACGAGGTCGAAATCGCGATGCAGTGGAACGGCGGCTACTCGGAATCCGTGCACACCTTCGCCAACACCATCAACACGCACGAGGGGGGAACCCACGAAGAGGGCTTCCGCAGCGCGTTGACGTCGGTGGTGAACAAGTACGCCAAAGACAAGAAGCTGCTCAAAGACAAGGACCCGAACCTCACCGGCGACGACATTCGTGAAGGCCTGGCCGCGGTGATCTCGGTGAAGGTCAGCGAACCCCAGTTCGAGGGCCAGACCAAGACCAAACTGGGCAACACCGAAGTGAAGTCGTTTGTGCAGAAGGTCTGCAACGAACAACTCACGCACTGGTTCGAGGCCAACCCCGCGGACGCCAAGGTGGTGGTCAACAAGGCGGTGTCGTCGGCCCAGGCGCGGATCGCCGCGCGCAAGGCGCGAGAGTTGGTGCGCCGCAAGAGCGCTACCGACCTCGGTGGGCTGCCCGGCAAGCTTGCCGACTGCCGCTCGACGGATCCGCGTAAGTCGGAACTGTATGTGGTGGAGGGTGACTCGGCCGGCGGCTCGGCGAAGAGCGGCCGGGACTCGATGTTCCAGGCCATCCTTCCGCTGCGCGGGAAGATCATCAACGTCGAGAAGGCCCGGATCGACCGGGTGTTGAAGAACACCGAAGTGCAGGCGATCATCACCGCGCTGGGCACCGGCATTCACGACGAGTTCGACATCACCAAGCTGCGCTATCACAAGATCGTGCTGATGGCCGACGCCGACGTTGACGGCCAGCACATCTCGACGTTGTTGTTGACGCTGCTATTCCGGTTTATGCGGCCCCTGATCGAGCACGGGCACGTGTTTTTGGCGCAGCCGCCGCTGTACAAACTGAAGTGGCAGCGCAGCGATCCCGAATTCGCCTACTCCGACCGCGAGCGTGACGGCCTGCTGGAGGCCGGGCAGAAGGCGGGCAAGAAGATCAACAAGGACGACGGCATTCAGCGCTACAAGGGTCTCGGCGAGATGGACGCCAAGGAATTGTGGGAAACCACAATGGATCCCACCGTCCGGGTGTTGCGCCAAGTCACGCTGGACGACGCCGCCGCCGCCGACGAGCTGTTCTCGATCCTGATGGGCGAGGACGTCGACGCGCGCCGCAGCTTTATCACCCGTAATGCCAAGGACGTTCGCTTCCTGGACGTCTGAGCGATCATCGCCGCACCGGACTGGACCCTGCTGACCGACCAACGAGGAATACATGACTGACACCACGCTGCCGCCAGGTGACGACTCCGTCGACCGGATCCAGCCGGTTGACATTCAGCAGGAGATGCAGCGCAGCTACATCGATTACGCGATGAGCGTGATCGTCGGCCGCGCGCTGCCCGAGGTGCGCGACGGTCTCAAGCCGGTGCACCGCCGGGTGCTCTATGCGATGTATGACTCCGGGTTCCGCCCGGACCGCAGCCACGCCAAGTCGGCGCGGTCGGTGGCCGAGACGATGGGTAACTACCACCCGCACGGCGACGCCTCGATCTACGACACCCTGGTGCGGATGGCGCAGCCGTGGTCGCTGCGCTATCCCTTGGTCGACGGGCAGGGCAACTTCGGTTCGCCCGGCAACGACCCGCCGGCGGCCATGAGGTATTGCGTCACGGCGGATGCATTGGTGCGGTTGCCATTCGGGCAATCCGTGCGGATCGGCGACGTCGTCCCGGGCGCAAAGCCGAATACGGACAACGTGACTGAGTTGAAGGTTCTCGATCGGCACGGCAATCCCGTCGCCGCTGATCGCCTGTTCCATTCGGGCGACCATCAGACCTACACAGTGCGCACCGCCGAAGGTTACGAGGTGACGGGCACAGCGAATCACCCGCTGCTGTGCCTGGTCGACGTCGGTGGCGTACCGACCCTGCTGTGGAAGCTGATCGAAGAGATCCGACCCGACGACTGCGTAGTGTTGCAGCGCACTCCCCCAATGGAAATCGGTCCCGCCGACTGGCAGCCGACCATGGAGGCCCTGCTGCTCGGGGCATTCATCAGCGAGGGCTTCGTATCCGAAGCGCGCGCTGGTTTCAACAATCTCGATCGCGACTTCTTCAACACGGTGGTCACCGCGTATGACGCCGTCGTGGGCGGCACCCGTTATGTGTCGGAACGGACGATTGCGTCGGGATCGCTGCTGTACGAACTCGATATCCACAATGTCGACGCCCTGCGGGGTAGCCGTCTTTGGGATGTCGTCGGACAGCGTTCAGCCGACAAGGCTGTACCGGAATGGCTTTGGCAGGCGCCGGCCAGCGTCAAGCGCGCGTTCCTGCAGGCGCTGTTCGAAGGCGACGGGTCGTGCTCCGTACTGCCCCGCAACACGATTCAGATCTCGTACTCGACGCGCAGCGAGCGGCTGGCAAAAGACGTCCAGCAGGTGCTGCTGGAATTCGGCGTCGTTTCGCGCCGCTACCGGCACGCCGTCGGGGAGCACAAGATCGTCGTCACGAACCGTGCCCAGGCCGAACTGTTCGCCGCGCAAATCGGTTTCGGCGGTGCCAAACAAGCCAAGCTCACCAGTATCCTGAGCGCGATGCCGCCGTGTGCCGGTATGGACAGCGACCACGTTCCCGGGCTGGCGCGGTTCATCCGCCGACACTGCGGCAGCCGCTGGGCCGACAAGGACTGGTTGAACCGCCACAACATCGACCGCATCCAGCGGTGGCGCACACGGGGCGCGGAGATCCTTTCGCACATCGCCGACCGGGATGTCCGCGCAATCGCAACGGAACTCACCGACGGACGCTTCTATTACGCGAAGGTCGCCTTTGTCACCGAGGCCGGCGTCCAGCCGGTGTACAGCCTTCGCGTCGACACCGAGGACCATGCGTTCCTCACCAACGGTTTCGTCAGCCACAACACCGAAGCGCGGCTGACGCCGCTCGCGATGGAAATGCTGCGCGAAATCGACGAGGAGACAGTCGATTTCATCCCCAACTACGACGGCCGGGTGCAGGAACCCACCGTCTTGCCCAGCCGGTTCCCCAACCTGCTGGCCAATGGGTCCGGTGGCATCGCCGTCGGAATGGCGACCAACATCCCGCCGCACAACCTGCGCGAGCTGGCCGAAGCCGTCTACTGGTGCCTGGACAATCACGAGGCCGACGAGGAGGCCACGCTGGCCGCGGTCCGCGAGCGGGTCAAGGGCCCCGACTTCCCCACCCACGGCCTGATCGTCGGGTCGCAGGGCATCCACGACGCATACACCACGGGGCGCGGCTCGATCCGGATGCGCGGAGTCGTTGAGATAGAAGAGGATTCACGCGGACGCACCTCGCTGGTCATCACCGAGCTGCCGTACCAGGTGAACCACGACAACTTCATCACCTCGATCGCCGAGCAGGTCCGCGACGGCAAGCTCGCCGGCATCTCCAACATCGAGGACCAGTCCAGCGACCGGGTCGGCTTGCGCATCGTCGTGGAGATCAAGCGCGACGCCGTCGCCAAGGTGGTGCTGAACAACCTCTACAAGCACACCCAGTTGCAGACGAGCTTCGGTGCGAACATGTTGGCCATCGTCGACGGGGTGCCGCGCACCCTGCGCCTCGACCAGATGATCCGCCACTACGTCAATCACCAACTCGACGTCATCGTCCGGCGCACCACCTACCGGCTGCGCAAGGCCAACGAACGCGCGCACATCTTGCGCGGTCTGGTCAAAGCGCTCGACGCGCTGGACGAGGTCATCGCGCTGATCCGCGCGTCGGAGACCGTGGACATCGCGCGTGCCGGCCTGATCGACCTGCTGGATATCGACGAAATCCAGGCCCAGGCCATCCTGGACATGCAGCTGCGCCGGCTGGCTGCCCTGGAGCGGCAGCGCATCGTCGACGACCTCGCCAAGATCGAAGCCGAGATCGCCGACCTGGAAGACATCCTGGCCAAGCCCGAGCGGCAGCGCCGGATCGTGCACGACGAGCTGTCCGAAATCGTCGACAAGCACGGCGACGAGCGGCGCACCCGGATCATCGCCGCCGACGGCGACGTCAACGACGAGGACCTGATCGCCCGCGAGGACGTCGTCGTCACCATCACCGAGACCGGCTACGCCAAACGCACCAAGACCGACCTGTATCGCAGCCAGAAACGCGGCGGCAAGGGCGTCCAGGGCGCGGGGCTGAAGCAGGACGACATCGTGCGGCACTTCTTCGTGTGCTCGACGCACGACTGGATCCTGTTCTTCACCACGCAGGGCCGGGTGTACCGCGCCAAGGCCTACGAACTGCCGGAGGCCTCGCGTACCGCGCGCGGTCAGCACGTCGCCAACCTGCTGGCTTTCCAGCCCGAGGAGCGCATCGCCCAGGTCATCCAGATCCGTGGCTACGAGGACGCGCCGTACCTGGTGCTGGCCACCCGCAACGGCCTGGTGAAGAAGACCAAGCTGACCGACTTCGACTCGAACCGGTCGGGCGGGATCGTGGCCATCAACCTGCGTGACAACGACGAGCTGGTCGGCGCGGTGCTGTGCTCCTCCGAGGAGGACCTGCTGCTGGTGTCGGCGAACGGCCAGTCCATCAGGTTCTCGGCGACCGACGAAGCGCTGCGCCCGATGGGACGCGCCACCTCCGGCGTGCAGGGCATGCGCTTCAACGCCGACGACTATCTGTTGTCGCTCAACGTCGTCCGTGAGGGCACCTACCTGCTGGTGGCGACCTCCGGCGGGTACGCCAAGCGCACCGCGATCGAGGAGTATCCGGTGCAGGGCCGCGGCGGCAAGGGCGTCTTGACGGTGATGTATGACCGCCGGCGTGGCAGGCTGGTCGGTGCGTTGATCGTCGATGAGGACAGCGAGTTGTACGCGATCACCTCGGGAGGCGGCGTCATCCGGACCGCGGCGGGCCAGGTCCGCAAGGCGGGTCGGCAGACCAAGGGCGTGCGGCTGATGAACCTCGGCGAAGAAAACACGCTGTTGGCCATCGCCCGCAATGCCGAAGCGAACGCGGAAGAAGCGGTCGAGGAAATCGAAGGTGGCGCGGAGTCGGAGAGCTAGTCGGCACGAAGCCACTAGACTCAGCCCGATGACGATGCGGGCCGCGGCGCGGCCCGAGGAGGAATTGGGCATTTAGACTCAGCCCGACCAGACACGACGCGACTGCACCGCCTGCGCGGCCAGGGTAGAAGACCTAAGGAGCCGGGGTGACTTCACCGAACGAGCCGGGCGCCCCCAAAAAGGGAGACGTGCCCAACGGGGATGGTTCGGCCGAGCGTGCCGGGGCGCGCCGCGCGGCGCCGCCCACACAGGGCGGGCGTCCCCAGGAGGCCGGGGACGGTCCGCCGTGGCAGCGTGGCGGAGCCCGGCCCCAGCAGCCCCCGCCCCGCCAGAACGAGCCGCCCACCGAGAAGCGGCCGTCGGGTCCGGCCGGCGGGGTTGAGGCCCGGCTGAACCGCTTCATCTCGGGCACCGCCGCGCCGGGAGCCGGCGCTGCGGCGCATTCGAAAGACGCCGACGCGGCGCCTGCCCGCGGCGAGGGATCTCCCGCCGAGGCCTACGCCAGCGAATTGCCGGATCTGTCCGGCCCGGTGCCGCGTGGCCCGCACCGCAAGCCCGCACCCGAACAACGGACGTCGGAGGCTTCGTCGGCGCCCGGCCGTCCGGCACCGGCGGAAGGCCGGGAGGGCCGGGAAAACCGCGACCGGGTGCAGGTGTCGCGGCGGACGCGAGGCCCGGTCCGGGCCAGCATGCAGATCCGCCGGGTTGATCCCTGGAGCACGTTGAAGGTGTCGCTGCTGCTCTCGGTGGCGTTGTTCTTTGTGTGGATGATCGCCGTCGCGTTCCTCTACCTCGTGCTCGGCGGCATGGGTGTGTGGTCGAAGTTGAACAGCAACGTCGGTGACCTGCTGAACAACACCAGCGGCAGCAGCGGCGAACTGGTATCCAGCGGCACGATTTTCGGCGGCGCTGTCTTGATCGGGCTGGTGAACATCGTGCTGCTGACCGCGATGGCGACCATCGCTGCGTTCGTCTACAACCTGACCACCGATCTGATCGGCGGCATCGAAGTCACTCTGGCCGATCGCGACTAGCTGATGGCTAGCTCTGGTGCTGCGTTTTTGGGAGTCGGGCGGCTGGTGCGGTAATCTCGTCGCTCGGCCGTACGCGAGTACGGGCCTATAGCTCAGGCGGTTAGAGCGCTTCGCTGATAACGAAGAGGTCGGAGGTTCGAGTCCTCCTAGGCCCACAACCATGTGCCCGTCAAGACGTTGCGTACGACTCGCACTGCCACTGGGACTGATCGCCGTGTTGGCAGCGGTGGCGCGGTCACGACGTGGAGTCGAGGTCTGGCACGTGGCTGTGGATGACCCAGGTCAACCACACAGTCACGATGAGGGGCCTTAGCTCAGTTGGTAGAGCACCGCCTTTGCAAGGCGGGTGTCAGGGGTTCGATTCCCCTAGGCTCCACAAACCGATCCCCCTTTTCGCGCTGTTCAATTCGCCCTTTTCCTCGAGGTGTAGGACGAGCCGAGGAAGCGTTGCACCAACTCCCGTTCCGCGGCCGGGTCCTTGAGGGGCCAACCCCATAGCGCCAGGAAGACGCGGATCAGCCACTGCGCGGCCAGCGGATCATCGGTGTCGGGCCCCAGCATTTCGGCGGCCAAGCTCGTCACGGTGGGCGAGCTGATCACCCAGTCGCTGACCGGAGCCGCGTGGATCGACCGCATGAGCTGGGCCAGTGGGTCAGACCGCAGGCGCTGCAAGGCGATGATCGTGGCGGCGACGACGCGATCCGGGCCGCGAAGGTCCTTGATGGCTTCCCGTGTGGCGTCGACGATGCGAGCCGCGTGAATACCGACGACGGCGTCGCGGATGGTTGACTTGCCGCCGGCGTGACGGTAAATCGTCGCGGGTGAGCAATGCACACGAGCGGCCAAGGCTTCGATCGTGAAGCCTTCATAACCTCGGTGGGCGATGAGGTCGGCCGCCGCGGTGTAGATCCGCTCGGTGGCTTCGCTGCCGCGATCGCGGCCCACCAACCAGTCGTCACGTGGCATCCACCCATCCTCCCCTACGCTGCGGGGCGCCGAAATACTTCTCGCAGCGTGAGAAATTTCAGAGCCTTTCTTTCACCCGAATGCGCAGCTTGTGACCGGTCCACGTCTTTGTCCCCGATCACGGTCGGTCGCGAGCGCTCATCAACTTCTCCGCGGTCCATTGACCCCGCGGCGAGGCGCACCGGAGCCTGAGACGCGTGACGGCCTTGGACAGCGCGACCCGGTTCTTCGGTAGCGCGGCGATACAGGATCCCTACCCGCTGTATGACCGGATGCGGGCCGAGGCGCCGGTGCACCGCATCGGCGATTCCGTCTTCTACGCCGTGTGCGGTTGGGACGCAGTGCAAGAGGCCGTCGAGCGGGTCGAAGATTTTTCGTCGAACCTCACCGCGACCATGGTCTTCCACGACGACGGCTCCGTCACCCCGTTCGACATGGGGCCACCGGGTGGCCCGACCCAGGTGTTGGCCACCGCGGACGATCCGGTACATGCCATGCACCGGAAGATCCTGCTACCCCATTTGTCGGCCAAGCGCGTCCGGATCATCGAGGAATTCGCGGTCCGGACCGCCGACCGCCTCTGGGAACAGAACCTGCGCGACGGTCAGATCGAATGGATGAGCAGCGTCGCGAATCGGCTGCCGATGATGGTCGTTTGCAAGCTCCTGGGTCTCCCCGACGACGACGTCGACAACCTCATTCGGCTCGGCTACGCCACCACGACATTGCTAGATGGAATCGTCACGTCCGAACAACTCGAGAAGGCTGGGCTCGCCGCGATGGAGCTATCCGGCTATGTGCTGGAGCATTTCGAAAAGGCAAGCGGCAAGCCTGAATCCGGCCTGATCGCCGACCTGGCCGCGCGCTACGCCTCGGGTGAACTAGAGCAACTGCCGGCGCTGGGAATCATGCTGACCCTCTTCAGCGCGGCCGGCGAGTCGACGGCGTCTCTGCTGGGAAGCGCGGCGTGGATCCTCGCCGATCGCCCCGCGATCCAACAGCAGCTCCGCGAAAAGCCGGAATTGCTGAGCGCTTTCATCGAAGAGACCCTGCGCTTCGAGGCCCCGTTTCGGGGCCATTACCGACACGTGTGGCGCGACACCACGCTCGGTGGGGTCGCGGTGCCGGCCGACTCACATCTGCTGTTGATGTGGGGAGCGGCCAACCGCGACCCGGCGCACTTCGAGGCCCCGAACGAATTTCGCCTCGACCGCGTCGCCGGCAAAAGTCACGTCACCTTCGGCAAGGGCGTGCACTTCTGCGTGGGGGCCGCACTGGCACGCTTGGAGGCCCACATCGTGTTGCGGATGCTGCTCGAGCGCACCACTTGGATCAGCGCGGCCGAGGTCGGAGAATGGCTGCCGAGCATTCTGGTTCGGCGCCGCGAGCGGCTGCAGCTGGCCGTGCGGCGACCCTAGGGCCGCGGTTGCACATCCACGCTCGGCGGCCGCGACTGCGGCTCCTGAGGCTTCGCCCGCACCGAGCGCCGGGCGATGCTGAACGCCGCGGCGCCGCCGGCGAGGGCCGCGACGGCAATGCCCGCAATGATCAACGGGCGCTTGCCGCGACGCTGCGCGCGCCGCGCATCCTGCAGCGCCTGCGGCAGGCCGGCGACCACTTCCTGCGCGGCGGCCAACTCCTGGGCGAGTGCCTCCTGGGCGGCCGCGATGTCGGCGGCCAGGCGCCCCTCCTGATACCGGCGACGCAGCTCCGAGGCGGTCGACCGCGCGGACTCGACGCTGAGGCCCACGACTCCGCGGGTGACGTCCACCGGTCCCCTCGCCGAATAGCTCAGGCCGCGGGCCAGTCGCTCCCGCGGGGTGAGCCGGGATTCCGTCTTCGCGCTCATCTGCCGCCCTTCTGTTCCGCTGGTGACGCCTGTCGTGACCCGGCCCGACGGCCGGCCCGATATCTGAACAGACTGCCAGCATAGGGACGTCGGGGGCCGCGATGTGTGTTCGCGGCGTTTTCGTCAGCGGTTCGGATTGGGTGGCACCGCGTGCGGGCGCGCTGACGCGTAGTGGCAGACTCTGGTGCCGTGACTAACAGCCCCTTTCAGACTGCTACCGCCACGCTCCACACCAACCGCGGCGACATCAAGGTCGCGTTGTTCGGAAACCACGCGCCCAAGACCGTCGCCAACTTCGTCGGCCTGGCGCAGGGGACCAAGGAGTACTCGACCCAGAACGCATCGGGAGGCTCCTCCGGCCCGTTCTACGATGGCGCGGTCTTTCACCGGGTGATCCGGGGCTTCATGATCCAGGGCGGCGACCCGACCGGGACCGGCCGCGGTGGCCCGGGGTACAAGTTCGCCGACGAGTTCCACCCCGAACTGCAATTCGACAAGCCCTACCTGCTGGCGATGGCGAACGCGGGCCCGGGCACCAACGGCTCGCAGTTCTTCATCACGGTCGACAAGACGCCGCACCTCAACCGGCGCCACACGATCTTCGGCGAAGTGACCGACCCGGACTCGCAGCAGGTCGTCGAGGCGATCTCGACGACGAGCACCGACGGCAACGACCGTCCCTCCGAGCCGGTCGTCATCGAGTCGATCACCATCTCGTAACCGGGCCCCGCCCGCCCGGGGCCGTTCAGGGCTGCGAACGGCCCGCGTAGCCGGCCGCGGTGAGCGCGTCGAGCACGTCCAGCGGGTCGGTCCCGAGGTCCCAGCGGGAGAACAGGACGAGGTCGCCGTCGGCCGCTTCGACCTCCAGTAACCGCACCCTGCGTCCGTAGCGGCGGAACTCGATGATGCGGATGATCTTGATGTCGGATTGCTGCAATAGCTGCGTCCGGAACCAGCCGCGCAGCGCCAGGCCGTCGGGCGTGATTGCCAGCTTGGGGCGCGCGCGCCAAGACATTCCCGCAAACAAGATCAGACCCACTGCGGCAACGCCCGCCAGAACGCGCCCCGGCAGGTCTGTGATCAGGGTCACAGCGGCGATAGCCATCAGAACGCCTACGGCTCCACAACCTGCGATTCCGGCCGGGTGCGGCTCCCATTGTGTTTGCTGCATGCGGTCCTTAGCCCCTCCCACCACTGCCGATGCAGTTATCCACAATCTCTATCAACAGTGGGGATAAATCACACGCGTGTGATTGGGTGGTCAGAAAGTTGCTGGCGCAGTGACAAATCAGCCCAAAAATGAATTCATTACGTCGGCCGTGCCGCTCAGTGCCAGCGCATCGTGAGCAACAAACCGGTGATCATGAAAGCGAACGCGATGGCGTAGTTCCAGGGGCCCAGTTGCGCCATCCAATTGAGGGCCGTCGGTGCCTGGGTTCCGACCGCGGCCAACTGGAACACCATCAGCCAGACGAGACCGATCAGCATGAGGCCGATGAACAGCGCGACGAACCACACGCTCGACGGTCCGACCTTGACCTTCACCGGGGTGCGGCTGACCGCGCTGACGGTGAAGTCGTTCTTCTTACGGACCTTGGACTTGGGCATGATTACCTCGCGGATTACCTCAACAACACGGTGAGCGGGACGGGGTGCAACGATGGACACGGCAGCTGCACCCATAGCTTGGCTACGAGACTAACGCACCTGGGACGGTGACCAGGAAAGGGAGACTCGATGATCCAGACGCGCCAGTCGCCATGGCGCTTCGGCGTCCCGGTGGTGTGCGTGCTGGCCGGATTGCTGCTCGCCGCCACGCACGGGGTTTCCGGCGGCGCCGAGATCCGCCGCAGCGACGCCCCGCGGCTGGTGGACCTGGTCCGTGATACCCAGTCGTCGGTGAACCGGCTCAACGCCGAACGTGAGGAATTGGCGAAGAAAATCGACGCGGCGCACGGGCGCTCGTCGGACGCCGCGCTGGCCGCGATGTTGCGGCGCTCCGCGGAGCTCGCCGGCCAGGCGGATATGAGCCCCGTGCACGGCCCGGGCCTGGTGGTCACCCTCGAGGACGCGCAGCGCGACGCCAACGGCCGGTTCCCGCGCGACGCGTCACCCGACGACCTGGTGGTGCACCAGCAAGACATCCAGGCCGTGCTCAACGCGTTGTGGAGCGCGGGCGCCGAGGCCATTCAGATGCAGGACCAACGGCTCATCGCCACCTCAGTGCCCCGCTGCGTGGGCAATACCCTTCTGCTCAACGGGCGCACCTACAGCCCGCCGTACACGATCACCGCGATCGGTAACTCCGCAGCCATGCAAGCCGCGCTCGCCGCCGCTCCCCTGGTGACGCTCTACAAGCAGTACGTGGTCCGGTTCGGGCTCGGCTACCGCGAAGACGTCAAGTCCGACGTGCAGGCCGTCGGTCACTCCGAGCCCGACCGGCTGCATTTCGCGCAGCCCAACGGCCCCATTGGCTATTGAGGCCCACTGACCAGCAGAGCGCGTACCACCGGGCGGTAACCTGGCACGATGCGGATCCTGGTTGTCGACAACTACGACAGCTTCGTGTTCAACCTGGTGCAGTACCTCGGGCAGCTGGGTGTGGACGCGGACGTCTGGCGCAATGACGACGCCCGGCTCTCCGACGAGACCGCGGCCGCCCGGCAGTTCGACGGCGTGCTGCTCAGTCCGGGGCCGGGCACCCCGGAGCGCGCGGGCGCTTCCATCGGGATGGTTCGCGCGTGTGCCGCCGAGAAGACTCCGCTGCTCGGGGTCTGCCTGGGGCACCAAGCCATCGGCGTCGCATTCGGCGCCACCGTCGACCGCGCCCCCGAACTGCTGCACGGCAAGACCAGCCGCGTCCACCACACCAATGTCGGTGTGTTGCAAGGACTTCCGGATCCCTTCACGGCGACCCGCTACCACTCGCTGACCATCCTGCCCGAGTCGCTGCCGCCGGTGCTCGAGGTCACCGCCCGCACCGACAGCGGCGTGATCATGGGGGTTCGCCACGCCGCATTGCCCATTCACGGGGTGCAGTTCCATCCGGAGTCGATCCTGACCGAGGGCGGCCATCGCATGCTGGCGAACTGGCTGGCCGTATGCGGGTTGGTGCGCGATGACACGCTGATACGCCGACTCGAGAACGACGTGCACGCCGCGGTGCGGCCGTATTTCCCGGCCGACCCGGCGGCTACTGACCGAACTTCAGCGTGATGATCCCGTCCCGGTTCACCCCGGCGCCGGCCGGCGGGTTCTGATACACGACGCGGTGGGACTGGGAGCCGCCGGCGTCGACGTCGGCGCCCTTGTCCAGGATGCCCGTCCAGCCCAGCGCCCGTAGCCGCGGCTCGGCGTCCGTCCAGAACATGCCGGACAGATCCGGCATGACGAACTGATTGCCCTTGGACACCTGCAGCTCGATGACCGAGTCCACCGGAATCATCTGTCCCTTGGGCGGATTGGTCCCGATCACCTCACCGGCCGGCCGGGGGCTGTCCACCTGCACCTGGGTCACCTTGCTGAAGCCGTAGACGGTGAGGTTCCGCTGCGCGATGTCCACGGTCTGGCCCGCGATGTCGGGAACCTGCTTGGTCTCCGGCCCGGAGCCGACGATGACGGTGATGACGTTGGTGATCGCCGACGTCTGGTTGGCCGGCGGGTTGGTCCCGATCACCTTGCCCAGCAGCTCCGGCGTCGACGGCGAATTGGCCTGCTTGAACTTGGTGAATCCCGCGGCTTTGAGCTTGCTGACCGCGTCGGAGTAACTCAACGAGGAAACGTCGGGCACCTCGCGTTGCTCCGGGCCGGTGGAGACGTTGACGGTGATCTCGTCGCCGGCGCTGATCGAGGCGTTGGCGCCGGGGTCGGTGCCGATGACGTGGTCGGGCGGGATGATCGAATCCGGCTTTTGCAGCGTGCGCGTTTTGAAGCCGCGGTTTTGCAGCGCCGCGATGGCATCGGCGGACACCTGCCCGCGCACGTCGGGCACCTGAACGTCACGGGCACCGCCGCCGAAGGTGTTGAACGCGATGACCACCACGATCGTCAGGACGGCCAGCGCGGCCACCGCGACGATCCAGCGACCGACCGAACCGACGGTGCGGTCCTCACCGGCGTCGGCGAGAACCTGGCGAGGCAGCGGATCGGTCCGGGGCGGGCCCGCGCTGCCGGGGCTCGACGACAGCAACGAGGACCGGTCGGCGTCGGTGAAAACCTTGGGTGCTTCGGGCTTCTCGCCGTTGTGCACCCGCACCAGATCGGCGCGCATCTCCGCCGCGGTCTGATAGCGGTTTTCCGGATTCTTGGCCAGCGCCTTGAGCACGACGGCGTCGAGGTCGGGCGAGATGCCTTCGTGGCGTTGCGACGGCGGGACCGGGTCCTCGCGAACATGTTGGTAGGCAACCGCGACCGGCGAGTCTCCGACGAAAGGTGGTTCGCCCGTGAGGATTTCGTAAAGAACGCAGCCCAGCGAGTACACATCGGAACGGGCGTCGACGGCGTCGCCGCGGGCCTGCTCGGGCGAGAGGTACTGCGCGGTTCCGATCACCGCGGCCGTCTGGGTGACGCTGTTGCCGCTGTCGGCGATCGCGCGGGCGATGCCGAAATCCATCACCTTGACCGCGTTGGTGGTGCTGATCATGATGTTGGCCGGCTTGACGTCGCGGTGGATGATGCCGTTCTGATGACTGAAGTTCAGCGCCTGGCACGCGTCGGCGATGATCTCGATCGCCCGCCGCGGCGGCAGCGGCCCGTCGGTGTGCACGATGTCGCGCAGGGTGACGCCGTCGACGTATTCCATGACGATGTAGGGCAGCGGCCCGGTGGGCGTCTCGGCCTCGCCCGTGTCGTAGACCGCGACGATGGACGGGTGATTCAGCGCGGCGGCGTTTTGCGCCTCGCGCCGGAAGCGTAGGTAGAAACTGGGGTCGCGGGCCAGATCCGCGCGCAGCACCTTGACCGCGACATCGCGATGCAAGCGGAGGTCGCGGGCCAGGTGAACCTCGGACATCCCCCCGAAGCCGAGGATCTCGCCCAGCTCATAACGGTCGGACAGGTGCTGCGGGGTGGTCACGGCGATGCCCCGTGTCGCGGCGGTCCGCTACGGAATCCCGACATTCCTATCGTGCCGTCGTCCGGCCAATCGAGCCGCATGCCCGGGCGCGCCGCGGATCCGCTCGGGGTGTTGGACGGCGGCGGCGCCGACGCCGGCGGTGTGCCGGTGTCGGTGACCGTCGGGGGCTGTTGCTGCTGATCCCCGCGGGAATTGATGACGATGAGAACCGCGATGATGATCGCCAGCGCGCCGAGGACCCCGGCGGCCCACAGCAGCGCGCGCTGCCCCGACGAGAAGGTGCGCCGGGCCGGCGGCGGGCGGTGCCCGCCGGTGTTCGGACGGGATCGGCGCGGCGCGGCGGTGCGGGGCGACACCGCGGCCGCCCGGGTCGTCGGGCTGGACGGAATCGCCGCCGGCGACGCCCGGCCCGGAGGCGGTGACTGGCTGGGGCGGGGCGGTCGGCGACCGGCGCGCACCGCGGCCACGGCGTCGGCGAACGGTCCCCCGCTGCGGTAACGCATCGCCGGGTTCTTGACCAGCGTGATCTCGATGAGTTCGCGCACATTGGGCGGCAGCTCCGCGGGCAGCGGCGGCGGAGGTTCCTTGATGTGTTTCATCGCCACCGTCAATGCGCCGTCACCGGTGAACGGCCGCTTGCCCGAAACAACCTCGTAGCCAACAACTCCCAGCGAGTACACGTCGCTGGACGGGGTGGCGTCGTGTCCAAGGGCCTGTTCGGGCGCGATGTATTGGGCGGTGCCCATCACCATGCCGGTCTGGGTCACCGGTGCGGCGTCGACGGCCTTGGCGATGCCGAAGTCGGTGATCTTCACCTGGCCGGTCGGGGTGATCAAGATGTTGCCCGGCTTGACGTCGCGGTGGACCAAACCGGCGGCGTGCGCGACCTGCAGCGCGCGACCGGTCTGCTCGAGCATGTCCAGGGCGTGCCGCAGCGACAGCCGGCCGGTGCGTTTGAGCACAGAGTTCAGCGGCTCGCCGTTGACCAGTTCCATCACCAGGTAGGCGGTGCGGCCCTCCCCGTCCAGCTGGCTCTCGCCGTAGTCGTGGACCGCCGCGATCCCGGGGTGGTTGAGCATCGCCGTGGTCCGCGCCTCAGCGCGGAAGCGCTCGATGAACTCGGGGTCCTGGGAGAACTCCTGCTTGAGCACCTTGACCGCGACGCGCCGGCCCAGGCGGCTGTCTACCGCCTCCCAGACCTGACCCATGCCGCCGGTGGCGATCAGGCGCTGCAGGCGGTATCTGCCAGACAGCGTCACACCAACTCGCGGGCTCATGGTCCTCCCTGTAGCGCGGCCTGGATCACAGCCCGTCCGATCGGCGCGGCGAGTGCACCCCCCGTCGCGGACAGGCGGTCGGCGCCATTCTCCACCAAGACCGCCACGGCGACCTTCGGGGTCTGTGCGGGCGCGAAAGCGATGTACCAGGCGTGCGGCGGTGTGTGCCGCGGATCGGTCCCATGCTCTGCGGTACCCGTCTTGGATGCGATCTGCACGCCGGGAATGGCCCCTTTCTGCTGTGCGACCTTCTCGGCGCCGACCATCAGCTCTGTTAGCTTAGCGGCGACCTGCGGCGACACCGAGCGCCGCTGCTCATAAGGTGCCGTGGTGCTGATCGTGGTCAGGTCCGGTCCCTTGAGGCTGTCGATCAGGTAGGGCTGCATCGTCACCCCGCCGTTCGCGATGGTCGCGGCGATCTCGGCGTTCTGCAGGGGCGTCATCGCGACATCCTTCTGGCCGATGCTCGTCATGCCCAGGGCCGCGGCGTCCGGGATGATCCCGATGGTCGACTCGGCGACCTGAAGCGGGATGACGCTCGGGGTGCTGTCCAGGCCGAATGAGCGCGCCATGCTGCGCAGCGCGTCGGATCCGGTCAGGAGGCCGAGTTGGACGAACGCGGTGTTGCAGGACAGGGCGAAGGCCTGCTGCAGGGACACGGTCGGCTCGTTGCCACACGCCTGTCCACCGTAGTTCTCCAAGGTTGCGGTGCTGTTGGGCAGCGGAATGGAGGGCGCGGCGGTCAGCTGCTCGGTGTCGGAGGCGCCCGCCTGCAGCGCGGCCGCGGTGGTGATGACCTTGAAGGTGGAGCCGGGTGGGTAGGTCTCCGAGATGGCTCGGTTGGTCATCGGGTTGTTGGGATCGTCGCGCAGCCGCTGCCAGGCCTTGGCCTGCACGTCGGGATCGTGCGACGACAACAGGTTGGGGTCGTAGGACGGTGACGACACCATCGCCAAGATCTTTCCGGTGGACGGTTCGAGGGCGACGACGGCGCCCTTGCACGGCGGACCGCCGCAGCCCTGCTGCATCCCGTCCCAGGCGGCCTGCTGGACTCGCGGCTTGATCGTGGTGTCGACGTTGGCCCCGCGCGGGTCGCGGCCGGTGAAGAAGTCGGCCAGCCGGCGCCCGAACAGCCGCTCGTCGGAGCCGTTCAACAGCGGGTCCTCGGCCCGTTCCAGTCCGGTGCTGGAATAACGCAACGAGTAGAACCCGGTGACCGGCGCGTACGTCGCGGGGTTGGGGTAGACGCGCAGGAAGCGGAAGCGGTTGTCGGTGGCGACGGAGTAGGCCAACAGCTGTCCGCCCGCCACGATCTGGCCGCGCTGGCGCGAATACTCGTCGAGCAGGACGCGCTGATTGCGCGGGTCGGCGCGCAGCGAGTCCGCGGCGAAGACCTGCGTCATCGTGGCGTTGATCAACAGCAGCACGATCAACGCCATCACGGTCACCGAGATCCGGCGCAGGGAGGCGTTCATACTTTCTCGATCACCTCGGTGCCGGCCGCCGCGATCGGCGGCTCGTGGCGCGCGGCGGTGCGCAAGGGACGACGGGCGCTGTGCGAGATCCGCGCCAAGATGGCCAACAGGACATAGTTCGCCAGCAACGACGAACCGCCGTAAGACATCCACGGGGTGGTCAACCCGGTCAACGGAATGAGTTGCGTTACCCCGCCGACGACGATGAACAGCTGCAGGGCCAGCGTCGACGCCAGGCCCGCCGCCAGCAGCTTGCCGAAGCTATCCCGGGTGGCGATCGCCGTCCGCATGCCCCGCACGATGACGATGGTGTAGAGCATCAGGATGCTCGCCAGGCCCACCAATCCCAGTTCTTCGCCGAACGCCGCGATGATGAAGTCGGTCGACGCGGCGGGCACGGTGTCGGGCTGACCGTTGCCGAGCCCGGTGCCGAAAATCCCCCCGGTGGCAAAGCTGAAGAGCGACTGCACAATCTGATAGCCACTGCCGTCGGGGTCCGAGAACGGGTCCCACCACATCTGCACCCGCACCCGGACGTGGCTGAAAATGTAGTACGCGACAACGCTTCCCGCGGCGAACAGCACCAGGCCGATCCCCACCCAGCTGAAGCGTTGGGTGGCGAGGTAGACCACCACCAAAAATGACGTGTACAGCAATAGCGAAGTGCCAAGGTCCTTTTCGAAGGCCATCACGCCGACCGAGATCACCCAGGCCGCCAGCAGGGGCGCGAGGTCACGGGGGCGGGGCAGCGTCAGACCCATGAAGTGCTTGCCGACGCTGGTGAACAGGCCGCGTTTGGCGATCAGCACCGCGGAGAAGAAGATCAGGAGCAGAATCTTGGAGAACTCGGCGGGCTGAATTGAGAAGCCGGGCAAGCGAATCCAGATCTTGGCGCCGTTTTGTTCGGACAGCGATGCCGGCAACAGGGCGGGAATCACCAAAAAGATCAGGCCGACGAGCCCGCAGATGTAGCCGTAGCGCGCCAGCTGGCGATGGTCTTTCAAGAAGGTGACCACCAATGCAAAGGTCACCACACCGACCAGGGTCCACAACATCTGCTGGGTCGCGCTGGGGTGGTGGCGGCCGCTGAGTTGATTGGTGACCAGATCCAGCCGGTGAATCATCACCAACCCAAGTCCGTTGAGTAATGCCACGATTGGCAGCAGCAGCGGATCGGTATACGGCGCGAAGCGCCGGATGGCCATGTGCGCCGACCCGAACACGACGAGAAACACCAGCCCGTAGTTGATCGCGTCCCAGTGCAGATCGCGGGTTTGATTGGCCTCCACTATCAGCAGCGCGGCGACGGTGATCAGCGAGGCGAAGCCCAGCAGCAACAACTCGGCATTGCGCCGGGTAGGAAGAGGAGGCGTGACCGCGACCGGTGGCTGAAGCTGTGTTGTCATGCCACCGTCCGGCAATCGATGCCCGGTTGGGGTGGGGGCCCGGGGAGCGCGGTCACCGTTTGCGACGTGGTCGTCGGACCTGCCGGTGATGAATTCGCGGGGCCGTTGGAGGCGCTCGTGCTGGGTGGGGGGCTGGCGCTGGTGGAACTGGTGGGTGGTGATGGCGATGCGGTGGCGCTGGGCTGGGGAGTTCCGCCGCCGGTGGACGGGGATCCGGGCGGCGGCGAGGTGGCGCGCGGTGGCGGACAGATCGGCAGCAGGTATTCGGCCAGCAATTGGCGCAGCTGCGATTCCGCTTGGTCCAAGCTGCCGCCCGGCAGCCCGGTTTGGACCTGGACCTGTCCGGGCCGGCGCAGATCCTGCAGGGTCATCAGCTGGCAAGTGGAGTGGCCGCCGGATTGCCCATAGCTGACCAGGGACAGCTCGTTGCGCGCGTTGAGGCAGCCGACCAGGTAAGGCCGTTGCAACGGAACGCCCAGCAGCGTCCCCTGGATCCCCCGGACGATGGAGACCCTGCCGTTGTATTCGGCGACGTAATAGTTGCGCTGGATGACCCACCACCCGACGGTGAGGCCCGCGATGACCAGCAGTACGGCCAAGGCGGCGACGACGGCCATCCGTCGACGGGACCACCGCGGCCGATGCGTCGTTTCCGGTTGCGGCGCAACACGTTTGGCGGACTCTTCGCGCGGCCTGATAGCCGAGGCGCGCCCGGCCGAGGTGTTGGGCAGCGTCATCTGATCCTCGTCGCCCGACACCGCGCCGGCCAGAATCGGCTGGGTTTGCCCGTAGTCGTAGTCGACAACGTCGGCGACCACGACGGTGACGTTGTCCGGCCCGCCGCCGCGCAGCGCCAACTCGATGAGGCGATAGGCGGCCTCGGCGACGTCGGGAATCTGCAACGCCTCGAGGATGGTCTCGTCGCTCACCGGATCCGAAAGCCCGTCGGAGCACAGCAGGTAGCGATCGCCGGCGCGCGCTTCTCGCATGGTCAGCGTCGGCTCGACCTCGTGGCCGGTGAGCGCCCGCATGATCAACGATCGCTGCGGATGGCTGTGTGCCTCCTCCCGGGTGATCCGGCCCTCGTCGACCAAGGTCTGGACGAACGTGTCGTCCTTGGTGATCTGGCTCAGTTCGCCGTCGCGCAGCAGGTAACCGCGCGAATCGCCGATGTGCACCAACCCAATTCGGTCGCCCGCGAACAGGATCGCGGTAAGGGTGGTGCCCATCCCTTCGAGTTCGGGCTCCGCCTCCACCTGCGCGGCGATGGCGGCGTTGCCGGAGCGCACCGCGTTGTCGAGCTTGGCCAACAGGTCGCCGCCCGGCTCGTCGTCATCGAGGTGCGCCAGCGCGGCGATCACCAACTGGGACGCCACCTCGCCGGCTGCATGACCGCCCATGCCGTCGGCCAGAGCCAGCAGCCGGGCGCCGGCATAGACCGAATCTTCGTTGTTGGAGCGCACCAGCCCGCGGTCACTCCGGGCGGCGTATCGCAGGACCAGGGTCACGGGCGCCACTCCTCGATCCCGGCTGGAAAATCGGCCAAGCCGGGACCATTGTCATTGGCGCGGGTCACGGGCGTAACTCGATCGCCGTTTTACCGATTCGAATTGGCGTTCCTATCGGGACTCGTACCGCAGTCGTCACTTTCGCCCTGTCAAGGTAAGTACCGTTGGTCGATCCTAGATCTTCGACGTACCACTCCGAGCCGCGCTGAGATAGCCGGGCGTGCCGGGTTGAGGCGTAGTCGTCGGTGAGCACCAGGGTGGAGTCGTCAGCTCGTCCGATCAATACCGGTTGACCGCTGAGGGTGATGCGCCCACCCGCCAGCGCGCCTTCGGTCACCACCAGGTAGCGGGCCGCGTGCCGGCGCTGGCGCGAAGGCAGCAGGGTACTGCGCAGCGCCAAACCCCGACGCACCATCACGGCACCGGTCGGCGCATAGATATCGGTCCGCAGGATTCGCAGCACGGACCAGATGAATACCCAGAGCAACATCAAAAATCCGGCGCGCGTCAGCTGCAGTACCAATCCCTGCATCTGGCGTCCTTTCCGTCCTAGCGTCGTGTCCCCGGCGCCCGTGACTCCGAGCACATCGGCTACGTCACGATACTTGGACGGTGGTCGACACGGGGCGAAGCACGGCAGCGTTGAGCCCAGCGACTTAGTGGATTCGGACGATGATTTCCGAATGGCCCAAACGGATGACGTCGCCGTCGGCCAACTGCCACTCCTGGACCGGCGCGTTGTTCACGGTGGTGCCGTTGGTGGAGTTCAGGTCCGACAGCAGCGCGACCTGCCCATCCCAGCGGATCTCCAGGTGACGCCGTGACACGCCGGTATCGGGCAACCGGAACTGGGCGTCTTGCCCGCGGCCCACGATGTTGGAGCCCTCGCGCAGCTGATAGGTGCGGCCGCTGCCGTCGTCGAGCTGAAGGGTGATCGTGGTGCCCGCGGCGCCGTAGCCGCCCTGACCGTATCCGCCGTACCCGGCCTGTTGACCGTAGTCGGCGGGCTGGCCGTACTCCGCCTGCTGGCCGTAGTCGGGCTGCTGGCCGTAGTCGTACTCGGGGCTGGCGGCTTCGGGGTATCCCCCGGCCTGGCCGCCGTACGTCGCACCCTGCGCGTGCTCGCCGTACTGGGTGTATTCGGAGGAGCCGTAGTCCTGGCGGCCGTATCCGCCGCCCTGCTGGTAGCCCTGGTCATACCCAGCGCCCTGCTCGGGGTAGGCGGGACGTTGTTCCGGTGGCGCATAGCCGCCCTCATCCTGGCGCGCCGGCCCGCGACCGTAGTCGCCGTATCCGCCGCCGTAGCCCTGGGGGCCACCGCCGGGTGGGCCATAGCCGCCGCCCTGGCGATAGCCCTGGTCGTAACCTTGGCCGCCGCCGTACCCGGTGGGCGCGGGCGGGCGCTGCTCATACGACTGCGGGTAGCCGCCCTGCCCCTGGTCGGGGTAGCCGCGCTGGTCCTGGTAACCCTGCTGAGGCGGGTAGCCGCCCTGTCCCTGGTCGGGGTAACCGCCCTGGCCCTGGTAACCGCCCTGGTCTGGGTATCCCTGCGGGGGCGGATAGCCGCCTTGTTCCGGGTAGGCGCCCTGCTCGGGGTAGCCGCCCTGCTCGGGTTGGCGCGGCGGCGGATATCCCTGCTGAGGTGGGTAGCCGCCCTGCTCAGGCGGATATCCCCCCCGCGGGTCGGGCGCACCCTGCGGGTCCGGGCCACCGCGCGCGTCGTCCTGGGGACGCCGGTAGCGGTCGTCGTAGTACTCGTCGCCGGGCCGGCCGGGCCCCTGATCCCCGCGGTAGCTCGAGTTGTCAGTCATTGGTGCTACTCCTCGTTCATCGCCGAACGCGTTATTTGATTGTGGCCGGACGGCGTCTTCGACCGTCGGGCGGGGCTGGACATCGGGGTTGACAGCACCACGGGCGCGGTACTGGCCGGTACGCAGGTTCGACGACTGCTCGAACCGGACGACCACCTCACCATACGTTTGCCACCCCTGTTCGTGGATGTAGTCAGCCAAGTACCTCGCGAATGAGCTCGACGTGAGATCCGGATCGGCGCTCACCTTTCCGAAGTCGTGCATACCGAGGGTAATGATGTATTCGTTGGGGGCCAAAAGGCGATTTCCGTGAAGCTTCTGAACTCCGTCGCGAGCCTCGCGGCATAACAGGGCTTCTACCTCTTGCGGGACGATTGATCCGCCGAACACGCGGGCGAAAGCATTGTCCACCGTCGCTTCGAGCTTGCGCTCGATCCGCGCGGCCAGCCCCCGTTGGCTACTCATGTCCTACCGTTCGCCTGCACTTGCCAGAAGGTATTGCCGGTGCGCGGCAAACGAATCACCTGCGTGCTGGTTCACTCCCGCATGCTAGCGGGACATCGCGACGGTGCGGGACTCTCGAAATCGTGAGAACTGCGTCCCTGCAGCTCAGATGGGTGCACGCGGTCAGGCCCAGGGCGCCGGAAGGCTTCGAGGCCCGCTTCGGCGGTTCGGGAATCGGGCCATTACAGTGGTATGGTCCATCGGTTGTTTTTCCCGGGCGAGTGGCGGAATGGCAGACGCGCTGGCTTCAGGTGCCAGTGTCCTTCGGGACGTGGGGGTTCAAGTCCCCCTTCGCCCACATTGAGCGGTTCTACGAACTGCAGCACGAAAGGTCACGAACTCGAAAGGGTTCGTGACCTTTGTGTTTCGGGTTGACAGCCCGCTTTGTGGGCTGGATGAACCTGTACCGGGGACTTCGATTAATAAATCCCCAAAGCGCCGGCGACGCTGTTAGCGATGGGCTTCCCCTGTGACCGAAGTCGGGACCGTGTAAGAGCGCGTATCGCCAGACACTCTCCCCACTTGCTGCAACGATGAGACATCTGTCGGCAGAGCAGTACGACGCCCTCCGGCAGGTTTGCAATTGGCGAATCTATGAGTGTGGCGCGTAAGCGGTGCTCTTTTGCGACAGTACGGAAGCGAACCGGATTCTCCGAAGTCGCGGAGGCGCAGCAGTGGCTCCCCTCCGACGTCGCTGTGAAGAGGAGGACGGGCCGTGACGAACGGGTCTAGCGGGAACAGCGCCGCCGCGACGCCTGAAGTCTTGAGCGGCTTCACTGGCGGTTCCTGGCAAAGCCTCGAGGCAGACGGCAATGCGGATGACGACACAAAGGCTGCCAGCGCAGCAGCGAAGTCGAGTCTTCGTGACGAGTTGGGGTCGGTCGTCAATGCCGAAACGCTAGTTGTCCTGGCAGGGTCAGGAACGTCCCTGGGAATCACCTCAAAGGTAGCGGAGCATCTTCCGCCCCGGATGTCAGATTTGTGGACCGCGGTTTCAGGCATCGCCGCCTTCAAGGACGTCGAAAGCAAGCTAAGCGCCGATGTAGTCGCAGCGAAGAACCTTGAGCATGTGCTTTCCGACGCCCAAGCGCGCCTCGCCCTGACACCGTCCGATAAGGAACTGGAGGCCTTCGTCGCTGAAGCCGAAGCCATCGTCTGGGAACGGTGCAACTTTATAGACGAGAGCTCCGATGTTGGCGCCCACGAGCTATTCCTCAGGAAGGTGGCGCGCCGTTCGACCCGGCTACAACGTTCTCAAATCTTCACGACGAACTACGACCTGGCGTTCGAGACGGCAGCCCGCCGTGCGCGGTTCAACGTGATTGATGGATTCGGATACGGAGGGCGTGAATTTGACGGCGGGTCATTTGACCTCGATTACGTTCGGCGACGGCCGAATGAGCAGCTGATACTGGAGCCCAGCGTATTTCAGCTACTCAAGCTACATGGATCCGTCGATTGGACAGCCAACGGATCGACGGTGCATAAGACCGTCGGGAGGCCCGACAACCCGGTTTTGATTTATCCTTCCGCAGCCAAGTACCAAATGTCCTACCAGCAACCGTATTTGGAGTTCATGTCCCGCTTCCAAATCGCGTTGCGTCAGCCGGATATCGGTCTTCTCGTAGTCGGCTTCGGATTCAACGACGAGCACCTCAACGCACCGATCGCTGCTTCAGTGAGGAGCAATATTGGACTTCGAGCAGTCGTCATCACACCCGGTGCACGGGATCCTGAGCGCGCACCGTCGATTGCTTGGATTGAAGACCTCATTACCCGGGGCGACCGGCGACTGTCCATCTTCAGCGGCACCTTTGACGATCTTGTGCGCCACCTACCGGATGTCCCTCCGCAGGAAGAACGAGACGCACACGCTGAGCGGATGGCGCCTCGCCAGCCTGGAGAAGCGTAGTGAAACTGCACCCATTCGCGCCCGAACGGCAAATAGGCGCCATCTTTCAGGTAGAAGGATCGTTTGCAGATGTGACGTTCTCCGCTGCGGCCAAATTGCCGCGGTCCCATCATGGGGAATACCTCGGGCGTGGCGAGGTGGGCGAATTCGTCGTCGTTGATGTCGGGGGAGCCGGCGTATTCGGGCGGCTCATGCGTGTGGGATCGGCGACGGATAGTTTCGATGCCCTCACACGCGCCGAGCGACGTCTTGCAGTTGACGGGCGCATTCAGCTTCTGTCGACGTTGCGTCTTGACGGAACCGCTACTCGGGGGATTCTCAAGTACCCGAAAGTCAGCGACCCCGTTTACGCGGCGAGCTCAGAGTCGATCATGGCCGTTCTCGGGACAAGCGTCGCAGACCCGCAGGCACAGCTCGTCTTGGGGCGACTCTCGGTTGACGAGTCCGTCGAGGTGGCTGTGCCGTTGGCGCGTCTATTCGGACGTCACCTCGCGATTGTGGGAGCCACCGGATCGGGCAAGAGTTGGACGCTCGGCCATCTTGCCGAGTGTGTAGGCCGCCTGCGGGGCAAGATGATCCTGATCGATGCGACTGGTGAATTCCATACCCTAGGAACGCAAGCTGCCCATATCGCATTGGGGGCGGACACAGACGAGCCCGACGGAACCAAACTCGTGGGGCTGTCGCATCACATGATGCGCGAGTCTGATCGTAACGCCTTTCTGAACCCATCAAGCGGTACACAGCTGCCCAAACTTCGCGAAGCGATCAGAAGCCTACGTCTCGCCAGAGCGATACAAGAGGACAACGGGGCCGAGGCGGATCACGCGAGTCTCGTGGCCCCTGACGGCACTATCAGCAAGGCTGGCGTGCGAATTGCCCGTTTCGGGAGCGCCTGCCGTAAATACGTTGAGGTGATGGAAGATTCACATGCTCCTTTCGATCTAAAACTCCTGTCCAAGCAGATCCAGTGGGAGTGCGTTTGGCCGACGGACCGGAACGCTGCGGACCAATTCGGGACGATGGATTTCACCCAAATTGGTTACGTCAGCACCCTCGTCAGCAGAATGAATGATTTGATCCAAACTCCGGAAGTGATGGGCGTCATCGACCCGCAACCCGGCACCTTGGATGCCCTCGAAGAAATTAAGACCTGGATTGACGCGCCAAACGGCCACTTGCTTCGGATTTCGTTGCGCAACTTGACATTCGCTAACCACCTACGCGAGATCGTGGTGAACATCCTTGGCCAGGCCTTGATCGGATGGGCAAGAAGCGGCGTCTTTCGCGCCATTCCGGTCGTGGTAGCCATCGATGAGGCTCACCAGTTTTTTGATGTCACTGTCGGTGACGAGTTCGCCAACACACGGTTGAACGCCTTTGACTCGATTGCCAAGGAGGGGCGGAAGTATGGCCTCACCGTTTGTCTCGCCACGCAGCGGCCGGGAGATCTTCCTGCCGGTGTACTTAGTCAGGTGGGCATGACCGTCGTGCATCGACTCGCTGACGGGCGTGACCGTCAGCGGGTTGAGCAGGCCGCGGCTGAACTTGATCACTCAGCCACGAGGCTACTGCCAGGGCTAGTCCCCGGAGAAGCAATTCTCATGGGTGTTGATTTTCCAGTTCCTGTCAGCGTCCACGTGAGCAGGCCCCTGGCCCCGCCCGCCTCAGACGGGCCACGGTACGAAAACTGGGGTGCTGTCAACTGACATCGTCACGGCATCAGTTCCTGTCGACGAACCCCCATCGCACACGGCCGTTTGGGGTGACATCACGGATGGTGCTGTCCAGAAACCGAATACCGCGAATGATCTAGCTGGAGGGGCGCGAGCTCGGCGACTGCGGCATCGATCTTGGTGCTGATAGCTGAGTCATCCAATTTTGTCGAGATGAGTTTGCGGGCGATCTGAAACGTCCGAGAGGAGGACACGTCGACTTGCGCGGCGAGCTCTTCTGCTTTGGCCCCGAGCGCGGCGAGCTCCACGTGGAGCTCGTTCGTGTTGTCGTACTTTGGGAACGGGATGAGGAATACGTACTTGTCAAAGTGGCGCGCACCATAGAGGCCTAGCGTCTGCAGAGGTTTCACGCGCTCCAACAGTGTTCCCGAGTTCAGCACCGCGCATAGGTACCGCGCCTCTGACTCAGTCGAGACCCTGGCCCAGTACAGCGAGAAATCGATGATGGCACGCGGGTCCCTCACGATCGCCGCCGCGAGCTTGTTCCCCGTTTTTGTATAGACGACGCGGAGCGGGGCGACCGGGAGCTGTGAAGATAGCTGTCCGTGAAAGTCGATCCGATCGAGCAGCTTGCCTTTGTCCGATTCAGATTTATTCGCAGCCCACACCGCTTCGGCTCGGTCCCACCACGCCTTGAGGCCGGGGTGATCGTCGATAGCGGACTCCGTGAGTACCGCGCTGTCGTCGGTTGCGAGCACGGTGCGCCGCGGCTCCAGTGTGCGGAAAGGTAGCACGGTCAACCCGAGATAAGTCGGCCGAACAAACCTGGTCTCGACAGTCGCCGAGATCGCCGGCAGGAGTTTCCAGGGCTTGGGCTCGTAAGTACTCCGGCTGGAGATCAATGACACGCGTCCTGCGCCCGCACCGAGCGGTCCGGTGGGCGCTTCACGAACGAAGAGGGCCATCTGGGGAGCGAGGACTGCACCTTGGCGAAACTCCCGCTTATAAGGGGATTCCGGGAGCACGGCGCCGACATCGTGCGCCGTCACTGTGCCTTCGCCGATGGCGATCTTGTGCTGCGCCTCCTTCCACGGGATGTCCGGTCGCGCAAGGTAACCGGTCCACGTAATGGTGTTTGCGCCAATGGGAGAGGGGGACGCGGAACGCTTGCCTTGAACGACGCAAGACACCATCGGGAAGCCGGTGGTCACATGGGCCAAGTCCCAACTGAAACCAAACTGTACCGCCAGATGTTCCGAGTTCCTTGTCATCCACTTGCCGGTTCGGAAGCCTGTATGAGGTCGTCGAGTAAGGATCCCGTACGGCATCACGAACGCAAAGGTGCCACCAGGCCGCAAGTACAGCTCGACCGCCCGGACGACGAAGAGTGTGCTTAAATCACGGCTGGCCGCACCGAGCCCGCCTGTGAGCAGGTTGCGGGGCTTGGCGAGTTTCTTGTAGCGCTCCTGCGTTGCGGCGGGCATCTTTGCGTAAGCCAGCCACGGCGGATTTCCAATGAGAGCGTCAACACGGTTGTCTGGCTCGGCGAGCCATAGTGGCCGGATCAGGTTTCGGACGTAGTAACCCCAGATATGGTTCTTCCCCGACTTGTGCAGCGCACGCATCGTGGCGAACGTCTCGCGAAGGATTCCGCCCTCCTCGTCGGTGACCTTGAAACGCCGGAGAACCGGCTCGATTAGCGTGCCATTTTTCTTATTTGTGACGTCACAGGCCTTATCCGCCATCTCGGACACGAGACGGTCAAACCTGCTCGCATCGCCCAAGATGCTGCGAGGAAACACCAAGTCGTCGCCGAAGAGGACACCGCCGCCGCCCGCAATGATGGAGTCGCCTTCGGTGGTGATGGTGACGCGATCCACCCCGCCGATCAAATCGCGGGTCTGTTCCCACTGCAACGAGTCGCCGAGGTAGACCGGGATCGACAACGGACCGCGCTCGGAGTTTGTGAGCCTGTCAAGTCCGATCGCAAGGAGGTACGTGACGCGGGCGAGAGTCACGGCGACAGGGTGCACGTCCATGCCAATCACGCTGGCCGTGACATCGTTCACCGCTTGCGCGGTCGGAGTACCGGCCTCTTCCGCCGCGCTGAGGTAGCGCCTGATCGCATGGAACAGGAAGGTTCCAGAACCGCAGCTAGGGTCGGCGACACGGGAACCTAGCGGGTCTGCGATAGTTGTATCGACGACGCGATTCGCAAGCCAGTCCGGCGTGTAGTACTCACCGAGGCGGCGTCGTTCGGCGGGTGCGATCACTGATTCGTACAGAATCTTGAGCACGTCGTGCTCGACTTTCGACCATTCGAACCTAGCGATGCGCCGCCCGAGTTCGCCAACAAACTGCGGTCCGCCGTCCACTTGCACCACCCAGTCGAAAAAGTCTGCTTCGACGACACCGTAGATCTGGGCATTCTGGAACTCAGATCCAGAAGTCAACTGCATCGGTGTTAGGCCACCGCTGGGCGAGACGTCCCAGCCAATAGCCGCGTGCGCGATCAATTCCGAGGTGATCACCAGCAGGGTGTGATTGATAAAGAGGTCCGGGTCGTCAGTGAAACCCTTGCCGAACGCAGTACGGAGCAGCTTGGCCCAAAGCTCCCGTTTCAACTTAACTTCTACGTGATCGAGGTTCGCCTCGAACAGCGCAGCCAAGGACGCGTGGTCGAGGCGATGGCCTGGTGACTCGGCGCCGAGACGGTCCTCAATCTCCTGCGGGGTTGGTTTAATTTGGTCTCGTGTCGCCATGACCGATTCCAGCCACACGAGAAGCTGATCAACATCCGGTCCGCTGGGGCTTAGTTCCAGCACCGAAACCTCCACCAAGACGCCGTCTTTGAGGTTATAGAGCCGCCAGCCGGTACCGTCGGTGAGGATGCCGACGTAGCGGCTGCCCAGCTCGTTGTGGCGCTGCTGCACATAACCGGCGAGTTGCTCTTCGTAATCGGCAAGGTTCCCAACGCGGAGGTCCTTCTTCACCTCGATGACGACATGGCCGGCTTCAATGTCGATGCGCCGGCGGGTGCCGTCCGCGACCTGCGACTCAATCTTGAGGACGTCGTCCGAGCCAAGTCCCAGCCCGGCCGTCGTCAGGAGCATGTAGATATCGGCTTGAATCTCCGCCTCGGCGCGTACCGGGGTAAGGCGAGCGAGGCGGTTGACCGTTTCAATGACAAGTTCGCTAGGCACGGAATGACCCTAAGCAGTGACGCCGACCCTTCGGCGGTGAATCGGCTGTCAGTGTGTTTTGCGGCCGGGCGGGCTGCATCCCAAACAATCCTAAAAGTGCACGCCTGACCTCCCAGAAGGGTCGATTTCGGTTGCATGGCGGCTTGCGTGCTATTAAGCGCTGCGTTGAGTCTCAAAACTAGAGAAACGAGACCTGCGATCAGTGCCCCTCTCCCGGGTCATCCGCCCAGGTAGCGCTGTCTTATTTCTTGTCTCACATCGCGTGTCTCGAATCCCTACCGTCGGTGAGCAATGAGACAGTCATCGCTATGACGGCGATCCTCGGCTACGCGCGAGTAAGCACCACCGGCCAAAACCTCGATGCACAGCTCTCAGCGCTGACCGCGGCTGGTGTCAACGCCGGCCGCGTTTTCACCGACACGCTCTCCGGTTCGGCCAAGACCGCTCGCCCGGGCCTGGCCGCGATGCTGGACTACGCCCGCGCCGATGACATCGTCGTCGTCACCGCCATCGACCGCCTCGGCCGCTCCGTCGCCGAAGTCACCCGCACCATCGCCGAACTCAGTGAACGCCGAATCCTGTTGCGCGCCTTACGCGAAGGGATAGACACCGCGACCTCGACCGGTCGCGCGGTGGCAGCGATCATGGCCACCCTCGCCGAACTCGAGCTCGAGCTTGGGCGGGAGCGCCGCGCCGCATCTCGCGAATCTCGATGCCGACGCCAACTGCCGGCGACCAAGCCACACAAACTGTCGCTCGCCCGCCAAGACCAGCTCCGCAGGCTCGCGGCCACCGGTGAACCGGTCCGCGAGCTTGCCGAAGCATTCGGCATCGGACGAGCAACCGCTTACCGGTACCTCTCCGACAAGAACGAATCGCTACCGCATGGGTCCTGCTGACGAGACAGAGCACGAAGCTGCGCTCCGAGAGCTCTTGGAAGAGGCTCGTCGCAGCGGTGAATCGGCGTCTGCGCAAAAGCGGCACCACCTTGTTCCGGCTTTCTATCTCAAACAGTGGGCTGATGATGGAAAGCTGCGGGTCACTCACGTTGATGGAAAGCGGTCGTGGGTCACGACTCCCAGGAAAGCAGCAACGGAGACGGACTATTACCGGCTCGAATCCCCGGAACTCGACCCAGAAGAAGTACCGCCCCTGCTGTTTGAGGTGACTCTCAGCAGGGTCGAAAGGTGGGGTGCGGATTTCATCGACGCCGCCATCGTTGATCCGATTCAGGTACTCAGTAACGACGAGCAGCGCGTTCTCTTCTCTATTTTCATGGCATTTCAGTACGTACGAGGCCGTAACTTCCGGGCCTTTTCTCATGCATCGATGAACGACTACTTCAAGCTCACCTATGGAGAAATGACCGATGCCGGCATCACACATTTCTTGCAGGAGAGAGGTCAGGAGCCCACGCCCAAGGCGATTGCCGAGATGCGGCGCTTTCTCGACGGGCTCAACAGCGGCGACATCACGGTCGGTCCGCAGAAGGCGTCCGTAATCGGAATGTCAGGTCAGATGGTCGAGACCATCGGCCTGCACCTCTTCGCCCGGCACTGGCGCATCTACAGGGTTCCGCCAATCTTGGTGACCAGCGATGAACCTGTTGTTCCCATCAATGGCCCGTTCAGGCCTCGAGTGGAACGCGGTAGCGTCGGCATCGCGGGCGTCGTCATCTTTCCATTGACTCCTGGCTTACTCCTGGCCGCATTTGACGGCTACAAAGCTCGTCCTGCCGTGCCGGATCGACTGGGGCACTGTGACATTGCGGATATCAATCGTGAGATCGTAGCGGCCTGCTCCACCTATGCGTACGAAAGGCCGGGACGGAGAACCGCTATGGCGTTTCGGCTACCCCTAACGCCACCGCCGACAGCGACCAGCGAGCCGATCCCCGTTGTGGGCGGCGACGGCGAGTTCATCATTCGCAGTCACCGCCCGAGCAGGTGGTCGCTTGAAACGCACCCGCCCCCCTGGCCCGTCGAACGGTGGTTCTATGGAAGCTGGGCCCGCCTACCGCCAATCCCCAACCCCCCGCTCATGGTTCCTCTGCCCTACTGAAAAGACCGTCCCAAAAACCTTCGTTATCGAGACATAGCGCTGGGACGAAGCCTGGGACGGTCTTCGTGGTACGCCCTCATCGGCGATGTGATGACCGTCCGCCTGGGCTCGGAGTGTGCTGACATTGCCGCGACGTCACCGCGCATCGCGTTAGTCAGCAGATTCGGTGTATCGGGATACGCCGCTACCCTGATGGCGTGACTGGGAAGGTCGATCAGTGGGCCGACGACGACGGCGACGACACCGACTTCTGGTTGGCACTACCGGGCTTTCGTGAATCACTCATCGAAGCAGAAGCCGACTACGGCGCAGGCCGCACGTTCAGCGAGGAACACATCCGCGCTCGCTACGGATTGCCGCAGCGAGACGCAGACGAGGAGGAACTGCGCTTGCGATGCACGGCACACGGCAAATGGATGTCCGAGCATCCTGATGCCGTGGCGGCCGCGGAAGAGTGGCTGACGGAAACCTCGATGAACTGAATGACACCTGAAAGCAACCACGCCAGCGGGGTCTTCCCCCGCTCGAGGCGATAAGGCGAGCAGGCCTACCCGCGGTGAATTGACTGGCGAGCCGGCGACAGTAATCTTTTTCGCAGGTTGGGAAAGGGTGGCGATGCGTGTTGGTGCTGGTTTGCCGCATTCTTGCGCCGACGAGTCATGAGTGGTTCGGGGCGTCAGCAGATCGCGGTTGATCAGCGGCCCGGCGAGCAGCTGAAGATTCGATGCAACTCAAGTACATAAGTATTCCGGCGTTGATCGCCTTTGCGGGCGGTGACCCGTGGGCGATCAATCGAAGTTTGCAAGCGGGCAGCCCGGGGCAGATTTCCAACCTCGCGAATGCGTTCCATGCAGCGGGCCGCTCCACGGCGGAAGCAGACGCAACGTTCGCCCAAGCTCGCTCCCGCTTCGATGCTGCTTGGAATCACCAGGACGGCGACCATCCGATAAACGCCTCCGCTGAAGTGCAGCGGGTGACGAAATCCCTTGGCGCGCAGTCAGTGCAACTGCCGAAAATTGGCGCGGACTTGGAAAATATCGCGTCAACATTGGCCGAGGCCCAAAAGGCTGCCGCCGGCCAGATCGGCACGCTGGAAGCACAGCTGAAGGGGCTCGACGACATGATCGCCGAAGCCGTTGAGATAGAAAACACCCATCCTGAGCTCAGCGCGGCCGACCGAGATGCGCTCAATGGCTACATCACCTCACTCGAAGACGACGCCATCCGCGACACGAAAGCCGCGCTGGGCCAGCTGCAAGCAACACGCGACGGCTACTCGAACACGTTGCAGAACGCACTGGGAACCCTGAAGAGTGACGGATACGACCCCGCAGGTATCAGGGCGCAAGAAGGCCCATTGTCGCCGGCGCCCCCGCTGCCGGACGACCCGACGCAGTTTACCCAGGCATGGAACTCGCTCACCCAAGAGCAAAAAGACGCCGAATACAACCGCGATCATTTCATCGGCAACCACCCAGGCATGCCCTTCCCCGACCGCGACCACTACAACCGCATGCATCTGCCCGAGCTACAAAACGCCAACCAAGCCGATCTGGATCGCCTGCGTGCTGCCCATCCAGACTGGGCCAACGGAAAGACGCCTTTCCTGAAGACGAACGAATATCTGGAATGGCGACGGCAGTGGGATGCGGCCAATCGCGCACGCGACGGATACTCAAAGGTGAAAAATGAGATGGGACCGCCACCGGACAAGGTCCAGCCCGGCCAAATACCCAGATATCTCGGCATCATCGACGACAAAGGGCACGCCGCCGTCTCCCTCAACAATCCCGACACCGCCAAACGCAACGCCACCTTCGTGCCTGGGACTGGCCAAGACCTCACACGCTTCGATGCCAGCGCCGACAAATCCAGAGCCATGCTGCAGGCAACGATGAACGCCGACAAGTCTTTGCAACCAGGTGATGTGTCGGTGACGACCTGGATGGGCTATGACCGACCGATGAACGTCTTCGAAGCTGCATCGACCAGCTACGCCCACAACGGAGCCGCCGCTTTAGACGATTTCCAAGCAGGTATGCGCGCTTCCCACAACGACGCGGTCACCGGTGGCCGCCCCTCGCTCAACACCGTCATCGGACACAGCTACGGCTCGACAGAGGTGGGGGCAGCCGCACTTAACGGCCACCATCTCGACGCCGACAACGTCATCGCGGTAGCCAGCCCCGGCATGCTCACCGGGCATGCCAGCGATCTCAACCTCGACCCCGGTTCCCACGTATTTGCTACCCGCGCACAAAACGACATCATCGGCGTCGTCACCGGCATGACCCTGGGCCCCGACCCGATGAGCGCGGGTTTTGGTGGCACACCCTTCGAGGCAGCCCCCGGCAAGGCGTGGCCGTTCGGCCTACCGTCAATAGGAGCCCACGGCAGCTACTGGGACAACATGAACAACCCTGCCCTCATCAATATGGGCCGCATCATCGCTGGAAGAACAGACGTCACCCCGCCCACCTTCACACCATGAGAGACAATGCATTCAACGAAACTCCCCATAGCGGTCGGCGCTGTATTCGCGCTACTGGTCGCCTGCTCACCCACCAAGCCCGCCCAATCGCACGGGCCAGCCACACCATCTGGCGCTACCCTCATTCCTGGAGGTCCCATGGAACCGACCCCGGTCGTACCGTCACCGAAAATCCCGGCCAGTCAACAGGAAGCGCAAGACACTGTGTTGCGTTACCTGCAGCAAACGGTCAACGGACTTCCCAAGGGAAGCACCCTCGACGGCAGCCGCTACGTCGTTGGCGGCGATACCCAGTACTGCGAGGATGAGCCGAGCGGCCCAAATGCGCCGGTCAGATTTTCCGACTGGCGCGATATAAAAACGCCGCCGGGCATTGATTTCAACGCACTCGTGGCCCAGGTTGGGGACTTGTGGAAAAGCTGGGGTTGGCAAGTCATTGAACGCAACGGGTACGACAAACCGAACCGGTTCGGGTACGCCCCTGATGGTTACGTCCTGCAAATCACAGCTTCTTACCCGCCAACGTACCCACCGAGCATCATCGGCGCCTCACCGTGCTACCCAGGAAACTTGCGGCGCAACGATATTCAACGGAATCCACCAGTCATCACGCAAACGCAATCCTCTGGCTAGCCGACGCAATCACCGTCATTGCGGTAGCCAGCCCCGGCGTGCTCACCGACCACGCGGGCGACCTCCACCTCGGCCCCGCCTTCGTTCGTAAATACCAGCGACGCCCGGCCAGGCGGGCACTATCGGGACTATCGCCATCAACACTTCTTACTGTTACTTAACGGTACTCTTAATTTTCTTAATCTTGGTGTACGGTCACTCGTCATGGGCTTGCGAGGCCTTGGCGTGGGCGGTGATCACTCGGCTCGTTTCGAGGTCGTAATGCCCCGCCGATGCTATGTCGGAAGGGGCCGTAGGTGAGTGAGCGTGGTGAGCATGCGGTTGTGTTGGGTGCGGGGATGGCGGGTTTGCTTGCCGCGCGCGTTCTTTCGGAGTTCTACGACTCGGTGACGGTGGTGGAGCGCGACCCGTTGCCTGACCATCCTCATGAGCGCCGAGGTGTTCCGCAGGGTCGTCACCTGCATACCTTTTTAAGCCGCGGCACGCAGGTGCTGGCGGAGTTATTTCCTGGGGTGCTTGAGGAGATGGCCGCCGCCGGCGCCGTCGTGGTGAACGATGGTGAGCTGTCGCGGATCTATGTACGTGTCGGGCGCTGTGAGTTGAAACGGTCGGGGAGATTGGTCGACCCGGCGGGGTTGACGTTGTGTCTGGGGAGTCGGCCGTTCGTGGAGTTTCATGTGCGCCGGCGCGTTGCAGTCCTGGCGAATGTGGCGTTTCTCGATGAGCACGAAGTGCTCGACCCGATTGGTGTCGCTGGTGCCGTCACTGGGGTGCGAATCGTCAACCGCGCCAACGGGATGGTGACTGCGTTGGATGCTGATTTGGTGGTCGACGCCACGGGCCGAGCCGCGCGGACTCCGGCTTTCCTCGAAGCCTTGGGCTATGACCGGCCGACCGAGAAGCGGTCTCCGAGCGCAGTGGGCTATTCCAGCCAACGGTTTGCCATCCCGCATGGGTCGTTGACCAAGCAGTTGGTCATGTCGAATCGGGGGGTTGACCAGCACGTGGTGCTGCTGTTGGCGTGCGAGCACGACACGTGGGTACTGGCTGTCGGCCGATCGACCGATGCTGGCGGGGCGCCGGCTGACTTCGCCACCATGCTGGCCCTGGCCCAAAACGCCCTACCTGACACGCTCGCTGAGGCATTGGGCGATGCGCAGCCAGTTGGTGAGATCGCCATGTTCCGCAACCCGGCTGCGGTCTGGCGTCGCTACGACCAGATGGCGCGATTCCCGCGCGGATTGCTGGTAATGGGTGATGGTCTGTGCAGCCTCAACCCCATCCACGGGCAAGGCATGACGATGGCCGCACTCCAATCGCTGACGCTACGTGATTGTTTGCGCCTCGGCGATACCGATCTGGCCCAACGATTCTTCCGCGGCGCCACCCAACACATCGGCCCGACGTGGGCACTCAACCGGGCCAACGACCGTGCTATGTCGCCTCACCGTCAACAATCGGGGCGGCAGCGGCTACTCGGCCAGCTCGTCAGGGCGACGTTGACCGCCGCGGCCTATGACACCACCGTGACCGAACGCCTCTTGCGCGTGACTCACCTCATCGATCCACCTGCTCGACTGAATGACCCCGCACTGCTGCCTCACATCCTGGCCGCCAACCTGCGCCACCTGTTCACCGAGAGTCGAAGTTTGCTTGGCAGGGTCTCGATCAATTTCGACCGCGGACTCGCCGAGGTGATCGGCGACCGAAAAGGAGAAGCCCATGCATGACCCAACGGACCTGGCGGCGAACGGGTTTGAGCAACGACTGACGGCGATCACCTCCACCGCGCTACGGGCTGATCGCCTAGAGCGCGACGAGTTGTTGGCGGTGTTGGCCAGCAGTGATGACGATCTGCTCGACGTGATCGCGGCGGCCGGTCGCGTGCGCCGTAAGTTTTTTGGTCGGCGGGTCAAGCTCAACTACCTGGTGAACATGAAATCCGGAATGTGCCCGGAGGATTGCGGGTATTGCTCGCAACGACTCGGCTCAAGCGCTGAGATCCTTAGGTACTCCTGGATAGACCCCGAGGAGGCCGCCCGCCACGCGCACTGCGCGATCGACGCCGGCGCCAAACGCATCTGTCTAGTCGCAGCCGGTCGGGGGCCAGGGGATCGCGATATCGAGCGCGTCGCCGACACGATCGCCGCGATCAAAAACTCCGCCCCAGAAGTGGAGGTGTGTGCCTGCTTGGGGCTGCTGAAACAGGGGCAAGCCGAGCGGCTGCGTGAGGCCGGCGCCGACGCGTACAACCACAACCTGAACACCAGCGCTGAGCGCTATGCGCGGATCTGCTCAACCCACACCTTCACCGACCGGGCCGCCACGGTGACCGCTGCCAAAACTGCGGGGCTGTCACCGTGTTCGGGCGTGATCGTCGGAATGGGGGAATCCGATGACGACATCGTCGGCGTCGCACTGGCATTGCGTGAACTCCAGCCGGATTCGGTGCCGGTGAACTTTCTGATCCCGTTTGAGGGCACCCCCTTTGGCGGGCATTGGGAGCTGACCCCGCAACGGTGCCTGCGCATCCTGGCGATGTTCCGGTTCGCCTTTCCTGACGTCGAAGTCCGTATCGCCGGCGGGCGTGAAATACACCTTCGCTCACTGCAACCGCTGGCACTACACCTGGCCAATTCGCTGTTCCTCGGTGACTACCTCACCAGCCAAGGACAGTCGGGCCAGGACGATCGGACGATGATCGCCGACGCAGCCTTCGTGATCGAAGGCCTCGACGAACCCACCTTGCCGGTCGACCGCCACGACCTCGTCATCACCCGCCAGCGCGGCGCCGGCACCACCACTCCTGCCAACACCTAAGCCGCAACGAGGTGAAAATCAACCGTGTCGCACAAACCCGTGATCATCGTCGGGGGCGGGCCCGTTGGGCTGGCCGCTGCCCTGGAGCTCGCCAGGTTCTCTGTTTCCAGCGTTGTTATTGAGCGACATGATTCAATATCGTGGCATCCCAAGGCCCGCAATCTAAATGCGCGGACGATGGAGATCGCCCGCGGGTGGGGAAGTGCGGTGTATCGACGGCTGCGCGGCATCGATACTCCGTTGGGATGGAAGAGCCCGATGAGGTATCTGGACACGATTGTCGGTCAGCAGGTGGGTCAGATCGAGACGGGAGGTTTCGAAGGCCCCGGGCCGACGATCAGCCCGGCGCTGCCGATCATGTCGTCGCAGGACCTGACCGAAGCCATCCTGCGTGACGCGGCGCAGGCCACGGGAATCGTCGATCTTCGGTTCGGTCACCAGGTCACCGACGTGCTGTCCGGGTCGGGCGACCACGACGCCGAAGCGGCTGTGGCGGTCCGCGTCAACGCGACGGGCGATACCTACACGCTGGCCGGGGAAGCGCTGGTTGCAGCCGATGGTGTCGACAGCACGGTACGTCGCCAACTTGGCATCGCGTTGAACGGCGAGCAGGGCATCCATCATTTCGTCAACTGCTACTTCCGCGCCGATATCGAACGCCATGTCGGAGAACGCCGGGGCGTAGTGCTTTTCGTCGCCAACCCAGCCGCCGCCGGTCTGCTGCAACCACTCGACGCGCACGGCCGCTGGCTGTGCCAGATCGGCGTATCGCCTGACCAGTGGGTGCGCGAGCTCTGGGACGCCGAGCGGGTGCGGAGCTGGGTCCGCGGGGCGGTCGGGGTTCCCGATCTCGATGTCGAGGTGAAAGGCGTAGGGCTGTGGCAGATGAACGCCGCCGTCGCCGATCGCTGGGTCGCCGGCCGCGTGGTGTTATGTGGCGATGCCGCCCACCAGTTCCCGCCCACCGGGGGACTGGGCGTAAACACCGGACTGCAAGGCATGCACAACGCCATGTGGAAGTTGGCCTTCTGCGTCCGTGGTCTGGCGGGGTGGTCGCTGCTCATCACCTATGAAGATGAACGTCGACCACCCGCGATCACCACGATCGCCCAGTGTTTGCAGAATCACCGCAATCTCGCGCGGCTCGCCGCGGCTTACTACTATCCGGCGAGCAGTGACCTCAGTGCCGAGGAGGCCGAGCGGGAGAGCCGACGCTTCGGCAATCATTTCGGCGTCGAGTTCGGCACCGTGTATCACTCGACCGCCGTCATCGCCGATGGCACAACACCTCCCGACGTCGAGGACAGCTATAGCGACTACGCGCCCTGCGCGACTCCGGGCTGCCGCGCACCGCATGTCTGGCTGGGCGACGAATCTGAACCCGTCTCGACACTCGATCTATTCGGCGGCGGGTTCACGGTGCTAACTGGTCCAGGCGGCGCGATCTGGCGAAAAGCAGCCGCGGTTGCTGCTCGAGACCTCGGCGTGCCCATCGCCAGCTACGCGATCGGCGATCCCGGATTGGTCGACCACAACAACACATTCTTCGACCTCTACGGAATTGGCCGCGACGGGGCGGTCCTCGTGCGTCCCGACGGTTATGTTGCCTGGCGCAACCCAACCGGACACTGCGAGGGTGCCCCACTTATTCAAGCTGTCCGACAGATCCTCGATCGCCGGGCAGTGGGGCTGAGCGCCGAGGTCGGACCGCGCTAAGGGGAGTCGTTGTGACAGTCCGCGATGATGTCGATGCCGAACGCTCAGCCCTGGCTGATTCGTTAGAAGCCGTGGGCCCCCAAGCCGCAACCGCATGCGGCGACTGGACAGCATTCGACCTCGCCGCACACGTCGTTGCCGCCGAACGCGCGGCGGGCGTGCTCGCATTTTGCGTCCGGACATTGGCCGCACGCGGTGTCCAGTTTTCTCCAAGGACCGAGATGGCTGGTTGGGTGATTCGCCGACAACGACTCGTCGGCTATCCCGCGCTCATCGCCCGGCTGCGCGAGCCATCGCCGCGGCTGCTAGCGCCGCAACTGGCGACCTTCAGCCTATTTAAGGTGTTGACGCATCATGACGACCTCGTCACAGCCAACGGACTCACGCATGCCGTTCCCGAGCACCTCGCCGAGGGAGCCCTTGGTTGGTGCGGTATTAATCCCACCGCCTGCCTGCTACCCAGCTCGAGCCGCCAAATCCCCTGCCCGCCAGTCGGATTCATGTGCGGTGCCGGGCCCCTTGATTCAACGTCGTTGGTGCGGACATGAAGGTACAGGGGAGTGTCTGGGGTCCGCGGATGGCGGGGTTGTCGCGCCAGGTGGTATTCCCGCACAGTGTGGGTTGGCGTGCCAGGATGTGTTGGAGTGCTATGGCGGTTTCGAGGCGGGCCAATGGCGCTCCCAGGCAGTAGTGGGCGCCGTGGCCGAAGGTCAGAGGTGCTGGTCTGGGCGGGTCGGTGCGGAGTTGGTCGGGTTTGTTGAAGACGGCGGGGTCACGGTTGGCTGCGGCGAGGACGACGAGGGCGGGTTCGCCGGCGCGGATGGTGACGTCACCGAAGGCGTGGTCCTGCGTGGCGGTGCGCGCCACGGTTTGGACGGGGCCGTCAAGGCGCAGCAGCTCGGTGATCAATGGATCGTCTATCGTGCCGATGCTCTCAGCTGGCCGGGTGCCGTCACGCTGGGGTGTCAGGAGGCGAATCATTGTCGTGCCGAGCAGGTTTGCGGTGGTTTCGTGACCGGCGATGGCGATGATGATGGCGGTGGTGACGACGTCGTCGAGTTCGAGATCGGTGTCGGTGGCGATGACGCTGAGCAGGTCATCGCCGGGATGGCGGCGGCGGTCTGCGGCCAGTGGAAGGAATTCGGTGAGCAGCGCGGCTAGGGCTTCTGTGCCGTCTTCGGCGGCGAGGGCATCAGTTGAGTCGGCGAGCATTCTGGTGATGGCACCAGACTCCTCGCGGAGCAACCGTGCGGCCCCGATGTCGAGCCCCATCCAGGCTGCCGCGACGGCGATCGGTAGGGGCAGGGCGATGTCGGCCATGAAGTCGAATTCGATCCCGGTGGGAATGGAGTCGATCGTGTCTGCAGCGATGGTTGCGATGCCGTCGCGCAGGCCGGCGATGACGTTGCGGGTGAAGAAGTCTCGGACGGCGCCGCGCAGCCGCGAGTGGTTGGCGCCGTCGGTGAATAACATGTTGCGGCGCAGGATGTCTGGATCCGTTGCCCGGAGGACGGCTGGGGTGTTGGGGTTGGCCAGCGGATTGCTGGTCCAGCCAGGCCCGGCCAGAATCTGTCGCGCCGGGTGATAGCCCAGAATCAGCCACGCTGCGGCGGTGTCATTCCACACCACCTCGCGCTGGCGGCGACACTCCTCATAGAACGGGTAAGGGTCAGCGGGATCCCACGGCAGCCGCACTCCGGATTCGACGTCAGGGGTGGTCATGATGGTCCAATGCCCCGGGGAGGCCGCGTTTGCGTACCCACGTGTGGTGCAGCTTGCCCAGTTCAGTGATGGGTTCGGTGACGCCGTCCATGTCGTCATAGATTGCTCGAATCGGCAGCGTTGCTCGCAGACCGACGGCGACGCTGTTGAAGGCAAGAATGATCCGAGTGGTGAATGCGTGCTCTGGGGGCAGGTTCACCTTGGCGCCTGGGTGGTTGCGGTCGCGGATATCGAAGAATCCGCTGACGATCCGCGCGACGGCGTCGGGAGTGAACGTTACTGGTTGCGGCATGGTCATTGGATAGTTGGTGTATGAGACCCATTGCTGCAGTTCATCGGTAGTCAATGTTGAGTCAGCGGCGATGAATCCCAATTGAATCATCAGGTTGCGGCTGTCGCTGATGCGTCCGTCGATTGCTGCGCGTAGACAGGCCACCCACAACCATCGCTGTTTCTCGGGAATGATTGTGGTGCAGCCGAAATCGAGAAAGCCGACGGTGCCGTCGGGATGGAAGCGATAGTTGCCCGGGTGGGGATCGGAGTGTGACAGGTTGGCGTGTCGGAAGTTGCCATTGGAGAATCGCGCGGTTATTTCGGCCCAGGTGTTTCTCAGACTCTGGTCGGCCCGTTGTGCCGCTGAGTAGTCCATCCCGTCGAGGTAGGTCATCGTCAGCACCCGGTCACTGGATGCTTCGGGAATGACCTCGGGGATACGGATGAAGGGGTGGCCGCGGTAGAGCTCGCTGAACTTGGTGATGGCAGCGGCCTCGTGGCGATAGTCGACCTCCTCAGCAATCCGGGCGGATGCTTCACGCGCCAGGCTTTTGACGTCAACCTTCATTCCCGACGCCGCGACCAAGAATCTCAGAAACGTGGCGACCAGCTCGGTGTTGGCCAAATCGTCACGGATCGCCTGGGCCACACCGGGATACTGAATTTTCACGACAACCTCGCGGCGATCCGACAGCACGGCCCGGTGTACTTGGCCGACCGACGCCGCGGCCATAGGCTCATCACAGAATTCGGCGAAATGCTGTACAGCTGAACCTAGTTCTTTCTGCAGCACCTTGTGAACGAGAGTCGGATGCATTGGCGGCGCATCTGACTGAAGCCGGGCCAGGGCCTTCTGATAGGGCCAGTACCCGCCGGTGCCCACTGCCCGCGCGTCGACCATCGACAGAATTTGGCCGGCTTTCATCAACACGCCCTTGGAGTGGCCGAGCAGTTCGGTATAGCGCTCGGCGGTGCGCTCGTGAAACCGCTCGACCGCGCCGTCATCACCAGACTTCTCCCGAAGCCCCGCGATGAGCCGGCCCCCAGCGGCGCGGGCGGTAAAGCCCGCCAGCGGCATGGTGCGGCGGATCCGCCCGCCTGGAATAGGAGCGTCGTCGTGGGGCATGGTGTCCTTGCTGGTGGTGATCGCCGCGCCACGACGGGCCGGCTCCTCGTTGCCAGGTGGCCTGCGATGAAGGGCGGCCTCTGGCGAAATGTCAGGGGTGGTCATGATGATCCAAAGCCGCGGGCAGGCCGCGTTCGCGCACCCACGCGTGGTGTAGCTTGCCCAGCTCGGTGATGGGCTCGGCGGCGCCGTTCATGTCGGCCCAGATGGACCGGATGGGAAGGCAGGCGTGTAGGCCGGCAAGGATGCTGTTGGTGGCCAGCGCGATCCGCGAGCTGAAGGCGAACTCTGCGGGCACCGTCATCTGAGCGAGCGGGTGGGCCGCGTCGCGGATATTGAGGGACCCGGCAATCGTGCGAGTGACGGTCTCGGGTGTGTAAGTCACGGGCTGAGACATGCCCGTCTCATAGGTAAGGGTCGAGAGCCACGGCGCCAGATCTTCGGCGCGCAGTGCTGAATCGCCAGGGATGAAGCCCAATTTGGTCAACAGGTCGCGGCAGTCCTGTAGGCGCCCCTCGATGGCAGCCCACTGAAAGGCCACGTACAGCCAGCGCTGCTTCTCAGGAAAAGGGGTGGCGCAACCGAAATCCAGGAACCCAACGCTGCCATCGGCATTGAAACGGTAATTGCCCGGATGGGGATCGGCATGCACGAGATTGGCGTGCCGGTAGCAGCTGTTGGTGAATCGGGTGATCACCTCGGCCCACGTGTTTTTCAGGTCCTGATCGGCCTGTTGCGCGGCCGGGTAGTCCATGCCGTCCAGGTAGGTCATCGTCAGGACCTGGTCGCTGGAGGCCTCGGAGATGACCTCAGGAATGTGGATGAAGGGGTGCCCGCGGTAGAGCTCGCCGAACGCGGTGATCGTGGCCGCTTCATGGCAGTAGTCGACCTCTTCGGCGATACGCGCTGCGGCCTCGCGCGCCAGCGTCCGGATATCGAGCTTGATCCCTGATGCCGCGGTCATAAACCGCATGAACGTCGCCAGCAGTTCGGTGTTGGCCAGGTCATCGCGGATCGCCTGCGCGACACCGGGATACTGGATTTTCACAACAACCTGACGGCGGTCCGACAGCACCGCGCGGTGCACCTGGCCGACCGAGGCCGCCGCCATCGGCTCATCGCAGAATTCGGCGAAATGCCGTACAGCAGAACCCAGCTGCTCTTCGAGCACCTTGTGCACAAGCGACGGGTGCATCGGCGGCGCATCAGCCTGCAGCCGCGCCAGCGCCTTCTGGTAGGGCCAGAATCCGCCGGTGCCCACGGCACGGGCGTCGACCATCGACAGGATTTGGCCGGCTTTCATCAACACACCTTTGGAGTGGCCGAGCAGTTCGGTATAGCGCTCGGCGGTGCGTTCGTGAAACCGCTCGACCGCGCCGTCATCACCGGTGTGCTCGCGTATACCGGCGACCAACCGCCCGCCGACGGCGCGGGCCGCGAAGCCCGCCAGCGGCATGGTGCGCCGGATCCGTCCGTGCGGCACGGGTTGGTCGTGCTGCGCCATCTGGTCCTCCCGTGGGCCCACCGCGTGTAGTAGGCTCTTACCAAATGTAAGTGATCACTTTGGAGAGGTCAATGACTGCACCGGTGTCGACACGGGAACGGCTGGTCACCGAAGCGATGCGACTCTTTAGCGCCAAGGGATTTGAAGCCACCAGCGTGTCCCAAATCGAAGCCGCGGCAGGGCTAGCCGCCGGCTCGGGCGCCCTCTATCGCCACTTCAAGTCGAAGGACGCGTTGCTCGACGCCGGGATCGATCGCCAGCTCGACCGCCGCCAGGCCATGCGCGACATCCGCGCACTGTTCGCCGGACTCGGGGACCTGCACGCCGAACTGACCGTCCTGGGTCGCTACCTACTTAGCGTTATTGACGAGGAGATCCAACTCCTGCAGATCGCCGCCCGCACACCGGCCGGCCAATCGGCCCGCCTCGACACTGCCTACGCCGCCCTCATCGACGGACTCAACGTCGAACTCGCCGAATGGATCATCATCTGGGTGCCCAAGCTCACGCCACATCAACGCAAAGTCCTTGCTGCACTTGGAATCAACAGCATCCTCGGAACTCGCGTTGCCACTACTCTCTTTCATCAGCCTGAGGCCCGCATACCCGACGATCAGTACCTCTCCGAGTGGACAGCAGTCTTTACTGACCGAATTCGATCGCTCTCACAACCACATGAGAAATGATTTCTTGGAGACGACTCGCGCTAGTTATGACCGTATAGCAGAGCCGTACGAGCAGCGCGTCGACCGCCACCTGCGACGAAGAGCAGCGCGGCCCTCGGATCCTGTTTGCGACCGGCTGACTTATTGGGCCCTGGGAGGGCAAGCGAGTGCGACGATTCGACTTTCCGTCTTCCTGCGCGGCCGGTTTGCAACTCCTTTGCCGACTACTTCGGATGAGCCACTCCCGGGGCATATAGAAGCGTACTACTAGCTGAGCGGGAAAGCAGTCCCCTGATGGCCGTGGCAGCCGGGTCTGCCACCAAGTAGACCTCGCCCGGCGCCGCGAAAATAACGGGATGGGTGGCTCAATTTTGTGGCGCCGGTTCTGGGCATGGACGGCTCGGCGCGCCGCGTAGGACGACTGCCCTGCGCCCGAAGCGCGCGTCGGCCCTCGTGCTGCCGCCGGTGATGCAGCAAGCCTCGCCCGGCAGGTAGCTGTTACCTGCTGTTGCTGGAAAAAGGTCGGCGACCCTATTGCGCCCCGCTATGTCCACGCGGGCCAAGGGTGTCACGCGGTGGCCGGTTCCATCGGGCCTGTCGGTAGGTGCGGGCATACTGCCGACCATGTCCGATGTTGAACCATCAGCCCTGGCTGCGGTGTTGGCCGGTGAGGATTCGTCGGTTCGGCGCGCGGTGCAGTTAGTCGGCCAAATCTTGACCGGGTCGGTCACCACGCAAGTGACCCTCGCGGGGTTTTTGCATGCTGTCTTGGGCCGTTCGGGCTCGGATCTGGTTTGCGAGTCACGGCGGTTGTCCTCGATCGGACACGTCGCGGCCGGATTGGCCCTGGCAGCCTTGATCGACCGCTTCGATCCCCCGATCGGGCCCAGCGACGACGACGAGCCACCGACCTGGGCGCACATCGAGATTGGCGACAAACACCTAGCGCCGCCCGCACGGCTGTCGGCGTTCTTCACAGCTGGCCAGCTCGCCCCCGCGCCCGTCGTGGTCCGACTTAGTTCATCGACGCTGTACTCCGATACGCCACGGCTGCAGGTCTACACCACCCCTGCCGATCGCGGTCATGCCGTTTCCGTGATCGAGGCGATCATGACCGACGCTGATGGCGCCAAAAACCTCTACCGTGGTCGAGCGTTGACTGCATCCGAGAACAACGGCCTGGTTCTTGAGGTCACGGAGATCCCGCCCCTTAGCCGCACGAATGTGATTGTGCCCGAGTCGGTATGGGAAGAGATCGACCTTAATATTGCCGCGTTGACCACCCACCGGGAGTTGATGACCCAGTTGGGGCTCGGAGTACGTCGGGGAATCTTGCTAGCCGGACCGCCCGGCGTCGGCAAGACCGCGATCTCGCAAACCATCGCCGCTGAACTCGTCGGGCCGTTCACCGTGATCAATGTCGATGCCCGCGCAGGCAAATCAGTGCTGTCCGCCGTGTACAAAGAGGCCCGTGCACTAGGGCCGGCCGTGATCGTGCTCGAGGACATCGACCTCATCGTCGGCAATCGCCGCCACCACGGCGAGGCTCGTCCACTGTCGGAGTTCTTGGCTGTCATGGACACAGACCCCTCAGCGCCGATCTTGACGCTGGCTTCCACAAACGACGTCGCGGCGTTGGACGCGGCGGCGATCCGGACCGCACGATTCGACTCGATCATCGAGATCGGCTATCCCACACGCGAGGCGGCCGCACAGATCCTGACCACCTACCTGCGCGGCATCCCCGGAGCCCAATCCGTCGATGCCAGCCAAGTCGCCGCCCACCTCAATGCCGAAACCAACGGCGCCGACATCCGCGAAATCGTTCGGCGTACCGTCCTAGCCACCGGGACGGTCACCGAGACGGCGCTCCTGGCCACCATCCGGTCCGGCCGCTTCAAACCCGAAGTACCTCAAGGCACCTACCTGTAATCGACAGCGCAGTCCTCGGCTTAGCCAGTCACCGGTCGGCGGTACGGACCCGTAGAAGCGACCAGCGCGGCGGCGTATAACGACATGGTCGATTTGGAAACCATGGCAGAGGTCCTGCGCGGTCAAGTTCTTACTAGCCGCCGCGACACGCCGTAAACCGTAAAGCGGATTTTGCGTCGAGGATTAGCGGTCTAGGCGCCCTCCTTTAGTCGAGATTCTGACGTCATGCGACAGCACCCAGTGCACGATGTCGACATGGCGGCGCAAACTGGCTTTAGCGCCAAAGATGCTCAACAGCAACAAATTTCATCGCCGGTTGCTCGCGCACGGCTAGGGTCCGTGCGCGGTTTACCGCGGCGGTTAACCGCCGGACATTACGCCAAAAAGTTTGCAGCGCCAAGGACCTCGTAGGCACGTCGGCGCATGCGCCATAACAAAAGTGTGACTGCGGCAGGTTAAATACCCGGGTATGTCCGGGCACACCCGAGATCCCGCAGCGAGGGGTGGCAGCATGTCTAGGCCAATCATGGGACGCCGCAACCGCGTGCGCGTTGAGTTCAGCCTGTCACCGGAACTAGCCGAGGACGTCTACCGCTATGCACGGTGCGCCGATCTGACCTTGTCTCAAACAGGCGAGCGCCTCCTGACCCATGCCCTCTCCGAGACAAACCAGGCGGTGGACAGCACCCCTATCCGCCGACCCGATCAATGATCTGGAATGAAGGACGGCGTAAATCGTTTATTCCCAACCTATTCCTGAGCCATTAAAGGAGGCAATTACGTAACCGCTGATTAGGCCATCGCGCCGAAGCAAACCTGTGAACGTCGGCCAACGCCGACCATAGAAATGCCGAAAGCCGGGCTGGCACCCGGCTTCGACGTTCAAAAAGAGTCTGTCGGCTCTTCAACCCCTCTAGGAGGGATAGGTGTATTTCACCGTGTCCACGCAGCCATGTCAAACATCCACGCCACAAAACGGCAAGTTTAGTCAAAACCTGGTGCCGGCGACTCGCCTTGTGCCCCGAACCGATTACACGGACAACCCTGCGGCGGTGCATAACACCCGGGCGCATGGCAGCACGGCACGCCATGCACACCAGGTGGCCTCGGTCCAGGTGGCCGGAGGTGATCGCTGATGGCGCGGTTCAAAAAGATGGCCATCGCCACAGCCGCGGTGGACAGCCCTCAGACGCCGCCCGAGCAGATTGGCTCAGACAAGCCCGATAAGACGGTCGTTGGCGCCGCCCGGGCCGCGATTAAGCCGTTACCGCCACCACATCCGTCGCAAAGCGATCGACTGGCGCGGCTGCTACAACTTCGTGTGCACGCCGAAGACCCCGCGGTGGCCGCAGCGGCGATCGAGGCCGCCGCGCAACTGCGCTGCCTGGTGCCTTACACAGTGGCTGAACAAGACCGAAAGGCTGTCGGTCACGTGGCCCGCTTCCTGGTGTGGTCGGCATTCGGCGGCGTCGTGGACCCACTACGGGCTTTCACCCGCGCCAACGTCGATGAGTACCTGGCCGCTACCGCAACCGAAAGCCAACGCACCCTTGATCAGCGCCGCTACTTTCTGTACGGGACGGGCCGGCGGTTGCACTCACAGCAGTTTCCCCCGACGAAGACGAAAACGGTGCCGCCGCGTCAACGGCATCCGGTTGCCAGTCGCACAGAGATCCTGCGCCTGCAAGCGATCATCCCCCGATTACCAACGAAATTGAGCCAGCGCGCCCAGACCCTGCTCGATCTCACGTACGGAGCGGGGGCACGTCCGGCGGACTTCAAGACACTGCGTGGCACGGCGATCACCAGTGTGCCCATCGACGGACGAGCAGTCAGCGTGGTCGCTCTCCCCAACCTCGGCGGGGGCATCCGGCAAGTACCGGTGATCGATCCCGCGATGAGTGCCCGGTTGCTAGGGCTGTCAGTCAGCATCGGACACAGGCTGGTGTTGGCGCCGCATGCCCGCACCGCCGAACGCAATCTGGTCAACCGTGTCAGCGAGCAACTGCGCGAGCAGGGGCATCCGACTTTGAACCCCGTGGCGCTACGAAATCGGTGGATCATCGATCTAGCGGAGCGGATACCGGCGGTGCTGCTTCAGCAACTTGCAGATCTTTGCGAGTTGCGGATCCTCACGGACGAACGATCCCTGGTGCGTCAATACAAGCTGCGGCACGCCATCACGATCCTTGCGGGCGCTCAGCGATGATCAGGCCCCGTCAACACCTATGCACGATCGCCGATGAGGTGTTCTTCACCGCGTTGGAGGTGATCATGAAATCTGCTGTCGCAGAATGCATCGAGCAACATTGTCGGGAGGCATCCCGGGGCGGCGGCCGAAAGCCCAGCGGTATCGAGTACACCGTGAGTGCGGTGCTCGTTGCCTTCTTGGTGCGATTCCTCATGGGGCGTCCCTACAGTCTGCGCGGGGCGATGGACACCCTCGGCGAGTTCACTCACGATCAATTGGCGGCCGTCGGGATGGCCGGACAGGATTGCACGGCCATCCGCAGCGAAGCTGAGAGCGAATATCGCCGTTTTCACCGCTTCTGGAGTCTGCGCATGCAGCCACTAGACCCCGACTTCGATCTGCCGTCACAGCGAATGACTAACGCGGAGTTCCACGCCCGCCTGCGCGCGCGCAGTGACGAAGATCGGCTCCGCAGCGATGTCGCCGCTCAACGCCTGACAACGCTGATCAATGACCTGTTGTACGGATCGGTGCGCGCCGCCGCGCCGGCCAACTGCGAGGGCGACGTCGTTGTCGACGAAACAATCATCAACACCGCAAAACCGGATGGGACGCTGGGCAGCCGCCCTGAACGCTATCGGGGCGCCTCCTCGGTCGCACGGTTCTGGGCCCGCGATAAACGCGGCCAAATCAACGAATTCGGTTCCAAAGGCGACGTGAAATCGAGCGGCTATGGAGTAGGCGCCACGTTTGTGTCGCGCATCGCCCGTCGTGACGCCCTGCACGCCGAGCCGGCAGTGTTCATCGGAATTGACGTGCACACACCAACCAGCGGCAGTATCGACGGCCTGGCAACAGCGCTCAAGCATGCCCGCCGCACCGGGATCGACGGCCGCCGAGGTGGACGTACCCGCCGACCCCTGCTGACTGCTGACATGGGTTACAACCCCAAAAACGGGTTCGCAGAACTACTGTTGGATACCGGCTACAGCCCGGTCGTGCGCTACCCCAAACACTGGACCGTTGAACATGCCAGCAGCAACCCGCCAGACGCTCCGGACGGACCTCTCCCGGGGCCACTACAGCATTCCGGGGCCTTCTTCTGCCCTGCGGTCGTCAAACGCATCAGCGGACACCGCACGCCTAGCACCGAGGAGCTGCTCGCAAAGGACGGATTTCGTTTCCACGACCGCAGGCTGCAAGCCATCTACCCCTTCTTGATGGGGTATCACACCCGACCGGTCATGACCGAGGTTCGATTCGGCCGCCCCCGTCTGGGTGTTGTCGCGCCTCGACGCGCAAAAGTTCGGCTGGTATGTCCCGCGGCGCTGGGCTTGATCATGTGTCCGCTCAAACCCGAGTCAATGCAAACCGACGTGCCCGGCCTGCCGTTGGCCGAACCGGATTGGGCCGCTGAAGCCATGGCCTGCTGCTGTAACTCCAGCGTCACCATCTACCTCACCGACGGCCAACTCAGAATGGCCCAATGGGAGCTAGTACCGGGCTCCTGGGAACACACACTGTACTTTGAGGCCGCCAGGGCGCTTACTGAGCAACGTTTCAGCCAGTTGAAATCCAAACACGTCGCGGGCCTGGATGCGTTGACCACCGGGCCGCGTCGCACACCGATGATCAAGATTGCCATCGCCCTCGCCGCGGTCGCGGTCAACATTCGCGCGCAACAAAACCACGACCCCAAGACACTTCGCGACGAATCAATCGACATCAGACTGCGACAACTCGCGGCCGATCTGGGATACCCGCCGACACCGATGCCTCGGCGCAGCTAACAACGATTTCGACAGGTACGGGCGGGACCTTTGGGTCCGGCCCGCTTCTGCGTTCTCAGGCAATAAACCCTGTGGAGTTCCGCGCTTCAGCGTTCCAAGCAGGCCTGGCGGCCGAATAATCCACTCAGCCGAGCGCACTAAGCGCGAACCGCCGGCGTGGACTCACCGGTCCGCTCGTGATCACACAGCCACCGAACCGCGCCGACTTTGCACCCACCCCACCTCCCCAAAAGTCTGTGGGAACTCCGCAGAAAATCGGTGGAACCTAATGCAGAAAACGGCGCTTGACCAGCAATCAAGAACCACACACATTGAGCGGTGCTACGAAAAGTCACGACCTCGCAAGGGGTCGTGACTTTCGTGTTTTGGGAGACCGATTAAGCGCTATGAGCCGGCGCTGCGATATGTCCCGTGGCCCTCGACGATCACGTCGTCTTCGAAGACCAAGACCTCGTTGACGAGATCGCCGTTCTGGTTGCGGTAGGTGATGACGATCGTGTTGACGCCTTGGTAGACGCCTTCGACGGTGAAATGGAGATCCGGAATGCGTTCGAGGGCGGCTATCCAGTACCGACGTAGCGCCGCCTTGCCGCGGACCACTCCCTGTGTTTCCGGCAGGAGCTTGGCGGCCACGGGCGAGGTGAACACCACGTCGTCATGGAAGTCGTCGAGGACGGCGTCGACGTCGTGGGCGTTCCAGCGTTGTGCCCATCGGGTGGAGAACGCGGCCGCGTTGACGTTCATGCCGGCACTGTAGCGCAGAGAAATCCGGTGTACCAGCGACTTTCGTGCGCCGCGCCCGCTCCGGTCACAGCTGGCGGCGAATGTCGAGAAGGTGATGCTGTAGCTCGTGCACGGTGTGTACCGCGACCCAGCGCAGCGACCGTTCGCGGGTTTCCGGATAGTGGTAGAGAACGGTTCGGTCCCAGTCATCGGCGGACAGCCGAGCCAGGACATTGCTGAATAGTGCTGCCGCGTCGGCGAGTTGACGAGCGACCTCAGCCGGGTCCTGTTCGCTGTATCCGTCGTGCTCAGCCCGCTCCTCGCGGCCCATGGACGCACAATCGTGGCCGCTCGTCCGCCGGGCGGCGAGTACCCGTTCGCGCTGCACCAGCAGCACATCGCGCAGATGGCATGCGTACTCCAGCGGTGACCATACGTCGGGACGCGCGCGGGACCGCACCCCAATCTCGTTGTTAGACAGAAGTATAGCAACGTCCGCCGCCGAGGCTCGGATGTCCTGACCGGCGGATGCGGCTCGGCGCAGGTCATACGTAAAACCGCACCCTGCGCAGGGGTCTGTCACAGCACCATCATCTCAGCGGAGAAAACGCGAAGCCGGCCGGCCATCCGCCGCGGATCCGACGGCCCTCAAAGTTGTTGTGCCCGTGCGGCAATCGGCGCACCGGCAAGCCGCAGTTAGCCGGCGGCAGCGGGTAGCCCATTGCGTCGGCCTTGACGGTGAGACAACCCACACAATACCAATGAGGGTAGCCTTACCTAATTCAACCCGGTATGGTCCCGGCACATGGCCTCCTCCAATCAACCTGTGCCCGGCACCGTCGACGATCAGTTGGTCAGCATCCTTCGAGATGACCTGGACCTCAAGTTCGAAACCGTCACTGCCACAACGCGTCTGATAGATGACCTGGGAATGGACTCCGTCGCCTTTGCCGCCGGCCTGGTGGCCATCGAAGAACGGTTCGGCGCGCAATTGAGCGAGGAAGACCTGTTGACCTGCACGACCGTCGGCGACCTGCAGGCCGCGATCGCGGCCGGGGCCGACGCATGAACGTTCTCGCGGCCGCGATGCGCGACGCGATGACGCGGTCGCCGCATGACTTGGTGGTCCTAGACAAAGACGCCGATAGATGGACTGCCCGCCCCTGGCCCGAGGTCCACGGAATGGCCGAAAGCATCGCCACGCATTTACTGCAGCAGGATCACCTTGGCGCCGTGGGACTCGTCGGTGAACCGACCGTTGAGCTGATCGCCGCCATACAGGGCGCGTGGCTGGCGGGTGCCGCCGTCTCGATTCTGCCCCGCCCCAGGCGCGGCGCCGACCCGGCTGAGTGGGCTCGCAGCACCCTGAGCCGCTTCCACGGGATCGGAGTCAGCACGGTATTCAGTCACGGTGCGACGCTGCGGACCCTGCGCGATGCGGAGACGACCCTGTCGGTCAGCAGCCTTGCCGAGGCCGCTCGCACCCCCGCGTCGAATGATCCTCAGAGTCAATCCGATTCGAACGCCGCGATCCTGCAGGGTACTGCCGGATCCACCGGCGACCCCCGAACCGCGGTCTTGTCGCCGGACGCCGTGCTGAACAACATGCGCGGACTCATTCGGCGGCTACAACTCGACGGCGCCGCCGACCGGGCGTGTTCGTGGTTGCCGCTTTACCACGATATGGGTCTGGCATTCCTGTTGACCGCTGTGCTGAGCGGGACGCCGCTTTGGCAGGCGCCGACAGGGGCGTTCTCCGCCGCGCCCCTTCGCTGGGCGGATTGGCTTTCGGCCAGCGCGGCAACATTCACCGCGGGACCCAATTTCGGGTATTCCATGCTCGGCCGCTACTCGGGCCGAGTTTCGGACGTCGACTTGGGAGCGCTGCGGATTGCCATCAATGGAGGCGAACCCGTTGACTGCGAGGGGTTTCAACGATTCGCCGAGGCGATGGCTCCGTTCGGATTGCCGCCGTCCGCCGCTACCCCGGCGTACGGGATGGCCGAGTCAACCTGTGCCGTGACGATGCCCGCCTGCGGGGAGGGGTTGCGCATCGATGAGCGGACGGAATCCGGTACGCGGCAACGGTATGCACTGCTGGGCCACCCCATCCCCGGTATGGAGCTCCGCGTAAGCCCGACGGACCACGGCTCGGATGACCGCCTGGGGGAAGTCGAGATCCGCGGATCATCGATGATGACGAAGTACTTCGGTGACGCGGCCACCGAGACTGATCGCGGTGCGGAGTGGTTCCGCACGGGAGACATTGGCTATCTCGTCGACGGCCAACTGGTCATTTGCGGCCGGTCCAAAGAGATCATCACGATCGCGGGGCGCAACATCTTTCCCACCGAAGTCGAGCAGGTGGCCGCGCAAGTGGATGGGGTGCGCCACGGCGGCGTGGTCGCGGTCGGCTCCAAATCCGGTGCCGCCCAGTCGCGGTTACTCATCGCCGCGGAATTCATGGGTTCGGATCACGATGTGGCCCGTAGCGCTGTGATCAAGCGGGTCATCTCGGTGTGCGGGGTGACTCCGGCCGATGTCGTACTGATGCCGCCCGGATCATTACCCCGTACGTCGTCGGGCAAGCTCAGGCGTCTGGAGGTCCGTAGCCAACTACAGGCCTGAGAGCGAACGCTGTTACGGCGCCACCCGATTCAGGGCGTAGCGCGCCATCCTCCGATTTGGCACGTCGTGTTCGGTTCGCCGAGGACTTCGCAGCGCAGGAACTCGCACCGTCGTCGCACCGTGGTATTGCGGAACCTATTTGATTCGGCCATGAATTGACGAGCGCGTATGCGCCAGTAGCCTTATGAGCTAGCTCAGGAAGGGTTGGAAATGGGCGCAATGCGATCGCAAGGACGATCGCTTATTGCTGCGCGGCCGCGAGCGGTGCTGTGGGACTTCCGTACATAGATGAGCAGGCGCTGATCGCCGAGGCCGGCGGCGACCCGTGGGCGATCAACGCCAGCCTGCAGGCGGGCAGCCCGTTGCAGATTTCCAATCTGGCCGGCGCCTTTCACCGCGCGGGCCGATGCACGGCGGAGGCCGAGAACGCTTTCCAGCAAGCCCGCACCCGCTTCGAGGCCGCCTGGAACCACCATGACGGCGGCGGTCATCCCATCAACGACTCTGACGAAGTTCAGCGCGTCACGAAATCCCTAGGGGCGCAGTCCTTGCAGCTGCCTAAGATCGCCGCGGACCTGGAAAACATCGCCGCGTCGCTAGCCGATGCGCAGAAGGCCGGAGCCGCGCGCATCGCCACCTTAGAAGCCCAGTTGACGAACATCTCGAACATGGTCAGCCAGGCCGTCTCCATCTTGCAAAACGACCACAGCCTCAGCGCCGGGGAAAAGGACGAGCTGCACGCCCTCATCAACACGCTGGAGGACGACGCCCTGCGCGACACCAAGTCCGCGCTCGCCGCGCTGCAGTCAATTCGCAACGGGTACTCCGACGGCCTTCAGAAATCACTGAACAGCCTTCACGCCGAAGGGTACGACGGCGCCCCGCTCCATGGTGCCGATGCTGACGGCGTGGCCCCAGCGTCCCCCGCCCAACAGGCCGCGTTGGCTGACATTCGCCAAGCCACCAACCAGGCCGTTGTGGACCAAATGGCCAAGGTGCGTGCCGCGCAGGAGGCGCTCAGTAAAGCCGCGGCCGACCTGTATACCCATGGCCCGGGTTCGCCGGAAGGCGAGGCGGCCAGCGCCAAACTGCCCAAGCTCAAGGCCGACCTCGCCCGCGCTCTCGACGACCTGGGCAAGATTCCCGACTACAACAGCATTGACCCTGCATCGATAAATGTCGGCCCCGACGGGCATTTCACGTTCACCTATAACGTCAACGGGCAGCCCGTGCAGGCTTACGGCCAGCTCAAGAACGGCACGGGCGAGTTCTTCGACCAAGCCACCGGCACGTACTACACCTTCAACGGCGGCAAATTGACCGGCATGCGCACACCGGATCCCGGGCGAGTGGAAGCGACTTCCGAACCCCTCTTTACGGCCGTAACCCTGGCGGCCGGGGCGCCGGCGCTCAAGGCGGGCGGCGAGGCGGCCTTTCAGGGCCTGAAGATGCTTTTCAGCCGCGAGATGTTGGAGGGTCTGACGGCCGACAACGTGTTCCCCCGCGCACTCGCCGGAGCCGAGGAACACCTCCAAGCCGCAGAACGGAACCTGGCTTCTCATGCCCCGTTACCCGGGGAGCCGGTCCCGGGCACTCACCCTCTCGAGCCGCCCCTGGTGGAGCACACGCCGCCCGCTCCGCACGGCGACGTGCCCGTCGAACATGCGCCGGCCGGACCTCACGTGGGGGCCTTACCTGATAGCCCGGCGCCGGTTGTCATTGATCCAGCGCATCCTGAATTCCACTTGGACAACCCGCTCAACTACATGCCACCCGAGCTGCGAGCAATGTCCGAAGCGCATCTGACCGGCAGCGGGGAAACCGTTCTGGGACCATTTAAACACCCGCTCGGGGGGCCCTCGTACATCGATCTCGCACAGGAGAGGGGCGCAAGCTACTTCGATATCGGCGACGCATGGAACTCGGCCACACCCATTGAGCGACTTGCGGCGAATCAGCATGTGCTCGACATTGCAATCGCAAATCGGGACACTATTAGGTTGTCAACTTCAATCGATAGCATTCTGGATAATACTTATACTGCCGCCGAACTCAGCTACCTGAGGTCGCATGGTTACCAAGTAGTGGACGGCTATACCCTAGTCCCGCCTAAGATCGGAGGTTAGCGGTGAAAACCCTTCTGGAATTTATTGTTCAATATGTCGGCGTTCTTTACCTCAATCCAAAGTACCGGATTACCAATTCATCCAACCGAGGCCTGGCCGACATTGATGCATCGATCTCGTTTACCGGTGAGCAGCTCAGGTGGGACTTAGTCAATGATCGCGGCCTCATCTATTTCGCTGCAGTACCGCTCCTTCAAACAGTCTCCGACGATTGGTTTGGACTAGCATTAATCCGCCAGTACCTAGAAGGGGGCGACGACACGGGAGCAGACGCGCCGATAGATCAGGCCAATTGGTTGTCGACGAACCTGACTCGAGTGGAGGAGTTATTTGCGGATCAGTCGACTGCCGAACGCGTTTGCGAAGAGCTGCTTACCCTGCGCCGGTCTAATTCGTCCAAAAAATGGGGATGGCCGAAACCGGACGAGATCAATTAAGCGCGAAAACTCTAACGTATATCTGCCCAATCGCCGCGCCGCAGACGCCCCCCGGCCATTGAATATTCCTAAGACCGCACCCACTGCGTGATTTCCGGAGTGACCGGGTCCGTGATGTCGTCGAATTCAGGATGCTTCTTGAGCACCGTGCCGATCATCGAGCACACCGGAACAATGCGCTTGCCTTCATCGCGCGCCTCGTTGAGCGCCTCCTCGACAAGGATTGTCGCCAGGCCGCGTCCGCCGTAGGCCGGGTCGATTTCGGTGTGGTAGAAGACGCGTTGGTCGCCGCGGTCGGCGAAATCGGCTAGTCCCACCGTCTTGCCCTCGACGGCGATCGTGTACTTGCCGTCCTCAAGGGTGACAGTGGTTTCCGCGCCGGTCTTATCGGTCGTCATTGGTACGTTCCTTTCTTCGGGGTATCGGTCGAGGCCGCAGCCGAGTGGTCGGCAGCGGCGGGGCGGGCAGCCGGGAAAGCGCTCCCCGGTATCCGTGGACGGCACCGAATCGATCGTCGCCGTCCTCCCACAGTCGGCGGTAGTTGACGATGTCCTCGTGGCTTCGTCCGACGAAGTTCCACCACATCACCAACTCTTCGGCGAACGGCGTGCCGCCGAGCAACAGCAGCCGCGCGGGCCGCTCCCCCACGTTGCGCACATGCAGCTGCCGGTGGCCCGGGCTCAGATACGCCAGGTCGGCGATTGCCAGGGGCGTCCCACCCACCTGAACGACGCCCGAATCACAGAGCACCCCGTGTTCGAAGGCGGCATCGACATCGATGTCCAGTGCCGCACCGGCGTCGAGGTCGAGCTGGGCGCCCAGTAACGGAGTGAATGTCACTGCGGGCGAACGACTCCCGGCCAGCTCGCCGAGGAACACGCGCAGTTCGGCGCCGGGTAGCGAGACCGGCGGGGGCGCATAGTGGGCGAAGCCTCGCTCGGTGTCGCGATGGGAAGCCGGCAGCGCCACCCAAAGCTGCGCGCCGTGCAATAGGGGTTCGGACTCCACCGACACTTCGGAATGGCAGATGCCGGCGCCCGCGGTCATCAGATTCAGCTCGCCGGGCCTAACGGCCGCACGTACGCCGGCGCTGTCGCGGTGCTCCACTTCCCCACTGAACAACCAACTGACCGTCTGTAGTCCCGTATGCGGGTGCGGCGGGACATCCATCCTCGCGGCGACCGGACCGTAGTGGTCGATGAAACACCACGCACCGATCAACGAGCGTCCTCGTTGTGGCAACGTGCGTTGCACCCGTATGGCCCTCGGGCCCCCCAAGGGAACCTCGCGCGGATGCAGCACCTCCACCCCGGGCGAGATGCCCGGGTGTTGCGAAGCGGCGCAGGCGACTTCGGCCGGCGCGGCTTCAAGGTTGCTCATCGTTCACCCTCCGTCGCGGACTCCTCAACGGCGCCGTCATCCGCGACCGTACCCGGCCGACTCACTTGCCCGGGGGCCGCAGCACCTTCATGGCCAGCCGCATGACCGGCTCGGGCACCCGATCCTGCATCGACAGGGCGGTATCGGCGACGCGGGACCGCAACGGCGTACCCCGCCCGAAGACCCGGTTCAGCGGTCCCCCGGACGGCTCGAGGACCACATGCAGCGGCGGGGTGCCCACGGCCGCGCCCAGGGCGTTGGAGATGACCATCCGCTGGATCTCGCTGGTTCCTTCAAAGATGGTGTACAGCTTGGCATCCCGATACCATTTCTCGACCGGGTGATCGGTGATGTAGCCCCAGCCGCCCATGGTTTGAATTGCGCGTTCGGTGGCCTTGACCGCTACCTCGCTGGCGGCCATCTTCGACATCGAGCCCTCCCCTCGTTCGAAGGGAACGTTGTTGGCCGCCATCCAGGAGGCCCGCCAGGTGAGCAGCCGGGCCGCATCGATCTGCGTGGCCAATTCCGCGAGCGGGAACGCGATGCCCTGGTTGTCGATGATGGGCCCGCCGAACGCCTCACGCTCGGTGGCATACGCGGTCGCGTACTCCAACGCCGCACGGGCGATCCCGATGGCTTGGGCGGCGACCATGGGTCGCGTCTGCTCGAAGGTTCCCAACGTCGCTGAACCGGAGCGTTTTCCACCCGCCACAACTTCTCGCGCCTTGGCGAGTTTGTGTTCGAGTTTCTCTTCCCCGCCGAGCAGATTGGCGCGCGGCACGCGCACGCCTTCGAAAAGCAGCTCGGCCGTATGGGACGCCCGACAGCCCAGCTTGTCGAGCTTTCGCAGCAGTTTCAGGCCGGGCGTGCCGCCGGGCACCACGAAGAGCGCCTGACCTCGATGGCCGAGTTCCTCGTCGACTACCGCGTTGACCACGTGCACGTTGGCGATGCCGCCGTTGCCGATCCACATTTTGTGGCCGTCGATGATCCAGTCATCACCGTCGCGGCGGGCACGCGTGCGTAGGTTGCGCACATCGCTGCCGCCCTCGGGCTCGGAGATCGCCAGGGCGGCGAGCTTGAGATCGCCTGGGGTGCCGAAACATTCGGGCGCCCACTCCAGCATCTGCTCCGGGGACGCGGCCTGGCCGATCGCTGAGAGCGCCAGGGCGGGCATCACGATGGCCAGGCCGATGCCGGCGCACCCCCAGAACAGTTCCTCCATGAACATAGGCAGGGAGATGCCGGTCGGGTCGCCGATCAGGTCGCGGTAGAACAGCGGGCTGTAGAAACCTTGTTGGGCCGCCTCTTCGAGCACCGGCCAGGGGAACTCCTGGCGTTGGTCGTATTCGAGGGCTACTGGGCGTATTACGGATTCGGCGAACTCATGGGTGCGTCGGGCCAGATCGTGTTGTGCCGCCGTCGGGGTCAGGTCGAACGTCATGGGTGCGCCTTTAAGGTCGACAGACTGGTCTTGCCGACCCCGACTACCCCATTGACTGGTTCAGCAAACTGCCGAGCTGGGATTGCGACGCGACGTCAGGCAGCCGTACGAGGCCCGACTTGGGCCAGCGGCAGATGCAACACGACTGCGGCCACCGGGACCGCCTCGTGTTCGTGCCGCGCCAGCAGCGCCGCATTCTCGGGTAGCTGCCGGGAGTTGATTTCGCCCGACGCAATACGCCGCAGGACGTCGTGGGCGTGAGCCAGCTGGTCACGCTTGCGATACTGGCCGCCCGGCAGCTTTACGCCCGCCCATACGCCGTACTCCTCGCGGTGTGCGATGGCGTGTTGGGCGCAGCGGCGCTGTTGTGCCAGTGGGCAGCGGCGCAGGCATTGCAGGCGCGCCTCGGTGGCCGACCGTTCGTATGCGCGCGCCTTCGCCGCGCCGTCACCACCGTCGTCGTCGGGGTAGCCGAACCAAAGCTCCGGGTTGGCTGCGCACGGGTGTCCCATGTCGGTCTCCTTGTCGAGCGTGAAACGTAGGCAAAAGCGTATACGGCGAGAGGCCGACCGCGCAAGAGAAACGTCGACGGAAACGTATATCTGCATATCCGAGACGGTGGCTGTGTACTATCCGGCCTATGGCCGGAGCGTGTGGTGAGCCGTGAATCGGCCGGCGCGGCTATCCGCGCGTTGCGAGAATCGCGGGATTGGTCATTAGCCGACCTCGCCACCGCGACCGGGGTCAGCATCATGGGGCTCAGCTTTCTCGAACGCGGCGCCCGTAAACCGCACAAAAGCACAGTTCAGAAGATTGAAAATGGGCTTGGCCTGCCGCCGGGCACCTACTCCCGGCTATTGGTGGCCGCCGATCCGGATGCCGAATTGGCCCGGCTGATGGCCGCGCCGCCGGCGGCCGCGATGTCCGCACGGCGTTCCGGACCGGTGGTGGTCGACCGCCATAGCGACACCGAAGTGCTGGAAGGCTATGCCGAAGCCCAGCTCGATGCCCTCAAATCCGTCATCGATCGGCTTCCTGCGACAACATCAAACGAATATGAGACGTATATTCTGTCTGTGATCGCTCAGTGCGTGAAGGCGGAGATGCTCGCCGCCAGCTCCTGGCGGGTGGCGGTGAGCGCGGGCGCCGATTCGACCGAACGGCTGATGGAGCATCTGCAGGCCCTGGAGGCGACGCGCACGGCCCTGCTGAAGCGGATGCCCGCCAGCCTGAGCGCCCGTTTCGACCGGGCCTGCGCACAGTCCTCCTTGCCGGAGCCGATCATCGCCGCGCTGGTGGGCGTCGACGTGGACGAGATATGGGACATCCGCAATCGCGGTGTCATTTCGCCGGGCGCCCTCCCCCGCGTGCACGCCTTCACCGAGGCGGTTGAGACGACGAGCCGAGAACAGGCCAGCCACGACAGCGGCGAGGAGGCACAGTGAGCCATAGCGAAGTCGAGGCGTTGAGCCGCGCTCATCAACTCTTCGCCGGCGGCACGACGCCCGCAGCGCTGGATGCGGACACCGGGCACTACCGCGGGCTGTTGCGGCGGGCCGCCGGGCGGAACGACGGATTTGCCCGTGGCGGCTACCAACTTGCGGTGGACCACAGCCGGCAGCGCCTCACGTCAGCCGCGGGGACCGACGCCGCGGTCACCGACCTGCTCAACGGCGCCCACCGCGACCGCGCGCAGGCCCGCGACCTGACCCAAAATGTCCTCGACGCGGCCCGCGCCGATGCCACGGTGCCCCCGTCGACCCCGTTGGCGCAGCGAGAGGCGATACGCCGTCGCGTGGCGCGACTGCGTACGCAACGGGCCCACGTCGTGTCGGCGAGGTTGCGTGCGCGACGGCACCATGCGGCCCTGCTGGCGTTGCGGTATCGGCTGCGGCACGCGCGGGGCCTCGGATTGCCGCCGAACGACCGCGCCGCACTCGCCGTGCGGGCCGCGTTGTCACGGCTGGGCCGTCCCTACGTCTGGGGCGCGACCGGCCCCGACCAGTTCGACTGTTCCGGGCTCGTTCAGTGGAGCTACGCGCGGGCCGGTATTCACTTGGACCGCACCACATATCAGCAGATCAACGACGGCATCCCGGTACCCCGTTCGCAGGTGCGACCGGGTGATCTGGTCTTTCCGCACTCCGGTCACGTCCAGCTCGCCATCGGTAACAACCTGGTTGTCGAGGCGCCGTACGCGGGCGCGTCGGTGCGAATAAGCCGACTGGGCAACAACGTTGCGATACGCCGACCGATATGACACACCAAGTCCGCCCGGCGATCCGGGCACGACGAGAAGGGTGAGCCGATGCCGGAACAACCCGAGTCCTCGTTAGAGGCCGTTGAGGCGCGGCGATCAACGCTGGCGACTCAGCACGGCGCCGCGTCCGAAGCCGACCGCGTGCTCACCGACGTGCTGAACACCGCTCACACGGCGGCGCGCGAGAGTGTCCGGCGACTCGACGCCATCGCCGAACAGATTGACCACGCCGTCGTGCAGCAAGCGAACCTCGCCGTGGATACACCCATGGGGGCGCGCGAGTTTCACAAGTTTCTGCTGGACAAGCAACGCGAGATCGCCGCGGTAGTGGCCAGTGCGCGCGAGCTCGTTCAGGCGAAAAGGGCTGTGTTGGAGAACCTTCGGGCGCAGTACACCGTCGGCAGCAGTTAACCGGAACTAGTCCACAACCATGCAGCTCAGTGAATTGTCGGCAGGAACGCCCCTGAGTACTGTCGCCGGGCATGGAGGGGTCGCGTCATTTCCCGCAGCGGGGGCCGCTGCAGCGCCGCCTGGGGATCTGATGTCGGCCTACGACGATCTCCTCGCAGCGGTCAAATACGTCCGAGACCGCACCGGCGATCCAAACGCGTGGCAGACGGGATTGGCGCCCACCGAAGTCTCCGCGGTGATCACGCCGACCACGGGCACCGAGCAACTCGAGGCAATCCTGCGCAAGATCCGCCGACAGCATGCGGACGTGTTCGGCGCCGCACCGGCGAGCAGCCCGCCCACGGGGCGAGCATTCGAAGGAACCGCGACAGCGCCGGACCGGGAATCGGGTGCGGCCGCAGACGCCATCGCCAGCGCCGAAGCCGCTCTGGCACAGCAGAACTCGGCGAGTTCGCAACTGGACATGCAGGTCGTTTCGGCCATCCTCAACGCGCACCTGAATGCGGTCGACGGCAGGGAAGCGCTCACCAAGCTGCAACAAGAAACCGAAGCCGCGGTACGGATGAGATCAGACCTGGACACTCCCGCGGGAGCGCGCGATTTCCAACGCTTCCTCATCGGCAAGCTCCGAGACATTCGCGCGGTGGTCCTGAACGCCAGCCTGGACGATACGTCGAAATCGGCGCTGATGGCCGCATGGACGTCGCTGTACGACGCGTCCAAGAACGAACCCAATCGGCCGGGCGAACACCCACCCACGGCGTCCGTTGGTGATGCGCCCGCGGTCGGTACGACCGATGCGTCGAGCGATACCGACCCGGAATGGGATCCGCTGCTGGATTCGCTGCTGGCCGATGACGACGAACTGTTGCCCGGAGACGTTCCGGGGCCGGACGCGGCGGCGGGCGCCCCGTTCGCGCCCGCAACGGAAACGCCGATGGCGCCCCCGATGCCGAACTTCGGCGGCGGGCCACTCCCGGGTCTGGGCACCATGCCCGCTTCCATGGCGGGATGGGAAGGGCCGGGCGGCCTTCCGTTTTCGGGGCTGCAGGGCGACGACGCAAGCGATCCGGCGCTGCAGGATTTGGCCGACGAAGAACTACCGGATGCCCAAGAGGAAGACCCGAGCGCGCTCGACGCCTCGGACAACCCCGACGAGAACAACGGCCCGCAGGACGCGTCATCCGACGAGCCAGCGGCCGGCCCGACGCCGGTGACCCTGCCCGACGGCGAAACCGTGACCGCCGCCAGCCCGCAGTTGGCGGCGGCGATCCAGGCCGCCGTCGGCGGAACGCCGATCGCGGAAGCGTTCCAACAACAGGGAATGACCATTCCCCCACCGGGAACGGCGGTCGCCAACCCCATCGATGCGCCACACGTGAGTCCGGGCGACATCGGGATGTTCACGGACCGTCACGCCCTTGCCCTCGGCCCTGACAAGGCGCTTCTTGATGGCCAAATTCAGCACATCGCCACCGTGAGCGGACCGAGCTTTCTAGGCTGGGAGCATCCGCCGGCGTCGGCCGCGTCCGCGACCACGCCGACTAAGCCTGAACCACCGACACCTACCCGGCCGGCAACCTCGTCGACCACCTGAGAAAAATGAACTCGCCGGCACGTACGGCGGTCGTCAACAGGAGACAGCGGATGGCAGATTCGATACATGTGGTGCCCGCGCACTTACGTCAGGCCGCCGCGCATCATCAGGACACCTCGGAGTACTTGCGCACCGTTCCGTCGTCGCACGCCGCGATCCAGGAGAGCCTTGATTCGCTCGGGCCGATCTTTAGCGAGTTGCGCGACGCCGGCCGCGAGCTGCTCGAGCTGCGACGCCAGTGTTATGAGCAGCAGGCTGCTGACCACGCCGATTTGGCCGACCAATTGACCGTATCGGCGACGATGTGGGAACAGCACGAGCAGGAGGCTGCACGCAAGTTCGGCGACGTCGTCGACCGCGGTCGATGACCGACGCGAATCCCGCTTTCGACACCGTTCACCCGAGTGGGCACATCCTCGTCCGCTCTTGCCGCGGCGGATATATGCACAGTGTCGCGCTGAGCGAAGAGGCGATGGAAACTGACGCCGAGACCCTGGCGCAGGGCATCGTGCTCACCGCCGATGTGTCGTGCCTCAAGGCGTTGCTGGAGATTCGCGACGAGATCGTCGCGGCAGGACACACCCCGTCCGCCGAGGTTCCTACCCCGCGAGACCTCGATGCGGCCATTGAGAAGTTGCTGGCGCACAAACTGCGCCGCCGCGATGGCGGACGCTAGGCGTTCTGCGCGGATCTCAGCTGCGCTGCCGGTCTAGCGCAGCCATGGCTTCGCTGCGCTGGGATCGGGAGCGATGCCCGTGGGCGGCTCTACGGGATTGGGGCCGAACAACTCTCGCGCGCGGGCGAGCAACGCGCGCACCTCGTCGAGTTGCTGCTGCAGTGCAGATTCAGCCATGTCCCCACGCTACCCAGGCCGTTGCGGGCGCACAATTCACTGACCGCACAAGTCGCCCGGCCACTGCCGGTACGCTTAGCTAGTGGCGATCTTCGGTCGGATGACGGCGCGTCAGCGCCTCCGGAGAGCTACCCGGGAATCCCTGGCGATTCCGGCCTTCAGCTCTCCCATCGACTGCACCCCCTGGGTGACAGGCGGGCTGTGGCCTGCCGAATTGTCGACGGTCACGGCCGAAACCGCCACTCTCGCAGAGTATCTCAGGGCCGACCTGCAGCGAATTGCCAACGGCGCCAACGACCAACTCAAGATGCTCAAGCGGGCGGGAATGACCGACCCGGCCCGGCAGGCAGCCGAGGCGCGGGTCATCGAGGAAGCCCGCGGCCGTGCCGTGCGCCGAGTCGAATCGACGATTCGCTACCTGCATACGGTGCAGAGCGGCGCGCAGGCCCCCGCTGCGCCTCCGCCGGGCCTGGAACGTGCCGCTGCGGACCTGGAAAAGACGCAGGTGCTACCGGCGGTCCGCGAGATCGACGACGCCGCGGAGCCGCCCCAGCCGACGCCGAGATGGCGTCGCCGCCCCGCGGTCGAACCGGCCGCTGGCCCGGACGAACCACAGGCGAGCGAGCCAGAGCCCACCGCCGATGACGAGGCGATCGGGACCGCCGACGCGTCGCATCTCGAGGAGACACAGGTCATTCCGGTGGTCAGGGACGCGGAGCCGGTGGTCGAGACGCCGGCCGAGCGGGCTCCGGAGCCGCCGGTCGAGGAAACTCCCGAGGCGCCGGTCGAGGAAGTTCCCCAGGCGCCGGTCGAGGAAGCTCTCGAGCCGCCGGTCGAAGAATCCACCGCAAGCGGCCGCCACCATGCGGTTGTGGATGAGTCGGTCGTTGGGGACGAGCCGGCGGCACCCGGCCAGGAAGCCACCGCCGATCCGGAGGAGCCGGCCGGGGTTGCCGATGCGCCGCCTCTCGAGGAGACGCAGGTCATTCCGGTGGTCACGGACGCGGAGCCGGTGGTCGAGGCGCCGGCCGACAGCGCACCAGAGCCCGTTGAGGAGCCCCTCGAACCCGCGGCGGGCGGACGCCACCACGCCCCGGCGGACGAGCCCGCGCGGGTTGGCGGCGACGAGCCGGCGGCTAGTGCGCCGGAAGCTCCCGTGGAAGCCGCCGAGGCCGTGCAGGTGCCCGTCGAAAAGCCGGTGGCCCCAACGGGATTCGACAAAGACCGGCTGAACCGGCTCCTCGAGTTCGTGGTACGGCAAGAGCCACGGCTGAACTGGGCGATCGGGGATCGCGCCGACGGGACGACGGTATTGGTCACCGACCTCGCCCACGGCTGGATCCCGTCGGGCATCAGCCTTCCCGCAGGCGTGCGGTTGTTGGAACCCGAGCGACGCAGCGGCAGGGTCGCCGCACTGATCGGGGAAACGACCGGCGTGGTCACCTACACCCCCGGTGATTCGCTGCGCCGCTCGGTCGACTTCGCCGCGACCCGATCTTCTGTCGAGCCGCGCCAGCTGCCGGCCATCGATGACCTGGCGGCGGCGCTCAGCCATGTCACCCGGGGGCGCGCCGAGCTGCCCAAGATCGTCACGCGGTTGGCCGACGCGGCGGCCGCGGGCACGTTCGTCGTCGACCAGGAGGTCGACGTGCTGCGGGTGCATCTCGACACAGCGCGTTACCAGCTTTTGGTTCAGTATCCGAACGTCAATCCGGGACTGCTGCTCAAGTGCATGTTGATGGCGGCCACCGAAGCCATTGCCAGCGGCGACACGGTGTCGGCGAACTACCACCTCGCCTGGTATCACAAGCTCGCCGCGTCGACGCCCGGCAGTTGAGCCGAGAACCCGCCGCGTATGAATTGACGCTGGTCGGAGGGGTCGACGATACTGTCCCTCGTGTCGGGTTCGGGCAGTCGCGCGAATCTCAGCGATAAGGATCTCGTCGAGTCGGTTCTTCGGGAACTGAGCGAAGCGGCCGACAAGTGGGAAGCCCTGGTGGCGCAGGCCGAGGCGGTGACCTACAGCGTCGACCTGGGCGACGTGTACGCCGTGGCGAATTCAGACGGCCGGCTGATCAAACTGACTCTGCATCCCGGGGTGATGACCGGGTACGGCCACGGTGAGTTGGCCGACAGGCTGAACCTGGCGATCACGGCGCTGCGAGAAGAGGCCGAGGCCGAGAACCGGGCGAGCTACGGCGGCCCCCTGCACTGACGTCGGTGACGCGCCAATCGCGCGGACGCGGTTGACGGCCCCGGTCCTGTTCACTCGCTCATCGCCCGGGGCCGGGAGGCCCCGCGAAAGCCTGCGCGATCTCCAGCCAACGCCGCGCGTCGGCGCCTCGGGCCGTGATGTCGAGGGCGCTCAGGGGGCGCCGTTGAGTGACGAGGAAGCAGAAATCCTCCGCCGAGCCGCTGACCCGTTGCTCAGCCTCCGGCGGTCCCCAGGACCAAATGTCACCGCCGGGTCCGCGCAGCTCGACCCGGAACGGCTCGGCCGGGGGCGCCAGATTGTTGACGGCGAAGGCGAAATCGCGGGTGCGCACCCCCAGATGGGCGATCGACCGCAGGCGGTCGGTCGCGGGCCGCGTGATGCCCAGGGCGTCGGCGACGTCGAGACCGTGTGCCCACGTCTCCATCAACCGCGCGGTGGCCATCGACGCCGCACTCATCGGTGGGCCGAACCACGGGAGTTTGCGACCGTCGGTGACTCCGAGCAGCTCCTCGTGCAGCCGCCGGCGGGTGGCGCGCCAGTCGGCGAGCAGCTCGGCGGGCGCCAGGGTTGCGAGTTCTTCGGCGCCCTTGTCGACGAAGCCGGTCGGGTCGGCGGCCGCACCCGCCACCAGGTCGGCGAATCTTGGCTCGTCGGTCACGGCGATCAGGGCGACGCGGTCGGTCCACAGCAGGTGGCCGATCTGGTGCGCGATGGTCCAGCCGGGCGCGGGCGTGGGATCGGCCCAGCGCTCGGGCTCCAACGGCGCGACCAGGGCGTCGAGCGCGTCGCTTTCGGCGCGCAGGTCCTCGACCATGGGCGCGGGTCCGGTCATCGGCGCCCTCCCCTGTCGGCGGCGGCCGTCGGACACGTCACGTCGTCACCTTAGCGGTCATTCGCCTGCTCGCCGCGGCGCCCGATGAAGCTGTGCACCGCCAGGCCGGCCAGGTAGAGCATCGAGCCGAACAGAGCGAACGCGGGCGCGTGTCCGTCGCCGGGAATCAACATTCCGGCCGCCGTGATCGCGACGATGAACGCCACCCAGAACAGCGCATCCTGCACGGCGAACACGTGTCCGCGAAGAGCGTCGTCGACATCAATCTGGATCGCCGTGTCGGCGCACAGCTTGACCATCTGACCGGTCACACCGAGCAAAAAGCCGCACGCCACCATGACCGGGACCAGCAGTTCGGCGCCGGCGACCTCGATGATCGCCGAGGCCGCCAACGCACCGTTTGCCGTGGCGTAGCGCCCCCAGCGACGGATCGCGGGCGGCGTCAGCAGGTTGGCCAGGAAGGCGCCCAGGCCCGCGGCGCCGAAGAACAGCAGGGCGGTCCCGAATCCCCCACCGTCGGCGTCGGGCAGGTGATGGACCAGCAACAAGACCAGCAGCGAGTTGATCCCGACCACCATCCGGTGGGCGGCCAGGCCGGACAGCGTGGCGCCGACCGTCGGGCGCTGCGCCACCGTGCGCGCTCCGTGCAACCAGCCCGTGACCACCGCGTAGATGACCGGTCCGTGGATCGCGCGCCGGGTGTCGTCGGGGCCCAGCACCCGCGCGCCGAACCGCCACGACAGCAGTAACGCGATCGACACGGGAATCGCGGTGATGAAGACGATCGCCGAGGCGCCCTTGTCGCTGGCGCCGAAGATGAACCGCGGCACCAGCATGAAGTTTGCGCCGACGAACGCCGCGATGGCCCCGACCGCGGTGGCCACCGAGTTCATCGTCACCACCTGCTCGCGCGGCACCACGTGCGGCAGCGACGCCGACAGCCCGGACCCCACGAAGCGGGCTAAGCCATTCGCGAACAGGGCGCCCAGCAGCAGCGGCAGGTCGCCGGCCCGGACCGCCAGAATCGTGCCGATCGCGGCGATGAGGATCAAGCGGCCCGCGTTGGCGCCGACGAGGACAAGCCGACGGTCCCACCGGTCCATCAGCGCGCCGGCGAACGGTCCCAGCAGCGAGTAGGGCAAAAACAGGACCGTGAAGGCGCGCGCGATGGAAAGCGGGTCGGCCGCCCGATCCGGGTTGAACAGCAGCGCTCCGGCCAGCGCCGCCTGAAACAGGCCGTCACCGAACTGACTCGCCATGCGCACCTGCAGCAGCCGCCAGAAGTCCGGCAAACCGCGCACCGACCGCCAGATGTCGACGGGTGCGCTGGACTGCATCCGGGTTGGGATCACCGAAACCGACTTCCACGATTGGGGCTGGCAAGCTCGCGCGCTCAGAGCTGTCCCAACAACAGTACAAATCGTTGTGTTCCCCGCTCTCGATTGCCCTGGGCCACGATCGGGTGGATGCGATGATGGTGGGGTGCCCCCGCCGGAGGATCCAGAGGACTACGTCGCACCCGCCGCGCAACGAGTGCGCGCGGGCACTTTGCTGCTCGCCAACACCGATCTTCTCGAACCGACGTTTCGGCGCAGCGTGATCTACATCGTCGAGCACAACGATGGCGGCACGTTGGGTGTGGTGCTCAACCGCGCCAGCGAAACCGCGGTGTACAACGTGCTGCCCCAGTGGACCAACCTGGCGGCGAAGCCGAAGACGATGTTCATCGGTGGCCCGGTGAAGCGTGACGCCGCGCTGTGCCTGGCGACGTTGCGCGTCGGCGCCGATCCGCAAGACGCGCCGGGCTTGCGGCACGTGGACGGCCGGGTGGTGATGGTCGATTTGGACGCCGACCCCGACACGATCGCACCGCTGGTGGAGGGGGTGCGCATCTTCGCCGGGTACTCCGGCTGGACGATCGGTCAGCTCGAAGGCGAGATCGAACGCGACGACTGGATTGTCTTGTCCGCCTTGCCATCCGACGTTCTCGTCGGGCCGAGGTCAGACTTGTGGGGCCACGTCCTGCGCCGGCAGCCGCTGCCGCTTTCGCTGCTCGCGACGCACCCGATCGACATCAGCCGAAACTAGCGCTCCCCCAGCGGGAGGTCAGGCGCACGATTGCGTGCAGCCGGCGCAGCTGCCCGCGCAGGCGGGCGCCGCCGCTTCCTGGCGCAGCGCGAAACGCGCGCTCTGCCAGGAGCCCGCGGCCAGCGTCCCCAGCGCCCCGACGACGCACACGATCAGCACCACCAGGGCGGTGTGTGGGACCGCGGCCAGCGCCACGACGCCGCCGGCGCCGAGCATCACCGCGGCGGCCAACTGGGTGGGCGCCATGGCGCGCAGCGCCAGCGCCGTGGCGCCGAAATTCCGATTGTGCGCAAGCGACCAGGTGCCGAACCCCGCCGAGGCCACCGCCGCACACATGCACAGCACGCCCGCAATCAGCATGGGCTCACAATACGAGCCGGGTTGCCGGCCCGCTCATCCGGCTCTGCGGGCGGACTCAGTGCTGAAGGAACGAAAAGTTCGGCAGCGGCGGGAGGCCCGGCACCATCGCCAGCAGGCTGGGCGTGTGCTGCTGGTTGGTCAGCGGCGCCTGCGCGGGGAGCCGGGCCGGGGCGGCGGGCGTCGTCTGGGCGAGCGGCACCAACGGAGCCGTAGCGGGCGCCGGGGCAACTGGGGCCGCCGGGGCGACCGGAGCGGCAGGGGCCGGAGCGACCGGAGCGGCCGGGGCAACCGGGGCCGGGGCAACTGGAGCGACTGGAGCGGTGGCGGGTGCCGGAGCGGCGGGCGGCTGGGCGGGTCGCCCGACCGGAGAGGCGGCGGGAGCCTGGGCCGGCGCCGGGGCGGCGGCGCCGGGGGCGGCGACCCGGAAGCCGTTGATGATGGCGTCGGTGGCCGGGGCGTCGGCGACGCTGACCGCGCGATCGGTGGTCACCGCGAGCGAGACGAGGTATCTGTCGGGTCCCGACGTGGCGATGACGTGGCGCCGGGACGTGTTCAACGTCAGGTCCCCATCGCGGTAGGTGCCCTCGACGATGGACGACGGGAAGCCCCCGAAATCGGCCATCGAGGCGTTCGTCGGCTGCCACGCCGGCAGCTTCTGACTGTCGACGTAGCCGTGGGTGATCGCCTCCTTCGGATCGAAATCGCCGACCAGCTTGTACACCACCACCTGGGCATTCGAGGAGTAGATGCTGCTGCCCCGCCGATCGGCGATGACGGCGAACGCGTCGGGCACGTTGGGGTCGGGCACCTGGGTCCAGCGGGCGGGCACCGGCAGGGTGATGTCGAGCGCCTTGAATCCCTGCGGCTTTTGCGCCTCGAGCTTGACGCCCTTCGACTGCAGGAATTCACGGATCGTCCCGGACGTCGCGGGAACCGGCGCCGGGGCCGGAGGGGTCGCCGGTGTGGCCGCGGCCGGTGCCGCCGATCCCGGGGCCCCGGCGGTGGCCGGCGGCGCCAGGGGAGTGGCCGCCTGCGGCGCGGCGAGGTATCTGCTCGGCGGCACCAGCTCGGGCCCGAGGTTTTGCGGCGCCTGGGCGGGGACGGCCGGGACCGGTGCCGGCGCCGGGGGCAACGGGTCCGCCGATGCCGTGCCGCCCGTAACAACCGCCAAACCCATCAGGCCGGCGACCATACCGCCGAGCAGTGCCCGGTGGAGGGGGACGATGTCAATCATCTGCGTCGGTCCTTCCCATGGCTCAGATACCAGAAGCCGTCGATAGTGGCCGACTGTAACTAGAGGTCAAAGGCGGTGAACAGGCTCGAAATACACCTGGGATGAACCCCTGATCGGCGCGCAACGGAACCGAGACCAACCTGTGGCCGGCGAACTGGCCGTGTCGCCCCTTATACCCTGTTCAGGTGACCGAATCCCCGACCACTTCCCCAGGCAGCGGCTCTGGCGCCGCCCAGCCGGACTCCGACGCCCCGCCGCATCGTTACACCGCGGCGCTGGCGGGCCGGATCGAGGGCGCGTGGCAGGACAACTGGGCGAAGCTGGGGACGTTCAACGTGCCCAACCCGGTCGGATCGTTGGCCCCGGCGGACGGGTCCCCCGTCCCGGACGACAAGTTGTTCGTGCAGGACATGTTCCCCTACCCGTCGGGGGAGGGCCTGCACGTCGGCCACCCACTGGGCTATATCGCGACGGACGTATACGCCCGATATTTCCGCATGAGGGGCCGTAACGTGTTGCACGCGTTAGGTTTTGACGCGTTCGGGCTACCCGCCGAGCAATACGCCGTGCAGACCGGCACCCACCCCCGCACCCGGACCGAGGCCAACGTCGTGAACTTCCGGCGCCAGCTGGGCCGCCTCGGGCTGGGCCACGACAGCCGGCGCAGCTTTTCCACCACCGACGTCGAGTTCTACAAGTGGACGCAGTGGATCTTCCTGCAGATCTACAACGCCTGGTTCGACACCGCCGCCGACAAGGCCCGCCCCATCGCCGAACTGGTCGCCGAATTCGATTCCGGTGCGCGCCGGCTCGAGGACGGGCGGGACTGGGCCGCCTTGTCGGTGGGGGAGCGGGCCGACGTGATCGATAGCCACCGACTGGTCTACCGGGCGGACTCGATGGTGAACTGGTGCCCCGGACTGGGCACGGTACTGGCCAACGAAGAGGTCACCGCCGACGGTCGCAGCGACCGAGGCAACTTCCCGGTGTTCCGGAAGCGGTTGCGGCAGTGGATGATGCGAATCACCGCCTATTCCGACCGGCTGCTCGACGACCTCGACTTGCTGGACTGGCCGGAGGCGGTCAAAACCATGCAGCGCAACTGGATCGGGAGATCCACCGGCGCCAAGGCCCTGTTTTCGGCGACCAAGTCGGACGGCGAGACGGTCGACATCGAGGTGTTCACCACCCGGCCCGACACGCTGTTCGGCGCCACCTATCTGGTGCTGGCGCCCGAGCACGACCTGGTCGACGAGCTGGTGGCTGCGACCTGGCCAGACGGTACCGACCCGCGCTGGACGTATCGCGCCGCGACGCCGGCCGAAGCGGTCGACGCCTACCGGCACGCCATCGCCTCGAAGTCGGACCTCGAGCGCCAGGAAAGCAAGGCGAAGACCGGCGTCTTTTTGGGCAGCTACGCCACCAATCCCACCAATGGGAAACCCGTGCCGATCTTCATCGCCGACTACGTGCTGGCCGGATACGGCACCGGGGCGATCATGGCCGTCCCCGGCCACGACCAGCGCGACTGGGACTTCGCCCACGAGTTCGGTCTACCGATCGTGGAAGTCATTGCCGGCGGGGATATTTCGGAAGCCGCCTACGCCGGGGACGGGGTGCTGGTCAACTCCGGATACCTCGACGGCCTGGACGTGGCCGCCGCCAAGGAAGCGATCACCGCCCGCTTGGAGTCCGAAGGCCGCGGCCGGGCCCGCGTCGAAGTCAAGTTGCGCGACTGGCTTTTCGCCCGCCAGCGGTACTGGGGCGAACCGTTCCCGATCGTCTACGACAGCGACGGGCGTGCGCACGCACTCGACGAGGCCGCGCTGCCGGTCGAGCTGCCCGACGTGCCGGATTACTCGCCCGTGCTGTTCGACCCCGACGACGCCGACAGCGAGCCCTCGCCGCCGTTGGCGAAGGCGACGGAGTGGGTGCACGTCGAGCTGGACCTCGGCGACGGCCTCAAGCCCTACAGTCGCGACACCAACGTCATGCCGCAATGGGCCGGCAGCTCCTGGTACGAGCTGCGCTACACCGACCCGCACAACTCGGAGCGGTTCGCCGCCCCGGAGAATGAGGCCTACTGGATGGGCCCGCGGCCGGCCGAGCACGGCCCGCAGGATCCCGGTGGCGTCGACTTGTACGTCGGCGGCGCCGAGCACGCGGTGTTGCACCTGCTCTATGCGCGGTTTTGGCACAAGGTCCTCTACGACCTGGGCCACGTCAGTTCGCGGGAGCCCTACCGCCGGCTGGTCAACCAGGGCTACATCCAGGCCTTCGCCTACACCGACGCGCGCGGATCGTATGTACCCGCGGAAGAGGTGGTCGAACGCGACGGCGGCTTCGTCTACCCGGCGCCCGGGGGAGACGTCGAAGTCTTCCAGGAATTCGGCAAAATCGGTAAGAGCCTGAAGAATTCGATCTCACCCGACGAGATCTGCGACGACTACGGCGCCGACACGTTGCGGGTCTACGAGATGTCGATGGGCCCGCTGGAGGCCTCCCGGCCCTGGGCGACCAAGGACGTCGTGGGGGCCCACCGCTTCCTGCAGCGCGTGTGGCGGCTGGTGGTCGACGAACAGAGCGGCGAGACGCGGGTGCTCGACGCGCCCGCGCAGGAGCTGGCCCCCGGCACCCTGCGGGTACTGCACCGCACCATCGCCGGGGTCTCGGAAGACTATGCGGCACTGCGCAATAACACCGCGGCGGCCAAGCTGATCGAATACACCAACCACCTCACCAAGGAGCACCGTGACGCGGTGCCCCGCGCGGCGGTCGAGCCGCTGGTGCTGATGCTGGCGCCGCTTGCACCGCACCTGGCCGAGGAATTGTGGCTACGACTCGGCCACACCACCTCGCTGGCGCACGGGCCGTTCCCGGTGGCCGACCCGGCGTACCTCGTCGACGACACCGTGGAATATCCGGTGCAGGTGAACGGCAAGGTGCGCGGACGCGTGACGGTCGCGGCCGACGCCGACCAGGACACGTTGAAGGCCGCGGCGCTGGCCGACGAGAAGGTCCAGGCGTTCTTGGCGGGCGCCAGCCCGCGCAAGGTGATCGTGGTTCCCGGTCGGCTGGTCAACCTGGTCGTGTAGCGCCGCTATCGTCCGGCCGGCCGCAGCACCACCTCGTGGACGTGCCCGTCGGGTGGGGTGGCCACCACGTTGGCGACCGCGGCCGCAACGGTTTCCGGCTTCAAGAACTTCGCGGGATCGTAGCTGCCGCCTTCGAATTCGATGAGTTCGCGTTGCATGTCGGTGTCGGTGCGGCCCGGATAGACCGTGGTGACGCGCAACTCAGGCTCGTCGTTGCGCAGGGAGTCCGCGAAGGCGCGGATGGCGAACTTGCTGGCCGAGTAGGAGGCCATGCCGGGCGAGACGTTGCGGCCCGCGCCGGAGTTGATGAAGATGACCTGGCCACGGGCCCGTCGCAGCGCGGGCAGCAGCGCCAGCGTAAGTTCCACCGGCCCAAAGACGTTGACGGCGAAGGTGGCACGCCACTCGTCGACGTGGGAATCCGCGACGTTCCCGGGGATCGACAAGCCCGCGTTGTGCACCAGCACGTCGAGTTCGTCCACGATTTCGCAGGCGGCCTCGATATCGCCGCCGTCGGTCAGGTCCAGTGGAAACGTGGTGGCATCGAGCCGCTCCGCGACCGCGTCGAGCCGGTCGGACGGGCGGCCGGCTAGCAGCAGGGTGTGCGTCGGCGCCAGCGCCGTCGCGATCGCCGTACCGATCCCGCGTCCGGCGCCGGTGATGAGTGCAGTGGGCATGAGGGAAAGTCTACCCAGACCGAAACGATAGACGAATAGCGTTGAACGCCGGTAGTTTTCAGGCTTCCTGGCGGGCGGGCGGGACGCCGGCCGGCCCGGATGTGGGATCGCCGGAGGCCAACCGCTCCAGCGGTGCCAGCGCCTTCATCAGGGTGTCGAGGTCGGCGGTGGGGAGCTGGCTGAGCATCGCGGCCAGGGCCGCGCGACGATTGGCCAGCGACTCACCGTGAACGGCTCGACCGCGCGGGGTGATGTCGACCAGGACCGCCCGCAGGTCGGACGGGTCGCGGGAACGCTTGACCAGCCCCACCTTCTCGAGGCGGCGGATCGCCACGGTCGTGGTGGGAGTCCGCACGCGTTCGTGCGCCGCCAGATCGGTCATCCGGATCGGGCCCTGATCGAGCAAGGTGACCAGGATCGACAGCTGCGCCAGGGTCAATTCCCCGGCCGCGGCCCCGCTGGGGTCCCCGCGCCGCAGCATGGCAAACAATTTGGACAGCGCGCGGTGCAAACCTTCGGCGAGCTCGGCAACGTCGGCCGGGTTCGATTCGCTGTCTGCCATAAATCGGGAGTCTAACCCGTTATCAGGTGCGGACAAGGTAGCTATTGCCCATTGGGCAGTGGAGATCAAAGCACTTGGGACAAAAACCGCTGCAGCCGTTCGGTCTCGGCCGCTTCGAATATCTGCTCGGGCGGGCCCGATTCCACCACTTTGCCGTGATCCATGAATACCACCGTGTCGGATGCCGACCGGGCGAAACCCATTTCGTGGGTCACGACAACCATTGTCATGCCATCGGCACCGAGGTCGGCGATGAGTTGCAGGATTCCCTTGACCATTTCGGGATCCAGCGCCGAGGTCGCCTCGTCGAAAAACATCACCTGTGGCGACATCGCCAGCGCGCGGGCGATCGCCACCCGCTGTTGTTGGCCGCCCGACAACATGCCGGGGCGGGCACCGGCCTTGTGTTTCAGGCCAACTCGATCCAGCTGCGTCAGCGCCAGTTCGCGGGCCTGGTCGGCGGGCAGGCGCCGCAACTTGCGCGGTGCCAGCGCGACGTTGTCCAGCACGGTGCGGTGCGGGAAGAGATTGAAATGCTGGAACACCATGCCGATGCGCTGGCGTAGCTCGTCGGGGTTGTCCTTCAACACCGACTTGCCGTCGAGCAGGATGTCGCCGCTGTCCGGCTCATGCAAGCGGTTGAGCGTGCGCAGCAGGGTCGACTTGCCCGAGCCCGACGGCCCGATGACCGCGACGGTGCTGCCCGCGGGCACCTCCATATCGACGCCGCGCAGCACCGCGGTGCCGTCCAGGGTCTTGTGAATGCCATTGCACGCCAAGGAGACTGACGACCGGCCGACGATGCTGGCAGTCACGTGATCTCCTGGCCGAACGTCGTGGTGAGCATGTCGGGCCGATCTTCGGGATCGACCGCGGCGCGACCACGGCGCAGCCGCGCGTCGATGTAGTTGACCAAATGCGTTAACGGCACAGTCAATATCAGGTAGAAGGCGCCGGCGGCGACGAGCGGCGACAGGTTGCCGGTCTGGGCGTTGAGATCGCGGCCCACCTGGAACAGCTCCCGCTGGTCGGCGACCAGGCCCAGGAAGTACACCAGCGCAGAGGCTTTCAACAGCGCAATGAATTGATTGACCAGCGCCGGCAGCACCCGTCGGACGCCCTGCGGCACCACCACCAACCGCATCGCCACCGGATAGCTGAATCCCAGGGCACGCGACGCCTCCAGCTGGCCGGGATCCACGCTTTGGATCCCCGATCGCAGAATTTCGCCGATGTAGGCGGCGGCCATCATCCCCAACGCGGCAACGCCGATCGGGTAGGGGTTGTTGTTGGTCAACCCGCCCACTATCGGCCCGACACCGAGCCCGATGATCAGGATGATCACCACTTCCGGAAGTCCCCGGAACACGTCGGTGTACACCCGCGCCGGCCAGCGCAGCCAGCGCGACTGGGATATCCCGGCGACGGCCAGCAGCATGCCCAGCGCCAACCCGATCACGCCGGCGCTGCTGGTCAGGATCAACGTGTTGGGCAATCCGGTGCTGAACAGAGCGGGAATGGCCTGCCGGTACATGTCCCAGTCGAAGAAGGAGTCGCGCAACTGCGCGAGGGTCGATTTCGGCGCGGCCGGACCCACCTCTTTGTGGTGTTGCTTCGCCGCGATGGCGGCGAAGTCCGGCAGGACCGGCGCCGGGGCGGCCAGCGAGCCGGGTTTCCAGCCCCGCGGCAGGGTGCGGGGCACCCACTGCGAGTACAGGTTTGACCAGGTGCCGTCGGCGATGACGGCGTCCAACCCGGAATTCAGCGCATCCACCAACGGCTTGTTGTCCTTGGCCACCGCGTACGCCACGAATCCCTCGTTGCTGAAGCTGTGCGCCACGATCACCGCCGGATCGCCCCGCTGGATCGTGCTGGCGGCCTCCCCGGCCGGTGCCACCCACGCGTCGATCTGGCGCGTTTTGAGGCTGGCATAGACGGTGGCGAAGTCGGGGTACTTCACCGGCTGCAGATGCAGGTTGTCGACGACGTAGGACTCTTCGACGGTGCCCTGCACCACGCCGATGCGCTGGCCCGCGGCCAGATCGCTGAAGTCTTTTATCGCGGAGCCCGGGGGCACCACCAGCGAGTAGTAGCCGAAGTCGTAGCCGTTGGTGAAGGAGACGGTTCGGCGGCGCTCCTCGGTGGCCTTGATCGACGACGACCCGACGTCGAAGCGGTGCGTCGCCACCTGAGCGAGCAGCCCGGCGAAATCCGTGCCGACGAAGCGAACTTGGAGTCCGAGCTTGCGGGCGATCGCCCGGAGCAGCTGATTGTCGAAGCCGCTGTACTGGCCGGTGGGGGTGATGCAGATGTGGGGCGGAGCGCCGGAGAGCGTGCCGACGGTCAGGACCCCCGGCGTGCCCAATCCCAGGGTGTCGATGTTCACCGAACTCAACGGCTCGACGCCGGCCGTGGTGTGCTCGTCGGGCCGGCCCATGGCACTGCTATGGGCCAGATTCTCGGGCAACACGGCCGCGCTTTTCGGGCCGGCTGGCGCGCATTGGTTCCGGTCGGCGGCCGCGGGGCTCGCCAACGTGATCGACGCCGACCCCCACACCACCAGCAATGTCGAGGCCAGTGCGAATAGCTTGGCAAGGCGCGTGGTGCGCCGGCGCACGGGCAAACTCATCACTGCCACCGTATCGATTCGCCGGCGGCAGGACCGGCCAGAGCCTGTTCTACAGCGCCAACGAGGCTTCGGCGGAGATCGTCTCGCCGCCGGTAATCACCTGAAGTGGGCCGGGAACCACGCGGCTGACGTCGCCGGGCGGTGTGAAGACCCTGCGGCGAACCAGCTCGGCAAGCATGGTTTGGGCCATCAGGTAGGAGCGCTCGACGCACGCGGCCCGCGCGGCGTCGGGGTCGCGGCGGTGTATCGCGGCGGTCTCGTCTTCGTAGAACGGCAGCATTTCCTCGCGTCCGCTCTGATAGGTCGTCCAGAACAGGCGGGGGATGAGGTTTTGCGAGGCGCGGATGGCGGCGTGCAGCCGCGGCCCGGCGTACTCATCGTTGACGGTGCGCCGGTATTCGGCGGCGATGTCGGCGAACGCGCGGGCATCTTTGGCCGTGCGGAGCGAGCGCATCAGGGTGTCGAGCTGCCCCAGGATCCGCGGGGTGGGACTGGTGGCGGCGCGTGCGGACGCCATCCCGTTGAGCAGACCGTCCAGCTCGTGGTGTTCGAGGACGGTGGCTTCGTCGAACCGCTCGACAAAGGCGCCGCGGTGGTAACGGGTGGACACAATGCCGTCGTGTTCGAGTTGGACCAGTGCCTCTTGAATGGGCACCCGGCTGACTCCCAAGCCCAGCGCGATTTCATTGCGGTCTACGCGGTCCCCGCTGCGCAGCTTGCCCGTCAACAACAGGTGGAGGATGTGCGAAACAACCAGGTCCTTTTCTTTGACCCCGTATTTTTTCGGCATCGTTTTGCTGAGTCTCTTTCGCACCGGGTTCGGCCATCTAGCGCTGAGAGTTTCTCACGAAATGATGCGGGCGTTTACGGGTTTTCGCCGATGAAACAAAACTGGCGGCCGCCCGTTCAACGGTTATTGCGCCACTTGCAGAGCGCTTCGGCGTCGCTGAGGTCGTAACCCGGGCCGTCGCATGCCACGGTCAGCAGTGTGACGCCGAGGCCGACGAGGGTTTCGGCGTTGGCGAGCAGTTCGCCGCCGCCCTTGACGGCCGCCGAGCATTCGATGCCGGCCGGATCGCGACCGACGTCGGCGCAGTGGCGCGCGAGGACCTCCGACTTGGCCGGGAACTCGTCGGCGGAGGTGAAGCTGTGCCAGAGGTGCGCGTGTTCGGCGACCAGCCGCAGCGTCTTGCGTTCGCCGCCGCCGCCGATCAGGATCGGGATCTCCCGGGTGGGCGCGGGGTTCAGCTTGGCCAGCCGGGTTTTGATTCGGGGGAGCGCGGCCGCCAGGTCGTCGAGGCGGCTGCCGGCGGTGCCGAATTCGTAGCCGTACTCGTCGTAGTCCTTTTGTTTCCATCCCGAACCGATGCCCAGGATGAGTCGCCCGTCGGAAATGTGGTCGACGGTGCGGGCCATATCGGCGAGCAGCTCGGGGTTGCGGTAGGAGTTGCAGGTCACCAGCGCACCGATCTGGATGCGCGACGTCTGCTCGGCCCAGGCCCCGAGCATCGTCCAGCATTCGAAATGCGCGCCGTCCGGGTCGCCGTAGAGCGGGAAGAAGTGGTCCCAGTTGAAGGCGATGTCCACGCCGATGTCCTCGCACCGGCGCACGGCGTCGCGGATCTGGCTGTACTGCGGAGCGTGTTGGGGTTGTAGCTGCACACCGATGCGGATAGGGCGCTGAGAGGTCATAGGACCCACCGTAGGCCCGGTCAACCCACCGGCGTCGCCTCGATCCGGTCACGCACCACGCAATGCGTTCCGCTGTAGACGGTGGGCATGCATTTCATGCAGTGGATGCACAACCCTTCGGTGGCGGAATGCTCACGAAATCGCTTGACCAGGAAGGGATCTCGGAGCAGCGCGCGGGCCATCGCCACGAATTCGAACCCCTCGGCCAGGGCGCCTTCCACCGTGTCGAGCCGGTTGATGCCGCCGAGAAGGATCAACGGCATCGACACCGCCGCGCGGAACTGGCGCGCAAGCGGCAAGAAGAACGCCTCTTCGAAGGGATAGGTCCGGAACAGCCGCCGACCCATCACGCGCAGACCTAAACCGACCGGCCAGGGTTGGGAGGCGACGAATTCGTCCATGGGGACATCGCCGCGGAAGTAGTACATCGGGTTGAGCAGCGAGCTGCCGCCGGTCAGCTGCAACGCGTCGAGGTGCCCGTCGGACTCCAGCAGCTGCGCCGTCGGGATGCTGTCGTTCAGCCAGAAGCCGCCCCGCACCCCGTCGTCCATGTTGAACTTGGCGGTGACGGCCACGGAGCGGCCGACGGTGGACCGGACCCGTTCGGCGACGCGGCGGGCCAGTTCGGCCCGGCGCACGGTATCGCCGCCGTAGCGGTCGGTGCGCCTGTTCAGATTCGGGCTGAAGAACGAGCTGAGCAAATAGCCGTGGCCCATGTGGATTTCGAGCGCGTCGAATCCGGCGTCGACCGCGTTTTGGGCTGCGGCCCCAAAGCCGTCGACGACCGCGTCGAGCTGTTCGGGGGTGGCGGCCCGAACCAGTCCCATGGCCGGCGCGCTCACCCGGGTGGATGGCGCCAGTGTCGGCGTCCGGTTCGACAGCGTGTTGGCGACCAGTCCGGCGTGGCCGATCTGGGCGCAGACGAGCGCACCGGCGGCGTGCACGGCCTCGGTCAGCCGGCGCAGCTGCGGCACGCGATCGCGGTCCAGCACGACCGTGTCGCGGTGCACCCGGCCGCCCGGTGAGATCGCGCAGTAGGCGACGGTCGTCATGGCGGCCCCGCCCCGGGCGACCTCGGTATGGAAGTCGATCAGCGCGTCGCTGACGGTGCCGTGCGGCATCACGCCCTCGAACGTCGCCGCCTTGACGAAGCGGTTCTTCAGGGTGAGGGGGCCCAGCCGCTGCGGGCCGAACGCCAGTTTCGATACCATTGGCACCGAAATATAGCACGACGAACTGACCACAGAGCGGAGAACGATCGATGCGCGTAGCGGTGACGGGCGGAACCGGATATCTCGGCGCGCACACCGTGCGCGCACTGATCCAGGCCGGCCACCACGTGAAGCTGTTGGCCGCGCCCACGGACCCCGCCGCCGTCCTCGACCGCCTCCGAGCGCTCGGCTCCGTGACGGTGCTGTCCGGTGACGTGAGATCCGCCGCGACCATCGAGCAGCTACTCGCCGGAGCCGACGCCGTGTTGCATGCCGCCGGGGTCGTGGGCACCGACGAACGCCGCGCCCAGTTGATGTGGGACGTCAATGCCTATGCGACGGAGGCGATTTTGACTCGCGCGGTCCGCCTCGCGCTTGACCCGGTGGTGTTGGTCAGCAGTTACAGCGCGCTGTTCCCCCCACCCGATGGCATCATCTCGCCCGATTCGCCCACCGCGTGTGGCCGCAGCGCGTACGCGAAGACCAAGGGGTACGCCGACCGGGTCGCCCGACGGCTGCAGGAGGCGGGGGCGCCCGTCGTCGTGACGTATCCCTCGAGCGTCGTGGGACCGGCCTTGGGCACCGCCCCCGGCGTCACCGAACGAGGGTGGGCACCGATCGTGCGGTGGGCGGTGGCACCGAAAGTTCGCGGAGGCATGCAGATGGTCGACGTGCGAGACGTCGCCGACGTGCACACGCGAATCATGCAGGCCGGTCGCGGCCCCCACCGCTACGTGTGCGGCGGGCACCTGCTCAGCTTCGACGAGATGATCGACGCGCTCGAAGAGGGGCTGGGCCGGCGGGTGCGGCGCGTGCCCCTGTCGCCGCGCTTGCTGCGGGGCATCGGTCGACTCGCCGACGCCGCCGGCCGGTACGTCGCGCTCGGCGACGGCCTCAGTTACGAAGCGGCGCTGCTGCTTACCGCCGCCACCCCCACCGACGACAGCACGACCGTGGGCGACCTCGGCATCACGTGGCGCTCCCCGAAAGCGGCGATCGTCGAGTCATTGCGGGTGGGACGCGGCGACGGCCGTGATCAACAGCTGCGCGATCCGGTTTCGTAGGGCCTCGGAGTCGTCCTCGACGGCGACCGTCGTGACGAACAGCGCGGCGCCCGCCGCCATCGCCAGGGTGGCCCGGGCGTCGACGTCGGCTCGGCGTCGCTTGGCGGGCGTCGTCGCATGCACGTCGTCGGCGAAAAGCTGCACGGCCGGTCCGCTGAACCGTGCCCACAAGTCCCTGCGTAAGTCGTCGTTTTCGCCGAGGGCCAGCAGCAAGCCCGGTACCGCGGCCCGCACGTCGGGCCGGCCGAACAGTTCGTGACTGCCACGCACCACCCAGTCGATCCAGCCGGTCAGGTCGGTGCCGGAAAACGGTGCCAGGTCAGGGGTTTCACCCAGGATGGCGTGCAGCACCAGTTCCGCCTTGGACGACCAGCGACGGTTCAGGCTGGACCGACCGACGCCGGTCCGCGCCGCGACGAGGCGCATGCTCAGCTCGTCCCAGCCGACCTCCACCAGCAAGTCACGGGTCACCGACAGCACGCGCTCGTCGATCGAGGCGTCGCGCGGCCGCCCGGAGGCTCTGGCGCTGCGGTCGTCGGTCATGATGGCTCAGCGTGCGTCGAGCACCCCGCGCAGCAGGTCGATCAGCGCGCGGGGTTGGTCGCTCTGCACGGAGTGTCCCGAATTCTCGACCACGTGTGCGGCGCGGAAATGCTTTGCGCGACGGCCGAGTTCGGCCGCGTCGTCGTCGCTGACGAAACCCGATGTGCCACCGCGTATGAGGGTCACGGGTGCGGACAGGGCGTCGACGTCTTCCCACAGTCCGGAGAAGTCGGGGAAGGTGCGGATGGCGTCGTAGCGCCACGTCCAGCTGCCGTTGTCGAGCTTGCGGGAGTTATGGAACACCCCGCGGCGCAGCGCCTTCACCTCGCGGTGCGGCGCGGCGGCGATCGTCAGGTCCAGCATGGCCTGGAAGTTGGGGAACTCCCGCTCCCCGTGCATCAGCGCCACCGTGCCCTGCTGCTCCTTGGTCATCTCGGAATGGCGTTGCAGCGCCGAGGGGGTGACGTCGATCAGCACGAGTTCCTTGACAAGCTCGGGTGCCACCGCGCCCAGCCGGATCGCGGTCAGTCCGCCGAGCGACATGCCGACGACGAGGTCAGCCGTCGTTGCGTGCTCGCGCAGGATCGGCAGCAAGGTGTCGACGTTGAGCCGCGGCGAATAGTCGCCGTCCTCGCGCCAGGCGGAGTGGCCGTGGCCGGGAAGGTCGACCGCCAGCGCCGGCTCACCGAGGCCGACGATGACCGTGTCCCAGGTGTGCGCGTTTTGTCCGCCACCGTGGATGAACACGATGCGCGGCGCAGCGCCGCCCCAGCGCAGCGCGCTGACTTTGCCTTCACCGGTGCCCGATTCGACGCGCTCGACGTCGGGCAGTGGGCCGGACACCCCGGCCTGCTCGGCGTTTTCCTGCAACAGCGCGAACTCGGACAAGCCGGCCAGTTCGTCTTCGGAGATCTCGGTCACGATCTTTGACCCTAGACCGCTCTAGAGGACATAGCGGCGGCGAATGCCACGGAAGCGTTCCCACATCGCGGCGGCGCGTTCTTCGGGGCTCACCATGGCGGTTCCTTCGGGGAGCACGCGGGGCAGCTCGTCGTGCTTGACCACCCGGGTGTCCAGCGCGGCGGGTTCGCCCTCGAGCATGTGCCGATAGGTGAGGTTGCCACGTTCGAAGCCCTGGGTGTCCAGCCAGTTGTGCACGCCGGGATCACGATGGGCCATCACCAGCCGGATGCGCCCGTCGCGGTCGACCCTGGTGCGGCTCGGCGTGTAGCTCACCGGGCGGTACAGGTAATCCATGCTGTTGAAGAAGACGCCCATGTTGGTGAACATCCACAACCCGTCGTGGGCGCCGAATTCGACGATCAGCGCCTCGTCGGCGGCCAGCTCCCAATACATGTTGGCGGCGGCCCGGCCGCGCTTGCCGTCGGCGTCGGTCGTCGCGACGCCGGGGAAACTGTTCGGGTGGTCGGCGTCGACGCCGCCGTAGTGGAACGCGAACTCGGGCCAATCGGACATCAGGCCGGTGACGAAATCGCCGGCCCAGCGCATCGCCTCGACCATGTCGGCGGGCGTGGGCAACGGTTTGGGGGAGGCCATGTCGACGCGCTCGATGCGCAGCCGCGCGGGAAGCTCGTCCCAGCGGTCGAATCCCTGGCGGATGAACAGCTTTCGTGACTCGGGCGTGGTGGGCAGCCAGTTAGGCCCACGCTCGGGACCGCCGATGAAGAGCTCGAACTCCCCGTCCTCACCGGTGCGGAGCTGATGGCCGAGCAGGTTGGCTTCCGGTGTGTCGCCGAAGGGTTCGTGCAGCACGCCGGGGCCGGGCGTGCGTCGGCCCTGCACGGTGACGTTGAAGAATCGAGAGGTGCCGCGGGTGCCGGTGAGCCGGTACGCCGAGTGCCCGTCGATCCATGCCTGCTGGTAGGTGAAGTCGGCGCAGTCGCCGCCGAGCTTGCGGGTGGGGCCGCTGAAGGTGTGCAGCGCGGGGTAGCCGGTGTCGCGGGTTTCGAGGGCGAGATCGAAGGCCTGGCCGAGGTTTTGGGTGAGGAACCGGTAGGCGTCGACGCGATGCGTTCCCGACGCCGGGTTGTGGTCCTTGAAAACGCGCTCGCCCGCCCGCCGGAGCCGGTCACAGAATTCGGTCCAGGCTGCTTGCAGGGCCGTGTCGTCGGGACCGTCACCGAAGGCCATGCTCACGCACCCAGCCTGTCCAGCATCGCGCCGGCGACATCGCATGCGCGCCGGGCGGATTCGAGCCGCCCCGCCGTGTCGATACGGGGACCGATGAGTTCGAGGTCGAAGCCGTGCGTGTAGCCGCCGGCGAGCGCCTGGGCCACGAACGCTTCGATCGGAATGGTGCCGTCGCCGGGGACCGCCCGGTTCGGCAACGCCCGGTCACCGAGCACATAGTCGCTCAGCTGGATGAGCGCCGCCCGCGGCAGCGCCCGCTGCACCTGCGCCTCGAAATCCCCTTCGGCCCAACAGTGAAACACGTCGATGCAGACCCCGAGATCGCTCATCTCCGCCAGGGTAACGGTGTCTCGCAGCGTATGGGCGAGATGAATGTCGGCGTACAGGCTCGATGCGTTCTCGATCGCCAGCGCCACCCCGGCGTCCTTCGCGCGGGCAGCGCAGGGCGCGACCATGTCGCAGAATCGCTCGGCGGCCTGTATCCAGGTGAGGTGTCCGCGTCCGCCGGTGAGCATGTAGACCGTGCGCGCGCCCACCTCGGCTGCCGCGTCGATGACGGTGGACAGCGCATCGCGGGCGGCGTGGGCGTCGGAGGTGAGGCTACCGCCGGCGAAGAGGTGATATACCGCCTCCACGGTGTAGTCATTGTGCCGCAACAGAATTGGAAACCGCGGGTCGAGCAGCTGGCTGTCCAGGATGCTCAACCGGGACACGTCGAGCGTGGCCCAGTGCTCTTGCAGCTCGGCCGGCGAAGCGCCGTAGAAGGTGACGTTGTGGACGGACAGACGGTGGTGTGCGCCCGTCATGTCAGCCCCGGTTTTCGATCGCGACACCAAACCGGTCACGGAACGGCTTGAATTCGGCGTGCAGCGCGTCGAGGTCCTCGCCGATGTCGGTGAGCAGTTGTGTGGAGTAGCGGAACTTTCCGTAGCGGTCGCCGCGATTTTCGGCCAGGTAGGCGCGCATCGCGGACTCGGCCTCGGCCGTCAGCTCGCGACCGCAGAACGTGTAGTAACGCCGGACGGCGCCAACGTGATCGGCGATGAAGTCGGCGTAGCGCAGGTGCAGGATGCGGGGATCGTCGACCAGGGGGTTGCTCATGGTGTTGGCGACCCCGGCCCGGGTCAACTCCAAGTGCATCTTCGCCAGGGCATGCAGGTCGACGGTGCCGACCATGCCTTCGGCGATGTCGGCCATCATCATGGTGCGCGACGCGGCGACCTGCACGGGGTCGCGATGCAGCCACACCATTCGCGCGTCGGGGTAGGTGTCGAACAGTTCCTTGAGCCGGAATCCGTGAAAGCCCTTCAGCACCCAGTACTTTCGCGGCCGGCGGTATTGCAGCTGTTGCAGCATCGCCTTGTGCAGCCGGTATTGAGCGGCAGGATCGGTGGCCAGGCCGCCAACGAGCGACTGCATGGGCACCCGCCACCACGCCGTGGGTGTCATCACGCGAAAGTCGAACGCCCAGGTGCGTTCGTCTTCGGGCAGGCCGTCACCCAGCATGTCGTTGTAGGGATGGCTGCGCAGCCATTTGGGCATCTTCGCGTTGATCTCGCGCCAGTCGGAGTCGGCCCGCGCCCGGCGCTGGTCGTCGGGTCCGCTGAGTCCCGGCGGCGGGGACGGATACATCACCTCCCAGAACCGCAACGCGCGAGCGTGCGGGTCGACGGACATCAGGGCGTGCATCAGCGTTGTCCCCGAGCGCGGTTCGCCAGTAACGAACATCGGCGAGTCGATCACTTCCTCGCCGATCGGGTACCGGTTGCGGTCCTCGATGAGTTCAAGCCGCGACGTCAGCAGCCATCGACATACCTGCGCGGCTTCGAATCTGCCGTCGGCGTCCATGCCGAGGCCGTTCAGATGGTCGACGGCGACGGCGAAGCGCTCCGGCAATGTCGGATCGCCGTAGTCGCGCAGCCCGGTCTCGGCCTCGGCGGCGGCGAGCAACTCCGCGGCGTCCAAAGGTGTTGTCACGACGGGTCTCCGCAGAGCCGCACGAGTTCGTCCTCCGCGGCGCGGACGTTCGCCGCCGACGCCTGCGCGTATGTCAGACCGGCCATGGCGCCGTAGTCGAGAATCTTCGGCACGCGCAGGCCCGCGTCCACATACGTCTTGACAATCTTGGCGACCTCTTTCGGTGTCCCGTGGGGCACGACGGACAGCACCATCTCGGGTCGCACCTTGCCCAGGAATTCCACGATGCGGTCCCGGGTGAGCACCGCGGGGTCGATGTCCTGAAAGCCGCGCCAATCGTCGCCCATCGGGTGCTCGAAACCGAAGTCGCGCAACGTCTTCGCGGACACCTGTAGCAGAAATGCCTTGACCAGGGGTGCTTGCAATATCTCGGTGAGGGCCGCGTCGTCCTTGCCGATCAGGCATACCTGAATGAAGCACGGTGTGATCGCCATCGGGTCGCGGCCGGCGCGTTCCGCGGATGCCCGCACCGCGGAGAGCATCTCGGCGTAGTGCTCGGGAGTCCAGGCGCCCGCCGGCCACCACCCGTCGGCGTGCCGGCCGGCGATGTCGAGCATTCGGGGGCCGCTGGCGCCGACCCAGATCTGCGGTGGCCGGGTTTCGTAGGGCTCGGTGTCCAGGCGGGCGTGGTGCAGCGAATAGAACTGCCCATCGAAATCGACCGGGCCGTCGCTTCCCCAGAGCAGCCGGATCACCGTCAAAGCTTCCTCGAAACGGCTGACCGGACGGGAGAAGTCGAAACCGTAGGGCAGGGTGTTTTCGCTCTCGCCGCTGCCCAGGCCGAGGATGAAGCGCCCCTTGGCGAGGTGATCGATGGTCAGCGCCGTCTGCGCGAGCATGACGGGGTGGCGGCGCACCGTGTCGACCACGGCGCTGACAAGCGGCACTCGCTCGGTCAACACGGCGGCCGCGGCCGCGACCGCGAGCCCGTCCAGGTGGCGGTGCGGCGACGGGGAAGCCGTGGCCAGGTCGGTGAACTCGGGCGTCCAGATCGAGTCGGGCCAGAAGCTGACCATGTGATCGGGCAGCCAGATCGAGTGGTAGCGGCCGCTGTCCAGTTCGGCGAGCCGGGACAGGTCGAGGGGGAGCGTGGTGCGGAGGAACGCCGCGGACTGAACGGTCATCGAAAGATGATGCTAAGCACCCGCACAGCGTCGTGTCGATGATTTGGTACCAACGGCCGCGAGCGTAACGCGGTGGCGAATTCTCGAGGAGGTGAAAATCGCCGTGGCGTTACGCTCGCGACACGGTGGTGCATCGAGGGGCTCAGCCCTCGATGATGAACTCTTCGAGCTGGGTGCGCGCGATGTCGTCGGGCAGCTGCTGCGGCGGGCTCTTCATCAGGTAGGCCGACGCCGGGATCACCGGGCCGCCGATGCCGCGGTCCTTCGCGATCTTGGCGGCGCGCACCGCGTCGATGATGACGCCGGCGGAGTTCGGCGAGTCCCAGACCTCGAGCTTGTACTCCAGGTTCAGCGGCACGTCACCGAAGGCGCGGCCCTCGAGGCGGACGTAGGCCCACTTGCGGTCGTCGAGCCAGCCGACGTGATCCGACGGGCCGATGTGCACGTCCTTGGTCTTGAACTCGCGCTGCAGGTTGGAGGTCACGGCCTGCGTCTTGGAGATCTTCTTGGACTCCAGCCGCTCGCGCTCGAGCATGTTGAGGAAGTCCATGTTGCCGCCGACGTTGAGCTGCATGGTGCGGTCCAATTGCACGCCGCGGTCCTCGAACAGCTTGGCCATCACGCGGTGGGTGATGGTGGCGCCGACCTGGCTCTTGATGTCGTCGCCCACGATCGGCACACCGGCGTCGGCGAACTTCTTGGCCCACACCGGGTCCGAGGCGATGAACACCGGCAGCGCGTTGACGAACGCCACGCCCGCGTCGATGGCGCACTGGGCGTAGAACTTGTCGGCCTCCTCCGAGCCCACCGGCAGGTAGGACACCAGCACGTCGACGTCGGCCTCGCGCAGCGCCTTGACCACGTCAACCGCCTCGGCATCGGACACCTCGATGGTGTCGGCGTAGTACTTGCCGATGCCGTCCAGCGTCGGGCCGCGCTGCACCGTGACGTTGGTGGGCGGCACGTCGGCGATCTTGATGGTGTTGTTCTCCGACGCGAAGATGGCCTCGGACAGGTCGAACCCGACCTTCTTGGCGTCCACGTCGAACGCGGCGACGAACTTCACGTCGCGCACGTGGTACTGACCGAACTTCACGTGCATCAAGCCGGGCACGGTGCTGTTCTCGTCGGCGTCGTAGTAGTACTGCACGCCCTGAACCAGCGAAGACGCGCAGTTACCGACGCCGACAATGGCGACTCGTACCTCCGTCGACGCAAGCGGCGCGTTCTGCTCACTCATATGGGCGTTCTCCTAACCTCTGACCTCTGACTGGGATGGCTGGGTTCGTGCGGGGATTATGTTTGCTCGGAGAGGCCGGGCATAGCCCGCTCCGCAGCAATGAGCTCGTTGAGCCACTTGACTTCGCGCTCGCTGGACTCGAGCCCCAACTGATGAAGCTGGCGGGTGTAGCGGTCGAACGAGCTACTGGCCCGCGCCACGGCGTCACGCAGACCCTCCCGCCGTTCTTCGACCTGACGGCGGCGGCCTTCCAGAATGCGCATCCGCGCCTCTGCCGGAGTGCGGTTGAAGAACGCCAGGTGTACCCCGAAGCCGTCGTCGGTGTAGTTGTGCGGACCGGTGTCGGCCACCAGCTCACCGAAGCGCCGACGGCCCTCGTCGGTCAACTGGTAGACGCGCCGGGCCCGTCGGACAGGCGTCCCGGCCGGCGCGGCGTCCTCGGCGATCAACCCTTCGCCCTGCATGCGGCGCAGGGCCGGGTAGAGCGAACCGTACGAAAACGCCCGGAACGCGCCGAGTAAACCGGTCAGCCGTTTGCGCAACTCGTAGCCGTGCATGGGCGACTCGATCAGGAGACCCAGGATGGCAAGCTCCAGCATCGACTCACCCCCTCAAAAGTGGTTTGCATGGCTAGTTACGACGATCCGACGCCTCGCGCAATCGTATCGCCTCGATATATTAGCCACAACACCACTTAGTGTTGGTTTGCCATTCGTCACACCGCGCGGGATTGAGTCGGGCCGGGGGCGACGCTACGTGGGCAAACTCATCTGCTTGACGGTGCCATCACCGCCGAAGGCGATGTAGCCGCCGCCGTAGTCGCTGGAAACATACAGCGACAGCGTGAGCGCTCCGGGTGTGGTCGGGTCTTTTGCCGGCTCGACGATCAGGTAGGTCGATTTCACGTCGGACGGCTTCATGCGCAAGGTCTCGGGCGCGCCGCGCATGATGCCCACTGCCGCGTTGACGTCGAACTTGCTCAGGTCGACCGGCACGGGACCGTCCGAGGAACTCTTGGCCGAGCTGGTCGGATCGCCCCAGCCGCCGCGGTAGGTGTAGGCCAGGACGCGTCGGTCGTCGGAGGGGTCCGGTCGGTCCAACGCCGCGTAGGTCGGGTAGATCACCAGCCGGTAGCCCATGGTGTTGCCGAACCGTTTGCGCATCTGCTCGAGCGACCCCGTGAGGCCGCCGACCGAGTGCAGCTGCGTGGGCGGCGTCAACACCACGGCGGCGACGCCGTCGGGCGCCACAGTTTTGGTTGCGTATCACTGGTCGGCATGGCGTCGTACTCTGGTGGGCGTGCGACTGCAGCGACAAGTGGTGGATTACGCGCTTCGGCGGCGCTCACTGCTGGCCCAGGTGTACTCGGGCCGAACAGGTGTGTCCGAGGTGTGTGACGCGAACCCTTATCTGCTGCGCGCCGCCAAGTTTCACGGGAAAACGAGCCAGGTCATGTGTCCGATCTGCCGCAAGGAGCAGCTGACGCTGGTGTCGTGGGTGTTCGGCGAGCACCTGGGACCGGTCTCGGGCTCGGCGCGCACGGCCGAGGAGTTGGTGATGCTCGCATCCCGCTTCGACGAGTTCGCGGTCCACGTGGTGGAGGTGTGCCGCACGTGCAGCTGGAATCACCTCGTCAAGTCCTATGTGCTCGGTGCGGTGCGCCCGGCATCTCCTCCCAGGGGCACCGGGCGCTCGCGGACGGCGCGCAACGGCGCCCGCACGGCCACTGAATGAGCTCGAATGACGAAGGACGGCACAGCCAGTCGTCCGGTGACCAACGTGGGCCAGGGACTGAGCGGCTGGGCAACCACGGCAAGGACGACCGTCCGGACGCTGAGCCCCGGAGCGGCGATTCCCAGGATTCCGGACACCGGAATGCCCCGCCGGCGTCCAACCGGCGCCGCCAGGGTCCGCCCGACGATCGCCTGACCACGATCCTGCCTGCGGTCAAAGATGACCGCGCGCCCCGGCGCTCCGACCCCATTGACGAAGTCAAAGCCGCCTTGGCCGGGCCCCCGTCGGCGCCCGTGCGGCGTGACGCGCTCGACGAGGTCAAGGCCGCCTTGGATCGCCGGTCGCCGGCGTCCGGCCGGCACGAGCGCGCCAGCTTCGGCGGCCGCCCACCCGGCGGACCTCCTCCTCCGCCGCCACGGCGCGGGCGGCCCGGGGGGCCCGATGGGCCCGGCAAGCGGGCGGCCGGGCCGTGGCGCGACTGGACCTGGACCCAGCAGGTCAACTGGTTGTGGGTGCGCCGCGCGGCCTACCTGTGTGCGGCCGTTTTGGTGCTGTTGCCGATCGTCACCTTCGCGATGGCGTACTTCATCGTCGACATTCCCAAGCCGGGCGACCTTCGTACCAACCAGGTTTCGACCATCCTGGCCAGCGACGGCTCCGAGATCGCCAAAATCATTCCGCCGGAAGGCAATCGGGTCGACGTCAACCTCAATCAGGTGCCCGTGCACGTCCGCCAGGCGGTGATCGCCGCCGAAGACCGCAACTTCTATTCCAACCCCGGCTTCGACTTCAGCGGCTTCGCACGGGCGGTGAACAACAACCTGTTCGGCAGCGGGGATTTGCAGGGTGGATCGACAATCACCCAGCAATACGTGAAGAACGCCCTCGTCGGCTCGGCGCAGCACGGCGTCAGCGGACTGATGCGCAAGGCCAAGGAATTGGTCATCGCTACCAAGATGTCGGGGGAGTGGTCCAAAGACGAAGTGCTGCAGTCCTATCTGAACATCATCTACTTCGGTCGGGGTGCTTACGGTATTTCCGCGGCGTCGAAGGCCTATTTCGACAAGCCCGTCGAGCAGCTCACCGTCTCGGAGGGGGCGTTGCTGGCGGCGCTCATTCGGCGGCCGTCCACCCTGGATCCGGCCGTCGACCCCAAGGGCGCCCTGGCCCGCTGGAACTGGGTGCTCGACGGCATGGTGGAGACCAAGGCGCTGTCGTCGAACGACCGTGCCGCGCAGGTGTTCCCGCAGACCGTGCCGCCCGATCAGGCGCGCGCGCAGAACCAGACGACCGGCCCCAACGGGCTCATCGAACGCCAGGTGACCCGAGAGTTGATGGATCTGTTCAACATCGACGAGCGGACGCTGAACACCCAGGGGCTTCAGGTCACCACCACCATCGATCCCAAGGCCCAGCAGGCCGCCGAAAAGGCCGTGTCGAAATACCTTGACGGCCAAGACCCCGACATGCGTACGGCGGCGGTGTCGGTCGATCCGCACGACGGCTCCATCCGCGCCTACTACGGCGGTAGCGATGCCAACGGTTTCGACTTCGCTCAGGCCGGATTGCAGACCGGGTCGTCGTTCAAGGTGTTCTGCCTGATTGCGGCGCTCGAGCAGGGGATCGGCCTGGGCTATCAGGTGGACAGTTCGCCGTTGACTGTCGACGGCATCAAGATCACGAACGTCGAGGGTGAAAGCTGCGGGACGTGCAACATCGCCCAGGCGCTCAAGCAGTCGTTGAACACCTCGTATTACCGGCTGATGCTCAAGCTCAAGGGCGGACCGCAGGCCGTCGCCGACGCGGCGCACCAAGCCGGCGTCGCGACCAGCTTCCCCGGTGTGGCCCACACGTTGTCGGAGGACGGCAAGGGCGGGCCACCGAACAACGGAATTGTGTTGGGCCAGTATCAAACCCGGGTGTTCGATATGGCCTCGGCGTATGCCACCCTGGCCGCGTCCGGCGTCTATCATCGGCCGCATTTCGTGCAGAAGGTGGTCAATTCCGACGGCCAGGTGCTGTTCGACGCGAGCAAGTCCGAGGACAGCGGCGAGCAGCGCATCCCCAAGGCCGTCGCCGACAACGTCACCGCGGCCATGGTGCCGATCGCCAGCTACTCGCGCGGCCACGCCCTCGCCGGCGGCAGGCCGTCGGCCGCCAAGACCGGCACTACGCAGCTGGGTGACACCAACTCGGACAAGGACGCCTGGATGGTCGGCTACACGCCGTCGCTGTCGACGGCCGTGTGGGTGGGTACGGCCAAAGGCGACGAGCCGCTGGTAACGGCTTCGGGCGCACCGGTTTACGGGTCGGGGCTGCCATCGGATATCTGGAAGGCCACGATGGACGGGGCGCTCAAGGGCACCTCCAACGAATCCTTCCCCAAGCCGACCGAGATCGGCGGTTACGCGGGGGTGCCGGCGCCGCCGCCCCCGCCGAAGCCGCCGGCGGAAACCGTCATCCAGCCCACCATCGAAGTGGCGCCGGGCATCACCATCCCGGTCGGTCCGCCCACGACGATCACGCTGGCGCCACCGCCGCCCGGGGGCGGCCCGCCGGGCTCTCCTGAGCCGGGTGGTGGCCCCCCGCCGGGTGGGCCCCAAGCGCCGCCCCCGCCGCCGTGACCGGGGCCGCGGAACACGGCGCCACCATTTCACCGCGACCGCTGGCCGCGGATCTGCGTAGCGCCGACAACCGAGACTGCCCCAGCCGCACCGACTTTCTGGGCGCCGCGCTCGCCGACGTCGTCGGGGGCCCCGTCGGCCGCCACGCGCTGATCGGCCGCGCTCGTTTGATGACCCCGCTGCGGGTGATGTTCTTGATCGGACTGGTCTTTTTGGCGCTCGGCTGGTCGACCAAGGCGGCCTGCCTGCAAAGCACCGGCACCGGCACCGGCGATCAACGCGTGGCCAATTGGGACAACCAGCGCGCCTACTACGAGCTGTGCTACTCCGACACGGTGCCGCTCTACGGCGCGGAGTTGTTGAGCCAGGGCAAGTTTCCGTACAAGTCGAGCTGGATCGAGACCGACTCCACCGGCGCCCAGCAGATCCGCTACGACGGCCGGCCCGCGGTGCGGTACATGGAATATCCCGTGCTGACGGGGATGTATCAGTACGTTTCGATGGCGTTGGCCAAGACCTACACGGCGCTGAGCAAGCTTGCGCCGCTTCCGGTGGTCGCCGAGGTCGTGATGTTCTTCAACATCTCGGCGTTTGGGCTGGCCCTCGCCTGGCTGGCCACCGTCTGGGCGTCGGCGGGCCTGGCCGGGCGGCGGATCTGGGATGCGGCCCTGGTGGCGGCGTCGCCGGTGCTGATATTTCAGATCTTCACCAATTTCGATGCGCTGGCAACGGGTTTCGCGATGGCCGGATTGCTGGCCTGGGCGCGGCGCAAGCCGGTGCTGGCCGGTGTGCTGATCGGGTTGGGGGCCGCGGCAAAGCTGTACCCGCTGCTGTTCTTGGGTCCCATGCTGCTGCTGGGAATCCGGACCGGGCGGCTGCGGGCGTGGGGCCGCACCGCGGCGGCGGCCGTGGTGACCTGGCTGCTGGTGAACCTGCCTGTGTTGGTGTTCTTTCCGCGCGGATGGTCGGAGTTCTTCCGGCTCAACACGCGCCGCGGCGACGACATGGATTCGTTGTACAACGTCGTGAAGTCGTTCACCGGCTGGCGGGGTTTCGATCCCAAGCTGGGGTTCTGGCAGCCGCCGACGGTGTTGAACACCGTGGTTGCGGTGCTGTTCGTGACGTGTTGTGCGGCAATCGCATTCATCATCCTGACCGCTCCCCGACGGCCGCGGGTGGCGCAGGTGGTGTTCCTGGTGGTGGCGGCTTTCCTGCTGACCAACAAGGTGTGGAGTCCGCAGTTCTCGCTGTGGCTGGTGCCGCTGGCGGTGCTCGCGCTGCCGCATCGCCGCGTGCTGCTGGCCTGGATGACGGTCGACGCGCTGGTGTGGGTGCCGCGAATGTATTACCTGTACGGCAATCCGAACCGTTCATTGGCCGAGCAGTTCTTCACCACCACGGTGCTGTTGCGTGATGTCGCGGTCATCGTGTTGTGCGCGCTGGTGATCCGCCAGATCTACCGGCCCGACGAGGATTTGGTGCGCTGGGGCGGACGGGTGGACGACCCGGCGGGCGGGCCGTTCGACCGCGCACCCGACGCCCCGCCCGGCTGGCTGCCGGACCGGCTGCGGCCGGTCGCATCGCGTCGCGCCAGTGCCCCGGCGTCCGAGGGCGCCGACGAACAACCCGCGATGGCAACATGACGCCATGACCCAGGTCGCCATTCCCCTCTTTCCGCGATTTACCGCGCTCGACGCGGTCGGCCCCTACGAAGTGCTGCAACGCATCCCGTCGGTTGACGTCGTGTTCGTCGGGCACCGCCGCGGTGAGGTGCGCACCGAGAACGGAATGCTCGGCGTCACCTGCGACGCCACCTTCGACGAGGTGGCCGCGCCGGACGTGGTGGTGTTCCCCGGCGGCATCGGCACCCGGCAACTGATCCACGACGAGGTCATCCGGGATTGGTTGCAGGCGGTGCGTCCGAACACCCGGTTCACGACATCGGTGTGCACCGGCGCGCTGCTGCTGGCCGCGGCCGGCCTGCTGGACGGGCTGACCGCCACCACCCATTGGGCGGCGGCCGACCTGCTCAACGGATTGGGCGCCCGCTACGTGGCCGAACGCGTCGTCGAACACCTGCCGCAGCGGATCATCACCGCCGCCGGGGTGTCCAGCGGCATCGACATGGCCCTGCGTCTGGTGGAGTTGCTGGTCGATCGCCAGGCAGCACAGGCCGCTCAGCTGCTCATCGAATACGACCCGCAGCCGCCCTTCGACTCGGGTGCGCTCGCCAAGGCCGACGCGGCGACGTTGGCCAGGGCCAGGGAATACTCGGGCGCCCGGCGATAGCGACCCCCACAACCCGGATTTTTCTGGTCAGCGCGGTATCCGGTAGCCTGGGGCGGTTGCCGACGCAGGCGACCCTCCTGCCACGGATCGTCCGTGGCCGCTTGAGACCAGAGGAGGTGGTGAGGTTTCCATGCGTCCATACGAAATCATGGTCATTCTTGACCCCACGCTCGACGAGCGCACCGTTGCTCCGTCCTTGGAGACGTTCCTGAACGTCGTCCGCAAGGATGGCGGTTCCGTCGACAAGGTCGACATCTGGGGCCGGCGCCGGCTGGCCTACGAGATCGCCAAGCACGCCGAAGGCATCTACGTCGTCGTCGACCTCAAAGCCGAGCCGGCGACGGTGTCCGAGCTCGACCGCCAGCTGAGCCTCAACGAGTCGGTACTGCGCACCAAGGTGATGCGCACCGACAAGCACTAACAATCGTGGCCGCGCCGTGGACCCACGGCGGGGTGCACCTGCGTAGGCTCAGCGAGGACACGCTCATGACATCCACTACCGGAGCGGCGAGCAACAGCGTGGAACGAGGAGGAAACTGTGGCTGGTGACACCACTATCACCGTCGTCGGAAACCTGACCGCAGACCCTGAACTGCGGTTCACTCCGTCGGGTGCCGCCGTCGCGAATTTCACGGTGGCGTCGACGCCTCGGATCTATGACCGCCAGAGCGGGGAGTGGAAGGACGGCGAGGCGCTGTTCCTGCGATGCAACATCTGGCGGGAAGCCGCCGAGAACGTCGCCGAAAGCCTCACCCGCGGCTCCCGTGTGATCGTCACCGGCCGGCTCAAGCAGCGTTCGTTCGAGACCCGTGAAGGTGAGAAGCGCACCGTCGTCGAGGTCGAGGTCGACGAGATCGGCCCCTCGCTGCGGTATGCCACGGCCAAGGTCAACAAGGCCTCGCGCAGTGGCGGTGGTGGCGGCGGCTTCGGCGGTGGTGGCGGCGGTGGATCCCGCCAGCAGGCGGCGCCCGCGACCAGCGCACCGGCCGACGACCCGTGGGGCAGCGCGCCGGCATCGGGCTCGTTCGGCGGCGGCGACGACGAACCGCCGTTCTAACAGAACTTCAGCAGTAGAAAAGGGAAAGAAAGACAGACATGGCCAAGTCCAACAAGCGGCGCCCGGCTCCGGAAAAGCCGGTCAAGGCACGGAAGTGTGTCTTCTGCGCCAAGAAGGATCAAGCGATCGACTACAAGGACACCGCGCTGCTGCGCACGTACATCAGTGAGCGCGGCAAGATTCGCGCGCGTCGCGTCACCGGCAACTGTGTGCAGCACCAACGTGACATCGCCATCGCGGTAAAGAATGCCCGCGAAGTGGCGCTGCTGCCCTTCACCTCCTCGGCGCGATAGACGCCGAGGGCCAACTGAAAGTACGAAACGATGAAGCTGATTCTGACGGCTGACGTCGACCACCTTGGTTCCGTCGGCGACACTGTCGAGGTCAAGGACGGCTACGGCCGCAACTACCTGCTCCCGCGCGGACTGGCGATCGTGGCCTCCCGCGGTGCGCAGAAGCAGGCCGACGATATCCGCCGGGCCCGCGAGACCAAGGCGGTGCGCGACCTTGGCCACGCCAACGAACTCAAGACGGCGATCGAGGCGCTGGGACCGGTCTCGCTGCCGGTGAAGACCGCGGCGGATTCCGGGAAGCTGTTCGGTTCGGTGACCGCGGGCGACGTCGTCACCGCGATCAAGAAGGCCGGTGGCCCGAACCTGGACAAACGGATCGTCCGGCTGCCGAAGTCGCACATCAAAGCCCTCGGTACCCACCCGGTGGCGGTGCACCTGCACCCCGAGGTCGACGTCGAGGTCGCGCTCGAGGTAGTCGCGCAGAGCTAAGCGCCCGACATTTGCTCGTTCCCGGCGGTGGCCTTGATCGGCCGCCGCCGGGCTTCGTTGCGCTGCGGGCTTGTGGCCCCAGTCTGCCCCGGGCGGTCGCGGAGGTGCTCCCTAGCGAACTATTTCTGGGGTGCATTCGCGCGGTCCACGTAACCGGCCCGTAACGCTGGGAAAATGTGGCGGAAAGCCAACACGCCCGGGACGGTAACCCGGCCCGACACGCCGTAGAGATTCTTGTCCACACGATTTTCATGGCGTTGTATGGCCGGTATCTGCAGTGATGTCCTGGCCCTTTGCATTAATCCACAGGTTCTCCACACCCCGCTCAACACAGGTGTCGATGTATATGCACACACGATGCACAGGTTCATGAACAGCACCCCGTTTACCTAGTACCCAGCAACGTCTAACGTCGTCCCGGCGCCGGGCGTGCGGGTGCTCTGGGGCGAAGGTGTCAGGACCTTGACCTACCCTCAATGTCGGCTATCGAATGTATGTTCGGATGAGTGGATCACGGGAGAAGGGAATCCATGGCGGTCGTCGATGATCTGACGTCGGGCATGGATGCATCGTCGCCCAGCGAGGACTTCGGGCGTCAGCCACCGCAGGACATGGCGGCGGAGCAGGCCGTGTTGGGCGGCATGCTGCTGAGCAAGGACGCCATCGCCGACGTGCTCGAGCGGCTGCGGCCCGGGGACTTCTACCGCCCCGCGCACCAAAACGTCTACGACGCGATCCTGGACTTGTATGGGCGTGGCGAGCCGGCCGACGCCGTCACGGTCGCCGCGGAATTGGACCGCCGCAGCCTGTTGCGCCGGATCGGTGGCGCGCCGTATCTGCACACGCTGATCTCGACGGTGCCCACCGCGGCCAACGCGGGCTACTACGCGACCATCGTGGCCGAGAAGGCGCTGCTGCGGCGCCTGGTCGAGGCCGGCACCCGGGTGGTGCAGTACGGCTACGCGGGCGCCGAGGGGGCCGACGTGGCCGAGGTGGTCGACCGCGCGCAGGCCGAGATCTACGAGGTGGCCGACCGGCGCACGACGGAGGATTTCGTTCCGCTCGAGGACCTGCTGCAGCCGACGATGGACGAGATCGACGCCATCGCGTCGAACGGCGGTGTGGCGCGCGGCGTGCCAACCGGTTTCACCGAACTCGACGAGGTGACCAACGGTCTGCATGCCGGGCAGATGATCATCGTGGCGGCCAGGCCTGGAGTGGGGAAGGCCCTGGCGTTGGATACGCCGCTGCCCACGCCGACCGGGTGGACGACGATGGGCGATGTCGCGGTCGGTGACGAGCTGCTCGGCGCCGACGGGAAGCCGACGCGGGTGGTCGCCGCCACCGACGTGATGCTGGGACGGCCGTGCTACGAGGTGGAATTCTCTGACGGGACAGTGATCGTCGCCGACGCGGCGCATCAGTGGCCGACCACCCGCGGCATCCGGACGTCGGTGCAGCTGCGCGCCGGTGGGGACGCGATCGTCGCCCCGGGGTCGACGTCGGGGCTCGCCGGGCACGGGGCTACCGCCGCGGTGTTGGCTCCTGTGCTGCAGGTCGAGGCGGTGCGCCGGGTGGACAGTGTTCCGGTGCGCTGCGTGCAGGTCGACAATGGCGCACGGTTGTACCTGGCCGGCCCGGGCATGGTGCCGACACACAACTCCACGCTGGGGCTGGATTTTTTGCGATCGTGCTCGATCAAGCACCGCATGGCGAGCGTGATCTTCTCGCTGGAGATGAGCAAGTCCGAGATCGTGATGCGGTTATTGTCGGCGGAAGCGAAAATCAAACTCGCCGATATGCGTTCGGGTCGCATGAGCGACGAGGACTGGACGCGGCTGGCGCGCCGGATGAGCGAAATCAGCGAGGCGCCACTGTATATCGACGACTCGCCGAACCTGACGATGATGGAGATTCGCGCCAAAGCGCGTCGGCTGCGGCAGAAATCCGACCTGCGTCTGGTGGTCGTTGATTATCTGCAGCTGATGTCGTCGGGAAAGAAGGTCGAGTCGCGGCAGCTAGAAGTTTCCGAATTCTCGCGCCAGCTCAAGCTTTTGGCCAAGGAGCTCGAGGTTCCCGTCGTGGCGATCAGCCAGCTCAACCGTGGTCCCGAGCAGCGCACCGACAAGAAGCCCATGCTGTCTGACCTTCGGGAGTCGGGATGCCTTACCGCGTCGACGCGGATTTTGCGTGCCGACACGGGCGCCGAGGTGACCTTCGGCGAGTTGATGCGCACGGGCGAGCGTCCTTTGGTGTGGTCCCTGGACGAGCGACTGCGGATGGTCGCGCGCCCGATGACCAACGTGTTCCCGAGCGGTCGCAAGGAAGTGTTCCGGCTACGGCTGGCCTCCGGCCGCGAAGTGGAGGCCACCGGCAACCATCCCTTCATGAAGCTCGACGGTTGGACGCCGTTGGAGCAGCTGCAGGTTGGCGACCGCATCGCCGCGCCGCGGCGGGTGCCGGAGCCCGTCGACACCCAGCGGATGGATGATCGCGAAGTCATGCTGCTGGCCCACATGATCGGTGACGGGTCGTGCGTTAAAAGACAACCGATACGGTATGCGTCCGTGGACGAGGCGAACCTGGTCGCGGTGACGGTCTCGGCCGCGCACTTTGGTGTAACCGCGGTTCGGGACGAGTATCCGGCGGCGCGAGTCACGACGCTGCGGTTGCCGGCGCCGGAGCGCTTGACCCATGGCAAGCGGAATCCGATCGCCGCGTGGCTCGACGGCCTAGGGTTGTTCGGCAAGCGCAGTTACGAAAAGTTTGTGCCGGAAGCCGTCTTTCGCGCGCCCAACGACCAGGTGGTGCTGTTCCTGCGTCACCTGTGGGCGACGGATGGCTCGGTTCGCTGGGACGCCAAGTCGGGCCAAGCAAAGATTTACTATGCGTCCACCAGTCGTCGATTGGTCGACGATGTTGCACAGCTGCTCCTGCGTCTTGGAGTGCAGAGCCGAATCACGCGAATGCACAAGGCGGGGTACCGCGACTGCTGGCATTTATGGATTGACAGGGCAGGGAATCAAACAGCGTTCTTGACCAAGATCGGCGTCTATGGGGCGCGCGGCACTTCTGCCCAGTTTGTGCTCGAAAAGCTGCAATCGCGCATTCGCCGCCCTGGCGGTGACACGGTGCCCGTTGAGGTTTGGGGCAAAGTAGAGGAAGTTGTAGCTCGCAAGGAGCTTACTAGCGGCGAACTCAAAGTTGCTATGAAGACGCGCTTCTGCAAGTCCCGGTTGCAACATGCACCGGGGCGGTCACTGCTCCATAGGATGGCAGCATTGCTTGAAGACTCCGAAATCCATGCTCTCACGACCAGCGATGTCTATTGGGATCGGATCATCGAGATTACCAGCATCGGCGAGCAAGACGTATATGACGGAACTGTAAGCGACACACATAATTTCGTTGCAAATGGGATTAACCTACACAATTCTTTAGAGCAAGATGCCGACATGGTGATCCTGCTGAACCGTCCGGACGCGTTCGAACGGGACGATCCACGCGGGGGAGAGGCGGATTTCATCCTCGCCAAACACCGCAACGGCCCGACCAAGACGGTCACCGTGGCCCACCAGTTGCACCTGTCGCGGTTCGCCAATATGGCGCGATGACAATGGTTTGTGGTGCCGGCGCCTGCGATCCCAGTAGACGTCAGCGGAAACGGATGTTCAACGTCGCCAGGCCAAAGATCTTGCGGCCGGCCGACTTTGCGCCGACGATCACGACTCCGGTGCGGGTTTCCGGGTCCAGTGACTTGATCCTGCCGCTGTATTCGATGTCGGCACCCTCGGTGGACGACACGACCACGGGCTGGGACAGCCGCACCGCGTAGCGGGTAACCGCACCGGGATCGCCTGACCATGCGGAGCCGAATCCGGCACCCAATGCCATGGTGAGCATTCCGTGGGCGATCACGTCGGGCTGTCCCGCCAGTTTTGCGAGGTTCTCGTCCCAATGAAGCGGGTTGGCGTCGCAGGCCACCCCCGAGTAGTTCACCAGGTCGCCGCGCGACAGTCGCGCGTGGTGGACCGGTAATTCGTCGCCGACCTTCACGTCATCGAAGGACGGCGTCCCCGGGGTGCGGCGCGTGCCTCCCGGCGCGACCCGAACGTCGTCCGCCGGGCGCACCGTCTTTTGGTAGTCCGCTTCGGAGTAGTCGATGCCCGCGAGATTCACGTCGTGCATCATCACTTGCTGCGCGACGGTCCTGATCCCCGGATCGACATCCTCGGCAGTGACGCCGACGACGGTGGTGTGCAGGGTGTGCACCCGCTCGCCGGCGGTATCGGTGAATGTATTGGTCACCGTGATCAAGTCTCTGCCGGCGATCCTGCGCACCGATGACAGTTCGACATCAATGTGCAGCTCGTCGCCGGCCACGATCGGTCGGTGCTGCTCGAAGACTTCTTCGGTCTGCAGATACATCTCGTAACCGATGACGACGGACTCGAACAAGTGCCGATTGGCGGCCATCGCCGGAGCCGACGTGAAGGTCAGCGGAGCCACCAGGTCCGAATAGCCCAGCTCAGCGGCAGCGTCGAGTTTCCAGTGCGCAGGGTGATAGTCCTGCACGGCACGGGCGAACTCGCGCACCTTTTCACGGCCGACCAGGTACGTGTCGTCGATCTGGTAGAAGTGACCGACCCGCGCTTCGAGTGCTGACGCTTCTGCTGCTGCTGCTGTCATATTTGCCCAACTTTTCTGTCGGCCTGTTCACGGAAGGCGACCTACGCACACTAACGCGGCCACACCAGGCCACCGGAGGCCGCAACGCGGAACAACATCGCTCGAGTGAGTCACCGCTAGCCGACCCTGGCCGATGTCATCGACAGACTCGACGTCGACCGCATTGACGACCACCACTGCGTCGCTACCCAGTTGGACACATGAACGTCAACCGCTTTGCGGGCGTCTCTGGCTCACACGTAGTAGAGGTGCGCGTTGTGGGATCTGCGGCCGCGAGCCTTCGCAACTGTGGACAATCGCGCGGTTCTAGGACCCGCCACGAAGATGAGATAAACCCGTCCGCCATTTTGATGAGAATTCTGCAACACCGCAGGTGGCATGGCCGTCATCCGTCACGCGGTTTGAGAACCTAATGGCATCGGCGATGATCCCCCTCCACCGCTGCCAGCGGATAATCGTTGTCCCGCAGCCAATTCAGATACTCGGCGGAGCCGAAGCGGTGGTTCCGCCCTGGGTGCTATTACGCCAAGGCGTAGGCGGGCGGTTGGTTACGGCGCGCGGCTGTTCACGCACGACATGATCGGTTCGAGTCGGTGACGAAACTAGTCGGCGGCGGTCCGCCGAGCGGTCAACCTGCGCGGGACTACTTTGCGCTCGCGCCAGCAACCTTGGTATTCGCCGCGCAAACGGCAGGCAGAATCAGCGTGTCGATGACTTTCCGGACGAACTTCGCGTCAACGGTTTGACCGCTGATGACCCGCATCAGCCCCATTCCCGTCAAGGTGTCGGCGATAAGGGACCAATCCCCGTCGGGCGCGACCTCGCCGCGGGCCGCGGCCTGCCGGAGGATGGCCGTCACCACGCGCCTGCCCTTGAGCAGCATCAACTCGTCGAGGGCTGATGCGAGTTGGTGATCGTGTACCGCCTCCATCGCCACTCGCAGCACCAGATCACTGGAGATCAGGTCGTCATCGGCGCGCGCCACACGTTCAACCAGCGCGTCGAAGTCACCGACAAGGCTGCCGGTGTCTGGGGCATCATCGGCGATGAGGTCGGGTCGCCAATACACAAGCGCATCGGTCATCAACGCGGCCTTCGACGCCCAGCGGCGGTATATCGCGGCTTTACCGACACCCGCTCGCGCGGCGATGTCGTTCATATTGGTGTTGTTATAACCGTTTTCGGCCAATGCGGCCAGCGCTGCATTGAGGATCGCGGGATCGCGGGATCGATCGAGCCGGCCTTCGGTGCGTTGGCGCAGTATCGATTTCGTGTCTGGCAAGCATTCCGCTGCAGCGACCGACTCCGTCGCCAGCTTGCCAGGCCCGGTCAAGGCGCTCACGTCCTTGCTGTCGCAAGGGGCGCGGTGTCGTGGTCGGCAGGCCTTGGTTCGGGTTCGCTACGGCCATGCCTGGTGATCTCAAAGGTGTTGAGCGGCCACCAGAACCAGCGACCCAGCGCCGCAGCGATCGATGGGGTCATGAACGCCCGCACGATCAACGTGTCGACGACCAGGCCGATGCCGATGGTCATGCCGAGCTGACCGACCACGCGCAGGTCGCTGACGATCATCGCCATCATGGTGAAGGCGAACACCAGGCCGGCCGCGGTGACGACGCGTCCGGTGGCCCCGATGCCACGGATGATGCCCGTGTTGAGCCCGGCGTGTATCTCTTCCCTGAAGCGCGAGACCACGAGGAGATTGTAGTCCGAACCCACCGCCAGCAGGATCACCATCGACAACGGGATCACGATCCACTGCACGCCCAGCCCTAGGATGTCCTGCCAGAGCAGCACCGATAAACCACATGCGGTACCCAAGGACGCGGCGACGGTGCCGACGATCACGACGGCGGCCACCACACTGCGGGTGATCAACAACATGATCGCGAAAATCAGGATCATCGCGGCGATGATCGTAATCATGAGGTCGGTGACGACGCCGTCCTGCATATCGGCATACAGCGATGCCGTGCCCGCGAGTGAGACCTTGGCATTGCTCAGCGGGGTGCCCTTGAGGGCGTCTGCGACAACATTTTTGAGGCCTCGGACATGGTCGATACCCTCCACCGAGGCGGGGTCGCCCTGGTGGGTGATGATCATCCGGACTGCTTTGCCATCGGGCGACATGAACATTTTCATGCCGCGTTTGAAGTCCGGGTTGTCGAACACGTCTGGTGGCAGGTAGAAGAAATCGTCATTCTTGGCCTGGTCGAAGTACAGGCCTATCTCCGTCGCGCCCTTGGCGAGTTCCTGTTGCTGGGCCTGGGTGCCGGCCTGGGTGCTATGGGTCGCGATCATGAAGTCGCGCATTTTGGTCATCGAGTCGATGGTGTTCTGCAGCACCGGCAACATCTGCGGCAGCAAATGATCCAAACGATCCAAATCGATAGTGAGGCCTTGTATTTGGTCGGCGAGTGCGTCGATCCCGTCCAGTGTGTCGAAGATTGACCGCAGTGACCAGCAGATCGGGATGTCGTAGCAGTGCTTTTCCCAGTAGAAGTAGCTGCGAATGGGTCTGAAGACATCCTCAAAATCGGAGATGTTATTCCGCAGTTCGTTGGTGGTGTCCACCATCTCGTGGGTCCTGCCAACCATGCTGTGCGTGGTTTCGGTCATCTCCTTGGTGATGGTGTACATGCGTTGCATGTTGGCGATGGTCCTGCTCAGCTCGTCGGCCTGTTCGAGCATCTGCGCCGAGCTGTCGTTGTTGAACTTCGCGGCCTGCAGGGTGCCCGCGTTTTGCGCACCGAGCAGGAATGGGATCGAGCTGTGCTCGATCGGTGCGCCCAGGGGGCGGGTGATGGTCTGTACTCGATCGATGCCCCGCATGCGAAAGACGTTCTTGGCGACCTTTTCGATCACGAGCATGTCCGCGGGCGTACGCAGGTCGTGATCGGCCTCGAGCATCAACAGTTCGGGGTTCATCCGGGCCTGGGAGAAATGCCGGTCCGCGACGCCCATGGCCTGGTTGGCGGGCATATCGGCGGGGGTGAACTTCTGGTCGTTGTACTGCGGCACATAGGTCATCAGGGCGACGAAACCCACGACGGCAATCACGCAGGTCACCAAGACGATCGGAATGGGCCAGCGCACCACGGACGTGCCGACCTTGCGCCAACCCGGCGAGGAGACCACGTTGTGCTTGGGGTCGAGCAGACCGAATTTCGACGCCACCGTCAGGATCGCGGGCGCCAGTGTCAGGGCTGCGGCGATGACCACCCCAACCGCGATCGCGCAGGGCAGACCCATGGTCTGGAAGTAGGGCAGCGTGGTCATGGTGAGGCACAAGCAGGCACCGACGATGGTCAGCCCGGAACCCAGGATGACGTGCGAGACACCGCTGTAGGCGACATAGAACGCCTCTTCGGAATCGAGGCCTTTCGATCTCTCCTCGTGATATCGCCCGAGTAGGAAGATCACATAATCTGTCCCGGCGGCCAAGGACAGCATGGTCACCATGCTCACCGCGTACGGGGTCAAGCCGATGATGTTCAGGTTGCCCGCCGTGGCCGTAATACCCTGTGCGGCAAATAATTCCAGGCCGATGATGACCATGGACACCAGCATCGTCACTACGGAGCGGTAGACGATGAGCAACATCAGAATGATGACGGCGACCGACACCACCTCCATGGTCGCCATGCTTTGATGCCCGGCCACGCTGGTGTCGGCGTTCAGCACGGTATTGCCGGCGACATGGGCCTTGATACCCGGCGGCGCTGGTACCGAGGCAACGATGTCACGCACCGCCGCCACCGACTCGTGGCTGGGTGTCGTGCCCTGGGGGCCATTGAGGAAGATCTGCACGTAAGCGGATTTGCCGTCCACGCTCTGAGAGCCCGCCGCGGTCAGCGGATCACTCCAGAAATCCTGGACGCTTTGCACGTGCTTGTGATCGGCTTCCAGCTTGGCGACGATCTTGTCGTAGAACTTGTGCGCGGCATCGCCGAGCTTGTCCTTGCCCTCCAGCACGACCATCGCTGTGGAGTCCGAATCGTACTGCTGAAACACCTTGCCGATGTGCAGCATCGCCTGATACGACTGCGAATTGGTGGGGCTGATGGGCACCGAACGTGTCGCCGCGACGGCATCGAGCGACGGGGTCAAGATGCCCAGGCCCACGGCCACGAGCACCCAGAACACGATGATCGGTAACGAGAAGATCCGAACCATTCGACCAATGAACGGGCGATGGGGCTTCATGTGCATGTTGCTCATACGGATTTCACCAAGCAGTAGATGAACGGTTTGATGGTGTCGGTGCTCGCCCTGCTGTCACGCACCTGGCCGTCGACGGTCACCTGACACCGAAGATCGTGGGTGCCCCGATCGCCCTGGGCCAAGATGTTGGCCGACATCGACGGCAGCGTCGTCACGATCGTGAATGACCAGGGCAGCGGCGCATTTTCGATGAGATGGGGTTGGCCGTTCTCGTCGAGGTAGTTGAGATTCGCGGTCCCGCCCGTCCCGGTGATCTCGTACCTGATGTGCTTCGGATTGAAGTTTGCGGTAATTCCGGATCCCTCCGCCAGATTCGGGCCGTGATGGCTTGTGGACTCGCGAATGCGGGTAATCGCATACGCGCCTAGCGCCACGACCACCACCAGCAGCAGCGGGATCCAGAACCGCCTCAACACTCGAAACACCGCGTGCGTTCCCCCAGCTTTCGTTGTGTTCAGTCCAGACGCAGGACAGCCCCGTTCAGGCGAGAAGATGACCTGCCAAGCGATGCGAAACTCGGGTTCCGAGTCAGCGACGGTGGCTACGGTAACACCGTCGCGTCAACCACGCCAACCGACCAGAGCGGCCTTGACATGGTGGCGAGCTGTATGAGCACCGGAGCCGTGATCGCATGGCCTCCACGTCGGCGGCGGTCAGTTGTGACTCGTCGAGCGGCACGTACAGGAGTCGCCATCCACGATGCATTTGGGGACCTACGGTGACGTTCCCCGCGGAAATCTTGTCCGGTGGGTGCCCCCGCCGCGACGCCACCGTCGAAGACGGATCTAGAGAAACGTAATCGTGGGGTAGGCTGAAGGGCGAATGTGTTCTGCATTCGCGAAAGTAAACGAAAGAAGTACAAGAAATATGACGCAAGGAACCGTGAAATGGTTCAACGGCGAAAAAGGCTTCGGCTTCATCGCCCCCGATGACGGCAGTGCGGACGTCTTCGTCCACTACTCCGAGATCCAGGGCGGTGGCTACCGCTCACTGGAGGAGAATCAGCGGGTTCAGTTCGAGGTAGGACAGGGCGCCAAGGGCCCCCAGGCCACCGGAGTGACCGCGGTCTGATCTTTACGTAATCTGTGGCCCACAGTTCGTTTACGGCCGGTGCTGTGGCTGCGCCGCCTGATCGCCCCCGTCATTCCAGGCAACTGGTACCGGCCGTTGGGCGGTGAACGAAACCCGTTGTAACGCAGCTGGCTCCCGCCGGCCGTCACATACCCACGCCCTATGTCCGTCGAATTCTGTTGACGGAAAGGTCTTTTCGGCAAAGTATCAGGCGCGTGATGAAATTTCGCCGAGGCAGGACCACCGAGGTCGCCGCAACCGGGCGTCGAAATCGCGGCGCTAGCCGTGCAACCCGCTCACGGCGGAGGCGGCGGCGGTGGTGGTTCCCCACAATCGGTAAGCCTCGGCGGGGAGAACGTCACCGAGCCGACACCGCCGAGGGTCATCCCGTTGTCCGCGAGCGTCATGGTGGTCGTGTACGGGCAGGTCTGAATTCCGGTCAGCCCGGTCAAGAACTCGACCTCGTAGGCGTACAGGAACGAACGCACGAGCTGGTCGGCATTCCACGGCACATCCAGCGCGAAGCCGAGGGATGACGCCGAACGTGCTCCGAGGACCCGTGGTCCCACTTCGCCGATCCCTGGTGTCAGGCGGAACGGGGTTCCGTCCTGCTTCGTGCCCGACACACTGCCGCTGCGGATGCGGTAACCGGTGGCGCCCGAAGGTACGAGCGGGCCTCTCGGGATCTTGGTGCTGAACAGAATCGAGTAGTTCGTACCTCCGGCGATGGCCGTTGTGCTGAAACTCGTCGAGGTGAATTCCTGGGGTAGCTGCACCGCGCAGTTGCCGACCATGCCGGATGGATCGCTGCACTCCGAAGGCTCGGCCAACGCGGCGGGTACGACGAGCGCTGCGCCCACGACGGGCACCGATAACGCGGCACCCCGTATGAATGCGCGGCGGGAGAAAGCGTCGTTGATGATGTCGGTCAATGCGACCGCCCCCTTTGTGGTGTAGGCCCGACGCTACCTTTCCAACCCCATATCGGGCGAACACCTCACCCGGCGTGATCGGTTATCGGCAACCCCGATGTCAGCACGCTTTGGATCGCCGGCGCAGCGAGCGCGACCAGTGCCTCAGTGTCCGCACTGGCGAGCACGGGAACTCCGACGATTCGTCTTCCGACGACGATGCCGACCAGCATCGAGGACGCCAATCCGGCGCGGAACGCCGCGTCGTGGTGCTGAACGGGACGTGAGCTGACGCCTTCCAGCAGCCGGGCTTGAAGGAACTCGCGCAATTGCGCGGCCGCCTGTTCGTTGACGATGGCCCCTCGAAGCATCGCCATGAGCGGCTCCGAATCTTGCGGCGCCCCTTCCCACACGCTGAGGAATGCGCGGACCACCCGTTCGCCGAGGTGTTCGTCTGGTCCGTCGAACGCGGTGCTCAAGTGTGCCAAGGCTTCCGGCGAAATCGACATGACGGCGGCGAACAACTCGTTCTTCGATCGGAAGAACTGCATGACCAACGAGGCGTCGACGCCCGCATCGGTCGCGACCCCCCGGATGGTCGTCGCGGCGAAACCGTCGCTCGCGAACCGGGCGCGCGCCGCCTCCAGGATGGCTTGGCGGGTAGTGCTCCTGCCCGGCCGACGCCCGCGGCGCATCGCGGACGCTGGCGTGCTGTTGGGGGCCATGCCGTCAAGGTACTGGTTCCGGCGCCTTATCTCAACGCATGTTGATTTTTGGGCGGATCGGTCTTATGGTCGAGAAGGTTGGATGACGCGGATTGCGAAAGGATCCATATGGCTGAGGAGAAAGTGTTCATGCCGTCTCAGCCTTTGGAACCGGGCGAGAGGTTCGGGGTGTTGAGCGGGTTCGATCCGGGCACGCGCACCCTGCCGGCGGGGTTTCAGCTGGCGCCGGCGTTTCGGACCTTGCCGGTCGACATCGTGTTGGAGAAGGATGTCGCGGTCACCTTGCGTGACGGCGTGACGATCTATGTCGATGTCCTGCGGCCGGTGGGCGCGGAGAAGGTGCCGGTGATCGTGGCATGGAGCCCGTATGGCAAGGGCGAGGGCAGCGCGCCGGCCGCCATGGGGGTTTTCAGTTTGGTCGGTCTGGACAACGCGATTGTGTCGGGTCTGCACAAGTTCGAGGGGCCCGACCCGGCGTATTGGTGCGCCCACGGTTATGCGATCTGCAATCCGGATCCTCGAGGGGTCACCGATTCCGAGGGCGACAGCGTCTTGTGGGACCGCCAAGAGGGCCAGGACTGCCACGATCTGATCGAGTGGCTGGCGGCCCAGGAATGGTGCACCGGCAAGGTCGCGATGAGCGGGACCTCCTATCTGGCGGTCTCGCAGTGGTTCGCCGCGGCCGAACAGCCACCTCACCTCACGGCGATCAATCCGTGGGAAGGCATCAGCGACGTCTACCGCGATCTGGTGATGCGCGGCGGCATGCCCGACACCGGGTTTGCCCGGCAACTGCAGGACAACAGCTACTGGGGCAAAAGCCGCAAGGAGGACGTCCTCAGCGAGGCTGATCGGTATCCGCTCGTGAACGAGTTGTGGGAGAACAAAATTCCGCAGTTTGACCGGATTGCGGTACCGGCTTACGTGGTGGCCAGCTATTCCAACACCCTGCACACCGCGGGGACGTTTCGGGCCTGGCGGCGGATGGGGTCGAAGGAGAAGTGGCTGCGCATCCACAACAGTCAGGAGTGGCCCGATTACTACGACGAGGCCAACCGGGAGGATCTGCGCCGGTTCTTCGATCACTTCCTCAAGGGCGTGGACAACGGCTGGGAGCAGACCCCGCGTGTCCGATACGCCCTGCTCGATCTCGAAGGCGGCGACCAAGTCAATATCGCCGCGGATCAGTTTCCGCCGCAAGGCGTTACCTACACGAAGTACTACCTCGACGGCGCGTCGCGCACGCTGCACACGCAGGCACCCGCTGACGAGTCGGCGGCGATGTATGACGTGGAAATCAACCCGGGCCTAGTCTCTTTCATCGTTCGCTTCGACGAGCAGACCACGATGGTCGGCTACCCGAAAGCGCGGCTGTGGGTCGAGGCGGACGGCGCCGACGACATGGACCTGTTCGTCTTCATTCAGAAGCTGAACGCACAGGGGGCTCCTCTGCAGGAGTTCACCGTGCCCAACCATGGCGCGAGGGTCCACGACGTCACCGAGCGGGGCGCCTCGATCCTGCGGTACAAGGGCTCCAGTGGCCGGCTACGGGTGTCGATGCGGCATCTGGACGAGATGCTGTCGACCGACGAAGTCCCGGCCCACAGCTTCGATCGGGTCGAGAAGCTCAGCCCCGGTGAAATAGTCGACGTTGAGATCGACCTGCTGCCGATCGGTCTGGTGTATCACCCCGGCGAGCAGCTCCGGCTAATCATCAGTGCGCAGAACCTATTTGGCACATGGATGCCCGCACTCCGTGAATACATCCCGCAAAACAGCGGGCAACACATTGTCCACACCGGAGGATTCCGCGCCTCGTACTTGCAACTGCCCGTCAAAACGGTTTGATGACCGGTCTGGTGTAGGCAGGAATGGAGCCGCTGCAGGAACGATGTTGATCTGCAGACGAATTGGGGACGCTGGGACCATGGCGACGAAGCGGGTTGTGGAATTACGTCCGGCAGATGTCGCGCCGCTTTGCCGTGCAGTGCCTGCGAACACTCAGCTGCTTGGCAGTCACATTGGATCCGCTACTTGATCACCAGCAAGAGCGCACAATTTGCTGTCAGATACGCAACAGCGCCTCGACGTTACCGTGTGCGATGGCGTGCATTTGCTGATTGGAAAGCCCTGAGTCGGTGAGGAATTCGGTGACATTGTCACGCTTAACGTAAGGGAAGTCCTCGGAGTAGATGATCCGCTCGGCGCCCAGTTCGGCGACGACGTGGTCGAGCTGATGCTGGTTGAACATTCCCGAGGGAGTCACCCAGATTTGTTGCCGGTAGTAGTCGCTGACGTCGCGGTCGCGGCCCTTGCGTACCAGCGCGAAGGTTTCGTCGAGTCGTTCGAGCCAAAATGCCATCACTTCTCCCCAGTGCCCGCTGAGCAGTTTCAGCCCCGGGTGGCGGTCTAGCGCCCCGGACAAGATCAGCCGGATCATGTGGATACCGGCCTCGGCGTGCCAGCCGAATGCGGGTCCGGAGAACATCAGCCCGACGGCGGCGGACCAGTCGCCGAAGTAGTAAGGCCCAGAGACCTTTGGGTGGGGCAGCCCGGGATGAACGTAGATCGGCAAGCCCACTGCCTCAGCCGCTGCAAGTATCGGATCGAAACGGGAGTCGTCGAGGAAGAGTCCGTCGAATGTGCCCGCGATCAACGCACCCACGAAGCCGAGGTCGCCGACACAGCGCCGGAACTCCTCGGCTGCTTCGACGGGATCATAAAGCGGGAGCGTGGCGAATCCCCGGAATCGGTCGGGGCGTTCGGAAATCTGTTGTGCCAGTTCGTTATTTACTTGGCGGCACAGCACTATCGACTCTGGGGCGGGCAATGAGCTCGGGCTGCCGTTGCCGTGGGAGACGACTTGGACATCGACACCGACGGCGTCCATATGCGCCAGCCGATGCCCACCAAGCCGGGCCGCGGCGTCGGGGTCGTCGTTGAAGACCGAACCGAATTCAGCGAGCTCGTCAAGCGGCAAGCCGCTGGGTGGCCCACCCAGCTGCAGAACGCGCTGACTTACCTCGGGGTGCTCAAAGTGTTCCTCAACGGTGATAATGCGCATTCGGTCGGCTCCTTCGACTTTCGTAACCCGTTCAGGTGTGGGCGCGGTCATTGCGGCCGATGGTTCTCGGCCTTGCTGATCCACCATCGGTCTATCGACGCAATTGCGTTGTCCACGACCATGCCACGATCGCGGCTTCGAGGCCGGACATCACGACAGACCGTCATCAGCGAACTCCAATACCGGGCACTACACCTCGACGATCCAACTCAGGCCGTGATCTGCTGGTAGAGGCCGAACATATCCGGGCTGGCCCAGTGCTCGACGTACTTCCCGTCGACGATCCGGATGATGTCGATGACGCCGAATGACACTCGTCGTCCGGTTGCGGGAACGCCAAGGAACTCCGCCATATGTGTCGCCACATACGATTTGCGCGTGACGGTCTTGTCGCCTTCAGCGATCTGGTCGTGGATCGTGACGGCCAGGTCGGGGAACGCCACTTTCAGGACTCGGGTGAACCAATGAAACGCGCCGTCGGGCCCGTCCTGTCCCGGCGCGGCTGAACGGTTGATGAACTCCGGGGATACCGTCTCCCAGAAGAGTGCCTCGTTTCCCCCTTCGATGAATTCCTTGTTGAACCGGGCAATGATTTCTTTGTTCTGCTCTGGCGTGGTGGACATATTTTCTTTCTTTCGCGTTGCCGGACATTGCTTTCCGAGCGGTGTCTCACCGGTTGGCGGGCACGGTGCGCAGGGTGTGGATCATGTCGGTGACGGGGTTGGCGTCCAGCGGGCGGAGGTCGGTGGCATCGTCGATGACCGCGACCTGCCTTGTTGTGAGGTCGTAGCGGGGGAATTCGGTGCCGTCGAGGGTGCGGGGCACGCCGGTGCGGGCGAATTCCACCCAGGCGTGTTGGACGGCGTCGGACACTGCGGCGTCGATCTCGTCGTAGCTGGCGGGCGGTTCGAGCCCGCCGAACAGGTAGGGAATCTCGGCGCTGTGTTTGGCGAGCAGTCCCGATTTGCGGGCGCCCGGGGAGACCCGCGCGAAGCGGTAATGGTACGCCCGTCGTCCCAGCGCGGCGAAGCGTTCGGCGCTGGCCAGGGCCGGCTCGTGCCACACTGCGACGGTGATCAGATCGGCCAGCGCCTCATAGGGGCTGAGCCGGGAGGCGGCGTAGTGGGCGAGGATGTCCTCGGCGCGCTCGCCGCCCAGCGCGCGGGCCATGTGCGCGAGGGTGTCCTGGGTGTACACGTGGGCGGGGTCCAGCTCGGGATGGGCATACAGCAGGGTGGGCTGGACGAAAAAGCGGCCCTCGTGTTCGGTGCAGCCGATCATGACCGGCACGTCGGCGGGCCAGCCGGCGAAGTCCTCGGCCATCACCACTCCGTCGGCGGTCGGGTACCAGACGAGGTTGGCCGGGGTGTGCACCTGACCGGGTGGCGGGTTGATGCCGCACTGGTCGAACGAGGCCTGGCGCACCTGTTCGGCCGGCACCCGGCGTAGCTCAGCGATGTCGGTGCTGCCCAGCTGGTCGAACAGTCGCTGGCTGGCCGTGGTGACGCGCTGATACGACCGGGACCCGACGACTGCGTAATCCTCATAGCCGGCGCTTTGCACGACGGCCCGCTGGAACAGGCCGCGCGCGGAGGGGGTGTGCAGCAACGCGCGCGCGGCGGCGCCGCCGGCGGACTGCCCGAAGACCGTCACGTTGTTCGGGTCACCGCCGAATGCGGCGATATTCTCGGCCACCCAGGTCAGCGCGGCCACCCAGTCCAACAGCCCGAAGTTGGTGCCGGCCTGCGGGTGAGCCAGAAACCCGAACGCTCCCAGCCGGTAGTTCAGCGAGACCACCGTGACACCGCGCCGGGCCAGATTCTCGCCGGACCACAGCCTCATTGAGGAGGCGCCGTTGAGGAATCCGCCGCCGTGGATCCACACCATGACCGGTTGGCGCGCAACGGAATCGAGGGTCGAGGTCCACACATTCAGATATAGGCAGTCCTCGCTTTGCGGCGCGCCGGGATCGAAGCCGGTATCCACGGTCTGTATCGCGGCGTTGCCGAATCTCGTGGCATCGCGAACCCCGTCCCACGGGGCGGGCGGGGCCGGGGGCGCCCAGCGCAGGGCTCCGACCGGCGGGGCGGCGTACGGAATGCCGAGGAATCGGTGGATGCCGCCTTCTTCGGCGCCCGACACCAGTCCTTGCGCAGTACGCACGTTGCGGGTCATCGTGGATCCTGTTTCTCGAGGTATGTTGCGGCGCTTGCGTTCACGGCTGTCGTTTGTCGGGCGGGGTGGCGTCGATCATCGAGCCGACGAGCAGGCATGGTTGGTTGGTCCGGTTGCTCCAGCCGTGTTGACGCCGCGGATGATCACCGTGTCACCCGGGGTCATCAGGACCTCGTCGACGTCGGTGACCAAGTAGATTTCGCCTCGCACGCAGGTGATCGCATCGAGGGTGTCGGTGCGGTGCATGGTGGGGTGCCGCTGCGCGTCGGTGTCGCTGGGCTGGTGCTTTTGCCCGACCTGCTCGTTGAGCTCGGCGAACTCCTCGCGCAGCTCCTGGGGATCCTTGTCGGGCCAGATCTCCAGGGCCCGGACCAACATGCCGTTCGGGAACGGTTCACGACTGGCCCCCGGGTCGAGGGACCGGTCCCCGTCAATGCTGTTGTCGACCGGGGTTTCTCGTGTCGCCCACAGGGTGGCGCGCCAGAAGAAGCCCTCCTTGGACTGGGTGTTGGTGGGTTCGGTTTCCAGGATCGCCGAGCGGCCCTCGACGTCGGGTCCGACGACGTAGCGGTGCAGTGCGGCCATGGTTATGCCCTTTCGTTGACGAGGCGGGTCGTTGATCAAAACTGGGCGGGAAAACCGCTCTCGGGTGCAGCGGACCGGGTGAAGGAGGGGTGGGCGGCGACCGACGCGTTCGCCGCCGCGATGGTGTCTTCGCAGACCCGGCGAAAGGCCATCACGTCGATGCCGAGGCAGAACACGGCGATGCCGTCCCTGAGTGCCTGGGTGCAGCTTTGCGCGCTGGGGTCCAGGATCGGCCCGCCCATCAGCACCACACCGTGGCGGGCCGCGGCGTACTTGACCTTCTGGTAGGCGTCTTGCACCTTGGTGCTGCTGTGCATCCGGCTTCCCTCGCCGAGAGCGAAAGCGAGCTCGCCGGAAGCGAATCCGAGGATCCGGACCTGCTCGATCGCGCAGATCTCCTCGATGTTGTCCAGCGCATCCAGGGTTTCGATCAGCGGGACGACGAGCACGTTGGCGTCATTCCAGGCCGCGTACTCGCCGAACATGCGGATCGAATACCCTGCCGCCCGGTAGGCCGGGCAGATACCGCGCTTGCCCGCCGGCGGATAGGTCACCGCGTCGAGCACACCGCGGATGTCGGCCGCGCACCGCACCATCGGCACCACCACCCCGGCGGCGCCGGCCTCCAGCGCGCGCCGCGCGGCGGTACCGTCGCCGGGTTCGGGGATCCGCACCAACGTAGTGAGGCCGACCCCGTCGGCGGTGCGGATGGTGTCCTCCAGCGCGCGGGGGTTGATGTCGCAGTGTTCGCTGTCGAGCCAGACGAAATCAAAACCGGTGCGCCCCATCACCTCGATCAGGGTGTGGTTGCCGGTGAAGCACTGCATGCCCACCGGCAGCTGCCGGTTGTCGATCATGGCCAGCAGGCGATTCGGTGTGTCGAACATCGGCTGGGGGTTCCTTTCGCGGACAGGGACGGCTGTTGGGTCAGCTACCGGGATCGGCGCGCAGACCCCCGGCGGCGATGCCCGCGATCGCGCACGCTTCGTCGTTGTCGGGGTCGTGGCCGCTGACCCCGACGGCACCGATGACGTCGTCGTTGGCGTCGCGGATCAACACGCCGCCGGCGACGGGCACCAGGTCGCCGCCGGCCAGCGACACCAGCGAGTTGACGAACTCCGGATGAGAAACCGCCCGCGCGGCCAGGCTTCGGCTGCCCACACCCATATTCAGCGCCCCGCGGGCCTTGGCCTGGGCGATGCGTCCGCGCAGCAAACTCGAACCGTCTTCTGAGGCGAAGGCCACCAGCCGGCCCGCGGCATCAAGCACCGCGACCGTCATCGGGGGGAACTCGGCGCGCCGCGCATGGTCCAGCGCGGCGTCCACGATCATGCGCGCTCGGGCAAGGTCGATCACGACAGCTCGCCGTAGCGACCGACACCGCAATCGTTGGCGTCATGAGCAGAGGCATGGCAGAGCAGCATCCTGGCCCCCAAACGAGAGTGATCGTTTCTTCTTGAGCCTGACAGTACGCCGGGACTGCCCGATAGCGCAACCGATCGTTTTCGTTTAGCCTGTGTTTTGTGCCCCGCCTCAGCGAGCAGACCCGTGCGCAACGCCGCCAGCACATTCTCACCAGTGCGTGGACGTGCTTTTCGCGCGGCGGCTTCCACGCCACCTCGATGGACGATGTGATCGCCGCGACCGGAATGTCCTCGAGCGCGGTCTACCGGTACTTCCGCAGCAAAGATGAGCTCATCACGGCCACCGTCGACGAAGGACTGGCCAAGGTGCGCGGCATCTTCGTGGCAGTGCTGGGTCGCGACCCCTGTCCCACGCCGGCCGAAACCCTGTCCCTGTTGGTGGCCGAACTGGACAGCAGGACAAGCAATCCCGACTACGACATGACCCGGATCGCGCTGCAAACCTGGGCCGAAGCCCTGCGCGATCCGTTCCTCCAAAAACGTGCCCGCTCGCTCTATCGGGAAACTCTCGACCACATCACCGAACTGGCCGAACGCTGGCGCGAGGGCGGGCACCTCCCGCCGGACGCCGACACCCGCGCCACCGCCGCCACCGTGCTTTCCCTCATGCACGGCCTGATCGTCATGCACCACCTCGTCGACGACGTCCCCGCCGACGCGCTCCAACACGGCCTCGCCCTGCTTGGCGCCGCTGTGGTCCCAAAAGCGGTGACCACCACCCCGCTGCCGGAGGCCCGCCAATGACGCCCGACATCGACCTGACCGAGCTGGCCGCCAACGATTGAACAAGGAGAGGCATCCATGGCGGACACAAGACGAGACATCGGCCGGACGTGCATGGCGCTCGCGGTTGGGGCGTTGCTAGGCGCCGGAGCCGCGGGGGCCACCCCGGCCCACGCGCAAGGAGCCGATGATTTCCTCACCGACATCAACAGCATCGGCATCGGCAGCCGCGACGACCCCCATAACTTCGACCTGGTGGGGTTTGGCAACGCCATCTGCTGGCGGCTCTACAGTGGCGAGGCGCCCGGCCGCATCGCCGATGAGTTGGTCACCGGATCGCGTTCCAACGGCAGCTCGGCGCTTAGCCACGACCAGGCCACTGCCGCAGTGCGCTTTGCCGCGGCCGACCTATGCCCGGACGCCGCGCCGTAGTAAAAGCCGGACTGGTTTTGCGGCTGGCCAGGGACCGCGCTCGTGTCATACAGATCCGACGTAGCGAACCGGTTTGGTGTCAGCCAAATCGTCAAACCTCCGGACGCGGATACGTCCGCCATATTGTTTGGAACCTGAAGGCATTTCGCGTCGGGCAATCACATGACGAACGGATAACTTTGGCAGCTGAAGCGGCGCATCTAAGGCGCCGTAACCGCGCACCGGTCCCGGACAATAAAAAGTGGGCTCCCCCGATCGAGGAGTTCGACGGCTGGCGACGAGGGGGGCTCGGTGAGCACCGACCAGGTTTTTACGATCGGCCATTCGACACGCGAGTTCGACGAACTCTTGACGATGTTGCGCACCAACGCGATCACCTACCTCGCCGATGTGCGTTCGTTCCCGGCGTCCCGAAAGTATCCGCAGTGGAACAAGGACGCAATCGCCGAAGCGCTGCCGTCCGACATCGGCTACCGATGGATGCCGAAGCTGGGCGGCAGACGCCACACACCCGCGGGCGTGTCGAGCCGTAACGGCGCGTGGCGCGTCAAGGCGTTTCGCGACTACGCCGACTACATGCACACGCCCGACTTCAAAGAAGGCCTCGACGAGTTGATCGAACTAGCGACCGGACAACGGCCGGCAATCATGTGCAGCGAGGCGGTCCCGTGGCGCTGCCACCGCAGGTTGATCACGGATGCATTGCTGGTCGCCGGGATTGAGGTCATGCACATCATGTCCAACACCTCGACGAGGCCAGCCGTCCTAAACGAACACGCTCGCCTTGATGACGACGGGAACCTGTTCTACCCACCATCGCCCGAAGACCGCGTATGAGGTCGACCTCACCGTGTGCTATACAGGTGTACAGCGCAATCCGATCTCAGCGGAAGGACCGCCATGACCAACGGCGACGAGCTCGAGCAACTGCGGCAGCGGGTGCAATACCTGGAGGATCGCACCGCCATCCTCGACTGCGTGATGAACCAGTCCCGTGGGCATGACCGCCACGACGCGGAACTGATGGGCAGCGTTTATTTCGAGGACGGCGTCGACGAACACGGTCCGACCGTGAAACTCGGCCCCGAGTACGGGGATTGGGCCAACAACGCGCACAGCATGGTCTTCGAGGACCACCTGCACAACATCACCACCCACACCTGCGAGATCAACGGCGACGAAGCCCATGCGGAGAGCTATGTCATCGGGGCGATGCGGGCCAAGGGCGGCAAGATCGTGTCATTGATGGGCGGGCGCTACCTCGATCGCCTGGAGCGTCGCGACGGGGTATGGAAGATCGCGCTGCGCCGCTGCACCTTGGAATGGATGATGAGCGGCGATTCCTCGGTGCTGGCTTCCGGCGCCGTCAAGGGCTTCATCAAGGGCAAGTGGGACCGGACCGACCCCTCCTACGCACGTCCGCTGACGATCGAAGACGTCCCCGTCGAACGGTGGTGAACATCCGTGACAAGCGACGAGGTAGATCGCCTCGGTTGGTATCCGGTCGGCGGTTCTAACCCCAGCAGACGTCGCATCTCCCGTGTGTCTCAGACGCCGGCGGGGCCGGGCCCGCCGTGCATGTACAGCGTCTGGCCCGAGCAGTAGCTGGAGGCATCGGAGGCGAAAAACAGTACCCCGTAACCAATCTCATCCGGATCGGCGATGCGGCCTGACGCGTTGGTCTGTCCGATCATGTTGACGTCAAAGCCCTGACGGTCGGCGTCGGCTTCCAAGCCGGGCGTGCGGATGGCGCCGCAGGCGATGCAGTTGACCCGCACCCCCTTGCGGGTCCAGGCCGCGGCCATCGAGCCGGTGAGATTGTTCAGCCCGGCCTTCGCGGCGGCATACACCGGCGCCTGCGGCATGGCCAACAGGCTGGCGCCGGAAGAGATGTTGACGATGGCACCCTTGCCCGCGGCGATCATCGGTTCGGCGGCCGCGCGCGACAGATACCACGCACTGGAAAGATTCAGGTCCAGCACCTGATGCCACTCGTCGTCGGTCCACTTCATCAGAGATTTGGTCTGACCACCGCCGGCATTGTTCAAAAGCACATCCAGGCGCCCGAATTCGGCCAACGTGGTATCGACGAGGGACCGGCACTCCGCGGCATCGGTCACGTCGGTCGGCACGGCCAGTGCCCGCCGTCCCAGCGCCTCGATCTGGGCGGCCGTCGCCTTCAGCGGTTCCTCCCGGCGGCCGGCGAGCACGACGTCGGCGCCGTATTCGGCGAGGACCAGCGCCGAAGCCCGGCCGATCCCCGTGCCGCCGCCGGTGATGACGGCAACCCGCCCCTGCATCGAGAACCTGTCGTCCACAACACCACTTCCCATCGTCGCGACGCGAAACAGACGCAATACAACTGTACAGCATCAACGAAGGGCGGCCGCCTTGCCTACGGCGCTAGTTTCACTATACAGTCGTATAGCACCGGGTGTCGGTGCGGCAAGGAGCGTGTCTGACATGAACCGCGTGGCGGTGGTGACCGGTGGCGGATCGGGCCTGGGTCAGTCGATCTGCACGACGCTCGCCGCCGGCGGGCACCGGGTGGCGGTCCTCGACCTGAACGAGGAGGCGGCGACCAAGGTCGTCGCCGAGGTCCACGCGGCGGGAGGCAAGGCCGTCGCGGTCGGTGTCGACGTATCGGAGGAAGCGTCGGTTCACGCCGCGTTCGACACGGTGCGGGCACAGTTCGGCCCCGTCGAGATCTTGGTGACCAGCGCGGCCATCGGCGGCTTCACGCGGTTCGACCAGATCACCCTGGCGGAGTGGAATCGGTTTCTGGCGGTGAACCTGACTGGCACCTTCCTGAGCCTGCAGGCCGGCCTCGCGGACATGGTGCCCGGCGGCTGGGGGCGGATCGTCACCATCTCCTCGGCGGCCGGGCAACAGGGCGCGCCACGTCAGGGTCATTACTCGGCTACCAAGGGCGGGGTGATCGCGTTGACGAAGACCGTCGCGCGGGACTATGCCGGAAAAGGCATCACCGCCAACACGATTCCGCCGTTCGCGATCGACACCCCGATGCTGCGCGAACAACAGCGGCTGGAAAAGCTGCCGCCGACCGAGTACCTCACGCGGGCGATTCCCGCCGGCCACCTTGGCTCGCCCGAGGACGTCGCCGGGCTGTGCTCCTACCTGTGCACCGACGGCGCGGGCTACATCACCGGCCAGGTGATCGGGGTCAACGGCGGCGCCGTCATCTAGGCGGATCCTCGGACGAATCATGCTGCCCGGCAGCAACTTTGGAGGCAACAGATGAGCGACCTGTACTACGACCCTTGGGATGTCGAGATCGACCTCGACCCCTATCCGACGTATCGCCGGCTTCGCGACGAATCCCCGGTCTATTACAACGAGCGGCACAACTTCTGGGGCATCAGCCGCTACGCCGACGTCGACGCGGCACTCAAGGACACCACTCGCCTGAGCTCGGCCAAGGGCGACATCCTCGAAGTCGTGCTCACCGATCCGGTGATCCCGGCAGGCGTCTTCATCAATGAAGATCCCCCGGTGCACACCATCCACCGCGCCATCGTGTCGCGCGCATTCACACCGAAGAAGATGCGCGCCATCGAGGACAAGGTGCGCGCGTTCTGCACCGCCTGTCTCGACCCGCTGGTTGGCGGTGAACGCTTCGACTTCGTCGAGGACCTCGGGGCCGAACTCCCGATGAAAACGATCGGGATGCTCGCCGGCATCCCGGATTCCGAGCAGCCCGCGGTGCGCGCCCACGCCAACGCGGTACTGCGCAACGAAGCCGGCAAGCCCATGCACATCGACAAGGAGCACTACTTCACCGGCGAGATGTTCGGCGAATACGTCGAGTGGCGCGAGAAGCACCCGTCCGACGACCTGATCACCGAGCTGCTGAACGTCGAATTCGACGACGAAACCGGCACCACGCGCAAGCTGACCAAGCAAGAGCTGGTCATCTTCCTCGCCGTAGTCGCCGGCGCCGGCGTCGAGACCACCGGTCGGCTGTTCGGGTGGATGGGCAAGGTCCTGGCCGAACACCCCGACCAACGCAAGGAACTCGCCGAAGACCACTCGCTGATCCCAACGGCGATCGAGGAACTGCTGCGCTTCGAGCCGCCCGGGCCGCACGTCGCGCGCTACGTCGCAGCCGAGGACGTCGCGTTCCAGGAGCAGATCGTGCCGGCCGGTAGCGCGATACTGCTGATGCTCGCCTCGGCCAATCGCGACGAACGGCACTTCGAGGACCCCAGCCGGTTCGACATCCGCCGCAAGCCGGGCGGTCACCTCACTTTCGGCCGCGGCGCCCACTTCTGCGTCGGCTCGCCACTGGCCCGCCTCGAGGGCCGCGTCGCGCTCGAAGAGGTGCTCAAGCGATTCCCGGAGTGGACCATCGACATGGACAACGCGCGCCGTTCGCGCACATCGACCGTCCGGGGCTGGGACTCCATGCCCGCGATCGTCGGCTGATCCGACAGGCAGGAGAACTCCCATGTCGTCCGCACCGTGCGTGGCCGTCGTGACCGGAGCCAGCCGCGGCGCCGGAGCCGGCATCGCCCACGCCCTCGGACAGCACGGCGCCACCGTGTACGTCACCGGCCGCAGCGAGAACGCCCGCGACGCCGCCCTGCCCGGCACGATCCACCAGACGGCCGAAATGGTCAGCGCCGCAGGGGGACAGGGCATCGCCGTGCGTGTCGATCACGGCGATGACGATCAGGTCAAGGCCCTGTTCGCCCGGATCGAGCAGGAACAGGGCCACATCGACATCCTGGTGAACAACGCCGCCATCATCCGCGACGAAATGATGGGGCGCACCAAGTTCTGGGAAGAGCCGCTCAACGTCATCGACACCCTGGACGTCGGCGTGCGCAGCAGCTACGTCGCCACCGTCTATGCCGCACCCCTGATGCTCCCGCAGCGACGCGGCCTGGTGGCCTTCACCTCCTCGTCGGGGTCGGTGCACTACGCCTTCGGACCCGCCTACGGAGTGCCGAAGGCCGCGGTCGACAAGATGGCCGCCGACATGGCCTTCGACTTCAAAGACACTGGGATCACGGCGGTATCGATCTGGATGGGATCACTGCTCACCGACCGCGTCCGCGCCATCATCGCCAACAACCCCGAGAAGTTCGGGCACATCCTTGACAGCGCCGAAACGCCCGAACTCACCGGGCATGTGATCTGGGCGCTTTACAACGACCCCCAATGCCTCGAACTCAGCGGCCAGACCCTCATCGGCGCGGAACTGGCCGTCAAATACGGCATCCACGACGAAGACGGCCGGCAACCACCCTCCTACCGCGACCTGTTCGACGTCCATCCGCACACCCAGTGTGCACACGTGATGCGCTAGCCGAAGCGGTTGACCATTGCGCCCCGGCGTTGCTATACAGTCGTACAGCACTTCTGAGTGATTCGGTCCTTTGAAAAGAGCGCGCCCTGGGCGTCCGAACGCTAGGCGGCGGCGACGGGTTCCTCGCCGGCCAGCGTTGTGCGGTGCATCAGGCGCACCGACGTCGGTTCGAAAGGCAATGCGCGGTGCAGCATTCCGGTGTTATCCCACATCACCAGGTCCCCGACGCGCCACTGATGGCGGATGCTGAACTGCGGCTGCGTCGACCAGTCCAGCAGCCGGTCCAACAGCTCGCGGCTCTGGCCGGGCGGCCACCCGACCACCTCGGCGGCGGTCGCCCCCAACAGCATCGACTTCCGGCCGTCACGATGCGTCCACACCAGCGGGTGAATGCGGGCGGGAACCCGATTCCATTGCGCGCGTTGCTCTTCGGTGGCATCCGGGTTGGCCAGCGACTGGGCATGGGCGAAGGTATGCACGACTTGCAGGCCCGAGATCTGCGCCTTTTGCTCCTCCGGCAAGGCCTCGTAGGCGGCGTACGTGCTGGAGAATTCGGTATCCCCGCCGGCGGGATCGACGGCTCGGGCGGTCAACAGCGTGCCCTTCTGCGGGGTTTCGTCGGTGGCGCCGTCGATGTGCCAGTGGAAGTTGCCCTGACGGTAGGAGGCCAGCAGGGCGTTCGTCTTGGCCGGATCCAGCGTGATGGTCTGGATCTCCGGATAGCGGTGTTCACCGGTTGGCTGCACCACCAGCGTCCCCAGCATCCGGCTCAACTCCAGCAGGCCCTCGTCGCTGATGTGAACCTCGCGGTACACCACCACACCGTGCCGATCCAGCGCCGCCTGTGTCGCATCGGCGCCAGCGCGAGTCACCAGGTCGTCGCTGGTCATACCCGTGATTTCGAGCCCCAGGGCCGCAGAAATGGGGTGGGAACGGACCGCCATGACACCTCCACAAACTTTGGTGATTTGTACAAGAATAACGTATTCAACCGCGGAACGTCCATTCTCTCGCCATCCGGATCGTCGGATGAGCCTCCCGTGACGGGGCGAAGCGTCAGGCGGTGGGAGGTTCGACCTGGTCGAGGAACCGTTCGACCAGCGCGGTGGCTTCGGCATGGCCGGTGACGGTGCCGAGGCTCTCTTCGAGATAGATCATCCGCGGGATGCAGGACAGCAGGAACAGCACGGCGGCGGGCGGCAGGGTGTTCTCGTCGAGACCGTAGGTGGCCCAGCGGGATTGGATCGTCGTCAGCAAGGCCTGGCGTACACGTTCCCCGCCCTCGCCGATGACGGCACGCACGGCGCCGCGGTGATTGGCCAGTGCCATGAACTCCATCAGCAGCGCGGTGCCGGCGGCGTTGTTGGCGTATGCCCATGCGCCCCGTAGTGGTTGGTCGGATTTGGTGGCGCGCTGCAGGTCGGCGATGAGGCGATCGGTTGCCGAACGCAGCACCGCCACGAAGAGGTCGTCCAAGGACGGAAAGTAATACTGCACCAGGCCTGCGGCCACGCCCGCAGCGTTGGCTACACTGCGAAAGGTGACCGCCCCATAGCCCTGATCGAGCATCAGCGCTTCGGTGGCGGCCAGGATGCCCTGCAGCTTGGCCGACTGACGAGCGCCGCTACCTGATGCCATGAACAGTCCGCCTTTAGCGCTACCGTGAACGCCGTTGGGCGGTCTTACGTTTCGGAGCCGGGGCCGGCTCGATCGAGTCCAGGTACTTCTCGAAGGCGTTGGTGACTTCCTTGTGGGCGGTCTTGACCCCGATGCCCTCTTCGAGGTTGAGGAACTTGGGCAGCCCGGAGATCAGCAGTTGCAGGGCGGGCAGCGAGAAGTGTCCACCCGGGCGTGCGCTCTTGCCGAATTTGGCGACCAGCGCATCGACCTGACGTTTGCGGTTGGCTTGGGTCACCGCGGCGATCTCGGCCTGGATGGACTTGCGGTGATTGCCCAGGGCCATGAACTCCGTCATCAATGCGCCCGACGCCTCGGTCCGGCTGAACTCCCATAGGGCGCGGAGTGGATCGTCGGGGCGCGATTCGAGCACCTTGTCGAGCAGTCGACGGCTGCGTTCGGAATAGCGGCGGATCGCCGAGAGAAAAATGTCGTCGAGCGTCGGGAAGTAGTACTGCACCAGGCTGGGCGTGACGCCGGCGGCCGAGGCCAGGGCGCGGTAGGTCACGCTCGCATAGCCCTCGTCGAGCATCATCTTCTCGACATGGTCGAGCAGGGTGTCCCGGGTCTTGGACGTCTCGGCGCCCACACGCCGCGCAGATGCTGCCATGTTCTCCTCGTTCAGCCGGTTCGTTGTATTGTGACACCGGTAGCGCGCTGTACAGGCGTACAGTGTCGGCGACTCCGCGATCGCGCAGTACCAGTCCAGCGCCGAAGAGGCCGCCGCGGGCCCGGCCGTGTCAACCCGATCTCCGGCTGCATGCGATGGCCGGCAACATCTCTCGGCAACCGGGAGCCGAAAATTCTGGACCGGGCCCTTGCCAAGATCGCAGAGCCGAGATATATAAAAACTATGCCGCAAGGCATAGATAACCGATGCGAACAGATACTGGATGGGAGTGTTGGAGGTGACGACCATGTTGGTTCGTAGCGATCCGTTTCGTGACCTCGACCGCTTCACTCAGCAGGTATCCGGCACCGCGGCGCGTCCGGCCGCGATGCCGATGGATGCCTGGCGCGACGGCGAGCAGTTCGTGGTCGAATTCGATCTGCCGGGAATCGATGAGCAGTCGCTGGACCTCGACATCGAGCGCAATGTGGTGACGGTGCGCGCCGAGCGCCCCGATGTGGATCCAAGCCGGGAGATGCTGGCAACCGAACGGGCGCGTGGGGTGTTCAGTCGGCAACTGGTGCTCGGCGACAATCTCGACACCGAGCATATCGATGCGCGTTACGACGCCGGGGTCCTGCGTTTGCGTATCCCGGTGGCCGAGAAGGCCAAGCCGCGCAAGATCGCGGTCAACCGCGGGGATGGGCAGCAGACCGCAATCAGCGCGTGATGGGCCGGTGCGATGCTGACAGAACGTGGGTTGGTGATGACGCACCGCGGCACCGGGACAGCAGCGCCCGGCACGGTCATCGAGGCAGCACCAGGCCAGCAGACAGGGCTCTTGCTGGGCGATGATGCCGAGGTGTCGGTGCTGATGGCCGAGGTCGACGCCATCTTGTGCGCGGCGTCAGTCACCCTGCTCCGTCGGCCACCGGCGCCACCAGTGGCCGGGTGCGCCCTGCTCGGGCCCCGGTCACCTGGTCGGTCCTGGGAGGTATGCGCACCGCCGTGGCGTGCACCCGCACCCAATGTGCGCGCCGTGCAGCGCAGCCCTCCGAGGCGGCCATCGGCCAATCCCGATGACACCACGATGGAGAAAGGCAGGTGATGACATCACAACGAGGGTGAATGGGCCAGTCCGCCGACCCGGGCAATTCCGTGGGCACTACCTCGGTCCCGCACGGATGAGGTTCGGCCACTGCCATAGCCAGGCGACTCGTCCGGGGGCGGGCGGCCCACCCTCGCAGGACTCAAACGTGTTGACAGTCGGGGTTATTCATCAGTCGCGAAGGAAGGGATAGCCGTGATCGAACAAGCCATGCTCAACAGCCGTGCGCGCAAATACTCCGGGGCGCTGGACAACGTTCTGCCGGTGGAGGCCGACCCCGCCGACTGGGCAGAACAGCAACTCCCAGTCGCCCTGCCCGACGACGAATATCCCCATGTCGGTGGTGACCGCCGCGTCCTGATCATGGCGTCGGGCGGCCTCGATATCGACTGAAACGCATTGCGTTGAGGCCCAGCTTGTTTGAATCGGCAGGTGCTATGCCAATCCGCCGCGCCTGAGACTTGTTGGCCGGAGTGTGGCCGGCGTGTGACCTTCCCGCGACCGTGACGAAGGACGCTCATCACGTGACGGTAATCGCGGCAATCTGCGCGCTCACGACAGCGACGTGCATCGGCTACTACTTCGGCCGTCGTGCGGGCTCCACGCGGCCAAGCTGGAGGAAGCGCACCAGCCGGATCGCGCTGGGCAAGCTGGCGATCAACCTGGTCGCGATGATCACGGCACGCCGGCTCGAGCAGAGCCTGCAGCTCGAGCGGATGTTCACCGGTAGGCGAAGATCCAGACCGGTTGCCCCACTTGAGCTTCTGCGGGGTAGCGTCGTGCGGATGCGGTCCTACTAGGCTGCCCGAAGCATCGGGCCGCATCGAACCGCCGCGACGAGGGAAGAGAGCTGGCATGGCCGCGCTGCAGGACAAGGTGGCATTGGTGACGGGGGCGTCGTCGGGCCTGGGCGCGGAAACGGCCAAGCTGTTCTCGCGGCAGGGCGCAACGGTTTTCGGCATCGGTCGCGATGCCGGACGCCTGGCCGACGTGTTCGCCGACGTGGAACGCGGCGGATACGCGTCGGTGGACATCGCTTCGGCGCCGGCCTGCAGGGACGCGGTCGAGCGGTGCGTCCGCGACTTCGGCGGTTTGGACGTTCTCGTCAACGTCGCCGGGAAGCATCAGATGCGCCGCACGGAGTCGATGACCGACGACGATTGGGAGCAGGACGTCGCGGTCAACCTGAACGGTCCTTTCTTTCTTTGCCGGGCCGCGCTGCCCCACCTGCTGGAGCGCGGCGGAAACATCGTCAACGTCAGCTCGATCGCCGGTGTTGAGGGCCAGGCGTATTCGGCGGGATACTGCGCCGCCAAGCACGGGCTGATCGGGCTCACCCGCGCGCTGGCCGTGGAGTACACGGCGGATCGCCTTCGCGTCAACGCGGTGTGCCCCGGCGGCATGCTCACACCGCAAATCGAACAGTTCAGTGCGCCCGAAAATCCGAACTACGACCTGATCATGCGCACGGCCTCACCACGGGGCATGATGCAGCCCCTCGACGTCGCCAATGTGATCGCCTTCCTCGCCAGCGACGCCGCGGCGGCCATCCACGGCGCCGTCTATCGCGTCGACAACGGCAAGGGCGCCGGATAACGGTTGGGGCACGTTTCGGTCAACCGTCGACATGTCATGCGCCGCCACGGTTCTCGTGGTCGACAATTCGGGGCATGAGGCAGTCGCGGGAGCCCGGCGTTGGCGCGTGAAATCTCACGGCAGACGTTTCTGCGGGGCGCCGTCGGGGCGTTAGCCGCCGGAGCGGTGCTCGGCGCACCCCGGGCTGTCGCCGATCCCCGGCCGTCGGGGTGGGAAGGACTCTCCACCGCGCTCGGCGGCAAGGTGTTGCTTCCGGACAACCCCCAATTCGCCAGCGCCAAGCAGGTTTTCAACACCAACTACAACGGGTCCACGCCGGCGGCGGTCGTCACCCCGACGTCGGCGGCCGACGTGCAAAAGGCGATGGCGTTCGCCGCCGCCCACAACCTCAAGGTCGCTCCGCGCAGTGGCGGGCACTCCTACATCGGAGCGTCGACCGCGAACGGGACCATGGTGCTCGATCTGCGCCAGCTGCCCGGGGATGCCAACTACGACGCCGCCACGGGGCAGGTCACCGTGACGCCGGCCACCAGCCTGTACACGATGCACCGGACGCTCGCCGCGGCCGGCCGGGGCGTCCCGACCGGGACCTGCCCGTCGGTCGGCGCCGCCGGGCACGCGCTGGGCGGCGGCCTGGGCGCCCAATCCCGGCATGCGGGCCTGCTCTGTGACCAGCTGACGTCGGCTTCGGTGGTGCTGCCGAACGGCCAGGCGGTCACCGCCTCCGCCGCCAGCAACCCCGACCTGTTCTGGGCGCTGCGCGGCGGCGGTGGCGGCAACTTCGGTGTGACGACCTCCCTGACCTTCGCCACGTTCCCCACCAAGGACGTCGACGTCGTCAACCTCAACTTCCCGCCGGAGTCGTTCGCGCAGGTCCTCGTCGGATGGCAGAACTGGCTGCGCACCGCCGACCGAAACAGCTGGGCGCTGGCCGACGCCACCGTCGACGCGACGGGCATGCATTGCCGGATCATGGCCACCTCCCCAGCCGGATCGGGCAACAGCACTGCCGCAGCCATCACCCAAGCGGTCGGAATGCAGCCCTCCGGCACCGAAAACCACACCTTCAACTACATGGACCTGGTGAACTACCTGGCCGTCGGGAACCACAACCCTTCGCCGCTCGGCTATGTCGGCGGATCGGACGTCTTTTCCACCGTCAACGCGGGCGTGGCACAGGGGATCGCCGCGGCGGTCAACGCCTTTCCCCGCGGGGCCGGGCGCATGTTGGCGATCATGCACGCGCTCGACGGCGCCCTCGCCACGGTGGCGCCGGGAGCGACGGCCTTTCCCTGGCGCCGGCAGGCGGCGCTGGTGCAGTGGTACGTCGAAACCGGCGATCCTTCGGCGGCGACGAACTGGCTCGGCACGGCACACCAAGCGGTGCAACAGTATTCGGTCGGTGGCTACGTGAACTACATCGAGGCCAACCAGTCGCCGGCGCGCTATTTCGGCCCGAACCTGTCCCGGCTGAGCGCGGTGCGACAGAAATATGACCCCGGCCGGGTGATGTTCTCCGGGCTGAATTACTAGGCGGCGGGGGGTGTCCCTATGTGTTTCGTCAAGGTTGACGGGCTGACTCTCGGTTGAGGCGGTGGGGTCTGTTGTTGAGAATGGCTGGATGGTGGGCGTGCGGTTTGTGCGGCGTGTGGACGGGTTGACCTACGAGTTCGTTCGCAATGGGGAGGTGGATGGCTTTCCGTCGTATAAGCGGATCGACCTCGATGTTTGGTGTCGACGACTCCCTGACTTCGGTTGGGTGGTGTGCAACGAGGTCTCTGCGGTGTCGAGTCGCCCATTCGGCGATGCCGGGTGGGGTGATCTTCCACCCGAGGGTGTGTGGGTGAGTTACAAGGGTGATCGGTCGTATGTGTATGACCTGGTTCGGGTCGATGTTTAGGCGGCGGCGGGTTGCGAATCTCGATAAAGCTGTTTGGTTTTCAGCATTGCGTAGAGGACGTCGCAGCGGCGTCGTGCTAGGCAGATGAGGGCGGCGTTGTGTTTCTTGCCCTCCGCCCTCTTGCGGTCGTAGAAGCTGCGGCTTGTCGGGTCGTGTAGGGCGGCGAAAGCGGACAGGAACAGGTCCGCAAGTCGGTGATTAGACCAGCTTTGCACGGGGTACTTCCAATGCATCTGTGCGAGTTAGGGGTTGGTGAATGGCAGTGGAACACGGTCGCGCACGGTGCCCGCGATGCATGGCGTGGGCGCAGTACAGCTTCCTCGAGCGCGACGACAAGCTCGAGTATCAGGTCCATTGCGATGCGTGCGGCAACTTCTACTCCGAAGTCACAGCCGCATCGGCCACCACGACGCCCGCCGCCTAGCCGCCGGCCCCCGGACCTGCTGCGTTACGGAATTTAACCCTGGTGTAAAGTCGAGGTCGCGAGCCAAGACGCCCCCAACCTGGAGCAGCGCCTAGTGCGCGCAAACGCCGTGCGGAACGCGTTGAAAGGGGCGGCGTGGACGACATTTTGGCGCGAGCCGGCATCTTCCAGGGAATTGCACCCGATGCGGTCGCCGCGTTGGCTCGCCATCTGCAGCACGTCTCCTTCCCTCGCAGGCGCACCGTCTTCGTCGAAGGCGAGGCGGGCGACGACCTCTTTGTGATCCTGGCGGGCTCGGTGAAGATCCGCCACCAGACGGCAGACGGCCGTGAAACCGTGTTCGCGGTGCTGGGCCCCGGTGACGTGTTCGGTGAGCTCGCGCTCTTCGATCCGGGCCCGCGCACCTCGACGGTGATCACGCTGACCGAGGTGGAAACCGTCAGGATGGACCGCCAGGCCCTGCGAACATGGATGGCCGAACGACCCGAAATCGCGGAGCAGCTGCTACGGGTGCTGGCGCGCCGACTCCGGCACACCAACAACACCCTGTGCGACTTGATCTTCACCGACGTGCCCGCCCGGGTGGCCAAGCAAATCCTCGATCTGGCAATGCGATTCGGCACCGACAATGGGGGACCGGTGCGCGTCGAGCATCACCTCACCCAGAAGGAGCTCGCTCAACTCGTCGGTTCCTCACGCGAAACGGTCAACAAGGCGCTCTCGGACTTCACCCAGCGCGGCTGGATCCGGCAGCAGGGTAGGGCCCTGATCATCGACCAGCCCGCGAAGCTGGCCCGCCGCGCACGGGCTTAGGTGATCGACCAGAATTCCAGGAGCGTGCGCAGCGTCGCGACCAGTGGAAGCGGTTGGTCGAGCATCGGATGATGACCGGCTTCGGCCAACTCGACAAAGGGGCCCCTCAGCTGCAGGAGAGAGCGGATCCGTTCGGCCATCGCGGGCGGAACCAATCCGGCCTCGCAACGCAAATAGCCTACGCGGCAACGCATTGCGGCGAGCATGCTCTCCAACGATTCCTCGTCGGCGGGCGTCGGCTCGAGATACTCACCGCCGTAAATCGCCGGATCGAACTTCCACACCCAGCCCGCGTTGGTCTTGCGCACCGACTCGGCCGCGATGTGCTGACGGACGTAGGGGAGGATCAACTCCTGCGACGGCACCGCCGTAAAACGGGCCAGGATCTCGTCTCTGGTCCGGTATTCGGTGTGTTTGTGCCGTCGTAGCCGCCCTTCCTCCGGCGCACGCTCCCACAACGGCGAGTCGATCACCAGCATGCTGTTGATCTGCCGGCTGTAGTGCATTGCCGCCGTGGACGCTACCCAACCGCCCATGCTGTGGCCGACGATGGTCGGCCGCCCGGCGGGGCCGGCGGAGGATGCGGCCGCCATCACCTCGCTTGCCCAGATCCGCAGGTCATAGCCGGCTCGTGACCCGCTGTCGCCATGCCCGGACAGATCCAGCGCGATCACCCGGTGGGTACGGGAAATGAACGGCGCGATGTGATCCCACCAACCGGAGTGCGCACCGCCGCCGTGGATCAGCACCACCGGAGGTTGGTCCGCGGCACCCCAAAGACGTAGGTGGATGCGGCAGCCGTCGACCTCCACCTCGCCCTGCTCGGGCCGTTGATCGAGTGCGGCAGTGAACCACGCCGGCGTGACGGGTATCTGGCGCGAACGGGAAAACAGTTTGACCCTCCCTATTCGCGATGCAGGTCAGCCACGCCGACGCCCCACTTTAACTGCAGCGGAACAATTCCGGAAGGATGCGCTATCGACCTCCGCGGCCCCTTGGGCGGCGTCGCGTCACCGAGATGGCCGCCGCCAATGCCCGCCGCGACCCAAATCCTCTGCATAGATCCAACTTCCACCGAGTTGAGGAGCTCGCCGCTGCCCCCGACGGGGCTCCGATCTCCAGGGATCCCGCCCCGCCGGCCGCGCCGAACAACCACCATTATCAATTCCTTAATATTCTTACCATAACCTTATATTTGCGGTATGCTGCTGCGTCATGGGTCACAACACAAACCGTGTGGGCTCGACTGACCAAGGGCGTTCGCCGTGAATGCTTCGCGCCAACACGCCATTGTGCTGGGCGCCGGGATCGCGGGTCTGCTTGCCGCGCGCGTGCTTTCGGACTTCTACGACTCGGTCAGCGTCATCGAGCGCGACAAGGCCCCCGGCCATCCCGTTCACCGGAAGGGCGTGCCGCAGGGCCGTCACGTGCATATGTTTCTCAGCCGCGGCACGCAAGTGCTTGCCGAACTCTTTCCCGGCCTGATCGACGAGTTGGGCGCGGCCGGCGCCACTGTCATCAACGACGGCGACCTGTCGCGGTTCTACGTGCGCACGGGCCGCTACGAGCTCCAACGCTCGGGCACGTTGACCGATCCCACGGCGGTCACGTTGTGCCTGGCCAGCCGGCCGTTCGTGGAGTTTCATGTGCATCGGCGCGTCGCGGCACTGTCCAACGTGACTCTTCTCGACGGCCACGACGTCATCGAGCCGCTTGCCGCCGGGGAGGCGGTCACCGGTGCGCGAATCCTGCACCGCGACAACGGCGCGGCCATCGATGTGCCCGCGGATCTGGTCGTCGATGCCATGGGCCGCTCCGCCCGCACGCCGGCCCTTCTGGAACTCCTGGGTTACGGGCGCCCACCCGAGACGCGGTCCACCGCCATGCTGGGCTACTCCAGCCAACTGCTGAGCATGCCGACGGGATGCCTCGACAAGCAGATGGTCGTGTTCAACCTCGGCGGCGGCGGTAAGCCCGGTGGTCTGCTGCTGGCCTGCGAGAACGACACCTGGATGTTCGCGGTCGGCCGCACGATCGACACCGGCGGGGCGCCACCCGATTTCGCCACCATGCTCGCGCTGGCCGATCGCGCCTTGCCCCCGGAAATCATCGACGGGCTACGCCGCGCGCAGCCGCTCGCGGACATCGCCACCTTCCGTAACCCCGCGGCGGTATGGCGGCGCTACGACCAGATGCCGAGATTCCCCCGCGGCCTGCTCGTCATCGGCGATGCGCTGTGCAGCCCCAATCCCGTGTACGGCCAAGGCATGACGATGGCGGCGCAGCAAGCGCTGGCACTGCGAGACTGTCTGCGCGGCGGCGACGCCGACTTGGCCCAGCGCTTCTTCCACATGACGGCACGCGACATCGGCCCGACATGGGCGATGAACCAGGCCAACGATCGCGTCCCATCTCCCACCCTCAAGCCTTCCCTGAGTCGGCGGCTGCGCGGCCAGTTGGTCGGTGCCATGCTGAACGCCGCCGGTGATGACACCGCGGTAACCGAAAGCCTGCTGCGGGTCACCCATCTCGTCGATCCGCCGGCGCGACTCCAGGATCCCACGTTGCTGCTGCGCGTCCTTCGAGCCACCTTGCGGCGACGGTTCCACCGTGCGCAGCAGCCGCGTCGGCACCAACGTTTACGGGAGGCGTTGTGACGAGCGGCGACCGGCGAGCCGACGAGGACGCCATCCGCGGGTTGATCGCTCAGCAGGTAAACGGTTGGGCGGCGGGCGATCCCGACGCCTATGCCGGTGTCTTCACCCACGATGCGGACTACGTCACGTTTCTGGGCAGCCACCACACGGGGCGCGAAGCGATCGCGGCAGCGTACCTCCCGCTGTTCCGCAAGCTCCTCAAGGGAACCCGCCTACGGATAGACATCACCCAGGTCCGGTTTCTCACACCGGACGTGGCGCTGCTTCACGCGGACGCCGCGGTGGTACGGCGCCGACGCAATCGGCGCAAAAGTCGCGTGAACACCAGCGTCGCCGTGCGGGCTGATGGGCGCTGGTTACTTGTTGCCTCGCAAAACACCACCCGTCGCCGGTTCGCCGAAACCCTCATATCCACATTATTTTCCTGAAGGCCGACACCACCGTCGCTGTACGGCTAGCCTTCTGTGGTCGTGAAGGTTCGCATGGCCACGCCCGAGGACGCGGGTGCCGTCGCTGAAATCTATCTACCGTACGTGCGGGACACGGCGGTGTCCTTCGAGACGGCTCCCCCCGGCGTCCAGGAGGTGCGGTCGAGGATGACCCGCACGCTTGCGACATTGCCCTGGCTGGTCGTCGCCGATAGCCAAGGCGTCAAGGGATACGCCTATGCGAGCCCGCACCGGGCGCGCGACGCCTACCGTTGGTGCGTCGATGTGTCGCTGTACCTCGACGCGTCCATTCACGGCCGCGGTCATGGCCGCCGAATCTACGCGGGACTGCTGAATCTGCTCGTCGCACAAGGGTATGTCAATGCCTATGCGGGCATCACGCTTCCCAATGCCGCCAGCGTCGGGCTGCACGAGGCTTTGGGTTTCACCCCCGTCGGTACCTTTCGGGGCGTGGGCTTCAAGCAGGAAAGGTGGTGGGATGTCGGCTGGTGGCATCGTCGGTTGGCCGACCCGCCCGGGTCCCCGCGGGAACCGATGCCCTGGGCCGAGCTCGCCGACCAAGCCGTCGAGGCCGCGCTCGAGGGGTAAACCATAAGGGTCTAAGGAGAGTTCACCACCCATGACCACGCTGCTCTGGGACCAGCACACGTGTCTGCCGCTCAACACCGACACCGAGATCGGTCCGTTGACGCGTTACCAATACGCCGGTCGCACCGTGCTTTCGGTCAACGCGGGATACTCCCCGCACAGCTTCAGCGACGCCGTGGCGCTCCTGCACCACTATCGCGCCGGGATCGCCGCCCACCCCGACCTGGAACTGGTGGCCACCGTCGGCGAGGTAGACGCGGCGACCCGGGCCGGGCGCATCGCGGTGGTTTTCGACCTGGAAGACTCAGGCCCACTCGATGACGATCTGGAAAATGTGCGCACCCTGGCGAACCTGGGGGTACGCACCCTGCTGCCGACCTACAACAACGCCAACCGGGCCGGCAGCGGCTGCCTCGACCGCACCGATGGCGGCCTCACCGATTGGGGCCGTGCGGTCATCGCCGAACTGAACGCAGCCGGCATCGTTCCCGACGGATCCCACTGCAGCGCACGCACCGGTCTCGACATGTGCGAGGTATCCGCCGGGCCGGTCATTTACAGCCACTCGTGCATGCGCGCGCTGTGGGAGCATCCCCGCAACATCACCGACGACCAGGCGCGGGCCTGCGCGCAGACGGGCGGCGTCATCGGCATCACCGGCGTCGGCATCTTCCTCGGACCCAACACGCCCACGCTGGACGCGATGACACGGCACCTCGAATACGCCGTCGACCTCGTCGGCGTCGAGCACGTCGGCGTCAGCACCGACTTCTGTTTCGACGCCGCCGATTTCGTCGATGAGCTGCGGCGCAATCCCCACCTGTTCGACGACAGCTACACGCGCTGGGGCCCGATCCGATGGATGCCGCCGGAAACGTTCGTGACGCTCGGCGAGCACCTGCGGGCCAGGGGATGGAACGGCCGCGACATCCACGCGGTGCTCGGTGGAAACTTCTATCGGGTGGCCGAGGAAACCTGGCGCGCCTGAACAACCCGTCGGCGCACCGGTTCAGGGAAGCTCCACCTTGCTGGCCAGCCAGCGGCCGTCCACCTTTTCCATGGTCATCTTCACCCTGCTGCGGTCCAACTGGGGAACCGGCGCCGCCCCGTTGCTCACCGACTGATCGACGAACAGCACGACGTCCACCTTGTCCTCGGTCGCCGACTGGACCGCCGCATCGACGACGCTGCCGTGCGCCGCCGCCTTGTTGTCGATGAGCGTTTGGCGCAGCTGGGCGCTGGATTTCGTGTACATGTCCTTGAACTCGCCGGTCGAGCCGTCGAGAACCTCGGTGAAGTTCTTATCGATCGCGTTGGTGTCCACGCTGGTGAGCGCCAGGATATATTTCTTGGCCGCAGACAGCGCTTGGGTCGCAGCGACATCCTTCTGGTGATGCTGGAACAGCAGCCAGCCCTCGTATCCGGCCCCGGCGAGCGCTACGGCCAGAATCACGGCGGCGGCCCGGCGAGCGACATTGACCCGCAGGCCCTTTCGCCGGCGCGGCGGCTGGTCGCCTTCCGCATCGACACGACCCTCGTCATGGTCCGTGTCGGGTGAGGTGTCGGCCGGCGGACTCATGTCGCCTTCCCCAACTTCCGAGACTTCTGTGCCTTCTGCGGCGATACGGAAGCGGCTCACCAACCACGTCCGTGGGTTGCCGACTGTTCGTAGCGATGGGCGGTAGTTCATCAGTTACATGCGCCGGAGTCACGTAGCGCGTTCGCCCAGCCGGTGGCCGAGACGATGTTCGCGTGGGTGACGCCCGACGGTTCCTTTCTCTTGATGCTGTCGCTGATCCGTGACAACTGAAATGCCAAGTGGGTCATGGATTCCCCGCCGTATATCGGCGAATAGGGGCCGAAGTTGTCGGGTTCGTTGGTGATGATCAGTGGCTTTACCCGCGGGCCCAGAAAGGCCGTCGACCGGTCGATGTTGGTGACAACGGCGTTGGCGTTCTGCTGCACACCACCGGCCGTGTAGTCGTCGTGCTGATCACCGAGGTATCGGTTGAAGTCGTTGATCTGGCCCATCAATGGGTCGAATTGGGACTTGAACCATTGGCAGGAGTCGGACATTCCGCCGATCATCTCGGGTGTCACCCGAGAGGCGAAGGTGTTGTACGGCCAGATGTCGAAGTTCGGTGACCAATCGCTGGGTGCCGGCGTGAACGCGGGCAACGGTGGGGGAGGCTGACCCGGATCGGCGTAGGCGGTGCCGGACAGCGCGAGGGCGGTAGCGAGCAGCGCCGGCCCGGCGGCCGAAATGCCGCCGCCCGCCCGTCGCAACCTCGTCAGGATCATCCGCGCCTTCCCCAGGAAAACGATAACTCGCGATCACCCCAGACTGAACCAACCATTTAGTAGACAAATGCCTATTAACATCAGCAGTCCGGAACGCGATCTTCCCGCGATGTCAGCGGCGCGTCAAGAGGCGGCTAGCAGGGAAATACGCGAAATGACCATGGGTCATACCCGGCTCGGTGGCTCAAATTAGGCGCTGAATTTGCAGACAGTGCAAAGTGAGATCTTCCGCATAACCTGAGCAGCGGTTAACATAGCGGCCCGTGGGGGCACACCAAAGGTTCACCGATGAACACACATACCGGCGAGTCGTCGCGCTGAGGCGCATCCGGCGATGACCATCCAGGACGACCGCTCGCTCAACGACGACCGAGCACCCGAGGGTGTGGCCACCATCCAGGAGTGGTCCGCGGGCTACGTCGTGCGGCACCCCCTCGCTTCGCTCACCACCCTCGGCGAGCAGTACATCCTCGCGGTACGCACGGTCGAGTACTGCGTGGTCGACCTGTTCACCGGGCGCTTCCAATGGGCGGAGTTCGTGCGCCAGGGCGCATTCATGGCGGCGACCGCCGTGCTGCCCACCGTCCTGGTGGCGCTGCCGATCGGGGTGACGCTATCCATCCAGTTCGCCCTGTTGGCCAACCAGGTCGGTGCGACCTCCCTCGCCGGCGCCGCCAGTGGGCTCGCCGTGATCCGACAGGCCGCCTCATTGGTGGCCGCGGTGCTGATGGCTTCGGCCGTCGGGTCCGCCATCACCGCGGATCTCGGGTCTCGGACCATGCGCGAAGAGACCGACGCGATGGAGGTCATGGGGGTCTCGGTGATCCGCCGTCTGGTCGTACCCCGCTTCGCCGCGGCCATCATGGTCGGCGTCGCCCTGACCGGAATCACGTGCTTCGTCGGGTTTTTGGCCAGCTATCTGTTCAATGTCTACTTCCAGCGGGGCGCGCCGGGAAGTTTCGTGGCGACGTTCTCGTCGTTCGCCACCACGGAGGACATGATCGTGGCGCTGCTCAAGGCCGTGATCTACGGAGCCATTGTCGCGGTAATCGCCTGCCAGAAAGGTCTTTTCACCAAGGGCGGCCCGGCGGGCGTGGCCAACTCGGTGAACGCGGCGGTGGTGGAATCGATTTTGGTGCTGATGGTCGTCAACGTCGGAATCAGCCAGTTGTACAACATGCTGTTTCCCAGGACGGGGCTGTGAAATGACGGCCTCCGCATACGTTCCCGGACTCGCACGACCGTTCATCGGCGCGTACCGGGTCGCGGCCGGGCCCACCATGCGGCTGGGGCACATGCTGGTCTTCTTCGTGCGTGCCGTGCTCGCGGTGCCCAGCGTGCTGCGGCAATACCGTACGGAATTCCTGCGGTTGTTGTCGAACATCGCTTGGGGCAACGGCTCGATCGTCGTGGGCGGCGGCACCGCCGGCGTCGCGGTGGTGCTCGGCTTTACCGCGGGCGCACTGGTGGCCGTGGAGGGATACAACTTTCTCAACCTACTGGGCCTGGGCCCCGCCACCGGGATCATCTCGTCACTGGTCAACACCCGCGAACTGGCGCCCATCATGGCCTCCCTGGCCTTCGCGATGCAGGCGGGCTGCCGATTCACCGCGCAGCTCGGCGCCATGCGCATCGCCGAGGAGATCGACGCGCTGGAATCCCTGGCGATACGCCCGATTCCGTTTTTGGTCACGACGAGGCTCATGGCCTCCGTCATCGCCGTCATCCCGCTCTACATCGCCTGCCTAGCCGTCACCTACCTCACGTGTCAGGTGGTCGCCAACATCATCAGTGGCGGATCCATCGGACCGTACCTGCACTACTTCACCATGATGCTCAGCGCCAAAGACATCGCGTACTCGGTGCTCAAGTGCGTTGTATTCGTGTGGCTTTCATCCACCGTTCAGTGCTACTACGGGTTTTACGCCGCGGGCGGCCCCGAGGGCGTGGGTGTAGCGGCCGGGCATGCCATGCGGGCGAGTATCACCGTCGTGATCATGGTCAACATGTTGCTCACGATGGCGCTGTGGAGCATCGACGCCGGCGCGAGATTCGGTGGCTGAATGGCGAATTCGCTAGATTTCGACGGACGGGGTCCCACCGACCAGCAGCTGGTGGCCCTCGGGGCGGCGGTGCTGCTGATCGCGGGACTGATCACGGGAAGCCTGCTGTTGAAGTCCACCGGACGGCTCAACGACTACATTCGCGTGGTCGCCGAGCTGACGAACGTGGGTGACGGGCTGCCGGCCCGGTCCGATGTCAAATATCACGGGCTGCTCGTCGGCGCCGTCGACAATGTCGTCCCGGCGGCCTACGGCAGGCCGAATTACGTGCACATCAACCTCAAACCCGAATACGCCAAGGACATCCCGAGCGCGGTGACCGCGCGCGTGGTACCCAGCAACGTGTTCGCGGTCTCGTCGGTGCAACTCGTCGACGGCGGCCCCAGCCCGAGCATCCGCAACGGGACGCGCATCCCCGAAGACCTCCAGCTGTCGACAGTGATCTTCCAGACCACGATCAGCAAGCTGCGCGACATCCTGGCCGCGACCGGCCGGGGCCGCGAAGACCACAGCGTCGGAATCCTGGCCGCGGTCGCGGCCGCCACCAATAACCGGCGCGGCACATTGCTCACCGCCGGCGCGCAGATGACCCGGGTGCTCGACGAACTCAACGCGATCGTGACCACCGACCCCGGCCCCTCCACGGTCTCCGCGCTGCTGGACGCCACCCGCGGCCTGCAGGCCACGGCGCCCGACCTCGTCGACGTCCTGCACGACGCGGTCAAACCGATGCAGACCCTGGTCGAAAAACGCGAGCAGTTCCGGTCGCTGGTGACCGGCTCGCACCACACCTTCGGCGTGAATCGCCAAGCGTTCGACAACCACACCGACCAGCTGATCGAAATGAGTCAGAACCTCACGCCCGCGCTCGGGGTCTTCGCGTTGAACAGCGACAAATTCGTGCCCATCTTCACCAGGCTGAATCGGCTGTCCGACAAGTTCTTTGAAGAGGTCTGGGATCCCGAACTCGATACCGGCAACATGCGGGTCAATCTGGCGCTGACGCCGACCTACACCTATACCCGCGCCGATTGCCCGCGCTACGGCCAGCTGCTGGGACCGAGTTGCTTCACGGCCCCGACGATCGCGGTGCGCCCGGACCTGCCCGAGGTGTTGCTGCCGCAGAACTACCATGCGCCCGCGGATCTGGCGCCGCCCCCGGGCACGCAGATCGGACCCGACGGCAACCTCACCGCGGTCGGCCCGCCGCTGTTCAACCCCAATCCCAGCCTGGAAGACCCCAACCCGCCGTTGCCGTGGTGGCCGTGGCAGGTCGGTCCGACACCCCGAGTCCCGGGGACCGCCGACCCCGACGATGCGCCGCCACCGCCGGCGCCGGGACCGCCGCCCCCGAGTCCGGCCCTGCCTGGTGCGGCCGCGCCATCGGCCTACGGCGGCAACGTCGGCCCCGTGGGCAGCCAACACGAACGCGACCAGCTCGGCATGATCACCGGCCAAGGCCGTCCGGCGTCGGTGGCGACCCAGCTGCTGCTGGGCCCGGTGGCGCGCGGCGCCACGGTCTCCCTCAAGCCACAGCAACCGCGGCCCGCGGCGGGCGAACCGAAATGAAGGTACGCAAACCGCTGATCGGGCTGTCGCTGTTCATGGCGATCGCCATCGCGGTGACGTGGATGGTGTACGCCACCCTGCGCCGCGACGTGGCCGGGCCGACCACGCCGTACGCGGCGATGTTCACCGACGTGTACGGATTGCGCATCGGCGACGACGTCCGCATGGCCGGCGTGCGGGTGGGCCGCGTCGAAAACATCGAATTGGCCGGGAAACTGGCGAAGGTCTCGTTCATCGTCGAGAACGAGCAGCGCCTGTACGGCAACACCGTCGCGTCGGTGACCTACCAGAACATCATCGGACAGCGCTATCTGGGGCTGTCGCTGGGTGAAACCGGCAGCAGGGGAACGCTTTCGGCGGGCAGCGTGATACCGGTGCAGCAGACCGACCCCTCCTTCGACGTCGGCAAGCTGCTCAACGGTTTCGAGCCCCTGTTCACCCTGCTCAACCCTAAAGACGCCGATGACCTGACCAAGGGGGTCCTGCAGTCGTTGCAGGGCGATCAGGCGTCCATTCCGCTCCTGGTGCAGCAGACGTCGACGATCACCCGGACCCTGTCTGCGCGCGATCAGTCGTTGGGCGACCTCATCAGCAACCTCACCAAAGTCACCGACACCGTCGCGCGCCAGAACGACGACCTCGACCACGCGCTCGATCAAACCCGCTCCGCGGTGGCCAATTTCGATGACCGCCGCCCGGCGTTGCAGGACTCGGTGGGTTCGATCGCCCGGGTGACCCGCCGCCTCGCGGCGATCGCCGACGACGTCGACCCGTCGTTGAACCAACTGATCACCCGGGAGCCGGGGTTCAGCAAGCACCTGGTGGGTATCGAGCCGCAGCTGGCGTTCACCGGTGACAACCTGCCCCTGTTGCTCAAGGGTTTCGCGCGGGCCCTCAGCGAGGGTTCCTACGGCAACGCCTACGCGTGTGACCTGAATGCGACGGGCTTCTTCCCCGGACTCAACGACATCACCACGTTCATCGTCAACGCGGCCACCCCCGGGAACGCGTATCCGATCACCACGAAGAACATGGGGTGGCACACCCCGCGATGCAGGAACATGGCCAATGGCTGACGCACTGAAAACCCGATGGCTGCAGCGGCGCCCGCTTGAGTCGTACAACAGGACCTGGCTCGGCCTGGCCGGGCTCGCGGTGGTCGCGGTTCTTGTCGCGGTGTCGCTCGGAATCAAGCTGCTCGGCGTCGGCTACACCCACTACACCGCCGAATTCCTGCAGGCCGCCACGCTGCGGCCCGGAAACCCGATCACGATCGCCGGCATCGAGGTCGGGCACGTCACCAGCATGAAACTCGACGGCGACCACGTCGAAGCCGGCTTGAGCGTGCGTGACAACGTCCCGCTCGGCAGGGACACCCGGGCGGTCATCAAGGTGATGACCATCCTCGGGTCGCGCTATCTGGAGCTGGTGCCCGACGGCCCGGGTTCGCTCCCGGCCAAGACCATCACGCTGTCCCACACCGCGGTGCCCTACGACCTGCAGTCGCTGCTCGAAGACGCCACCACCACCTTCGAGCAGGTCGATTCCGACCAGTTCGCGCAGTCGCTGGCGGTGCTGGGCAAGCAGCTCGCCGGGGTGCCGCCGCTGGTTCCGCAGGCCGTCGCGAATCTGCAGACCTTGTCGACGATCACCGCCGACCGGCGGGGACAGCTCGGCACGCTGATGAAAAGCACTCAGCGAGTGGTCAATACGCTGCGGCGTCAGCAGACCAACATCGGACATCTGATGGATCAAGGTCAGGACCTGCTCGGCCACCTGGTGGCCCGCCAGGCCACCTTCCACGCCATGTTCACGGCGCTGACCGAGCTCGTCGATCAACTCGACAAGATCGTCGTCACCAACCGGCCCATGCTGGACGAATTGTTCGCCAACCTGCACGACCTGACGAACATGATCGGCCAGCACGACGACCTGGTGCGCAATCTCCTGCAGGTTGCCCCGGTGGCGTTGCGGGGCTTGACCAACGCCACCGGGTACGGGCCGGTCGTCGAGTTCAACCTGCCCAACGGGCTCGCCATCGATTCGTGGATGTGCGCCATCAGCGGCCGCGCGAAGGAATTCAAGATGATCCAGTACTTCAAGGACTGCAAATGATTTCCGGTAGGCGCAAGCTCATCGCCGTCGCTGCCGTGGTAGCGGTGGGGGCCGCCGTCGCCATCGGCGTGGTCGGGCACTATGTCAAGTCACGCCTCGACACGATGACGGTGATCGCTCAATTCGACAGCGCCGCCGGCCTTTACGAAGGCAACGTGGTCGCGGTGCTCGGCATGCCGGTGGGAAAGGTCAGCAGGGTCACGTCCAAAGGCAGCTACGTCGAGGCCGAGCTGACCGTGGACAAGAAGGTCAAAATCCCCGCCGCGGCCCGCGCGGTCACCATCACCACCTCGATACTCACCGACCGGCAGGTCGAACTGACCCCGCCGTACCGGAGCGGCCCGGTGCTCAAGAACCACGACACCATCGGACTGACCAGGACGAAGACCCCCGTGGCGTTCGACCGCGTGCTCGACATGCTCGACAAAGTCTCCAAATCGCTCAAGGGCGACGGGAAGGGCGGCGGCCCGGTCGCCGATCTGAGCGACGCGGCGGTCGCCATGACCGATGGGAACGGCAAGAAGATCTTGGCCGCACTCGACGAGCTTTCCAAGGCGTTGCGGCTCAGCTCCGAGCGAGGCGGCACCACCCGCGAGCAATTGACCACGATCGTCACCGACCTCAGCTCGATCACCGAGGCCGCCGCGCGCAACGACACCAAGGTGCGCCAGTTCGGTTCCACCACACGCCAGCTCAGCCAGATCCTGGCCGACGAGAAGTTCGGCACCGGAGCCACCGGGCGCACCATCAACCGTATCCTCGAAGTAGTCACCACGCTGATCGAGAACAATCGCGACAATCTCAAGCAGGCGGTCCGCAACGGCGACACCGTCGCCAAGACGGTCGTCGAGGATCAGCGCGTCGTGGCGGAGATGCTTGACGTCCTCCCGCTGACGCTGGAAAACCTGTACAACACCGTCGATCGAAACAACGGCGCGATCCGTGTGCACGGCCTGCTCGACAAGGCACTCACGGACAGCCAATCGGCCAAGGAGCTGTGCAACCTGATGCACCTCCGTCAATTGGGTTGCAGTACAGGGACACTGCAGGATTACGGGCCCGACTTCGGCCTGACGTACATCCTCGACGGCCTCTCGGCGATGGGGCAGTAGCGATGGCCTGGGGCAAGCACAAGACATTGGCGGTCGCGCTGAGCGCGGCCATGGTCAGTTCGAGCTGCGCCACCAACGGGCTGGCCAGCTTGCCGCTACCGGCCCCGGGAATCGGCGGCGGCGGATATCTGCTCAACGCCGTGTTCTCCAACGCCCTGAATCTGCCCGCCCACGCGAAGGTCAAACTCGCCGGCGCCGACGTCGGGCAACTCGAATCGATGGTCGCGCGCAACTACACCGCGGTGACCACCCTGCGCATCATGGACGGCGTGCGCATCCCCGTGGGCAGCACCGCGGAGTTACGTTCCGCGACACCGCTTGGCGACGTGTTCGTCGCCATCAAGCCACCCACCCCGATGAACCCGAATGCACCGCTGCTCAAGGGCGGAGAAACCATCGGACTGCCGGCGACCCGCGCCGCCGCCACCGTCGAGAGCGTGCTCAGCTCGGCTGCGCTGCTCGTCAACGGTGGCGCGGTCCGCAACTTCACCAATATCGTCAACGGCGCCGGCAAGGCAACCGGCGACCAGGGGCGCGCGTTCGGCAACCTGATCAACCGGACCAATCTGTTGCTGGGCAAGCTCAATGCCCGCTCGGAGCAGATCGACGCGGCGGTGACCGAGACGGCGAACCTGGCCGATCGGCTGGATGAGAAGAACCAGGCGATCACCGATGTCCTGCGAGCGGTCGGGCCGGCAACGAACGTGCTGTCCGACAACGCCGATGAAATCGCCGACGTCGTCGACGAACTCGGCGCCACGACTCGCCAGCTTTCCAAGTTCCCGTCCATCGCCGGCACCGACAAGACGGGCCGCAGCGTCATCAAGGACGCCAACACCATCGCCGCCGCGTGGAACGACGTCGTGTTGAGCCCCGACACCAGCCTGGCCGGTCTGAACCGGCTGATCCCGCCGTTCGTGAAAACCACGCCCAGCGACGCTATTTCGGTACGTGGAAGCTTCGACCGCCTGGTCATGGGATCGCGGCCCGGCACCGGCGCGGAGACCGGGGGGTTCAAGGGGGATCCGGCATTCCACGGACCCATGCGCCGCGACTGGAACTACATGATCGGCTCGATCAAGTACGTGTTGTGGCGCCTGCAGGAAAGGGTCGTGGGCCGCGGGCCGCAAACGCCGATGGGCCAAACCCCGTGGACGCCAAGCGGTCCTCCCCTCCCACCGGCACCCGGGGGAGAACCGCCCCCGGACCCCATGAGCCCGGAGCCACCGCGGTGATCGACGCCCTCGCCCGATTCATCGTCGCCGCGGTCAAAACCGGTCACCGTCAACGCGCCTGGCTGTCCGGCATCGCCCTGGCGCTCACACTCGTGGTCGGCCTGGCCTACCTGGCGATCGGCGCCCTGCGCATCAACCCGCTGGACTCCACCTACCAGGTCACGATCCGGCTGCCCGACTCCGGCGGCCTGCTGGCCAACCAGGACGTCTCCGTCCGGGGGATTCGGGTCGGGCGAATCCAGTCGCTGCGGCCCACACCCACCGGCGTCGAGGTGGTCGCGAACATCAACGCGAATACCAAGATTCCCGCCGCCAGCCCGGTGCGCGTGTCCGGACTCTCACCCGCGGGCGAGCAGTACATCGATTTCGAACCCGCCTCCAACAGCGGTCCGTTCCTGGCGAACGGCAGCGTGATCGGCCCACAGCGCACCACGACGCCCATTCCGCTGTCCCAGGTCCTCGCCGACGCCGACGGGATGCTGGCCCAGACCGACCCGAAGAAGCTCGAAATCGTCAAGCGGGAACTGAGTTTGAGCAAGGAGGGCCCGCAAAAGCTCACCGACATCATCGACGGCTCCACGTTTTTGCTCTCGACAATGGACCCGGTGCTGCCGCAAACCGTCAGCATGCTCAAGACGAGCCGGGTGGTCCTGACCACCCTCTCGGACAAGAATGCCGGGCTCGCGGTGGCGGCGCGCAATGTCGGCGACCTCATGACCGGGGTGAACAAGATGGACCGCGGCTATCGCACATTCGTCGATCAGACACCGCACGCGATGTCGTCGGTGGACAACTTGTTCGACGACAACTCCGACACCATGGTCGGGCTGCTGGCCAACCTCGTGACCACCGCCCGGATCATCTATGTCCGGGTTCCTGCCTTGAACGCGGTCTTCCCGAACTATCGCGGGTCCACGCTCGAGGCCCTGATGACCACCATGCACGAGCACGGGCTGTGGGCGACCGCCGACATCTATCCGCGCTACACGTGTGACTACGGCACCCCGCGGCGGCCGTCGTCGTCGGCGGACTATCCCGAACCGTTCCTGTACACCTACTGCCGAGACGACGACCCCCAGGTGTTGGTTCGCGGCGCGAAGAATGCGCCCCGTCCGGGCGGCGACGACACGGCGGGCCCGCCTCCCGGCGCCGACCTCGGTCAAACCGCCGATCCAACACCGAAGGGGCGGTTCACCATTCCGACCCTTTACGGCGGCCCGGTACTACCGATCGAACCGCCTCACTGAGCCCACCGACATCCCAAGACCGCAAGGAGACAGCGCCGTGACCGTGACCGCCGACCAAGAATGCGACGCCACCGAGGACATCGAGAAGCCGCCCGACGGAGACCGTGAAGACGCGGCGGATGCCGACGAGCTGGAGCCGAAAGCCCCGGCGCGGCACTGGAAACGGTACGCCCGCATCGCAATGGTGGTCGCCGTCTACCTGGGCGCCTTCGGCCTGGCGGGCGGGCTGGGCTGGAAGCTCTGGGATGAGCACACGGTGAGCCAGGCCGGGCAGGCGGCCCAGCGGACCGCTATCACTTATGCCCAGGTGCTGACCAGTATCGACGCCAACCAGGTCGACCAGAACTTCTCCGCCGTACTCGACGGCGCCACAGGGGAGTTCAAGGACACCTACACCAAGGCCAGCGTGCAGCTCCGGCAATTGCTGGTCGACAACAAGGCCACCGCGCACGGCACGGTAATCGACTCGGCGATCGAATCGCAAAGCAAAACCCGGGTGGTGGTGTTGTTGATGGTCGATCAGACGGTCAGCAACGCGGTGCGTCCCGACGGTCGCGTCGACCGCAGCCGCATGAAGATCACGATGGACAATGTCGGCGGCCGTTGGCTGGCCAGCAAAGTCGAACTGCCCTAGGACGATTCGGCCATGCGAATCATTCGACTTTCGGCCGGTATTGCGGCCGCGGCGGTGTTGACCGCGCCGACGGCGTCGGCGTCGGCCCAGTCGTTTTGTGGCGGCCTGGGTGGCGACTGGGATGGACAGTACTGCCACACCTCGGTGACATCCGAGCGAAAAGCGGTGCGCGACATCAAGATGGCCCTGCCCGGTGATCTGGTCGACAACCCCGCCAGCGGCCCCGCGATCCGCGAATACCTGCACAACCTGATGAACAACTGGCGCACGAAGGGCGCCTCGATGGTCCAAGACAGCTGGGGTGAGGAGAACTTCCAGGTGTTCCCCCACGGTCGGGCGCTCAGCGTGGTCTTCCACGAGGACTATCACGCCGATGGACCGTCATTCAACAACGCCTACCGCACCTTCACCTTCGACATGGCGGGCGGCCGACGGTTGCAGCTCGCCGACATCACCAAACCCGGCGTCGACCCGCTGACCGCCATCCCACCGTTGGCCGAACCCTTCATCCAGGAGGCGCTCGACCGCGCCGCGTGGCAGCACACCCCGGGGAGCTACCCGTTCACCGTCGACCGCTGGACACCGGACAAGGTGTTCTCCGGGGGTTACAAGGCGTGGGCGCTCACGCCCGACGAGCTGATCCTGTACCTGCCGGATTACCCGGTCGGGCACGACTCCCCGATCCAGTACGGGCAGTCCGCGCAATGGTTCATGGACGGAGGCACCGTCGAGCCACACATTCCGCTCGGCGCGCTCAGCTCGGTGCTGCGGCCGGAATTCGGCGGGGCGTAACGGGGTTGGACGTCCAATGACCTCGGGCACAACGCTGCGCCCGGCCGCGCGTCCTCAGCGTGCCGGTACCGTAAAACCGGTCGTCCTCCGATCGCCCGATCAGCCGCCGCTGCGGCTACGGTGATCTGTATGCCATCGGCTAGCCGCTCGTCTGCGGATCACGTCAAGCGGCGCCCGAAGGACCGCAAGATCCAGATCGCCCGCGCCGCCACCGATGCCTTCAGCGAGCTGGGCTACCACGCGGTCAGCATGGAAAACATCGCCGCCCGGGTCGGAATCTCCGCCGCTGCGCTCTACCGGCATTCGCAGGGAAAATACGACCTGTTCCGCGACGTCGTCTTGGCGCTGGGCCAGCAACTGGTCGACGCCACGGCGTTCGCCGATGACTTGCCCGCCGATGCCGACCCCGGCGACGTCCTCAGCGCGCTCACCCGTGCGCTGATCGACACCACGATCGTCAACCGCACCACCGGCGGACTGTATCGGTGGGAAGGCCGCTATCTGCGCGGGGACGATCAGCGCGCGTCGGCCGAGCAGATCAAACTGATCAACCGGCGCCTGCAGCGGCCGCTGATCAGGCTGCGGCCGAAACTCACCTCGCGGCAACGCTGGATCCTGTCGGCGGCCACGCTGAGCGTCATCGGCAGCATCACCGATCACCGATCCCGCCTCGGCAATGCCGAGATCCGCGCCGCGCTCACCGACATCGCGGCCGCGGTGCTGCAAGCCGAATTGCCGGCGCAGCGCCCACGCGGCTCCGAACCGTTGCGGACGTCGACCCTGACGAGTGCCGCGGGCAGCTACGAACTGCTCCTGCACGAGTCGATGCGCCTCTTCAACGAACGTGGCTACCGCGAGACCGGGATGGAAGACATCGCCGCGGCGGTGGGCATACCGGTTGCCAGCATCTACCAATACTTCCCGGGAAAGGCCGCGATCCTGGCGGTGTACTACAGGCGAGCCGCCGACCAACTCTCCGGCGACCTGTCCAGCATCCTGGCCACCAGCGACGATCCGGAGCAGGCGCTCGCGCGGCTCATCGACGCCTATGTGACCCGGTCGTTCGCCAACCCCGAGCTCGCGGGCGTGTATTACACCGAGCGTCACAACCTGCCTGACACAGATGCGGTGCTGCTCTACAACATTCAGCGTTCCACCGTCGAATCCTGGGCCCGGTTGGCCGTAGCGGCACGACCGCAACTCACGCTCGGCCGCGCGCGGTACGCCGTGCACGCCGCGTTCGCGCTCGCGGCGGGCGTCGGGCGACTCGTGTACCCCGACACCAGTCAGTCCGCCGCCCTCACGGTTCGTCGCCTGATGGAGGTGACGGTGCTGGGACGGCCGGCCGCATCCCCCGCCGCGGTCGGCGATCGCCGGCAACGTCGCTGACATGCGTTTCGGAGAACAGCGCTGCACTTGCTGCGATGCGTCCGCCGCGATTCGCGAATCGGTGGGGATGAACGTGCCGTTCCGGCAGCGTATCTCCGCGTAAGAGGCCTCGGCGCCCATCAACGCCGATCGGCCCATGCACTACCCAATAAGACGAATCGGTATTAACATATTCGGCGTCTAGTCCGCGCGCCGGAATGTGGTGGTCCTCATCGCTTGGTGTGGGTCGGCGGCGACTCCGGCAGCGCCCGCGCGAAAGGGATGCTCATGCTCAGCAGGCTCCGCAAGCTCCTCGAGTATCAGTTGAGCATCGCCGAACTGCTGGGACTGGGCATCCTGCTGGGCACGCCGTACTTGATCGTCGGCGTGATCTGGTCGAGCACCCACACAACGCATCTGCACGACATGCACGGCGTCGATTTGGTGGTGTCGTTCCTCGGCTCGATCGTGTCCTGGCCGGTGCTGCTTTTCTCCAACGTTTGCATGACCTAGGGGGCTCAGGCGCATGCTCACCCGCGGACCGCTCATCGTCTTCGCGGCGGTGCTGTTCTTGGCCGGGGGGCTCTTCGCGTTGCGGTTCCCGGTCTTCATCGATGCCTACGACCAGTTCGGCTGGCAAGTCAAATGCGGCAGCGGCTTCACCACGGATCTGACCCACGCATCCAACGCCGAGACGAGGCCGACCGGCCGAAAGGCCAGCGCCGGCGCGCCGCACGCGGCCGGCGACAACTACGTGGGTCGATGCAATGACGCGCTGATGGCCCGTCGCGTGTGGGCCATCCCCGCGGCGGCCCTCGGTGGCCTGACCCTGACCTGGTCGGCGGCCGCGGCGCTCGCCCACGACCGCCGAGTCCGCACCGAGCACAGCCAAGCCTGACCGGCGGCAGCGAGTCTCGAAAAGCCTTAGGAATCAACGGAAGTGGCTGGGGCTAGCGCGTGCTCTCGTCGGCGGTGTCGTGCCGTGACTGGTGCAAACCCGGCGCGTCCAAGTCTTCCTTCTGGTGCTCGAGCTGATCCTGCAGCTTGCGCTGTTCCTCGGTTGTCTTTCGGGCGTCCTCGGGCGCAGCGGGCGAGTCGCTGTTGACTTCCTGATCCACCGGGATCTCCTCTGAACGTCTGCAGATGGCTTTTGTGAGGGTCTCCCGAATCGCAGGCGCCGAAACACTCAATACCGTTTGACCACGGCGCGCGGGGCCGTTCGCCACGTTCTGCCGCCGCCGCCTTGGCGGCGCGGTGGCTCGAGAAGCAGGACGGCCAGCCCGTCGAGCAGCACCGGGCGCACCCAGTCGCCCAGTTCGATCACCTCACCGGGAGTGGGTTGGCGATGCAGGTCATCGTGGGCGAGGTCGATCGGTGTCAGGGTGCGAACCGTGTCGAGGGTGGCATGGTGGGGCAGCTTGCGGATGCCGGGCAGGGTGATGAACAGCCCGTCGTTGCCGGACAGGTGCAGGCCGACCGCCGCCAGCGCGCCGGTCATGCCCTCCTTGGTGCCGCCGTGCCCCGATAAGTGCACGCCGAGCGTCGTGGCGAGTTCGCGGGCTTCGCTGGGATGCAAGACCTCTCGTTTGGCGCGGCGACCGAACTCGATGAGCAGCGCGGCGTCGTCGAGGTCCGCTGGGACGGCGACGGCGAGGCCGGGGTCGGCATCGGGTGGGCAGACCCGTTCCAAGAACTGCCCGGCGAGTTCGATGATGCCGGCGCGCGCCGCGTGTGGGTCGCCGCCGGCGGCGCGCCAGGCCAGGCATGCGCTCGAATTGTGGGACGTATAGGGGATCCGGTCGTCGACGAGCAGCTGGTGAGGGGTGCGCCGGCGGGCGAGCCGAGGCCCGCCGCGGCCAGCTCGTGAAGCAGCGCGCGGGCGCGCCGGCCGGTGCCGGGCGTATAGGGGTTGTCGGTGTCGTCGATGCCGATGAGCAGGTCGACACCGGCGAGTGCCGAGCGTGTGGTCACGGGTTGACCACCAGGGCGGTGACATCGCGGACCCATTGGTCGCGGCCGAGTTTTGCGCCCGCCAGCTTGAGCGTGTCGCGTTTGGTGAAGGTGAGGATGGTCTGATCGTCGAGCGCGGCGGCGATCAGCGTCTGGGCCGGGTCGCGCCCTTCCACCCGCACCCTCGTGGCTCCTGCCGCGCCCGCAGCGTTGAGGACCGAGCGCACGCTGGGGCCCTTTTGCGCCTGCGCGCCGTGCGATTGCGGCGTGGCGATCTCCACCTGGGGGAGCCGGCGCAGCTGCGCGATGGTGAACCGCTCGAGCACGCGGTGATTGTCCTGGACGACGAGCTGATTGTCGGCCCCGGAGGGCCCGCACGCAGCGACCCCAGCGCCGAGGGCCAGGACCGCGACTGCCCGAAGCAAACGCGTACGGCTGCGCATTTGCGGATCTTATCCTGTGAATCATCCGCAAATGAGGGCGTGGGTGGCTGCCGGCAATTTATGCTTCCCGGATGACCGTGATGCACGTCCGGCGGCCGGTTTCGTGCCCGTCCGCGAGGCGGCGTTCCCCCTGTTTGCGGTGGCCACGATCGTCGCCTCGACCGATCTCCGGATCCCGCTGGGCCTGCCCGGGCACCGCGGATTGGTTTGGCTGACGCTGTTGGTGGCGGTGGCGCTGGTAACCGCCCGGCGCGAGACGGTGCTCGCGGTCGGGGCGGCCTCCACGGTGGCGACGTTACCGATGCACGGGTGGGCCGATCCGCTGTGGAGTAGTCGCTATGTGGCCGCGGCGGCGTTGCTGTACGCCGTCGCCTCGCTGCCGGCGGTGCGGGCGCGGCGATGGCTGTTGTCGGTCGCTGCCGCACCGGTTCATCTTGTCGCACTGGCCAGTTCGGTGTTCGGACTGCACGCCGGTGGTCATTTGTCGACCTGGGCGTCGACCGGGCTGCTCGAAAAGTCTGGCTGGCATGTGGTTTTCGGCTTCTTGGCCGGGCTGCTCGGCTGGGCGGTCGCGCGTTGTGTGGGGTCCCTGCCCCCGCCGAACGTGACCGGAACATTGTGGGGCAAAAGACGAATCGAGGAGTGGCCGCGATGACGCTACGAGTTCTTCCCGAGGGCCTGGCCGCGACCAGCGCGGCGGTGGAGGCGATCACCGCGCAGCTCGCCGCCGCACATGCCGCCGCCGCCCCGGTGGTCTCGGCGGTGGTCCCACCGGCGGCCGATCCGGTATCGCTCGGAGCCGCCGCCGTTTTCAGTGGTAGGGGCGGCCAGCATACGGCCGCGGCGGCCAAGGGTATCGAGGTGTTGGGCCGGGCCGGGCTGGGGGTGAGCCTGGCCGGCGTCGGTTACGCCGCCGAGGACGCGGCGGACGCGACGACGTATCTGGTGGCGGGCGGCTGACGGTGACCGCTCCGGTGTGGATGGCGCTGCCGCCAGAGGTGCATTCGACGCTGCTGAGCAGTGGCCCCGGACCGGGCCCGCTACTCGCCGCGGCGGGAACGTGGTCAGCACTGAGCACCCAATACCATTCTGCAGCAACGGAATTGACGACAGTGCTGACCGGATCGGCCGGGGTGTGGGACGGCCCGACCGCGGAAACGTACGTCGCCGCGCACATGCCGTATCTGGCCTGGCTGGAGCTGGCCGGGACGCTGAGCGCCGAGGCGGCCGCCAAACATCAGGGGGTGGCCACCGCGTACACGGCCGCCCTGGCCGCGATGCCGACGCTGCCGGAGTTGGCCGCCAACCATGCCATGCACGCGGCCTTGCTGGCAACGAATTTCTTTGGCGTCAATACGATTCCGATTGCGCTGAACGAGGCCGACTACGCGCGGATGTGGACCCAGGCGGCCACCACGATGAGCACCTACCAGGTCACGACCGAAGCCGTGCAATTGACCAGCGGCGCCGGGTCGGGCGGGCATGGATCCGGCACCGGGACCGGAACCGGTAGTGGGACCGGGACCGGAACCGGGGCCGGTGGCGGCACCGGCGGAGGGGGCGGTAGCGGCACGGGGTCTTTCCAGTTACCCACCCCCGAAGAGATCTGGGAAATGCTCTTCGGGCCCGACGGCGAAAAGATCCCCGGTCAGGGCCAGCCGAACTGGAGCCCGTCGGAGTATCTGCAGAACCTGGGCAACTTCTTCAACGGCAACGCCCAGGCGCTGGCGTGGCTTCAGCAGAACGCGTCGGGTCTGCTCAACCCGTCCACGTTCCCGGCGCTGATGAATTATTTCATTGCGTGGCAGACCTTCCGGATCATCAACTGGACGATCAGGACGCTGCGGTTCATTCTCCAGGAGCTGCCCTTGCTGTTGCAGGTCGCCTTGAGCCTGTCCATCACCAGTCTGGGAGGCCTCGCCGGACTGGCGGGTCTGGCGGGCCTGGCCGGGATAGCCGCGCCGACCCCGGCCCCCGTCGTCGCCGCCCCGCAGCCCGCCGTGGTGGGGGTGCAGCCACCGCTGGTGTCGGTTGCGCCGACGATGGCCCCGCAGGCCCCGGCCGGCCCGGTGGCGCCGGCCACATCGGCGGCCTCGACCCCGACGACCGCGGTCTCCACCGCTGCGCCTCCGGCCGCGCCCCCCACGCCGCCCGCTCCGGTGACCGGCGCCGAGGGCTTCGGCTACATGGTGGGCGGCCTCGGTCTCGGCATGGGTTCGACGGCGCAGACCCGCACCAGAACCGAACTGCCGGCCGCGCAGGCCGCCGCGGCGGCGGCGCGCGCGACCGCGCCGGAACGCGAGCAGACGCGGGCGCGGCGCCGCCCGCATTCGGTCATCGACCACGGATACCGGTACGAATTCCTCGAGGCCGAGAACGATTCCGGCGCGGTCAGGCCTTGCTCGCCCGACCGGGCCCTGGCGTCGGACTCCCGTGGCGCGATCGAGGGTTTCACCGGGACGCTGCCCAAACCCGACGTGCGGGCGGCGGGTCTGATCACGTTGGCCGGCAACGAATCCGGCGACGGCCCCCGTCTGCCGATGCTGCCGGAGAGCTGGGACGGCCAGTAGCTCGCGCTCGCCGGCGCGCCGCTAACCGAGATGCGCGGACAGTAGCCAGGCGCCTATGGACTTGCGGCCGTTGCCCTCGTCGCGGATGTCGGCACCGGCAAAGGCCTGGAAGCCTTCCAGAAAGCTCTCGGGCACGTTGGCGTGGATACGCGCCGGGCGGATCTCGTCGATCACCCAGTACTTGGAGACCACATCGCGCAGTTCGTCTTCGGTGACCGCGTTGACCGGGCCATCGGTCGCCATCGCGGCGCGGTCAAAGACCAGCACAAAGTAGGACGCGCCGGGCGCGGCGGCCCGCACGATCGACTGCTGATAGCCATCGCGCAGCTCCACGGGCATCGAGTGGAACAGGGTGCTGTCGACGATGGTCCCGAAGCGACCGTCGTAGCCGCTGAAGGCACTGATGTCCGCGACGTCGAAGGTGGCGCCGGTCAGGCCGCGCCGGGCGGCCTTCTCGCGCGCCAAGTCGATGGCGGTGGGCGACTGGTCCAGGCCCACCGTGGTGAAACCGCGTTCGGCCAGATACAGCGATACCGCCGCCTCACCGCAACCGGCATCGAGCACGTCACCGTGAAACTTGCCGGCCTCGATGAGGGCCGCGATCTCCGGCTGCGGCTCACCGATGCTCCACGGCGGCCGGTTGCCCTCGCCCATCTCGGGGGCCTCGCCCCGGTAAGCGGCTTCGAACATCTCGTGCGTTGGCTGAGTCATACCACCATTGATATCAACGGCCCTGATATGTGTCAAGAAGGTTGATATGCATGACGTGGTGGGCCCGCGGCCGCCGGGAATGCCTTCGGTGGCCGCTAGCGCAAGGTCGCGGTCAGGTAGCCCGATGCGTCGCCGAACGAGGCCAGCTCGTCGTTGGGCACCCCGAATCCTTGAGCGGTGAAAGCCTGCTCGGTGGTCCGTATGTCGATCTGCCACCCGCGCGCCGCGAGGTACTCGGCCGCGGTGTTGCGCTCGCCGGTGTAGAACAGCTCGGCCAGATTGATGCTGGACCCGATGCGCCGGGACCGCTCGGTCAGCTTCTGGGCCCAATCCGACGGGATCTTGCTCAGGTCCAGGTGCTCCGTGGCGATCCGGCTGCCGGTCGCCGACACGGCGGCGATGTTGTCGAACAAACGGTCTTGCGCCTCGGGCGGCAGGTAAACGAGCAGCCCCTCGGCGCTCCACGCGGTCGGCTGCGTAGCGTCGAATCCGGCGTCCGCGAGTGCCGCCGGCCAATCGTCGCGCAGGTCGATCGGAACCGTGCGCCGCTCCGCGCCGGGCGTTGCGCCCAGGCCGGCCAGCGTCCGCGTCTTGAACTCGACGACCTCGGGTTGGTCGAGTTCGTAGACGATCGTGCCCGCCGGCCAGGGCAGCCGGTAGGCCCGGGTGTCCAGTCCGGACGCCAGGATGACCGCCTGCCGGATGCCCGAGGCCGTCGCCTGCATAAAGAAATCGTCGAAGAAGCGGGTGCGCACCGTGATCTGTTCCTTGACGGCCTGGCGGTTCATCAGCGGGTCGTCGCTGCGGTCGACCTGGCTGTCGAGGAGCTTGATGAAGGTGTCGGTGCCCACGGCGCGGACGAGCGGGTCGGCCCACGGGTCATTCAGCAGGGCGTCGGGACCCTGGGAGGCGATCGCGCGCTGCGCGGCGACGGCTGTCGCGGTGGCTCCGACGCTGGACGCCAGATCCCATGTGTCGTTCTCGGTGCGGGCCACGCCAAACTCCTCTCGGCGACTGTGCGCGTGATTAGTTAGCTTATTTAACTGACGAGTCAACTGTACCCGTCTCCGCCGAAGCCCGCGGTGGTGTTCACTGTTGTCATGGGCGACCACATCGAGCTGAGTCCCAGGGGCTGGGTCCGCGAGCAGACCGAACAAATCTTGAGTCGCGGCACCACCGACGGGGTCGAGGTCTTAGACCGGCCCATCGTTCTGCTGACCATCACGGGGGCGAAGTCCGGCAAGCCGCGCTACGTGCCGCTGATGCGGGTCGAGAACGGCGGCCGCTATGCCATCGTCGCGTCCCACGGCGGCGCCCCCGAGCATCCCGCGTGGTACGCGAACATCAGGGCGAACCCGACCGTGACGCTGCAAGACGGCGACAAGATCGCCACCCTGAGGGCTCGCGAACTCGAGGGACCCGAGCGCGACGAGTGGTGGCAGCGGGCCGTCGAAGCCTTTCCTCCCTACGCGGAATACCAAACCAAGACGGCGCGACAAATCCCTGTCTTCGTCCTGGAATAAGAGTTCTCCGGCGCGTTGACGGGCACGCGCAAACATTTGCATTCGATATGCGCCCCGCCCGTCCGGTTGACCGCCGTTGCCTGCCCACCTACTTTCGTACCAAGAGGCCAGGCATGCCCAGCTGAACAACGATGTTCATCGCATTTGTAATCGCCTGGGCCGCGCGGCTTTACGCATTTGTCGGCTTGCCGTTGTCGGTTGGATATCCAAAAGTCCACCGCCATTGACGAATTCAGGAGAAAGCCCTTGCAACACGCTGAATCGCCAGGTCGACAAGGCGTGGAGCATGGCGCAACGTCCCGCATTGACCGGCTCCGCGAGACGGCCCAATACGACCTGCCCGCGTCATTGGTGGTATTCCTGGTGGCGCTCCCGTTGTCGCTCGGAATCGCGATTGCTTCAGATGCGCCGGTTCTCGCCGGTCTGATCGCGGCGATCGTCGGAGGAATCGTCGCCGGGTGGATCGGTGGGTCGCCCCTACAGGTCAGTGGGCCGGCCGCCGGGCTGACCGTCATCGTCGCCGATGTTATCCACCAGTTTGGCTGGGCCATAACGTGTTTCATCACGGTCATCGCGGGGATCTTGCAAGTTGTGTTGGGGCTCAGCCGTATTGCGCGCGCCGCGCTGGCGATCTCACCCGTCGTGGTGCACGCCATGCTGGCCGGTATCGGGATCACGATTGCCCTGCAGCAAGTGCACGTATTGCTGGGCGGCGCCTCGGAAAGCTCGGCATGGAGCAATGTCACGGGGCTGCCTGCGCAGATTCTCGGCGCCCACCGGCCGGGACTGGTGCTGGGGCTATTGGTGATCGCCATCCTCGTTGCCTGGCGCTGGGCCCCGGCGCGGCTGGCCAGCATTCCCGGGCCACTGGTCGCCATCGTGGTCGTCACCGCGATCTCGGTGGTGTTCCCGTTCCACGTATCCCGGATCGTCCTGAACGGCTCGGTGCTCGACGCGTTGCAATTACCGTCGCTGCCGCACGGGAATTGGGGAGCCGTCGTGATCGCCGTCATCACGGTCACCATGATCACCAGCGTCCAGAGCCTGCTGACCGCGGTGTCGATCGATCGCATGCACAACGGACCGCGAACCGACTTCAACCGCGAGCTGATCGGGCAAGGCGCCGCGAACATCGCCTCGGGCGCGATCGGTGGGCTTCCCATCGCCGGTGTCATCGTGCGCAGCGCGGCCAACGTGAACGCGGGCGCGAAAACGCGCGCGTCGACGATCATGCACGGGTTTTGGATCCTGCTTTTCGCCGTGCCCTTCGCCGGGCTGGTCGAAAAGATCCCGACCGCTGCGCTCGCCGGCCTCCTCATCGTCATCGGGATCGAGCTGTTGAAACCGGCGCACATCGAAACCGCCTTGCGCAATGGCGATCTCGCCGTCTACCTGGTGACCATCACCAGCGTCGTGTTCCTCAATCTGCTGCACGGCGTCATGATCGGACTCGCGTTGGCCGTCGTCGTGACCGGATGGCGGGTGGTCCGCGCGAGGATCGAGGCCAAGCCCGTGGACGATGGCTGGCACGTCGTCGTCGAGGGGGCGTGCACGTTCCTGTCGCTGCCGAGGCTGACCGGTGTATTGGCGTCCATCCCGGAACGCACGTCGGTGACGCTGCACCTGCGCACCAGCTATCTCGACCACGCGGCGCATCAGGCGATCACCGACTGGCAACGACGGCATACCGCAACCGGCGGAGAGGTCCATCTCCGTGAAACGATCGAGCCGGAAGCCGTTGGGTACGACAGCAAGCCGTCAAAACCGCACCGCCGCAATGTGCACCTGAGCCTGGTCGCTCAGCTATCCGCGGACGGACGCGCCTGACACGGCCGCTACGCCAGGTCGGTGGCCACCCGTTCCAAGGCGGCAAGGTGGTCGTCGACATGCGCGAAGCCGGCGTTCATGGTGTTCACCGACAGGTGGCTGGCCCCGGCGGCTTTCCATGCGGCGATGTCGGCGGCGAGCTGGTCCTGGTCGTCGATCCAGCTGACACGGCCTTCCATGCCGATGGTCCGCGGGTCCCGGCCCGCCGCTTCGGCCGCGCGGATCACCTGCGCGAGCGCGTGGTCCAGGCCGGGGCCGGGCGCCGTCATCGGAAACCAGCCGTCGCCGAGGCGACCGGCGCGTTCGTAGGCCCGATCGGAGGCCGCCCCGAACCACAAAGGGATGGGACGCTGGGTGGGCAACGGGGCCAGGCCCGCGCCGGTCACGGTGTGGTACTTGCCGTCGAAGCTGACCGATCGCTGCGTCCACAGCTTGCGCATGAGCTCGACCTGTTCCTCGGACCGCTTTCCCCGGTTGGTGAACCTCTCCCCGAGCGCTTCGTACTCCACGGCGTTCCAGCCCAGTCCGACGCCGAACCGGAAGCGCCCGCCGCTGAGCAGGTCGACCTCCGCGGCCTGCTTGGCCACCAGCACGGTCTGCCGCTGCGGCAAAATGATGACGCCGGTGACGAGTTCCAGGGTGGTGACCGCCGCGAGGTAGCCCAACATGACGAACGGCTCGTGAAACGTCGTGTCGATGTCGTAGGGGCCCTGAAAGTCTTGATGCACCTTCGGATCTGCACCGACGACGTGGTCATAGGCGAGGATGTGGGCGAACCCGAGCTCCTCGACGCGCTGGGCGTACGTGCGCAGGACCGCGGGTTCCGGTCCAAGCTCGGTTTGGGGGTAGACGACGCCGACGCGCATTCGCGGTTCAACCGTCTTCCGCCGCGTTTGCTTCCCGCGCGGCCCGTCGACCGATCACAATTCGGGCTTCCAGCATGATGGGGGCGTGACGGCCGAGAAGCTGAGTGGGGTGCTGCGGGTCGGCGAGCTGGAGCCGGCGCTCGCCGAAAAGCTGGGCGAGCGCTACGACATCGCGAAGCTTCCCGACGGCCCGGCTCGGGCCCGATTCCTGAACCAGCATGCCGCCGACGTGCGCGTGCTGCTGACGTGGGGGCCGCCGGGTGTCGATGCCGATACCATCGCGGCGCTGCCCAACCTGGAGGTCATCGTCAACAACGGGGCCGGGGTGGATCTGATCGACCTGGAGGCGGCGAAGCGCCGCGGTATCGGCGTGAGCAACACCCCGGATGTGCTGTCGGACACGGTCGCCGACACCGCGCTGGGCCTGATCTTGATGACGCTGCGCCGTTTCGGCGCCGCCGATCGCTACGTGCGGGCGGGCCGGTGGGCGCGCGAGGGCCGGTTTCCGTACGCCCGGGACGTCAGCGGCCTGCGGGTGGGCATCCTGGGCCTGGGCCGCATCGGTTCGGCGATCGCCACCCGGCTGCGCGGATTCGATTGCGCCATCGCGTATCACAACCGTCGCCGCATCGAAGGCTCGCCGTACCGCTACGCCCCGTCGCCCGTGCAACTCGCCGAGTCGGTCGATGTGCTCGTCGTCGCCACCACGGGCGATCAAGGGACCCACAAGTTGGTCGACCGCGCCGTGCTGCAGGCCTTGGGTCCCGAGGGGTATCTGATCAACATCGCCCGGGGCAGCGTCGTCGATCAGGACGCGCTGGTGGAGTTGCTCGTCGGCGGGGGGCTGGCGGGTGCCGGCCTGGACGTCTTCGCGGACGAACCGCATGTGCCCGCCGAATTGTGTGACCTGGACAACGTGGTGCTTCTCCCGCACATCGGCAGCGCGACCGACCGGACCCGCCGGGCGATGGCGCTACTGGCGCTCCGCAACCTCGACAGCTACCTCCACACCGGCGAACTCGTGACGCCCGTGCTGACGCCCCGCCGGGACGGCTGATCGATTCGCGACACCGTGACCTGGTGATCGTGAACGGAAACCTGCCTGTGGCCGAAGCGATACCGGGCGGAGGTTATCGCCGCGACCGCAACTGGGTATGTGGCATTCATGAGCCCACTACTGCCGGAGACAGCCGCGCCGGCGCGCCTGACACTCGCCGGCGAAGCCCGCCCCGATACGGCGGCGGAGTGGCGCCGTGCCCTGCAACAGTGGCTGCGGCACGAGGTGCGCGCGCCGGAGGACATTCGCGAGGACGTGGTTCTGGGCGTGAACGAAGCCCTGGCCAACTGCGTCGAACACGCCTACCGCTCCTGCCGCGAGGCCGGCGGAATGAAACTGCAGGCCAGCTACGACCCGGGCACCGAGTCAATCCGGGTGTGCGTCAGTGATCGCGGGCGTTGGCGCAAGCCCTCGTCGAGGCACACCAACGATCCGCGGGCCTCGCGCGGCATCACGCTGATGCACAACCTCGCCGATCACTGCACCATCCACGCCCGCCCCAACGGCACCAGCGTCTACCTGGACTACGTGACCGACGCGGACGGCACTGGCCACCAATAGCTTTCACGCAGCATGTCGATCTCACCCGCCCGACGGCGCCGAGGGCGTGAACCTGACCGGCATGCTCTCCAGGCCGCTGACGAAGTTGGCCGGCCGCAGTGGCAGCGGGTCCTCCGACGCCAGCTCCATGTCGGGCAGGCGCTTGAGTAGTCGCTCGAGCATCATCGACAGCTCCAGCCGTGCCAGCTGATTTCCCAGGCAGAAATGGGTCCCGAAGCCGAATGCCAGATGGTTGTTGGGGTAGCGGTCAATCCGGAAGCGCTCGGGATCCCCGAACACCGCTTCGTCGAAGTTCGCGGATTCGAAGAGCAGGATGATCTTCTCGCCCCGCGCGAGCTGCGTGCCGTGAAACTCGAGGTCGGCGGTCAACGTGCGGGCCATGTTCTTGACCGGCGCGGTCCACCTCAGCATTTCTTCGATCGCGTTGGGCAGCAGAGCCACGTCGTCGACCAGCTGCCGGTGCTGCTGCGGGTGGCGCAGGATCTGCGCGGTGCCGCCCGACAGCGTGTGCCGGGTGGTCTCGTCGCCGCCGATGAGCAGCAACAACACCTCGGTCACGATCTCGTGGTCGGCGAGCTTCTCGCCATCGACCTCCGCGTGCACCAGCACGCTGACCAGGTCGTCGGTCGGTTCGGCCTTGCGCGCCGCGATCATGCTCGTCATGTATTCGGTGTAGGCGGCGAAGGCGTCGATGGAGACCTGGAAGTCCTCTTGGGCGGTCGTGCTGCTGAGCAGGGTGACCATGTCGTCGGACCAGCGCAAAAACATCTGCCGCTCTTCGGGGAGCACCCCGAGCATGTCGCCGATGACGGCCATGGGCAGTGGGGCCGCAAGATCCCAGACGAAGTCGCATTCACCGCGTTCGCAGACGTTGTCGATCAGGGCATCGCACAGCGCGCCAATCGAGGCCTCCCGGTCCTTGACGCGTTTCCGGGTGAATCCCGCGTTGACGAGCTTGCGCCGCAACAGGTGAGCGGGATCATCCATCGCGATCATCATCGGCGGCGCGTCCTGGTCCGGCCGGATGCCGCCCGCGTTGGAAAACAGCTCCGGCGCCCGCTCGGCGTCGATCACCGCCTGATACGTCGCGGCGGCGGCCAGCCCGTTGCGGTCCCGAAAGACCGGCTCGTTCTCGCGCATCCACCGATAGACCGGCCGCGAGTCGCCGGCGTAGAAGGCGCCGTCGGTCAGATCGACGTCGGGCCGTAGCTGGTTGCGCGTATCAACAGTGCTTGGCATGGCTCACCCTTCCCCGAAGCGGGCATGCGCGATCTTACCGTGGACCTTACAGTAGGCGCGGTGGTAGACATCCCGCCCTCACGCCGGTCCCGGCGCGGCGCGCTCGCGTAGCGCAGTCAGGAACAGCTCGTCCATCCGCGGGCTGACCTCGGCCAGGGTCGCGGCGCTGGCGTAGCGGGCGGAGCCGAAGACGCGCTCGAGCTCGTCGGCGGCGGTGGTACTTCCGAGCGAAAGGCATAGACATGCCACGCCATCGCCACGGAGTTCCTCGAGCGCCTTGTTGGCGTCGGCTTCCGCGTAACGGCCGTCGTAGCCGTCGTCATAGGGGCACCCGTCGGACAGGACGAGAAGCAGCCGGTTCGGCGTGCCGGCCTCCGTGTTGAGGATGTCGCCCGCGCCGCGGATCGCCGCGCCCAGGCGCGTATAGCCCGACGGCTCAAGCTGATTGAGGCGCGCCCGCTGCGGGGCGCCGAAGCGCTGGTCGAACGTTTTGATCGCCGGCAGGTGCACGGCATGCCGTCCGTGGGACCGAAACGCATAGATGGCCACGCGGTCACCGAGTTCCTCCAGGGTCATCGCCACTGTCGCCGCCGCGCGCCGCTGGTGGTCATGGACGCTGTTGCCCTGGTGGTCGGCGTCGGTCGCCGATCCGGAAGCGTCGAGCAGAATGAGGACACCGAGATTCCGAACGACATTGCGCCGCTGGGTGTAGACGGCCTCGGTGGGTGAATAGCCGGAGCGCAGGTCGATGAGGAGATCGACGAGTGCCTCGATGTCGATTTCGTCACCGTCGGGGCGCGCCCGCAAGAGTCTGGGACCGAGGCCGACGCGCGCCAATCGCCGCCGCAGCTCGTCGTCGCGCGACACCTGCGCGGCCGAGATACGGGCGGGCCCGGTGAGCGGAAAATCGATCACGCGGCACCAGTCCGCCCGATAGCGATTGGTGAAGACGTCCCACTCCGGGTGCAGCGCACCGCCGATTCCCAATGCCGCGCCTGGCCTGCCGTCGACGAAATTGATGCGAGTCGCAAGTGGACGGGCCGATGCGCCAACCGTTCGTGCCGGCCGGATCGAGCGGGCCTGAAACTCCCCGCCCGAAGAGTCGTCACCGCGTGACGGCGTCTCGCCCAACAGTTTTCGGAAAAAATCCATCAGCGCCCGTGAACTGAACAGTGGGTTCTCGAACAGCTTGAGAATCTTGCTTTCCTCGGAGGCGGCCTCGTCCTCGTCATCGGGCTCCGGCGCGGCGACGAGCTCGATCGCCGTCCGCAGATCCGCGTCCGTGGCCGGGGCGGCCCGCCTGTCGGAAGACGCCAGGAGTTGCGTCGGCCGGATGACGCCGAACCACGCCGGGGGGTCCGCGATTGGGCTTGTGCCCCTGGCCATTTCGAGGGAATGATCCGCGGTTGCGGTGCGGGGCTCACCGTCGGGGCAAAGGGCCGCCGCCAGCGCAACGGTGGGGGCGAGTTCCGCGAGCGCCCGGTGGGCCTCCAGGGTGAGGTAGCGGCGCGCGAGGGCCGGGCGCGCGCGCAGGCGCTTCACCAGCCGCCGATCCAGGCTGCCGGCGCCGAGCAGCGCGCTCTGGACCAGCACCTGACGGCGCTGCTCGTCGGCGGACCCGGCTGCCGGGACGAAGATGACGTCGCCATTCGTGTAGGCGTCCTGGCCGGCCTCTGCCTCGGCGACCTCGACGGACCGGCCGGCTATGTGGGTGGCGAGGAGCCTATACCGTTGCGGGCCAATGGTATCCGCAACCATCACCTTGGGGGTAGGAGGGAGTCGACGAGCTCACCGAGCGCAGCGACGACGTCGCGGTCATCGGACAGGATCCGGACGATCGCCGCCTGGACGGCGCTGCGCAGGCCGAGCCCTTCGGCGACCAGGCTGCCGGCGAGGATCAGCATGCGGGTGGACGACACCTCGCGAAGCGGTGAGCCATCGAGGTTTCGGATCGCGTTACCGACTGTGACCAGAGCGCGCGCCGTCGCGACGTCGATTCCCGCTTCGTGGGCAACGACTTCCGTCTCGGTCTCGACGGGCGGGAAGCCGAGTTCGATGGCCACGAAGCGCTGCCGGGTCGACTCTTTGATGTTCTTCAGCACGCTCTGGTAGCCGGGGTTGTAGGAAATGACCAGTTGAAATCCCGGCGCTGCGGGCACCGTCGTACCCAGGCGGTCGACCAGAAGCTCGCGGCGGTGATCGGCGAGCGGATGGATGACCACCGTGGTGTCCTGGCGGGCTTCGACGATCTCGTCCAGGTAGCAGATCGCGCCCTCGCGAACGGCCCGGGTCAACGGCCCATCCACCCAAACCGTTTCTCCCCCTTTGAGAAGGAAACGCCCGACCAAGTCGGCCGACGTCATGTCTTCGTGCGCGGCGACGGTGATCAAATCGCGTCCGAGCGCGTGGGCCATCGCCTCCACGAACCGCGTCTTGCCGCATCCCGTCGGACCCTTCAGCAGCACCGGCAGGCCGCGGCGGGCCGCCGCGCGGAACACCTCCACCTCATCGCCGGCCGGCCGATAGAACGGTGGCTGCGACGTCGGGCGAACGGTGGGCTGGGAGTTCGTCAGCACCTAGTGTCCCCGTTCGAAGGGGACGACTTCCGGCAGCTGGCCGCCCGGCGGGAGGACGAGATGGCCGTGCACGTCGACGTATCCGGAGCGTTTGGTGGGTACGGGCAGAGCGGGATTCGGGCATGGCGTGTCCGTCCCGTCACCGCAGATGCCGCCGTTGAAATACGAACGCTTCTGGTGGTCTTGGGGCCACGGGTCGGAGTGCATGCCGATCCACTGCGCGGGCACGTTGTAGAAGAAAAAGAAGCACGAGCTGACGCCGGCGAAGATCGCCAGGAAGCGCGTGAACTGCTGTCCGGCGAATCCCCCTCGCACGTGGTCCAATCCGCGCTCGACGACGGTGCGGCCACGATCGTCGGTGAAGAAGCGCAGACAGCACAGCGCGGCCTGCACACCACCCCACATCAGGCCTTCGTAGACCGGCCACTGGTAGTAGGTGTCGGCATTGATCGACACGGACCTGATGGCACCGGGGTACGTGTAGAAGCCGATCGGTAGCAGGACCAGACCCTCCATGACGAAGTCGAAGACGAAGGCGAGCGCGTAGGTGACCAGGACCAGCCGAAGATTGCTGATGTTCGGCCAGCGCGTCTTGATTTTGCGCATGATCCAGCACCCGACGATCGTGATCAGCAGGACGCCGTACGCGTAACCCGGTGCGTTGGTCAACAGCGGTTCGGACACCTGACGGCCCGGCTCCTCCGGGGAGACCCAGCCCGGAATGTTCGACGACCAGGAGCCGCGGTTGAACAGCCAGGTGTTGTAGGTGCACCACGTGTTGAGGTAGTTCAGCAACGGATCCTGGAAGAACATCAGGCCCATCGACAGCACGAGCATGCCGTCCAGCGTGATGCGCCGCTCGCGCCGCCACGGCCTGATGAAGAACCACCACACGACGACCGGCAGCGCGATCCACAGCGCCACCGCGTTCGCCATGAGCGGCACCTTCATGTACATCGGTGGCTCGCTCGGACCCGAGGGCACCCGCTCGAAATAGGGGCCGGTGATCCATCGGATCCACACGTAGAGCTGGAGCACCAGCAGCGCGCCGCCGGCGGCGGCCCAAATCTTGATCGGTCTCACCGGGGACTGTCCTTGCGCGCCCAGTTCGGCCGCGCCGGGCGGTGACTCGGTGACAGACGCGGCCTTGTTGCTGCTAGCGAGATCGCTCATGACGCTGGTCTCCTCCCGGGTTGGCACTCCGTGCTCCGAGCAATATACTCATGAGTATCTGAGAAACGGAATAGGTTCTCGCAAGCTCTGGCAGAATCTGGCGCATGGTTGAGCGTTGGACGCGGGAGCGCCGCCTCGAGCACACGCGCTCCCTCCTGGTCGATGCCGCCGAGGAGGTCTTCGGCGAAAAGGGGTTCGTCGCGGCGACGCTCGACGACATCGCCCACGCCGCCGGCTACACGAAAGGCGCCATCTACAAACACTTTTCGACAAAGGAAGATCTGTTTCTGGCGGTCAGCGATCGCTACTGGCGCCGGTACTTCGTCAACTTCACCGAAGTGATGGCTCCGGCGACGCAGGTCGGTGCGCGGGAGCTCGACGAGATCGCCAAGCGCTGGAGCCAGCTCAGCCGCGACCGCGGGGCGGAGCACGCCGCGCTGGGTCACGAGTTCATGCTGTACCTGCTGCGCAACCCCGAGGCGCGGGAACGCGTGGCCGCCAAGAGATCAGAGGCCGTCGACGCGCTGGCAAAGTTCATCGTGGCGGGCATCGACCGGCTCGGTGGGACGTTGCTGATCCCCGCGTCGACCTTCGCCCAGGTCCTCGTCGCCACCAGCGACTCGATCGTGTTGGGCAGCCAACTCGATGACGTGGACCTCTTCCGGCCGATCGTCGAGATGTACGTGTCGGTGATCAAGCTGCCCTGACCGCCGGCTCGAAAAGCGCTGTGGCGCACAGCTTTCAGGCGCCGGTGGCGATCTCCAAGTCCTTCAACGACTCCTCGAGATGACCCAGCATCCGCTGCAGGTGCGGAATGCTGCGCCGGCAGCCGACCAGGCCGAAGTCGAGGTTGTCGGCGTTGTTGGTCACGGTGATGTTGACCGCCTGGCCGTCGAGGGGGATGGACAGCGGATAGTTTCCGTCCAAACGGGCCCCGCGCCAGTACAGCTGCTCCGAGCGGCCCGTCGACACGTTCGAGATCACGATGTTGAACGGCGGTGAGCCCGCGGACAGGTAGCCGGGGATCAGCCCGAAGAACAACCCCCCGATGTTGAAGGCCGACAGGGCCAACTGCTGAACCGGCGGCAGCTGCCAGAACACCTCCTTGGTGTCGCGGATGGATGCGCTGATGATCTCGAGCCGTTTCGCCGCGTCGTCGAGGTCCGTGCCGAGGTTGCACAGGAAGGTGCCGACCATGTTGCCGCCGCGGTCGTCGTCGTCCTTGCGCAGATTGACCGGCACCATCGCGGTCAGCGGGGCGTCCGGCAGCGCGTTCTGATCCAACAGATAGGCCCGCAGGGCCCCGGCGGACATGGCCAGTATCACGTCGTTGACCGTGACACCCGCGGCCGCCTTGACCGCGTTGATGCGCTCCAACGGCCAGGACTGGGCGGCCACCCGCCGCGCGCCGCCGATCCGGACATTGAACATCGACCGCGGCGCCTGGAACGGAAGGGTGAGTTGCTGTTCGAGCAGCGCGGCCCGCGCGAGCTTCAGCGTGGACGGCGCCAACGCCAGCGCCGACCCCGCGGTGCGGCCCACCCGCTCGAACAGGGAGGAGCGCTTGCGTCCGCCGCGCTTGCGCGGGGCCATGCTCCACGGGACCCGCACCTCGTCGTCGTCCGGATCGGAGGTGAAGGCCCGCTGTATCAAGCGGAGCGCCGACACGCCGTCCATGAGGGAGTGGTGGTACTTCGTGTACACGGCGTAGCGCCCGTCCTGCAGGCCCTCGACCAGGTGCGCCTCCCACATCGGGCGGTGCCGGTCGAGCAGGCTGCCGTGCAGCCGGGAGACCAGCTCCAAGAGGTCGCGGACCCGTCCCGGTTCGGGCAGCGCGGAACGGCGGAGGTGGTAGTCGAGTTCGACGTCCTTGTCGATGGACCAGGCGACGTTGGTGACGCCGCCGAAGAAGGCCGGATGCTTGCTGAAGGCCGGTTGCACGTCCGTGCACTCGAGCATCGCCTGATAGCACTCGCGCACGAAATGGGGCCCGGCATCCTCGGGGGGCTCGAACAGCTGTAACGCACCCACGTGCATCGGATGCTCGCGTGACTCGCCGATGAGGAACAGCGCATCCGTCGGTGATATCGGTTCCATGGGTGTCGCCCCCAACTGTTGCGGTCGCGCCGCCTACCGGATGGACGGCCTACCTCCTAGTAACCACGGCGGGCACCGCCCCAAACGGGCCGAGTGCGCCGGGACGGTGGCTAGCGGACGTCGTCGGCGAGCGCGCGAGCCTCCCGCTCGGTTTCGACCGCGGGCCCCGAGCCCGGCAACGGCTTGCCGGCGACCTCGGGGGTGAACAGCAGGGTGACCGCGCCCACCACGCCTCCGAAGATCAGCATGTAGGCCGGCACCATCACGTTGCCGGTGCCCGATACCAGAGCCTGGGCGATCAGCGGCGTGATGCCGCCGACGAGCGAAATCGAGATGTTGTAGGAGATGGCCAGCGCCCCGTAGCGCACGTTGGTGGGAAACAGCGCCGGCAGCATGGCCGGCCCGGTGCTGTCGAAGCACAGTTCCATCAAGCCGATCAGCAGCACGCCGATGAAGATCACCGGATAAATGCCGCCGAAGCGGATGAGCAGGAACGCCGGGATGGAGGCGACGATCAACAGGCCGCAGCCCGTCCACATGATGGGTTTGACGCCGATGCGATCGGACAAGGCGGCGACGAGCACCACGGTGGCCATCAGGATCGCCAACGTGGTCACGATCATGACCAGGCCGGCGGTGTGGCCGACGCGCACGAAGAGCCGCAGGTACGTCGGCAGATATCCGGTGAGCATGAAGTCGGCGACCTGGGAGGTCAGTACCAGCGCCGCGCAGATCAGCATCGGCCGCCACTGCTCGACGATGGTGCGGCGAATCTGTTGCCCGCCCTGGCCGCCCGAGTGCGCGTCGTCGTGGGCGCTCTGGTAGGCCGACGACTCCTCGAGCCGCAGCCGCAGGAACAGCGCGACCAGGCCGAAAGGCAAGCCCAACAGCAGCGGAATCCGCCAGCCGTAGGTCAGCATGGCGTCCTCGGGCAGCCAGGTCTGCAGCCCGGTCACGAGCAGGCCGGCCAGGACGAACCCCACCAGATTGCCCATCGGCAAGAACCCGACCATCATGCCGCGTTTGTGGTCGGGCGCCTGCTCGACGAGATAGGTCATGGCGCCGACGTATTCGCCGCCGGTCGACAGGCCCTGGAATATCCGCGCGAGGACGAGCAAGATCGGCGCCCAGATGCCGATGGTGCTGTAGGTGGGCAGCAGGCCGGTCACGGTCGTGCTCACCGTCATCATCAGGATGGTGACCACCAGGACCCGGTGGCGCCCGATCCGGTCGCCCAGCGGGCCGAAGATGAACCCGCCGAGCGGACGCACGACGAACGCCGCCGCAAGCGTTCCGAAGGTCGCGATGAGGTGGACTCCGCTGACGTTCTTGCCGGGATAGAACACCTGGGCGATCGTGGTCGCGATGTACCCGTAGACCCCGAAGTCGTACCACTCCATGAAGTTCCCGATCGCGGTGCCCATGATGGTTCGGCGCATCGCGGGGTCGGCAACCCTGATTTCTTTACGTGCCCATTTCCTCCGGCGGCGTCGAATAACCATCGAATCAAGACTTACCCACAACTTTCTCAGGGACAACCGGCGGGGTGGGCTTCATGGGCCTGACGTGGGACGACCGACGGCGACCGCGGCGAACCCACGTGCCCGTGCGCGGGTTTGCTCGTGTGCGACAAACGCCAGCTAGGACCGGGTCGCCGGCATTGATGCCGGCGGCGTCGCGGCGCCGCGGGATCCGACGCAGGTTATCCCCGTCACGCTCGCCCGGTCACGCGCGCAGGTCACTGGCCCTTCAGGCTGCCGATGCGCAACGAGAAGTCCGAGGGTTTGGACGGCGGGGCCTCCACCTGCTCGACATAGCGGCGCGGGTCACGGTCCGTGATCGGCAACCCCGCGGTGGTGGGATGCTCGGCCATGAACTCGCTGTACTGGCGCCCCAGCGCTTCGCGAAGGCCGATCGGGGCGTTGCGGCGGAAGTCCGACAGCCCTTCGCGCTCCTCTTCGCCCATGTGATCGTCGTTGGCCTCCCGGGTGCGCCCGACGGCCGCCCACCATTGCTCGCTGCCGAGTTCGGCCGAATCGGCATCGCGCACGCCGTCGCGAATGTCGTTGTGGTCGCCGATGGCGTCGAGCGTCTCGCCTTCGGCCTCGTCACCGCCCCGTTTGAGTAGTTGCGGGTAGAAGATCTTTTCCTCGATGTAGGCGTGCACGTCGAGCTTCTCGGCGAGCGGTCGCCACACCCGTTCGAGCCCGGCGCGGTCGGTGGTCCGCTGTGCCTGCAGGTAATCCAGCCGGGCGAACTGTTCGCGGAACCACTCGTGGTCTTCGAGGATCAACATGGTGATGTCGGCCATTGGCGAGCCTCCGCCTCCGTGACGCCGGTCAGCCGGCTGGGTTGCGCGTTCGACACCATTAAAGAACGCCGGCCCCGGCGTACCCGTTTACGGGGTCGATGTAACGACCCCATCGCCCGCTGCCAGGGTGTGCGCGCCCGAGTTGCTCTGAGCCGCAGGGGATTACCAAATTTGCGCCGACGTCAGCGATCTGGCAGGCTGTGGGCCATTTCGGCGGTACTACGCTGCCCGGGAACTCGCCGCGAGGGCGCGGTGGGCCGGCCGGATACACTGGGGCGTCCGTGCGGCGATCGATTCGATCGCGCCATTGAACCCGATATGAATAAGTCAGAGGTTGTGCCTTGTCCGAAAATCCCGGCGATGCCGTCAGCTTGGAACCGCATTTCGAGGACGTACAAGCGCACTACGACCTGTCCGACGAGTTCTTCGCGCTTTTCCTGGATCCGACGCGGACCTACAGCTGCGCGTACTTCGAGCGCGAGGACATGACGCTGGAAGAGGCGCAGGTCGCCAAGGTCGACCTCTCGCTGGGCAAGCTGGGATTGCAGCCGGGCATGACGTTGCTCGACGTCGGGTGTGGCTGGGGCACCACCATCGTCCGCGCCCTTGAGCGGTATGACGTCAACGTCGTCGGGCTCACGCTGAGCCGCAATCAGCAGGCGCACGTGCAGCGCCGCCTTGACGCCCATCCGTCCGCGCGGTCCAAGCGGGTGCTGCTGCAGGGCTGGGAGCAGTTCGACGAAAAAGTCGACCGCATCGTCTCGATCGGCGCCTTCGAGCACTTCGGGCGCGACCGCTACAACGATTTCTTCAAGACGGCCTACGAGGCGCTCCCGGCGGACGGCGTGATGATGCTGCACACCATCATCAAGCCCAGCGACGAGGAGTTCGCCGAGCGCGGGCTGCCCATCACCATGACCAAGCTGCGCTTCATGAAATTCATCATGGACGAGATCTTCCCGGGCGGGGACCTTCCGCAGGCCAAGGGCGTCGTGGAGCACGCCCAGCGTGCCGGCTTCGGGGTGAAGCTGGTCCAGCCGCTGCGCCTGCACTACGCCCGCACCCTCGACACTTGGGCGGCCGCACTCGAGGCGCGCCGCGACGAGGCCATCGCGATTCAATCCGAAGAGGTCTACGACCGGTACATGAAGTACCTCACGGGCTGCGCGGACCTGTTCCGCGAGGGCTACACCGACGTCGCGCAGTTCACCCTGACCAAGGGCTGACTCCCGCCTCTCATCTCACCCTTCGGGCACGGCCCGGTTTACCGGCATAGCACGGCGGGTAATTCCACGGCAACAACCTGATTCGGTCGGTGTCGATGTCCTTTCGGCGCAAGCCGCAGGAAGGACGGATCGTGGCTGCCAAACACCGCATGCCGGAGTCTTCGGAGCAAACCCCGACGCACACCGATCGTGGTCAGCGGCGCGGGCTGTCCGGTGTGGCGAAGGCATGTGAGATCGTGTGCGCTGCACTGTTGTGCGCGGCCTGCCTGACGGCGTTGGTGCTCAACGGGGTTCATGCCGACAAGCGCACCGTGATTGCCGATGTGGGGCCGCCGTCCGTCTCGCAGCCGGTAAAGCAGGAGGGCACCGTGATCGCCGTGACGGTGGACTCGGTGACCATGCGCAGCGCCGACGGGTACACCCGGACGTATCGCTTCACCCCGGACACCACCGTCATCTCCCGTCGCGGCAGCCAATCGGCCGTCGCGGCACCGCAATTCACCGTCAACGACCGGGTGGTTGTGGTGGGCACCATCGAAGGTGGTTCGGCGCTGGCGACCGCGGTGGCCTACCGCGGCGCGGGGCATGGCGAGGCGCCGCCCATGGATTACGTTGAGGGCCAACCGGTTTCGTCCGGCGCCGCGTGAGCTGGTCCTTGACGCTCCCCGGGATGCCTGCCCGCCTAGACATCCCAGGTTCCTAAGTTGTCAAGCGACGGCCCTGCGGTGGGCCCAGGCGGTGTGTTCGTCGTATCGAGTGTGGTGGCGTAGGCAGCCGTGCATGATGCCGACGAGGCGGTTGCCCACGGCGCGTAGGGCTTGGTGGTGGCTTTGTTTGGCGGTGCGGTGGGTGTCGTAGAGGGCTCGGGCGCCGGGACTGGACGACAGGGCGCAGAAGGCCCATTGGTCGATGGCGTCATAGAGTCGGCGGTTGCGGATGTGGCGGGCGAGCACGGCGCGCTTTTTGCCCGACGCGACGGTTAGCGGTGAGGTTCCGGCGTAGTTTTTGCGAGACTTGGTATCGGTGTATCTGTTCGGGTCGTCCCCGAACTCACCGAGCACCCGGGCGCCGAGGATGACACCGAGTCCTGGCAGGGAGAGGTAGATGTCGGCGTCCGGGTGTGTCTCAAAATGTTGTGCCAGTGTGGTTTCGAGTTCTCTGATTTGGTGGTTGAGCTCGGCGAGGATACCCACGGTGGCGCGCGTGGTGGCCGCGAACGCCGCGACAACCGGTGCGGGTGCGGCTAGTTGCTCGGAGCGTAGCGCGGCTTGGATTTCGCGGGCACGAGCGGCGATATTGCGTTGACGCCCGCCGCGTTTGAGCGCGGACTGCAGCATCGGCAGGGAAAGCTGGGCGGCCTGTTCGGGGGTGGGCGCGCGATCCAACACCCCTAAGGCGTCGCCGTGGCCTAAATCGTCGAACGCGGTCAGTGCGGCCGGGTAGTACTCGCGCAACGCACTACGCAGCGTATTGGTCTGCCGGGTACGTGCCCAGATCAGGCTCTGGTGGGTCCGGGCCAGCACTTTGATCGCCTCGGACTGCGCGCTGTCACCGGCGATGCGGCGATGGTTATGCCGGTCGGTGCGCACCAGGTCGGCTAACAGTTTGGCATCGGAAGCATCCGACTTGGCCCCGGAGACGTGGTGGCGGTCGCGGTAGCGGGCCACCGCTAGCGGGTTGATCGCAAACACTTGATAGCCGGCCGCGCTTAGCGCTTCCACCCACAGGCCGCGATCGGTTTCGATGCCGAGGATCACCTGATCGGGTTCCTCGGCGTGCGCGACGATCAGCTCATGCAACTCCCGGATACCGGTCAGTCCTTCGGGCAGCCGCCGCCAAGCCAACTGCTTACCGGCCTCGTTCATCACATGCACGTCGTGATGGTCTTCGGCCCAGTCGTCTCCGATGAAGATCACCGATGCCCTCCTCGATTTCTTGTGTGAGATGAGCCGAAGGGCACCCGGCGGCGGCCTAATGGATCAGTGCTCGACATCTGGCACGACATCCCATAAGCGCTACAGGCGACCTCACCAACCGGCCGGGGCACGATCTAGCCGTAGGAATCGACAAGCGCTCCAGGCTTGCAAAGTGCTCACCGGCCGGCGGCTCGGTGATCGAGCATCCCCTGACAAGGCCGGCAACCCAATCAGCGGCACGCCGATCGATTCCCATTAGGCTGGTAGCGATCCGGCCATAGGGAGGCACCATGAGCGAGCACGAGGCAAAGATGATCATCCTGTCGACCGACGACTTGGACGAGTCGATCCGGTTCTACAGCGAGACCCTGGGCATGCCGCTGAAGTTCCGCGACGGGGCGCACTTCGCGGCCCTCGATGCGGGCCCGGTCACGCTGGCGCTGGCGACCTCGGTGGACCACCCCATCCCCGGGCAGGTCGTCGTCGGCATCAAGACCGCGGACGTCGACGCCGCGGCGAAGGCTGTCGAGGCCAGCGGCGGTGGCATCGTCAAGGGCCCCTACGACGATGCCCACGAGCGACGCGCCGTGGTTTATGACAACAAGGGCAACGGCTTGGTCTTCTACAAACCGCTAGGACGCTAGCGGGCGTCTATTTCCCGGTGCGTTCGCGGTGTTTGCAGCCCGGCCAGCAGCACGGCCGGCGTTTGCCTTCTTCCAGTTCCTCCTTGGTGCGGCGGATGCGGCGCGCCCGGGTGGCGTCCTGCTTGGCATCCTCGACCCAGCAGATGAACTCGTTGCGGGCCAACGGCGTGATGTCGTTCCAGGCGGACAGCGCGGCGGCGTTGGCGATCAACGTCTCGCGCAGGTCGGCGGGCAGCTTGTGCACGACCCCGCCGGGCACTCGCTGGGCGCTCATCGGCCCACCAAATGCGCGCCGTCGTCGTGCAATTCGTCGCGACGCAACGTCATCGGGGTCGCGGCGGGGATATCGCCGGCGGCGACGACGGCGCGGGTGATGGGGGACAGCGCCCGGAAGAGCCTCTCGACCTCGTCGTCGGTGAGGGCGTCGAGCGCCGACAAGGAAAGGGCGTCGGTGGTCGATTCGATGTGGTCCTTCAGTTCGCGCCCCGCGGCGGTCAGTGTTCCGGCATCGTCGAGCAACCCGCGCTCGGCGAGGCATTGTTCGTGATGACGCCATGCCTCGTCGTCGTAATCGCGGGTGCGGGCGATGTAGTCGCGTGAGACGTTGCCCGCCGCGGCATGTAAGACGTTGGATTCGCGCCCGGAGATGCCGGCCGCGGCCAGCACCGCGACGTGCCCGTCTCCGCGCTGTTCGCGTAACAGCGTCGTAGCGTGCCACAGCGCGGCCAGGGGATCGTCGGGCCAGGGCAGCGCCAGATTCGCGGCGAACAACGGGCGGGCATCGAGCGGCGCGTGGCGCGCCGCCTTCCCGGCGAGTTCGGCTGCCACGCGGACGTTTTCGTCCGGGCTCAGGCCGTAGCGGCGCAGCGCCGCGACCGCGGACTCCTGGCGTGCCTGCAACGCGGCTCGCGGACCCGCGATCTCCCACGCCGCCGGCAGCGCCTTGGCGACCCGTTCGGGTGCGAAGTTGTAGAAGACCGAGGTCACCACCTCCCGCGGCACCATGCCCAGCGGCGCCGAGCGGGCCGCGAAATAGCCGATCCAGAAACCCCGGTAACCCAACGCGTCCAACGCCGCCCGGGCCTCCGGCGCGAAATACGTCACCGCATGCACCGGCTCGTAGCGATCGAAGAAGCGCCGGGCCAGCAGGGGTTGTCGTCGCATGCTCGCAGTTAACCACTGGTGGCGGGCGGGGACCAAGCACGCCGCCCAAGCGCGGCGGCCTAGTCTCGAGAGGTGACCATCCCCTATGACCAGGTACTACGCGAGCGGATCCGGAACAATCTGGCCGGTCATGAGCGCCGAATCGTGGCCGATCCGGCCAAGCGGCACGCCGCCGTGGCGGTGGTGCTCGTCGACTCCGACGTCGGGGAGGACAGGGTGGATCCGGTACCGGTCGACGACTGGAACGCCGATCGGGGGCTGCCGGCGACCGGCCTCGACGGGCGCATGGTCGACGTGTCGGGCGGTGCGGCTTTCCTGCTGTGCCGCAGGGCTTCTCGACTCACCTCGCACGCCGCGCAGTGGGCGCTTCCCGGTGGCCGCCTCGACCCGGGCGAGACCGCGGTCGAGGCCGCGCTGCGGGAACTGCGCGAGGAGGTCGGCATCGAATTGTCCGAGGCGACCGTGCTTGGTCTGCTCGACGATTACCCGACCCGGTCGGGATATGTCATTACGCCGGTGGTCATTTGGGGAGGGGGCCGCCTGGATCCGCGCCCGTCGCCCGACGAGGTGGTCGCGGTGTACCGGGTGGGCCTGCACCAACTGCAACGTGACGATTCGCCGCGATTCATCGCCATCCCGGAAAGCCCGCGACCCGTCGTGCAGATCCCGCTGGGGGGCGACCTGATCCACGCACCCACCGGGGCGGTGCTCCTGCAGCTGCGGTGGCTGGGGCTGGAAGGCCGCCACGACCCGGTCGACGGCCTGGAACAACCGGTTTTTGCCTGGAAGTAGCCATCGCGCAACCCCTTCGACGGCGCGGCCCTGCCTCACGGTGCGCCGGCGGCGCCGAACAGCGACCGCGCCAGTTCGACCAGCGACGCGCCCGCGACGTCCCAGGCGCCCGAGGGCGCCGGGTCCGCCGCCTGGCCCGGTCCGTACTCCTGCGGGCGCGCGACGAAACCGGTCGCCAGGCCGCTGCTGCGGGCCGCCTCGAGGTCTGCGGTGTGCGCCGCCACCAGCATCACCTCGCCGGGTTCCAGACCCAGCAGACGCGCGGGCGTGTGGTACGCGCGGGCGTCGGGCTTGTAGGCCCTGCTGACATCGGAACCGAGTACCACGTCCCACGGCAGGCCCGCGTACTTCGCCATCTCGACCAGCAGTCCGGTGTTGCCGTTGGACAGCGGCCCGACAATCACGTGCCGCCTCATGGCCTCGATGCCCTCGACGCTGTCCGGCCACGGTGGCAGCCAGCGCCACGAACGTGCCAGCGCCTCCACTTCGTCGCCGGGCAGCGCGTCGGCGCTGATGCCGAACTTCTCGAGCGATGCGACGAGGTTCTCTCGATGCAGAACGTCCAGCGACACGAACTCCCGCCGGCCCGAACGGATTTCGGACATCGAGGGCAGGTATCGGCTCCGCCATTCCAACGCGAGCGCGTCCGGGTCGAGGCTGATGTGCCGGCGCTGCGCGAAACGCCGCACCGAGGCGGCGATCCCGGAGCGCCAGTCGACGACCGTTCCGAACGTATCGAACAGAACGGCACGCACTGTCCGGCCGGTCGAGGGCGAGCGGTAATCGGTCATTCCTCAGGCTAACGCCGGGATCGTCAGCGACGATGCGCCCGGCCGAGCCGCGGCGTACAGTATCGTTAGTTGTGCGAACGAATCTTTTATGTCCTGATCGATGATTGAGGGGAGCCTGTTGTGGCCCGTAGCGCCGGCGATACCTGGGATATCGTGACAAGTGTCGGTTTCACCGCCTTGGCGGTGTGTGCGGCGCGGGCCCTCGACGCCGGGCTGCAGCCGCCGTTGGCGAACGACGACTTCGCCGCCGGCTTCGTCGCCGCCTCCGGTGAGCCGAATCTGATTGCGGCCGTTGACAACGCCGACATGAGTAGCGCCGCGGCCTTCAACGCGCAGTGGGTGGGGGTGCGGACGCGGTTCTTCGACGAGTTTTTCGTTCACGCCGGGCGGTCGGGGACGAGCCAGGCGGTGATCCTGGCGGCCGGATTGGACTCCCGGGCGTACCGACTGGAATGGCCCGCGGGTCATACGGTGTTCGAAGTCGATCAGCCTCGGGTGCTCGACTTCAAGCAACGGGTCCTCGACCGGCAGGGCGCCGTGCCGTCGACGAGGCGCGTCACGGTGGCCACCGATTTGCGCGACGACTGGGCGGGCGAGCTGATCTCGGCCGGCTTCGACCCCGGCCGACCGACGGCGTGGGCGCTCGAGGGCCTGCTGCCGTACTTGCCTGGGGCGGCCCAGGATGCGCTCTTCGAAAAGCTGCACGAGTTGTCGGCGCCCGGGAGCCACATAGCCGCCGAGCTCGGTCCGGCGCCGGGCGAAGTCCAGGAATTCGCCAACAACGTCCCCACCATCAGCCAAGACACCGGTCAGCCACCGGTCGCCGACCTGTGGTATGACGATGCCCGCACGGACTCCAAAGAGTTTCTGGCCCAGCGGCATTGGCGTGTCGCCAGCGTGGACCTGGTCGAAAAGGCGGCCACCGAGTATGGACGGCCGTTCCACGAGCTGCCGGTGGTCTTCGATCGGCTGATGCGCACCAAGTTCTTCACCGCGGTCCGCGAACGCTGAACCTCTTCCCGAGGCCAGGACTCACCGGCGCGTGCCGGCCTGGCCCCGCCGCGAATGCGCGGCCTTCGCCGTGTCGGCCGACCCGCGGCGTTCGATGATGGCCAGGGCGTGCTCGGCCCAGCGAATGTTCTCCTGCTCGAACGAGATTCCGCGGATCAGCGTCAGGTAGGGGCCGATTCGGTCGGCCTGGGCCAGGTACTTGTCTTCGTCGCGGCCGTCCATCATTCGCGCCCGCAACCGTTCGTAGCGTTGCACTTTGGCGCTCGCCCATTGCAGTCGTTCGAGGATGGACTCGCGCACAGCTGCCATGTCGCCGGCGTCGGCGGCCTGAACCTTGACCAGCAGCTCGTCGCGGATCACCGAGGGTTTCGGCGCCTTCGCGGTGAAGTGCCGGATCGCGTCGCGCCCGGCCCCGGTCAGGGAGAACATCCGCTTGTTGGGCCGGCGTTCTTGGCGCACGACCCGCGCTCGGATGAGGCCCTGGTCGGCGAGTCGATCCAGTTCGCGATACAGCTGCTGCGGGGTGGCCGGCCAGAAGTTCGCGACCGACGCGTCGAAACCCTTGGCCAGGTCGTACCCCGACGATTCGCCCTCGAGGAGGGCGGCCAACACCGCGTCACGCAGTGACATCGGCCGATCGTACAACGATGCGACTAGTCAACAAAGTGATTAATCGCACCCTGGACATCCGGCGAGGCGGACCCTAGCGTCAACCTCAATACTCAACAAGTTGACTATGCGAGGTCGCCGATGCACCCGTTCCGCAAGGCCGTCGAAGAGCGCGATGAAGAGGCCATCCAGGCGATGCTGGCCGACGCGGTGGTGTTCACCAGCCCGGTGGCGTTCAAGCCGTATGTCGGCAAGCCGATCACCGCGGCGATTTTGCGCGGCGTGCTGCGCGTCTTCGAGAACTTCCGCTACATCCGGGAGATTCATGACACGGGTGGCCGCGACCACGCCCTCGTGTTCGAGACCGGGATTGTCGGGGCGCCCGGAGTGAAGATCACCGGTTGCGACTTCCTGCATTTCAACGACGACGGACTGATCGACGAGTTCATGGTGATGGTGCGGCCGCTGTCGGGCGCGACGGCATTGTCGGAGGCGATGGGGGCCCAGTTCGACCGCATTCAGCGGGAGGCGCTCGGATTGGCCGATCAATCCGGGAACGCGTAGAAGTAATGACCATGCGGATTGGATTGAGCATCAATTATGCGGGCGGTTTCAAGGACGTGGCCGCCGAAGTGGCCGACCTGGAACGCGCCGGACTGGACATTGTTTTTGTCCCCGAAGCGTATTCGTTCGATGCGGTGAGCGCGCTCGGCTATCTGGCGGCCAGCACACAACGGGTCGAGCTGGCGTCGGGCATCCTGCAGCTCTACACCCGGACGCCCACCCTGACCGCGATGACCGCGGCCGGTCTCGATTACGTCTCCGACGGCCGGTTCACCCTCGGCCTGGGCGCGTCCGGCCCGCAGGTCATCGAGGGCTTCCACGGAGTGCCCTACGACGCCCCGATCGGCCGGACGCGCGAAGTCATCGACATCTGTCGCCAGGTGTGGCGACGCGAGACCGTGCAGCACGAGGGGAAGCACTATACGATCCCGCTGCCTCCCGACCGGGGGACCGGCCTCGGCAAGCCCCTCAAGCTGATCAATCGGCCTGTCCGCGAGCGCATTCCGATCTTGGTAGCCGCGCTGGGGCCGAAGAACGTCGAATTGGCGGCGGAGATCGCCGAGGGTTGGCAACCGATCTTCTACCTGCCCGAGAAGGCGCAGGACGTGTGGGGGGCGTCCCTGGCCGCCGGCCGGGCCAAGCGGGACCCCGCCTTGGGCGAACTCGGCATCTATGCCGGACCCGTACTAGCCATCGGCGAAAACGTCGAGCCGCTAAGGGAATTCGTCAAACCACACCTCGCCCTGTACATCGGCGGGATGGGCGCCAAGGGCAAGAACTTCTATCACACCCTTGCGACCAAGTACGGGTACGGCCCGCAGGCAGACCGGATCCAGGAGCTCTATCTGGCCGGTGACAAGGACGGCGCCGCCAAGGTGGTGCCCGATGATCTGGTGCGCGACGTCAACCTGATCGGCACCCGGGAGTTCGTCAAGGAACGCCTGGCCGCCTTCCGTGAGGCGGGGGTGACCACGCTGAACGTGGCGCCCATCGCGTCGACGACGGCCGAGCGGATCAAGCTGATCGAGACGCTGCGCCAACTGCTGTGAGCGCCGACGCTGACGGGTCCGAATCAGTTCTGGCGGTGACTATCTCGTCGTAGCCGCGCCGCCCTGCCGACCGCCGTCGCCAAGGCCAATACCGCCATGGTGGACAGGATCGCCAGCGCGGCGCCAGGGTCGACGGTCGCCAACAACAGCGGCAGGGCGAAGCCGACGTAGGTGACGACGTAGAACACCCCGGTCAGAGCGCCCCGCAGGTGCTGCGGCGCCGCGGCCTCGAGATCGATCAGGCCTTCGCGCAGGCACAGGCCCGACGCGCACCCCAGGATCACCAACAGCGGTAGCCCCAGCACGGGCGTCAGGGTCGGTGGCGCCGTCGCGGCCATCACGTAGCCGAGTGCGGCCAGAACCGCACCGGCGGTGCCGGTCTGTGGGCCCCAGCGGCGCGTGCGGGCCAGCACCTGAACGACCCCGCTGACCCCGTTGACGATCAGGGTGGCCGTGCCCGCCGCGATCGGAGCCGCGAGCGCGGTGTGTAGCCGGGTGGGGATGGTGACGAATCCCAGTGTCGCCGAGGCGTATACCCACGGTGCGAGTGGCATGGCCCAACTCAGGGCCCGCGACACGCCCTGCGTGGCCGGTGCCGCCGGGGCCCTGTCGGCGGCCGGTGCCGGCCCGGTCAGCTCGCCGGGCTCGGCCGCGACGATGACGGCACACGACGCCAGCACCACAATGGCGGCGGCGACGGCGAACGACACCCGAATGCCGGAGTGCCCGGCCCAGGCAAAGCCCCCGCCGGCGAACGGCCCGATGGCGAAGCCGGCGGTGAGCACCGCTCCCGCGGTCGCGGCGCCGGCCGGGCCTCTCAGATCGGAAGCCCACGCGGTGCAGGAGCTGATGGCGAGGCCCACACCGAGCCCGACGACCAGGCGGCCCGACAGCAGCGCGCCGGTGTGCTGGGACAGCAGCATCGCCACCGTCCCCGCCACGGCGGCGGCCGCCCCCGCCAGCGCCACCGGGCGACGGCCCCACGCGTCCGACGTGCGGCCGCCGATCAGCAATCCGGGGAGCAACCCGAGCGCGTAGATGCCGAAGATGCCGTCGAGGGTGGCGGCGCTGAGGTGTTCGTGCTCGCTGATCACCGGCATCAACCCGACGAAGTGATTGGCGACCCATCCCGTCGCCAGCAGCAGGGCCAACACGCTGATGAACAGGGCCCGGGCGGGGGCGGCTTCCCGGCCCGGACGCAGTCGGCGGTTGCGGCCGCTGCGCACGCTCGACGAGATCACCGGTCTTCTCCCCCTCCAACGTGCGCGCGCCCGACGATCGTAGAACGCGACGCCACCCGGGTGGTTATTCCCGGTGGACGCGATCACGCCTCCGCCGCGGGCCCGGACTTCGCGGTGTGAAGGGGTTTGAAATCAGCGGATTTGGTGTACTGATACCACTACTCGCACCCAGGAAGGCACACGATGAAGTACATTGCGGCAGCCACGATCGCGATCTCCGCCTTGTTGTCCGGCGCATGTTCGGCCTCACAGGTCATCAACACCGGCGGCGACACAAAGTGCAAAGACTTCACCACGCAGGACGAGAAGAAGCAGAACGACGAAGTCAGCAAGATGCTCAAGGACAAGAGCGGCGCCGACCCGAGCAATGTGGAGATTTCCGCAACGCGGCTGTCGGTGACGACGTACTGCCAGACGCTCGGAAAGCCGGACACCAAGATCTCCGAGGCGCCGCACGGCTGACCGACCCGACCGCCGGTCTGGGTTCCATTGCCGCTCTTACGGTTTGGAGTCCACAGATGCCAAGGCCCGCAGGGTTGCCGCCGGACTAATCCAGCAGCAACTCCGCGGGCACCTCGTCAGTCAACACGGCCCGCGCCAGCAGTTCACCGAGCAGCGGACCGAATTTCATCAGGTTGCTGCCGACGAATGCCAGCACGCGGCCACGCCGCGCCACGGTCCAGCCGTCGCCGCCCGAATCAAGCCACGGGGCACGGACACTGACGCAGTCCACCTGGTCGACCGGCGAGAGCGACGGGAACAGCGCGCGCACGGTCGCGGGGTCCGCCACCTCCTGGCCGAACGCCCACCGGCCCGTACTGCCGAGCGGCAATCCGTAGCCCTCGGGCGCGGACAGGCACGCCGCGCCGGTCGCGTCCGCGCCGCGATAGGTGAACCGTGTGTGCGGGACGAAGTCAACCCCGAGGGGGCCGAACAGGTCTGGGGTGTGCGCGCCCGCGCAGATCAGCACCCGGTCACCGCGCAGCACGGTGCCGTCGGTGAGCGTCGTCGCGCCGTCGTCGGCCACCGACTGCGCCTCCGCGTTCCGGATGGTGACGCGGTGCGCCAACGCGCCCAGGGCGCGGCGGATGCGCAGGCTGCCGCCCAGCGGATCGAAAACCCCTGTCTCCCAAGGCACCACCGCGAAGGGAAGCAGTGCCGCGATTTCGGCCCGGTCGAGCCGGGAGAACCGCGCGCCGGCCGACGTCATGGCCGCCGCGATCTCGTCGCGGGAGCCGGCGGCGATGAAGCCCTCGGAGCCCAGCAGTCGCCCCGCGCCGAACTCGGATTCCCAACGTTGCCAGCCCGCCCGGGCCGCCAGCGCCAACCGGCACAGCGCCGGGCGTCGATGCGCGACCCGGAATATCCGCGCCAGCCCGGCGGATTGCTCCCCGAAGGCGCGCCCGCGCTCCAGCACGATCACGTCGTGACCGAGCCGAGAGAGCTCGTAGGCCGCGGCGAGACCACATATCCCGGCGCCGATGACGACGATCATGCGCTTCAGTCTCGCCCTCAGAAGTAGAACCCGGCGTGGGGCGCCTCGGGCACGGCGAACAGTCGATCGGCCACGGCCAGCGCCGCCGGATCGTCGGTGCGGGCCAGCCCGGCCGCGGCGAGCTCGCGCCACGTGGCCCCGCCCAGCAGGACGGCGGCGAGCCCCTCGACGTCGACGGTGAGGTCGGGTTGCCGGTCGGTGACCGCCGCGCCGCCGCCCGCGATGGCGAACCGCGCCGAATTGGCCGGTAGCAGAGGGTCATTGACCGCGATGGTGACCGCGCCGTCGCCGCCGTAGCTGCGGGCGGTCAGCGCCGCCTCCGCATCGATGATGCGCAGCCAGGTTTCGTCGTGCACGGCGGTGACCCGCACGGCGCGCCGGTCGTCGAGGAGCCACGGCAGCGGATCGTCGAGCGGCAGCATCCAAAACAGCACGCGGTCAACCAGATCGAGTCCGAGCAGGAATCGCAGCAGCCCGAGGTAGGCCTCGGTGGTGGGCGCGAAGAAATCCTCGACCACGATGGTGCGCTGGTCGCTGACGAACCACCGCTCGGTGTCGATCGGGCGGTACCGGACGAAGCCGGATTCGGATCCCGGCTCGCCGTGCACCGCGACATACGCGGCCCCCGCGGTGGATTCGGTGCGCAGCCGCACGCCCTGCCACCACGCCGGCGGGCGGTCGATGGTTCCCGGACGGGCGGGACGGTTCTCGGCGTAGATGCGGGGCAGCACGTCCCACACCTGCGCGGTGTCGAGTAAGCGCACCCGACCGCCCGCCCCGACATCGCGCCGCAGCGCCGCCCGCGCGGTCTGGACCTCGACCGACTGCGACGAGCTCGCGACGCCGTAGCCGTAGCGCCCGTATATCGTCGCCTCCGAGGCGCGCAGCGTCGCCACCACCTCACCGCGTGCCGCGAAGTCGCCCAACTGGTGACGTATCAGCTCGGTGGCGATGCCACGCCGGGTGTGCGACGGCAGCACCCCGATGTGGGTCACGGCGGCGTGCCCCACGATCGCCGGGCCGGGCAGCGTCAACCAACTCGTCACGGCGTCGGCGGTGCCGACAAGCTGGCCGTCGGCGAATGCCCCGACGGTGCGGCCCGCCTCGAGCAGCGTGGTGATCTGGCCGGGCGCGAGACCCGCAAGCGGGGGAAACCCGACCATGGCGGTGCGAAACACGTTCGCGGCGGCGATGAGGTCGTCCTCGCTGTCGAGCACCCGGATCTCGGTAGCCATGCCGCCATCATGTCGCGTGCCCCACCCGGCGCGGGCCGCGGGCCGCGCGGCGCGTCACACGGCGGCCGTCACCGGATAGGCAACCCGGTCAGCGCCCGGGAGACCACCAGGCGCTGGATCTCGCTGGTGCCCTCGAAGATGGTGAAGATCTTCGCGTCGCGGTGCATCCGCTCGACGGGATAGTCGCGGGTGTACCCGTTGCCGCCCAAGATCTGGATCGCCTCATCGGTGACGTAGACCGCGGTCTCGCTGGCCACCAGCTTGGCCATCGACCCCTCCGCGGAGTCGAAGGATTGGTTGTTGCGGGCCATCCATCCCGCGCGCCACACCAGCAGCCGGGCGGCGTCGATGCGGCACTTCATGTCCGCCAGCTTGAAGGCCACGGCCTGGAATTCGCCGATCTTGCGGCCGAATTGCTCACGCTGGCAGGCATATTCGAGCGCGTACTCGTAGGCGGCCCGGGCCACGCCGACGGCCATCGCGCCGACGGTGGGCCGGGTGCGCTCGAACGTCTTCATCGCGGCCTGCCCGCGGGCGGACGCACCCGATTTGACGCGGGCGATGCGCGCCTCGAACTTCTCCCGGCCCCCGAGGATGTGGTCCTCGGGCAGCCGGACGTTGTCGAGCACCACCTCGGCGGTGTGGGAGGCGCGGATCCCGTGCTTTTTGAATTTCTGGCCCTGCGCCAGGCCCTTGACGCCCGCCGGGATGACGAAGGTCGCTTGCCCGCGCGTGCCGAGCTCGGGGTAGACCGACGCCACCACGATGTGCACGTTGGCGATGCCGCCGTTGGTCGCCCAGGTCTTGGTGCCGTTGAGGACCCACTCGCCGGTCGCCTCGTCGTAGCGCGCCCGCGTCCGGATGGCGCCGACGTCGGAACCCGCGTCCGGCTCGGACGAACAGAACGCGCCTAACTTGGGTTCGTCAGCGGTGCCGAACATCTCGGGCAACCAGCGGCCCAGCTGTTCTGGAGTGCCGTTGCCCGCCAGTGCCGCCGCGGCGAGCCCCGTGCCCATGATGGACAGGGCGATACCCGCGTCGCCCCAGAACAATTCCTCGAACACCGTCAGCATGCCCAGGCCCGTCGGCTCGGCCGCCTGCTGGGCGAACAGGTCGGGGGAGTACAGCCCCACCTTGGCGGCCTCCTGGATCACCGGCCACGGTGTTTCCTCGCGCTCGTCCCATTCCGCGGCGGCGGGCCGGACGACGTCGGCGGCGAACTGGTGCACCCAGTCGCGGACTTCGATCACGTCGTCGGACAGTTGTAGTGAAAACGTCACAGCTGGTCTCCTGAATCATTGGTGTGCAAAGGATTTCGGGGATTGGCGTACTGGGCCAGGACGCTGACCGTCTGGTTGACCCACGCCTCGAAATACCTTTCTTCGTCGGTGTTTCCCGGCAGGCGGCCGGTGAGCGCTTGCAGCGTCGCCGCGTAGGACAGCGAGCCGATCGCGACGGCCGCGGCCGCTTCGGGGTCGGGGATGCTGGTGCGGCCGGAGCGATTCGACGCGGCCAGTTCATCGGCGAAGCGCTGGTAGGCGTTGTCGGTGATGACCTGCCACGTCTTCTCGTCGAGGTCGCCGAGCTCGTCGGGCTCGCGCAGCATGACCTTGAGCAGATCCTCGCTGTGTTTGAGGTTGCTCCAGATCAGCTGGCCGGCGGTGCGCACCGCTTGCTCGACGCTGCCCGGCTGTCCCGCGTCGTACTGCTCTCGCGCGGCCACGATGCTGTCGATCCGGTGCGCGACCGCGGCCTCGAGCAACTCGCGTTTGGAGCCGAAGTGCTTGTAGAGCGCGCCCGAGCCGGGCGCCAGGCCCGATTCGCGCTGGATGTCGGCCACCGACGTGGCCGCGTACCCCTTGGCGGCGAACAGCCGCAACGCCGCGGAAAGCAGGCGGTCACGCCCTCGACCCGGCCCAGTCAGCACGGTGAGAGAGTACTCACTCACCGTGGGGCGAGCAAAACGATGGCCGGCCGCCGATAGGTGACGCGCAGGGCGGCGCCGCGATTAGCGGTAAATTCTTGCGAAACGCCCTCGCGCTTGAACGTGCCGAACCCCTGCCGCTGTGAGGGTTGTACTCAGGCTGGTCGTCACGAACCCACAAAGGAGCCCGACATCCGCGTCTTTCCGCGTGTACAGCTGCCGATGCGGGTGCTGTCGCTGCGCACCATCCTCATCGTCGCCGCCATATCGGTGATGACGCTGGTCGTCCTGCTGGGCACCTGGGTGTGGGTGGGCGTCACCAATGACCAGTACAGCCAGCTCGATCGCCGGCTGGATTCGGTCAGCAGCCTGGGAGACATCAGCAGCCTGCTCAACACCGCGCCGCCCGCCACCCCCGACCGGCACATGCCGGACGGCAACCTGGTGCGCACCGCGCGCATCGGCGGGGTGACCGTGTCGGCGCCCAGCAACATCGTGTTGCCGCAACTCCCGGACGGCTACGCCAACACGACCATCAACGGGGTGCAGTACCGCGTTCGCACGTTCACCGCGGGTCCCGCCTCGATCGCGCTGGCCGCGCCGCTGGCCGAGGCCCAGCACCGGATCAACGAACTGCACCTGCGGGTGTTGCTGATCTGCGCCAGCGTGATCGGCGGCACGGTCGTGGTGGGCTGGGTGATCTCGCTGATCATGGTCAATCCGTTCCTGCTGCTGGCGCAGCAGGCCCGCGCGATCAACGCCCAGTCCAGCCCCGACGAGGTCCAGGTGCGCGGCGTGCGCGAGGCGGTGGAGATCGCCGAGGCGGTGGAGGGAATGCTGGCCCGCATCGGCAAGGAACAGCAGCGCACCAAGGCTGCGCTCGAGTCGGCCCGCGACTTCGCCGCCGTCGCCTCGCACGAGCTGCGCACGCCGTTGACGGCCATGCGCACCAACCTCGAGGTGTTGTCCACCTTGGACCTGCCGCCCGAGCAGCGGCACGAGGTCATCGGCGACGTCATCCGCACCCAGAGCCGCATCGAAGGGACGCTGACCGCGCTGGAGCGGCTGGCCCAGGGCGAGCTGACCACCGTCGACGATTTCGTCCCCTTCGACATCACCGAGCTTCTGGACCGTGCGGCACACGACGCGCTGCGCATCTACCCCGACGTCGAGGTGTCGCTGGTGCCGTCGCCGACGGTGCTGATGGTTGGGCTGCCCACCGGCCTGCGGCTGGTGATCGACAACGCCATCGCCAACGCCGTCAAGCACGGTAACGCCGGCAAGATCCAGCTGACCGTCAGCAGTTCCGGCGAAGGCGTGGAGATCGCGATCGACGACGACGGCACCGGGGTCCCGGAATCCGAACGTGCCACGGTGTTCGAGCGTTTCGCCCGCGGATCGACGGCCTCGCGTTCGGGGTCGGGGCTGGGTCTGGCACTGGTCGCCCAGCAGGCCGAATTGCACGGCGGCACAGCGGCATTGCAGACCAGCCCGCTCGGGGGCACTCGACTCCTGCTGCGGCTGGCCGGCGACGGGCGTGGCCCCGCGTAGTTGCCGGTCACGCGACAAATCGACGCGAGAGTCGTTGGGGTGCCTGCTGAGCCCTTGCGTTAGTAGAGCGATCTATATAATCTTGTGACGTCACGCCGAACGGATGCGGAGGCTTCCATGAACGTCAGCGCTGAGCATGTTCGGTATCAGAAGCGGGGTCGGGTGGCGACGATCACCTTGGACCGGCCAAGCGCGCGCAACGCGATCGATCCTGAGATGGATCAGCGGCTGCGCGAAATCTGGGCGGAGTTCCGCGACGACGACGGTGTCGACGTCGCGATATTGACGGGGACAGGGAATGCATTTTGCGCCGGCGCCGACCGCAACACATGGTTCACCCAGTGGCTCGACGCCGATGCGGCCGTGGTGCGGCGGAACGCCAAAGGGGTTGGCTTCGGCGGGATTACGCGCGGGCTACACCGCATTGCCAAGCCGGTGCTCGCGGCGGTCAACGGCTGGGCGCTGGGCGCCGGCCTCGAATTAGCGCTGGCGTGCGATATCCGCATCGCCTCTGACAGGGCGATGTTCGGTGCGCCATTGGTGGGCTTGGGCTTTCATCACGGCGACGGGGGAATCTCACGGCTTGTCGATACCTGTGGGCTCGCAGTCGCTCTGGATCTGGAGCTCAGCGGTGAACCGATCGACGCGCAACGTGCCTTGCAGGTCAACCTCGTCACCCGGGTGGTCGCCCAAGACGGTTTGATGAGTTCCGCCTATGCCCTCGCCGATCGCATTGCCGCGCACGAACAGTCCGCGGTTCGGTCAGCCAAAGAGACGGTGCTCGATGTCATCGGGCGCCCGCTGGACGATCAACTCGAGCGTGAGGCGATGAACGCCTACTCCATCGATCGTCAACGCGCCCGGCGAATCGTAGACGCCCTCCCGCTGGGTTCCGCGGCCGGCGGTGTGGCGACCGCCCGGTCGGAGACCTCCTCATGACAACGCCGACGCGCGATCGCTTTCTGACCGCGGCGACCGGACTGTTTCGGCGCCAGGGCTATTCAGGCACCGGCCTCAAGCAGATCGTCGCCGAAAGCCGGGCCCCGTTGGGTTCGCTGTATCACTTCTTCCCCGGCGGTAAACAAGACCTGGCTGTGCAGGCCATCTCCCAGACCGCCGAGCGCTACCAGCAGTTGCTCGACCGGGTGTTTTCAGAGTCGGCCGACATCGGTCAGGCCGCCGTCAAATGGTTCAACTGGGCCGCGCGCGCCCTGGAGGAAACCGATTTCGCAGACGGCTGCCCGATCGGCACGCTGGCATGTGAGATCGCCAGCAGCAACGAAGCCCTACGTGAAGCGAGCCATGTGGTGTTCGATTCCTGGGAGTCACGGGTGGCCGCCCAGCTGATTGACGCCGGCGTCTCGGCCGCCCGTGCCCGCCGACTCGCGACGTTCGCGGTGGCCAGTCTGGAAGGGGCGATCATGCTCGGCCGGGTGCAACGGAGCACCCGGCCACTTCGGGACACGGGTCGCGTCGTTGCCGAAACGCTCCGGGCGGCAACCGGACTTCCTCGCGACGGGGCAATATCATGAACCGCCCGGCGTTGACGGACCCGTGCTTTCAGCGACGAGCCGATGAGACGCGCCGGATCTGCCGGCCGCCGAACGTTATTACGACGGCCTGACACCCCTGTCGGATCCGAGCCGTTCATTGCGGGGCTCCTATAAGCCTGCGGGAAACAGCCGGGCACGGACTTGTTCTTCTATCCTGCGGACGAGCCGGGCGAACACCTGGCCTTCTGGGTGCGGCGGCCGATCATCGGTGCGCGGTAAATGATCATGTTGTTTGAATCGGTGGCACCGTCATCCACCCGCCGCGCCATTTCCCGCAATATCCCGGCCATTATTCCGCCACCTTTTGGCGTGACCCGTTCGGCATCAAACTCGAAGCGGTATGCGATCAGGTCCGCGACTAGCAAACGTGCTCGAACAGTGGCTACCGCGGGCCCACTGGGGCGCTTTTGTGACTGCCGGGTCGTGAGTGGCGATTGAGGTTTATCAACGACACCTTCTGGGAAATCACCAGTTTCGCGCTTGGGACCAGCATTAATTACCGAAAACCAGGGCCGCGCATCCGGCCGATAGGGACCGAATACAAGATCAGCGAAACCGCACTACACTAAGGCCCCAAGAAGGCCCCAAGCACGTGGCTTTGGCGTTGAGCGTTCGGAGGGAATCATGGTCGTTTCGGTGCAGTCAGAGGCGGTTCTGGCGTCGGCAGCCGCGGAGTCGGCGATCAGCGCGGAGACCGAGGCGGCGGCCTCGGCGGCGTCGCCGGTCCTGCTGGGAGTGCTGCCGATGGGCGGCGACCCCGACTCGGCGATGTTCGCGGCGGCGTTGAACGCGTGCGGCGCGAGCTACCTGGGCGTGGTGTCCGAGCACGCCGCCCAGCGCGGCTTGTTCTCCGGCACGCAGACCCTCGCCTCGGGCACCTACGTGGTCACCGAGCTCATGCGCAGCCTGACGCTGGCTATTGGCGCTTAGTCGCTAGCGACGTTCAAAGGGGGAAGTGCGCATGGCCGATCCTGGGTGGGCTGCGCGTACGCCTGAGGAAAACGACCTGCTGCTCAAGGCGGGTGCGGGCGTCGTCACTCATTTGGCGAATCAGGCCGCCTGGACCGCGCTGGCGGCGACCCATCACGGCTCCAGCATTGCCTCGACGATCAACACCGTCGCGACTTCGGCGAGCTGGACGGGCGCCGGTTCGTTGGCCTCGGCGGCCAACGCCACCGCGCTGAACGCGTCGCTGCACGGGCTTGCCGGCTGGGTCGATGTCAAGCCGGCGGTGGTTTCGACCGCGGTCTCGGCGTATCAGATGGCGTACGGTTCGATGCGTCCCGCGCCCGAGTGCATCGAAAACCGCACCGAGACCGCGACCGACTACGGCATCAACCCGCTGGTACTGGGCGCGTTGACCCCACGGATCACGTCGCTCGAGCTCGAGTACTTCGGGTCAATGTGGCCGAACAACTCCGCGGTCGGGGCCAGCTACGGATCGATCCTCACGGCCCTGTCCTCGAGCCTGACCATTCCGCCGCCGATCGCCACCATGGGCGCCTCGCCGGCGGCGCCGGCGCAGGCCGCGGCGGCGGTGGGGGAGTCCGCCGCGCAAATGGGCGCCGGCGACGGCATGCGCGCCGCCATGCAGGGCGCCCAGACGGGGACGCAGGGCGCGGGGCAGGCGACTTCGGGCGCCCAGGACTTCATGGGTCAGGCCGGCACGTTCATGCAGCCCGTGCAGCAGATGATGGGCGCGGCCCCCCAGATGATGCAGGCTCCCATGCAGGCGATGCAGGCGCCGATGCAGATGATGCAGCCGCTGATGGGCATGTTCGCCAATCCCGGCGCCATGGGCATGGGCGGGGCGACGCCCGCCGTCTCGGCGGTGTCGGCCACCGGGCTTTCGGCAGCGGAAGCCGGCGGGGGCGCGTCCCTGGGCAGCGCGGGCGTCCCCGCGAGCAGTTTCACCCGTCCGGTCAGCGCCTTCGAGCCCGCCACCAGTGGCCGGCCGGTGGGGCTGCGGCCGGCCGGGGCATTAGGCGCCGAGGCCATGCGACCGCAGACCACGACGATGGGTGGTGCCCCGATGGGCGGTATGCCCGTGGGGCACGGGGCGGGAGGCGACCGCGGATCCCGTGACAAAGCCGAACAGCCCGCGACCGTGCGGGTTGTCGACGCGAGAGTCTGAAGCACACCCCCTGGTGAAAGGTGAATCGACAGGTCCAAACAGCCGCCATACACTTCGCTTCATGCCCTTACGGGGGGCGGCCAACCGCAGAAGGAGAATTCCGTGACAATCAAGGTGACCCCGCAAATGCTTCGCGATACTTCAAACGCGATTCAGGCGAACATGGAACATGCGATCGGGATCGGTCAGGGATACGTCGCAAATCAGGAAAATGTGATGAACCCGGCCACCTGGTCCGGTGACGCGGTCGCCGCGTCGCACGCGACCGCCATCGAGGTGCAAAACGACTTGAACAAAGTCTTGACCGGCGGCACGCGTCTGGCTGAGGGCCTCACGAAGGCGGCGGCACTGATGGAAGGCCACGAGGCGGATTCCTCACACGCCTTTACCGCGCTATTCGGCGGCCACGGCTCCTGACCCGTCCACTCATTCGTCAATTCATAAAGGTCTTTTGAAAGGAAATTCACCATGTCCGACCCGATCACTTACAACCCGGGCGCCGTAGCCGACTTCGCCACCGATGTCGCTTCCCGCGCCGGCCAGCTGCAGTCCATTTTCGACGACACCTCCAACCGGACGCACGCCCTGCAGGAATTCTTCGCCGGCCACGGCGCGTCGGGCTTCTTCGAGGCGCAGGCGCAGATGCTGTCGGGGCTGCAGGGCCTCATCGACACCATCCGTCAGCACGGCCAGACGACCTCGCACGTGCTCGACAGCGCGCTCAGCACCGACCAGCACATCGCCGGCCTGTTCTGAGCCCGCTCAACCACCGGGACAAGCGAAGGTGGGGCAGATGCGCCGAGCGTATGTGCCCCACCTCCGGTGTCTTCTTCGCCGATCGAGGGAGTCGCTGATTAACGGCGGGGCGACATGCTGACGACGACGGTCGATGGCCTGTGGGTGCTGCAGGCGATCACCGGGGTGGAGCAAACCTGCCCTGAGCTGGGGCTGCGGCCGATGCTGCCGCGGCTCGACACCCCCGAGCGCGCGCTGGGCCACCCCGCGGCCGCGGACTTGATAGCCGCCGGCGCACTGGATGAGGCCGGCAACGTCGACCCGATGATCCGCGAATGGCTCACCGTCCTGCTGCGGCGCGACCTGGGGCTGGTCGTCATGATGGGCGTGCCGGGTCGCGAGCCCACGCGCGCGTCGATCAACCGCTTCGCGACCTGGTGGGTGGTCTTGGAGCGGCACGGCGACATGGTGCGTCTGTACCCCGCCGGCACGGCCGGCAACGAATCCTCGGCCAGCGAGCTCGTGGTCGGTCAGATCGAGCGGCTGTGCGGCGTGGCCGAGGCCGCGCCGCTGCGGCCGATCACCCTGGACACCGAGCAACTGCTGAACTCGGTGCGCGACACCGCCAGCCTGCGGGCGTTCCTGCTCGAACAGCGCCTGGACGCCGACCAGCTGCAGGTGGTTCTCACGGCCGCCGACCCCGCCCGGTCCGCGCACGCGAACATCGTCGCGCTGCAGGCCGGTGTCGGGCCGGACGAATTGGCGCGCGTCGCCGTCGGCGATTCGACGGTCTCCATCGTGGACACCCCCGGGGGCCGGGTCTGCATCGAAAGCGTCACCTCGGGGCAGCGCCGCTATCAGATTCTCTCGCCGGGTTCGCGCAGCGACATCGGCGGAGCGGTGCAACGGCTCATCCGCCGGCTGCCCGCGGGCGACGAGTGGCACTCGTATCGGCGGGTGGTGTAGACGGTGTTATCGGATGCCGAAGTAACTTAGTTAACCAAAGCCTTGTAATAACAACGCCTGTCGCACTTGATGGGTTTCTGAACGGGTAAACGCGGTATCGCGAACCGTGTTAGCATCTCGTCGTGACGAGCCCTTGGAATGACCCGAATATGTCGGACGAAGGAGCGCTCAGACGGGGGGATCCGTCAGGGGGCAGCAACTTCCCGGATTCGGTATCCGACACGATGCGAATTACCGATCTGGCCGCGCCACGAAAGATTCCACCGGGGTCGGGCTGGCGTAAATTCATTTACGCCATCTCATTTCGACAAATAAATCTCGGTGAATCTCCCCGAGAACGACACTATCGTGATTTACAAAACCGCATACGCCGGCATATCCGGCGGCAGTATGTGATCACCGTGGTGTCCGGCAAGGGCGGCGTCGGGGTCACGACGCTCACCGCCTGCCTCGGTGGCGTCTTCCGGGAATGCCGCCCGCAGAACGTGATTGCGATCGACGCCGTTCCCGGTTTCGGCACGCTGGCCGACCGCATCGACGATTCCCCGCCCGGCGACTACACCGCCATCATCAACGACACCGATGTCCAGGGCTACGCCGATATCCGAGAACATCTGGGGCAGAACGCAATCGGTCTCGATGTGCTGGCCGGTAACCGGACCTCGGACCAACCCAGGCCGTTGGTGCCGGCGATGTTCTCCGGGGTGCTGTCGCGATTGCGGCGCACCCACACGGTGATGATCGTCGACACCTCCCCCGATCTCGAACACGAAGTGATGAAGCCGGTATTGGAGAACACCGATACCCTCGTGTTCGTTTCGGGGATCACCGCCGACCGCTCGCGTCCGGTGCTGCGGGCGGTGGATTACCTGCGGTCGCAGGGCTACCACGAGTTGGTCTCGCGCAGCACCGTGATCGTGAACCACACCGACCAGATCACCGACAAGGACGCGCTGGCTTACCTGACCGAGCGGTTCACCAAGGTCGGGGCGACCGTCGAAGCGCTGCCGTTCGATCCGCACCTCGCCAAAGGCGGCATCATCGATACGGTTCACGAGCTGAAGAAAAAGACGCGATTGCGCCTCTTCGAAATCACCGCGGGGCTGGCCGACAAATACATTCCGGATGCCGAGCGGGCGGTACCGTGACCTCGCCGCATAAGGTCGCTTTTCCAGCGCGTTGTGCGGTCAACATTTCTTACGAGAAGCATCTGTGCTCCCAGGTTTTCCCCGCCGGAATTCCGATGGAGGGATTCTTCGAGGGAATGGTCGAGCTGTTCGACGCGGACCTGAAGCGCAAAGGTTTTGACGGCATTTCATTGCCGGCGGGCAGCTACGAACTTCACAAGATCAATGGGGTCCGCCTCGATATCAATAAGAGCCTCGACGAGCTGGGCGTCCAGGACGGCGACACCCTGGTGCTGGTGCCCAGGGTCGACGGGGAGTCGTTCGAACCGCAGTACGAGTCGCTGTCGACCGGGCTGGCCGCCATGGGCAAGTGGCTGGGCCGCGACGGCGGCGATCGGATGTTCGCGCCGGTGACGCCGCTGACGGCCGCGCACACGGCCGTCGCGGTCATCGCGATGGCCGTCTCGGTGGTGGTGGCCCTGACGCTGCGGGCACGGACATTCACCGACGGCCCGATCCCGGCGGCGGTGGCGGGCGGGGTCGGCGTCCTGTTGGTCATCGCGACCCTGGTGGTGCGGAACGGCTGGCGGGAGCGGCGCGATCTGTTCAGCGGGTTCGCCTGGCTTGCGGTGGTCTCGCTGGCCACCGCCGGCGCCTGCGCGCCGCCGGGTGTACTCGGGGCGGCGCACGGGCTGATCGGCGCCGTGGTGGTGATCCTGGGTGCCGTCGCCATCGGGGTGACGGCGCGCAACCGGTGGCAGACCGCGGTGGTCACCGCCGTGGTGACGGTCTGCGGCGTCCTGGCCGTCGTCGCCGCCGTCCGGATGTTCCGGCCGGCCACGGCGCAGGTGTTGGCCGTGTGTGTGTTGGTCGGACTGCTGGTCCTGGTCCGGATGACCCCGTTGATCGCGTTGTGGGTGGCCCGGGTCAGGCCGCCGCATTTCGGATCGATCACCGGACGGGACCTGTTCGCCCGGCGCGAGGGGATGCCGGTCGACACCGTGTCCCCGGTCAGCGAGGACGAATCCGAGGAACAAGACAACGAACTCACCGACATCACGGCGCGCGGCGCCGCGATCGCCGCCTCGGCGCGCTTGGTCAACGCGGTCCAGGTGGGCCTGTGCGTCGGGGTTTCGATCGTGCTGCCCGCGGCGGTGTGGGGCGTGTTGACGCCGGGACGCCCGTGGGCGTGGCTGGCGCTGGTGGTCGCCGGCCTGGTGGTGGGGATCTTCATCACCCAGGGCCGAGGATTCGCCGCCAAATACCAGGCCGTCGCGCTGGTGTGCGGGGCGTCGGCGGCGGTGTGCGCCGGAGTGGTCAAATACGCCGTCGCCGGGTCCCACGACGCGCTGGCGGGACTGCTGTGGCCGGTGGTGGCGGTGGCGACGTTCGCCGCATTGGGTTTGGCCGCAGCGCTTTTGGTGCCGGCCATGCGGTTCAGGCCGTTCATCCGGCTGACCGTGGAGTGGGTGGAAGTGCTCGCATTCATCGTTCTGCTGCCGGCGGCGGCGGCCCTGGGAGGGCTCTTCACGTGGATTCGCCACTGAGAACCGCGGCGGCGCTGACCGTCACCCTGACCCTGGTCGCGTTGTCCGCCAATATCCCTGCCGCACAAGCGATCACACCGCCATCGGTGGATCCGGGGATGGTGCCACCGGACGGGCCGCCGCGGCCCGATCAGCCGATGCGCCGCGCCAACAGCTGCTCGTCGCCGATTATCGTGCGAAACCCCGACGTGGCGCAGCTGGCTCCGGGGTTCAACCTGCTCAACATCACCAAGGCCTGGCAATACAGCACCGGCAACGGCGTGCCCGTCGCGGTCATCGACACCGGGGTGACACCGAACCCGCGGCTACCGGTGGTGCCCGGTGGTGACTACATCATGGGTGAGGACGGCCTGACGGACTGCGACGCGCACGGCACCATCGTCAGCTCGATCATCGGCGCTGCGCCCCAAGGGATTTTGCCGATGCCGCGGCCGATGCCGGCCACTCCGGCGTTCCCGCCGCCGGCCGGGCCGCCGCCGGTCGCCGGGGCGCCCCCGCCGCCGGTCGAGGTGCCGCCCCCGATGGCGCCCCCGCCCCCGCCGCCTCCGGTGACGATCACCCAGGTCCTTCCCCCGCCGCCACCGCCGCCCCCGCCACCGGAGGGCGGCGGCGCCACCGCCGCATCGAACGGGCCGCCCGATCCGCAGACCGAGGAAGAACCCGCGGTGCCGCCGCTTCCCCCGGGGGCGCCCGACGGGGTGGTGGGGGTGGCCCCGCACGCGACGATCATCTCGATCCGGCAATCGTCGCGGGCGTTCGAACCGGTCAACCCGCCGCCGGGCGATCCCAACTCCGACGAGAAGGTCAAGGCCGGCACGCTGAATTCGGTTGCGCGCGCGGTGGTTCACGCCGCGAACATGGGCGCGAAGGTGATCAACATCTCGGTCACCGCCTGCCTGCCCGCGGCGGCCCCGGCCGACCAGCGGGCCCTGGGCGCGGCGCTGTGGTACGCGGCCACCGTGAAGGACGCCGTGATTGTGGCGGCCGCCGGCAACGACGGGGAGGCCGGGTGCAACAACAACCCGATGTACGACCCGCTGGACCCGTCGGATCCGCGGGACTGGCATCAGGTCAAGGTCGTCTCGGCGCCGTCGTGGTTTTCCGATTACGTCCTGTCGGTGGGCGCCGTCGATGCCAGTGGCGCCGCGCTGGACAAGAGCATGTCGGGACCGTGGGTCGGCGTTGCCGCACCGGGGACCCACATCATGGGTCTCTCGCCCCAGTTCGGCGGTATCCCGGTCAACGCCTACCCGCCGTCGAGGCCGGGCGAGAAGAACATGCCGTTCTGGGGAACCAGTTTCTCGGCGGCCTACGTCAGCGGTGTCGCGGCGTTGGTGCGGGCGAAGTACCCGGATCTCAGTGCGCACCAGGTGATCAATCGGATCGTGCAGTCGGCCCACAATCCGCCCGCGGGGGTCGACAACAAGGTCGGCTACGGGCTGGTGGACCCGGTCGCGGCGCTGACGTTCAACATCCCGCCGGGTGAGCGGTTGGCGCCGGGCGCACGGAGTCGGGTCATCACCCCGGCGGCGCCGCCCCCGCCGCCCGACCATCGGGCGCGCAACGTCGCGATCGGATTCCTGGGGGTGGTGGCCGCCGGTGTGCTCGTCCTCGCGATCGCCGCGCGCTTGCGGAGGGCCCGATGAGGCCCAACCTCACCGGGTTCAGCCGCGGCAGCAATCGCCGGGTGGTCGGGGTGTGGGTGGTGTTCCTGCTGGCGCTCGCGAGTTGGCTGCTGGCCGGCTACATCGGCGCCGCGGTCGCCGTGATTGTGGGCGTCGCGCTGGTGTTCGTGCGCTGGTGGGGCCAGCCGGCGTGGTCGTGGGCCGTGCTGTGGCGGCGCGGTCGGCGCCCGATCGACTGGTCGGCCCCAATCACCGTGGCCAACAACCGATCCGGTGGCGGCGTGCGGGTGCAGGACGGTGTCGCCGTGGTCGCGGTGCAGCTGCTGGGCAGAGCGCATCAGGCCACCATGGTGACCGGATCGGTGACCGTCGAGACCGACAACGTGCTCGATGTCGTCGAATTGGTGCCGATGCTGGACCAAGCCCTCGGCCTGCAACTCGACTCGATCAGCGTCGTCAGCATCGGGTCCCGGCACGGAACCGTCGGCGACTATCCGCGGGTGTATGACTCGGAGATCGGCACCCCGCCCTACGCGGGCCGGCGCGAAACGTGGCTGATCATGCGGCTGGCGGTGTTCGATAACGCCCACGCGTTGGTGTGGCGCACGACCGTTGGCGTAGCGGCGATTTCGGTCGCCCAGCGCATCGCGGGTCTGCTGCGCTGCGAAGGCCTGCGGGCCAAGGTGGCCAACGCCACCGATTTGGTCGAACTCGATCGCCGGCTCGGCTGGGACGCGGTGTCGGGACCGGCGCAGCGGTGGAAAGCCATCCGCGGGGAAGCGGGCTGGCTGACCACCTATGCGTATCCGCCCGGGGCGATCACGTCGCGCAACCTGTCCCAGGCGTGGACGCTGCGCGCCGACGAGGTCATCCAGAACGTGACGGTGTATCCGGATTCGCAGTGCACCGCGACCATCACCGTGCGCACCCCCACGCCCGCGCCCACCCCGCCCAGCGTGATCCTGCGCCGCCTCAACGGCGAGCAGGCCGCGGCGGCGTCGGCCAACATGTGCGGCCCCCGACCACACCTGCGCGGAATCCGGCGCAGCCCGCTGCCCGCGGAGCTGGTCACCGAGATCGGGCCCTCGGGCGTGCTGATCGGGAAACTCAGCAACGGCGATCGGCTGCTGGTGCCGGTCACCGACGCCGGTGAACTGTCGCGGGTGTTCGTCGCCGCCGACGACCCGATCGCCAAGCGGATCGTGATCCGCACCGCGGGCGCCGGGGAACGCGTCTGCGTGCACACCCGTGACATGTCGCGCTGGCTCAGCGTTCGGATGCCGGAGATCAGCGTCGTCAACGGCTCGCGCCCGGCACCGCGCACCACCGTCAGCGTGGTGGAATACGCCGCGCGACGGGGCAGGGACGGCAACGGGGCGCCCGACGGCGGGGCCGCGGATATTCGGGACGCCGCGATCTCGCCCACCCCGCGGCCGGCGACCGTGATCACCATCGCGCCCGCGGGCGTCAGGCTCTCCGAGGGACAGCGCCACGGCTTCGAGGTGATCATCGAGCAAGTCGGCCCCACGGTGGTGAATGTCACTGCTGCGGGGAAGAATTGGCTTGCCGAGATGGACATGTTCCGTGCCGAGCACCGCTATGTCAGCCTGGATCCGGTCACCATGTCGGTCGGCACGTAGCAGTTCGGTAAGACGAGTTTGAGGCACAGTTTGATGAGCGCGTTGGGCGGCGGTTCGCTCCGACCGGGGGCGGCTGACCGCAACCCCGATGACCACGGCGGCGGCGCTCGTGATGGGGGATGTGATGGGTGATTTACAAACGGCCCGAAGGCATTTCGACCGGGCGATGGGGATCATGGGCCGGCAGGGCCGGGCGGCGGCCTTACCGGAGTTCGTGGCCGCCACCGACGCCGACGCGTCGATGGCCGACGCGTGGCTGGGCCGCATCGCGTGCGGCGACAGCGACCTGGCCTCGTTGCGGCGTCTCTACGCCACCAGCGAATGGCTGCACCGCGAGACCACTCGCATCGGGCAGACGCTGGCCGCGGAGATCCAGCTGGGCCCCTACATCGGCATCACCGTCACCGACGCATCGCAGGTGGGGCTGGCGCTCTCGTCCGCATTGACGATCGCCGGCGAGTACGCCGAGGCCGACAAACTGCTGGCCAACCGCGACCTGCTGGACTCCTGGACCAACTACCAGTGGCACCAGCTGGCCCGCACCTTCCTGATGTACCGGACGCAACGCTGGCCGGACGTGCTGCTGGCGGCCGCCGAGGAGCTGCCCGCGCAGGCGATCGTCATGTCGGCCGTGACGGCGTCGATCTGCGCGCTGGCCGCGCACGCCGCCGCCCACCTCGGGCAGGGCCGGGTCGCGCTGGACTGGCTGGACCGCGTCGACGTGATCGGGCACACCCAGTCGTCGTCGCGCTTCGACGCCGACGTGTTGACCGCATCGATCGGCCCGGCCGACATCCCGCTGCTCGTTGCCGATCTGGCGTACGTGCGCGGGATGGTGCACCGCCAGCTGCGCGAGGAGGACAAGGCCCAGATCTGGCTGTCCAAGGCCACCATCAACGGGGTCCTCACCGAGGCGGCCAAAGAAGCGCTGGCCGACCCGAACCTGCACCTGGTGGTCACCGACGAAGAGACCATCGAGAGTCGCACCGATCGTTGGGACGCGTCCTCGGCCAAGAGCCGCGACGAACTCGACGAGGACGCCACCGCCGGGCGGCGGGCCGAGCTGCTGGCCGAGGGACGCAAGCTGCTGGCGAAGCAAGTGGGGCTCGCCGCCGTCAAGCAGGCCGTCGCGGCGCTGGAAGACCAACTCGAAGTGCGGATGATGCGCCTCGAGCACGGCCTGCCGGTGGAGGGGCAGACCAACCACATGCTGCTGGTCGGGCCGCCGGGCACCGGTAAGACGACCACCGCCGAGGCGCTGGGCAAGATCTACGCCGGCATGGGGATCGTGCGCCACCCCGAGATCCGGGAGGTGCGCCGTTCGGACTTCTGCGGCCACTTCATCGGGGAGTCGGGACCCAAGACCAACGAGCTGATCGAAAAGTCGCTCGGCCGAATCATTTTCATGGACGAGTTCTACTCCCTGATCGAACGCCATCAGGACGGCACGCCCGACATGATCGGCATGGAGGCCGTCAACCAGCTCCTCGTCGCGCTGGAAGCGCACCGATTCGACTTCTGTTTCATCGGTGCGGGCTATGAAGACCAGGTGGACCAATTCCTCACCGTGAACCCGGGTTTGGCCGGCCGGTTCAACCGCAAGCTGCGCTTCGAGTCCTACTCACCTTCGGAGATCGTCGAGATCGCACACCGCTACGCGACGCCGCGCGCCAGCCTGCTCGACGACGGCGCACGCGAGAAGCTCCTGGACGCGGCCACGACCATCCGCAACTACACCACTCCCGGTGGGCGCCACGGCATCGATGCCATGCAGAACGGCCGGTTCGCCCGCAATGTCGTCGAACGTGCCGAAGGCTTCCGCGACACCCGGGTGGTCGCGCAGAAGCGGGCGGGCCAACCGGTGACGGTCGAGGACCTGCAGATCATCTCCGCCGCCGATATCGAGGCGGCGGTGCGCAGCGTGTGTTCGGACAACCGCGACATGGCCGCCATCGTCTGGTGACGCGAACCCTACGTCGACTCGAAGCGGAACACGGCGAGACGGCCGGCCAGGGCTTCGAATTCGTCGGCCGTCCCGTCGCGCACCATGCCCGAGCGTTTCGCGAACGCCACGCCGACCGGGACTTTGGCGGGGAACTCCCGCAGCACCGGCCGGGCCTCGTCGGCGGACAGTTCGACGATCCGGACCCGGCGTGAGCGGCGGCCGCGGCGCAGCGTGCCGGCGCCCGCCGCCCTGGCGTTCGCCGCCCAGTCGGCGCCGGGATAGCCGGCCACCACATAGAGCCCGCCGCGGAAGTCGAACGGCGTCATCGGCGTGCTGCGCGGTTGACCGGACTTACGTCCGGGCACGGTGAGCACCATGGCCGGCCCGGTCGGAATGCCCAGCCGTTGGACCGCCATCATGAACTTGTTCATGGGTTTGAGGTAACGCGGGGGACGCGGTTCGGTCATGTCAGGCCCCCTCGTTCTCGCCGGTGAAGACGTCGCGGTGCTCGGCGACCCAGTGGCTGAACGGAAGTGCCGGGCGGCCAAGGATCTTCTCGACGTCGTGGGTGACCAGCGCGGGCTTGTCGAGCGATTCGGCGAGCATGGCAATGTAGGCGTCGGCGAATCCGGCGCTGAATCCCAGACCCAGGAAGCGTTGCCGCACAGCGGCCGTGGGCACCTCCAGGTAATGCAGCGGCCGTCCCAGCACGGTGCCGATGACCTCCACCAGCTCCGAGTCGGTGAACGCCTGCGGGCCGGTCAGCGGGATCCGCTGTCCGACAAGCTCATCGGTGAGCAACGCCTGCGCCGCGACCGCCGCGATGTCCGTCTCGACGATCGGCGCCGTCGACGCCGCGGCGTATGGCCCCGCGACCACGTCGCCGGCGCGGAGCTGCGCGGACCACATGCCGGCGAAATTCGTCGCGAACACGGTGGGCCGCAGGCTCACCCAGGCCAGTCCGGAGCCGACGGCGAGCTGTTCGACCTCCCTGTTGCGGTCACCGCGAAATCGCGACGGCTGACGCGAGACGTCATCGTCGGCGTTGATCGCCGACAAGGCGACCAGCTTGGCGACGCCGGCGCGCGCGCATTCGGCCACCACTTCTTCGAGCCGCCCGCCGAGCGCGCGGGAGTTCAGGAAGACCGCTGACGCGCCCGAGAGCGCGTCGGTGGCCGAATCGAACACCTCGACGTCGGGGGGAAATCCGGCCGGTGCCGGCTGTCGGGTGACCGCGCGCACGCGCGCTCCCGCGGCACGCAGGTCCGCGACGAGCGGGCGCCCGACGTTACCGGTCGCGCCGGTGACGACGATTGCCATGGGATGGTTCCTTTCGTGGATTTGTACTGCTGCAAGGACGGGGCAAAAGGTGGGAAAGTTACACCGCAGAACGGGTAACTTTTTGCGGCGCCATATCGTCGAAGAGTCATGAACCAGTCGCAGTCAGCCGGCGACCAGGTCGCCGAGGCCTGGCGTCGTCACCGCCCGTATCTGGTCAACCTCGCCTACCAGATGCTGGGCGACATCGGCGACGCGGAAGACGTTGCGCAGGAGGCATTCCTGCGGCTCTCCCGCGCCGAGGTCAGCGGCATCGAGGACGTCCGGGGCTGGCTGACCGTGGTGGCGAGCCGGCTCTGCCTCGACCAGGTGCGCTCGGCCCGCGCCCGTTACGAACGTCCCGGCGACGTCGAGGAGCGCCCGGCGCCGCGCCGCTCCGACCCGGCCGACCGGATCACCCTCGACGACGAGATCCGCAGCGCGCTGCTGGAGGTCCTGCGCAGGCTCAGCCCCGGTGAGCGGGTCAGCTTCGTGCTGCACGACGTGTTCGGCATTCCCTTCGACTCGATTTCGGAGGCGGTGGGCCGTCCGGCCGGCACCTGCCGCCAGCTCGCGCGGCGGGCGCGGGCGAAATTCGTTGCGGCGCAACCGAATATGAACGATGTGGCCGCGGCCGAGCATCAGCTCGTCACGGAGAAATTCATTACCGCCTGCTCGAACGGCGACCTCGCCGGGCTGGCCGCCGTCCTCGATCCGACGGTCTGGGGCGTGGGCACGATTCTCGGCGACCCGCCGCCGCCACAACAGGTCAACCACGGGCCCGACGCGGTGGCCACCAACCTGCTGCGGTACCTGTGGCCGGGTGTGACGCTGGTCGGCGGCCCCGTCGGGGCGCCGGTGCTGCTGGCCTTCAGCGACCGCCGCCTGTTCGCCGTCATCGTGCTGACGATCCGCGGCACGCGCGTGGCCAAGATCGAGGCGATCGCCGACCCGTCGGCGCGGATGGGGGACGCCGCCGAGAAGTCCTAGCTCTGTGGGTCTTTCGGCCCTCGGTCACCAGAGCCGTGGGGGCGCGCCGCGAAGTACCCGGCGACCGTCGCCGTGATCTCGAGGAACTTGCGCCGCGTGGCCGGGGCCATTTCGCGGGCCACGTCGATGACCCCGCCGGGGCGCAGGTGCGGGTCGAACGGCACCTCGATGACCGGCCGCCCGTGATCGGTGAACTCGCGGGCCAGCAACGCGCGGGTGCGTTTGTCGGCATGGCCGTCGGAATCGTTGAGCACGACGATGCTGTGCGCCAGCAGCGTCGTCAGGCCCTGATCCGCCAGCCACTCCATGGTTCGCGCGGCGGCGGACGCGCCGTCGGCCCAGGGTGAGGACACCACGATCAGCGCGTCCAGATCCCGCAGCACCTCCTGGGTGAGGGGCGCGTCCATCGTCGAACCGCAGTCGATGACCGAGATCGTGAAATGGCGATCCAGTCGCAGCGCGGCTTCCCGGTAGATCGCGGGGTCGAGCACGCGGCGCGGGCCGGACGCCGGTTCGCCGGCGAGCACGTGCAGGCCGGCGGAATTGCGGCCCAGCCGCGCCACCACATCGTCGAAGGACCGCAGGTTTTTGTCGGCGGTGAGCTCCCAGAACGAGCGCGTCGATCCCGGATCGATGCGGCTGCTGAGTCGCCCGAAGGCGGTGTCGGCGTCGATCGCCACCACGTGGTCTTGCCGGCGGAGTTGGGCGAACAGCGAGCCGACGCTGGCCGCCACCGACGTCTTGCCCACGCCGCCCTTGCCCAGCACGCCGACCTTGTAGTGCCCGTACAGGAGGGTCTGGATCGCCGCCTTGAACTGAGCTTCCTGCCGTTGGGTGGGCGACGGGCCCAGGGCGATCAGGCCGAAGGTGGCGATCCGCACGGCCCGTCGCCAACCGCGGTCGGGGAGTTCCGGGGGCGGCGCCGGCGCGGGGGCCGGTGGCTGCGGCGCGGGTGGTGGCCGGAAGGACGGCGGGGCGGCGGGAGCCGATGGCGGGGGTGCGGGCGCCCTGCCCTGCGGCGGCGCGGAGGGCCGGGGCGCAGGGGGAGGCGGAGCCGGTGGCCGAGGGGCGGGATGGGGCCCGTGCGGAGGGGGACCAGGCGGGCGTGCCGCCGCGGTGGTTTCCCGCTCGGGCCGCAGACGGTCCCGCAGGAATTCGTCGCGCTCGTTCATGGGCTCCTCAGGTGCCGGACGGTCGATCGTCGCGCCGTGTTACGTGATAAGCGCCACGGTCCGGCGTGCGCCGCCGGAGGTGACCAACATCGGTCCAGTATCTCCTCACCCGGCCGGTGTGGAAACCTGCAAACTCGGATCGGCCCGCGGCCGGAGCGTTGCGCCCCCGCGAGCCCGGCGCTGAGCACGTTCATCCCCGCCCGCGGCGCCCCGGCCGCCGCGCCTGAAAGTGCCTCCAGCAAACTAATCACGGGCGGCGGCCCCGGGGCGGTGATATGCCGGGCGAGGCCCCGCGACGGCGGCAAATCACGGCCCCGAACGGCGGCGTCGGGCTATGGCCGATCCGCGGCGACCGCGAAATTTATGAGGGTGCCCGCCGACGGTTTAGACTTGACGAAGTTGGCATGTCAGGCGGGTATTGTCATATCGTTTTACGACTTGTCGAGACCGGTTCCAGGCCACCGTTCAGAGCTGCACGGACATCCCGAACAGGATCATCTCCGCCTGGGGCACAGCCTATCGAGACAAGACCGAAGGGGTTTTAGCCCGCAACGTCCGGGTGCGACCTCATCGGGGCCGCTGCTAACGGCCGCGCAGAACGTTCAGGTGAAGGGTCAGGTGCATATGACGCCCAAGCGCGTCGGGTTATACAACCCCGCGTTCGAGCACGACGCGTGCGGGGTAGCCATGGTCGTCGATATGCACGGCCGTCGCAGCCGCGACATCGTCGATAAGGCAATCACCGCGCTGCTCAACCTCGAACACCGGGGTGCCCAGGGCGCCGAGCCGCGCAGCGGCGACGGTGCCGGCATCATGCTCCAGGTCCCCGATGCCTTCCTGCGCGAAGTCGTGGACTTCGAGTTGCCGCCGGCGGGCAGCTACGCCACCGGCATCGCCTTCTTGCCGCAATCGTCCAAGGACGCCGCGACCGCATGTGCCGCGGTGGAGAAGATCGCCGAAGCCGAGGGCCTGACCGTGCTGGGCTGGCGCAACGTCCCCACCGACGACTCGTCGCTGGGTGCGCTCTCCCGCGACGCCATGCCCACCTTCCGGCAGGTGTTCATGGCGGGGGAATCCGGCATGACGCTGGAGCGCCGCGCCTACGTGGTCCGCAAGCGCGCCGAGCACGAGCTGGGCACCAAGGGCCCGGGCCAGGACGGCCCCGGCCGCGAAACCGTTTACTTCCCAAGCCTTTCGGGCCAGACCCTGGTGTACAAGGGCATGCTGACCACCCCGCAGCTCAAGGCGTTTTACCTTGACCTGCAAGACAATCGGCTTACCAGCGCGCTGGGAATCGTGCACTCCCGGTTCTCCACCAACACTTTTCCGTCGTGGCCGCTGGCGCATCCGTTCCGCCGCGTCGCCCACAACGGCGAGATCAACACCGTCACCGGCAACGAGAATTGGATGCGGGCCCGCGAGGCGTTGATCAAGACCGACGTCTTCGGCTCGGAAGCCGACGTCGAGAAGTTGTTCCCGATCTGCACCCCGGGCGCCTCCGACACCGCGCGCTTCGACGAGGCGCTCGAGCTGCTCCACCTGGGTGGGCGCAGCCTGGCGCACGCCGTGCTGATGATGATCCCCGAGGCGTGGGAGCGCAACGAGTCGATGGACCCCGCGCGCCGCGCGTTCTACCGCTACCACGCCTCCCTGATGGAGCCGTGGGACGGGCCGGCGTCGATCACCTTCACCGACGGCACCATCATCGGCGCGGTGCTCGACCGTAATGGCTTGCGCCCCTCGCGGATCTGGGTCACCGAAGACGGGTTGGTGGTGATGGCGTCCGAGGCCGGCGTGCTGGACCTGGACCCGGCCAAGGTGGTGCGCCGGATGCGGCTGCAGCCCGGCCGCATGTTCCTGGTGGACACCGCCCAGGGCCGCATCGTCTCCGACGAGGAGATCAAAGCGGAGCTGGCCGCCGAACACCCCTATCAGGAGTGGCTGGACAAGAATCTGGTCCCCCTCGACGACCTGCCGCAGGGCCACTACAAGCGGATGCCGCATGACCGACTGGTCAAGCGCCAGCAGACATTCGGCTACACCTATGAGGAACTCAGCCTGCTGGTGGCGCCGATGGTGCGCAGCGGCGCCGAACCGATCGGGTCGATGGGCACCGACACCCCGGTCGCGGTGCTCTCGCAGCGACCCCGGATCCTCTACGACTACTTCCAGCAGCTCTTCGCGCAGGTGACCAACCCGCCGCTGGACGCCATCCGTGAGGAGGTGGTGACCAGCCTGCAGGGCACCACCGGCGGCGAGCGCGACCTGCTGACGCCGACCGAGCTGTCGTGTCACCAGATCGCGCTGCCGCAGCCGATCCTGCGCAATCGAGAGCTGGCGAAGCTGATCAACCTCAACCCCGATGACGAGGTCAACGGCCGCCCGCATGGCATGCGTTCCAAGGTGATTCGCTGTCTGTACCCGGTGGCCGAAGGGGGCGCCGGGCTGGCCGCCGCCCTCGAGGACGTGCGGGCGCAGGCGTCGGCGGCGATCGCCGACGGCGCACGAGTGATCATCTTGTCCGACCGCGAATCCGACGAACAGATGGCGCCCATTCCGTCGCTGCTCGCGGTGGCGGGGGTGCACCACCACCTGGTGCGCGACCGGACCCGCACCCACGTCGGCCTGGTGGTGGAGACCGGTGACGCCCGCGAGGTGCACCACATGGCGGCGCTGGTCAGCTTCGGCGCCGCGGCGATCAACCCGTACCTGGCGTTCGAGTCGATCGAGGACATGCTCGACCGGGGTGTCATCGAGGGCATCGACCGCAAGACGGCGCTGAACAACTACATCAAGGCCGCCGGCAAGGGTGTGCTGAAAGTGATGTCCAAGATGGGCATTTCGACGCTGGCCTCCTACACCGGTGCGCAGTTGTTCCAGGCGGTCGGGATTTCCGAGGATGTGCTCAGCGAATACTTCACCGGCTTGAGCTGTCCCATCGGCGGGATCACGCTCGACGACATCGCCGCCGACGTCGCCGCCCGCCACGCGCTGGCCTACCTGGACCGTCCGGGCGAACGCGCCCACCGCGAGCTCGAGGTGGGCGGGGAATACCAGTGGCGCCGCGAGGGCGAGTACCACCTGTTCAACCCGGAGACCGTCTTCAAGCTGCAGCACGCGACGCGCACCGGCCAGTACAAGGTGTTCAAGGACTACACCCGCCTGGTCGACGACCAGAGCGAGCGCATGGCGTCCCTGCGCGGCCTGCTCAAGTTCCGCGCCGGTGTGCGGCAACCGATCCCGCTCGAAGAGGTCGAGCCCGCCAGCGAAATCGTCAAACGCTTCTCCACCGGGGCGATGAGCTACGGCTCGATCTCGGCGGAGGCGCACGAGACGCTGGCCATCGCCATGAACCGGTTGGGCGGACGGTCCAACAGCGGCGAGGGCGGCGAGGACGTCAAGCGCTTCGACCGCGACCCCGACGGGGCCTGGCGGCGCAGCGCGATCAAGCAGGTCGCCTCCGGCCGGTTCGGTGTCACCTCGCATTACCTGACCAACTGCACCGACATCCAGATCAAGATGGCGCAGGGTGCGAAACCCGGTGAGGGAGGCCAGCTTCCGGGGCACAAGGTGTACCCGTGGGTTGCCGAAGTCCGCCATTCCACCCCCGGTGTCGGCCTGATCTCGCCGCCGCCGCACCACGACATCTACTCCATCGAGGATCTAGCCCAGCTGATCCACGACCTGAAGAACGCCAACCCGGCGGCGCGCGTGCACGTCAAGCTGGTCTCCGAGAACGGCGTCGGCACGGTGGCCGCGGGTGTGTCCAAGGCCCACGCCGATGTGGTCCTGATCTCCGGGCACGACGGCGGCACCGGTGCGACCCCGATGACCTCGATGAAGCACGCCGGGGCGCCCTGGGAGCTGGGGCTGGCCGAGACGCAGCAGACGTTGCTGCTCAACGGGTTACGCGACCGGATCGTGGTCCAGGTCGACGGCCAGCTCAAGACGGGTCGCGACGTGATGATCGCGGCGCTGCTCGGCGCCGAGGAATTCGGCTTCGCCACCGCGCCGTTGGTGGTGTCCGGCTGCATCATGATGCGCGTCTGCCACCTCGACACCTGCCCCGTCGGCGTGGCCACCCAGAACCCGGTGCTGCGCGAACGTTTCACCGGCAAGCCCGAGTTCGTCGAGAACTTCTTCATGTTCATCGCCGAAGAAGTCCGCGAATACATGGCGCAGTTGGGATTCCGCACCCTCAACGAGGCCGTCGGCCAGGTCAAGGCGTTGGACACCACGCTGGCGCGCGCCCACTGGAAGGCGCACCGGCTCGACCTGGACCCGGTCCTGCACGAGCCGGAGTCGGCGTTCATGAACCAGGACCTGTACTGCACCTCGCGTCAGGACCACGGCCTGGACAAGGCGCTCGACCAGCAGTTGATCGTGATGAGCCGCGAGGCGCTGGATTCCGGCAAGCCGGTGCGCTTCTCCACCACGATCAGCAACGTCAACCGCACGGTGGGCACCATGCTCGGCCATGAGGTCACCAAAGCCTATGGCGGGCAAGGGTTGCCGGACGGGACCATCGACATCACCTTCGACGGTTCGGCGGGCAACAGCTTCGGCGCGTTCGTCCCGCGCGGCATCACCTTGCGCGTCTACGGCGACGCCAACGACTACGTCGGCAAGGGTCTGTCCGGTGGCCGGATCGTGGTCCGGCCGTCGGACGACGCGCCGCAGGACTACGTGGCCGAGGACAACATCATCGGCGGCAACGTCATCCTGTTCGGCGCCACCAGCGGCGAGGCGTACCTGCGCGGTGTCGTCGGCGAACGATTCGCGGTCCGCAACTCCGGGGCGCACGCCGTCGTCGAGGGCGTCGGGGACCACGGGTGTGAATACATGACCGGCGGCAAGGTCGTCGTCCTCGGACGCACCGGCCGCAACTTCGCGGCCGGCATGTCCGGCGGTGTGGCGTACATCTACGACCCGCACGGCGAATTGCCAGGAAATCTCAACGAAGAGATGGTCGAGCTCGAGAGCTTGGATGACGATGACAACGAGTGGTTGCAAGGCATGATCCAGGCACACGTGGATGCCACCGACTCCGCTGTGGGCCAGCGCATTCTGGGTGACTGGCCGCAACAGCGGCGGCATTTCGCCAAGGTGATGCCGCGCGACTACAAGCGGGTGCTGCAGGCCATCGCCGACGCGGAACGCGACGGCGCCGATGTCGACAAGGCGATCATGGCGGCCGCCCATGGCTGATCCGAGCGGCTTCCTGAAATACACGCACCGGGAATTGCCGAAGCGCCGGCCCGTCCCGCTGCGGTTGCGCGACTGGCGTGAGGTCTACGAGGAATTCGACAACGAGACCCTGCGCGAGCAGGCGACCCGTTGCATGGACTGCGGTATTCCGTTCTGTCACAACGGTTGCCCGCTGGGCAACCTGATTCCGGAGTGGAATGACCTGGTCCGCAGGGACCAGTGGCAGGCGGCGATCGAACGGCTACACGCCACCAACAACTTCCCGGACTTCACCGGTCGGTTGTGCCCGGCGCCCTGTGAGCCGGCCTGTGTGCTCGGCATCAACCAGGATCCGGTGACGATCAAGCAGATCGAGCTGGAGATCATCGACAAGGCCTTCGACGAGGGCTGGGTGCGGCCGTTGCCGCCGGAGAAGCTGACCGGGAAGAAGGTCGCCGTTGTCGGTTCCGGACCCGCGGGCCTGGCCGCCGCCCAGCAGCTGACCCGCGCGGGCCACAGCGTCACCGTCTTCGAGCGGGCCGACCGTATCGGCGGGCTGCTGCGCTACGGCATCCCGGAATTCAAGATGGAGAAGCGCGTCCTCGATCGCCGGCTGGACCAAATGCGGGCCGAGGGAACCGAATTCCGGGCGGGCGTCAACGTCGGGGTCGACATCACCGCCGAGCAGCTGCGCTCCGACTTCGACGCGGTGGTGCTGGCCGGCGGTGCGACCGCCTGGCGCGATCTGCCCGTTCCCGGACGGGAATTGGATGGCATCCACCAGGCGATGGAGTTCCTGCCCTGGGGCAACCGGCAGGCGTCGGGCGACCTCGGCGAGGGCGAGGTGGATGCCGACGGGCAACCGCCGCTGACCGCCAAAGGCAAGAAGGTCATCATCATCGGCGGCGGTGACACCGGCGCCGACTGCCTGGGCACCGTGCACCGGCAGGGCGCCACCGAGGTGCACCAGTTCGAGATCATGCCGCGCCCACCCGAGACGCGCGCCCCGTCCACCCCGTGGCCGACCTACCCGCTGATGTACCGGGTCTCCGCGGCGCACGAAGAGGGCGGCGAGCGGGTGTTCTCCGTCAACACCGAGGAGTTCGTCGGCCACGACGGTCGCGTGAAGGCGCTCAAGGCGCACGAGGTCACCATGGAGGACGGCAAGTTCGTCAAGGTGGAGGGTTCCGAGTTCGAACTCGAGGCCGATCTGGTGTTGCTGGCGATGGGATTCGTGGGGCCCGAGAAGGAGGGGCTGCTCACCGAACTCGGGGTCAAGCTCACCGAGCGCGGCAACGTCGCGCGCGGCGCCGACTTCGAGACGTCGGTTCCGGGCGTCTTCGTAGCCGGGGACATGGGTCGCGGCCAGTCATTGATCGTCTGGGCGATTGCTGAGGGCAGGGCGGCCGCGGCCGCGGCCGACCGCTTCATGATGGGTTCCACCGCGCTGCCGGCGCCCATCAAGCCCACCGCGGTACCGCTTCAGTAGTAACACCAGCCACACCAGAAACACGGCCGGGTTCGTTCGGCGCGTCTGCTTCAGTTTGCCAGGCGGCGGGTGTCTAATAATCCTCTGTGAGCCCGCTCACAGGGGGGTCACACTGTTTCCCGGATGGACGGACCGATCGCAGGAGTGGTTCTTGTGCATATCCACCCAGTACCCCGGACGCGGATGGGGCGAATGGCCTGGTCATGGTTGCGTCACCCGGTAAAAAGTCGCGAGTTCCCCGCCAAGCACGAGCGGCTGGTAACCGCCCAGGATCTGCTGCTCTTCGGCGCGTGAGCGCCCAGCCGACGCGCCCGAGGGCGCTCGGCGGGTTTGCTCGACGGCCGGCGCCGGGATTTTTCGCCTGAGCACCGCGGGCTGCCCCCACAATCGGTGTTATCGGTCCAGCAACCCCGAGTCGCGGATCGCCTCGGCGAGCGGTTCCAGCACGGCAGGGTCGTGCGGCGGGGGCAGATAGACGATCCCGAGGTCGAGCCCTTCGGCGGCGAGTCCCGCCGCGTCCTCGACAACCTTCCCGTAGTCGAGATCCGGCTCCAGGCGCAGGTGGGCCGAGAGCGTGATCTCCTTCGGATCGCGACCGATGTCCGCGCAGTGCGCGGCGAGGACGTCACGCTTGTGCGCGAAAACGTCGGGCGGACCGCCGACGAAGTTCCAGTGCTGGGCGTAGCGGGCGGTGATCCGCAGGGTGCGCTTCTCTCCGCTGCCGCCGATGCAGATCGGGGGGTGCGGGCGCTGCGGCCCCTTGGGCTCGTTGCGGGCGCCCTTGAGCTGGTAGAACCTGCCTTGAAAATCGGTGCAGTCGGCGGTCAAAAGGCTGGTCAGCACCTCGCACGCCTCCTCGAAGCGGTCGAAGCGTTCCTTGATGCTGCCCAGCTCGATGCCGTAGGCGCCGGATTCCTCTTCGTTCCAGCCGGCGCCGATCCCCAGCTCGAGTCGCCCGTTCGAAATGATGTCGAGGGCGGCCGCCATGTTGGCCAGCACCGCGGGGTGGCGGTAGTGGATGCCGGTGACCAGGGTGCCCAGCCGCAACCGGGTGGTGGCCTGCGCCAGCGCCGTCAGCGTCGTCCAACCCTCCAGGCAGGGCCCGCTGCTGTCGGAAAAGATGGGATAGAAGTGGTCGAACGTCCACCCGGACTCGTAGACGTCGATGTCGTCGGCCGCCTGCCAGACGGCCAGCATCTGTGCCCAGGTGGTGTTCTGCGGGGAAGTCTTGAACGCGAAACGCATGCCGACGACGTTAGTCGTCGTTTATGAAGGGCAACTAAACTCAGCCACGCTATGAACTGTCCTTGTTGCTCCTTGGGAATCGACACCAAGGTCACCCTGCTGGCGGCGGGCCTGATCTTTCTGCTCGCGCTCGTGCTCGGCATCTGGAAATACCGCGGGATGATGACCTCCGAGAATCACCTTGCGCATCCCTACGTCGACATCGCGCACCGCGCGGCGCTGCTGTATTCGTTCGCGACGCTGCTGCTCGCCGTCTTCGTGCAACTGAGCGCCTGGCCGGTGTGGGTGAACCTGGTGGCGGCGGGGGTCGTCGTCTTCTTCTTCGTGGCGGCCATCGCCGCCTACATCACCCACGGGGCCCGGCGCGACACCGTCAACCAGTTCGAAAACGCCGACCGGCGCACCGAACTGGCGATGGCCGCACTCATCGTCGGCGAGATCGGCGGGTTCGGTGTGCTGCTCGCCGGGTTCGTCGTCGGCCAACTGCTGTAGCCACCGCGGGGCACACTGGAGTCATGGATCCGGTAGCGGCCCTGCGGCAGATCGCCTACTACAAGGACCGGAGCCGTCACGACCCCCGACGCGTGATGGCTTACCGCAACGCGGCCGACATCATCGAGGGCCTCGACGACGCGGCGCGGGAACGCCACGGTCAGGCCAACAGCTGGCAGTCGCTGCCGGGAATCGGCCCCAAAACCGCCAAGGTCATCGACCAGGCGTGGTCCGGCCGAGAACCCGACCTGCTGGTCGAATTGCGTTCCACCGCACAAGATCTCGGTGGCGGTGACATTCGTGCCGCCCTGCGCGGCGATCTGCACTTGCACTCCAACTGGTCGGACGGCTCGGCGCCCATCGACGAGATGATGGCCGCGGCGGCGGCGCTGGGCCACGAATACTGTGCGCTGACCGACCATTCGCCGCGGCTGACCATCGCCAACGGTCTGTCGCCGGAGCGGTTACGCAAGCAGCTCGACGTGATCGACCGGCTGCGGGAGAAGTTCGCGCCGATGCGCATCCTCACCGGGATCGAGGTCGACATCCTCGACGACGGCAGCCTGGACCAGGAACCCGAACTGCTGGAACGCCTCGACGTCGTGGTGGCCAGCGTGCACTCCAAGTTGTCGATGGATTCGGCCGCGATGACCCGGCGCATGGTGCGCGCGGTCGAAAACCCGCACGCCGACGTGCTCGGCCACTGCACCGGTCGGCTGGTGTCCGGAAACCGCGGCATCCGGCCGGAGTCCAAGTTCGACGCCGAGGCCGTGTTCACGGCCTGCCGCGAGTCCGGCACCGCGGTGGAGATCAACTCGCGGCCCGAGCGGCGCGACCCGCCGACCCGCCTGCTCAACCTGGCGCTGGAGATCGGTTGCGTGTTCAGCATCGACACCGACGCCCACGCGCCCGGCCAACTGGACTTCCTCGGTTACGGCGCCCAGCGCGCGCTGGATGCGGGGGTTCCCGCCGACCGCATCGTGAACACCTGGCCGGCCGAGCGGCTGCTGGAGTGGACCGGCGCGAATTGAGACGCCACTCAGACCTGCACCGGTTCGGCGTGCTCGGGAACCGGTGCGTCGCTGCGGCCGGCGCCCTGCAGCAGGTTGGCGGCGCCGACGGTCGCGCAAATCGCGGCCGGGATGAGCAACGCGTAACCCCCCAACTGGGCCCCGAACATGATCCCGGCCACACCGCCGCCGAGGAATAACACCAGGGTGGTCGCCAGTATCGCCGTTTTCCAGTTCTTGATTCCGTGTATCCGGCTGCGACCGAGGATCAGCCCGAGGTCGGTAATGGTTCCGGTGAAGTGCGTGGTGCGGATCGCCATTCCGCGAAAGCTCGATGTCATCCCGTTTTGCAGGCCGAGCGCCGCGGCGGCGAACAGCGCCTGCACCGCGGTCTGCTCGATGCCCAGGGCGTCGACCTGTGCCCTGACGGCGGTCTCCTCGACCCCGACCGCGGCAAGCACGAGCAAGCCTGCCTCGAGGAAGAGCACGGCGGCGTGGCGCGGGCCCGCAAGAGCATCGGTGGGTGCGAGGATCGCCCCCGCTATGGTCGCTCCCATCAGGAAGCCCAGAAAGATCGCGCCGAGCACGTGGCCTTCGTACAGCCAGGGGTTGGCCGTGTTCATGCCCAGCTGGGTGGTGATCCCGGTCAGATTGCCGACGGGCACCGCCAAGATCAGCAGCGCCACGGAGTTGACGAAGCCCGCGGATAGGGCGAGTAACGCGCTGTAACCGAGCAGGAGACCCTCGCGGGGCAGGCCGGTGTCGCGGGATTGGTGCGGCGCCATCGGATTCAGTTGCTCACTTTCGAGGTCGGGTTTTCGCCAACCTAACAAGCGGGCCGCCGCACAGGCGGCGTCGCGAGGCTGATTCAAATCAACCTCAAATCATCGAAAAGGCATGTGGCAAAGAATAATTGAATTATTAGTGAAAACACCGACAACCCGTCAGTCGGGCAGGTGCGGCATCTCGAAGCCCGGATCGCGGCCGACCAAAACCGCGGGCGTCAGGGCGGACTTGCCGTACCGATCCCGCACCCGGTCGATGGCCGCGTCGATGTCGTCGCCGGCCGTGCGGCGGTTCGAGTCGCCGAACGGCAGCATCAGCTGCTGGGCGCCGCTGCGGTCGATGCCCGACACCGCGAAGCCCACCAGCGTCAGGCCGCGTTGCGCGATCATCGGCGCGGCGCCTGCTACCAGCCGCCGGGCGGCGGCCAGGATGGGGGCCGTGGACGACGTGGCCCACGGCAGGGTGTGTGACCGGGTCGCGCGGGTGAAGTCGTCGAAGCGCAGCCGCAGCACCACCGTGCGCCCGGTGCGCCCGGCCGCGCGCATGCGGCCGGTGATGCGGTCGATCAAGTTGACCACCACGGCGTCGATCTCGTTGCGCGACATAGTGTTACCGGAGCGGCCCAGCGCCCGCTGAGCGCCGACGGAGCGGCGGCGAACGCCGGTGGTGACTCGCCGACGGTCGATGTTGCGGGACAGCGCATACAGCTGACGGCCCATCGCGCCGCCCACCATCGAGCCGAGCGTCGACTCGCTGAGCTCGGCGACGTCGGCGACGGTCACGATGCCGTGCGCGTGCAGCTTCTCGGCCGTCACCGCGCCCACGCCCCACAGCCGGCGCACCGGCAGCGGCCGCAGAAACGTCAGCTCCTGATCGGGCGGCACCAGCAGCAGCCCGTTGGGCTTGGCCTCCTGGCTGGCGACCTTGGCGAGGAACTTCGTCCGAGCGATCCCGACGGTGATCGGCAGCCCGACCCGCTCGCGCACGTCGGCGCGCAACCGCTCGGCGATCGCCACCGGCGTGCCCCTGGCCCGGCGCAGCCCGCCGACGTCGAGGAAGGCCTCGTCCACCGACAGCGCCTCCACGATCGGGGTGCAATCACGGAACACCTCGAAGACGGCGTCACTGGCGCGGCTGTAGGCGTTCATCCGCGGCGGCACCACCACGGCGGCCGGGCACAGCCGCCGCGCCTGCGCCCCGCCCATGGCCGTGCGCACGCCGTAGGCCTTGGCCTCGTAGCTCGCGGCCAGCACCACCCCGCCGCCGACGATCACCGGGCGGCCGCGCAGGGTCGGGTCGTCGCGCTGTTCGACGGACGCGTAGAAGGAATCCAGGTCCGCGTGCAGGATGGACGCATCGCACCGCACGAACATATGTTCGCACGAGGCGCCGACAAGCCCGTTTCAGCAGGCCTCGCCGTAGACGCTGCTGACCCAGATGTGCACCAGCGTGTCGAGCAGTTGCTCGCTGGGCACCGACGGTCGCCCGTCGGCGAACGCGCTGAGCATGACCTTTTCGTTGAGCAGGTTCAGTGCCGCGGACAGGTTGCGCGCCGGCAGTGTCACCGGCGCCGCGCCGCGGGCGCGCTCGGCTTCGATCACGGTGGTGATGTGGTCGACCCATTTCTGCATGAAGCGTGACCACAGTTCGCCGACGTCCTTGTTGGTGCGCGCGGCATCGGCGGCCAGCGACACCGCGCGATGTGTGCCGAAGGTCTCGACGAACACGTTGATCCCGATGCGCCACAACGCTTTCAGGTCGGCGGGCGGGCTGGCGACCAGCGACTCCAGCGCGGAGTCTGCCTCCATGATCACCCGCTCGAACAGGGTGAACAGCACCGCGTCCTTGGACGGGAAATAGAAGTAGAACGTCGGCCGGGACAGCCCGGCCCCCTTGGCGAGGTCGTCGACGGAGATGTCGGCGAGCGCGCGTTCCTGCAGCAACCGTTCGGCGGTGGTCAAAATGGCCAGTTCACGGTCGTCGCCGGACGGGCGCGCCGAGCGCCTGCCCCGGTGGGTGCGGGCGGAACCGACGGTAGTCACGGCCGCTACTTTACACGGCGTCGAGAGTTTCGACACGGTGTTGACCGATTCAACACGGTGTTGATAACGTGGCCGTATGACTGAGCACCTTGACGTCCTCATCGTGGGCGCCGGCATCTCCGGCGTGAGCGCGGCCTGGCACCTGCAGGAACGCTGCCCGACCAAGAGCTACGCCATCCTGGAGCGCCGCGCCGACCTCGGCGGCACCTGGGACCTCTTCAAGTACCCGGGCATCCGATCCGACTCGGACATGTTCACCCTCGGCTTCCGGTTCAAGCCCTGGCGTTCGGCGAAGTCGATCGCCGACGGCGCGTCGATCAAGGCCTACATCAAGGAGGCCGCGGTCGAGAACCGCATCGAGTCGCACATCCGCTACAACCACCGGGTGGTGGCCGCCGACTGGTCCGACGACGACAACCGCTGGACGCTGACCGTCGAGAACGACGGCGGCACGAGCGAGATGACCTGTTCGTTCCTGTTCGCCTGCACCGGCTACTACAACTACGACGAGGGGTTCTCGCCCACCTTCGAAGGCTCGGACGACTTCGGCGGCACCATCGTGCATCCGCAGCACTGGCCCGAGGACCTCGACTACGCGGGCAAGCGCATCGTCGTCATCGGATCCGGTGCGACCGCGATCACCCTGATTCCCGCCCTGGTGAACTCGGGCGCGGGGCACGTGACGATGCTGCAGCGCTCGCCGACCTACATCGGGTCGCTGCCCGGGGTCGATCCCTTCGCCGAGAAGGCCAACCGGCTGCTGCCCGAGCGCCTCGCGCACATGGCCAACCGCTGGAAAGCCATCGCGTTCAGCACCTTCCAGTACCAGCTGTCCCGCAAGGCCCCGGCCTACATGCGCAAGACGTTGATGACGATGGCGCAGCGGCGCCTGCCGCAGGGCTACGACGTCGAGAAGCACTTCGGGCCGCGCTACAACGTCTGGGACGAGCGGCTATGCCTGGCGCCCGACGGGGACTTCTTCCGGACCATCCGGCATGGCAAGGCCGACGTCGTGACCGACACCATCGACCGGTTCACCGAGACCGGCATCAAGCTCACCTCGGGTGAGGAGTTGGCGGCCGACATCATCGTCACCGCAACGGGATTGAACATGCAGTTGCTGGGCGGGGTGAAGCCGACCCGCAACGGCGAGGACATCGACCTGACCTCGTTGATGACCTACAAGGGCCTGATGTTCTCCGGCGTGCCCAACTTCGCGATCACCTTCGGCTACACGAACGCGTCCTGGACGCTGAAGGCCGACCTGGTCTCCGAATTCGTCTGCCGCTTGCTGAACTACATGGACGCCAAGGGCTTTGACTTCGTCGAGCCGCAGCACCCGGGCGACGCGGTCGACGAGCTGCCGTTCATGGACTTCACCCCCGGCTACTTCCGGCGTTCGATGCACCTGCTGCCCAAGTCGGGGTCGCGGGCGCCGTGGCGGCTCAAGCAGAACTACTTCGTCGACATGCGCACGATCCGGCGCGGCAAGGTCGACGACGAGGGTCTGGAGTTCGCGAAAAAGCGTGCGCCGGTAGCGGTTTAGCGGTCCGCGGCGACGACGACGATCCCGTCGTCGTCGCTGTAGGCGATCTCGCCCGGCACGAACGTCACACCGCCCAGGGCGACTTCGACGTCGCGTTCTCCGGCGCCGGTCTTGGTGCTCTTGCGGGGATTGGTGCCCAACGCCTTGATGCCGATGTCCATCCCCCGCAGCGCGGCGGAGTCCCGCACCGCGCCGTTGACGATGAGCCCGGCCCAGCCGTTGGAGCGGGCGAGCTCGGCGATGACGTCGCCGACCAGCGCGGTGTGCAGCGAGCCGCCGCCGTCGATCACCAAGATGCCGCCGTCACCCGGCTCCGAGAGCACCGACTTGAGCAGCGCGTTGTCTTGAAAGCAGCGCACGGTGCTGATCGGCCCCGCGAACTCGGCCCGCCCGCCGAGCTGGCGGAACTGGGTATCGCAGCTGCGCACGTCGGGACCGATGCTGTCGACGAGGTCGGCGGTCGGTTGGAACGACACCGTCACTTCTGACACGTTAGCCGCCTGCGTGCTCAGCGGCGGCGCAGCTGGCGGATGAGCAGGATGGCCAGCAGGCTGACGGCCAGCGCCACGATCAGCGGCACCGGGGATTGCGCCACCGCGGGGCCCGCGGCAGCGGGCGAGACCGGGTTGTTGGCGGCTTCCACGGTGGACTTCGCCTGTGCCGCAGCGTCTTTAGCGGCGGCCGTGAGGTCGCCGTTGGTTTCCGCTCGCTGCTGCACGCCGGATGGCGGCTCGGGCGGTTTCGGGGGTGTGGGTTCGGCTTTCTGGGCCGGCGCCTTCTTCGCGGGCAACTTCTTCGCGGGCGCTTTCTTGGCGGGCGCCTTTTTCGCAGGTGCCTTCTTGGCGGGCGCCTTCGCGGTCTTTTTCGCCGCCTTGGCGGGCGGTTTCTTTTCCGGCGGATTGCCGGCGCCGTCGGGCGCGCTGTCGGTGGGGTCCTGCGGGTCTGCCATGCGGCCGCTCCTTGAGCTTCCTCTGTCGTCGCTTCCCTAGCTCAGGGATCTCGACCCCATCATGCCAGCACGCGTCCCGGCGGCTCGATCACCGCCTGTGCCGCACCGCCCACCACGCGCCGCCCGCAACGAGCGCCACCGCGGCCGCCACGAACGGCCAGACGGGGACGACACCGCCGTCACCGCCGCCGGCGGCGGGCGGCCCGGGCGTACCGGTTCCGGACACCGTGAGCTGAAACGACCAGGACCCCGACACCACGTGGCCGTCCGCGGAGGTCACCCGGTAGTTCACCGTGTACGTCCCGGATGGTCCCAGCGGGCGCAGGGCGACGCTGACCACCGCACCCGCCACGGTGGGCTCTCCGGAGGACCACACATTGCCGTCCGGCCCGACCACCGTCATCGCGGCGAACGTGGTCTGCAGCTGCTCGTTGAAGGTCGCGCTGACCCGCTGCGGGCCGGACGCCAGCACCGCATTGGCCGCGGGGTCGGTGGCCACCCGCGTGGCGTGCGCCGACGCCACCGGGGCGGTGAGCAGGGCAACCGCGAACAGGGCGCTGACGCACGCGCCGACAGCCAGCCGTTTCATGGGCGGCGGCGGATCACGGCGATCGCGACACCCAGCGCCGCGACCACCAGCGCGGCGCCACCCAGCCACCGCGCGGTGTTGTCGGCCGCGTGGGGCCGCGCGGGTTCGGTCACCGGGTTGGGCGTCGCGTGATGGTGGTGGGGTGCCGCGGCGGCCAGGGTGAGCATGGGCGCCGGGTGTTCCGGCTCGCCGCCGTCGGGCAGCGGCGCCTCATCCCATTTCACGACGGTCCCGTCGGCGTAGGACTGGGTGGCCGGGAAGCTGACGGTGTCGGTGTCCGGCAGCTTCACCGACAACCGGAACAGAGCGAATTGGTCGGGGGCGATTCCCCCGCTGGGGGCGGCCGTCCAGGTCACCGAGCGGACGGCACCCGATGCCGCGTCACGGTCGAGCCTGGCGGTCCAGCCCGGCATGCTTTCGGTGCGCGCCGATGCGACGTCGGGCAGGGCGACGCTCAGGGCGGTGGTGGCGGCCCCGGTGTTCGACTCGTTGGGCACCTGGAAGGCCACGAGGGCCATGGCACCGCGCACCGCGTTGTCGCTGCTGGCGTGGACGTGCGCCCACGCCGCGGGGGTCTGCAGGGCCGACCCGAAAGCCAGGACGACGACGGCGCCGACCGCGATCAGGATGCGCGAGATCCACCGGCCGTGGATGGACATGGAGGAGGTTGCCTTTCGTGCGGTCGGTCAGCTCAACCCGAGGCGGGCCATCAGGTCGGCCTCGATGCCTTCGAGCTGCGCCGAGATCGCGGCGTGGGCCGCCCGGCGACGCGCGGCGGGCAGATTCTCCGCGGCGGTGATCGCCGCCGACAGATCGGCGAGCCGCTCGGAGATGGCCGCCACGAACGCCTTGGTCTCGGCGTCCTTGGGTTTCTTGTCCTGCACCGTCCGCAGCGACTTTTCCGCCCCGGCGATTCGGGCCGACAGCTGGGCGCCGGGTCCGGAGAACTGGCCGATCTGTGCCAGCGGAATCCCGAGCTGGTCCGCGCGGCGCTGATCGATCAGCGCGCGCGCCGAGACGGCCAACCGGTAGATCACCGGGGTGAGGATCGGCGCGAGCAGCCGCGCCACCGTGAGCACGCGGCGGATCCGTGCCGGAGAGAAGATCTTGCCCTCCCGGGCCGCCTTGAGTTGGGCCTCAGCGACTTTCAGCGCATTGCGGTCGCTGTCGCGTTGCGCCTTGATCTGAGCCCGCAGCGCCTTGTTCTCGGCCCGCTGCGCGGATTTGGCGCGCCGCACCTCGTTCTTGGCGGCCAGCTTGGCCTCGAGCTTCGCGCGGGCCTTGATCGCGCGGGCTTCGGCGCGACGCGTCGCGCGGCTCTTTCGCTTGCCGAACAGGCCCATTCCCGGCCGCCTCCCGGTATCTCGCTGGCAATCGTCGTCTCACGCTGTCGCGTTCGCGATCCGTTTGCCAACCCTAATCGGAACGGGCGGGCGTCAGCTCCCCAGGGCTGGCCGGCAGGGCCCCGGCCGGTCGATGTGAGGCCCGGGCGGCCGCTAGGCGTCCAGGTGCTCCGCGCGGCGCAGCTCGTTGACCCGCTCCATGACCTCGCGCTGCGCCTCCGGGGACAACTCCGCCGTGCGCATCGCGATGCGTCGCACATTGTCGTCGCGCGCCGTGGCCAGCCACGACAATTCCTTGTCGAGCTTCTCGTAGTACTCGTCGTCGGTGAAGTAGGCCGGCTTGATGCGGAAGAAGTTGGCCAGGGCGGCCATCGTCGCCGAGGACGGGTTGGTGCGGTTGCCGGAACGCAGCTGGGACAGGTACGGAGCCGACATCGTTATGCCCTCCGCCTTGAGCGCCGCGATCACTTCCGCGGAGGTGTGCGCACCGCGTCCAGGCGGATACACCGTGTCGAACAGGCGGTTCAGGCGAGCAGCGAACGTCGTGCTCATTGATATGACCTCCACTGGGCTGTAGAAGCTAACGATTACCTAGGTGTATTTGCTGATCATGGTAGCGAGGCTTGGTAAGGCTAACCAGGTGCAAACCCCGAAGGATTCCCGAACGGCACAGCTGACGCTCACCAACTCCCCACTTGACGAGCGTCTAACTGATTCGCTGGGGTGTCCACAAAATCCACGGAACTCACAGGTTATCCGCAGAATCGGACACCCGTCCCGAAGTGGCGGGCGGGCCGCCTCGCGGGAGTCACGGTGAACACCCGAGCTGTGCTGGGCGATCGCACCGCAACGGGCCCACGCGCCGGCCCGATCTGGCACGTCATTTGCTGCCGGGCGCGAAACGAGACCGTCGAGGACGCGCCGAAACCCGTCGATCGCCTGGCGGACACCGATGGTCGAGGGGTCGTTAACTTAGCCGGCGCCGCCAAGGTGGCGGTCATCCGGGGCCCGTCCACCGGTGACCGCGGCCCGACGTGACGGTCGAGAGGCCGGGCCGGTCGCGCACCGCCGCGAGCGCGAAGGACGACGCCCCGACCGGGAAGGGTGAATCGCGATTCGCACCGCCGCGGTGTCCCCGGCGTTGGCGCTATGCGGCGAGAAGCATCGCCAGGATTGCCGTGTCGGGATGGCTGATCGGGTCGATGCCGACCCGGCTCACCATCGAGGTGATGGTGCCGTCGGCTTCTGCTTCCACCCAAGCCGCCCGGTGTTCCAGGCCGAGGTAGGGCAATCCGGGCAGCAATACGCATCCCGATGCCGCGCCCGTGCATTCGGGCAGCGACGGCGTGGTTTCCGACGGCGGGTGCAGCATGAGCAGCGCGGGGGGCTGATGGTCGGCGAAATAGCCCGGCTGGATAGCTGATTCACCAAAAACCGTGCCCTCGGCCAGCACCAGGCCGACCGTGTCCGGCTCGGGTTCGTCGGGCAATTCCTCGCGGGCGCCGAACACCGTTGTGGTGGACAGCAATCCGGGCAAGGACGCGATCCTGACCGCGACCATGAGGAGTTGGGCCCACTCTTTCGTCGAGTCCGGCCAACGTCCGGAGATCAGGAACCCCTTCAGGGCGCCGCGGGAATGGAACGGGGAAACCCCGATAGGTCGGTCCGACCCAGTTTCCATCTCGACCTCCGCGCGACGCCTCCGTTGGGAATAACCACACTGGTAGTCCGAATAATTAAGAATGCCTGCGGATTAGGCGCCGTGCAACACGACACGGTCTCTTCACACCCGGCCGATTCGGGCCGGACAAACGACTGGGGCGCCGCGCAATCCGCGCGACGCCCCCGCCGATCGAAATGAAAGTCAGCCGAAGATCAGGCCCTGGGTTTTCGAGGTCGCGGCGGCGTACCGCTTCTGCACGTCGGCCCAGTTGACCACGTTCCAGAACGCCTTGACGTAGTCCGCCTTGACGTTCTTGTACTGCAGGTAGAAGGCGTGCTCCCACATGTCGACCTGCAGCAGCGGAATGATGCCCAGCGGAACGTTGGCCTGCTGGTCGTAGAGCTGGAAGGTCAGCAGCCGGCTGCCGAGGGTGTCGTAGCCCAGCACCGCCCAGCCCGACCCCTGCAGGCCGTTGGCCGCCGCGCTGAACTGCGCGCGGAACCGGTCGAAGGATCCGAAGGCGTCGTCGATCGCGGCGGCCAATTCGCCGGTCGGCTTGTCCCCACCGTCCGGCGACAGGTTCTTCCACCAGATGGAGTGGTTGACGTGGCCGCCCAGGTGAAAGGCCAGGTTCTTTTCGTTCAGGAAGATCGCAGCGTGATCCTCGTTGGCACGGGCCTCTTCGAGCTTGGACAGAGCGTCGTTCACGCCTTTGACGTAGGTGGCGTGGTGCTTACTGTGGTGGATCTCGTTGATCTGACCTGAGATGTGCGGTTCCAACGCTGCATAGTCCCAGTCCAAGTCGGGCAGGGTGTATTCAGCCACGGCGTTCCTTTCTTCGATTATCGTCTTGACGCTCAGTCGCGCGGGCCGCCTCACGGCGGCCGGCCGTTATCAACCCTGCTCCATGAGCGCGCGCACCGCAAGAATGACCCTTGTTGAGCCGCAAGGCGAATACCCGCTCGGATCAGTTCAGAACAAGACGATGACCGCGAGCACCGCCAGTAGCGCCAACGCGATCAATCCGGCGCGCAGCGCCGCGATGGTGTAGCTGTGATTCCACGCGGGCGAGCCGCAATACGACTTCGACGCGGCCGGTGAGCCCGGACCGAACGAATGCGTGGCCATCAATCGCCTTCCACCCCCGGTTCACCTCGCTGTGAGTGAGGTGAGTCACAAACACTTTCGCGAACGCGATCATAGCGCTTTGTGACGGTGTTGCGAAAATAAGGCTCTGAACTGCGGGTTATCGATAGTCAGGAGGTCTGTGGCCGCAATAGGCGGGGCCGCGCCCGGGCCGGCCCGGGCGCTGCGCGCCGATGCTTAGCGAGGCAATCCATTTCGCTCGGCGGCGGATTTGAGCCCTCTATGACATGCGTAGAACACCGCGACGTTATCCACAGTGGCTGCGCGGATCGGCGCCAGAGGCAGTAGCGATGGTTTCCTGTACCCCCTGGGTGTATGTGGATAAACCTGTGGAAACTGTGGATAGCCAGCGGCGGCCGATGACGTTGCCCACGCGGCGGCGGGGCTGGATTGCGCCGCTTCTCAACGGCCCGCGTTCCGCGGCCCGCATCGTCGCGGCGGCGGGGCTGGATCGCGCCGCTTCTCAACGGCCCGCGTTCCGCGGCCCGCATCGTCGCGGCGCTAGTCTGGTCCGGTGATCCAGGTGTGCTCCCAGTGCGGCACCCGCTGGAACGTGCGCGACCGGCAACGCGAGTGGTGCCCCCGCTGCCACGGCGCCCTCATGGCGCCCCTGCCGCAGTCCGCGCCCACCGACCCGCGATGGGGCTCGGCGGGCGCCCCGCCCCCGGCCGGACAACCGCAACGGTCTCCCGGGTGGCAGCGCACCCCGCCGCGGCTGCCGCCCGGCTATCGCTGGATAGCGGTGCGTCCCGGCGCCGCGCCACCGGCCAGACACGGCCGGCGCCCCCCCGGGCCCACGCCGCGCTATGCGGTGATACCGCGTTGGGGCTTGGCGGACCGCGTGGAACAGGCGCCCGCCGTCGCCGAAGCCGGCGCGCCGCCGGGCCCGTCGGGGCAGATCATCCGCACCACCTCATTCGTGAGCGTGCTGGTCCTCAGCATCGCCGCCCTGGTTTACGTCGTCCGCTACGTGCTGCTGGTCATCAACCGGAACACCTTGCTGAACTCGTGGGTGGCCCTCGCCGCCGACTGGCTCGGCGTGCTCGCCAGCGTGGGCGCGGGCGCGGCGGTGATCGCGTCGGGCGTGCTGTTGATCCGTTGGATGATCGCGCGGCGTGCCGCCGTGTTCGCCCATCACGGGCTGCCCGAACCGCGCTCCACGCGGGCACTGTGGGCCGGCTGCGTCGTGCCGCTGGCCAATCTGCTGTGGGCCCCGGTGTACGTGATCGAGCTGGCCCTGCTCGAGGACCACTGGGCCCGGCTACGCCGGCCCGTCCTGCAGTGGTGGCTCGCGTGGATCTGCAGCTACGCCGTCTCGATCGCCGCCATCGTGACCAGCTTCGCCACCGACGCCCAGGGCATCGCCAACAACACCGTCCTGATGGTCGTCGCCTACCTGCTCGCGGCCGCCACCCTGGCCGCCGCCGCCCGCATTTTCGAAGGCTTCCATCGCAAACCCGTGGCGCGGCCCGCGCATCGCTGGGTCATGGTTCCCGACGACGGTGCCGCCGCACCGGCTTCGGCCGACCCAGTTGAGTTCAAGGGGCAGGAACCGGCAGCATAGGGATATGACGTGGGCCGACGAGGTGCTCGCCGGGCATCCGTATGTCGTCGCCCACCGCGGCGCTTCGGCCGCGCTCCCCGAACACACGCTGGCCGCCTACGACCTCGCGCTCAAAGAGGGCGCCGACGGCGTCGAATGTGACGTGCGGTTGACCCGCGACGGGCATCTGGTGTGTGTGCACGACCGCCGGCTGGATCGCACCTCGACCGGAGCCGGCCTGGTCAGCACGATGACACTGGCTCAGTTGCGCGAGCTCGAGTACGGGGCGTGGCACGACAGCTGGCGCGAGGACGGCGCCCACGGCGACACCAGTTTGCTGACGCTCGACGCGCTGGTCTCGCTGGTGCTGGATTGGCATCGGCCGGTGAAGCTCTTCATCGAAACCAAGCACCCCGTCCGGTACGGCTCGCTGGTGGAGACCAAGCTGCTGGCCCTGCTGCACCGTTTCGGCATCGCCGCGCCCGCCTCCGCCGATCGGTCCCGCGCCGTGGTGATGTCGTTCTCGGCGTCCGCGATCTGGCGGATCCGGCGGGCCGCGCCGCTACTGCCCACCGTGCTGCTGGGCAAAACCGCGCGCTACCTGACCAGCGGCGCGCCCACCGCCGTCGGCGCCACCGCCGTCGGGCCGTCGCTGCCGACGTTGAAGGAATATCCGCAACTGGCCGACCGCGCCATCGCCCAGGGCAGGGCCGTCTACTGCTGGAACGTCGACGACTACGACGACATCGATTTCTGCCGCGACGTCGGCGTGGCCTGGCTGGCCACCCACCACCCGGGCCGCACCAAGGCGTGGCTGCGGGGCGATTCGGCGGGGCAGGTCAGCATCTAGTTCGACCGCTGCTACTGGCCATCCGCCGTGGGGGGCGGCAACGGCGCGTCGGCGGCCAACGCGTCGAACAACCGGCCGGCCTCCCCGTGATTCCACACCACCACCGCGCCGGCGTCACCGGTGGTGAACTCCCCGATCGGGACGGTCATGGTGGCGGTGGGCCCGTGCAACGCCCACCCCAGCCGGGCCAGATCCCACGCGTGGTCGTCCTGGTCGACGGTCAGGGCGCCGGCGGCCGCGCGCGGCACCGAATACCAACGCCAAGGGTTGAGCCACACCGCCGGGCTGGCGGCGCGATGCAGCAGTTCGGCCATGAACTGGCGCTGATTGACCATCCGGTCCAGATCCGCCCTCGGGGTGTCGCGCGTCCTGACGTATCCGAGGGCGTGCCGGCCGTCGAGCGTCTGGCAGCCGGCCGGCAGGTCGATGCCGGCCAACGGGTCATCGATCGGGGTCGTCGGGCACACCGTCACCCCGCCGAGCGCGTCCACCAGCGCGGCGAACCCGCCGAATCCGATCTCGGCGTAGTGATCGAGGCGCAACCCGGTCGCCTGTTCCACGGTGCGCACCAGCAACCGCGCGCCACCCATCGAGAACGCCGCGTTGATCTTGTCCTTGCCGTGGTCCGGGATCGGCACCAAGGAATCGCGGGGTATCGACACCATCGTCGTCGGCACCCCGGACCCGACGCCCGGCACGTGAACCAGCAGGATCGTGTCGGTGCGGCCGTCACCGATGTCGCCGCCCGTGGCCAAATCCTGTTGTTGCGCGGCGCTCAGGCTCTGGCGGCTGTCCGAGCCGACGATGAGCCAGTTGGTGCCGCGGCCGGGCCCGGGACGTTCGGCATAGTCGGCGAGCACCCGCTCGCGGTGCAGCTTGGTGTCGAACCAGACGGCGCCGGCGACGACGCCCGCGCCGATCAGCAGCACGCCCACCAGCAGCGCCGACAGCACCGTCCGGATCCAGCGGCGCCGCTTCCGGGGCGCGCTCGGCGCGCGTGGTCGTGGCGGGGGTGGGGGCACCGCCCGGCGCAGCGGCTGGGTCTGCGTGGTCGGCGACGGCGGCGGGGCACCGTCGCGGCGCATCACCTGCGGCGGCTCGGGGCGCGGTGGGACCGGCGGCCCCGGCCGTGCGGGCCACCGACGCTGCGGTGAGCGGTCGCCGTTCACCCGGTTAACGTACGTGGCCGGCGACCCGCCGCGCCGCTACGCCGCGGTCGGGCTAGGTCAGGACGGCTAGCCGCGCGCCCGCAGCCCGTTGATGAACGGGCACCCCATCAGCACCCGAATCGCCTGGCGCAGGCCGATCATGTCGTCCACCGGTTTGTGGAACGGCAGCCGGACGTCGTGATCTCGGTCGTTGCCCTCGACGCGGAACCGCACGCCGTAGCGGTCGAGCCCCAGCGGTCGCACGTGCCCGCGGCGCAGGGGCGCCGGCAGCCGGGACACCAGCCGCGCCATGACGTCGCTGTGGGCGGCGTCGAGGTGCCGCAGCAGGCCCGACTCGAGCTCGCAGAACGGGTCGGGCCGGGCCGCAAGGAGGTCGTCCACGGCCACCGGCTCCGCGCCGGTCGCGTCGGTGACCACGACCGAGGCGATCTCGAGCCGCAGCAGCGTGTACCGCTGCTCTTGCCCGCCGGCGGGCGCACACCTCGGGGTGTCGACGCCCAGCAACGCCGGATTCGGGCATTCGGCGGCGATCGCGTCGAGCGTGGTGAGGATCTCCCCCGGGGGCACCTCCTGCAGGCGCCCGCGCACCCACACCAGCGAACGGACCGGTTCGCGCAGCGGAAGCGGCGCGTAATCGGTCAGCTCCAGCAGAGCCTGCGATCCCGCGGCGGGCCGCCCGCGCTCCCGGTCGACGGGCAGCGCCAGCGCGAAGAAGCCATCGTCCATCAGGTGATGCACGGGCGTGGGGACCGGGTCGTCGTGCTCGATCGCCAGGAGCGCGCCGCCGGCGCGCACGCACGCGCTGCGAATCCGTTCGGCGGTGGTCGGGGCGTGGCAGCTCTGCGGTAACACCATTCTCATCCTTATGCTTAGGTAAGCCTAAGTTAACTTACGTCGGTTGGCGTCGCAAGGGTTTTCTGTCGGGCGCGCCGCTAGGGTTGGGACGTGGCCCGCATCGCTTACCTCGGTCCGGAAGGGACCTTCACCGAGGCGGCGCTGCGACAGATCACCGCCGCCGGGCTGGTTCCCGCGCCGGGGTCCGGCGGGGTGCAGCCGTTGCCGGTCGACAGCACCTCCGCGGCCCTGGACGCGGTGCGCGGCGGCGCCGCGGACTACGCGTGCGTCCCGATCGAGAACTCGATCGACGGATCGGTGACGCCGACGCTGGACAGCCTGGCCATGGGCTCGCGGCTGCAGGTTTTCGCCGAGACGACGCTGGACGTCGCGTTCAGCATCGTCGTCAAACGGGGATGCCGCGCCGCCGACGTGCGCACCTTGGCCGCCTTCGGAGTCGCGGCCGCCCAGGTGCGGCAGTGGCTGGCCGCCCACCTGGCCGATGCCGAACTGCGGCCGGCCTACTCCAACGCCGACGCCGCCCAGCAGGTGGCCGAGGGTCGGGTCGACGCCGCGGTGACCTCGCCGCTGGCCGCCGCCCACTGGGGGCTGGACACCCTGGCCGACGGCGTGATCGACGAACCCAACGCCCGCACCCGCTTCGTGCTGGTCGGGCTGCCGGGGCCCCCGCCGGCCCGCACTGGAGCCGATCGGACGTCGGTGGTCTTGCGCATCGACAACGCGCCGGGCGCATTGCTGGCCGCGCTCGCCGAGTTCGCCGTCCGTGGCATCGACCTGACCCGAATCGAATCCCGGCCGACCAGAACCGGACTCGGCACCTACCGGTTTTTCGCCGATTGCGTGGGGCACATCGACGACGACGCCGTCGCCGAGGCACTCAAGGCGCTGCACCGTCGTTGTGCCGATGTGCGATACCTGGGATCTTGGCCGACCGGTTCACCCGCCGGGGCGCTGCCGCCATCCGCCGACGAGGCGTTGCGCTGGCTGGAGCGGGTCCGGGACGGAAAGCCCGAACAGCCCGCCGGGGGGTCGCAACGGTGAGCGGTCGCCTGATCTTGGTGCGTCACGGCCAGTCCTACGGAAACGTCGAGCGCCGGCTCGACACACGCCCGCCCGGGGCGGAGCTGACTCCGTTGGGCCGCGACCAGGCCCGGGCGTTCGCCCGCGGGTCGGCCCGGCCGGCGATGCTCGCGCACTCGGTGGCCACCCGGGCCTCGCAGACCGCGGCGGTGATCGCGGGCCAGCTCGCGATGTCCGCCGTCGAAGTCCCCGGCATCCACGAGGTGCAGGTCGGCCGGCTGGAAGACCGCAACGACGACGAGGCGGTCGCGGAGTTCAACGCGATCTACGACCGCTGGCATCGCGGCGAGCTTGACGTGCCGCTACCCGGCGGCGAGACCGGCAACGACGTGTTGGACCGCTACGTGCCGGTGCTCACCGACCTGCGCCTGCGCTACCTCGACGACCACGACTTCCACGGCGACATCGTCGTCGTCAGCCACGGCGCGGCGATCCGGCTGGCCGCCGCGGTGCTGGCGGGCGTGGAGGCCGACTTCGCGCTCGACAATCACCTCGACAACGCCCAGTCGGTGGCCTTGACCCCGATCACCGACGGCCGGTGGAGTTGCGTGCGCTGGGGAACGTTGACTCCGCCCTTTTATCCGGAGGCCGAGGCGACCCCGGTCGCGGACGCGGTGCGGTCAAGCACCGACCCGATGGGCTGAGGCGTCGATCAGACGGCCAGCGCGATCACTTCGGTGCAGGCGCAGCCGACGGCGTCGCAGTCGATGACGAAGGCGTGCGGCAACAATTCGGGGCTGAAGCAGTCCGGCTCCGTGCACTCCGACCGGTGCAGCGCGTGGTGAATGATGGTGCCGTGACAGTGATCTAAGCCTGCCCGGCAGTCGCGGCAGTCAGTGCTCATACGCCGTTCATAGCACCCGGCGCCGACAAATCCGGGACGCCGCGCCCGTCAGGCCCAGCCCAGTTCGTGCAGCCGGTCGTCGTCGATGCCGAAGTGGTGGGCGATTTCGTGGATCACCGTGATCGCCACCTCCTCGACCACCTCGGCCTCGGACTCGCACGCGTCCAGCAGCGCCCCGCGGTAGATGGTGATGGTGTCCGGAAGCGCGCCGGCGTAGTCGGAGTCGCGCTCGGTCAGCGCCACCCCCTCGTAGAGCCCGAGCAGTTCGGCGTCCTCGGGATGGCGGTCTTCGACCAGCACCACGACGTTGTCCATCGCCGCGGCCAGCCCGGGCGGTATCAGGTCGAGGGCATCGGAGACCAGTTCGTCGAAGCGCCGCGGGTCCATCCGCACGGGCACCGGCTAGCCCCCCGGCGGGGGCTCGGCAGGCGCGGCGGGCGGGGGCGGCGGTGGTGGCGCCTCGGGCGCCGGGTTGGCGGGCGGTGCCCCGTTGTCCGCCGGCGGCGGCGGGGCTTGCTGCGCGGGAGGCTGCTGCTGGGGTTGCGGCGCTTGCTGGGGTTGCGTCACCACGGGTTGCTGCCCGGGCAGGTGCTGATTGTTCGGCGGGATCTCCGGCGCGGTCGTGGACTGGTTGGACGGCGCCTGCGCCGGGACCTGCAGCGGAATCGGCGGCATCGTGAGCCGCTCTTCGGGGATGTCGGGGGGCGGCACCGGCGGCTGACCGTTGATCAGCAGCTGACCCTTGGCGCTGTTCAGCAGCGTCGCCCAGCCCCCGTTGCCCAGCGTCGCACCGATGCTGCAGGCCACCTCGCGGCTGCCGGCCGTCCAGCTGGACAGCGGCACCGTGGGGTAGATCAGCGTCAGCGTGGTGGTGCGCAGCTTCACCGGCGCCAGGTACGCGTCGGTCATCTTGGTGCACGAATCCTTGATGAAGCCGTCCTGATCCGGCTCGGCGGGCAGGGCGTCGGGGAACTTCTCGGCGAGGTTGACCGTGCCGGTGACCTCCATCGCATGCGGGGCCGCGCAGTCGACCGGCACATCGGTCGGCTGATTGGTCGCCGGATCGATACCCAGACAGGTGCCGGCCGGCCAGACCTTGGACTGGTCGACGTCGGCGACCTTGCCCTTGAACGCCTGCTGCTGGTTGTTCGTGGCGGGCAGTTGCAGGCCGCACAGCATGCGGCGATCGCCGGACTGGCGCCACGCCCGGTCGCCGGGCCACAGCAGGCTGACGGTGAACTTGCTGTTCGGATCGAACTTGAGCCCGAGGTAGTTACGGACGGAAGCCTCGCACTGCTCCTGGGTGATCTGCTGGATGCGGGCCGGCGTCGGAGGTGCGGCGTTGGGCCCGTACTCGGAGCCCGGGAACGTCCGCATATCGATGGAATCGGCCACCTCGAACTTGTGGTCGTCGCCGCAGTTGACGATCTTCGCCGACTCCGGCGTGGCGTCGGGCCACATCAGGCATTCCCCGCGGGAGGCGCGGTTGAGGGCCGCGTCGCTCTTGGCCCCGGTGCTGCGCACGGGGCTGCTGTCGAGGAGCCGTCCCGATTCGGTGCTCACCGGGATCGCGGTGACCAGCCCGGCGATCAACAGGCCGCCGAGCGCGGTCAGCAGCAGCGCCCGCCTGGTCGCCCGGGCCTGCAGGCTGCGCGGCCACAAGAAGGCGGACGCCTGGTCGGACGGCTCACCGGTCGAGGCGGCGGGCGTCTCGACTGCGGGGGCTTCCGAAAGGTCCTTCTCGGGCGCTTGCGACATCGGGTCCATTCTGACAGGACCACCTGTGGTGCGTGACAAAAGTTACGGATGTGAGTCCTGAGCCGACCGGTGCGGATGCTGCGCCCGTCGACCGGTGCCGGTGAAAGTAGTCTCAGGGCCGTGATCGACCTGAAGCTGCTCCGGGAAGACCCCGACGCCGTGCGCCGCTCCCAGCTCAGCCGCGGTGAAGACCCGGCGCTGGTGGACGCGCTGCTGTCGGCCGACGCCGCGCGCCGGGCCGCCATCTCCTCCGCCGACGCGCTGCGGGCCGACCAGAAGTCCGCCAGCAAGAGCGTGGGCGCCGCGTCGCCCGACGAGCGGCCCGCGTTGCTGGCGCGGGCGAAGGAGCTGGCCGAGCAGGTGAAGGCCGCCGAGACCGCGCAGAGCGAGGCGGAGACGGCGTTCACCGCGGCGCACATGGCCATCTCGAACGTCGTCATCGACGGGGTCCCGGCCGGCGGGGAGGACGACTTCGCCGTCCTCGACATCGTCGGCGAGCCCCCGGCGCTCGAAAACCCCAGGGACCACCTCGAACTGGGCGAATCGCTGGGTCTGATCGACATGCAGCGCGGCGCCAAGGTGTCGGGCTCCCGGTTCTACTTCCTGACCGGTCAGGGCGCGCTGCTGCAGCTCGGCCTGCTGCAGCTGGCGCTGCGGGTGGCCGTCGAGAACGGCTTCACCCCGATGATCCCGCCGGTGCTGGTGCGCCCCGAGGTGATGGCCGGCACCGGCTTCCTGGGCGCCCACGCCGACGAGATCTACCGCATCGAGGCTGACGACCTCTACCTGGTGGGCACCTCGGAGGTGCCGTTGGCCGGCTACCACTGGAACGAGATCCTGGACCTGTCCGCCGGCCCGTTGCGGTACGCGGGCTGGTCGTCGTGTTTCCGCCGCGAGGCCGGCAGCTATGGGAAGGACACCCGCGGCATCATCCGGGTGCATCAGTTCGACAAGGTCGAGGGCTTCGTCTACTGCACGCCCGCCGACGCCGAGGCCGAGCACCAGCGGCTGCTGGGCTGGCAGCGCGAGATGCTGGCCCGCATCGAGGTGCCGTATCGGGTGATCGATGTGGCCGCAGGCGATCTCGGCTCGTCGGCCGCCCGCAAGTTCGACTGCGAGGCGTGGGTTCCCACGCAGGGCACGTATCGCGAGCTGACGTCGACGTCGAACTGCACCACGTTCCAGGCGCGCCGGCTGTCCACCCGCTACCGCGACGAGAACGGCAAGCCGCAGACCGCGGCCACGCTCAACGGCACGCTGGGGACCACCCGCTGGCTGGTGGCGATCCTGGAGAACCACCAGCGGCCCGACGGCAGCGTGCGGGTGCCCGAGGCGCTGGTGCCGTTCGTCGGCGCCGAGGTGCTCGAGCCCGCCAAGTAGCTAGCGGGTCGCCGCAAGTAGCTAGAGCGCTTTGCCGGCCAGCTGGCCCGGGGTGTGCCCGAAGGCCCGCCGGAAGGTGTCGATGAAGGAACTGGTTGTGGCCCAACCGCATTCGGACGCCACGGACGTGACATCGCGCCGATCGGCGAGCAACATGAGGGCGTGTTGCAGCCGGATTTGGGTGCGCCATTGGGGGAACGTCATCGCCAGCTCGTCGCTGAACAATCGGCTCAGCGTGCGCTGGCCGACGCCGACGCGGCGGCCGATCTGTTGCAGCGTCAACGGCTCGCGCAGGTTGTCGGCGATCAAGGCGCACGCTTTCCGCAGCCGGGGGTCGACGGGGGTGGGAATCCACAGCGGCTCCGCGACGCTGGTCGCTTGCAACTGGTCGTGCAGGACCGCCAGCATCCGGTGATGCTCGGCGGTATCGGTGCCGTCGGCCCGCGAACACGCGATGATCAGTTCGCGCATCAACGGACTGACCGCCAGCACGGCCGGCGCCGCCGGCCCGCGGCGGTAACGGCCGGGATCCAGTGCGACGCCGTGAAATTGCGTGGTGCCGTGGAACTTGTGTTCGTGCCAGCACCCGGCCGGTATCCAGATGGCGCGATTCGCCGGCGTGATCCAGGTTCCCGCCGGCGTGGTCACCGACACCGCGCCCGAGGACGGGTAGACGATCTGATGTTGCGGATGGCGGTGTCGCTCGATCCGCGCTCCCGGCGGCAGTGTCTGCGCCGACGTCACCAGTCCGTCGTGGCTGATTTCCGACATATCTCGGCAGGATATCGGAAGCCCGCAGCCGGCGTGCCCGCCTAGCGTGGGCGGTATGGCGATGAATCTCCTCCACCGACGATGCTGCAGCTCCCCATCATGGGAAAGGGAGGTGGCCGATCAGCTGCTGCCGTGGGCCTTGCAAGACGTCGAATTGGGCACGCGCACCGTGGAAATCGGTCCCGGGTACGGCGCGACCCTGCGCGCCCTGCTGGATCGCACGGACTCGCTCACGGCCGTTGAACTCGACGGCGCGATGGCCGATCGTCTGCAGCACCGCTACGGCGAGCGGGCCCGCATCATCCAGGCAAGCGGTACCGAAACCGGGCTGCCCGCCGAGGATTTCACGTCGGTGGTGTGCTTCACGATGCTGCACCACGTTCCCACCGCCGCGTTGCAGGACCAGCTCTTCGCCGAGGCGTTCAGGCTGCTGCGGCCCGGCGGGGTTTTCGCCGGTAGCGACGGCGTCCCATCGCTGGCCTTCCGCCTGCTCCACGTCGCCGACACCTACAACCCCATCGCGCCGCAGGACCTCCCCCGCCGGTTGCGCGCCGCGGGATTCGCCGACATCCACACCGACGTCAGGCGGGGCCGGCAGCGGTGGCGGGCCACCAAACCGGGCTAGGCGGTGATCTTCGGCGCCGGATCGCCGGCCACCTGCGCGTGCCGGCGCTGGCGTTCCATCGTCGCGAAGTAGAAGGCGAACGCGAACGCGAAGCTGGTGAACAGGCTGGACACGAAGTACAGCCAGGGGTGGCGCAGTCCGCGCCGGTAGCCGTCGACGATCGTAAAGATCGGCAGCAGAATCACATTCGCGATCGTGTAGTCCTGGCTGGCCGAGCTGGCGGCCGGGTTGGTGAACATCAGCCTGATGTATTCGGCCCAGCTCCCGTGCTCGCCCCACAGCGGATTGGTGGAGCCGTGCGAGTACTCCTGCACGAAGGTGATGTTGAAGTACCAGCCGAGCGCGACGGACACGATGCCGACGACGTAGTAGACGATTTCCATCGGCGAAAACAGGGGGCCGTTGGCCGGCCGGGCGAAGACCTTCGAGTTCGACGTGACGATCCAACTGATGACCGCCAGTCCGAGCACCGCGTGAGTGAGTAGCGAGACCATGGCCGCAGTCTCACCCGCGCCGCAAAGTTTTGTCAATATTGACACAACAAGCGGAACGGCAAACCCGACGTCTTGGTATCTTGCTGCAATGGTCAGGCCTGCCCAGACGGCGCGCAGCGAACGCACCCGCGAAGCGTTGCGCCAGGCCGCCCTGGTGCGATTCCTGGCCCAGGGCGTCGAGGACACGTCGGCCGAACAGATCGCCGCCGATGCCGGGGTGTCGCTGCGGACGTTCTATCGCCACTTCAGCTCGAAGCACGATCTGTTGTTCGCCGATTACACCGGGCTGCACTGGTTTCGCGCGGCCCTGGACGCCAGGCCGGCCGACGAACCGATCATCGACTCGGTGCAGTCGGCCATCTTCTCGTTCCCGTACGACGTCGACGCGGTCACCAAGATCGCCGCGCTGCGCCAGGACGAGCTCGACCCCGGCCGCATCGTCCGCCACATCCGCGACGTCCAGGCCGATTTCGCCGACGCCATTGCGGCACAGTTGCAACGGCGTGGTCGTGGGACCACGGGTGCCGCGGAGCCGACGGCCGATCAGCGGGTGCGCACCGCGGTGACCGCGCGGTGCATCGCGGCCGCCGTCTTCGGCGCGATGGAGGTCTGGATGGTCGGCGACGACCGGTCTCTCGGCGAGCTCGCGCGGCTGTGCCACGCGGCGCTGGAGTCGCTGCGAGCGGGGATCACCGACTCCTGGATCACCGCGACCGCCCGGCAAGTTTCGTCATAATTGACAAAACTTTGGGGTCGTGCGAGCCTCCTTTGCGGAGGGCAACGACATGACTGGTTATGACGCGATCGTTATCGGCGCGGGGCACAACGGGCTGACCGCCGCGGTGCTGCTACAGAAGGCCGGGCTGCGGACGGTGTGCCTGGATCCCAAGCTCTACGCGGGCGGGATGGCTTCCACCGTGGAGCTTTTCGACGGGTATCAGTTCGAGATCGCCGGCTCGGTGCAGTTCCCGACGTCACAGGTGGTGGTCGACGAGCTGGGCCTGGACACCATGCCGACGATCGACCTGGACGTGATGTCGGTGGCGGTGCGCGGCGTCGGGGACGATCCGCTGGTTCAGTACAGCGACCCGGTCAAGCTGTTCACCCACCTCAACGAGGTGCACGGCGCCGACGCCGTCAACGGAATGGCGGGGCTGATGGCGTGGAGCCAGGGCCCCACCCGCGCGCTGGGCCGGTTCGAAGCCGGAACACCACCCAAAAGCATCGACGAGATGTACGCCTGCGCCACAAACGAATTCGAGCGCTCGGCGATCGACGACATGCTGTTCGGCTCGGTCACCGACGTGTTGGACCGGTACCTCCCGGACCGCGAGAAGCACGGCGCGCTGCGCGGCTCGATGACCGTGCTGGCGGTCAACACGCTCTACCGGGGTCCGTCCACGCCGGGCAGCGCCGCCGCGCTCGCCTTCGGCCTCGGCGTTCCCGACGGCGACACGATGCAGATGAAGAAGCTGCGCGGCGGCATCGGCGCGCTCACCTCGCACCTGTGCGACGTGCTGCAAAGCCACGGCGGCGAACTTCGGTTGCGCACCAAGGTGACCGAGATCCTCGTCGCGGACGGCCGGGTGAGCGGGGTGCGCACCGAGGCGGGGGAGATCCTGCACGCCCCGATCGTCGTCTCGGGCATCGCCCCGGACACCACGCTCAACGACATGATCGATCCCGCCGCGCTGCCCGCCGACATCCGGGCGCGCTATGCGCGCATCGACCACCGGGGCAGCTACTTGCAGATGCACTTCGCGCTGGACGAGGCGCCCGCCTTCGCCCCGCCGTACGAGGCCCTCAATGAGCCGGCCATGCAGGCCTCGATCGGCCTGTTCTGCACGCCGGAGGAAGTCCAGCAGCAGTGGGAGGACGCGCGGCGCGGGATCGTTCCGGCCGACCCCACCGTGGTCTTGCAGATCCCCTCGCAGAACGACCCGGACCTCGCGCCGGCGGGCAAGCACGCCGCGTCGGCGTTCGCGTTGTTCTTCCCGATCGAGGGCGATGTCGATTACGGGCAGGCCAAGGTCGAAATGGGTCAGCGGGTGATCGACAAGATCACCCGGCTCGCACCGAATTTCGAGCGCAGCATCATCCGCCACACCACCTTCACGCCCAAGCACATGGGGGTGATGTTCGGCGCGCCGGGCGGCGACTACTGCCACGGTCTGCTGAACGCGAATCAGATCGGCCCCAACCGGCCGGGCCCGAGGGGCTTTTTGGGCCAGCCGATCCCGATCGAGGGACTGTATCTGGGCAGCGCGGGCTGCCACGGCGGACCGGGGATCACGTTCATCCCCGGCTACAACGCGGCGCGACAGGCGCTCGCCGACCGGGGCCGCTAGCCGCGCCCGCTGAGCAATTCGTCGAGCAGGGCGGTGAACTCGTCGGCGCGCGCCGGCGTGAACGCGGGGCTGGGCCAGGTGCCGGGCACGTCCAGGGTGATCAACGTCGACCGGAACGGCCGCTGCACGTCCAGCGGCAGCCAGCGGCGGAAGTCCGAGCTGCCCCAGATCCGGAACCGCTGCGTGAAAAGCCCCAGCTTTTCGGCTTTGTACCCGCGGATCGCCCCGAGTGCGATGACCTTCGATGTGCCCGATGGAAAGTGGTAGCGGCGCAGCGTGATCGCCGCGCGATCGAGCTGAACCAGCCCGTCGTCGTAGGAGTCGTAGGGATTGTTCACGCCCGGCGGCTCCGCAGCTGGTGGCCCCGCGCGGTCAGGCAGCGCCCGTCGTCCAATCGCCACTGCCAGCCGTGCAGGTTGCAGGTCAACGTGTTTCCTTCGACCACACCGAATTTCGACAGGTCGGCCTTGAGGTGGGGACAGCGGCGCTGGATCTCCCAGCCGTCCAGCGTGACCGACGCCGAGTCGTCGTGGGTTTCGGCGAACCAGCCGTCGGCGTAGGCGATGCGTTCGTCGGTCAGGCACTTGAAGAAGGTGTAGAGGTACTCGTTGTAGCCGCCGACCCGCCACGCCCGAAAGCGGGTGGACAAGAAGATGGTGTTGACCCAGTCGGGTTCGCGGTCGCGCAGCACGGTGCGCACCAGCTCCGGTGCGATCTCGAATCCGTAGCGGACCTTCTCGTCCGGAATCCGTTCCCGCACGGCGCGTTTCGGGAAGTCCAGGATCACCGTCTCGGGACCGAGCACCAGTTCGACGGGGTAGCCGATCCCGTCGCAGATCTCGTCGCTTTGGGACATGATCGGCTCGAACAACGCGCGCAGCGGTTCCAGGAGGGGCTCCCCGGCCGCGGGGGCCCAGCTCGCCCGCTCGGCGGCGACGACGGGCGCCATCCGCTCGGCGTACGCGGCGATGTAGTCGGCCTTGCCCGTGGTGAAGATGGCCTCGACCTCGTCGGTGGGCAGCGGGTGGCGCAACGAATTCAGGGTGGAGCCGGTGAAGTCGGCGGTCGACCCGGGGATCATCAGCAAGCCGCCGTCGTGGCCGTGCGTGCGCATCTGGTCCAGGAACACCATTTGATCCGGGAAGATGTTCGCCGGATCCGCGTGGTCGTCGTTGAGGTGGCGTAGCTCGGGATCCAGGAAGCAGGGCGGGCCCGCCGACGGGACCACCCACGTCGCCCCTACCTGGGCGAGGTATTGGCGGGCGCGGTCCATCTGCCGTTGCCGCTTCTGGACGCCGAAGGACTCCTTGGCGCGGGCCGGCATGTCGTAGACCATCGGGTACCAGATCGCTCCGGAGTACTGCAGCAGGTGCACGTCGATGTGCCCGAACTCGCAGGCCACCACGTCCAGGTCGACCGGCCGCGCGTCGTTCATGTTGAAAACCGTTGTGGCGCCGTCGCAGACCAGTAGCGCCGAGTCGCCGATCGGGCCGTCGGCGGGCGCCCGCAGGGCGATGATCATGACGTCGAGGCCGCCCCGGGGGCCCTCGATCCGATGCTTGACCGAATCGCTGGTCTCGAAGAATCGGTGAAAGCCCAATTCCTGCAACGCGTTTCGCAGGTCGGGCACGGGGAAGTCCGGCAGCAGCACCGTCGCGTCCTTGTTGACGTGCTCGGCCAGGTTCTTCGCGTCGAAATGGTCCTTGTGCAGGTGCGACACGTACAGGTAGTCGCAGGCACCCAATTTGTCCCAGTCCAGCGCGCTGTTGTCCGGGAACGGGAACCAGGATGCGAAGTAGGCGGGATTGACCCAGGGGTCGCAGAGGATGCTGCCCGCTTGGGTCTCGATCAGAAATCCGGCGTGGCCTACGCTGGTGACCTGCACTAATACCTTTCCGGGGGACGCTGGGGGACCGATTCGGTGCCGGCCGGCGACGGCGGCTTTTGCGCCCCCGAGCTTAGCGCGAGGCGACATCCGGGGGCGCCGCACAGCCCGGAGCACTAGGCTGATGAGCTGTGGAACCGGTTTACGGGACGGTCATTGCGCTAGCCCGCTTGGTCTGGCGCGCACAGGGCCTGAAGATCACGGTCACGGGCGTGGAGAACCTACCCAAAAGCGGCGGTGCGGTCATCGCGATCAACCACACCGGCTACCTGGACTTCACGTTCGCGGGGTTGCCCGCCTACAAGCAGGGCCTGGGTCGCAAGGTGCGGTTCATGGCCAAGCAGGAGGTCTTCGACCACAAGGTCACCGGGCCCATCATGCGCAGCCTGCGCCACATCTCCGTGAACCGGCAGGACGGCGCCGCCTCCTACGAGGCCGCCGTGCGGCACCTGAAAGACGGTGAGCTGGTCGGGGTTTATCCCGAAGCCACCATCAGCCGCAGCTTCGAGATCAAGGAGTTCAAATCGGGCGCGGCCCGCATGGCGGTCGAGGCCGGGGTGCCGATCGTTCCGCACATCGTCTGGGGCGCCCAGCGCATCTGGACCAAGGACCACCCCAAGAAGCTCTGGCGGCCGAAGGTACCGATCGTCGTCGTCGTGGGGGAGCCGATCGAGCCGACGCTGGGCATCGAGGAACTGAAGGACCTCCTGCATTCCCGGATGCAGCACCTGCTGGAACGCGCGCAGGAACTCTACGGCGCCCATCCCGCCGGGGAGTTCTGGGTGCCGCACCGATTGGGTGGGGGCGCCCCATCGCTCGCCGAAGCGGCCCGGTTGGAAGCCGAGGAGGCGGCCGCTCGGGCGGCACGCCGGGCGCGCCCCGCAGGGGCGCCGGAGCAGTGATCGATGGTGGAGCCGACCTTCCGCGCGCTGGAGCTTCTGGCCCAACTGGCGGTGACGGCCACCGGCACCAACATCACGTATCGCGGCGAGCAGTACATCCCTGAGCGGGGCGGCGCCGTGGTGGCGATCAACCACACCAGCTATGTCGACTTCTTGCCCGCCGGCCTGGTCGTGCACCGCCGGGGGCGACGCCTGCGGTTCATGATCAAAGCCGAGATGCAGCAGGTGCGGGTGGTCAATTTCCTGATCAAGCACACCCGCACCATCCCGGTGGACCGCGGGGCCGGGGCGGGCGCCTACGCCGTGGCCGTGCAGCGTCTGCGCGAAGGTGAGCTGGTGGGCGTCTATCCCGAAGCCACGATCAGCCGCAGCTTCGAGCTCAAGGAGTTCAAGACCGGCGCCGCCCGGATGGCCCTCGAGGCCGGCGTCCCGATCGTCCCGGTGATCGTCTGGGGGGCGCAGCGCATCTGGACCAAGGACCACCCGCGTAAACTGGGCCGGGCCAAAATTCCTGTCACCGTGCAGGTGGGCGCGCCGTTGCAGGTGCGCGACGACATTGCGCAGACCGACGCTGCCCTGCGCGACTCGATGACGACGTTGCTGCATCAGGCGCAACGGGACTATCCGCACGAGCCCGGGGCGTACTGGGTGCCGCACCGGCTGGGCGGCACGGCCCCGACCCGCGCGGAGGCCGCGCGCATCGAGGCCGACGAGGCGGCGGCCCGATCGGCCGGTCGAGCGGCCAAGAAGGCCGCCAACCGGGCCGAACGCCCGTCGCAGTAGGCAAGGAGACGACATGCCCGAGGGGTTCTACCGGCTGGCGGAGTGGATCGTGCCGCCGATGGTCGCCATGCAGGGGACAACGTTCACCTATCAGGGTCTCGAGAACATCCCCGAGCGGGGTGGCGCGCTGCTGGCCCAAAACCACACCAGCTACCTGGACTGGCTTCCCACGCTGATGGCCGTCCGGGAGCGCCGGCGGCGCGCGTATTTCATGATCAAGGCGGAGATGGCCGACGTGAAGGCCGTCAACTACGTCATCAAGCACGCCCGGTTGATCCCGGTGGATCGCAGGTCGGGACACGACGCTTTCGACGCCGCGGTGCAGCGCATGCGCGAGGGCGAGCTGATCGGGACGCATCCCGAGGCCACCATCAGCCGCAGTTTCGAACTGCGGGAGTTCAAGACCGGGGCCGCGCGCATGGCGCTGGAGGCCCAGGTGCCGATCGTGCCGATCATCGTGTGGGGCGCCCACCGGATCTGGCCCAAGGACCATCCGAAGAAGGTGCTGCGCAACAAGGTCCCGATCACCGTGGTCGCCGGGCGCCCGCTGCCGCCGCGGGGCACGCCCGAGCAACTCAATGCGGTGTTGCGTGGGGCGATGAATACCCTGCTGTATCGGGTGCAGGAGGAATATCCGCACCCGAAGGACGAATTCTGGGTGCCGCGCCGACTGGGGGGTGGCGCACCCACCCAGGAGGATTCCCGCGCCATCCGGTTGTCGGAGCTGCAGGACCGGATGCGGAAATACGGAACGGACGGCATCACGCGACCGGGGCAGACCCAAAGCGGACTGCATTGAGCGGTCGGACCCGATGACGATGAAGCCGACGCTCATCGCCTGCGACGTCGACGGCACCCTGTTCGACGACGACGAGAAGATCACCCCACGCACCCGCGACGCCATTCGCGCCGCGGTGGACTCCGGTGCGCAGTTCGTCGTGGCGACCGGTCGCCCGCCCCGGTGGATACGGCCCGTCGTCGACGCGCTTGGCTTCGCGCCAATTGCGGTGTGCGCCAACGGCGCCGTGATCTATGACTCCGCGACCGACCGGGTGCTGTCGACGCGCACGCTGTCCGTCGACACCCTGGCCCAGTTGGCGGAGCTGGCGACTCGCGTCATCCCCGGCGCGGGGCTGGCCGTCGAGCGGATCGGCGAACGCGCCCACGACACCGCGACCCCGCAGTTCGTCAGCTCGCCGGGCTACGAGCATGCCTGGCTGAACCCGGACAACACCGAGGTGTCGATCGAGGACCTGCTCAGCGCCCCGGCCATCAAGCTGCTCATTCGCCGGGCCGGGGCCCGCAGCTCGGACATGGCCGCCGAACTGTCCAAGCACGTCGGCATCGAGGGCGACATCACCTACTCCACCAACAACGGCCTGATCGAGATCGTGCCGCTGGGGATCAGCAAGGCCACCGGTGTCGACGAGATCGCCGGGCCGCGTGAGATCGCCCGCGAGGAGGTGGTGGCGTTCGGTGACATGCCCAACGACCTGCCGATCCTGCGCTGGGCGGGTCACGGCGTCGCCATGGGCAACGCCCATCCCGACGTGCAGGCCGCCGCCGACGAGGTCACCGCCGCCAACAACGACGACGGCGTGGGACGGGTGCTGGAACGCTGGTGGGCCTAGCGGCGCGTTGGCCCGGCCCTAAGGGGCCGGGTGCGCCGGTAGCGAGAAGTGTTCGGCCGGAACCGTTGGGCCGCTTGGCAATTGGGTGGCCAGCGGCGTCGTGATGCCGTCCACGACCTCGGCGACGTTGCCGGTCAGCCGCTCGAAGTTCAGCGTCCCGTGCTGGAAATTCTGCGTAATCTGCAGCGGCTCTTGTATTTCCGCGCTGGTCGGCAATCCGAGCGGGCCGCGTTCGTAGCTCTGAGAACCCCAGGCGTCGTAGATGGCGCCCGTGACCGGCTGGGGGCCGGTCTCGGGTGACCAATACATCGCGCCCCGGGCGAAGGTGACGAAGCGGGCGTCGCCGGCCGCGCTGTCTTCCGGCGAGGTCGGCGCGCCCAACACGCTGCTCATCCCGCCGATCGCCTGCCAGTGATCGTAGATCGCCCCGCCCTGCAGCGCCTTGATCAGCTCCTCCGGCGGGTCATTGAAATGTGCCGCGATATCCCGTATTTCGTCCATCAGCGCGTAGGCGGCGTTGCCCGGGCAATCGGTGTTGCCGACGTCGCGGTGGGTGAAGATGGTCGGCAGCGTCGCGATGGAGCCGGCCGGAAAGGTGGTGTAGTGACTGCCGGCGGACTCCAGCTGCACCGTGCCCTTGGGGTCGACGCCGTCCAGGCCGAGCCGCCAGCCGAGCAGGCGGCCGACGGTGCGCAGCTGGATCGGCGTGGGGGGCACGTCGTCGAAGTTGCCGATCATCGACACACCCCAGGTGTTGCGGTTGAATCCACCCGTGTGGAAGGCCTCGACCGCTTTGGTGAGCCCGCCGGCGCTGCCCTCGAACACCTGGCCGTACTTGTCGACCAGCGCGTTGTAGGCGATGTCGCACCAGCCCAGCGTCTTGCTGTGGTAGGTGTAGATGGCCTTGACGATCCCGGCCGATTCCAGCGGCGAGTAGTCGTTGCTGCCCGCGGTGTGATGGACCACCGCGGCGCGAATCCCGTTGTCGTACTGCGGACTACCGCAGCGCAGCGATTCGTCGGCACCCCATTCCGCCCGGCTGATGATGGGGGGCGCCTGCCCGGGCATCACCACCCCGGACGGTGGTGTCCACTGGTTTTGCGACGGCGCCAGCGGCGGGGAGATGAGGACGGCGGAGATGTTCTGCCCGAAGGGCTGTTCCCTCGACGCCGGCTTGTATCCCAGATCCGTCGGGCCACCCGGGGGTGCGGGCGGCGGCTGGGTCGCCTTCGCGTCGAGCGGTCGGGTCACCGCGATCTGGACGGTCGTCGTGGTGCCGACGAACACCGGATCCGTGCCGCGCGGCCCCTCGGCAACTCCGGCCGGATGGCCGGCCCCGGCCGGGTCGGGCGCCGCGGTTTCGTACTCGGTCTGATACCAGGGACCCCACGAACCGTCGGGACGCCTGGCGCGCACGCGGGTCGACGTGCCGGCCAGGTCGCCGGTCAGCGCCACCAACGAGAACGGAGTGTCCTGGCCGATTTCGCGAACCGTGACCCCGGCGCCCAGCCCGATCAGCGGCTGCTCGACGAGTTGGGTGCCGCGCGCCGGCGCCGGCCCGGAGGCGCCGCGGCCCCGTGTCGCGTCCCCCACCCACGAGACGATGACGACGGTCGCCGCGATGGCGGTGAGCATCATCGTCGGTGCACGACTGCGGGACACCAGGCGATGTTACGTGTGTTTCTAATGTTATCTATGAGACGACACGAGGTTGAGCGCGGCTGAATCCGCACCAAAATCGACGGCACCGCAGAAGATTCTGCGGTGCCGTCTGGTGGAGGGTTTGGATAAAGGTCAGACCGGGGGCAGTGCCGGTACCGCGCCCGCGGCCGCCGGCAGCGCACCGGCAGCACCCGCGGCCGCCGGAAGAGCTCCCGCCGCGGCGCCGGGCAGGGCACCCGCGGCGCCCGGCAGAGCGCCCGCGGCGGCACCCGGGAGGGCGCCCGCGGCGGCACCCGGGAGGGCGCCCGCGGCCCCGCCGCCCTGCATGCCCTGCGTGATGGCCGGCATCACCAGGCCCTTGAGCAGGTCAATCGCCTGGCCGGCGCCCAACTGGTTGGCCGCTTGCATGACGTCGTTGACCAGGCCGCCGCTGGCGCCGGACCCGGAGCCACCGCCCAGTCCGGTGCCGCCGCCGATGGGCGAGGCGTTACCGAAGGTCGACGGGTCGCCGAGGATCGGGTAGGTGCCACCGACGCCCGGGTCCAGTCCGGCCCCGGAGTCGATGGGAACTTCGCTCGGCGACAGGGTGGGGCTGCCCAGCCCCGGTGCCACCCCGGCCGGGCTGGTCAGCCCGGGGTTGGACAGCGCCGGGTTGAGCCCGGCGCCCGGGGTCGCGATGCCCGCGCCCGGGGTGGCCGGCAGCGCACCCGGCGCGGTGAGCCCGGGCGTCGTGGGTGCCGCGCCGGGGCTCGTGAGGCCCGGGCTCGCCAGCCCGGGGCTGGTCAAACCGGGGTTCGTGAGGCCGGGGCTGGTCAAGCCGGGGCTCGTCAAGCCCGGATTGGTCAGGCCCGTCGTCCCCAGTCCGGGGGATCCCAGGCCGGGAGTGCCCAGGCCCGGGCTGGCGAGACCCGGTGTGGTCGCGCCCCCGCTCAAGGCGGGCACCGGAGGCATGTTGATCCCGAATTGCGACAGCCCCTGTGACAGCGCGCCCATCAGCTCGCCGGGCAGGTCGCTCATCACCGCGGCCTGCTTGAAGTCGTGATGCTCGGGCGCCTTGTTGTCGGCCGTCGATTCGTAGACAAGGAAGTAAGCGCACGGACTCGCCACTGCCAGGGCGGCAACCGCGCTCATGGCTGTCGAGAGCTTGCGTCGGCGTCGGTTCGGCACGGAAGTCTCCTCAATCTGACTATGTGTTGTGTTTGCGGTCCCGCCGGTCCTATCTGGCTGGAATCACACAAAGTCGATGGTACGAGTGGGGACCCTGTTACTAGAGTGGTGATATTGAATCGTGAGGCAATTGCGACCAGGACTGTGATCGCGGATTCCGGCCGTCCCGACGGCCGTGGTTGAACGGCCGGCCTTCTCCGTGGCCTCGCCAAATGGGTTAGGGCCCCGCGGTCGGATACCCTAAGCAACCGATGACAGCTCGTTTCGATCTTTTCGTCGTCGGCTCTGGATTCTTCGGACTGACCATTGCCGAGCGCGTGGCTACCCAGCTCGGGAAGCGTGTAGTCGTGGTGGACCGCCGTCCGCACATCGGTGGCAACGCCTATTCGGAAGCCGAGCCGCACACCGGCATCGAGGTGCACAAGTACGGCGCCCACCTGTTCCACACCTCTAACAAGAGGGTCTGGGACTACGTGCGGCAGTTCACCGAGTTCACCGACTACCGGCACCGGGTCTTCGCCATGCACAACGGGCAGGCCTACCAGTTCCCGATGGGGCTGGGCCTGGTGTCGCAGTTCTTCGGCAAGTACTTCACCCCCGACGAGGCGCGCAAGCTCATCGCCGAGCAGGCCGCCGAGATCAAAACCGAGGACGCGCAGAACTTCGAGGAGAAGGCCATCTCCCTGGTCGGCCGGCCGCTCTACGAGGCCTTCCTCAAGAACTACACCGCCAAGCAGTGGCAGACCGACCCCAAGGAGCTGCCCGCGTCGAACATCACCCGGCTGCCGGTGCGCTACACCTTCGACAACCGCTACTTCAGCGACACCTACGAGGGCCTGCCCGTCGACGGGTACACGGCGTGGCTGCAGAACATGGCCGCCGACGACCGCATCGAGGTCCGGCTGGACACCGACTGGTTCGACGTGCGCGACCAGCTGCGGGCGGACAGCCCCGACGCGCCGGTCGTCTACACCGGCCCGCTGGACCGCTACTTCGACTACGCCGAGGGACGGCTGGGCTGGCGCACGCTGGACTTCGAGCTGAAAGTGCTTCCGATCGGGGATTTCCAGGGCACACCGGTGATGAACTACAACGACGCCGACGTGCCCTACACCCGCATCCACGAGTTCCGCCACTTCCACACCGAGCGCGACTATCCGGCCGACAAGACCGTGATCATGCGCGAATACTCGCGGTTCGCCGAGGACGACGACGAGCCCTACTACCCGATCAACACCGAGGCCGACCGCGCCGTGCTGGCCGCCTACCGGGCCAGGGCGAAGTCCGAAACCGCTTCGGCGAAGGTGCTTTTCGGCGGCCGGCTGGGCACCTATCAGTATCTGGACATGCACATGGCCATCGCCAGCGCACTGAGCATGTACGACAACGTCCTCGCGCCGCACCTGCGCGACGGCGCATCCCTGAGTGAAGCCCAGAACAAAGAGGAAGGCGCGCGATGATGCGTGCTACGACGATGCAGAGCGAAGCGATGAGGAGGAGTGGCGCCTGATGTCCGCCGTGAGCCTGCTGTCCCGAATCATCCTGCCGCGCCCCGGCGAGCCGCTGGACGTGCGCAAGCTGTATCTGGAGGAGTCGACGACCAACGCCCGGCGGGCGCACGCGACGAGCCGCACCTCGCTGGAGATCGGCAAAGAGTCCGAGGTGTCGTTCGCCACCTACTTCAACGCGTTCCCGGCCAGCTACTGGCGGCGCTGGTCCATCTGCTCTTCGGTGGTGCTGCGGGTGGAGCTGACCGGAACCGGACGGGTCGACGTGTACCGGACGAAGGCCACCGGGGTGCGAATCTCGGTGGAGGGCCGTCAATTTGTCGGGACCGACGAACAGCCGGCGGTCGTCGAGATCGAGGTGCCGCTCAAGCCGTTCGAGGACGGCGGCTGGATCTGGTTCGACATCACCACCGACAGCGCGGTCAACTTGATCAGCGGCGGCTGGTATGCGACCGAGCCCGCGCCCGTCCCGGCCAACATCGCCGTCGGCATCCCCACCTTCAATCGCCCCGCCGACTGCGTCAACGCCCTGGCCGACCTCACCGCGGATCCCTCGGTGGATGAGGTGATCGGCGCGGTGATCGTCCCGGACCAGGGCGTCCGCAAGGTGCGCGATCACCCGGACTTTCCGGCGGCGGCCGCGGGCCTGGGCGATCGGCTGTCGATTCACGACCAGCCCAACCTCGGCGGCTCCGGTGGCTACAGCCGGGTGATGTACGAGGCGCTGAAAAACACCGACTGCCAACAGATCCTGTTCATGGACGACGACATCCGCATCGAGCCGGACTCGATCCTGCGGGTGCTGGCGATGCACCGCTTCGCCAAGACGCCGATGCTCGTCGGCGGGCAGATGCTCAACCTGCAGGAGCCGTCACACCTGCACATCATGGGCGAGGTCGTCAACCAGGCCAACTTCATGTGGACCGCCGCCCCGCACGCCGAATACGACCACGACTTCGCCGAATTCCCGTTGAGCGACAAGAACTCTCGGAGCGCCCTGCTGCACCGCCGCATCGACGTCGACTTCAACGGCTGGTGGACGTGCATGATCCCGCGGCAGGTCGCCGAGGAGCTGGGCCAGCCGCTGCCGCTGTTCATCAAATGGGACGACGCCGAATACGGTCTGCGCGCCGGCGAGCACGGATATCCGACCGTCACGCTGCCCGGCGCCGCGATCTGGCACATGGCGTGGAGCGACAAGGACGACGCCATCGACTGGCAGGCCTACTTCCACCTGCGCAACCGGCTGGTGGTCGCCGCGCTGCACTGGGACGGCGACATCACCGGGCTGGTGCGCAGCCACCTCAAGGCGACGCTGAAACACCTTGCCTGCCTTGAGTATTCGACGGTGGCCATCCAGAACAAGGCCATCGACGACTTTCTCGCCGGACCCGAGCACATCTTCTCGATCCTGGAATCCGCGCTGCCGGAGGTGCATCGCCTGCGCAAGGAATACCCGGACGCGGTGGTGCTCCCGGCGGCCAGCGAACTGCCGCAGCCGCGCTACCAGAGCAAGGCGATGAACCCGCCGGTGAACCCGGCGTCGATCGGCTACCGGCTGGCCCGCGGGATCCTGCACAACGCGACCAAGGCGGACCCCGACGCCCACCGGTGTCCGGAGTACAACGTGGCGACCCAGGATGCGCGCTGGTTCCGGTTGTGCACGGTGGACGGCGTGACGGTCACGACGGCCGACGGGTGTGGCGTGGTCTACCGGCAGCGGGACCGGCGAAAGATGTTCTCGCTGTTGTTCAAATCGCTGCGCCGCCAGCGTCAGCTGCTCAGCCGCTTCGACGAGATGCGCAGGGTGTACCGCGACGCGCTGCCGGTGTTGTCCAGCAAGCAGAAGTGGGAGACGGCGTTGCTGCCAGCTGCTGAACATGCCTGACGCCTCTGCTGCGCAGGCTCCGCGCGGTGAGGTGGCCGCGCTGGTCGTCGTCCAGGCTGCACTGGCCGATCGCCCCGGGGCATTAACGGTGGCGCGCGCGCTGTCCCACTTCGGCGAGCACAGCATCGGCTGGGTGGCCGTGGCCCTGCTCGGCGCGGTCCTGTCGCCGAGGCGGCGCGCGGACTGGCTGGTCGCCGGGGCGGGAGCCTTCGTTGCCCACGCCGCCGCCGTGATCGTCAAGCGGATCGTGCGCCGCAAACGGCCCCACGATCCCGCCGTCGTGGTCAACGTCGGCACGCCCAGCAAGTTGAGTTTTCCGTCCGCACATGCCACTTCCACCACAGCCGCCGCGATCCTGATGGGCCGGACCACCGGTCTGCCGCTACCGGCGGTCCTGGTGCCGCCGATGGCGTTGTCGCGAATGTTGCTGGGCGTGCACTACCCCAGCGACGTGGCCTGCGGCATCGCCCTGGGTGCCGTCATCGCGGCGATCGCGCGCCGCGCAGGACAGGTGCAAGAGGTTGTAAGAGGTGACGAATGACCGAGGAAACCAAGGAAGCGGTGGCCGGACCGCCCAGCAACCTGGTCGCCGGGGTGATCAAGGCGCTGCGCCCCCGCCAATGGGTCAAGAACGTCTTGGTGCTGGCCGCGCCGGTGGCGGGGCTGGGCAGCGGGATTCGATACGACTACGGGCAGATGCTCACCCAGGTTGGGTTGGCGTTCGTGGTGTTCAGCCTGGCCGCGTCGTCGATCTATTTGGTCAACGATGTGCGCGACGTCGAGGCCGACCGCGAGCACCCCACCAAGAGGTTCCGCCCGATCGCGGCGGGCGTGGTGCCCGGGTGGCTTGCCTACGCCCTGGCGGTGCTGTTGGGTACGGCCTCGCTGGGCATCGCCTGGGTGGTGACCCCGAACCTCGCGCTGGTGATGGCCGTCTACCTGGGCATGCAACTGGCGTATTGCTTCGGTCTCAAACACCAAGCGGTGCTTGACATTTGCATCGTGTCTTCGGCCTATCTGCTCCGTGCCATCGCCGGTGGTGTGGCCACCGAAATCCCACTGTCCCAATGGTTTTTGCTCTCGGCGGCGTTCGCGTCGCTGTTCATGGTGGCCGGCAAGCGTTACGCCGAACTGCAATTGGCCGAACGCACCGGCGCCAAGATCCGCAAGTCGCTCGAGAGCTACACCAGTACTTACCTGAGGTTCGTCTGGACCTTGTCGGCCACCGCGGTGGTGGTCTGTTACGGCTTGTGGGCGTTCGAGCGCGACCGCCACTCGGGGTCCTGGTTCGCGGTCTCCATGGTCCCGTTCACCATCGCGATCCTGCGCTACGCGGTCGACGTGGACGGCGGTCTGGCCGGGGAACCCGAAGACATCGCGTTGCGGGACCGTGTGTTGCAGCTGCTGGCGGTGGCGTGGATCGCGACCATTGGAGCCGCCGTTGCCTTCGGTTAGCCCCGAGCTGCAGGCGCTCAAGGCGCGCATGATGCGCAGCCGGCCGGTGATCAGGCGGCCCGGCTGGCCGGTGTTCCCGTACACGACCATGGTGCGGACCAGCCTCTGGATCGGCGTTGCGGTGGTCGCCGCCCTGTTCGCGTGGGGCGCCTGGCAGCGGCGGTGGATCGCCGACGACGGGCTCATCGTGTTGCGCACCGTGCGCAACCTGCTCGCCGGCAACGGACCGGTTTTCAACCAGGGCGAGCGGGTGGAGGCCAACACCTCCACCGCCTGGACGTACCTGATGTACGCGGGCGGCTGGGTCGGCGGCCCACTGCGCATGGAGTACGTGGCTTTGGCTCTGGCGCTGGTGCTTTCGGTGCTCGGGGTGGCGCTGCTGATGCTGGGCGCCGCGCGGTTGTACGCGCCCAGCCTGCGCGGTCGCAAAGCGATCATGTTGCCCGCGGGGGCGTTGGTGTACATCGCGCTGCCGCCGGCGCGTGACTTCGCCACCTCCGGCCTGGAAAGCGGTTTGGCCCTGGCCTACCTCGGGCTGCTGTGGTGGATGATGGTCTGCTGGGCGCAGCCGGTGCGCAACCGCGCGGACAAGCAGGTGTTCGTCGGCGCGCTGGCGTTCGTCGCCGGGTTCAGCGTCCTGGTCCGGCCCGAGCTGGCCCTCATGGGTGGGCTGGCGCTGATCATGATGCTGATCGCGGCCCGGACCTGGCGGCGCCGCGCGTTGATCGTGGCGGCCGGCGGTTTCCTGCCGGTCGCCTACGAGATCTTCCGGATGGGCTATTACGGCCTGCTGGTGCCGGGGACCGCCCTGGCCAAGGACGCGGCCGGCGACAAGTGGTCCCAGGGCATGATCTACCTCTCGAACTTCGACGGCCCCTACGCGGTGTGGATCCCCGTGGTGCTGCTCGTGCCGCTGGGAGCGCTGCTGTTCGCCGCCCGGCGGCGCCCGTCGTTCCTGCGGCCCGCGCTGGCGCCCGACTACGGGCGGCTGGCCCGCGCGGTGCACAGCCCGCCGGCGGTGGTGGCGTGGGTCCTGATCAGCGGCCTGCTGCAGGCCCTGTACTGGATCCGCCAAGGCGGCGACTTCATGCATGCGCGGGTGCTGCTGGCGCCGCTGTTCTGCCTGCTGGCCCCGGTGGCCGTCGTCCCCGTCGCCATCCCCGACGGGCAGGACTATTCGCGCGAGACCGGCAACTGGGTGGCGGGCGCGGCCGCCGCGCTGTGGCTCGGGGTGGCCGGATGGGCGCTGTGGGCGGCGAATTCATCCGGCATGGGCGATGACGCCACCCACGTCACCTACTCCGGCATCGTCGACGAACGGCGCTTCTACGCCCAGGCCACCGGTCACGCGCATCCGCTGACCGCCGCGGACTACCTGGGCTATCCGCGGATGGCCGCCATCCTGACGGCCCTGAACGACACCCCCGACGGCGCGTTGCTGCTGCCGTCGGGCAACTACATCCAATGGGACCTGGTGCCGATGGCCCAGCCGCCGCCCGGCGGCCCCGCCGACAAGTCGCCGCAAAAGCCCCAGCACGCGGTGTTTTTCACCAACCTCGGCATGGTCGGCATGAACGTCGGGCTCGACGTGCGGGTCATCGATCAGATCGGTTTGGCCAACCCCCTGGCGCAGCACACCGAGCGGCTGAAACACGGCCGCATCGGGCACGACAAGAACCTCTTCCCGGACTGGGTGATCGCCGACGGCCCCTGGGTGAAGGTGTATCCGGGGATTCCGGGCTACCTGGACGCGCAGTGGGTCGCCGACGCCGTCGCGGCGCTGAAATGCCCCGACACCCAGGCGGTGCTCGGCTCGGTGCGCGCTCCGATGAACCCGCATCGGTTCCTGTCCAACGTGTTGCACTCCTTCCAATTCACCAAGTACCGGATCGACCGGGTCCCGCTTTACGAACTGGCACGGTGCGGGCTACCGATACCCGAACAAGCCCCACCCCCGCCTCGCGAGTAAGCGCTGCGCAGAAGAAATTTCGGCAAAATCCGGCCCCATTACCACCGGTCCGCCGCGAAAAAATGGCAGCAACATCACATTTGGCCCCTCACCAGCTGGCATCGGCGGGCAAGCACATGTGCGGATATCGCCTCTTTGACACATGTTTGACATGAAAACCGCTGGGTAGGTGGGCCGCTCGACGTTCGGCGGCTCGCCTCGATGCGAACGAATGGGGCAAGGTGTGGTTGACTACACGGGCACTCCTGCGCTTCGCGCGGCGACGATGCGGGCCGACGATGGCCTGAGGAGGAGCCGTGCAGGTGGGTACGCGCAGGCAGTTTGACCCAATCAGGAAAGCGCCCAATCGGACGAATGCGCCGGGAGGCCGCAAGAAGGATGAGGAAGCAAGGATGACGCTTGTCGACAGATTGCGCGGCGCCGCGGCGGGTATGCCGCGCCGGCTCGTGGTGGGGGCCGCCAGCGCGGCGCTGCTGACGGGTCTGATTGGCGCCGTCGGAGGCTCGGCGACCGCCGGTGCCTTCTCGCGCCCGGGTCTGCCCGTGGAGTACCTGCAGGTTCCGTCCGCCGGAATGGGCCGCGACATCAAGGTTCAGTTCCAAAGCGGTGGTGCGAACTCGCCGGCGCTGTACCTGCTCGACGGTATGCGTGCGCAAGACGACTTCAACGGCTGGGACATCAACACCCCGGCGTTCGAGTGGTACAACCAGTCGGGCATCTCGGTCGCCATGCCGGTGGGTGGCCAGTCCAGCTTCTACTCCGACTGGTACAAGCCCGCCTGCGGTAAGGCCGGCTGCACCACTTACAAGTGGGAGACCTTCCTGACCAGCGAGCTCCCGGCCTACCTGCAGAGCCAGAAGCAGGTCAAGCCGACCGGCAGCGCCGTCGTCGGCCTGTCGATGGCGGGATCGTCGGCGCTGATCCTCGCCGCCTACCACCCGGAGCAGTTCGTCTACGCCGGCTCGCTGTCGGCGCTGCTGGACCCGTCTCAGGGCATGGGCCCGTCGCTGATCGGTCTGGCCATGGGTGACGCCGGTGGCTACAAGGCCGCCGACATGTGGGGGCCGAAGGAAGACCCGGCCTGGGCGCGCAACGACCCGTCGCTTCAGGTCGGCAAGCTGGTCGCCAACAACACCCGCATCTGGGTGTACTGCGGTAACGGCAAGCCGTCCGACCTCGGTGGCGACAACCTGCCCGCGAAGTTCCTCGAGGGCTTCGTGCGGACCAGCAACCTGAAGTTCCAAGAGGCCTACAACGGCGCCGGCGGTCACAACGCCTTCTGGAACTTCGACGCCAACGGCACCCACGACTGGCCCTACTGGGGCGCGCAGCTGCAGGCGATGAAGCCTGACATGCAGTCGGTGCTGGGGGCCACCCCGGGTGCGGGCCCGGCCACGGCCGCGGCTGCCGGTAACGCAACCGGCCAGGGCACCTAAAACACGCCAAGCATCACGACTGACGGCGGGAACCCTTCGAGGTTTCCGCCGTTAGTCTTTCGCGCCCACGTGTGACCTGTTTCACTACCCGGCGAGCGCGGGTACTGAGCCGCTGGCTACTGTGCATTCAGCGACTACACGATGGAGGGTGGACATGACGGTCGTGCGGGGTGTGCCAGCGCTTCTTCGGGCGTTCTGTTTTGCCGCGCTAGCGGTCGGGTTGGTCTTCGTTTCGCCGGCGGCCGGGACCGTCGGCAAAGCCAGGGCCGCGGGCTACGAAAGCCTGATGGTTCCGTCGGCGGCCATGGGCCGCGACATCCCGGTGGCCTTCCTCGCCGGTGGTCCGCACGCGGTGTACCTGCTGGACGCCTTCAACGCGGCGCCCGACGTGAGCAACTGGGTCACCGCCGGCAACGCGATGAACACGCTGGGCGGCAAGGGCATCTCGGTGGTGGCCCCGGCCGGCGGCGCCTGGAGCATGTACACCAACTGGGAGCAGGACGGAAGCAAGCAGTGGGACACCTTCCTGTCCAGCGAGCTGCCGGACTGGCTGGCCGCCAACAAGGGCCTCGCGCCCGGTGGCCACGGCGCCGTCGGCGCCTCGCAGGGCGGCTACGGCGCGATGGCGCTGGCCGCCTTCCACCCCGACCGCTTCGGCTTCGCCGGCTCGCTGTCGGGCTTCCTGTACCCGTCGAGCACCAACTACAACGGCGCCATCCTGGCCGGGCTGCAGCAGTTCGGCGGCGTGGATGGCAACGGCATGTGGGGGGCGCCGCAGCTGGGCCGGTGGAAGTGGCACGACCCGTACGTGCACGCGGCGCTGCTCGCGCAGAACAACACCCGGGTGTGGGTCTACAGCCCGACCAACATGGGCGGCGACGACGCCGCGATGATCGGGCAGGCGTCCGCGGCGATGGGCAGTTCGCGGGAGTTCTATCAGCAGTACCGCAGCAACGGCGGGCACAACGGCCACTTCGACTTCCCGGGCGGCGGCGACAACGGCTGGGGCTCGTGGTCGGGGCAGTTGGGGGCCATGTCGGGCGACATCGTCGGCGCCATCCGCTAGCGGCGATCGCCGGCGCGGCGGAGCCGGGCGCGGCGGGTCGCTGCCCGGATTGACCTCGCCGGCGAGCCGGTACCGTGTAGGAGTGCAGCCGGGGTTCCAGGGCCGCTTGCCCGGATCCGAGCTGCGATCCACCGACTCTGCTGGCAGGAGAACATGGCTAACAGCGCCCGGCGCAAGCGCCGCCGCACCCTCGCCTGGATTGCGGCCCTTTCGGTCGCCGGCGTCGTCTTGTTGGTCATCGTGGGCGTCGTCACCGTGCTGCGCGGGCGCGAGTCGCAGCCCAGCGCGGTGCCGCCCGGGGTGTTGCCCCCGTCTTCGACGACGTCGCACCCGCACAAGCCGCGACCCGCATCCCAGGACTCCTCGTGTCCCGACGTGCTGCTGGTCAACGTCCCCGGCACGTGGGAGTCCGCCCCGCAGGACGACCCCGCCAACCCGATGCAATTCCCGAACGCGTTGCTGCACAAGGTGACCGCGAGCATCACCCAGGATTTCCCGGCGTCGCGGGTGCAGGCCTACACCACCCCGTACACCGCACAGTTCCACAATCCGTTGAGCGGCGACACGCAGATGTCCTACAACGCCAGCCGGGCCGAAGGCACCCGCGCCACCGTCGCGGCGATGACCGACATGAACACCAAGTGCCCGCTCACCAGCTACGTGCTGATGGGCTTTTCGCAGGGCGCGGTGATCATGGGCGACATCGCCAGCGATATCGGCAATGGCCGCGGGCCCGTCGACGACGACCTGGTGTTGGGTGTGACGTTGATCGCTGACGGGCGTCGCCAGCTCGGGGTCGGCAACGACATCGGCCCCAACCCGCCGGGCCAGGGCGCCGAGGTCACGTTGCACGAGGTGCCCATCCTGTCCGGGATGGGTTTGACCATGACCGGTGCGCGCCCCGGTGGCTTCGGTGACCTCAACGGCAAGACCAACGAGATCTGCGCGCCGGGCGACCTCATCTGTGCCGCACCGGAAGAGGCCTTCAGCATCGCCAACCTGCCGAGCACACTGAACACGTTGGCCGGCGGCGCCGCGCAACCGGTCCACGCGCTCTATGCGACGACGCAGTGCTGGAGCGTCGACGGCGCCCCGGCGACCGACTGGACGTTGAACTGGGCTCACGGGCTGATTGCGAATGCGCCACAACCGAAACACGGATGACCGGGGTGGTGGGACACAGGCTTTAGGTGGCGGTCGCCGGTGGCGATCAGCGGTACCTTGTGATTTGGTCTGCCGTGGGCAGGCCCGTAACATTAAGAGGAATTTAAGAGCTACCAGGCTTTGTCGCGGACCCGGGTCGTGGTCGTTGCCGGCTGGGACTGGCACGTGACCGGCGTTCTGGCCCGCGCGTAGACATGTAACGGCCGGCGGTAGCCGGCCTAGAGCTAGAGAACGAAATGTCGGCGGAGCCGACCTAGACAACAAACGTCGGCGTAGCCGACCAGATAACAGGTGTGACAGGAGAGCGGCATGGCGTACCACAACCCGTTCATCGTGAATGGAAAGATCAAGTTCCCCGAGAACACGAACTTGGTCAAACACGTTGAGAAGTGGGCGCGGGTGCGTGGCGACAAGCTCGCCTACCGGTTCCTGGACTTTTCCACCGAGCGCGACGGCGTCGCCTGCGACATCTCCTGGTCGGAGTTCAGCGCCCGCAACCGCGCCGTGGGCGCCCGGCTGCAGCAAGTCACCCAGCCCGGTGACCGCATCGCCGTGCTGTGCCCGCAGAACCTGGATTACCTCATCGCGCTCTTCGGCGCGCTGTACGCCGGGCGGATCGCGGTGCCGCTGTTCGACCCGAGCGAGCCGGGCCACGTCGGCCGCCTGCACGCCGTGCTCGACGACTGCACCCCCTCGACCATCCTGACCACCACCGAGGCCGCCGAGGGTGTCCGCAAGTTCATCCGCGCCCGCGCGGCCAAGGAGCGGCCCCGCGTCATCGCCGTCGACGCGGTGCCCAGCGAGGTCGCGTCCACCTGGGAGGCGCCCGAGGCCGACGAGAACACCATCGCCTACCTGCAGTACACCTCCGGCTCCACCCGCACCCCGACCGGCGTGGAGATCACCCACCTGAACCTGCCCACCAACGTGCTGCAGGTGCTCAACGGCCTGGAGGGCAAGGAGGGCGACCGCGGCCTGTCCTGGCTGCCGTTCTTCCACGACATGGGTCTGATCACGGCGCTGCTGTCGCCGGTGCTCGGCCACAACTTCACCTTCATGACGCCGGCCGCCTTCGTGCGTCGGCCCGGCCGGTGGATCCGGGAGATGGCGCGCAAGCCCGACGACGCCCCGGACTGCGAGGTCTTCACCGTCGCCCCGAACTTCGCGTTCGAGCACGCCGCGGTGCGCGGTGTGCCCAAGGAAGGCGAGCCGCCGCTGGACCTGAGCAACGTCAAGGGGATCCTCAACGGCAGCGAGCCCGTGTCCCCGGCGTCGATGCGCAAGTTCTACGAGGCGTTCTCCCCGTACGGCCTGCGCGAGACCGCGATCAAGCCCTCCTACGGGCTGGCCGAGGCGACGCTGTTCGTCTCCACCACGCCGATGGACGAGCCGCCCACGGTCATCCACGTCGACCGCGACGAGCTGAACAAGCAGCGTTTCGTCGAGGTCGCCGCCGACGCCCCCAACGCGGTGGCGCAGGTTTCGGCCGGCGTCATCGGCGTCGACGAATGGGCCGTCATCGTCGACCCCGAGACCGCCAGCGAGCTGCCGGACGGTCAGATCGGCGAGATCTGGTTGCACGGGAACAACCTGGGCATCGGCTACTGGGGCAAGGAAGAAGAGACCAACGACGTCTTCCGGAACATCCTCAAGTCGCGGATCAGCCAGTCGCATGCCGAGGGTGCCCCCGACGACGGGATGTGGGTCAAGACCGGCGACTACGGCACCTACCACAAGGGCCACCTCTATATCGCGGGTCGCATCAAGGACCTGGTCATCATCGACGGCCGCAACCACTACCCGCAGGACCTCGAGTACTCGGCGCAGGAAGCCAGCAAGGCGCTGCGCACCGGCTACGTGGCCGCGTTCTCGGTGCCGGCCAACCAACTGCCGCAGGAAGTGTTCGACAACCCGCACACCGGCCTCAAGTACGACCCGGATGACAGCTCCGAGCAGCTGGTGATCGTCGCCGAGCGCGCCGCCGGCTCGCACAAGCTGGACTACCAGCCCATCGCCGACGACATCCGGGCCGCCATCGCCGTGCGCCACGGCGTCACGGTCCGCGACCTGCTGCTGGTGCAGGCGGGGACCATCCCGCGGACCTCCAGCGGCAAGATCGGGCACCGCGCCTGCCGCGCCGCCTACCTCGACGGCAGTCTGCGGAGCGGAGTCGGATCCCCGACGGCCTTCGCCAACTCGACGGACTGAATTTCTGAGGACCATGGCTGACACTGAGCACCCCGAACACGAAACCCCGGGCCCTGACGGGGAGGTGCCCGCGCCCGCCACTGAGGCCGCCAACAAGGCCGAGATGACCGTTCCCGAGATGCGCCAGTGGCTGCGCAACTGGGTGGGCAGGGCGGTCGGACGGTCACCGGACGACATCGACGAGTCGGTGCCGATGGTCGAGCTGGGCCTGTCCTCGCGCGACGCGGTGGCGATGGCCGCCGACATCGAGGACATGACCGGGGTCACGCTGTCGGTCGCGGTGGCCTTCCAGCACCCGACGATCGAGTCGCTGGCCACCCGCATCATCGAGGGCGAGCCCGAGATGCCCGATGACGACCTGGCCGGCGCGGACTGGACCCGCACCGGTCCGGCCGAGCGCGTCGACATCGCGATCGTGGGACTGTCCACCCGGCTGCCCGGCGACATGAACAGCCCCGACGAAACCTGGCAAGCGCTGATGGAGAGCCGCGACGCCATCACCGATCTGCCCGAGGGCCGCTGGTCGGAATTCCTCGAGGAGCCGCGCATCGCCGCGCGGGTCGCGACGGCTCGCACCCGCGGCGGCTACCTGAAGGACGTCAAGGGCTTCGACTCCGAGTTCTTCGCGGTCGCCAAGACCGAGGCCGACAACATCGACCCGCAGCAGCGGATGGCGCTGGAGCTGACCTGGGAGGCGCTCGAGCACGCCCGCATCCCTGCGTCGACCCTGCGCGGCGAGGCCGTCGGCGTCTACGTCGGCTTCTCCAACAACGACTACCAATTCCTGGCGGTCTCCGACCCGACCGTCGCGCACCCGTACGCGATCACCGGCACCGCCAGCTCGATCATCGCCAACCGGGTGTCCTACTTCTACGACTTCCGCGGCCCGTCGGTCGCGCTGGACACCGCCTGCTCGAGCTCGCTGGTGGCGACGCACCAGGCGGTGCAGGCGCTGCGCAACGGCGAGTGCGACGTCGCGGTCGCCGGTGGGGTCAACGCGCTGCTGACGCCGTTGGTGACGCTCGGTTTCGACGAGATCGGTCAGGTGCTTTCGCCCGACGGCCGGATCAAGTCCTTCTCGTCGGACGCCGACGGCTACACCCGCTCCGAGGGCGGCGGCATGTTCGTGCTCAAGCGGGTCGACGACGCCCGCCGCGACGGCGACCAGATCCTGGCCGTGATCGCCGGCAGCGCGGTCAACCACGACGGCCGGTCCAACGGCCTGATCGCGCCCAACCAGGACGCCCAGGCCGAGGTGCTGCGCCGGGCCTACAAGGACGCCGGCATCGATCCGCGCACCGTCGACTACATCGAGGCGCACGGCACCGGCACCGTCCTGGGTGACCCGATCGAGGCCGAGGCGCTGGGCCGCATCGTCGGGCGCGGCCGTCCCGCCGACCGTCCGGCGCTGCTGGGCGCGGTGAAAACCAATGTGGGACACCTGGAGTCGGCCGCCGGCGCGGCCAGCCTGGCCAAGGTGGTGCTGGCGCTGCAGCACGACAAGCTGCCGCCGTCGATCAACTTCGCCGGGCCCAGCCCCTACATCGACTTCGACGGCATGCGCTTGAAATTCGTTGACAGCGCGACGGATTGGCCGCGCTACGGCGGTTACGCGCTGGCCGGGGTGTCCAGCTTCGGCTTCGGTGGGGCCAACGCGCACCTGGTCGTGCGCGAGGTCTTGCCGCGCGACGTGGTGGAGCGCGAGCCCGAGCCAGCCCCGCAGGCCGAAGCCGCCAAAGCCGCCGAAGCGGCCGAGGCCCCCACGCTCGAAGCCCACTCGCTGCGGTTCGACGACTTCGGCAACATCATCCCCGACGCCGATGCGCCCGACGAAGACGAAGAATACGAGCTGCCCGGCGTGACCGAAGAGGCCCTGCGCCTCAAGGCGATCGCGCTGGAAGAGCTTGCCGCGCAAGAGGAGTCGGAGCCGACCAAGCCGCTGATCCCGCTCGCGGTCTCGGGCTTTTTGACCTCGCGCAAGAAGGCCGCGGCCGCCGAGCTCGCGGACTGGATGGAAAGCCCGGAGGGGCAGGCGTCGTCGCTGGAATCGATCGGCCGGGCGCTGTCGCGGCGCAACAACGGCCGCTCGCGCGCGGTGGTGCTGGCCCACGATCACGAAGAGGCCGTCAAGGGCCTGCGGGCGGTCGCCGAGGGCAAGCAGCGGCCGAACGTGTTCAGCGTCGACGGCCCGGTGACCAGCGGCCCGGTCTGGGCGATGGCCGGTTTCGGTGCGCAGCACCGCAAGATGGGCAAGAACCTCTACCTGCGCAACGAGGTCTTCGCCGAGTGGATCGAGAAGGTCGACGCGCTGATCCAGGACGAGCGCGGCTACTCGGTGCTCGAGCTGATCCTCGACGACTCGCACGAATACGGCATCGAGACTTCCAACGTCGTCATCTTCGCCATCCAGATCGCGCTGGGCGAGCTGCTCAAGCATCACGGAGCGAAACCCGCTGCGGTGGTGGGTCAGTCGCTCGGTGAGCCCGCGTCGGCCTACTTCTCCGGCGGGCTGTCGCTGCGGGACGCCGCCCGGGTGATCGCCTCGCGCTCGCACCTGATGGGCGAGGGCGAGGCCATGCTGTTCGGCGAATACATCCGCCTGATGGCGTTGGTGGAGTACTCCGCCGACGAGCTGAAGACGGTCTTCGGCGACTTCCCCGGCCTGGAGGTGTGCGTCTACGCCGCACCCAGTCAGACCGTGATCGGTGGTCCGCCCGAGCAGATCGACGCGATCGTCGCCCGCTGTGAGGCCGAGGGCCGCTTCGCCCGCAAGCTGCAGACCAAGGGCGCCGGCCACACCTCGCAGATGGATCCGCTGCTTGGCGAGTTCTCGGCGGAACTGCAGGGCATCAAGCCGATGAGCCCCACCGTCGGGATCTTCTCGACGGTGCACGAGGGCAGCTACATCAAGCCCGGCGGCGAGCCGATCCACGACGTCGCGTACTGGGTCAAGGGAATGCGGCATTCGGTGTACTTCACGCACGGCGTCCGCAACGCCGTCGACAGCGGCCACACCACGTTCCTCGAACTGGCGCCCAACCCGGTGGCGCTGATGCAGATCGGCTTGACCACCGCGGCCGCGGGTTTGCATGACGCCCAACTGATTCCGACGCTGGCCAAAAAGCAGGACGACGTCGAGTCGATGACCTCGGCCATGGCCCAGCTCTACGTGCACGGCCACGACCTGGACATCCGGACGCTGTTCACGAGGGCGCAAGGGCCCGAGGATTACGCGAACATCCCGCCGACCCGGTTCAAGCGCAAAGAGCACTGGCTGGACGTGCACTTCTCCGGCGACGGCTCGGTGATCATGCCGGGGACCCATGTCGCGCTGCCGGACGGCCGGCACGTCTGGGAGTACGCGCCGCGCAACGGTGAGACGGACCTGGCCGCGTTGGTGAGATCGGCCGCGACACAAGTCCTTTCGGACGCCCAGCTGGTGGCCTCCGAGCAGCGCGCGGTGCCCGGCGCGGGCGCCCGGCTGGTGACGACGATGACCCGACATCCGGGTGGCGCCTCGGTTCAGGTGCACGCCCGCATCGACGAGTCCTTCACCCTGGTCTACGACGCGCTGGTGTCGCGGGCCGGCCAGAGCGTGGCCGCGTTGCCGACCGCGGTGGGCGCCGGTGCGGCAATTGCGGCCGCCCCCAGCACGATTGGCGCGCCCGAGCCGGCGGCTCCCGAGGCCGAGGAGACCGATGCCGAAACGCTGTCGGACAGCCTGACCAACCGCTACCTGCCGTCCACCGTGGGCCGGTGGTCGCCGGACTCCGGTGAGACCATCGGCGAGCGGCTGGGCCTGATCGTCTCGGCGGCCATGGGCTACGAGCCCGAGGACCTGCCGTGGGAGGTGCCGCTGATCGAGCTCGGCCTCGACTCGCTGATGGCGGTGCGGATCAAGAACCGCGTCGAATACGACTTCGACCTGCCGCCGATCCAGCTGACCGCGGTGCGCGACGCCAACCTCTACGCCGTCGAGAAGCTGATCGAATACGCGATCGAGCACCGCGACGAGGTCGAGCAGCTGGCCGAGCACCAGAAGACGCAGACGCCCGAGGAGATCGCCCGGGAGCAGGCACAGCTGCTCAGCGGGGCGACCCCGACATCGGCCGCCGCGCCCGCGCCCGACCCGCAGGCCGAGCCCGAGACCCAGCCGGCGCCAGCGTCGTCCCCGGATGCGCCGGTTCCGCCGCCGCCGACGGATCCGTCCGGCCCGGCCGCGGCGACCAACGGTGGCCAGCCGAACCTGGCGGGAGCGCTCAGCCAGGAGGCGGTGGCCAAGGCGCTGAATTCCGATGTGCCGCCGCGTGATGCCGCCGAGCGGGTCACCTTCGCCACCTGGGCGATCGTGACGGGCAAGTCGCCGGGCGGCATCTTCAACCCGCTGCCCAAGCTCGACGAGGACACCGCGGCCAAGATGGCGCAACGACTCTCCGAGCGCGCCGAGGGCACCATCACCGCCGAGGACGTGCTGACATCGGAGACCATCGAGGCGCTGGCCGAAAAAGTGCGCCAGTACCTTGAGGCCGGGCAGATCGACGGCTTCGTCCGCACCATCCGGGCGCCCGAGAACGACTCGCAGGTACCGGTGTTCGTGTTCCACCCGGCCGGCGGGTCGACCGTGGTCTACGAGCCGCTGCTCAACCGGCTGCCCGCGAACACCCCGATGTACGGGTTGGAGCGGGTGGAGGGCACCATCCAGGAGCGGGCCGCGCAGTACGTGCCGAAGCTGCTGGAAATGAACGACGGCAAGCCGTTCATCCTGGCCGGGTGGTCGCTCGGCGGTGCCCTGGCGTATGCGTGCGCGATCGGGTTGAAGCGGGCGGGCGCCGACGTGCGGTTCGTCGGGATGATCGACACCGTGCGCCCCGGCGAGGAGATCCCGCAGACCAAGGAGGAAACCCGCAAGCGCTGGGACCGTTACGCGAAGTTCGCCGAGCGCACCTTCAACGTCGAGATCCCCGCGATTCCCTACGAGCAGCTCGAAGAGCTCGACGACGAGGGGCAGGTCAAGTTCGTCTTGGACATCGTGCAGCAGAGCGGCGTGCAGATCCCGGGCGGCATCGTCGAGCACCAGCGGACGTCGTACCTGGACAACCGGGCGCTCGAGACCGTCGTGATCGAGCCGTACGACGGCCACGTGACCCTCTACATGGCCGACCGCTACCACGATGACGTCATCGAGTTCGAGCCGCGCTATGCGATCCGTCAGCCCGACGGCGGCTGGGGCGAGTTCGTCGCGGACCTGGAGGTGGTTCCGATCGGCGGCGAGCACATCCAGGCCATCGACGAGCCGATCATCGGCAAGGTGGGCGCGCACCTGGCCGAGGTGCTGAATAAGGTGGACGCGGAAACCACCCAGACAAGTGAGGTAGGCAAGTAGTGACGGAGATGGCGCCGGCTCCCATCCAGCACACCACAGCCGAGAAGCTGGCCGAGCTCCATCGCCGCCTGGAACTGGCGCAAGAGCCCGGCGGCGAGAAGGCCGTCGCCAAGCGCGACAAGAAGGGCATCCCCAGCGCCCGCGCCCGCGTGCACGCGCTGGTCGACCCGGGCACCTTCCTGGAGACCGGTGCGCTGGCCAAGACGCCGAACGACCCGAACGCGCTCTACGGCGACGGGTGCGTCACCGGGCACGCCATGATCGACGGCCGGCCGGTCGGGGTGTTCTCCCATGACCAGACGGTCTTCCAGGGCACCGTCGGCGAGATGTTCGGCCGCAAGGTCGCGCGGCTGATGGAGTGGTGCGCGATGATCGGGTGCCCGATCATCGGCATCCAGGACTCCGGTGGCGCCCGGATCCAGGACGCGGTCACCTCGCTGGCGTGGTACGCCGAGCTGGGTCGCCGGCACGAGGCGCTGTCCGGCCTGGTGCCGCAGATCTCCCTGATCTTCGGCAAATGCGCTGGGGGAGCGGTGTATTCGCCGATCCAGGACGATCTGCTCGTCTCGGTGCGCGACCAGGGCTACTTCTTCGTCACCGGCCCCGACGTGATCCGCGAGGTCACCGGCGAGGAGGTCACCCTCGACGAGCTCGGTGGCTCCGACGCGCAGGCCCGCTACGGCAACATCCACCAGGTGGTGAACTCCGAGGCCGAGGCGTTCGCATACGTGCGCGACTTCCTGTCGTTCCTGCCGTCGAGCACCTTCGGCAAGCCGCCGGTGGTCAACCCCGGCCTGGAGCCGGAGATCACCCCGACCGACCTGGAGCTCGACTCGATCGTGCCCGACTCGGACAACATGGCCTACGACATGCACGAGATCCTGCTGCGGATCTTCGATGACGGCGACTTCCTCGACGTCGCCGCGCAGCACGGGCCGGCCATCATCACCGGCTACGCCCGGGTCGACGGCCACCCCGTGGGCGTGATCGCCAACCAGCCCATGTACATGTCCGGGTCGATCGACAACGAGGCCTCCGACAAGGCCGCGCGGTTCATCCGGTTCTGCGACGCGTTCAACATCCCGCTGGTTTTCGTGGTGGACACGCCCGGATTCCTGCCGGGTGCCGAGGAGGAGAAGCGGGGCATCATCAAGCGCGGCGGGCGGTTCCTCTACTCCGTGGTGGAGGCCGACGTGCCCAAGGTGACGATCACCGTCCGCAAGTCCTACGGCGGCGCCTACGCCGTGATGGGCTCGAGACAGCTGACCGCCGACTTCAACTTCGCCTGGCCCACCGCGCGCATCGCGGTGATCGGCGCCGAGGGGGCCGCGCAGCTGCTGATGAAGCGCTTCCCCGACCCGACCACCCCCGAGGCGCAGCAGATCAAGAAGGACTTCATCGAGGGCTACAACCTCAACATGGCGATCCCGTGGACCGCGGCCGAACGCGGCTTCATCGACGCGGTCATCGACCCGCACCAGACGCGGCTGCTGCTGCGCAAGTCGATGAAGCTGCTGCGGGACAAGCAACTGTGGTTCCGCACCGCACGCAAGCACGGGCTCATCCCGATCTAGTCCTCGAGCCGCAGCGCGCCGTCGACGAGTTCGTCGAAGCGCTCCAGCGCCTCGTCGGAGTCGGCGTCGATCCCGCGCAGCGCCCCGCGATCGGCGAGATACCGCTGCGCGTAGAGCCGCGCGACCAGCGCCTTGCGCCCGCCGCCGCGGGTGGCGCGCTCCCAGGCGGCCTGCTCGACGAGCAACGCGCCCCCGTAGACGTCGCCCATGAACTGGGCCAGCCCGAACAGCCGCGCCTCGGCCAGCTCGCTGTCGAGTTTGGACCACGCGGTGATCGCCGCGTCGAGGTCCTCGATCCGGCCGGCGACCAACCGGGTGGCTTCGTCGTCGTCGGCGACGGACACGGCATCGCGTAGCCGCGCCAGCAGCGTCTCGTGCGCGCGGGTCTGCTCGATCCCGCGGCGCACGTCCAGGCACAGGATGTTGTCCGGGCCCTCCCAGATGGTGTTGACCTGCGCGTCGCGCAAAAGCCTTGCCACCGGCCAGGTCTCGATATAGCCGTTGCCGCCGTGGATCTCGATGGCGTCCGACGCCGCGGTGATCCCCAGCCGGCACACCTTCAGCTTGGTGACCGGCACGGCGATGCGCTGCCGCAGGCTGCGCGGCTGGCGATGGTTGGTGGCGCCGGTGCCGTCGAACACCAGCGCCTGGGCGGCTTCGACATCGACGATCAGCTCCGCGAGCTTGCGCCGCATCAACGGCTTGTCGATCAGCGCCCCGCCGAAGGCCCGCCGCTGCCGCGCGTAGCACAGCGACTCGACCAGGGCCCGGCGGGCGTTGCCGAGCCCGAACAACGCGATGCCCAGCCGCGCGGCGTTGGTCAGCTCCATCATGCGGCCCAGCCCCTTGCCGTCGGAGGGGCCGGATTCGGGGTTGGGTTCGCCGGACAGCAGGAACGCCTCGGCGTCGACGAACTCGACCTCGCCCGAGGCCACCGAACGGGTGCCGAGTTTGTCCTTCAGGCGCCGGACCCGCACGCCGTTGCGGGAGCCGTCGCGGCGGGTGCGCAGCACCAGGAAATTGGCGACGCCCCGCGAAGAGTCCGGCGCGCCTTCGGGTTTGGCCAGGACGACGAACGCCTCCCCGGCGCAGTTGGACGCAAACCACTTGAACCCGTTGAGCAGCCACGAGTCGCCGTGGCGTGTGGCGGTGGTCTCCAGCGCGCCCAGGTCGGAGCCGCCGGTGCGCTCGGTGAGCAGCTGCGCCGTCTCCCCGGCCCACTCGCCGGAGGCGAATTTGGCCAGCACGTGTTCGGCCACGTCGGGCGGCGCGTAGGCCGCCACCAGCGACTGCACCATGCCGCCGCCGGTGCCCAACGCGCACCCCATGCCGATATCGGCTTGATTGAGCAGATAATTCGACGCGAACAGCGTCAGGGACGAGCTCATCTTCGCCTCGCGCGCCTCGGTCCGCAGCGCCCGCTGGGCGTCCAGGACGGCCCGCTTGGACTGCGTGAACGACGTCGGCATGACCACCTGGCTGACGTCGTGACCCCACCGGTCGTAGCGCTCCAGCCGCGGCGGGTTGCGGTCGGTCTCCTCGGCCCACCGCGCCACCGGGCCGCCCATCAGCTCGCCGATGCGCGTCAGATGGCGCTCGGCCAACTGCAGCTCGTCGGGCTGCAGGTAGTACGCCATGGTGAACTGCAGCGTGGGATCGGTGCTGTACCAATTGAGACCGACGGCGCCGCGGTAGTTCTCCGTCGCGTAGCGCTGCGATTTTTCCTCGGTGGAGAACGGCAGCCTGTCCACCGCCTCTACGGCGTAGTCGCTCATGGGGGAGACGCTACGCGCCGAGCCGATCGTCACGCGGTAGCGCGCAGTCGACGGCCCCGGCGCGGCGGCCCAGCGCGTCGGGGTTGAGGATCAGAACGGTCTTGCCTTTCAACGAGATCCAGCCGCGTGTCGTGAAACTGCGCAGCGCCTTGTTCACCGATACCCGGTCGGCGCCGACGAGCTGGGCCAGCTCGTCCTGGCTGAGTTCGTGGGCCAGGCGCAGCGCGACCCCCTCGCGGGTGCCGAACCGCCTGGCCAGCGTCAACAGCTGGCGGGCCACGCGGGCGGCGACATCGCTGGAGACCAGTTCGACGAGTTGCCGTTCGGCGGCCTGCAGCCGCTGGGTCAGCGCCCGCAACAGCTCTTCGGCCAGCGCCGGCCGCCGCGCCACCGTCGCGCGCAGGGCCGCGCGGTCCAGCCACTGCGCCCGCACGTCCGTGAGCGCCGTGGCGGTGCACGCGCGCGGGGCGGGGTCGAATACGGCCAGCTCGCCGAAGATGTCTGTGGGCCCGAGGATCGCCTGCACGCTGGTGCGGCCCGCGGGGCCACGGAGGCTGATCTTCACCATGCCTTCGACGATCACATAGAGCCGGTCGCCCGGATCGCCCTGGGCGAAAATCGTTTGGCCGGGCCGGAATTCGGAGGTGTACATCGTCGGATCACGGCGTCGGGGCGGTGAGGAAAACGAGCCGGAAATTGCCGACCTGCAGCACGTCGCCGTCGGCCAGCACCGCAGAGTCGACGGGTTCACGGTTGCGATAGGTGCCGTTGAGGCTGCCGAGGTCGACGAGGAGGAATTCGCCGTTCTCGTTGCGGATTTCGGCATGCCGACGGCTGACCGTGATGTCGTCGAGATAGATGTCGCTGGCCGGGTGGCGTCCGGCGGTCATCAGGGGCCGGTTCAGGACGAACGTCGAACCGACATTGGGACCCCGCTTGACCACGAGCATGGCCGAGCCGCGCTCCAGCGCCGCCTCGGCCACCGCCGCCTTCGTGTCGATTTCCTCGGGGACAGCTTCGGCAGGCAGCGCGGAGCCGCGGAGCGCGGACAGGTCGCCGGTGGCGTCATCGGCCGCGATTCGCTGCTGCCGCGTGTCCCGTTGTGATGCCGACACCGTCGCCCCTCATCCGACCTACGCCCTCACCGGCACGACGAACTCGGAGGTGTAGAACTCCGCCGGGCTCTGCGAGTGGGGGTTGGGTTGTTCGATGATCACCCAAACGCCGGTCGTGCCGGGCCGAACGCTGTCTTGTACGGTCGCGTTCCCACTGCCCGCGCCGTCGGTGTCCAGGCCGGTGAAGGCGGTCCCGGGATCGCCGGGCCCGCACGTGGCGGAGGCCGGGCGGGGCACCTGGATCAGCCCCACGTCGAAATGGGTACCGGGCTCCGGCGCGTCCACCAAATGGACGTCCGCGACCACCCTCGACCCGGCCGTGTGGACGACGGCGTAACCCGTCCCCAGCGACGGGTGGGGCTGCTGCACCGCGAAACTCACCAGACTGAAATCGCAACGCCGAAGTTTGGCGTCGAAAACCACGGTGGTGCCGGCGCCTTCGGCGTCCGCCGTGCCGATGGCGAACGTCGCGGCCGGCCAAACCAGCACCGTGGCCGCGGTGGCGCAGGTTTTCAGCCGTGTCAGCGTGTCCATGGGGGCCACCCTTTTCCGTAGTGTGAACTGGATCACATACGGAATGAGTATTGTCCCGCAATTGGCCGATTCAAACCCTCGGTCGACAATTACTCGGGCGTTAATTCGGTGGGCTATTCGACCAATCAGAAACCGCGGCGGCACGCCATTTAACGTCGCCGACAATAACCTTTTGCGCCGCGGTTAAGGCTTGATGCGGATCTGGCCCGGCGACCACCATCCGGTGCGGGTCGCGGTGCCCAGATCGAGCTGCGCGGGATGCGCGTCGGCGATGGTGTCGAACTTGCGCAGCGACCCCCAGTCGCGGCCCCAATCGTGGGACAGGTACGTCGACATCACGTGGGCCCGCAGCAGCAGATCCGTGATACCCAGCAGCCCGCCGTTGGTGCCGTCTTCCCAGGTGTCGGTGTCCATCTTCTTGGCCGTGTAGTCCGGCGTGATGCGGAATTTGGGGATCTCGGTGACGCCGTTGACGTGCAGCATCGGCTGCTGGCAGGGGAAGGCCAATCCGACCGCCCAGTCCATCAGCACCGGCTGCGTCGAGCCGACGTACTCCTGCAGCGAGCGCATCTCCGGCACCCGCGGCGGGGTCACCGCGATCCAGTCCTCCGGCGTCAGGGACAGGTCCTCGGCCACCACCCGCACGGCGATCGCGTCCGCGGGCATGTCGGAGCGGGCGAAGCGCAGGTTGCGCCAGGCCTTCGGCTGCTCGCCGTTCAGGTCGTAGGGCACCAGCCGCCCGGCCGGCACGATGCCGGCTCCGGCGTCACCCGCGGGCCCGGGCCGGCCGTACTCGAGCACCACGGTCTGCCCGTCGGTGTGGTGGTGCAGCACGCTGTTGCCGGCGATCTTTCCGGCGGCGGACACCACGACCAGCGGATGGCCGGCATCGGGTTTGGGCAACCGGTACCACGCCGAGGTGAGCCTGCTCTCCTGTTGCGCCGCGGTGGTGTAGCTGCCGGCCAGCGGAACCCGATCGGGATCGAGGCCGTAGGGCAGCGGCACCGTCGAACCGTTGACGCCCGGCGTGCTCAGCCTGGTCGGTGCGTCCCAGTCGTAGTCGGTCCCGGGTTGGTTCGGGGTGATCCGAACCGCCTCGGCGACAATGTGTTCGGGCACCCCGTTCGGGCTGAATCCCACCGGGTGCTCACCGCCCAGCGGCCCCAACGGTCCGTAGTTGCCGGGCAGCGGCGCCATATAGCCGACGTTGCTGTCCGGCTCGACGAGCACATCGTCGGCCAGCCCGCAGCCCCCGCTGAACTCGCGCAGGTTGTCCCAGGCGTTCGAGTAGGTCGGGTACTGGCGCACGATGCCGGCCACCATCGACGCGATGAACACCAGCGCCATGAATCCCGCCGCGATGGGCACCGGCGCGGCCGTCAGCGCCCGGGCCAGCCGGCCCTCCCCGTGGCTGCGCGCCGCGAAATGCAACCAGATCGCGTACAGCACGGCGAGTACGAACAACGCGAAAAATATTGTGCTGACCGAGATTCCGCCGATCTTCGGCATGGTGCTGTTGAACGGGACGCCGTAGCTGGAGACGTACCACCAGCCGTTGGTGGTGGCGAAGCACAGCGCCATCAGGAACAGCACCGCCGCCAGGAACGCCATCCGGTTCCGCGACCACCGCAGCACCGCCGGCGACACCAGCACGGTGGTCAGCGCGGCCATCGCGGCCCCCACCGCGGCGAACAGGCCGAAGTGGTGCACCCACTTGGTGGGCGTGAACATCAGGAAGAACATGGTGCCGAAGATGACGCCCATCAGCCGCCACGCCGGGCCGCGGGCCACGCCGGGAACACGCTTGCGCCGCAACATGATGAACACGGCCGTGAACAGGCACAGCGCGGTGATGAAAAAGCCGAACCGGCGCGACAGCGAGCCGTCGACGGTGGGCAGGATCAGATAGTAGTAGCGCAGGTTCTCCGTGTACCACGCCTGGCTGGGCCCGATCGCGGTCCGAATCCTGGTGGCTTCCAACACCGCCCGCAGCGTCTGGTCGGCGAACACGACGGTCAGGATGACCGTGCCGGCGGCCAGCATGGGCGCCACCAGAGGCCACGTGCCCACCAGGCGATGACGGCGGACCAAGATGCGCAGGATCGGACGGCCACCGGCGACCAACGCGGCCACCGCGATCAGGCCGGTGGGCTGCACACCGAGCGTGAAGGCGGCGGTGATGACCGCCAGTGCCGCCGGAGTCAGCCGGCTGTACCGCATGGAGCGTTCGATCAGGACGTAGGTGACCAGCGAGCCGAGCGCGATGATCGGTTCGGGACGCAGGCCGTTGTCGAACGGCATCCACGCCGTCAGCAACACCATGCCCGCCGCCCAGTTCGCCGGCTTGCTGGCGGCCACCGCGGGCCCCAGTCGCGGCAGCACCTCACGGGAAAGCAACAGCCAGCACACAATTCCGGCGACCAGGTCCGGCAACCGCATCCACAGGCTGGCGTCGCTGACGTGGGTCATCAGCGCCAGGAGGTTGTAGTACCAGCCGAACGGGTCCTCGGGGCTGCCGAACCAGCGGAAGTAGTTCGACATGTAGCCGGCGCGGTCGGCCACCCGGGCCATGCCGAGGATGTAGCCGTCGTCGGACGAGTTCGCCCCGATCACGTGCCAGAGCACGAACCCGAAGATCACCGCGACATCGGCGAGCGTGAACGTGCGCCAGTTCGCCGGAATGAGCCGGCGCATCCGACGTCCATCCAGCTGGTCGAGTCGCCACAACGCGACCAGCGCAACGATGGTCGCCACGATCGCCGCCACCATCGCGACCAGCTTCAAAGTGGTTGGGGTGGTGGAGAACCGGGTGTCGATGGTCGCCGACAGCTTCAACCCGGCCGGCGCCGGGCCGCTCAGGTCGGTGAACACCCCGACGATCTGTGGGCGCAGGTTCGGGTCGGGAAACCCGCCGCCGATCGGTCTGCCCGCCGAATCATTGAGTCCGACAAAGGTGGCGAAGGTGCCGGCTTTTGTCGAAGTGATCTCGATGCGCCGGCATTGGTCAGAGCTCGCCTGCTCCCGAGACACGCTGGCGATCACCACGTTGCGGTCGGTGACGTCGACGCGCTTGCCGTTGACGACGACGAACAACGCGTTGAGCGCGGCGTCCTTGCCCTTCTTGGGCCCGGTGCCCAGGATCACCCCGCCCTCCGGCGGCAGGTCGCGCACCAGCGCGCAGGGCACGGTGGCGGTCATGTCGACCGGGGTCAGCGAAATCAGCGGGGCCGTAACGCTGTTCAGCTGACCGTTCTGGGGCCAGTTCAGCGCCGCGGTGGTCTGCACGACGGGCAGCAGCGGGGTGGCGACGGACAGCACGAACCCGATCAGGCCGGCAATCGTCGCCACCCAGCGCGTCATTCGCACGTCGTCGCGCATCCTCGGCGCGCTCATGGCAGTGCCCGAATCGGTCCCTGCCGGCTCCAGCCGTGCACTGTCATCACACCCTGTTCGATCGCGGCGTCCGGCGCTTGATCAGCCGGCACCAACCGGAAGTACTGCTCCACGGATCCCCAGTCGCGATACCAGTCGCCGCGCAGGTACGTCGAGATCGTCGAGGTGCGCAGCAGCGCCTGGGCGAACAGGAACGGCCCGCCCGCCTCGCTGGACTGCCACAGGTTCGACGACGCCGCCGTCTGCTTGCGGTCGGGAAGAATGCGGTACCCCGGAAGTTCGGCAACGCCAAGGTGTTCGGCGAACGGCCGCTGGCACGGGAAGTTGGCCGCGGTCGCGATGTCCATCAACACCGGCGTCTGCGACCCGACCAGCTGCTGCAGGGTTTCCAGCACCGGCACCCGGGGCGGTGTGAACGCGAACCATTGGTCGGAGCTCAGGTTCGGGTCGTAGGCGACGATGCGCGCCACGTTCGCCTCCGGCGGCGCCCAGGTCAGCGGGAAGCGCAGGTTGCGCCATGCCGGCTGGGGGCCGATGTCGATCGGTTGCACCTCGGCCAGCGGCTGGGTGGTGCCGTCCGGGCGGGTGACGCCCCATTGCAGCTTCAGGGATTGGCCGTAGGTGAAGGTGCCGTCCTCTTTGTAGGACCAGATCGCGCCGGCGGCGGAGACCACCACCAAAGGCCGGTCGGCGGTACGGGCGGGCAGTTGGTACCAGGCCGAGGTGGCCGTGGCGGCCAGCGAGTTTTCGCCGTAGCTGCCCATCACCGGGGTGCGGGCCGGGTCCAGCCCGAACGGCAGCGCCGCGTGGGAGCCGTTGACTCCGACCGGGCCCTTGCCGCCGGCGGTGCCCGCGGAATCGCTGTAGGCGACGTTGGGCTTGTTCGGGGAGGCGTCGGAGTTGACCAGACCCGGCTTGGTCACCACCGGGTCGGATTGCAGATCCTCGCCCACGCCTTCGGGTTTGAAGCCCACCGGATTCACGCCGCCGAGCGGACCGTCGGGGCCGAAGGTCTGGCCCGGAGCCGGCGGCAACATGCCGGCGTTGGGGTCGGGTTCGGCCAGCACGTCGTCGGCCATCGCGCAGCTGCTGGGGGACAGCCCCGAGCTGATCGCGGCGAGGTTGGCCTTGCCGGTGGTGTAGAGCGGGTAGCGGAACACCGCGCCCTTGGTCAGCGAGGCGACCTCGCCGACGACCATGATGGTCGCGACCACCAGCAGCGGGGTCGACGCCAGGACGCGGTTGCGCCGGTTGTCCTTGACCTCGGTGTGCCCGGCGTAGTCCATCCGGAAGTGCTGCCAGGCGGCCAGCAGCCCGGTGATGATCGACAGCGTCAGGAACATCGAGGTCACTGGGTGGCTGGCGATGACCGGTTGGATGTCGTACCACGGCACCCCGTAGTTGCCGACGTAGAACCAGCCGTTGATGCCCGAGGTGGCCCAGGCCAGCACGAACAGCAGCGCCGTCACGTACAGCGTCAGGTTGCGGCGGTTGTGCAGGCCGATCCGCGAGCAGGCGAACGCGGTGACCGCGCCCAGCGCCCCGGCCAGTCCCGCGAAGGCGCCGAACTGAATCGCCCACTTCGTCGGGGTGAACGTCACGAGCAGCAGGCCGATCGCCGTGGTGCCGATCAGCCGCCAGGCCGGGCCGCTGGCCACGCCGGGCACGTGGCCGCGGCGCAGCAGGATGACGAGCATCCCGAACAGGCACAGCAGCAGGATCAGCACCGCGAACCGCCGCGCCATCGACCCGTCGGGGTTGGACTCGACGGTGAGGAAGTAATAGCGCAGCCAGTCCTGGTACCAGGCGATCGTCGGCCCGACCTTGTATTTGATGCGGGCCGACTCCAGCACCGTGGCCAGCGTCTGGCTGCGGAACACCACCACGAGGATCACCGACAGCGACGCCCCGAGTACCGCCAGCGGAGCCAGCAGTCCGTCGGTTGCCCGGCGGCGCCGGATCGTCTGGGCGACGGCCCGGGCCCCGGTCAGCAGGGCGGCGACGGCGATCAATCCCTGCGGCGCCAGCGTCGCGCTCAGCAGCGCCACGACGATGGCCACCGCCGCCGGGGCGAGCCGCCGCAGCGCGATCGCGCGTTCCACCAGCATCCAAGTGATCAGGACCCCGAGGGCGATCAGCGGTTCGGGCCGCAGCCCGTTGTTGAACGGCAGCCACGCCGCGACGAACACCGCGCCCGCGGTGAAGACCGCGACACGGTTGGCGGCCAGACCGCCCCGGCCGGGGCCCAGCCGGCGCAGCATCCAATGGCTGATGATCATCCAGCAGCCGATCCCGGCCAGGGTGGCGGGTAGCCGCATCCAGACTCCGGCCGTGCTCACCGAGGCGAGCTTGGACAGCACCCCGAGATACCAGTCGAAGGGGGCGTCGGTGGTGCCGAAGTAGCGGTAGTAGTTGGCGACGTAACCGGCGCGGGGGGCGACGCGGGCGATGGTCAGGTTGTAGCCGTCATCCGAGGTGGTGGCGCCGATGACGTGCCACAGCAACAGGGTCGCGATCACCCCGGCGTCGGCGATCCAGGTCGCCAGCCCGACGCGCCGCCAGTTGGCCAGGTGGGTGCCGGGCCGGTATCTGGAGAGCCAGGCGATGGGGGAGCGCCAGTTGAGCAGCGTGCCGCCGCCGCGGCTGCGGCGGTCCAGCACCGCGAGCGCGATGACGGCCGTCAGCACGGACAGCGCGCCCAGCACCATCACGATCTTCTTGACGGCGGTGGGCGCGGTGATGAATCGGGTGTCGACGTCGACCCGGGCCGACAGCCCGGGCCCGGCCGGCACCTTCAGGTCGGTGAAGATCCCGCCGACCTGCGGCTTCTTCTCGGCCGGCAGGACCCCGGAGGCGCCGGGTATGCCGACGAATTCGGCGCCGGCCGCCCCGACGCCGGCCCAGGCGTGCAGCACGGTGCAGGCCCCGGCGGCGATGGCCGAGCGCTGCGCCACCGCCGCGACGGTGTCGCGGAACGCGACGACGACCACGTCCTTGTTGGCCCGCACGAACAGCCCGTTCTTCCCGGCGTCCATCCCGCCGGGCGGCAGGGTCGAGACCACCAAACCCCCGTTGGCGGGCAGGGTGGCGATGTCCGGGCAGGGAATGGAGATGTCCAGCGCGCGCGGGGCCCCCGACACCAGGGGCGCGGTGATCTGGCTGACGTGCCCGTCCACGGTGCCCTGCGGCCACAGCACCGTCGCCGTGGTCTGCGTCGCCGGGAGCACCGGGACCAGAAGACACAGGAATAGACCCACGACTCCCGCGACCGCGGCCACCGATCGTGGGATCCGCTGCGATCGCTCATTACGGTCGTGGGGCACGAGGCTCGATCGTAAGCGACGCGGCTTTGCGCCATCGGGACGCGGGGCCGCGAATCGTTATCCGCCGAGCCGGTCCGCCAGCGTCGCGTGCCCGGGTCCGCCGAGGTCGGCGAGTGCGGCCGGACGCCCGGACATCGCCATGAGTAGCGCCTCGGCGGGGCCGGTCACTTCGGGCCCGTCGCCGTGCGTCCACTCGAGGTCGGTGGCGCGCAGGCGCAGACCCCTGATCCGTCGTCCCGCGCCGAGCCTGGGGTTGCCCGGCACCAGGGGAAGGATCCGTGCGAGCCGCTCGGGCGGCACCTCGCGCGGCCGGTCCAGCGCGCGGCGGATGTCCTGGTGATGGATCGTGCCGTCGACGAGCGCGATCATTCCCCCGAAACCCGCTGTCAGGCCGCGTGGTTGGAGGTGGCTGCGCAGGAATTCCAGCAATTGTTGCGGGGTCAGTTTCGCGAATTCGTCGACGCCCACCTGGTTGGCCCGCACCACCCGGCCCTTCGCAAAGCGTTTCAGCAGCCCCAGGGGGCCGAGCTCCTCGTAGCTGATCACATGCGCGACAACGTCTTTCACGCTCCACCGCGTGCACAGGCTGGGCGCCTCCCAGTCCTGCGGCTCAAGCGTGGCCAGGAAGTCGGCCAGGTCCGCCCGCTCGGCGCGGGCCATGGGCATCAGGTCGGCGGTCATCGCGGGTCACCGCCGCTCAACAGGTCGGCGTAGCGGCCCAGGTAGAGCGGCCAGCCCGCGTCGCCGTCGACACCGTCGGCCACCGAGGGCCAGCCCGGCCCGTGGCGGTCGAGATGGCGGTGTTCGACGTCCACCCGGGTGCGCTGGTCGGCCTGCGCGGTGAAGCGGACTTCGACCTCGCTGGTCTTGGCCGGGTCGGCTTCCAGCTGCCACGTCGGGCCGATGTCCCAGCTGAACACCACGCGGTGCGGCGGCTCGTAGGCCAGGATGCGCGCCCACCGGCAGACGCTGCCGTCCACGCCGCGGTCGTAGATGTGGCCGCCCACGCGGGGCTCGAACACGGTCTCGGCGATCGGGACGGCGAGCAGATTGTGCTCGCGCGGCTTGAACGCGCCGAATTGCTGAGTGAAGACCGTGAACGCGCGCTCGATGGCGGCGTTGACGACGACGTGGTGGGTGACGTTGGGCGTCCGCTGGGGTGTCATGTCGATCCTTCGTTGGTCTCGTCGATGGTCCGCGCATAGCCGGCGAGCGCTTGGGTCCAGAACCGGTCGAGGTCGGCGCGGAGCGCCTCGAGACCGGTGGGGTCGAGCTGATAGACGCGGCGGGTTCCCGCGGCCCGGTCGCGCACCAGCCCGGCGGACTTGAGCACCTTGAGGTGTTGCGACACGGCGGGTCTGCTGACCGGCAGGTCGCGCGCCAACTCACCGACCGCCGACGGGCCGTGCGCGAGCCGTTCCACGATCGCCCGCCGCGTCCCGTCCGCCAACGCCAGCCACGCGTCAGCGGTTTGGTAAGTGCTCACGAACCGTAAGCATAGGCTTACGGATGATGGCGCTCAAGGGCCGTGCTCGCGCCCGCCGGCGCGAATCTAGGTCTTGCGCAGCGGCGCCGGGTTCCACAGGCCGCTGCGCGTCGCCGTCCCCAGGAGCAGGTCGGCGGGTTGGGCGCCGGGGTAATACGGCGTCAACCGCTGCAGCGAGCCCCAGTCGCGGGACCAGTCGTCCTTCAAATAGGTGGCCATCGTGGTCGCCTTCGCCAGCAGCTCGGTGACGCCCAGCGGGCCACCGCCGTTGTTGTCCATCACGGGCGAGTTGGCCTCGGCGCCGAACCGGTCGGGCAGGATGCGCCATTTCGGTGTCTCGTCGACGCCGTTCTGGTGGCCGAACGGTCGCTGACACGGGAACGCCAGCCCGACGAGCCAGTCCAAGAACACCGGGGCGGCGGAGCCCACCACGTCCTGCAGCGTGCGCAGCCGCGGGATGCGCGGCGGTGTCAGCGCGATCCAGTGCTGTGGCGCCAGGTCCTCGTCGTCGGCGACCAACCGAATCTGGGTGGCGTTACGCGGGATTGCCGAGAGCGCCAGCCGCAAGTTGCGCCAGGCCGGGGACGCGCCCACGTCGGCGAATTGGAACGAGCCGCCGGGACGCCCGCTGGCCGCCTGCTCGTCGGTGGCCCACTGCACCTGGACCTCGCGCGGGTCGAAGCGCCCGGACGCGCTCACCACCAGCAGCGGTCCGGCCTGGTCGCGCGAGGGCAGCCGATACCAGCCGGACCGCAGGTGCGCGGGAATCTGGATGCCCGAACGCCAGCTGCCGAGCACCGGTGTGCGCGCGGGGTCGAGGCTGAAGGGCAGCTGGGCCGACGATCCGTTGATTCCCGGCGCGGGGGTGGTGCCGCCCTCGGTGCCCGCCTGGTTGCTGCCGGTCTTCTCCTCGTCGTTGACGAAGCTGCGGTCACCCGGCCGTTCCATCACCGGGTCGGCGCGGACGTCGGCGGGAATTCCGTTGGGCGTGAAGGCTTCCGACAGGCCGGCCCCGAGGGCGTCGGCCGCCGAGGCGCCCACCGGCGACAGCATGCCCGCGTTAGGGTCCTGCTCCACCAGCACGTCCTCGGCCAGTCCACACGTCTTGCCGGTCAGCGCTTGCAGGTTGGAGCGACCGACCGACCACGCCGGATATTGGTCGGTCATCGCCAGGGTCAGCGAGGCCACCTCGAACACCACCAGCACCCACGTCGCAATTGCCAACGGGGACTGGATGATTCCGGCGATGCGCGCGCCCAGCCGGGTCTTGGCCGGTCCGTTCTCGGGGGCGACGAAGTGGAACCATGCGGCCAGCAACAGCACCACCACGGTCAGCCCGAGCAGCGCGGTGGCGAAGGCGTAATGCCACGCCGGGAACGCATTCGACCATGGCACACCGAAATTCGAGACGTACCACCAGCCGTTGACGCTGGCGAAGGACAGCGCCACCAAGAACAACACCACGGCCGCGTACACGGTGCGGTTGCGCCGCGACCGCATGGCCACGGCCGTCACCGCGACCGCGGCCAGCGCGCCCAGCGGCCCGGCCAGTCCGGCGAACACGCCGAAGTGGTGGGTCCACTTGGTGGGGGTGAACATCATCGCGACGAAGGAGATGATGGTGATCCCGACGATGCGGCGGCTCGGCCCGGCGGCGGTGCCCGGAATTCGCCCCTTGCGCAACGACATTGCGACCGTGACCCCGAGCGCGAGCACCAGCGCGAGCACGGCGAAGCGGCGGGCCACCGACCCGTCGGGGCTGGCCATGAACAACCGCTCGTAGCGGATGTGTTCGTCGAACCAACTCAGGCTGGGGCCGACGGCGCGCTTGAGCATGGTGGCCTGGACCTCACCGGCCAGCGTCTGGTCGCGGAAGATCAGGATGGCGGTGACGGTGACCGCGGCCAGCAACGGCAGCGCCAGCGGTAGCGCGCCGAACCGCTTGATCCTGCGGTGCAGGATGGTGCGCAGCGGCCCGATCGCGACCAGCAGGGCGCCGATCGAGGCGATGCCCGTCGGCCCGGAGAACAGGGTCAGCGCCCCGATGATGCACGCGATCGCCACCGGCAGCAGCCGGCTGGTGGCCACCGCGCGCTCCACCGAACACCACGTCAGCAAGATGCCCAGGGCGATGATCGGCTCGGGGCGCAAACCGTTGTCGAGCGGGAGCCAGACGGCCAGGAACGTGCCCGCCGCGGTCCAGGCCGCCGCGCGGTTCTGCTTGACCGCATGACCCAGGCGGGGCATGACCTCCCGGCTGATCACCCACCAGCACGTCAGCGCCATCACCAGGGTCGGCAACCGCATCCAGATGCTGGTGGTGCTCACATGAGCCCACAGCGCCAGCAGGTCGTAGTACCAGCCGAAGGGGGCCTCGGGCGTGCCGAACCAGCGGTAGTAGTTGGCCATGTAGCCGGCGTGCTCGGACACCCGGGCCATGGTCAGGATGTAGCCGTCGTCGGAGGTGTTGGCGCCGACGAAATGCCACCACACCAGCACCGCGATGACCAGGGCGTCCAGCCCGCCGAGCGACCACCAGCGCGCGGGCAGGAAGCGGCGGTGCCGGGTGCCGTCGGTGGTGTCGAGCCGGTGCAGCGCGACCAGGGAGGCGGCGGTCAGCACCAGCCCCAGGATCATCGCCGCCATCTTCAGCGGGGTGGGGCTGCTGCTGTAGCGGGTGTCGACGGTCGCCGAGAAGCTCAGCCCGGGGGGCGTCGGTCCGCTCAGATCGGTGAAGACGCCGACGATCTGCGGCCGGAAGTCGTAGCCGCTCTTCTCGCCGCGCAGCGGCGAGCCGGGATGCTCGCTGTTGGGTCCCTGGGTCAGCCCGACGAACTCGGCGGTGACCCGATCGGCGTGCGCGGTGAACGTCAGCCGCTGGCAGGCCGGGCCGAGCACCTGGCTCAGCGGGGCGCTCACCACCGGGACGTTGCGCACCACCAGCACCAGCTCGTCGTTGGCCCGCACGATCAGCAGACCGCGGTCGACGGCCTTGGGCGCCTGCTTGGGCACCGTCGACAGCAACACCGTCTTGCCGGCGTTGCCCCCACCGGTCAGCCCGGCGGCGGCCTGGCACGGGACGGTGATGTTCAGATCGGTGGCCACATAGCCGATCAGGGGCGCCTCGACGCTGCCGAAGGTGCCGTTCTGGGGCCAATTCAGCTGGGCGGTGGTCTGGTCGACCGGCAGCAGCGGGGTGGCGATCGCCAGCAGCACGCCGAGCAGCCCGGCGACGGAAGCAATCAGCCGGGCGATCCGGTGATTGGCTTCCGTGGCTTGCACGGTGCTAGATGCTAGTTCTTCCGCGGTGTGCGGCCCCGTTTGAGGCGTGGTCTCGGTGCTCATCAGCCGTTACGCCGTCGGCTTGCGGACGGCCAGCACGAAGGGCCCGACGCTGCGGACGTCGAAACGCGCGCTGTCGAACAGGGCGCCGCGCAGATCGACGGTGTAGCGCCGCACGTTGGGCTGGTTGGGGTAGACGTCCTCGGCCAGCCGCAGGGTGTAGTTGCCGTTCGCGCCGCGGCGCATCAAAAAGACCGTCGGCGCCGGCCAGGGGCAGGTGTCCAGGGCGTGGATCAGCTCGTCGGCGGTCTTGAGCTTGGACCACTTGGTGATCTGCGCGGCCCGCAGATCGAATTGGGCGAGCGGGTTGGCGTAGTGCGAGGTGAGCCCCTGAAAGCCCCAGTAGGGGTAGAAGGACAGGAAGCTGTAGTCGGCCGTCATCACCACGGTCTGGTCACGGGGCTTGCCGGTCACCTGCGTGATGTCGTGATCGATTGTCGCGTAGAACTTTTCGGCGCTGGGCGGCCGCCGGTCGCCGCGTTGCCCGTTGCCGTCGGTGTCGGTGTAGGCGATGGTCAGGTCGGGCCGCAGCACGTCGGGTATGTCCTGGCTGAACGCGATCGCGGCGGCCAGGCCGATGGCGCCGGCGACCGGGACGATCGCGCGGCCGCGGTGCTTGAGCGCCAGCGTCGCCTCGACGAAACCGAACGCCCCGGCGGCGACCAGCAACACGCTCAGCGTCGGCTGCAGCCGGAACGACAACAGCGTGATGCGCGCCAGGGTGCTGAGCATCGACAGCAGCGACCACAGGTAGACCGCCAGCACCCCGATGGCCAGCGCACCCGCCCGCACCGAGGAGCGGGCGCGCACCACCAGCCACAGGGTGCCGATCATGGCCACGACGCCGAGCAGCGTGAACTGCAGCATCGGGAAGGTCAGCTCGGCCCCGTCGGCGGGCAGGTAGTGGGCGGCGCCTCCGGTGTTGCTGATCGGGCTGCGGGCCGCTCGCACGAGGAACGGCAGCCAGGTGATGCACCCGATCACCACGGCGATGCCGGCGATGACGGCCACGCGCCGCAGCGGATCGAGCGCGGCTTTCGCGCCGTCCCGGTGCCAGCGCACGCCGGCCAGCCACAGCGCCATCAGCGCGAGCGCGAACGCGGTGAACCCGAACAGCAGCGTGTACCAGGTGGCCGTCCACCCCAGGAAAATCCCGGCGCCGATCACCGCGCCCCAGCCCGCGCGGCGGCTCGCGTCCGGTCGGTCCGCGGCACGCAGGCCCGACCAGGTCAGCACCAGCACCGGCGGTAACAGCACGGTGATCATCGCCGAGTAGGGCTCGGGCGAGCCGTAGGCCAGCGTGACCGCGGCCGTCGCGGCGGTGACGATCAGCGCGTACTCGAACCGGACCATCCGCCACCACAGCACCAGCGCGACCGCGACGGCGATGGCGATCGAGGTGATGGCCCACGGTTTGAAGACTTCCCAGGCCGGTGCCCCGGACAGCGCCGCCGCACGGCCGCCGATCCAGAACCAGCCGGGCGGGTAGAACGGCGGCAGCCCGAGGTAGGTCATGTCGCGCAGGGCGGGGCTGTCGGCGAGCCGGGTGACGTATTCGGTGCGGAACTGCTGGTCGACGGAGATGCCGAACAGATACAGCTTGGTGGCCCCCAGCGGCATGCCGAGGGTGACGACGGTGAACGCGGAGACGAACAAGAGCCCGCCCACTTGGGCGAGCAGCCGGTGTCCGCGCCGCCACACCCATCCGGTGGCGACCAGGCCGGCCAGGCAGCCGACCTGCCCGACGGTGGTCAGGGCGTGCAGTTGATTGGACGAGGGAAAGGCCGGCCACTGCACGCGAGAGATGGCGATCAGCGACACCACCGCGACCGCCACCGCGACGAGCACCGCCAAGGCCATCTGGCCGAGGGTGGCCAGCGCGTTGCGCATGATCAGATTGGCAGCTTGCGGAAGATGGGGCGCGGGACGTGTCGCAACACCATCATCACGTAACGGAATGCTGCTGGTGCCCAAACCAATTCCTTACCTTTTGCGGCAGCGGTGACCGCGAGGTTGGCGACGTACTCCTTGTCGACGGTCAGAGGCGCTTCCTTGACGTGCGCGCTCATCCGGGTACGCACCTGGCCGGGACGAATCACCAGGACGCGAAGCCCGAACTCGCGCAACGCTTCTCCCAACCCCAGGTAGAATCCGTCCAGCCCGGCCTTGGTGGAGCCGTAGACGAAGTTGGACCGTCGCACCCGCTCGCCGGCGGCCGAACTCATCGCGATGATCTGGCCGAAGCCCTGGGCGCGCATCTTCTCGGCCAGCAGCACGCCCACCGAAACCGCTGCGGTGTAGTTGATCTCGGCGGCCAGCACGGCCTTGTGCTGGTTCTGCCACAGCTCCTCGGCGTCGCCGAGGATGCCGAAGGCGACGATCGCGACGTCGACATCACCGTTGGCGAACGCCTGGTCGATCATCTTCGGGTGGGTGTCGGGGTCGGTGGCCTCGAAGTCGATCAGCTCCACCGACCGCGCCCCGGCGGCCTTCATCTGCGCCACGGCGGCGTCGCGGCCGGGGTCGTTGGGCATGGCGGCCAGCACGATTCGCGCGTGCGCGTTCTGCAGGTAGCGTTCGCAGATGGCCAGCCCGATCTCGGAGGTGCCGCCGAGCAGCAGGATGGTCTGCGGGTTTCCCACGGCGTCTAAAACCATTGGCACACCATCTAGAGCAGCTCCAAACGTCGGGCCATGTCCGAGGCGAACACCCGCAAGGGGTCGACCTTGCGGCGTACCGCGATCCATTCGTCGATGCGCGGATACATGGCGTGAAACGTTTCCGCGCTGACACGGGAGTCCTTGGCGGTATAGACCCGTCCGCCGAATTCCAGTGCGCGCCGGTCGAGCTCGTTGAGGAACTCGTTGATCCCCGGCTTGTTGGGGAAGTCCATCGCGACGTTCCAACCGGCCATGGGGAAACTCAGGGGCGCGCGGTTGCCCGGGCCGAAAAGCTTGAACACGTTCAGCGCCGAGTAGTGGCCGGTGGTCTGGATCCAGCGGATGATGGCCTTGAACTCGTCCATCGCGTCCGGCGGAACCAGGAACTGATGCTGGGCGAAACCTCTTGGGCCGTAAGCGTTATTCCAGCCGCTGACCAGATCCAGCATGTGGTAGAACTGCGACAGATTCTGGATCTTGCCCGAGTAGGTTCCGCCGAGGCGGTAGTACGTCTCGCCGATCGCCATGAACGACAGCTTGTTCATCGCGCTGACCGGAAACACGTTCGGCACCGTCAAGAGCTGCGGCGCATCGAATTTCAGCGGGTTCTTGGCGAGCTTCTTCGGCAATTGATCCAGCTTCGCCAGGCTGCCGCGGCTGACCGCGGCTCGGCCGAGCTTCGGTGGCGGACTGATCAGGTCGAACCAGGCGCTGGAGTAGGTGTAGTTGGCCTCGCTGCCGTCGAGGTGAACGGCGACCGTCTCGTCGAGATCCCTGGTGGCCACGCCGTCGGCGATGAAGTACGCCGTCTCTGTCGGCGTCATGGCGATGGTGGCGCGCAGCACGATCCCGGTCAGGCCGTTGCCGCCGACGGTGGCCCAGAACAGCTCGGCGTCGTCGCCGTCGGGGGTGATGGTGCGCACGGAGCCGTCGGCCATGAGCAGTTCCATCGACCGCACGTGGTTGCCGAAGCTGCCCGCGCTGTGATGGTTCTTGCCGTGGATGTCGCAGGCGATCGCCCCGCCGACGGTGACCTGGCGCGTGCCCGGCAGCACCGGAACCCAGAGGCCGAACGGCAGCGCCGCCTTCATCAATTGGTCCAGGCTGACGCCGGCGTCGACATCGACCAGCTGGGTGTCGGCGCTGATCGAGTGGATGCGGTTGAGCCCGGTCATGTCGATCACCAGGCCGCCGCCGTTTTGCGCGTTGTCGCCGTAGGACCGGCCCAGCCCGCGGGCGATCACGCCCCGGCCGCCGGAGTCGGCCACCCGGGCCACCACCTTGGCGATCACCTCGGGATCGCGGGTGGAGAGCACCTGGGCCACCGACGGTGCGGTGCGCCCAAAGCCCATCAACCGGGCGGGCTTGGTCACGGGATCGGTGCTCGACATCGTCAAAGAGGGTACCGCCTGCCGAAGGCGGCTCAGTGGATGCGGAAGATTACGGCCCGCTGCACGACGAAGTTGATCACCGTCGCGGTGCCCTGCGCGATCACGAACGCGACCGGGATCGCCCACGCCTGATAGTGCAGGAAAGCCAGGCACAGGTGGTTCAGCCCGACCTGCACGGCGAAGGTGATGGCGTAGAGAACCATGACCGCGACGAACCGGGCGGTGCTGGGCGGCGCCTGGAAGGTCCACCGGCGGTTGATCAGGTAGGCGGTGATGGTGCCGACGATGAAGCTGATGGACTTGGCCACGTCGACCTGTAGGTGCACCGCCTTGAACAGCATCAGGTAGAGCCCGAAGTCCACGATGCCGGCCAGGCCGCCCGTGACGACGAAGCGCGTGACCTGCGTCGTCAGGCTCAGGCGCGCCGGCGCGGTTGGGGACTCGGGGGGAAGCATTGGGGGAGTCTAACGGGGCCGCCGGGCAGTGGCGGGCATCGTCAGCGGGGCAGTTTGACCGCGATCAACTCGACCTGGTTCTCGCCCTGCGGCGTGGAGTAGGTCACCGTGTCGCCCGGCTTGCGCCCGGCCAGGGCCTGGGCCAGCGGGCTGCGCGCGGTCAGCGTCTCGGCCTCCCGGCCGACGGGCGTCTCCTCGACGATCGAGATCACGTGCATCGTGACCACCTCGCCGTCGGCGAACCGCAGGGTCACCTCGGTGCCGCCGGGCAGCGTCGCGGAGGAGTCGGAGTCCGGCGGCCCGGCCCGCAAACGCCGGTCCAGTTCGTTGATCCGGTCGGACAGGACGACGAGTTCGTCGGCGCGCTGGATCGCCTCGGCCGCGTCGCCGTGATCGCCCACCATCCCACGGTCGTTCTTGACTTCGGCCTCGAGGCGGTCGCGCCGCTGTCGCAGCCGGCCCAGCTCCGCCTCGAGGTTGTTCCGCGCGGCGTCCGCCGCGGATGGGGCTTTCTTGCTCACGTCCGTGGACCTTTCGCCCAGTGTGCTCAGGTGGCGTACCAGTGTGACACCACGATGAGCCGGCCCGCCACCATTCTCGTGAGGAACCGTGCGGCCCTTGTTTGAGTGCTCATGCCTGGGGTAAATGCGGTCAGTGGAATTCCAGGGTGCGCAGATTGTCGCGCGCGGCATCAGCGTTCGCGGTCCGCAGGGATGTGCGGTCGCGAACGTGTCGATGGACATCGCGGCGGGACAGCTGGGGGTGATCGCCGGGCCCGCGGGCTCGGGACGCACATCCATGCTGCTCGCATTGGCCGGGCGCATGCGGCTGGTGACGGGGACCGTCGCGGTCGGCGGTTATCGACTGCCCGGCGATTCGAGGCAGGTGCAACAACTGGTCGCGGTCGCGGCGGCGTCGCCCGCGGTCGAGCTCGACGAACATCTGACCGTGGAAGAGCATGTCGCCGAGCGCTTCTTCACCAGCCGCGGGCGCTCGACGCGCGCCGCGGTGGCCGAGGCGTTCGACATCGTCGGCCTCGAAACACCACGCAAATCACCGATCGGTGAGCTGAAACCGGACGACCGTGTGCTGTTGGCCGCGGCCCTGGCCGTGGCGGAGCGCCCCGGCGCGATGGTCATCGACGACGTTGATCGCGGCTGCGGACCCGAAGAAAGCCGCCGGGTGTGGACCGGGTTGAGTGCACTGCGCGAGCGTGGCTGCACCGTCGTCGCCGGCGGCACGCAGATCCCCGATGGTTTCGACTCGACCGACATCGTCGTCACACGGTTGCGTCACCCGATCGATCGCGACCGCATTCCCGTCCCCGATGGAGAAGCACATTGATCACCGCCCTGCGTCTGGCCGTCCTCGAATTTCGTCGCTTCCGCGGCCCGGTGCGTTGGCTGGTGCCGGCGGGGCTTTCGCTCATCCCGCTGCTCTACGGGTCGCTCTATCTGTGGGCGAACTGGGATCCGTACGGCAGGACGAGCCAGATTCCCGTCGCCGTTGTCGATCAGGACCGGCCGGCCGTGGCCAACGGCCAGCTGATCGATGCCGGCGAGCAGTTCAGCCAACAACTCCGGGCGTCGAATGCGTTCCAATGGCACTTCACCGATGCCCGCACCGCGCATAACGGCCTGGAACACGGTCGCTACTACTTCACGATCACGGTCCCGCCGGACTTCACCCAAAAGCTGGTCAGCGCGCAAAATCCCGTCCCCGAGCGGGCGGGCATGACGATCACCCTCAACGACGCGAACAACTTCGTCGCGGGCATTGTGGCGCAGGCGGCCAAGGCCGAACTGCAGGAGAAGATCAACAGCGCGGCCCATTCCGCTTATGCCAGCACGCTTTACAGCGACCTCGCGCAGGTCAAGCAGCAACTCAAGACCGCCTCGGACGGCGCCCACCGGCTGGTCGACGGCACGGTGCTCGCACAGCAGGGCAGTGCCGCGCTGACCCAAGGCATCGAGGCGCTGCAATCGGGGGCGGCCAGCGTCGGCGCTGGGGCGGAGCGCGTGCAAAGCGTCAACGCCGCTGCCGACGCGGCGTTCGAACGAGTCATCGACATGGTGCTCGCGCTCGTCCCGGACAATCAGCCACGAGCCGACGAGATCAAGAAGGCGTTGCTCGCGGCGAAGAATCTATCCCACACCCTGACGACGGGAGCGGGCCAAGTCGCCGACGGCGCCAAGCAGATCTCGGTGTCGCTGCAGGCACTGGACTCGGGCAGCCGGACCCTGCAAACCGGCGCCGACCAGTCGAACAGCGGCGCCGTCGACATCGCCAAGGTCATCGACGACACCCTGCACAAGGTTCCCGACGTCAACCCTGCGCAGACCGCGACGGCCGCCAACGTGCTCGGCTCACCCGTCGGCATCACGATGGACAACCTGAACCCGGCCCGCGAGTACGGGCGCGGGTTTGCCCCGTTTTTCTTCGCGATCGCGTTGTGGGTGGTCGGGCTGCTGGCGTACCTGTTCTTCCGGCCGATCAACCTGCGGGCGTTCGCCGGACGGGTCAGTGCGCTCACCGTCGCCGTCGCGGGGTGGCTGCCGGTCACCGCGGTCACGGCCGTCGGTGGCCTCATCCTGTTCGGCGTGGTGTGGCTGGGCCTGGGCCTCGACCCCCAGCGGCCGGTCTGGATGGCCGGGTTGTTGATCCTGGCCGCCGGCGCCTTCGTGTCGATCGACCATTTCTTGCGGATCGCGTTCGGCGTCATCGGATCAGCGCTGTCGCTGGCCTTGCTCATCGTGCAGTTGACCTGCTGCGGTGGCCTCTATCCGGTGGAGACCACCCCGGCGCCGTTTCGGGCCGCCCACCCGGTGGTGCCCATGACCTATCTTGTCGACGGCCTGCGCGTCACCGTTTCGGGCGGCCTGAGCGGCAACCTGATTCGCGACGCCCTGGTGCTCACGGGGTTCTCGATCGCATTCATCGCAGCGGCGGCGTTCATGGCGCGCCGGCAACGTATCTGGACGATCAGCCGGTTGCATCCCCAGATCGAAGTCTGATCTCAGCGCGAACTAGAAGGGCGGTGGGTCGTTGTTGTTGGGCGCCGACCGCTCGGCGTGGCGCGCCGCCTCGGTACTGATGCGTGCCTCGTTGATGCCGCGCTCCCAGCGGACTCGGGCGGCGTGATCCTGGGCCCGGGTTCGCTGCCGGACCGGCATCATGACACCGCGGTTCTGCCAGGGCGCGGGCGTGAAGGCCGGCAGTATCAGCGTCCCGGTCGGGATGGCCAGCGCCGGAAAATAAAGGCTGCCAACGGGTTTGGTGGTGTAGGTATGTCCCGTCGGCGACGTCCACACCACCGTGCCGTCTGGTCGCTGGCGATCCCGCCAGCCGTCGGGGCCTGTATAGAAGGTCTTGAGCAGATGATGGTGGCGGCAGAGCAGCTTGAGGTTCGACGGATGTGTGGGGCCGAGCGGAAACGGCACCGTGTGGTCGATGTCGCAGACGTCGGCCGGGGCGTCGCAACCGGGGAACCGGCACGTCAGATCGCGAAACCGGATGAACTCGGCCAGCGCGGTCGACGGCCGATACCCGGCTTCCGCGCGATCCGGCGGCAGCGTAAGCGGCTTGGTCTTCGCGACGGCGGCCAACTCGCGCAGCGACGGTGTCGGCAATGCGCCGAACCCCGGCAGATATGCCGGCGCGCTCACCTCGCCGCCGACCGCGGTCGGCTCGGCCAGCACATGGATCACGACATTGGTGCCCGGGACCCGCTGCGCCGCAGGGCATTCCGGGCTGCCACAGTCGCAGCGCAGAGCGGTCAGCCCGGCGGCCATCGCGCCCATCGCGTCGGCGCGACGCTGAGCCTTGGTGCGTGAATCATTCCGGCACACCGAGTCGGCCAGCGCGTCAAGCGCGCGGTCCACTGCGGCCGCATCGGTGGAATGCACCCTCGCCGAGATCTCCGCCAGCCCCGGGCTGATGGGCCCGATCTCGACACGGCGATCTTGACTGCGCATCCCGGGCACGCGCACCCCCGCGGGATCTACTCGCGTCACCCACATGTCAATGCGCTCAGCCATTTTCGGGTCCGACAACCGCATCCACTTCGGGGCGTGCCGGGCCACGGCGGCGTCCAGCCGGGCGATCAGCTCGGGGTCCTCGATCAGCTCGGTGCGGTACACCACTGCCGCCATCAGCCGGAAATCGATGGCGCCCCGGGCGAAGACCTCCGCGACCCGGGGCAGCCGCTCACGCAACGCGATCGCATAGCGCAAGCGCCCCGACGCCCGGCCGCGGCTGATGCCCAGTGCGGCCGCCACCTCGGCGACCACGTTCTCGTGTCCGTCGACGGCCCAGTTGAAGCGCTCGGCGTCGTCGGCGGGAGCCCGACGGGCATACAACTCCCCGATCGCCTCCAGCTCCCGCGCGCACTGCGCGTTTTGCGCCCGGGCCGCCGCGGTGACCCGGTCCAGCACGCCGGCGTCGTCGACGCCGTGAAATGCGAGGTCACGCGGCACCAATGCGAACATGTGTTCGATAATAGTGCCGCCCTGTGACAAGGCGGGAACGCTAAACCCAGTAGGGCACCCGGGCGCGGTATTGGCGCATCGCGATGGCCGCGAACACCCAACCGACGGCCGTCAACACCAGCACCACCGCCCAGTGCCGCAGCTCCTGGTGCGCCCCGAGCAGCGGCGCGCGAACGATGTCGAGGTAGTGCAGCAGCGGGTTGAGCTCGACGATGCGGGACCACCGTCCGGCGCCCTGCTGGCGCAGGGTGTCGTCGTTCCAGATGATCGGCGTCATGAAGAACAGCAACTGCACGACGGAAAAGAGCAGCGGACCGATGTCGCGGTAGCGGGTCGCCAGGATGCCGAAACACAGTGACACCCATATGCAATTGAGCACGATCAGCGCCAGCGCGGGAATCACCGCAAGGTCGGCCCACGACCACGGCTTGGGATAGATCACCGCGATCACGACGTAGATGACGATGTTGTGCGCGAACAAGATGACCTGCCGCCACACCAGCCGGTAGACGTGCACGCTCAGCGGGGTGGGCAACTGCTTGATCAGTCCCTCGTTGGCGACGAACACGTCGGCGCCCTCCAGAATGGCGGCGTTGATCAGGTTCCAGATGATCAGGCCCAGCGTCACATACGGCAGATGCACGGACAGCTCGAGGTGAAACAGCTTGGAGTACAAGCCGCCCATGGCGACGGCGGTGGTCCCCGTCGCGATGGTGATCCAGAAGGGACCCAGCACCGAGCGCCGGTAGCGCTGCTTGATGTCCTGCCAGCCCAGGTGCAGCCAGAGCTCGTGACGACGGAAGCCGTCGACCAGATCGCCGCGGGCGCGGGTGAATGTCCGCGACTGTGCCGCCGCGTCAAGGAACGTCATCGGGGTCCTCCCGGTCTAAATGGTGGCGACCCGCTTCGCCCGGCTGCGCCGCGCTCGCGATCGCCACTGGGCCGGGATGGTGGCGACCCGCTTCGCCCGGCTGCGCCGCGCTCGCGATCGCCACTGGGCCGGGATGGTGGCGACCCGCTTCGCCCGGCTGCGCCGCGCTCGCGATCGCCACTGGGCCGGCCGAACTGTTCACGACGTCCCAAGCGCCGCAAGCGGATCCACTCGGCCAGACCACGGGGGTCGCGACGGGTCACCAGAAAGAACCAGCCGAACCGAACCCATTCCTGCACCACCAGCTTGCGCAGCCCGGGCTGTGACTGCAGGTAACCGCGGTTGCGGTAGGTGAAGAACCGCTTGGTGGCATTGTCGGGATACTGGGTGTGCATGCGTCCACCGAGGATCGGGCGGAATTCGTCGGTTCCGCACGGATGCAGGTAGACCGCGTCCAGGCAGGTTCCGAACGGCAGGCCGGAACGCACCAGCCGTCGGTGCACCTCCACCTCGTCGCCGCGGATGAACAGCCGCAGATCCGGGACGCCGACCGATTCCAGCGTGGCCGCCCGGAACAGCGCGCCGTTGAACAACGACGCGATGCCGCGCAACAGGTCCTGCCCAGTTTCAGTGCGCAATTCGCTTGCGCGCCTGCGCCATACCAAGCCGCGGCGCAACGGAAACGCCAGCCGCTCGGCATCGTCCATATTGCACACCATCGGTGACACCTCGGCCAGGCCGTGCTTTTCCGCGCACGCCAGCAGGGTGGCCAGAACGTGGGAATCCTGCGGGCGTCCGTCGTCGTCGGCCAGCCACACCCAATCGGCGCCTTGGGCCAACGCGTGCAGCATGCCCAGCGCGAAGCCGCCGGCACCGCCGAGGTTGCGTCGCGATCCCAGATAGGTGGTTGGAATGGGTTGTCCCGCAACCAGTTCGCGGACCCGGTCATCGCCCGAGAAATCGTTGTCCACGACGATGAGGTGGTCGGGTAGCCGGGTCTGCGTGCTCAGCACATCGAGGGACTTGGCCAGCTCGTCGGGGCGCCGGTGGGTGACGACGACGGCGACGACGGTGTCGCTCATGGCTGTCCGGCCGTCTCGGCCAGCACCTCGCGCACGTGCCGGGCCGCGTCCTCCCCCTCATACGCCCGCACGACGTCCTCGATGCCGCCGGTCATGCGGATGACACCGTGGTCGATCCACATCGCCGTCTTGCACAGCCGGGCCAGGAATTCGTTGGAATGGCTGGCGAACACCAGGATTCCGGACCGCTCCACCAGACCCTGCAGCCGCGACTGGGCCTTCTTCATGAAGTCGGCGTCCACCGCGCCCAGGCCCTCGTCGAGCAACAGGATCTCGGGATCGATGCTGGTGACCACGCCCATCGCCAGCCGGACCCGCATGCCGGTGGAATAGGTCCGCAGCGGCATCGACAGGTAGTCGCCCAGCTCGGTGAACTCGGCGATCTCGTCGACCTTGGACTGCATCTGCTTTCGGGTCTGCCCGAGGAACAGGCCCCGGATGATGATGTTCTCGTAGCCGGAGATCTCCGGGTCCATCCCCACGCCGAGGTCGAAGATCGGCGCCACCCTCCCGGTGACCTGCGCCCAGCCCCGGGTGGGCTCGTAGATGCCCGAAAGTAGGCGCAGCAGAGTCGATTTCCCCGCCCCATTGTGGCCGACCAGGCCGACCCGGTCGCCCAGCTCGAGGGACATGGTGATGTCCCGCAACGCTTCGACGACGACCACGTTGGAGTTGTTGCGTCCGATCGTGCCGCCCGCCCTGCCCAAGACTGCCTTCTTCAACGAGCGCGACTTCGCGTCGAAGATGGGAAATTCCACCCACGCGTTGTGCGTCTTGATGTGCGGACCCGACACCGTGAACTACCCGAGGTCGCTTACAGGTACTGGCCGTGCCCGGGCGCCCCGCCCGGCTTGCCGACGCCCGGGGGAAGCGCGCCCTGGCGCATCTTCTCCAGCTGGGCGCGGGCGGCCATCTGCTGGGCGAACAGCGCGGTCTGGATGCCGTGGAAGAGTCCTTCCAGCCAGCCGACCAACTGCGCTTGGGCGATGCGCAATTCGGCGTCCGACGGCGCGGCGTCCTCGTTGAAGGGCAGGGTGAGGCGGTCGAGTTCCTCACGCAGTTCCGGCGCCAAGCCCTCTTCCAGTTCCCGGATGCTGGTCGCGTGGATTTCGCGCAGCCGGTTGCGGCTGGCGTCGTCCAGCGGCGCGGCGCGCACTTCCTCGAGCAGTTGCTTGATCATGGTTCCGATCCGCATCACCTTTGCGGGCTGCTCGACCAGATCGGTCAGGGAGCGCTCGTCGGAGTCGTCGTCGGCGATCGCCATGATCCGCGGGTCGACACCGCCGATGACTTCGACGTCGTCATCATCGTTGCGGGTACTCAATACTTCACCATCCTTTGTGGACTATGGGTGTGGCGGCGTGCCGCTTGGTCGCCATTCATAAATTCGGGCACCGCCATTGTCGTAGATCAGCGCCCACGACTTCGACTTATCCAGTGACACTAGTCCTTCGGGTACGGCGAACCCCCGGACAGTCGGCGAGCTCGTGTAGATGTACCGGATATTGAGCGCTTTGATCGCCGCGAGGACCCTCGGATCGGAATCGCCCCGGCGCGCCGAGGTCCAGAAGATGTACCGGTTGGGGCCCGGGCCCATCTGTTGTGGGTAGTCGTAGTGCGTCCATAGCGGGTGCAGGTCGGCGACGGCGTACATCCACGCGGTGCCGTCGGTGTTGGCGTTGCCGATCAGGGTCTCGCGGGCCCCCGGCAGCTTGGCCAGGTAAGCCATGGCCATCAGGTCGCGTTGGTCGATCATCACCGAGTCGTATTTGTCGCCGAACAACCACAGGTGCCGATAGAGGTAGTGGCGCGCGCTGAGCAGCGTGGTCGCCACCAGCAGAACGGCGGTGGCCGACACCCAGACCGGGGCCGGCAACGGTTTGTACCGGCCCGACACCCGTCGGGCCGCGGCGACGACGCCCAGCACGATCGCGAACAACGCGATGCCGGCCATCGGCTCCAGCAGCAGGGTGGTGGCGGCCGCGATCCGGCGCGGATCCTTGTAGAAGAATTCGCCGAACATTCCGGCCACCGCGCCGATCGGGCCGCCGATCGGATTTCCGGCGTCGACGTTCACCACGATCAGCAGCAGCCACAGGGCCAGCGGCCACCAGATCCGTTTGACCAGCAGGATGACGCCGCCGATGGCGGCCAGCCCGATCAGCCCGTACTGGACCGGGAAGTCGTTGAGGTGGCGGGAGTGCTGGAAGACGGCGTCGAAAAGCCCCCGCTTCTTGCTGAGGTAGGTGAGAAACGAGTGCCCGGCGATGATGTCTTCCTGCTCCTGCACGCTGATGAACTGGGGCAAAAGGATCAACCCCGACACCACCGCGACGCAGGCCAGCGCCGCCACGTCGGCCAGCCTGCCGCGCACCGGATGCCACAGCGCGTCCAGGAGCCACCAGGCCAGCAGCAGCAACAGCACGATCACACCGCCGGTGATGTGCACCGACATGACGCCCACCAGCGCCAGCACGGCCGCGGGGATGCGGTCGCGGTGGCGCAGCGTGGAGGTGATCAACACGAACGCCGGCACCGCGGCGCCGTAGGCCGCCAGGTTGGGCATCGCGGCGACGGCGAACTCGACGTAGGGGACCGCGGTGAACGATGCCGCCAGCGTGGCGGTGGTCGCCGCGGCTCCCGCGGTGCGCCATTCGCCCCAGGTCGGGCGGAGCAGGCGCCAGGTGAGCATCGCCGCGCCGGTCGGAAACAGCCACACCGAGGCGGCGACCGAGCTCAACGTGTATCCGGTGGTGGGCGCCGCCCCGGTCAGCTGGCAGAACACCGCGGCCAGGGCGTGGAACACCGACGGGTAGTACAGCGTGTGGTGTGTCTCGACGTTGCGCAGCTCGCCCATGTGGGTGGACGACGCCTGGCCGGTGTCGAGGATGAACCGCACCTCATTGGCGTGCCAGACCGCATCCCACGTGCTCGGGATGGTCTGCCAATGGCCGTCCAGGCCGCGGTAGGCGGCCCACATGATGAGCAGGGCCCCCAGCGCCACCCCGGCCGCCACCGTGATCGCCGGCCAGCGGCCGACCCTGCGGGTCTCGGCGTCGCGGTCGCGGTAGCGGCCGAGCAGCAGCTGGAAACCGATCATCACCAGGCACATCACGGCCAGCGCCGCCAGCGCGGTCCAGCCGTTCCACGGTATTCCGATGGCACCAAACGGAATAATGGCGAGCGCCACCACGCCGTAGGTCAGCGCCGGACCCACCGCAACAGCGACCGGCCACGACAACTGACTGATACGTGCGATGATCGCCCCGGGCGCTATCAGCAAAAACAATGCAATGAGCGTTCCGAACCAGAGCCCCACTCGACTAGTATGGCTGGCCGGGTGCCCTGGCTCGGGAGGCCACCGATTGACCGGCACGGCTTGGAGCCATTCAGGGCACCCGCTACCGTCACAGTTTCGCAAAAAACGCGGAAGCCTAAGGTGGCCCACATGGCATACGACGTCGCCCGGGTGCGCGGACTGCATCCGTCACTGGGTGACGGATGGGTACACTTCGACGCTCCCGCCGGGATGCTGATTCCCGACTCCGTCGCGACGACGGTGTCGACGGCTTTCCGCAGGTCCGGTCCCACCACCGTGGGGGCGCACCCGTCGGCGCAGCGCAGCGCCGCCATCTTGGAGGCGGCCCGGGCGGCGGTGGCCGATCTGTTCAACGTCGAGCCCGCGGGCGTGGTCCTGGGCGCCGATCGTGCGATCTTGCTGTCCGCGCTGGCGGAGGCGTCGTCGTCGCGGGCCGGCCTGGGCTACGAGGTCGTCGTCAGCCGCCTCGACGACGAGGCCAACATCGCCCCGTGGCTGCGGGCGGCGCACCGGTACGGGGCCAAGGTCAAGTGGGCCGAGATCGACATCGAGACGGGCGAACTGCCGACGTGGCAGTGGGAGGGCCTGATCGGTAAGTCCACTCGGCTGGTCGCCGTCGCCTCGGCGTCCGCGACGATGGGCACGGTCACCGACCTGCGCGCGATGACCAAGCTGGTGCACGACGTCGGCGGCCTGGTGGTCGTCGATCATTCCGCCGCGGCGCCCTACCGGCTGCTCGACATGAAGGAAACCGACGCCGACGTGGTGGCGGTGAACGCCGCCGCGTGGGGCGGCCCGCCGATCGGGGCGATCGTGTTCCGCGATCCGGCGCTGCTCAACTCGTTCAGTTCCATCTCGACCGACCCCAAAGCGACGGGCGCGGCGCGCCTGGAGATCGGCGCGCACCAGTTCGGACTCCTGGCCGGGGTGGTCGCCAGCATCGAGTACCTGGCGTCGCTCGACGAATCCGCCCGCGGCACCCGGCGCGAACGCCTGGCGGTCTCGATGCAATCCGCCACCTCGTATCTGAACCGGATCTACGACTACCTGATGGTGTCGTTGCGCTCGTTGCCGTTGGTGATGGTCATCGGCCGTCCCGAGGTGCGGATCCCGGTGGTCAGTTTCGCCTTGAACGGCGTGCCCGCCGAACGAGTGGTGCAGCGGTTGGCCGACAACGGGATTCTGGCCGTCACCAACGAAAGCTCCCGCGCGCTCGACGTGCTGGGGGTCAACGACATCGGCGGCGCGGTCACCGTCGGGCTGGCGCACTATTCGACGACGGCCGAGGTCGACCAGTTGGTGCGCGCGCTGGCGTCCCTGGGCTGACCCTTTTGGCCGCGAGCGTAACGTCACGGCGAAAATCCGGCCCGAAAATCGCAGCCACGTTACGCTCGCGAATCCGCTAGACGGTCAGCACGATCTTCCCGGTCACCTTGCCGGCCACCAGTTGTTGGTGCGCGTCGCCGGCCTGTTGGATGGGCAGGCGGGCGCCGATGATCGGCCGCACCCGGCCGTCGGCGAGCATCGGCCACACCGAGGCCGTCACCGCCTGCACGATTTCGCTTTTGCTGTTCGGCCCGGTGACCGGGCGGGCGCGCAGCGTGGTGCCGATCACCCGCGCTCGCTTGGCGAGCAGTTTGCCGATGTTGAGCTCGGCCTTGATGCCGCCCTGCATGCCGATGATGACGAGCCGTCCGTCGCTCGCCAGGGCGTCGATGTTGCGGTCCAGGTAGGCCGCGCCCATGATGTCGAGGATCACGTTGGCCCCAGCGCCGTTCGTCTCGTCGCGCAGCCGCGCGACGAAGTCTTCGTCGTGGTAGTTGATGGTGATGTCGGCGCCCAGGTCGCGGCAGAAATCGAGCTTCTCCGTCGAGCCGGCGGTGACAGCCACCCGGGCCCCGAGCGCCCGCGCGATCTGGATCGCGTGGCTGCCGATGCCGCTGGCCCCGCCGTGCGCGAGCAGGAGTTGGCCCCGGCTCAGGCCCGCGATCAGCACCACGTTCGACCACACCGTGCAGGCCACCTCCGGCAGCCCGGCGGCGTCGACAAGATCCACACCGGACGGGATCGGCAGCACCTGGCCAGCCGGCACGGCGACGTACTCGGCGTAGCCCCCGCCGGCCAGCAGCGCGCAAACCTCTTGCCCCGCAGACCATTCCGAGACACCGTCGCCGACCTCGGAGATGACGCCGGACACCTCCATGCCGATGGTCTCGCTCGCACCCGGCGGGGGCGGATACTTGCCGGCGGCCTGCAGCACGTCGGCGCGGTTCACCCCGGCGGCGGCCACCTTGACGACGACCTCGCCGGGCCCGGCGGATACGTCGGCGACTTCTTGCCAGGAGAGTTGATCGGGGGATTCGGCGACGATGGCTCGCATGGCGGCCACGCTACCGGCCCCCGTTACCCTTGTCCGTGGTGGCGTGGCAGAGCGGCCTAATGCACTCGCCTTGAAAGCGAGAGACGGCTAACACCGTCCGGGGGTTCAAATCCCTCCGCCACCGCCCTTCTCACTCGGCGTTCTGGTGCAGCGTGGGCGCGTAGCGCAGCACCGCACCCACCCCGTCGGCCGGGGAGATCCGCTCGTCGGTGCGCACCAGGGCGGCGCCGACCGAAATCGCGGACACCGGCAGCGCCTCGTCGGCCCGCAGCGTCTTCGCGGGAGCGGCGCCTTGCTCGGAGAGCACGTTTTCGTTGGGGGCGACGGTCGTCAGGCCCTCGTCGGCAACCACGGTGGCGTCGCCGATGTCGCCGATGATCAGCGTCTCCACCGCGCCTTGCCGCAGCGCCGAGCAGACGGGACCGAGTCCCTCGGCCGCCAGCCCCGATCCCCGCCCGATTTCGGCGGTAAACCGTTGTGCCGCATCGTCGATCGTCCGAAGCTGGCGCTTGACGAATTCGGCTTCGATGGCCCGCTCGATCTCGCCGAAGTCGTGGCCGCTATGCCGCGCCCCGACCTCGAGCGCCACAGCGCGATCGTGCAGCCTTTCCGGCAGCGCGGCCAGCAGGTCGGAGCGCGATCGCACCTCACCGACCACGAAGATGACCTCGATCGCCTTGTCGTCGGCGAGTTCGGCGACGCGATCGGCGACCGCGCGCACGTTCTTGCGGGCGGCCTCGTCGGTGCGCAACTGGGGATCACCGTATCCGGCGGTCTCGGCCCCCGCGGCCTTGTGCACGGGGTAGCCCCCGCCGTCGACGGTCTCGGTGCGCAGCGTCCCGCCGATGTGGGTCGTGATGTCGGCGCCGCTGTGGTCGACGACCGCCAGGACATAGTCCGGGTGATCGAAGCTCTGCTCCAGAATCGGTACCAGGTAAGGCAATTCGGATACCCGGACCACGTTCGCGGCGGGGCCGCGGGCCAGGTGCTCGTTGATCACCACACCGTCGGCGCTGGCGATCACCGCCCGTCCACTTCGACCGATCGGCGGACGCAGGTTCATCGCCGCGTCCTCGATCGTGTCGATCACCGCTGCGGCGGCGCGGGAGCGTTCGAGGTCTTCCTTGATCGCCCGCCACTTGAGCTCGAGTTGAGCCTCGGCGTCATGGGTGTCGTGCGAGTCGTCGAAATACACCGAGACGAACGGCCCCGGTGCGTCCAGCAGTTTGCGGAAGCGTTGCGAGTCCATGCCTTGTTGGTTGCCCCGCGAGCCGGAGGACAAACACCGTCAGCTTCGATCGCCCTCGCTGTCGTCGAAGAAATGCCAGTCGCCGTCGTGCTCGACTTCCATGCGCCAGCCGAGCTCGCTGTTGTCGGCTTTGTTGTCGACGAACCATGCGTGTGCGTCGTCGGCGCTGTCGATGTCTTTCGTCGCGACGACGTCGCCTTTCGGGTTGAGCACTCGATAGGTAGCCATGACGGCAGGGTTCCCACTGCCGTGGTCGCTAACCCGTGGGGATCTCGGCGGCGATCGTGTCCATCAGGGCCGTGTACCTGCGGGCTTCCGGATCCCGGCCGGGCTTTCCGCTGCTCACCACGCCGGCCGCCAGCCTGCGTGCGGGGTCGGCCCAGATCGCGATGTTGACCAGGCCGAGGTTGCCGAACGCGTGCGGCGCGTTGCGCCCGAACGGCCCCCACCGGTTGGTGCCGAGGATGTAGCCGGTGCCCCAGCGGGCCGGCTGCAGCCCGACCGCGAAATCCGGTCGCAGCCTTCGGCATTCGGCTATCGCACCGTACATGGTCTCCGGGCTGATCACCCGTACGCCGTCGAGTTCGCCTCCGCGACGCCAGATCTCGGCGAACCGCGACATCTCCTGGGCGTTCGACACCGTGTTGGACGACGGGATGATGGTGGTCAAGAACAGCGGGGAGTTCGTGTACGGGATGATCTCGTGCACGGTTCCGCCGATCGCCTTGCGGAAGATCTGGGCGACCACCGGCGGAAGCGTTCGCCCGGTGGCGTGGCTCGGCGCGACCAGCGGGAGGTCCTTCTCGGCGACGCCGAAGTTGGACCACCGGAAGCCGAGTGGGTCGAGGATCTCGGTGGCCAGGATTTCGCGAATTTCCTTGCCGGTGGCCGCGTACACGATCTCGCGCACCAGCGGACCCCAGGTCAGCGCGTGGTACATGTGGAACAGCCCGGGGCGGTACAGCGGCCGCAATTCGCCGAGCTTCTGCTGCGCGTACTCGTGGTCGTCGGCGCGCGTGACGTCCGGCCGGGGGCCGGTCGGGAATGGCAGCCCGGCGCTGTGCGTCATCACGTGCCGGATGGTGATCCGGTGCTTGCCGTGGCTGGTGAAGGTGGGGATGTAATCGCAGACGCGGTCGTCGAGCGAGAAGACGCCCCGCTCGGCGAGCATGTGCACCACGGTCGCCGCCATCCCCTTGGCCGCCGAGTACACGCAGAACGGGGTGTCGGGCGTGACGGGGATCCGCTCGGCGTCGGGCGGGTCGCTCGGGGCGTTGCCCCAGCCGTGGCCGATCGCGCGGTTGAGCACGACGCGCCCGTGATGCCGGAGGCACAGCTGGATGGCCGGATGGAAGCCGGCCCGGTACCAATGCCGCGCTGCCTGCCAGATCCGGTCTATTGCGGCACTGTCGATTTCGGAGTGGTCTTCGGCACCGATCGTCGTCACCGAGTCCAGGTCGGCCGGGAGGCGGATCTTGCCGTCAGGAGTTGTCACCTCAGCGAGGGTACGTGTCCCCGGACTACTCCCCGGTGAACTGCGGCGGACGCTTCTCGAACGTCGCCGCGATGCCCTCGGTCAGGTCCTTGGACGGCAGGAACGCCGCGTTCCACGCGGCCACATACCGCAGGCTCTCCGAGACCGCCGCGATGCGCTGCTGGTCGAGGACGTCCTTGATGCCGTGGACGGTCAGCGGGGGATTGGCGGCGATCTCCGCGGCGGTCGCGTGGGCGGCGGCCAGCGTGGCCTCGGCGTCGGCGTACACGTCGTTGACCAGGCCGATCTTCTCGGCGCGGGCCGCGTCGATGTCCTTGCCGGTGAGCGCCAGCTCCCGTAGGTGGCCGTCGTTGAGGATCAACGGGAGGCGGGCCAGGCTGCCGACGTCGGCGACGATGGCGAGCTTCACCTCACGCACCGAGAACTTGGCGTCGGCGCTGGCGTAGCGGATGTCCACCGCCGAGATCAGGTCGACGCCACCGCCGATGCACCAGCCGTGCACCGCGGCGATGGTGGGGGTCCGGCAGTCGGCGACCGCGCTGATCGCGCCCTGCATGCGCTTGACCTCGCGGTGGAAGACGGCGCGCGGGCCGGCCAGCGCGTCGCCGGACAGCAGCGGGGTGAACGACCCGCCCATCGCCGGCACGTCCAGGCCGTAGCTGAAGTTCCTGCCCGAACCGGTCAGCACGATGGCGCGCACCTCGGGGTCGGCGTCCAGCTCACCGAACAGCTCGGGCAGCTCGGACCAGAAGGCCGGCCCCATCGCGTTGCCCTTGCCCGGCCCGATCAGCGTCACCTGGGCGACGTGGTCTTTCTTCTCCACGGTGACGGATTCGTATGCTTGCGCCATATCGAGACCGTAGCGTGGCGAATATGGCTCCTGACTTGCGACCCGGTCCGCATTCCCCGCCGACCGACGAGCTGCACAGCGCCGAGGACACCCTGGGGGTGCTGCAGCGGGTGCTGCACACCCTCGCCGACGACGACCTGTCGTGTCGGACGCCCTGCGCGGATTTCGACGTGGCGCAGCTGACCGAGCACCTGCTCAATTCGATCAAGGCCCTCGGGGGCATGGTGGGCGCGGAAATCCCCGAACCCGCCGAAGGCGATTCCGTGGAACGACAGATAGTCGCCGCGGCGCGGCCGGCGTTGGATGCCTGGCACCGCCACGGCCTGGGCGGATCGGTGCCGTTCGGCAAGGGTGAGATGCCCGCCAAGAGCGCGTGCGCCGTCCTGTCGATCGAATTCCTGGTGCACGCCTGGGATTACGCGACCGCGACGAAGCGCGAGGTCGACGCCCCCGAGCCGCTGTCCGAATATGTGCTGGGGTTGGCCCGCCGCATCATCCGCCCGGAGCTGCGAGGTGGCGCCGGGTTCGACGACCCGGTCGACGCGCCCGCCGACGCCGGCGCGCTCGAGCAGTTGGTCGCGTTCACCGGCCGCAACCCGGCGCGATAGTCCGCTCTTCGGCTTTCGCCCCGTCGAGTGTGAAGCCTGGGCTTTGGGTGTGAAGCCACGGCGGGTCCGCTCGACGGCTCTCTCGCCGCGGCGCTAGACCCGCTCGAGGTAGAAGTAGTAGTACTTGCCGTTGTCGCGGACGCCCTTGCCGTTCATGATGCCCATCACGGCGTTGTCGTCGATCTTCTTGAAGTGATCGTGCACCGGCTGGCCGTCGTAGACCATCGTGGCGGTGACCTCCCCGCGGAAGTCCTCCAGCCACAGGCTGGCCTCGCCCTTGCCCATTTCCACGTTGGAGAACTTGTTGCCGTCGGCGTCCAGGCAGACCAGCGGCTGCACGTCGCTGACGGATTTGAACGTCTTGCCGAACCACCCGGCCTTTTCCAGCTGGCCGTTCATCTTGTGGCCGGTCTGGAACTCGCCGCCCTTCCACTCGCCGAGCATTTCCTCGATCGCCGCGGGCGATAGCTCTGCCCAGAATTCGTCGAGCTCGGAATCCGCGATGTCGCCGCTGCGCTCTTTGAACTCGGTGAACTTCTTGCGGGCGAGGTCCACGGACGACTCCTTACGGTTCGGTGCGGGCAATCCAGTCGCAGGCAAAACGCAGCAGGGCGTCGTTTTCCTCCGGCGCACCAATGGTGACACGGATGCCCTCGGACGCGAACGGCCGCACCACCAGGCGCGCGTTGGCGGCCTGCTCGGTGAAATCCATGGTGCGCGACCCGAGCGGTAGCCAGACGAAGTTCGACTGCGACGGCGGCAGGTCGAACCCGGCGTCGCGCAGGGTGTCGCTCACACGGGTGCGCTCGGCGACCAGCGCGTCGGTGCGGGCCATCAACTCGTCGGAGGCCTCCAGCGACGCGATGGCGGCCGCCTGCCCGACGTTGGTCACCGCGAACGGCATGACGACCTTGTCCAGCGCGGTGATCAGGTCGGGTTGGGCGATGGCGTAACCGACCCGCAGGCCCGCCAAGCCGTACGCCTTCGAAAAGGTCCGCAGCACAACGACATTGCTGTGGGTGAGGGCCAGCTCCAGGCTGTTGGGCAGCATGCCGTCGCGGACGTACTCGACGTAGGCCTCGTCGATGGCGATCAGGATGTGCGACGGCACCGCGTCCACGAAACGCGCCAGGTCGTCCGGGTCGACGACCGTGGACGTCGGGTTGTTGGGGTTGCAGACGAAAATCAGCCGCGTGCGGTCGGTGATCGCCGCGAGCATCGCGTCGAGGTCATGGGTGTGGTCGGTCAACGGCACCCGGACGGTCGTCGCGCCGGACACCTGGATGATGGGCAGGTAGCACTCGAAGCTGCGCCAGCCGATCATCACCTCGTCGCCGGCCGCGGCGGTGATCTGAACGAGCTGCTGGCACAACGTGACCGAACCGCTGCCGACCGCGATGTGCTCGGGGGCGACGTCGGAACCCAGGTGCATGGCCAGCGCCGCCTTGAGGTCCACGCTGGCGTTGTCCGGGTAGCGGTTGACGACGGCGATGGCCCGCTCGATCGCCGCATGCACACTGGGCAGCGGGCCGTAAACCGTCTCGTTGCTGGCCAGCTTGATCGAACCCGGGACGTTCTTGCCGGGCACATACACTGGCAGTCCGGCCAGTTCGGAGCGCAGACGGGCGGTCACTTCGACAGTTTATGTCTCAACTGTGTACAGTATGGCCGGTTCCGCGAGACCGGAAAGGGGTCGGTACCCTCAGAAAGTCCAAAGGGAGGCGTGCCAGAGCGGCCGAATGGGGCTCACTGCTAATGAGTTGTCCCCCTCAAAGGGGACCGGAGGTTCAAATCCTCTCGCCTCCGCTGGGTCCTTGAACGGAACACGGAACGACAACTGAAGAACAAGCGCCCGTAGCTCAACGGATAGAGCATCTGACTACGGATCAGAAGGTTAGGGGTTCGAATCCCTTCGGGCGCGCTCAGTCATTTCGTGCGCAAACGTGTTACAGGCAGCAGGGTCTGCGCGTAATATCAGCGGCCTCGGGCATCAGTTCAGTTCCGTGCGAACATCGGGGTTGCGCTATGTCCCGTGTCACCAAAATCCTCGCCGCCCTGGTAATCGCGTCCAGCGCCTTGCTGACGTCGGCTTGCGGTTGCAGTACAAGCGCAGCAGGTGTCACCACTTGCACTTTGTTGTAAGCGGCCGAATTCTGTTGTGCCCTCGGGTTTGACGGAACCTGGGGACACCCACCCTGGCAGGACCGGCCGCTAGCGTCCCCCGAACGGCCCACCGAATGGCCCGCGACGGGGCGGCTCGGTCACCGTTTGGGTGACGGTGCTGGTCTCGGTGCTCGGCGTCACGGTGACCGTGCTGGGTGAGACCGTCGTCGTGGGGGTATCGGTGCTCGGCGGCGGGACGGTCTCGGTGACGGTCTCGGTCGGCCCGCCACCACCGCCTCCGCCGTGGTGCCGCGGCGGCTCCGTTGTCGTCGTGGTCACCGGCGCGGTGGTGGACGGTGTCGGCGTCGTGGTCGTTGCCGGGCTGGGCGCCGGCGAAGGGCTGGCGAGCTTGACCGCCGCGAAGACGATCGCGCCCAGCAGTAGCGCGCCGATGGCGCCTGCCGCGACCAGCACGGCCGGGCGCCGGTACCAGGGCGTCGGGGGCCCGGGCGGCGGGGGTTCGGGCGGTGCGGGCACGGCGTCGTAATAGCCGCCGCCGTACCGCGCGGCCGCGGTGGGTTCGGAGTAGTAATCCGGTTCCTCGGGATGGGGCGGCACGAGACGAATGCTAGCGGGTCAGGCCGGGCTGTCGATGAGGCGCAGCGCCCGCTCGAACAGGTGCACGGTGGCGGCGTGCAATTGGTCGCCGACCTCCTTTTCCGCCTTTCCCGCGCAGGCCCGGGCCAGCGTCCCCTCGATCACGATCCCGAGCTTGAAGCAGGCCAGCACCGTGTACCAGGTGATGTGTGACAGGTCGCGGGTGGTGTTGGCGGCGTAGCGCTGGAAAAGCTCGTCGGTGCTGGCCAGCCCGTCCTGCCCGCCCAGGGCGTGGCTGAACACGGCCGAACCGTCGGGCTGGCGCCAGGTGGCCAGCAGCCAGCCCAGGTCCAGCAGCGGATCGCCGATCGTGCACATCTCCCAGTCGACGATCGCGACCACCTCCGGGCCCGTGCGCGAGAACATCACGTTGGCCGCGTGGTAGTCGCCGTGCATGATGCCCGGCGTCCAATGCGCCGGCCGGTGACGGTCCAGCCAGGCCGACACCTCCTCGATGCCGGGGATCTGCGGGCCGGGATATCCCTCGTAGTCGTTGTAGGACTCGAGCTCGGAAAGCCAGCGCGGCACCTGGCGCTCCAAAAAGCCCTCCGGCTTGCCGAAGTCGGCGAGCCCGACGGCGACATGGTCGACGGCGCCGAGCTTGGCCAACGCGTCGGCCATCGACAGCCCCATGCCGTGTCGCACCTTGGCATCGCCGGCATGCAATGGCGGCAGGCCCTCGCCGGCGTTGAATCCGTCGACCGGATCCATCAGGTAGAAGACCGCGTCGCCCAGCACGGCGGGGTCCTCGCAGACGGCTATCAGGTGCGGATGGGGAACATCGGAACCGGCCAGTGCCGCAAGGACTTTCGTCTCCCGCAGGATCACGCTGTTGCTACGCGGCCGCAGGTGGCGTGGCCCGCGCCGCAGCACGTAGGGCCGGCCGGCCCTGTTGAATCGCAGCATGACGTTCTGCGTTCCGCCGGTGACGTTGGAGACGTCTTCCAGCGGGCCCTCGCCGAGCCCCTGCCCGGACATCCATTCCGCTACGGCTTGAAGATTCACGTGGTCCACTGCTCAGCCCTTCGGGTGTGGCGTGTATCGGACCGTCTGCGCAGCGATCATGCCGTCACGGAACACGAAGGTGTCGACACCGTCGTCGACCCGGCTGGCGGCCGAATCGGCGGCCCATTCCAGGAACAGCACATCGCCGTCGAAGAGCTGGGTTTTCAAGTCCCAGTTGGCATCCGGCAGATCGGCGAGCAGGTGCGCGAACACCTGGCGGATGGCGTCCTTGCCGCGCGCGACGCCGGCGGGGCTGATCAGCACGGAGTCCTCCGCGTAGTCGGCGAGGATTTCGTCAAGGTCGCCCGCGGCCAGCGCCGTGCCGTGGTGGGCGAACACTTCCTGCGGCGTACGCGACGGGGTGGGCGTCATGGCACTCCCTTGCAACCTGTGGACCGTCTGGGAAAAAGACTAGGGCAGGGGCGACGCGCGGCATCCGGTGGCGGCGACTGGAAGAATAGTGTGCATAACTTACTTTCTGGGGAAGGGAACTGGCGATGCCGCGGACCGACAACGATTCCTGGGAGATCACCCAAAGCGTCGGCGCCACCGCGCTCGGTGTCGCCGCTGCCCGCGCCGCGGAGACCGAGAGCGAGAACCCGCTGATCAACGACCCATTCGCGCGGGTGTTCGTCGACGCCGCGGGCGAGGGGATGTGGAGCATCTATGCCGATCCGGCGCTGTTGGCCAAAGCGGCCGACATCGAGCCCGATCTGCGGGCTCGGCTGCAGCTGATGGTCGACTTCATGGCCACCCGGACGGCGTTCTTCGACGAGTTCTTCCTGGGCGCGGCCGACGCCGGCGTTCGCCAGGTGGTGATCCTGGCGGCCGGACTGGACGCGCGCAGCTGGCGGCTCCCGTGGCCCGACGGGACGGTCGTCTACGAGCTCGACCAGCCCAAGGTGCTGGAATTCAAATCCGACACGCTGCGCGAGCACGGGGCGCAGCCGACCGCGCGGCTGGTCAACGTCCCGATCGACCTGCGGCAGGACTGGCCGAAAGCATTGCAAGACGCGGGGTTTGACGCTTCCCGCCCGGCGGTCTGGTCGGCCGAAGGGCTCGTTCGCTACCTGCCGGCACAGGCCCAGGACTTGCTGTTCGAGCGGATAGATTCGTTGAGCGCCGAAGGCAGCTGGCTGGCCTCCAACGTGCCCGATTCGGGTTTCACCGACCCCGACCGTGTGCAGCGCCAGCGCGAGGACATGCGCCGCATGCGGGCCGCCGCCGCCGAACTGGTCAACGCCGAGATCACGGACTTCGACGACCTCTGGTATCCGGAGGAGCGCACGCCCGTCGACGGCTGGCTGCGGGGCCGCGGCTGGGACGTCGCGACCGCGACGTTCGCGGAGTTGATGGACCGGTACGGCCGCCGGATCCCGCAGGGCGCGGAGGATTCGATGCCGCCCACCCTCTACGTGTCCGCGCAGCGGCGAGCGGGCTGATCGGACGCTGAGATCGAAAGTGCCGCTGCTGATTAGCGGCTCGTCGCACGCCATTTCGGGTGGAAATGCCGCGGGTCGGGCTGAATCCTCGAATTAGCTGAGCTAATCCGGAAGGCAGGGCTCCCCGGGCCCCGGCGGCGCGAGGGGCCGGTTCCCGCGCCGACTACCTCTGACGTGCCGGGATGTGCCGACAAGCGCTGCCGCATAACCCATTGCATGTTTAGACGTAAGTCGAATGGGTAACTTCACGTCCACGAGAAACTTCTTCTCGACCACAATGGAGGTCACGATGCGTGGCAGCGGGATCATCGGAACGGTTGCTTTGGTGTGGTTGCTGATCGGAGCCTTCGCGGCGTGGCAACGGGATTACTTCAAAAACGACCAGACGACATGCGCCTCCGCGGGCACGGTTGCGGTGACGGTGATCGCCGGACCCTTGAATTACTTTGGCGTCAATCCGAAAGTCACGGATTGTCATCTGCCGCAACCAAGTTCAATGCAATCGGTCAGCCTCTAACCCTCACCCGAAGGAAGTCGAAATGGTTATCTTAGGAATTGTCCTGCTTGTTCTCGGGTATTTCTTCCACGTACCCGTGCTGACCACGCTGGGAATCGTGCTGCTGGTCATCGGCGCGATCCTCTGGATTTTGGGCTCGATCGGCCGCCCGGTCGCCGGTCGGCGCTACTGGTATTAACCGCTTCGGCCGAACACCGCGATCGCGCGACTGCCCGGGCAGTCGCGCGTTTCGTTTCACAGCGCGCGCATAGGTTAGTCATAGGCTCGGCTCAGTCGGTAGCGGATACTGGGTGTTGTGACCCAACCCCGAGCCTCTGTAGAGCGGGTTGTCATGTGTCGTGCAGACGGCAACCCCATCAACGTGCTGGTCGTAGACGACGAACCCGTCCTGGCCGAAATGGTGTCGATGGCGCTGCGGTACGAGGGCTGGAACATCTCCACCGCCGGGGACGGGGAATCGGCCATCGCGGCCGCCCGCAACCAGCGTCCCGACGTGGTTGTGCTCGACGTGATGCTGCCCGACATGAGCGGCCTCGACGTCCTGCACAAGCTGCGCGGGGAGATCCCGCAGCTGCCGGTGCTGCTGTTGACGGCCAAGGACGCGGTGGAAGATCGCATCGCGGGGCTGACGGCCGGCGGCGACGACTACGTCACCAAGCCGTTCAGCATCGAAGAGGTCGTGCTGCGCCTGCGGGCGCTGTTGCGGCGCACCGGGGTGACGACCGTGGACAGCGGCGCGCAGCTGGTGGTCGGGGACTTGGTGCTCGACGAGGACAGCCACGAGGTCACCCGCGCCGGTGAGCCAATCTCGTTGACCTCGACCGAATTTGAGCTGCTGCGCTTCATGATGCGCAACTCCAAGCGGGTGCTGAGCAAGGCCCAAATCCTGGACAGGGTATGGAGTTACGACTTCGGCGGCCGGTCCAACATCGTCGAGCTCTACATTTCCTACCTGCGCAAGAAGATCGACAACGGTCGCGATCCGATGATCCACACGCTGCGCGGCGCGGGTTATGTCCTCAAGCCGGCCCGCTGACCCGCGGAGGGTCTGGTCCCTCCGGCTGCGGCTGCTGGTCGGGCAGATCGTCGTCTTGGCGATCGTGTGCGTCGGCATCACCGCGGTGACCGAACTGGCGCTGAACCACCACCTGGTGAAGCAGCTCGACGGCCAACTCGCCGGGACCTCGTTCCGATCGGCGCTGATGTACCCCGAACCGAACCATCCGGGATGGCACCACCACCAGCATTCCTACTATCCGAGGCCGGGCCCCGGCCCCCGCTTCCTGGATGCCCCGGGTCAGCCGGCGGGCATGGTCGCGGCGGTGGTCAGCCACGGCAAGACCGTCGACGCCGGCTACCTGACCAGCAGCGGCACCCGGGATGACCTGACCCCGGCCGCCCAGACCCAACTGGAACAGATCGCCGGCAGCCGCGCGCCGGTCACGCTGAACCTGGACGGCCTTGGCCTCTACCGCGTCGTCGCGGCCCCGAGCCGCAACGGCAGCGACATCATCGTCACCGGCCTGTCGATGTCCAACATCGACGCCACCCTGATCCGGATGCTCGTCATCTTCGGGATCGTCACCGCGGTCGCGCTGGCGGCCGCGACGATCGCCGGGGTGGTGATCATCAGGCGGGCGCTGGCACCGCTGCGCCGCGTCGCCCAAACCGCGGGCCAGGTCGCCGACCTGCCGCTGTCGCGCGGCGAGGTCGAACTGCCTGTGCGCGTACGCGAATCGGACGCAAACCCCTCCACCGAAGTGGGACAACTCGGTGCCTCGCTCAACCGGATGCTCGACCACATCGCGGAAGCGCTTTCGGCGCGGCAGGCCAGCGAGACTCGCGTTCGTCAGTTCGTCGCCGACGCCAGTCATGAACTGCGCACGCCCCTTGCCGCGATCCGGGGCTACACCGAACTGACGCAACGGATGGGTGACGACCGCGAGGCGGTGGCGCAAGCGATGAGCCGGGTGGCATCCGAGACCGAGCGGATGACGCGCCTGGTGGAGGACCTGCTGCTGCTGGCCCGCCTGGATTCCGGCCGGCCGCTGGAACGCGAATCGGTCGATCTGTCGCGGTTGGCGGTGGATGCGGTCAACGACGCTCACGTCGCGGGACCGGATCATCAGTGGGAACTCGACCTGCCCGAAGAACCGGTGCTCGTCACCGGTGACGCGGCGCGGCTCCACCAGGTGCTGACGAATCTGCTTGCCAACGCCCGCGTCCACACCGGCGCCGGCACCGTGGTGACGACGCGCTTGAGCACCGAACCGTCGCACACCGTGCTGCAGGTCATCGACAACGGACCCGGCATTCCGGTGGCGCTGCAATCGGAGGTCTTCGAACGGTTCGCCCGCGGCGACTCCTCGCGCTCGCGCAAGGGCGGCAGTACCGGGCTTGGCCTGGCGATCGTCTCGGCCGTGGTGAGGGCGCACAACGGGACGATCGCGGTCGACAGCTCACCGGGCCGCACCGAGTTCACGGTGCGGTTGCCACCCAACGGATGGCAACCGCCCGCATCGGCCTAGCTGTTACAGGTCACATTGATTTCGAACGGCTTGTTCACCGGCTGCATGGGATTGGCCATGTCCACCCCGGTGGCGGTGCCGCTGATCTTGTAGCTGTTGCCGTCCTTGCTGGCGGTGGCATTGCCCTGCCCGGTGCCCGAGGTGTAGCCGAGCGTCACGCCGTTGACATTGCCCAGCCCAACGGATTTCACCTGTGGGGGGTTGCCGTCGCTGAGCACGGCGGCGATGCCGGTCGCTGCGCCACCGATCGCGATGTTGATGGTGCCGCCCGCATTTGTGCACACGACCGAACCGGTGACGTTCTGGTCCTTGCCGTCGATGGTGACCTTCGTACCGGCGGCACCGCCGGTGCTTGCCGACGCGCTGGTACCCGAGCTACTTGCGGAACTGCTCGCGCTCGTTCCCGACTTGTTACCACCCGAACAGCCGGAAATAGCCGCGGCAAGAATTGCCGCTCCAGCCACCGCGACCGTCAATTGACGCTTCACCTGTTCTCCTTTGCCCGATAGTTGCGGACCTCGGCATCGAGGGCCGTCTGGGCAGTATGCGGGTTAACTGGGCCGAGAATCCAGAACCCGGAGAAATTGTTGCGGTATACATTATTTGGTCGGTGAAACGCCTTTCGCGGACCGTTGCATCAATGGCAAGGTGTAGGTGGTGGATCACAAGCCTCCCAGTCCTGTCATCGAGTCCGCCCACCGCGAACAGGTCCTGCCACTCCAGGACGTCGCCGATTTCCGCGATGCGGACCGCGGATTCATTGCGGCCTTGTCGCCGTGCGTGATTCGGGCGGCCGACGGTCGAGTCGTCTGGGACAACGATGCCTACGCGTTCCTGGACGGCCCCGCCCCGACGTCGGTCCATCCCAGCCTGTGGCGGCAGTCGACGCTGACCGCCAAACAGGGCCTCTACGAAGTGGTTCCGGGTACTTACCAAGTCCGCGGTCTCGACATCTCCAACGTGACGTTCGTGGAGACCGACAGCGGCATCATCGTCATCGATCCGTTGACCTCCACCGAGGTGGCCGCGGCGGCGCTGGCGCTGTATCGCGAACATCGAGGCGGCGACCGGCCCGTCGTCGCGGTGATCTACACCCACAGCCACGCCGATCACTTCGGCGGCGTACTGGGCGTCACCTCGCAGGCCGACGTCGACGCCGGCACGGTAGCAGTGCTGGCGCCGGAAGGCTTCATCGAGCACGCGGTCTCCGAAAACGTCTACGCCGGACCGGCCATGACGCGACGGGCGTCCTACATGTACGGCACCCTGCTGCCGCGCGGGCCCATGGATCAGGTCGGCTGCGGGCTCGGCCAGGCGCCCTCCACCGGCGAGGTCGCTGTCATCGTCCCCACCATCGACATCCGCACCACCGGTGAAAAGCACACGATCGACGGGGTGGAGATCGAGTTCCAGCTGGCGCCCGGCACCGAGGCGCCCGCCGAAATGCATTTCTATTTCCCGCGTTTCCGGGCCCTGTGCATGGCCGAGAACGCCACCCACAATCTGCACAACCTGCTGACCCTGCGGGGCGCGCTGGTGCGCGACCCACACGCCTGGTCCGGATACCTCACCGAAGCGATCGACACGTTCGCCGACCGCGCCGACGTCGTATTCGCCTCCCACCATTGGCCGACATGGGGCAAAGACAGCATCGTCGAGTTCCTGTCGACGCAGCGCGACTTGTATGCCTATTTGCACGACCAGACGCTGCGGTTGCTGAACCAGGGTTACACCGGCATCGAGATCGCCGAAATGTTCCAGATGCCACCGGCACTCGAGCAGGCCTGGCACACGCACGGCTACTACGGCTCCGTGAGCCACAACGTCAAGGCGATCTATCAGCGCTACATGGGGTGGTTCGACGGCAATCCGGCCAGGCTGTGGCCGCACCCTCCCGAGGCGCTCGCGCCCCGCTATGTCGAGGCGATGGGCGGCGTCGACCGGGTCGTCGACCTTGCGCGTCAGGCGTTCGACTCGGGTGACTATCGTTGGGCCGCAACGCTATTGGACCACGCGATCTTCACCGACAGCGAGCATGCCGGCGCGCGCGCCCTGTACGCCGACGCGCTCGAGCAGCTCGCCTACGGCGCCGAAAACGCGACCTGGCGCAACTTCTTCCTGAGCGGGGCAACGGAGTTGCGCGACGGCAACTTCGGCACCGCAACTACCACCGCTTCAGCGCCCATGATGTCCCAGCTGACACCCGAGCAGATCTTCGACGGCCTGGCGATCCGGGTCAACGGCCCGCGCGGCTGGGATCTCGACATCGCCATCGACGTCACCTTGGGCGACTCGGCAGTCACCCATCGGCTCACCCTGCGCAACGGCGTGCTCGTGCACCGCAAGGCGGCGCCCGACCCCGCGACGGCGTCCGTCACGGTCAAGCTGGTCAACAAGATTCGGCTGCTGGCCGTGGCGGCGGGCGACTTCACCTCGCCCGGCCTGGAGCTATCCGGTGACCGGGGTGCGCTGCAGGCCTTGCTGGATGTGCTCGACGGGCCGGTCCCGGATTTCAACATCGTCACACCGTGACAGCGCATCACCCGACGTCGATCACGACCTTGCCCAGCACCTTTCGGTCGGCGACATGCCGCAACGCGGCGGCGGTCTCGGACAGGGGGAATCGCGCGCCGATGTACGGCCGGACCGTACCGGCGGCGAACATCCGCGATAACTCCGCCATGTCGCGGACGGCATCGTCGGGGTAATCGCTCAGGAAGGTGCGGATCTCCATGCCCCGCACGCAGATGTCTTTGAGCAGAATGAGATTGAGCGGAATGGCCGGGATCGTGCCCGCCGCATACCCCAGTGTGACAAAGGTGCCGCCACGCGCGAGGCCGCGCAGCGCCGGTTCCGAATACGGTCCGCCGACCGGGTCCAGGACGACTCGGGCGCTGTCGCCGGTGAGTTCGCGGATCCGCGACTTCAGGTCCTCCCGGTCGTAGTCGACGGTCGCCTCGGCGCCGCGTTGCCGGCACAGCTCCAGCTTTTCCGGACTCGACGCCGCGGCCAGCACCCGTGCCTTCATCGCCACCGCCAGATCGACGGCGGCCACGCCCACGCCGCCCGCGGCACCGAGCACGACGACCCAATCTTCCTGCGTGACAGCGGCGGTCGAGCGCAGGGCGTGATAGGCGGTGCGGTAGGTGACACCGAAGGCCGCGGCGGACGCGAAGTCGGCGTCGTCGGGCACGGGCTCAGCCTGGCTCGCGTCGAGCAGCGCCTGCTCGGCGAAGGCTCCGAAGGTGGTTCCGGATACGCGCTGTCCCGGACGGAACGGCGCACCCTCTCCGGCGGCGATGACTTCGCCGGCGATCTCATTGCCGGGGATGAACGGCGGTGGGATCTTCACCTGGTACTTGCCGGCGATGAACAGCACGTCGGGGAAGTTGACCGCGGCCGCGCGCACCCGCACCAGCAGCTGGCCGGGCCCCGGAACGGGGTCGGCGACCTCGTCGATCACCAGGTCCTCAGGTGTGCCGTAGGAACGACAGATCACCGCGCGCATCAATTGGCCCCCAGTCCACGTAAACAGAACCGCACCACGTGTGCGATGTCGTCGGGCCCCGGCTCGTCGCCCGAGCCCACATAGCGGCGCAGGGTCGCCGCCGTGCAGCTGAACACCGCCTCGACGTCGCGTTCGACGTCGCTACTACCCAGCGCCGCAACGGGTTCGACGAGCAGCTCGCGAAGCGGGCGCATCATCTCCTGGTCGGCCGCGCGCCAACTCGTGCCGGCCGACATCTGCCCGGCCGCCGCGCGGGTCATGCTGATCAGATGCGGGTCGGCCACCTGTGCGAGCGTTCCCTCGATCCATCGCGCAACCTTGTCGTGCGGCCTGGACTCCTTGGCCATCTGGTGTTCGAGGTAGGACACGACGATGGCCACCCCGCGTTCCATGACGGCCAGGATGAGATCGTCTTTGCCGGCGAAGTAGCGGTAGAACGCCTTGTTCGACGAACCCGCCTCGGCGACGATGTCGCTCACCCGGGGCGGCTCGGGCGCCACGCGTTCCATCACGCGCACCGCCGCGGCCAGGATGCGCTCCACCTCCTCGGTGGCTTCCCGCTGACGGTCATCCAGCGCCCGCTCTACCGCCGCGGTCACCCGGTTAGAGGTCAACGAGGTCACCGTATTTGGCGCGGGCGGCCGCACGCCGCACGTCGAGCATCTCGCTGGGCCAGTCACCTTCTTCGGCCTCATACCCCTTGAGCAGCATCCGCGCCAGGTTGACCTTGTGCGCCTCGGTCGGCCCGTCCGCCAGGCCCAGCGCGATGCCGCCCAGCAACACGTTGACCAGCGGCAGCTGGTCGGTGAGCCCGAGCGCGCCGTGCACCTGGATGGCCCGCAGGGCAATCGATTTGAGTACCTGGGAGGCCAGAATCTTGCAGGCGGCGATCTCCGCGCGGGCGGCGCGCTCGTCGCCCTGGTCGATCAGCCAGGCGGCGTGCAACACGGTCAGCCGGAACGGGATCAGCTCGGTGTAGGAATCGGCGACGAACTCCTGCACCAGTTGCTTGTCAGCCAGCAGACTGCCTTGGGTGAAGCGGCTTTTCGCGCGCCGCGACATGATCTCGACGGCACGCTGCGCCATCCCGATGGACCGCATCGCGTGATGCAGTCTCCCCCCGGCCAGCCGGGTCTGCAGTATCAAAAAGCCCTGGCCTGGTTCGCCCAGCAGGGCGTCGGCGGGCACACGCACGTCGTTGTAGTGCACCAGGGAATGCCCGGGCTCGTGCGGATCCGCGCCGACCAGGTGGTGGTTGGCTTCCAGGACCAGCCCGTCGGTCCCGGCCGGGATCAGGAACGTCGAGGCGCCGGTATGGACCGGTACGTCGGGATCGGTGATCGCGACGACGATGAAGAAGGAGGCGACAGAGGCGTTGGAGGAGAAGTACTTTCGGCCGGTGATCACCCAGTCGTCTCCATCGCGGACCGCGCGGGTGGTGAACACCCGCGGGTCGGCGCCGCCTTGAGGTTCGGTCATCGAGAAGCAGGAAAAGATCTCCCCGGAGAGCAGCCCCGCCAGGTAGCGGTCCTTTTGCTCCTGGGTGCCGAAGCGAGCGATGATCTCGGCGTTGCCGGTGTCGGGCGCTTGCGTTCCGAACACGATCGGCGCCCACGGGCTGCGGCCCAGGATCTCGTTGATCAGCGTCAGCTTGACCGCGCCGAAGCCCTGCCCGCCGAGCTCGGGGCCCAGATGCGGCGCCCACAAACCCTTGTCGCGCACCTGCTGTTTGAGCGGGTCGACGATTTTTCGCCGCTCGTCGTTCAGCGGGAGGAATTCGCAGCCTCCGAATAGCACCTCCAGCGGTTCCACTTCGTCACGGACGAAGCCGCGGATCCACTCCAGCTTCTCCTCGAACTCCGGCTCGGTAGAAAAGTCCCAAGACATCGAATGCTCCTACTCGGTCATTGGTGGCGACCCACTGCGCCCGGCCTCGCCGCGCTTGTGATCGCCACGTGTTAAGGAATGCCGCCGTCGGCGCGCAATATCGATCCGGTGGTAAAGCTCGAGGCGTCGGAGGCGAGAAACAGCGCGGCACCGACGATTTCACGCGGGTCGCCGGCGCGCTCCAAGGCGAGATGCCGGAAGGGCTTCTCGGGCGCCTGGTCGAGATTCCACGCCTTGCTCACGTCGGTGAGAAACGGCCCGGCCATCAGCGTGTTGACGCGCACCGCCGGACCGAAACCCTTCGCCAACGCTTCGGTCATGGCATTGAGCCCGGCCTTGGACGCGGCGTAGGGGATGATGTCCGGCGTCGGGCGCAGCGATCCGGCCGTGCTCACGTTGATGATCGACCCCCGCCCCGCCGCCACCATGCGCTCACCCACCAACGCCGACAAGCGGAAGGGGCCCTTGAGATTCAGGTTGACCACGGCGTCGAACAGCTTCTCGGTCACGTCGGTGAGCTTGTCGTAGAGCGGCGACATGCCCGCGTTGTTGATCAGCGTGTCGACCTTGCCGAACCGCTCGTACGTCGCGTCGACGAGGCCGTCGAGTTGATCCCAGCGGCCCACGTGCACCTGATACGCCATGGCGGAACGGCCGGTCTCGGCCTCAATCGCCTCGGCGGTCGAGACGCAGTTGTCCATGTTGCGGCTGGCGATCACCACGTCCGCGCCGCAGCGGGCCGCTCCGAACGCCATCTCACGTCCCAGCCCGCGGCTGCCGCCGGTGATCAGGACGACCCGGTCGGTCAGATCGAAAAGCTGTTCGGCATAACCCATTTCAGTAGTCCCTAGGTCGTCGTCAGCGATCGTGCGAGGTCGGCCGCCGTGGCGATGAGCGCAAGGATCATCGGCCCGAAGGCCTCGGTGATCTTCGGGTCGACCCCTCCTTGTTGGGGTCCGGTGCGCACGCCGGCTGCGTACGTCTTCTCTAGCACGATGCCGAGCTTCCAGTTGGCCAGCACCAGGTAGTAGTCGATGTTCTCGGTCGACAACCCGCTCACGGTTTCGTAGTGCTCCAACAGTTCACTGCGCGAGGGCATGCCGCGCATGTCGAGATAAAACCCGTCCTCGCGCGGCTTTTCACCGTCATAACCCAGCAGGCACCACGCCAGATCGAGCAGCGGGTCGCCGACGGTCGTCATCTCCCAGTCCACGATCGCGGCCAAGCGCGCCGGCTCCCCGTGGGCGAACATCACGTTGGCGAACTGATAGTCGCCGTGCATGATGCCCGCCCGGTAATGCGCCGGGCGGTTGCGGCGCAACCAGTCCGAGGCCTCGTCGAGGCCCGGCAGCTCGCGCACCTGGTAGGCGTCGAGAAACGCCAGCCAGCGATCGACCTGCCGCTCGTGGAAGCCGTCGGGGCGGCCGAAGCCCTCGAGTCCTTGGGCGCGCCAGTCGACCCGGCCCAGCCTGGCGGCGCCCTCGACCAGTTGGAACGCCAGGCCGCGCCGGGCGGCGAGATCGGTGTCGAACGGCGCGGGCCAGCCGCCGTCCATCGGGCTCCACCCGTCGATCGCTTGCATGACGTAGAACGGCATGCCGAGCACGGTGCCGGTGTCGTCGGCGGCGATCAGCGCCGCGTGCGGCACGTCGGTACCGGACAAGGCCCGCACCAGCCGGATCTCGCGCAGCAGGCCGTCGATGCGTGCGGCGTCGGCCCGGGCGCCGGGCATCCGCAGCACCATCCGCTGCCCGCCGCGCTCCATCAGGTAAAGGGTGTTCTGCGAGCCGCCCTTCAACTGCGTCAGCTGCGGCCGTTCACCGCCCCCCGGCGCGTCGTGCACGTCCAGCCAACGGGCGAGGACGTCCGCATCCAGCCCCGGTTCAGTCACGTGCTCAGCCATCCTGCACACCCCAATCTCCATACGGAGAATAGCATTCTCCCCGGTAGTGGCAAGGGTTTGAAGGCTCAGCCCGGCTTGTGGGCGCTCAGCAGGAACCCGGGCGCCATGAAGTGGCCTTCGTCGTCGTGTTCGAGATGCGCCAGCGAGTTGTCCGAAGACTCGTCGTTGCCGTAGACCTTGGCCACGCGAACGTCATCGACCTGCCACAGCGTCGAAATGGCGTCGTGCAACTCGGTTTCGGTGAAGCCCGGCGGGCCCGGCCGGTCCGGGTGAGCCTGGTCCAGCGCCCCGGCGGCGAAGGCCAGGATGTACAACGCGGCCCCGGGCGCCGCGGCCCGAAAGATGGACTGCACGTAATCCTGGCGCCGTTCCGGCGGCAGCGCGTGGAACAGTCCGCTATCCAGGATGGTGGAGAAGCGGCCGTCATAGCCGCGAAACGTGGTGACGTCGGCCTGCGCGAAGCTCGCGGTGCTCAGACCTCGCTCGGCGGCCGCGGCGGCCGCCGCCTGGACCGCGGTCGCGCTCGCGTCGAGGCCGACGACGGTGTAGCCGCGCGCCGCGAGTGCCAGCGCGAGCGCGGCATGGCCGCAGCCGGAGTCGAGCACCTCGCTGCGCACCTTGCCCTGATCGATGAGGCGCGCCAGCTCCGGCTGAGGTCGGCCGATGCTCCACGGCGGCGGCGCCGCTTGCCGGTAGGCGGCGTCCCAATCCCTCTCCGGCTGCGTCATCGAGAATCCTCCTCGGCATCGGGCTACGCACGGCTACCAGAGCCGCCAGTGCGATTGTGCACGCCCTGAACGACGCGCACGAAGCGATGAGAGACTTCGGACCGGCCCCACTTAAAGACAGGAAGAAATATGCAAGTGCTTCTGGTCCGGCACGCGCTGCCGCTGCGCACCGAACACGGCCAAGGTTCCGATCCGGACCTGTCGGAGGAAGGGTTGGCCCAGATCGAGCGACTACCCAAGGCGCTCGCCAGGTTTCCCATCGCGCGGGTGGTGAGCAGCCCGCAGCGCCGCGCCATCCAGACCGCCGAACCGGTCGCGGCGGACCGGGGGCTGCCCGTCGAGATCGACGACCGCTTCGCCGAGTACGACCGCGACCTTCCGGTGTACATCCCCGTCGAGCAGATCCGCGCGGAGATGCCCGAGGAGTGGGCGCGCTTGGCCCAGGGGCATTTGCCCAGCGCGGTCGACGAGGACGCGTTTCGTGCGCGGGTGCGCGCCGCTGTCGACGGCCTCGTCGCGAGCGCCGACCCCGAGGACACCGTCGCCGTGTTCAGCCACGGCGGGGTGATCAACGTGCTGCTGCACGAGATCCTCGGGACGGCGCGACTGCTGTCCTTTCCCGTCGACTACGCGTCGGTCACGCGGCTGTTGTTCTCCCGGTCCGGGCAGGCGACGGTGGCCTCGGTCAACACCACCGAGCACGTCTGGGATCTGTTGCCGCGAAACCAGCGGCTGCTCGACGACGACGAGGGCCGTGGGACGGCCTGATCGGGACGCGGGCAAATCGCAGGTGGTGAACCGGGTCGCGGCCGGCGATGGTAGACAAGTTCGGTGACTTCAGCTGACCAACTCGAGGGGCTGGACCTGGCCTCGCTGGACTCCTACCTGCGTTCACTCGGGATCGGGCGCGACGGCGAGTTGCGTGCGGAGTTCATTTCCGGTGGTCGCTCCAACCTGACGTTCCGCGTGTACGACGACGCCACCAGTTGGCTGGTGCGGCGGCCGCCACTGCACGGATTGACGCCCTCGGCGCACGACATGGCCCGCGAGTACCGGGTGGTTGCCGCGCTGCAGGACACACCGGTTCCCGTGGCGCGCACGATCGGCCTGTGCGAAGACGATTCGGTGCTCGGCGCCCCTTTCCAGATCGTCGAATTCGTCGCCGGCCAGGTGGTGCGCCGCCGCGCCCAACTCGAATCGTTCAGCCACACCGTCATCGGCGGCTGCGTCGACTCGCTGATTCGGGTGCTCGTCGACCTCCACAATGTCGATCCCGACGCCGTCGGGCTGGCCGACTTCGGTAAGCCCAGCGGGTATCTGGAGCGTCAGGTGCGGCGGTGGGGCTCGCAGTGGGCGCTCGTGCGGTTGCCCGAGGACCGTCGCGACGCGGATGTGGAGCGGCTGCATTCCGGTCTGGGCGAGGCGATTCCGCAGCAGAGTCGCACGTCGATCGTGCACGGCGACTACCGGATCGACAACACCATCCTGGACGCCGAGGACCCGACAAAGGTTCGGGCCGTGGTGGACTGGGAACTTTCGACCCTGGGCGATCCGCTGTCGGACGCGGCGCTGATGTGCGTGTACCGCGATCCTGCGCTGGACCTGATCGTTAACGCGCAGGCCGCGTGGACGTCACCGCTGCTGCCGACGGCCGACGAGCTGGCCGACCGCTATTCGCTGGTGGCCGGATTACCGCTGACGCACTGGGAGTTCTACATGGCGCTGGCGTATTTCAAACTCGCGATCATCGCCGCGGGCATCGACTTCCGCCGCCGGATGTCGGATCAGGCTCGTGGCATGGGCGACGCCGCCGAGCACACCCCCGAGGTGGTGGCGCCGCTGATCTCCCGCGGTCTGGCCGAACTGGCCAAGCTGCCCGGCTAGCGCGCGTTGGGCGCGTGGTGCTTTTTCGCCGCGCGGCGCAGCTGCAAGATCCGTGCGGTTCCGACCGCCACCGTGATCAGCCCGCCGACGACAGCGGCCAGCAAGATCGCCACACCCAGGGGCAGGGTCCAGTGCCAGCCCAAGAACCGAAAGTCCGTGGGCAACGTGTTCTGGGTGATGAAGATCAGCAACAGAATCAGGATCACGAAGCCGGCGAACAGCGACGACCACAGCGCACCGGCGCGAGTGAACCCGATAGCGGGTTCCTTGGTGGATGCGCCGGTCTTGTCCCCGTGGGTGGGCTTGGGGGACGGCTGTCCGGGCGACGCAGGGGTGTGGCTGCTCATAGTGTCATCTTTGCCCGCTTCGGCCCAGAATGAAACCGAATCGGACAACCGATCCTCGCAGGCCAGCGTCTGCCCGGTTCGGGCGTTAGGGTCGGCGGTATGACGCTAGTGCCGCGCCTGCACGGGGTGATCGTGCGCGCGGCGGTGCTGGTGACGACGATGTGCGTTGTCGCCGGATGCAGCAATTCCGACCCACTGGGTGCGCAGGTCCAGAGCCCCACGTCCATCGTCGTCGGCTCCGGGGACTTTCCGGAATCGCAGATCATCGCCGAGATCTATGCACAAGCCTTGCAGGCCAACGGGTTTGACATCGGAAGGCGCATGGGGATCGGCAGCCGGGAGACGTATATCCCCGCGCTCAAGGACCATTCCATTGATCTGGTGCCCGAATACATCGGTAACTTGCTGCTCTATTTCGCGCCGCACTCGGAGGCGACCACGCTCGATGCCGTCAAGCTGGAGCTCTACCGGCGCCTCCCGGGCGACCTGTCGATTTTGACGCCCGCACCCGCGACGGACACGGACACCGTCAGCGTGACCACTCAGACGGCGAACGCGTGGAACCTGAAGACTATCGCCGACTTGGCCGCACATTCGGCCGAGGTGAGATTCGGGGCGCCGTCGGCGTTCGCGACCAGGCCGGCCGGGCTGCCGGGGCTGCGGCAAAAGTACGGGCTCGACATCAGGCCGGGTAACTTCGTCGCCATCGACGATGGCGGCGGCGCGGTCACCGTGCGCGCCCTGGTCGACGGAAGGGTGAACGCCGCCAACGTATTCACCACGTCACCGGCGATACCGCAGGACCGCCTCGTGGCGCTCGAAGACCCGGAGGCCAATTTCCTGGCGGGAAACATTGTGCCGCTGGTCAATTCGCAAAAGAAGTCCGACTTGCTCAGGGACGTGCTGGACGCGGTGTCGGCGAAGCTGACCACCTCCGGCGTTGCCGGGCTCAACGCCGCGGTGTCGGGAAACTCGGGTATCGATCCCGACGAGGCGGCCCGAAACTGGATACGGGACAACGGCTTCAACCACCCGATCGGAGGATGACGTGATCACCTTCGAAGGGGTCAGCAAGGTCTTCGACGACGGAACCACTGCGGTGGACCGCCTCAACCTGGCCGTGTCCAGTGGGAAGCTGACCGTGTTCGTCGGGTCCTCCGGCAGCGGCAAGACCACGGCCCTGCGCATGATCAACCGGATGATCGAACCGACGTCGGGCACCATCGCGATCGACGGCGTCGACGTCGCCACCCGAGACCCGGTGAAACTGCGACTCGGAATCGGCTACGTCATCCAGCACGCGGGGCTGATGCCCCACCAGCGGGTGATCGACAATGTGGCAACGGTTCCGGTGCTGCGGGGGCAGTCCCGCCGCGCCGCCCGCAAAGCCGCCTACGAGGTGCTCGAGCGCGTCGGGCTGGACGTCAAGCTCGCCCGCCGCTACCCCGCGCAGCTCTCCGGCGGTGAACAGCAACGGGTCGGCGTGGCGCGTGCCCTGGCCGCCGATCCCCCGATCTTGCTGATGGACGAGCCGTTCTCCGCCGTGGACCCGGTGGTCCGTCACGAGCTGCAGAACGAAATACTGCGGCTGCAAGCCGAATTGCACAAGACGATCGTGTTCGTCACGCACGACATCGACGAGGCGCTGCGGCTCGGCGAACGGGTGGCGGTGTTCAAGGATGGAGCGTTACAGCAGTACGACGAGCCGGCTCGGCTGCTGTCGCGACCGGCCAACGACTTCGTGTCGAGGTTCATCGGTCTGGGGCGAGGCTACCGTTGGTTGCAACGCCTCGACGCGGCCGGGCTGCCGCTGCACGATGTTTCGCGGATCACGACGGAAACGCTGTCCGGCGCAGGGCTTTCCGACGGCTGGGCGGTGGTGGTCGACGACGGCGGGGCGCCGCTGGGCTGGATCGATGCGGACGGCGCGCGTCGGCACCGCGACGGCACTCCGTTGTCGGAGTGCATGAGCGGGGCGGGATCGCTGTTTCGGCCACGGGGCAATCTCAGCCAGGCGCTCGACGCCGCGCTGTCGTCGCCGTCGGGTGTCGGCATCGCCGTCGACGACGGCGGCAAGGTGATCGGCGGGGTCCTGGCCGCCGACGTGCTCGCCGCGGTGGAATCCCAACGGGGGAGCCGATAATGCATTATCTGCTCACCCATCTCGACGACGCCTGGTGGCTGACGATCGTGCACCTGCGGCTGTCGTTGGTACCGGTGGCGATCGGGTTGGCGATCGCGCTGCCGTTGGGACTGGCAGTGCAGCGCACGCGCATTGCCCGCGGGCTGACGACGGCGGTCGCCAGCGTCGTGTTCACCATCCCGTCGCTGGCGCTGTTCGTGGTGTTGCCGACGATCATCGGCACGCGCATCCTCGATGAGGCGAACGTGATCGTCGCATTGACGGCCTACACCGCCGCGCTGCTGGTGCGGGCGGTGCTCGAGGCGCTGGACGCGGTCCCCGCCCAGACACGCGCCGCCGCCACCGCGGTCGGCTACCCACCGATCACGCGGATCGTGAAAGTCGATCTGCCACTTGCGGTTCCGGTGCTCATCGCCGGGATGCGGGTCGTCGTGGTGACCAACATCGCGATGGTCTCGGTCGGCTCGGTCATCGGCATCGGCGGGCTGGGCAGCTGGTTCACCCAGGGTTATCAAACCGGCAAGAGCGATCAGATCCTGGCCGGCATCATCGCGTTGTTCGCGCTGGCCGTCGTCATCGATGTGCTCATCGTGTTTGCCGGCCGGCTGGCCACGCCGTGGGTCCGTGCCGTACGTGCCACCGGCCGCCGCTCGGTCGCCGCGCCCGTCGTGGGTGGCGCGCGATGAACTTCGTCGACCGGGCGATCTCCTACGTGTTGACCGTCGACAACTGGACCGGACCGGTCGGGCTCGCGGCCCGCATCCTCGAGCATCTCGAATACACCGCCATCGCGGTGGGCGCCTCGGCGCTGATCGCCGTTCCCGTCGGGCTTGTCATCGGGCACACCGGCCGCGGCACCCTGTTGGTGGTGGGCGCCGTCAACGGGCTGCGCTCCCTGCCGACGCTGGGCGTCCTGCTGTTCGGGACGCTGCTGTTCGGCCTGGGCCTGGGACCGTCGCTGGTGGCCCTGATGCTGTTGGGTGTGCCCGCGTTGTTGGCCGGCACGTATGCGGGGATCGCCAACGTCGACCCCACGGTCGTCGACGCCGCCCGGGCGATGGGCATGACGGAGGCCCAGGTGCTGCTGCGCGTCGAGGTGCCCAATGCGCTGCCGTTGCTGCTGGGCGGATTGCGCAACGCGACGCTGCAGGTGGTCGCCACCGCGACGGTGGCCGCGTACGCCAGCCTCGGCGGGCTGGGGCGCTACCTGATCGACGGGATCAAGGAACGCGAGTTTCACCTTGCCCTGGTCGGGGCGCTGATGGTGGCCGCATTGGCGCTGGTGCTCGACGGACTGCTGGCGTTACTGGTGTGGGCTTCGGTGCCGGGCACCGGCCGGCTGCGACGCTCTTACCGAACACTTCCGCAGCGGTTCGCGGGGACGTCTTACGGTAGATGAGTGAACGCAGCCCCCTCCGAACCGTCTCGCCGCGTATGGCAGGCGATGCTCACCTGGCGCGCACAGGACGTCTCCCGGATGGAATCGGTACGACTCCAGGTGTCCGGCAAGAGAATCAAGGCGAACGGCCGCATCGTTGCGGCCGCCACCGAGGCCAACCCGGCGTTCGGCGCCTACTACGACCTGCAGACCGACGAAACCGGCGCCACCAAGCGGCTCGGGATGACCGTCACCCTGGCCGAGCGTGAGCGCGTCTTCTCCTTTGCCCGCGACGAAGAGAACATGTGGTTGGTCACCGACCATCAGGGCGAGCACCGCGCGGCCTACAACGGCGCCCTGGACGTCGACGTGGAGTTCAGCCCGTTCTTCAACGCGCTGCCGATCCGGCGGCTCGGCCTACACGAGCAGGCGGCGTCGGTCACGCTGCCCGTGGTGTACGTGAACATGCCGGAGATGTCCATCATCGCGGACACGGTGAGCTACAGCAGCACGGACAGTCGCGGCGAGATCAAGGTGCGCACCCCGATTGCCGACACCATGGTGAGCGTCGACGAAGAAGGATTCATCGTCGACTATCCAGGCTTGGCAGAGCGGATCTGATCACCCCGCCCGCGCGGCCCGCGGCGGCCAATTCCTGACGCCAGTTCTCCGCGCCGACGACGACGTGGAAGACGTCGCTGCGCGGGAAGTTGTCGTAACGCGTTCGAGCGGCGTGGCCCGCTTCGATGAGCTCGCCGACCGAGTGGTGGCGGGCCAGGGATTCGCGGGCGCGACTCAGCAGTTCGATGGCGCGGTCGGCCGTGGGCACCAGTTGGTCGGCGTTGCCCTCGCACATCGCCCGCACCAGATCCGGGGCGCTGGCCGCCACCCGGGTCCCGTCGCGGAATGACCCGGCGGCCAACGCGAACGCCAACGGGACGTCGCCGGCGACGACCGCCAGCGCCTCGGCGAGCAGGTGGGGCAGGTGCGAGATGGCGGCCGCGGCGGCGTCGTGTTCGTCGGAGCGGGCCGGCACCACCACCGCGCCGCAGTCCAGCGCCAACGTCATCACCATCGACCAGACCGTCGGGTCGACGTGATCGTCGACGCTCACCACCCACGGTGCCTCGGTGAACAACCCGGCGTAGCCGGCGGCCCAACCCGAATGCGCGGTGCCCGCCATCGGGTGGCCCCCGACGAAGCGTTCCTGTAGACCTGCCGCGGCGACCTCGTCGAGCACCGCCTTTTTGACGCTGGTGACGTCGGTCAACGGGCACGACGGGGCCGTGTCCTTGATGTGGGCGAGCATGCCCGCCATGGCCGGCATCGGCACGGCCAGCACGATCAGCGCGTCGGAGCCGGCGGCGCGGGTCAGCGTCGCGCTCAGGTCCGTGGTGGCGTCGAAGCCGTCGGCGGTCGCGGCCTGCGCGCCCTCCACGGAGCGGTTGTAGCCGAAGACTTCACGGCCCGCTGCCGTGGCGGCGCGCATGATCGAGCCACCGATCAGCCCCAGCCCGAGCACACACACCGGTGTCTTAGAAGTAGGGCTTGCCACATTCCAAGGTTGGCACATCCGCCCGGAAAGGTTGCTGTCAGATGTCGCGGCTACCAGGCTCCATCTGGTCAGGGGCCTGGTCAGGGACTACCGTAAGCGGCCATGGGAGCACAACAACGGGCCTCTGCCCAGGGCCTGTCCGCAGATGTGCCGGACGGCTTCGGCGTCGCGGTCGTGCGCGAAGAGGGACAGTGGCGCTGTGCTCCGATGGCCCGCAAGTCGCTGACGAGCCTGTCGGCGGCCGAGACGGAGCTGCGTGAGTTGCGCAGCGCCGGGGCGGTCTTCGGCCTGCTCGACGTGGACGACGAATTCTTCGTGATCGTGCGGCCCGCACCGTCGGGGACGCGGCTGTTGCTCTCGGATGCCACCGCGGCGCTGGACTACGACATCGCCGCGGAAGTGCTCGACAAGCTCGACGCCGATATCGATCCCGACGACCTCGAGGATTCCGATCCCTTCGAAGAGGGCGACCTGGGGCTGCTGTCCGACATCGGGCTGCCCGAGGCGGTCCTGGGGGTCATCCTCGACGAGACCGACCTGTACGCCGACGAGCAGTTGGGTCGCATCGCCCGCGAGATGGGCTTCGCCGATCAGCTGTCGGCGGTGATCGACCGCCTCGGTCGGTGACTGACGAAGAGCTGATCCGCTCCGCACTGTCGGTTGCCGCGACGGCGGGTCCCCGCGATGTGCCCATCGGCGCGGTCGTGGTCAGCGCCGACGGAACCGAGCTGGCCCGCGCCGTGAATGCCCGCGAGGCCCTGGGCGACCCGACGGCCCACGCCGAGATCCTCGCGCTGCGGGCGGCCGCCGAGGTGCTCGGCGACGGGTGGCGGCTCGAGGGCGCCACGCTGGCCGTCACCGTCGAACCGTGCACCATGTGCGCGGGTGCGCTGGTGCTGTCGCGCATCGGCCGGCTGGTGTTCGGCGCCTGGGAACCCAAGACGGGAGCGGTCGGATCGCTGTGGGACGTGGTCCGCGACCGGCGGCTCAATCACCGGCCGGAAGTGCGCGGCGGTGTGCTGGCACCGGAGTGCGCGGCGCCGCTGGAGGCCTTCTTCGCCCGCCAGCGATTGGGGTGAGCGGCGTCCCGTTCGGTAAGCTGCTCGGCGGTGGCGTGTCCGAGCGGCCTAAGGAGCACGCCTCGAAAGCGTGTGACGGCTAAAACCGTCCGAGGGTTCAAATCCCTCCGCCACCGCCAAAACTACCGGCGCCCCGTCGCAGGTAGATCGTGCTCTCACGATGCACCGATCGTGTGCGCGCCGATCGGTCGCCACCCTCGTTGGCGCTCGATGGTTCGACCCGCTAATTTTCCTGAGGTGACGTTCTCAGCTGCTGGTGCAGTCGCGCGGTGGATCACCCCTCTCCTGACGATTACGGCCTCCTTGGCAGTCGTGGCCGGCATCGGACTTTTTGCCGATCCGGTGCAGGTCCGTCCCGGCCCGGCGGTGCGTTTGGTCTCCGACGGCAACCCGCTGGACGGCGCGCCGTTCTACGTCAACCCCACGTCGGCGGCCATGCGCGCCGCGCAGAGCGCCGATCCGCCGAGCGCCGAGCTGACCGCGATTGCCAATACGCCGCAGGCGTACTGGATCGTCCCGGGCGGCTCCGCGGCAACGGTCGGCAAGTACGTCGGCGACGCGGCCGCCGCCGGCGCCATCCCGGTCCTGGCGATTTACGGAATCCCCCATCGCGACTGTGGCAGCTTCGCCGCGGGCGGCATGGGGTCGGGCGCCGACTACCGAAGCTGGATCGATGGCATCGCTGGCGGTGTGGGCGCCTCGCGGGTGGCGATCGTGGTCGAACCCGATGCGCTCGCCATGGCCGACTGCCTGTCGGGTGATCAGCGCCAGGAACGGTTCGACCTGATTCACTACGCCGTCGACACCCTGACAAAGGATCCGAACGCCGCCGTATACGTCGACGCGGGTCACCTGCGCTGGCACAGTGCCGAGGACATGGCCGCCAGACTGAACCAAGCCGACGTCGGCCACGCGCGGGGCTTCAGCATCAACACCGCGAACTTCTTCACCACCGAGGACGAAATCGGTTACGGCGAAGCGATTTCCGGACTCACCAATGGTTCGCACTACGTGATCGATACGTCACGCAACGGTGCCGGACCGGCACCCGATTCCGAGCTCAACTGGTGCAATCCCAGCGGCCGCGCGTTGGGCACCCCGCCGACCGCCTCCACCGCGGGTGCGCACGCCGACGCCTACCTGTGGATCAAACGTCCCGGCGAATCCGACGGGACGTGCGGCAAGGGTGATCCACCGGCGGGCCACTTCGTGAATCAGTACGCCATCGATCTGGCCCACAACACCGGCCACTAGCAGGGCCTTTGGCTTAGCCTCGCCGTCGGCGGCCGCCGAACGGATCTGTTATTCGCGACCGGCGATGGTCGCGACTGGGTAACATTTCGTAATCTAAAACAGATAAAGCCAGTATGCGGTACGAGGCAAACATGACGAGGAAAGTTGCGTTCTTCGCAATCTTCTCGATCTGCACTGCCTTCATCACCGTTTCCGGTGCAGACGGCTTCGTTGCGCACGCCGACGATTCGGGGACCGCGGTCTACAACGGCGTCAACCAGCTTCGCCAGGGATGCGGGCCGATCAGCGACGACCCGCGTTTGACAGAAGCCGCCCAGCGGCATGCCGACGACATGCTGCGCAACGGGGTCAGCGGACACATCGGCTCGGACGGCTCGTCGCCACAGGCGCGGATCGCGCAGGCGGGCTATCGGAGCCGCTCCACGGGTGAAATCGTCTTCTGGGGCAGCGGATCCGCCGCGAATCCCCGTGAGGCCCTGGACATGTGGATGCAAAGTCCCCCGCACCGGGCGATCATCCTGAACTGCGCATTCAACGCAGGCGGCTTCGCCACCGCACGGGACGGAAACAAAATGACCGTCGTCGGTGACTTCGCGGCTTCGTAAACCCTTTTGGGTCAAGCGGTTTCGGATCGCCGCCGTGGGCAAACCGGTTTAGTTGTGCCCTAAAAAGCCACGCTGCCAGAGGGTTTGAGCACAAATCCGTGCTCGCCGCTGCTGGTGTCCAGGCAGGCGACGAGGCGGTCAGGACCCACTACGCACGTCGCGTCGCGGAAGTTCACCTTCTGTCCGATGTTTAACAATGTCCCGTGGGTATACGGCACACCACATTTGTTACCTGTCATGCTGATCGCATATGTGGGTGCTGATCGTACGCCCGTTGCTTTGCCGACCATGCAGGGATTCGCGTCCGGCATGTCCCCTAGGCAATTGATGTCTTGCGATTGCCAAACCGGTACGGGCTCGCCGGCCTCAAACCAACATTGGATGTTGTAAGGGGTCGAAAAGTAGGCGTACCGCAATCCTTTCGGCGGAATTTCGATGTAGTTATCGATTGATACCGGGGGTGAACTCGTCGAGCTTAGGGAAGCCGGGCGGCTGTGCGACGGCGTGTTGCGACGGCGACGTACAGGACACGGACACCAAGGCGAAGATTAAGGCAAACGATCGAGTAGTCAGGCGTGCGACGGTAGGCATTCGAAACCTCCTCCGAATCATGGTCGGACGCTGAAGCGGTCGCCTACCGCCTGATTGACAGTCACACGTGAGGCAGCCAACCAGAACCATGTGGCGACAGGACGAAGCCACGGCCCTGGGGGTCTTTGCATGCGGTCGTGCCTGAGTTATCGACCCCGCAGATCACCCCATCAACCGTGATGGAATGGAACGGCGGAAGGGTTTTCAGCGGCTGGCCATTCGTGTCGAGAGGCGTACCGGTCGGTCGCGACCCCGATCCAGTGCTAATCGAGTTCAATCGCGGCGCTCCACTCGCCGACGGCGCAGCTGGTGGCATTCCGGGCAAATTGTTGCCAGTGCAGCCGGCGGATGGCGGGTTTCCGAATGCACAAGTCACACCGTCGGGAGTAACGAATGCGACCACCTGCAAAGGGCTCGGTCGACCCGAATTCGGGTAGGTGACCGTGTAGTCGGCGGCGCTAACCGGTGTATAGCCGCTGAGGTCGGGAAATGATGGAGCATCGGCGTGAGCGGTGCAAGCGCTGAGTTCACCGACGGCCACCGCAAAGGCGGCGAAGGTTTGGAAGACCGTTCGCGGCTTGACCCAAGGTGACATGTGGATTCTGCCTCCTGTATCCAACGGTTATGGCCCCGCGGGACTGACCTGAACCTGTTGGACGTTGTACGGGGTGTTCAATTTAGTGTCCCATTGGCTCACCAGAACGTTCATATTATTCAGCGTTGAGTTCGGCAAAATGTATCCGCCGTACGGTTGCAAGACGGACACAGGAGTGTGGTTATTATCATTGTGCGCCAACGTAGTTGGAACGTTGCTGAATATTTCGGTCGGATTGTCGGCGCTGTTGCCCACGTAGAGTTGCACAGCTCCGGGGCCGGCAGTTGCCTCGAATCCCGATAAGACAGGCTGTCCACCGACCTCACGGAAACTAAGTTCACCAAAGCGTACCCCTGGGTCGGTCACCGGTACGGCGGCGATATCGCCGGCCTTTCCCCAGCCGGTGCCATTCCATGGTTGCTATTGAGCGCGGTTGGTGACGTCATTGGGATCTGCTCGGTACATGGTGACTCCTTGGCTGCGGTCGAACGAATCGGCAGCGATGTAGACCTTGCCGTCTTGGCCTTTGTACCCGCTGATTTGAGTGGGTGCTTCTGCCACGGTCCGGTATGACCCCGGCACGCTTGTCCACCCCTTACCGGGATCGCCATTTACTTCGACCAGCCACGACGACACTGGCGTCAAGCCGTCCTTGGTGCCCGTGACCATCATGTAGGTTTTGTCGCCCAGCGTGATCGTCCCGGCGGGCAACGTGTCTGTGACTTCTGGCGGTGCTTCGCTCGGGATGGGGAACAGCTCGTGACCGCTGTCTTTTGCTCCGGTCAACGGTGCCCCGAAATGCGGACGTCCGTCGGCGTCGAAGGTCACTGGAACGGCTACGGATCGATAGTGCAAGCCCTCGCCAACCTTATTGCCTGAGAATGCGTCCCCGAAGATCGCAAGGTACTTCCCGGGCTGCCCAGGGATCTCGACCACTTCTCCTAAGTCCGCTGCCCCGATCCCTGGGATGCCGGGATTACTGCCGGTGCCGGCGATCGGGCCCAGATTCCTCACCATTCCCCGTAACGGCTGCTCCATAGTGTCGTCTACAGCTTTCGGTGGGTCGTAACCGTCGGTATGCAGGGCACCCATGGCTCTACGGAGAGTGTCGGAGTACCCGTTGCGAATTGACGTCATTTGTTTGACGGCATCGCGGACGTCGTCCACGGCATCGGCGTGCGCGTCGTCGTACAGTCTCAACAGCTTCTGGCGTTCCGACTCGGGCAGATCGGACGCCAATTCCTTCTTGATCGCGGTCATGAGGCTGTCGAGGCCTCGGAGCTCACTGTCCAGAAGGGCGATCTCTCGAGCTCCTTGTTTCTGCGCGTCGGCTAACGCGGCGGCGATCTTTTCCAATTCAGCACCGATCTTCGGCAACTGTTCGGACTGCGCCCCGAGGGCTTTCGTCACCCGCTGCACTTCTTCAGAGTCGTTGATGGGGTGGCCACCATCCTGATGGTTCCAGGCGGCGGCGAATCGTTTTCGCGCTTGCTCGAATGCGTGCTCGGCTTCGGCGGTGTGTCGACCCGCACCATGAAAGGCCTCCGCCAACTGCGAGATCTGAAACGGGTTACCGGCCTGCAAGCTCTGGTTGATCGCCCACGGATCGCCGCCGGCCGACGCGATCAGTTCCGCTTCGACCAGGTTCGCCAGCGTCATGGCGTCGTGGGCAGATGGCCAACACCGACGATCATCGCCGCCCCCTTCTGAGCTGGCATAAACGCTACTACTGGCAGCGCGACGGCGACCGTCAAATGGTCAATGCCAAGGCAGGCCGGTGGGGCCGCCACTACCTGTCAGGCCTGGCTGCCGGCCAGCTTCCGAACGGTCAGAACCTCGATGTCTTGGAACGGACGTCCCTCAGGGCGGATCAGGTCGTGGAACCACACCTTCGGAATCGTGGTGGCCGGGTGATCCCAGGTTTCCCAGGGGAAGTAGGTCTGGGTCTTTCCGGCGACCAGGCCCCAGTTGATCGCGCCGACGTTGTGGCGCTTGGCGACGGGCAGGATGCTCTGCACAGTGCTGCCCCGGGGCCGGGCCATGTATTCCGTGCACAGGATCGGCCGGCCCATCGGCGTCAGCTCGTTGATGCGCGACTCGAACCCGGCCGGCTCAGCGTAGGAATGGAAGGTGACCACGTCGGAGTTGGCGAGCTGGATGTCGCTGATTGCGCTGCGGCCCTGGGGTTGTCCCCAGTCTCCGCGCCACACGCCGCTCGTGAGCGGCTGACTCGGATCCACGGCGCGTGCCCACCGAAACACCTGGGGGAGCAGGTCGGCGACCAGTTGGTCCTTGTCGCTTCTTTCGGTGTTGCGGTACTGCCGCGCCGGGTTGTCGGGTTCGTTCCAGAGGTCCCACCCCAAAACCCGGTTGTCATTACGGAATTGGGTCATCACCGCGGTGACGTAGTCGCGCATGACCGGGACGTAGCGGGGGTCTCCAAGGCGCTCGGCGCCCGGGCTCTGCACCCAGCCCGAGTTGTGCACACCGGGGCGCGGCGCGCGTTGCCGGCCCGCTCGGGGTTGCGGGTCCCAGCAGGAGTCGAAGAAGACGAAGAGAGGCTTGATGCGATGACGGGCCGCGATGTCGACGAATTGCCCTAGCCGCGTTTGGAACCCGCGCTGATCGGCGGCCCACAGCTGATCGTGGAGGAACACTCGCGCGGTGTTGTGCCCATAGAACTGAGCCCAGCCGAGCTCGGTGTCGATACGTCGTGGGTCGAAGGTGTCGGCCTGAAACATCTCGAACTGGTTGATGGCGCTGGCGGGAATATAGTTTGCTCCGACGAGCCAGCCCTGAGCTTGATACCACCGGCTGGCGCGATCGGGAGACCACCGGCCCGCTTCCTCCGCGGAGGCCCGGGGTACCCGGGTAACTGCGGCGCTAGCCGCCAGCAGCAGAGGGAGTTTCAGGGCCGTTCGTCGTTCCACGATGTGACGATAAGTTTCCGGGGCGATTTCCCGGGGATTTGCTCAGCGCGTCGCGAGAGCTTCAGATAACAATTGCTCCCGGGCCGCCGTCTGCGGCCCCGCCGAAAGTCGGAACCCACCGGTCATCGTGACCAATCCGTAACCATCGACTCCGGCGTGCCCGGGCCGTCATAAACGCCGGGCGGTTTAAAATGTGCCCGGCTCTGTGTCAAACCCGTTGTCGGACAACCAAAACCGGCGTGACCCTGATTGAGGGTCTAGCGCAGCTTGCGGCCGTGGTTGTCTTTGACGCTGCCGGTGAAGATCAAAATCGCGTCGACGATCGCCCAAATGATGCCGCCGAGCAGGACCGGAAATCCCAGAAAACAGAACAGGCTGAAGACAATTCCGAACAGCCCCAGGCACAGCTGGGCCACCGCGATCTGAGTCGAGTCGAGGTAAAAGCGGCCGACGCCGAACAAGCCGAGAAAGAGCTGAAGTAAGCCGGCGGTGGTGGCGGCCTTGTCCGACAGGGGCAGTCCGGTAACCGGATCGCGGCCGAACGGCGCCTGCGGGTCGACGTATCCGCCATATCCCGGATAGCCCGGGTAACCGGGGTAAGCCTGCGGGGACGGATATCCCGGCGGTGGCGGAGGCGGTGGATGAGGCGGGTTGTGCGGAGTCGGTTGTGATCCGTAACCGGGTGGCTGCCATCCCCACGGTGGCTCATCAGCGGGATTTCCGGGTGGGTTGGGCGGCGTCGACATCGATTCGAGTTAACACGCCCGATCTCCGGCCGTCCACATCGGCCTCCGACGCACCGGCGCCGAAAATCCTTGGGCGCAGTCGGCAAATCACTTCAAACTTCACCCCCGCGAGAGCAATACTGGACGGGTGCCTGATCGAAATGTGCTGGGCGGTCCGCTGGAACCGTGCGGCACAGACCCACTGACCGGTTTCTACCGCGACGGCTGTTGCTCAACCGGGCCTCAGGACCTTGGACGGCACACGATTTGCGCGGTGATGACCGCCGAGTTCCTGGAGCACCAGCGTTCCATCGGCAATGATCTGTTGACCCCGGTTCCCGAGTATCGGTTCCCCGGCCTGCTGCCCGGCGACCGATGGTGTGTGACCGCGCTGAACTGGCTGCGGGCTCACCACGACGGGTGCGCGGCGCCGGTGGTGCTGGCATCCACGCACGAGAACACCCTCGAGGTGGTGCCCCTGGAGGCGCTGCTGGCGCACAAGATCGACGTTCCCGACGATCTGGCCAACCTGTAGCTGGGTGACCGCTGGTCGGGAAGGTGGGTGAACCACGGAATCCCGCCGCGTCTAGCCTCGGTGTCATCTTTCTCACCTGACGCGTCGAAGAGGGGTTGCGGTGGGTTCTGCGGTGGACGACATCGACTTCGACGACCTGACCGCGCCCCGGCTGACCGACGTCCAGCGTCAGATCCTGCAGTTCACCGAGGCCAAGCGCGTCGACTTCGACATCGACCGGATGCTCGCGGAGGCCATCGAACAAACCGGGCTAAAAGCCGCTGCCGCCGACCTCGACGACACCGACGGCTTCGCCGATCGGCTGCGCGCGCACGTCGCCGCGATCGAAGCCGACGAGGGTCTGCGCCAGCTCACCCGCGATTCGCTGCGGCAGCGGATCGTCCGCCTGCTGCGTAACCGGTTGTCGCTCACCGAGCTGATCACGCGGTACCCCGAGATCGAATCCATCCCGATCGAGAGGCCTTTCATCGTGGTCGGGATGCCGCGGTCGGGCACCACGCACCTGGTGAATCTCATTGCCGCCGACCCGCGCAGGCGCGCGCTGCCGTACTGGGAGAGCCAGGATCCCATCCCCGCTCGTGGGCAGGGGCCCGACGTGTTCGGCGTGGACCCCCGTTACGCGCGAGCCAAAGCAGAACACGAAGCGCTGATGGCCAGCGCGCCCGTGGTGGCCGCCATGCATGACCGCTTCCCCGAGGCGATCGAGGAGGAGGTGGAACTCCTCGACCTCGATCTGTCCTCCTATGTCCTGGAATGGCATGCGCGGGTGCCGGATTGGCGCGACTACTACCTGAGCCTCGACCAAACCCGCCACTACGCCTACATGCGCAAGGTGTTGCAGGCGCTCACCTTTCTGCGAGGTCCGCGAACCTGGGTCCTCAAGAGTCCGCAGCACTGCGAGCAGCTCGGCCCGTTGATGGCGACGTTCCCCGACGCGACGGTGGCTTTTACGCACCGCGACCCCGTGGCGGTGATCCAATCGGCGATCACGATGATGGCCTACTCGGATCGGCTGCGCCGCAACAGCATTGATCCGCAGTGGCTGCTGGAGTATTGGAGCGATCGCGTGCATCGTCTGCTGAGCGCATGCGTGCGCGACCGCGACCTGGTGGACACCGAACGCAGCATCGACGTCAACTTTCACCAGCTGGGCGGCAACGAGATGCCGGTGCTCGAGCGGCTGTATCACTGCGGCGGTGTCGAATTGCCGCAGCAGGTGCGCGACGGCTTCCAGCGCTACCTGGACGGCAATCCACGAGGCAAGCACGGCCGCATCCATTACGAACTGCAACGGCACTTCGGCGTCTCCGCCGACGAACTCCGCGGCCGGTTCGGCTTCTATTTCGACAAGTTCGACGTCCGACCCGAATAAGGAGTCAGCAGCGATGACCGAACCCGTCTATCGCGGCAGGCCCGGCGCCGACGCGATGCGCCCGGCGTCCGCGGAGAAGGCGGATGAGATCGCCCCGGGATTGTGGTGCTCGCCCGGGCTGTCCAACTCGTACCTGCTCACCACCGCGCAGGGGCGGGTGATCGTCAACACCGGCATGGGTTTCGAGGGGCCGGTGCATCGCGCCAACTTCGACGCCGTGGACTCCTCGCCGGTGCGCTACATCATCTTCACCCAGGGCCACGTCGACCATGTCGGCGGCCTGGACAGCGTGCGCGACCCCGACACGACCGTTGTCGCGCAAGCGAACTGGACGACGTGGCGAGACGACAACGAACGACTGATCCCCTACCGCGCCAGCCGCAGCGCGTTCGCGTTCAAAGACACGCTGGCCGACGGCATCCAAGCCATCCAACGGCGCCTGGGGACCGCGCAACTGGCGGGCCAGAGCGTGCCCGCCGTGGACCTCGACTTCGAGGACACGCTGACGCTGGAGCTCGGCGGCCGACGGATGGAACTGATCTCGGTGCCCGGTGGGGAGACCACCGACTCGCTGGTGGTCTGGCTCCCCGACGAACGAATCTGCCTGTGCGGAAACACCTTCGGCCCCCTGTTCGGGCACATCCCCAACCTCGTCACCATGCGGGGCGACCGCTACCGGGACGCGTTGACGGCCATTGCCTCGGTGGAACGGGTCCGCGACCTGCGCCCCGAGCTGCTCGTGACGGGTCACTTCGCGCCCGTCGCGGGGGCCGAGCGCATCAACGCCGAGCTGGCCCGGCTGCGCAACGCCATCCAGTACATCCACGATCAGACGGTCGCCGGAATGAATGCCGGAAAGGATGTCCGCACCCTGATGCGCGAGATCACGTTGCCCGCGGAATACGAAGTGGGCCAGGGCTATGGGAAGGTCGCCTGGGACGTGCGGGCCGTCTGGGAGAACTACTCGGGCTGGTTCCACCACGAGTCGACCACCGAGCTGTACCCGGTCGGATTTGACGCCGTCGCGGCCGACGTGGTCGAGTTGGCCGGCGCCGATGCGCTCCTGGATCGCGCCCGGGCGCACCTGGCCGCCGATCGGGCGCTGCACGCCATCCACCTCGCCCAGCTCGTGCCCGCCGAGCATTCGGGGGCTCGCGATGTGCTCCGGCAGGCGCATGAAAAACTTCTCGCAAGCAGCACGAACTTCTGGGAAAGCGCGTGGCTGCGCAACCAGATTGCGAGGAACTCATAGCATGCTGCTGACGGTGCTGCGCTTCAACTTCGCCTCGCCGCAGGGGGATCCGCGCGTGCAGGGCGAACAGCTGTCCGCCGCGCTCGAACTGGCGCAGTGGGGTGAGTCGCACGGCATCACGTCGATCAGTGTCGACGAGCATCACGCGACCGGGCACGGGTGGAGCTGCAACCCGATCATGGCCGCGGCGATGTTCTTGGCCCGGACCTCGACGCTGATCGCCAGCGTCGATTGCGCGTTGGGCCCGCTGTGGAACCCCGTCCGCCTTGCCGAAGACATCGCGCTCGTCGACAACATGAGCCGCGGCCGGCTGCACACCACGGTGGGCCTGGGATACCGCACGGTCGAATACGACGCGCTGGGAGCCGATTTCACGCGACGTGGCGCGCTGATGGACGGCCTGCTCGAGCGGATGCTGGCGGTGTGGTCCGACATTGGCACGTGGACCCGGCCGCATCCACCGCTGTACGTCGGCGGTGGCGCGCGTGCCACGGCGCGCCGCGCCGCCCGGTTCCGGCTGCCGCTCAGCCTGGCCGATCACCTGCCCGAGATCGCCGCCTACTACCGCGAGCTGTGCGCCGAGGCGGGCATGGCGCCGTTCATTCTCATGCCGGGACCGATCAACCGCGGAATGATCTACCTGCACGAGGACCCCGAGCGGGCGTGGGCGGAACTGGGCGACCACATCCTGTGGGAGGCAGTCACTTACGGCGGATGGTCCACCGATCAACGCTCGCTAATGCACCTTCCGGGTGTGCAGACCCTGGACGAGGTCAGGGCATCGGGGCGGTACCGCTTCCTGACTCCAGATCAGCTGATCGCGGAGGTGCGCGAGGCCGAGAACTACGGGCCGCTCGTCATGCACCCCCTGGTCGGTGGCATGCCGGTCGACGAAGCGTGGAAGTCGGTGCAATTGCTCACCGACAAGGTCCTGCCCGCGCTGGCGGCCTAGGCGTCGCGGCGTTGTTCGAGCCAGTCGGCCAGCGAACGGCCGGCATCTAGGACGTGTCGCTCGGCGATCGCACGGGCCCGTTCGGCGTCCTTGTCGCCCAGCGCGTCGAGCAGCTGTTGATGTTCGTCGAGCGAATGCTTTTCGTGCTCGGGAAACAGGGCCAGGAAGTTGCTCGGCACCACGCGGGCGACCTGTTTGATCTGGTTCAGCAGGCGAGGGGAGTGCGCGGCGCGATGGATCATCTGATGGAAATGCCAGTTGGCTTCTCCGATGGTGTCGTCCCCGGATCGCGCGACGACGTCGGCCGCGAGTTCTCGTAGGGTGTCGAGTTCCGCGGGCTCAATCCGCTCGGCGGCCCAGGCCGCGGCCTGCCCGGTCAGCACGCCGAGAATGGTGAAGCTGTCCAGGACGTCGCCCGGGCTGATGCCGAGCACCGTCACGCCGCTGCGGGGGGCGACTTGGACCAGGCCCTCGAACGACAGCTCCAGCAGCGCCTCGCGCACCGGCGTGCGGCTGGTCGCGAATTCCTCGGTGATGGCGTCGAGGTCGACCCGCGAACCGGCCGGCAGGACCCCGGTCAGAATGCGGTCGCGAAGTTCGCGGGCGGCGCGCTCTCGGACCGTTCCGGAGATGTCGATCCCTGAGGTCGAAGCCACCTGGGCATAATACCAAACGACAGGTTTAGCATTTGATATCTGAAATATCAGATGTTACGTTTCAAGTATGCGCACCGACAAAATGGCCCTCGTGGCCTTCATGCAGGCCGGCAGCACCTCGGTCTACGCGGGCTCGTGGCGGCACCCCGCGACCGAACACCGGTACTTGGACGCGTCCTACTACGCGAAGATCGGCCGCCAGCTCGAAGAGGGTTGCTTCGACCTGATGTTCTTCGACGACCGCCTGGCCATGCCGGGGGTCTACGGCGGATCGGTGGGCGAGGCCGTGCATTACGGCGCCCGCCCGGTCAAGCTGGACCTCAGTGTGATTCTCGGGGTGCTGGCGCAGGCCACGTCGAAGATTGGGCTGGGCGCCACCTACTCGACCACCTACTACCAGCCGTTCCATGTGGCGCGCACGTTCGCCTCGCTCGACCACCTGTCGGGTGGCCGCGCGGCCTGGAACGTGGTCACCTCCGTCAACGACAGCGAGGCGCAGAATTTCGGCGTCGACGCCCACCTCGGTCACGACGAACGCTACGACCGCGCCGACGAATTCATGGACGTCGTGACCGGCCTGTGGGACACCTGGGAGGACGAAGCCGTCCTGCACGACCGGGCGTCCGGGCAGTTCGCCGACCCCAGCAAGGTGCACGAGCTGGGACACGTCGGCCAGTTCTTCTCCGCCCGTGGACCGTTGACGGTGCCGCGGACCCCGCAGGGCCGGCCGGTCATCATCCAGGCCGGATCGTCGGGCCGGGGCCGCGAATTCGCTTCCCGGTGGGCCGAATTGATCTTCACCGGCGACCCGGGCATCGAGGTCGCACGCAACCACTACGCCGATCAAAAGGACCGCATCGCCGAAGCGGGCCGCGATCCCGCCGCCGTGCGCATCTGCCCCATGGCCTACGCGGTGGTGGGCGAATCCGAGGCCCACGCCAAGGATCGCGAGGCGATGTTCCTCAACGATCTCGTACATCCGATGGCGTCGCTGACGCTGCTGTCCGAGCTGATGAATTACGACTTCGCGCAACACGACCTCGACGACCCGGTGACCGACGAACTGCTCGCCTCCGCCTCCGGAATCCGCGGCCTGGTGCAGAACCTGCGCACCCATATCGGCGGGGACACGGTCACCTTGCGCGACCTCGCCAACCATCGCGCCACGCTGCTGCAGGGGCCCCGCTTCGTCGGCACCGGCGAACAGGTCGCCGATCAGATGGCCGACTGGTTCGAAATCGGCGCCTGCGACGGATTCGTCTTGGCCGCAACGCATCTGCCCGGAGCGTTCGAGGACGTCGTGCGCATGGTGGTCCCGGAGCTGCAGCGGCGCGGCCTGTTCCGCACCGAATACGAATCGTCCACGCTGCGCGGGCACCTCGGGCTGCAGCGTCCCTCGAACAGCCGGGTGGCCGCCGGTGCCCATGCTTGACGGGCTGCGGGTGCTCGACCTCGCGACGCTGGCCGCCGCTCCGCTGGTGGCGACCTACCTTGGCGAGTTCGGCGCCGAGGTGATCAAGGTCGAAGAACCGCGCCACGGCGACCCGATCCGCGGCTGGGGCAACCAGCGCGACGGAGTCGGGTTGATGTGGAAGTCGATTGCGCGCAACAAGCGATCGATCACGCTGGACTTGCGGTGCGCGGAGGGTCAGGAGCTGGTGCGCCGCCTGGTGCAGCACGCCGATGTCGCCATCTTCAACACCCGCCCGCAGACGTTGCGCAAGTGGGGGCTCGACTATGAGAGCCTGCGCGCGGTCAACGAGCGGATTGTGATGCTGCACATCACCGGTTACGGGCTGAGCGGGCCGAAGAGTGAGCGCCCGGGCTTCGGCACGCTGGGTGAGGCGATGAGCGGGTTCGCGCACATCACGGGTCAGGCCGGCGCGCCGCCCACCCTGCCGCCGTTCATGTTGGCCGACGGCGTCGCGTCGCTGAACGCCGCCTACGCGGTGATGATGGCGCTGTATCACCGCGACGTGCACGGCGGGCCGGGCCAACTGATCGATGTCAACCTGATCGACCCGCTGGCCCGGCTGCTGGAACAGACGCTGCTGGGCTATGACCAGTTGGGCCTGGTGCCCGAGCGGGCCGGCAACCGGTGGGACATCTCGGCGCCGCGCAACACCTATCGCACCGCGGACGGCAAGTGGCTGGCCATGTCCGGCAGTTCGCCGGCGTTGGCGCTGCGGGTGTTCCGGGCGATCGGCCGCCACGATCTACTCGACGACGCCGACTTCTCCGACCCGCAGCGACGGCTGGCACGGGCCCGCGAGGTCGATGCCGTGGTCGCCGATTGGGTTGCCACCAAGACACTTTCGGAGGCGATGGAAGCCTTCGAAGCGCACGAGGTGGCGGCGGCGCCCGTTTATGACATCAGTGACCTGGTCGCCGACGAGCAACTGGCGCATCGTGAGGTGTTCATCTCCGTCGACGACCAACAACTCGGACCCATGACGGTGCAGGCCCCCGTTCCGCGCTTCTCGTCGGCGTCGGGCACGGTCGGGCATCTGGGACCGCGCCTCGGCGAGCACAACACCGAGGTGTACGGGGAACTGCTCGGCATGGGCCGCGACGAAATCGACGACTTGCGCGCCCGTGGCGTGTTGTGACGGAAGGAAATTGAACGATGACGAATCTTCTCCGCCGCTCCGAGCTCGCGGTGCCCGCCTGCAGCGACAACATGTTCGACAAGGCCGCCGGGTGCGGCGCCGACCTGGTGTTCCTCGACCTCGAGGACGCGACGCCCGCCGCGTTCAAGGAGGAATCGCGCGGCAAGGCGATCAGCGCGCTCAACGACCTGGATTGGGGCCGCACCGCGCGGGCGGTGCGGATCAACGGGCTGGACACCGCGTGGTGCCACGACGACGTCATCGAGGTGGTGACCAGGGCCGGCCGCAACCTCGACACCATCATAATCCCCAAGGCGCGCACCGCCCGCGACGTGTGGTGGGTGGACGTTCTGCTCACACAGCTGGAATCAAAACTGAACCTCGGCAAGCGGATTCGGCTTGAGGTGCTGATCGAAGAGGTCGAAGGTCTGGCCAACGCCGAGGAGATCGCGGCGGCCAGCCCTCGCCTGGACGCTTTGATCTTCGGGGTGGGTGACTTCTCGCTGTCCCAGGGCGCCCGGGTGGACACCAACTTCGTCCCGCTGGGCGAGTATCCCGGCGAGTTCTGGGCCTACGCGCGCAACAAGGTGATCGTCGCTGCGCGCATCGCGGGCATCGACGCGATTGACGCGCCCTACCCCGACTACCGCGACCTCTCCGGATACGAGCGCGACGCGCGGCGCGCATCGCTGCTCGGCTACACCGGAAAATGGGCGATCCACCCCGACCAGGTGCCCGTCGCCAACGCGGTATACGCCCCGACCGCCGACGAAATCGCCCGCGCCGAAGCCAATGTCGCCGCCTACCGGGAGGCCGAGGCCAGGGGCCGCGGCGCCGTTGGGGTGAACGGCGTCCTGGTTGACGCCGCCCACGTGAAGCAGGCGGAGCAGACGCTGGCGCGCGCCGCGCTGATCAACGGCAGCTGCTAGTCGATCACCACGAGTAGGTCGCCGCCCTCGACCTGTGCGGTGCGCGACACCGCGATTCGCGCGACCTTGCCGGCCTTCGGGGTGGTGACGGCGGCCTCCATCTTCATCGCCTCGATCGTCGCGATCGTCTGACCGGCCTCGACCTCCTCCCCGACCTCGGCGGTGACCGTGACGACGCCGGCAAAGGGGGCGGCGACGTGGTCGGGATTGGTGCGGTCGGCCTTTTCGGCCGCCGGCACATCGGTGGCGATGCTGCGATCGCGCACCACGACCGGACGTAGCTGACCGTTGAGGATGCACATCACGGTGCGCATGCCGCGTTCGTCGGGGTCGGAGATGGCCTCGAGCCCGATCAGCAGCTCCACACCGCGCTCCAGCTCCACGCGGTGTTCGTCCCCCTGGCGCAACCCATAGAAGAACTGGTTGGCGCTCAGTCCCGAGGTGTCGCCGTACGTCTCGCGGTGATCGTCGAGCTCCTTGGCCGGCCCCGGGAACAGCAGCCGATTCAGCGCGGCCTGCCGCTCGGCGCCCGGCACGGCCAACGCCTTTTCATCGTCGGCGGTGAGCGGCTGCTCGGGCTTCGCCGGCCCGCGCCCGTCTAATGCCTTGGTGCGCAACGGCTCCGGCCAGCCTCCGGGCGGGTCACCGAGTTCGCCGCGCAGGAAGCCGATGACGGAATCCGGTATGTCGTAGCGCGCCGGGTCTTCGGCGAAGTCCTGCGCGCTGACGCCGGCCCCGACCAGTGCCAGCGCCAAGTCGCCGACCACCTTGCTCGACGGCGTGACCTTGACGAGGTGCCCGAGGATGGAATCGGCGCCGGCGTAGGCGTTTTCGATGTCCTCGAACCGGTCGCCGAGTCCCAGCGCGATGGCCTGCTGGCGCAGGTTCGACAATTGGCCACCGGGGATCTCGTGGTGGTAGACGCGGCCGGTCGGCGACGGCAGCCCGGATTCGAACGGCGCGTAGACCTTTCGGAGGGCTTCCCAGTACGGTTCCAGGTCGCACACCGCCGGCAGCGACAACCCGGTGTCGTACTCGGTGTTGGCGGCGGCGGCCACGATCGACGACAGCGCGGGCTGGCTGGTGGTCCCCGCGAGCGGGGCCGCGGCGCCGTCGACGGCGTCGGCCCCCGCGTGCCAGGCCGCCACGTAGCTCGCCAGTTGCCCGCCCGGGGTGTCGTGGGTATGCACGTGCACCGGCAGGTCGAATCGGGATTTCAACGCCGAGACCAGTGTCGCGGCGGCCGGCGCGCGCAACAATCCGGCCATGTCCTTGATCGCCAGGACGTGCGCGCCCGCCTCGACGATCTGTTCGGCCAACTTGAGGTAATAGTCGAGTGTGTAAAGCGTTTCGGCCGGATCGCTGAGATCGCCGGTGTAGGACATCGCCACCTCGGCGACCGCCGTCCCGGTTTCGCGCACCGCGTCGATGGCCGGCCGCATCGAGTCGACGTTGTTCAACGCATCGAAGATCCGGAAGATGTCGATGCCGGTGGCCGTCGCCTCCTCGACGAACGCGGTCGTCACCGTCTCCGGATAGGGCGTGTAGCCCACGGTGTTGCGCCCGCGCAGCAGCATCTGCAGACAGATGTTGGGCATCGCCTCGCGCAGCGCCGCCAGCCGCTCCCACGGGTCCTCTTTCAAGAACCGCAGCGCCACATCGTAAGTCGCCCCGCCCCAGCACTCCACCGACAACAACTGCGGCATGGTCCGCGCGAGGTAGGGCGCGACCTTGAGCAGGCCGGTGGTGCGGACCCGGGTCGCCAGCAGCGACTGGTGCGCGTCGCGGAACGTGGTGTCGGTGACGGCGACGCCGCGTGACTCGCGGAGCCAGGCCGCAAATCGCTGCGGCCCGAGTTCGGTCAAACGCTGCTTGGATCCCGCGGGCGGGTCCGTCGACAGGTCGATGTCGGGCAGCTTGTCGTGCGGGTACACCGTCGACGGGCGCTCACCGTGCGGCTTGTTGACGGTGACGTCGGCCAGGTAGCTGAGGATCTTGGTGCCGCGGTCGGCCGAGCTGCGCGCCGTGAGCAGCTGCGGGCGCTCCTCGATGAACGACGTGGTGATGCGTCCGGCCTGGAAATCCGCGTCGTCCAGAACCGCTTGCAGGAACGGAATATTCGTCGATACACCACGAATGCGGAATTCCGCGACCGCCCGTCGGGCCCGGCGCACGGCCGTGGGGAAGTCGCGACCGCGGCAACTGAGCTTGATCAGCATCGAGTCGAAATGCGCGCTGATCTCCGCGCCCAGCGTCGTGCCGCCGTCCAGCCGGATTCCCGCGCCGCCCGGGGTGCGGTAGGCGGTGATGCGGCCGGTGTCCGGGCGGAAGCCGTTCGCCGGATCTTCGGTGGTGATGCGGCATTGCAGCGCCGCGCCGTGTGGGACGATCGAATCCTGGCGCAGGCCAATCTCTTCCAGCGTCTGCCCGGACGCGATGCGCAGCTGGGCGGACACCAGGTCGACGTCGGTGATCTCCTCGGTCACCGTGTGTTCCACCTGGATCCGGGGGTTCATCTCGATGAACACGTGATTGCCGCGTTCGTCGAGCAAGAACTCCACAGTGCCCGCACACGTGTAGCCGATGCTTTCCGCGAACGCCACCGCGTCCGCGCAAATGCTCATCCGCAGTTGTGGATCCAGGTTCGGCGCCGGGGCGATTTCGATCACCTTCTGGTGCCGCCGCTGCACGCTGCAATCGCGTTCGTAGAGGTGGATCACGTTGCCGTGATTGTCGGCCAGGATCTGGACCTCGATGTGACGCGGGTTGATCACCGCCTGCTCGAGAAATACCGAGGCATCCCCGAACGCGGATTCGGCCTCACGGCTGGCCGCCTCGATCGCCTCCGGCAGCGCTGTGGGGTCGGTGACCCGGCGCATCCCGCGGCCGCCACCTCCGGCGACCGCCTTGACGAACAGCGGAAACGTCATCGACTCGGCGGCCGTCACCAGCTCGTCCACCGATGTCGAGGGCGTCGAGGAGGCCAGCACCGGCAGGCCCGCCGCCCGCGCCGCCGCGATTGCCCGCGACTTGTTGCCGGTGAGCTCGAGCACCTCGGCACTCGGGCCGACGAATGTGATGCCCGCCGCCGCGCACGCCGCCGCCAGGTCCGGGTTCTCGGACAGGAAGCCGTAGCCGGGGTAGATCGCGTCCGCCCCGCAGGCCTGCGCCGTGGCGACGATGTCGTCGACCGACAGGTAGGCGCGGACCGGATGGCCCTCCTCGCCGATCTGGTACGACTCGTCGGCCTTGAGCCGGTGCACCGAGTTGCGGTCTTCGTAGGGGTAGACCGCCACGGTGGCCATTTCCAGCTCGTAGGCGGCGCGGAATGCGCGGATCGCGATCTCGCCGCGATTGGCGACCAGGACTTTCGTCAACACGGTATTTACGATAGAGCCCGTTGCGGCGGTCCGACATACTCGCTCAGCGGACGGATCAACGCGTTGGACGCGGTCTGCTCGATGATGTGCGCCGTCCACCCGGTGATCCGGCTCATCACGAAAATCGGCGTGAAGGCCCCGATGTCGAAGCCCATGAGGTAATAGGCCGGGCCGGTCGGGAAGTCCAGGTTCGGCTTGATGCCGTTGGCCTCGGCCATCCCCTTTTCCAGGACTTCGTAAATGTCGAGCCACTTCTGGCCGTCCCGCGCCGCGGCGACCCGCGTGAGCGCCTCCTTCATGGTCGGCACCCGGGAGTCGCCGTTCTTGTAGACGCGGTGACCGAAGCCCATGACCTTGTCTTTGCGATCCAGCTTGCCCCGCAACCACTCCGAAGCCCTTTCGGCGCTCCCGATTTCGATCATGTCGTGCATGACCGCTTCGTTGGCCCCGCCGTGCAGCGAGCCCTTGAGCGCACCGATGGCGGCCGTGACCGCGCTGTAGATGTCGGACTGCGTCGAGGTGACCACGCGGGCGGCGAAGGTCGAGGCGTTGAAGCTGTGCTCGGCGTAGAGCACCATCGACTGTTCGAACGCGTCGACGATCACCTGCTCGGGGACGTCGCCGAAGCACATGTGCAGGAAGTTCTGCGCGTAGCTCATGTGGCTGTGGGGCGCGATGGGTTCCAGGCCGCGCCGGCGGCGCATGTCGGCCGCGACGACGGTGGGCAGCACCGCGAACATCCGCAGCGCCTTGGCGTGGTTGGCCGCCGGGCTGCTGTCGTCCTCGTCGGGGTCTTCGGCGCCCATCGAGCTGATGAAGGTGCGCACGACGTCCATCGGGTGGCAGGTGTCGGGCAGTTTGGACAGCAGCGAAAGCTGGGATCGGTTGAGCCGACGCGCCGCTCGTTCCCGCTGGGTGAACAGGGCCAGCTGCTGTTCGTCGGGCAGCTCGCCGTGCCAGAGCAGGTAGGCAACCTGCTCGAAGCTGCACGTGGCCGCGAGGTCCTGCACGGCGTAGCCGCGGTAGGTCAGGGAGTTGGTCTCCGGGACGACCTTGGAGATGGCCGTGGTGTCGACGACGACGCCGGCCAGGCCCTTATAGATGCGGGGCTTGTTGTCTTCGGCGGTACTCATGGCGCGACTCCTTGCACGGTAAAGTTGTAGATGTCGGAATCGAATTGGGTGTAGTCGGCGTAGCGCAGCAACTCGTAGAGCCGGCTGCGGTGCTGCATCCGATCGGTGAGGCCGGATTGTGTTCCGGTTTCGGCGATTTCACGGAGACCGATCTCGACGGCGTGCATGGCCAGCCGCAGCGTGGTGACCGGGTAGATCACCACGTTGTAGCCGATGTCGGACAGCTGTTGGGTGGACAGCAGCGGCGACTTGCCGAACTCGGTCATGTTGGCCAGCAAGGGTGTGTCCACCGCGGCGCGGAAGCGCTCGAATTCCGTTGGGCTGCCCAAGGCTTCGGTGAAGATCAGGTCCGCACCCGCGTCGGCGTACGCCTTGGCGCGCTCGATCGCCGCCGGCACCCCCTCGATGCCGGCGGCATCGGTGCGGGCGCAGACGATGAAATTCGGATCGCGGCGGGCGGAGACGGCGGCCCGCAGCCGTTTGATCATCTCGGCGGCCGGCACCACCGCCTTGCCGTCGAGATGCCCGCAGCGCTTGGGGTTTTCCTGGTCCTCCAGGTGACAGCCGGCCAGCCCGGCGTCCTCGAGCACCGTCACGGTGCGCGCCGCGTTCATCGGCTCGCCGAAGCCGGTGTCGGCGTCGATCAGGGTGGGCAGGTCGGTCACCCCCGCGATCTGCGCGCCGCGCCCGCCGACTTCGGTCAGGGTGGTCAGGCCGATGTCGGGCAGGCCGAGGTCGGCCGAGAGCGCCGCGCCCGACACGTACACCCCGTCGAACCCGAGCTCGGCGACGAGCTTGGCCACCAGCGGCGAGAAGGCACCCGGGAACCGTTGCAGCCGACCGCTTTCCAGCGCGGCACGAAACCGCGCCCGTTTCGCCGCCGCCGGCACGACACCGCCGATCAGCCCGCTCATCAGAAAATCCCCGCCGGAATCGTCGGCGCCTTGTCGAGCACCAACGGACCGACCGTGATGTTGAGCGCACCCAGAGCGCCCGCCTGCAGGTCCGCCAGAGCTTCGGCCGCCGACAGGAACCGCTGCTGCTCGGCCTCGCCGACCACGCCCTCGGCCAGCTCGGCGAACTTCCCGACGTACTGCTTGCGCTCAAACCGCCTCGCCCCCAAGGGATGAGCGTCGGCGACGGCGAGCTCGTCGACGATCACCTCACCATTTTTGAGGGTGACCTCCGCGCGCGCGCCGAACGCCTTCTCCGCCGGATCGGCGGAGTGGTAGCGCCGGGTCCATTCGGGATCCTCGACCGTCGAGATCTTCTGCCACAGCGCGACGGTGTCGGGCCGGTGCGCTCGCTGCGGCGCGTACGAGCGCTCGTGGTGCCAGGTGCCGTCCTGCAGCGCGACCGCGAAGATGTACATCACCGAGTGATCCAGCGTCTCGCGCGAAGCGTCCGGGTCGAACTTCTGCGGGTCGCCCGACCCGGTGCCGATCACGTAATGGGTGTGATGGCTGGTGTGCAGCACGATCGTCGCTACCTGGTCCAGATCGCCGATCCGTTCGCGCATTCGGCGCGCCAAGTCGATCAGCGCCTGACTCTGATACTCCGCCGAGTGCTCCTTGGTGTAGCTGTCCAGGATGGCGCGCTTGGGTTCGCCGGGTTCGGGCAGCGGGACGTGATAGGTGTGCCCGGGCCCCGAAAGCAGCCAGGCGATCACCCCGTCCTCGCCCTCCCAGATCGGGGCCGGCGCGCCCTCGCCGCGCATGGCGCGGTCGACGGCCTCGATGGCGACCTTGCCCGCCCAGGCCGGCGCGTACGCCTTCCAGCTCGAGATCAGACCCTTGCGCGACTGCCGGGTGGACGTCGTCAGGTGCAGCGCCTGCCCGATCGCCTGATAGATGGTCTCTTTGTCCAGACGCAACATCGTGCCCAGGCCGGCGGCCACGGACGGACCCAGGTGCGCGACATGGTCAATCTTGTGCTCGTGCAAGCAGATTCCCTTGACCAGGTCGATCTGGATCTCGTAGCCGGTCGCGATGCCTCGGATCAGGTCCGCGCCGCCGATCCCCAGGTGCTGCGCCACCGCCACCAGGGCGGGAATGTTGTCACCCGGATGCGAGTACTCGGCGGCCAGAAACGTGTCGTGGAAATCCAATTCGCGCACCGCGACGCCGTTCGCCCAGGCCGCCCACTCGGGAGAGTAGTCACCCTCGATCCCGAAAACCTTGGCGCCCTTGGCCGCGGCGGGGTGTGCCCGCGCCTGGGCCCGCGCGACCGCCACCGGCCGACGAACCACGGAAGCGGCGGAGACCGCGGCATTGTCGATGATGCGGTTGATCACCATCGCCTCGACGTCGGCGGGCACGGCGACCGGGTCGGCCGCGACCTCGGCGATCTTCCAGGCGAGGTGTTCACTACGAGGGAAGTCGTCGGCGCTGCGCCGGGTCCGAACATCATGAATGCGCATAAGTCGCACAGTACGCAGGACGTGGGACGGCGTAAATCCCCTGTAAAAGCGTAATCTTGTGTCCTTATCCGCATGGTTTTGCGAATGTTGTGAAAGGGGCTGGGCGTACGGTGAAACCCGTGGCGAAGACGTTCGCCGGCGCGCGGCTCCGGCGATTGCGCGAGGAGCAGGGGCTGACTCAGGTGGCGCTGGCGCGCGTCCTGGGTTTGTCGACCAGCTACGTCAACCAGCTGGAAAATGACCAGCGCCCGATCACCGTTCCGGTATTGCTCACCCTCACCGAACGATTCGACCTGCCGAGCCAGTACTTTGCGCCGGAGTCCGATGCCCGCCTGATTTCCGACCTTCGAGAGGTGCTCGCCGAGGCGCCGGCCACGGCCGCGCAGGTCGAGGAGCTCGTCGCCCGCATGCCCGCGATCGGTCAGACCCTGGTCAACCTGCACCGGCGGCTGCACGACACGACGGCGGACCTGGAGGCCCTGCACAGCCGCGCGAATTCGGAAGTCTTGGACACCTCGTCGCTGTCCCAGCAGCCGATGCCGTTCGAAGAGGTTCGCGATTTCTTCTACGACCGCAAGAACTACATCGGCGAACTGGACCTCGCCGCCGAAGATCTGTTCAACGAGAACCACTTACGAATCGGCGGACTCGACGGCCAGCTCGCGGAGCTGCTCGCCGACAAGCTCGGCATCGCGGTCGTGATCGACGACGGTCAGGTGTTGGACCCCAACTCCAAACGCCTGTTCGCGCCCGAAGCGAAAACCCTGTACCTGGCCCGGTGGCTGCATCCGGGCCAGCGTGCCTTTCAGCTCGCCACCCAGATCGCCCTACTCACCCAGGGCCGGTTGATCACCGGGATCATCGCGGGCGACGACCAGCTCAGCGACGACGCCCGCGGCGTGGCGCGCATCGGGCTGGCCAACTATTTCGCCGGCGCCCTGCTGCTGCCCTACCTGAGATTCCTCGACGCCGCCGAGCACGTCCGCTACGACATCGACCAGCTCGCAAGGCGATTCGAGGTCGGCTTCGAAACCATCTGCCACCGGCTGTCCACCCTGCAGCGCCCGAACGCGCGGGGCGTGCCGTTCATCTTCGTCCGCACCGACAGTGCCGGGAACATCTCTAAACGCCAGTCCGCCACCGCTTTTCACTTCTCCCGCGTCGGCGGCAACTGCCCGCTGTGGGTGGTCCACCACGCGTTTTCCCGACCCGGCCAGTTTTTGACCCAGGTCGCGCAGATGCCCGACGCGCGCACCTACTTCTGGGTGGCGCGGACCACCACGACGGAGCCGAGCCGTTACCTCGGCCCGGACAAGAGCTTCGCCATCGGGCTGGGATGCGACGTCGCGCACGCGGAGAAGCTGATCTATTCGGTCGGCATCGATTTGGCCGACGCGGAGTCGATCGTGCCGATCGGTGCCGGCTGCAAGATCTGCGACCGGCCCGCGTGCCCGCAGCGCGCGTTCCCGTACCTCGGCCGCCCGGTGTACGTCGACCCCCACACCAGCACCGAACTGCCGTATCCGCCCGCGATCACGCCTTGAGCGCGGCCAGGTCGGGCCGCCCGCCGAGGCGCTGGACCGTCGCGCTGGCGGCCGCGGCCGCCAGCTTGCCGGCTTCCGGTGGTGCGGCGCCGTCGCGCAGCGCGGCGATCAGGCCGGCCACGAACGCGTCACCGGCGCCGGTCGGATCGACCACGTCCACGTCGGCGAACTCGAACAGCTCGCTGCCCCCATTCCACGCCACCAGGTCACCGACCTTCGGAACGGCGACGGCGACCAGTCCCGGGCCGCAGGTCAGCAGGTGGGCGGCCAGCTCGAAGGCTTGCTTCGCCGTGGTGATTTCCCGGCCCGCGATCAGCGAGGCTTCCGTGGCGTCGGCCCGGATCACGTCCACCGCCGCGAGCAGCTCGGCGCGGATGTGCGGGGCGGGAGCGCCGTCGGCCACCACGCGCAGCCCCCGCCGCCGCGCCCGTTGCGCGGCTTCCAAGACGGTGGCGGGCGGCTGCTGCAGCTGAAGGGAAACGGTATCTGCGCCGTCGAATACAGTGATTGACCGATCGAGGTCGGCGACCTGAACCAGCGAGCTTTCCGGCACGTCTTCGAGGAGCATGCGTTCGGGCGGCCGGGCGACCACATCGATCAACAGCGCCGTGGTGCCGCGGCGCGCGACGCCGCCGACGTCGATGCCGTCCCGTCGGGCCCGCGCCAGTACTGTCCTCCCGGCGTCGTCGTCACCCGTGACGGCGATGAGTGCGACCGGCACACCCAGCTGCGCCAGGCCGACCGCCTGGTTGGCGCCCTTGCCGCCGAGCAATTCCTTGCGCTGCCGGATCGTGACGGAATCGTCGGGCGTCGGCGGCCCATCGGTACGCAGCACCAGATCGCGTGCGATCTGGCCGATCACCACCACGCCCATGGGTCCAGCGTGCCCGGTCTTGACGGGCACGGCAACGCGATGATCGAGTGAGCCATGCCCAAGGTCGCGATACTCGACGACTATGCCGGGGTGGCGTTGCAGGTCGCCGACTGGTCACCGGTGCAGAACCGTGCTGACGTAACCGTTTTCGATCGCCACCTCTCCGAAGACGCCGCCGCCGAAGCGCTGCGGCCGTTCGACGTGCTGTGCACCCTGCGTGAGCGGATGGCGTTTCCGCGGACCCTGATCGAGCGGCTGCCGAACCTGAAGCTGATCACCATCGTCGGCAAGAGCCTGCCGAACCTGGACCTGGCCGCGGCCACCGAGCGCGGGATCCTGGTCGCCCATTCCGATTTCGCGCATCCCCGATTCAGGGCGATGCGCGATGCGACGCCCGAACTCGCCTGGGGCCTGATGATCGCGACGGTGCGCAATCTCGCCGACGAGCATCGCCACATGCGCGACGGCGGCTGGCAGAGCGCCGCGGGCATGACCCTGGCGGGCAAGACCCTCGGCCTGCTCGGCCTGGGCAGGGTCGGCAGACGCATGGCCGACTATGCCAAAGCGTTCGACATGGAAGTCGTTGCGTGGAGCCAAAATCTGACCGAAGACGCCGCCGCGAGCGTGGGCGCCCGGCGGGTGGAGAAGGCCCGCCTTTTCGAGGCCTCCGACGTGGTCTCCATCCATCTGGTGCTCTCGGAGCGCACGCGAGGGCTGGTCGGCGCGACCGAGCTGGCCCTGATGAAGCCGCACGCCTACCTGATCAACACGTCGCGGGGCCCGATCGTCGACGAGGCGGCCCTGCTCGCCGCGCTGGAATCCGGGCGCATCGCCGGTGCCGGGCTGGACGTGTACGACATCGAACCGCTGCCCCGCGATCACCCGTTGCGGCGGCTCCCGAATGTGACACTGTCCCCGCACCTGGGGTACGTCACCCGCGAGATGCTCGGCGCCTTCTACTCCGACACCGTGGAGTCAGTGGTGGCCTGGCTGGACGGGCAGCCCATTCGGATCGCCAATCCCGAGGTGTTGCAGCGACGCTGACCCGCTCACCGACGTTTCCAGTGCGGACTTTTGACCGCGTCGAGGGCCTCGGTGACATAGCGATCGAGCGGCCACGGCTTTCCGGACTGTCGCACCCACTGCTGGAAGGCGAAATCCGCTGCCGCGAACGCGAGTTGGACCAGCAAGCCGGGACGCAGGTCGGCGTCGGCGTTGACGCCCATCCGCTCGGCGATGAGCTTGGTCGCCCGCTCCTTGTCGGCGGGCCGGTGCACCGTGACCTTGTCGAGCAGGTCGGGGACCACCAGCAGGGCCTCGCGCCATTCTTCGGTGTCGGCCTGCTCGAACGAGCGGGTCCTGGTGATGATGGCGTTGATCAGCGCGATATCGGGTGGTTCGGCGGCGGGGCGACCTTCGAGGAGATTGACGATCGCGGCGCCGCCGTAGCGCACGGGCGCAAGGAGAAGCTCCTCCTTCGCCGGCACGTGGCGGAAGAAGGTGCGCGGGGAAACGCCTGCGGCGGTGGCGATTTCCTCGGTGGTCACCGCGTCATACCCGCGCTCGACGAACAGCCGGAACGCCGCGCGCCGGATGTCGGCGCGGATCTGGGCGCGCTGCCGATCGCGGAGCGACTCTGGTCTGGCCGGGGACGTCACCGGAAGCAGCCGATCCCGCCGTCGACGTGGATGGTCTGCCCGGTGATGAACGTCGCGTCGCTGCCGAGCAGGAACGCCACCAGCGCGCCCACGTCGGTGCGGACGTCGCCGATGCGCTTCATCGGAACGCGCCCCACCGCCTTCTCGTATTCCTTGGGCGCGAACGACTTCCAGTACTTGACGCCGTCCGATTCGGCGAACGGGCAGATGACGTTGACGCGGATGTTGTCGCGACCCCATTCCAGCGCCGCGACCTTGGACAGGCCGCGGATGCCTTCCTTGGCGGCCGCGTACCCGCCCCACTTGGGCTCACCGCCGGTACCCGTCCCGGAGCCGAGGTTGACGATCGACCCGCCGCCCTCCCTGACCATGAGCGGGTGCACGGCCTGCATGAGCAGGAAGGTCGCCCGGGGCCCGACGTCGTAGCCGAGCGCGAGGTCGTCGGTGGTGATGTCGACGAACGCCTTGGGCTCGTTGGTGGCGATCGCGTTGTTCACCAGGCCATGCACGGCACCGAAGGCGTCGACCGCGGCGGCCGCGATCCGCTGCGCGCTGTCGGGGTCGCGCAGATCGGCGACGAGCCGTTCCACCCGTCCGATCGCTGCGAGTTCGGCGGCGGTCGCCTCGAGCGCCTCCCCTTGGATGTCGACCACCAGCACCGCAGCGCCGCGTTCGAGCAACGCGGCCGCCACGCCCTTGCCGACGCCCTGGGCGGCGCCGGTGACGATCGCGACGTGTCCGCGCATCGAATCGGGGTGGGTGTAGCTCATCGGACGGGTCCCATCTGCAGCGCTACGCCCCGGTGCATTTCGTAGGTGCTACGCGCCCCGTTGGGCAGTTCGATGAACTCCACCGGCGTCCCGTCCGGATCCTTGACGAAAAACATTCGGACACCGCCGATCTCGAAGGGGTCCTGGTCGGGCGTGTAGCCGGCGGAGACAATGCGGCGGTGGGTGTCGTCGAGGTCGGTCACCGACAGCGAGACGTTGTGGATCCCCGTGAAGCCGCGTCGCTGTTTCTGCTCGGTCGCCCTGGCCCCGATCGACAGCAGCTCGATCATCAACCCGCCCAGTAGCCCACCGACCACCCGGCCCTCGTGCTTGCGGGTCGCGTGCAATGCCGCATCGAAAGGCTCACCGGAGATCAGCGATTCGAACACCACGTCCATGCCGAGGACATCTCGGTAGAACGCGAGCGCGCGGTCCATGTCGGTGACGCCCACGACGAGGTGACAGAACGACACGTCGTCGAGGATCACGCGGTGTCCGGCGCGAGATTCGGGGCCGGGCGGCCGGCGAACAACGGCAGATCGAGGTAGGTCTTGATGCCCGGCTCGGCGGCGCAGACGTCGGGAACCGCGTTGATGCAGTGGTTGGCGGTGACCACGACTCCCGGATTCTTGATCAGCCCTTCGGCGATCGTCTCCGGCTGCAACCCCTTGAAGGTGAGGTTCACGTCGGGATCGCCGGTGATCTCGACCTCGAAGCGTTCGCCGCGCTCACCGAAATCCCAGGCGGGATCGAGGTTTTCCTCACCCATCAGCCAGTTGACCGCCGCGGTGATGACCGGTTCGCCATCGACCAGCGCTTGCCAGCGAAAGCGGCGTGCCGCCACGGTGCCGACGGTGATCGGGAACGGGTCGTAGTCGATGTCCGCAGTCGCCACGGCGACATCCTGGATGGTTCTGATGTTGGGGTCGATGCGAAATCCCATGTGATCGGCGATCATCCGCACCGACTGTTTGAAGCCCGCGTCGAGCAGGCCGGCCATCGGCCCTTGGGTGGCCTCCTCGGGAGTGCCGCCGAATCCCATGATGTGGCGCACCACGTCGGGTGCATTGTAGGTGCGGATGTCGGAGAACTCCTCGGCGCGCACGTGCGTGATCGCCGAGGACAGCGAGGACACCATGAGCGGGAATCGCTCCGTGATGCCCCCGGGGTGGATCCCCGAACCATGCAGCGTCACACCGCTTTCCACCGCGGCGTCGGCGACGGCCTTGTGACGTGGGTTGCCCGGATCGGGGTAGACCCAGCCGACCGGTGTGACGACGTTCTTGCCGGACCGCAGGATCGCGATGACCTCGTCGTCGTTGGGTATCAGCGGGCTGTACATGACGCAGTCGGCGTCCAGTGCCAGCACCTCGTCGAGGCTGGTGGTCGCGGTGACACCGAGATCCTGGGTGCCGATGATCCGCCCGACGTCGACGCCGTTCTTGTCCGCGCTGTGCACCCAGCACCCGACAAGCTCCAGTTGCGGGTGATTGAGGACGCACTGGATCGCCGCCTTACCCACACCGCCGGTGGCCCACTGGATGACACGAAGCTTGGACGGGCTACTCATCATTGACCTCCCGGACGGCGGAGCGTGGCCTTTACACATCGGCGAACAAAATGGCAGGCTATGACTTGCTGACAGTGACTGTCAATGATCGGCGGTTCGGGAAGGGTCTGTGGATGAGCGTCCTCGACGGGAAGATCGCGATCGTGACCGGCACCAGCCGCGGCGTGGGCGTCGGCATCGCCCACGAACTGCTGCGGGCGGGCGCGACGGTCATCGGCTGCTCGCGGTCGCCGCTCGATGGACTCCCCGGCATCGAAAAAGACTGGGCGCCCCGCGCTTTTCAGATGGTCTGCGATCAGGGGGACTACCGTTCGATCGACTCGTTCGTCGCAGACGTCGTGGCCACGCACGGCCGGGTCGACATCCTGGTGAACAATGCGGGCGGCACCGTCCCGGCGCCGCACGCCGAGCGTATTCCGGAACTGGTGCAACGCATTCAGGGCGCTCCCGCCAGCGACGACGAGTACGCGCGCACCGCGTTGTTCCACGCGTTCGCGGTGCAGATGAACCTCATCAGCCCGCTGTGGTTCGCCATCCGCGCCTATCGGCAGATGCAGACCCAGGAGGGCGTCGGCTGCATCATCAACATCTCCAGCGGCGCGGGACATCCGGCGGGTTCGCCCACGCTGGTCTCCTACGGCGCGGCCAAAAGCGGCCTCAACCACCTCACCCGCTCACTGGCCGAGGAGTGGGGGCCGAAGGTCCGGGTCAACTGCGTGGCGCTGGGTCCGACGATGACCGAAAACTTCCGGTCGTTCGTGCTGCCGAAGGACGATCCGACCGGGGAGAAGTATTTCGCGGCCGTTCCGCTGCGCCGCGCCGGGGAGCCCGCGGAGGTCGGCCGGGTCTGCGTCTTCCTCGCCGGCGGGCAGGCCGACTTCGTCAACGGCACCACCATCGAATGCGACGGCGGCATGCTACCCGGCGTGCTCTACGAGGCGGGCCTGAAGACGATCACGGATCTGCTGTAGCCCGGTGCGCCCTGACCTGGAACCCTTGTGGGACAACGCGGTCCGCGCGATCGCCCTGTGTCCCACCGCGGCGTGGACGGTCGTGGCCGACTGACGGTCGGCGAATCAGCTCGTCGCCGATCTGCGCAGACATCCGCACGCCGACCGCAGTCCCGCTTTAATGGGTAGATGGAACTGATGATGCCGACCGACGCGATCTTTCTCCTGGGAGAGTCTCGCGAACATCCCATGCATGTCGGGGGCCTGCAGTTGTTCGAGCCCCCGCCGGGTGCCCGCCGCGGCTTCGCCCGTGAGCTGCACAAGCAATTGACGGCTCAGCGGGAGTACCAGCCCACGTTTCGCAAGCATCCCGCGAAGTTCGTCGGCGGCATCGCAAACCTCGGCTGGTCGTACGACGACGACATCGATGTCGACTACCACGTCCGGCGTTCGGCGCTGCCGTCACCCAAGCGGGTCCGCGAATTGCTCGAGTTGACCTCAAGGTGGCACAGCAGCCTGCTGGATCGTCATCGCCCCCTGTGGGAGACGCACATCGTCGAGGGCCTCAAAGACGGCCGCTTCGCCATCTACACCAAGGTTCACCATGCCCTGATCGACGGTGTGTCGGCACAGAAGCTGATGCAGCGCGCGCTGTCCACCGACCCCGACGACCCGGAGATCCGCGCCCCGTGGAGTCTGCGCAAACCCAAGCGCAAGTCCAGCCCGTCGTCTCCGCTGAGTTCGTTGGCGCGCGCGGCGGGATCCCTTGCGGCCCTTGCCCCCTCGACGGTGGGATTGGCGCGCGCGGCGCTGCTCGAGCAGCAACTGACCTTGCCGTTCGGGGCGCCGAAGACCATGTTGAACGTCAAGATCGGCGGCGCTCGCCGTTGCGCCGCGCAGTCCTGGTCGCTGGACCGCATCAAGACGGTGAAGAGGGCCGCGGGCGTCACGGTGAACGACGTCGTCTTGGCGATGTGCTCGGGCGCCCTGCGCTACTACCTGCTCGAGCAGAACGCGCTGCCGGACACGCCGCTGATCGCGATGGTCCCGGTGAGCCTGCGGACCGAGGAAGAGGCCGACGCCGGCGGCAACCTGGTCGGAGCCATCCTGTGCAACCTCGCGACCGACACCGACGATCCCGCGCAGCGCCTGCTGACCATCAGCGATTCGATGCGCAGCAACAAGCAAGTCTTCTCGCAGTTGCCGCGGTTCCAGGCGCTGGCGCTGTCCGCCGTCAACACGTCGGCGCTGGCGTTGGCGGCGGTCCCGGGCTGGGTCGCGTCGACGTCACCGCCGTTCAACATCATCATTTCGAACGTGCCGGGACCCACGCAGCCGATCTACTACGGGGGAGCCCGGCTCGACGGCAACTACCCGCTGTCCATCGCGCTGGACGGCCAGGCGCTGAACATCACCCTGGCCAGCAACGCCGGCAATCTGGACTTCGGTTTGGTGGGGTGCCGGCGCAGCGTGCCGCACCTGCAGCGCCTGCTCGCGCATCTGGAATCCTCCCTCAAGGATCTGGAACGCGCTGTGGGAGAATAGAAGTCGATGGCAAAGCTCAGCGCGGGTGTGATGTTGTACCGGACCTGCGACGGCATCGTCGAGGTCTTGCTGGCGCACCCGGGTGGGCCGTTCTGGGCCCGCAAGGACGACGGGGCGTGGTCGATCCCGAAGGGCGAGTACACCGACGGGGAGGATCCCTGGGCGGCCGCGCAACGCGAGTTCGCCGAGGAGCTGGGGCTCTCGGTGCCGGCCGGGCCACGTATCGACCTCGGTCAGCTGAAACAATCCGGCGGCAAGGTGGTGACCGCCTTCGCCGTGCAGAGCGACCTCGACATCACCGACGCGCGCAGCAACACGTTCGAACTGGAGTGGCCAAAAGGATCGGGCACGCTGCGGGAGTTTCCCGAGGTCGATCGGGTGGGCTGGTTCGCGGTGGGGGCGGCGCGCATCAAGTTGTTGAAGGGCCAGCACGGTTTTCTCGACCGCTTGATGGCGGATCCGGGTGTGGCCGGACTGCCCGAACGGACCTGACATGCAGACGCTGCGCACACCCGACGAGCGGTTCGACGGGATTTCTGATTTCCCTTATCCGCCTAGGTATTACGAGCTGCCCGACGATGACGGCGGTGCGCTGCGCGTGGCCTGGATCGAAGACGGTCCAGCAGATGCCGATCCGATTCTCATGCTGCACGGCGAGCCGTCGTGGTCGTACCTGTACCGCAAGATGATTCCGATACTGGTGGCCGACGGTCACCGGGTCATCTGCCCGGACCTGGTCGGGTTCGGCCGTTCGGACAAGCCGACCCGGCTCGGCGACCACAGCTATGCGCGCCACGTCGAATGGATGCGCGCGCTGGCGTTCGATGCCCTCGACCTCCGCAACGTCACCCTGGTCGGCCAGGACTGGGGCGGGCTGATCGGATTGCGGCTCGCCGCAGAGCATTCCGAGCGGTTCGCCCGTATCGTCGTCGCCAACACCGGGCTCCCGAACGGGGACCAGCCGATGGCCGACATCTGGTGGCGCTTCCGGGAGGCCATCACGTCGGCGCCGACGCTGGACATCGGCGCGTTCGTGCAGGGCGGCTGTCGCCGGCAGATGAGCGATGCCGAGCGCGCGGGCTACGACGCGCCGTTTCCCGCCGACGAGTACTGCATCGGCCCGCGGGCCATGCCCGGGCTGGTGCCCACGTCACCCGACGACCCCGCCGCGGCTGCCAACAAGGAGGCGTGGGCGAAGCTGTCGGTGAGCCCGACACCCATGTTGGTCGCCTTCAGTGACAGCGACCCCATCACCGGGCCGATGGCCGCGATCTTCCAGCGCGAGATGCGCGGCGCGCAGGGGATCGACCATCCGGTGATCCGCGGCGCCGGGCACTTTCTGCAGGAGGACGCCGGCGAAGAACTGGCCGGCCACATCGTGGCGTTCCTGCGCCGCTGAATGGGCCGCGGCGCGGCGGATCCGGCTGCGGGCACAATGTTCAGGGTGACGACCGCGCCTACCGAAGCCACCGAATCCCAAGGGCTATTGCTGCAGTTGTTGGACCCCGCCAACCGGGCCGACCCGTATCGGCTGTGCGCGCAGTTTCGCGACCGCGGACCGTTGCAGTTGCCCGACGCCAACCTGGCCGTCTTCCTGAGCTACCGCGACTGCGACGAGGTGTTGCGGCACCCGTCGTCGAGCAGCGAGAACGCGAACTCGACGGTCGCGAAGCAGCAGGCCGAGGCCGGCGCGGCGCCGCCCAGGCAAGGACCGCCGGGGTTCTTGTTCCTCGACCCGCCCGACCACACCCGGTTGCGGAAGCTGGTCAGCAAGGCGTTCGCGCCGAGGGTGGTCAGCGCGCTGCAACCCGACATCCGCTCGCTGGTCGACGGATTGCTCGACCGGGTCGCCGAGAAGGGACAGTTTGAAGTCGTCGAGGATTTCGCCTATCCGCTGCCGGTCGCGGTGATCTGCCGGCTGCTCGGCGTGCCCCTCGAGGACGAGCCGCAGTTCAGCCGCGCGTCGGCGTTGCTGGCCCAGGCGCTGGATCCGTTTTCGACGATCACCGGTGTGCCGCCGGAAGTCGCCAATGAGCGACAAGAGGCCGGTACGTGGCTGCGTGAATACTTCCACGGGCTGATTGATCAGCGCCGTTCACGACCCGGCGACGACCTGCTGTCGGGGTTGATCGCCGTGGAGGAGTCGGGGGATCAACTGACCGAGGAAGAGATCGTCTCCACCTGCAATCTGCTGCTCATCGCCGGACACGAGACCACGGTGAACCTCATCGGGAACGCCGTGTTGGCCATGTTGCGCAATGCCGGTCAGTGGGCGGCCCTGGGCGCCGACGCCGACCGAGCGCCGGCGATCGTGGAAGAGACCCTGCGCTACGACCCGCCCGTACAGCTGGCTGGTCGAATTGCGCTCGCCGACATGGTGATTGGGGGCATCGAGGTGCCCGCGGGTGATGTCATGATGCTGCTGCTCGCCGGGGCCAACCGTGATCCCGCCGAATACGACCGCCCCGACGTGTTCGACCCGGATCGGAAAAACTTGCGGCACTTGGGATTTGGCCGCGGGGCGCATTACTGCCTGGGTGCGCCGCTGGCCCGGCTGGAGGCCGGCGTGGCCCTGGCGGCGGTGACCGCTCGTTTCCCGAACGCGCGGTTGGACGGCGAGCCGCAGTACAAGACCAACGTCACGCTGCGCGGACTGTCGGAGCTCGTGCTCGCGATCTGATCAGCGGTGCTTCGTCTGATCAGCGGTCCCATGGCGGGCTTTCGTCCATCTTCTTGTAGTACTTGGCCAGGTGGCTCTTGATCCGATCGACGTCGGAGTCGGGCACGTCGATCCCGCCGCGCGCGCCGTCCATGATCGCGCCGGCCGCCATCACCCCGCGCGGCACCGCCTTGAGCGAGCCGCCGATCACATCGGCGATCAGCAGCTTGTACCCGGTGAAGTTGTCCTTTTTGTCGCCGTCGTACCAGACGTGGGCATCGCGGTACTTCTGGTTCGGGCCGTCCTCGGCGCCGGCCCACTTGCGGACCCGCTTCTCGGCGGCGGCGCCGTCCCATTCCCGGCCGCGATCGGCCAATGGCAGATCTTGAAAGGCTGTGACTGACATACCGGCCGCGTGCCCGGTTCGGTGGGGCGCTAAACGCCCGTTTTCGAGTTATCCACAGTTGGAAGTTCCTCCACAGGTTGGCTTTTGGCCTGAGCTTTGTGTCGGCGGCGTCGTTTTGGGCGGTCGGGATTTGTCGTACCTGGTTGCGATGATGTCGTCATGTTGTCGATCGCATCCGCTGACGCCGTGGTGGTCACTGCGAGTGACCGCCTTGAGGTGTTGTTCGAGGAGTTGGCGGAGTTGAGCGGTCAGCGCAATGCGATTGATGGGCGCATTGTGGAGATCGTGGCCGAGATCGATCGTGACCAATTGTGTGGGGTGACCGGGGCGCGGTCGGTGCCGGCGTTGGTGGCCTGGAAGCTGGGCTGCTCGTCGGCAAACGCGCACACGCTCAGCGCCATCGCGGGCCGGCTGCGGGAGTTTCCGCGCTGTGTTCAGGGTCTGCGGGAGGGTCGGTTGTCGGCCGATCAGGTCGGGGTGATCGCCGCACGCGCCGGGCAGGGATCTGATGAGCATTACGCGCAGCTGGCCGCGGTCGCCACGGTCGGTCAGCTACGCACCGCGGTCAAGCTGGAACCGCGACCCGAACCCGAACCTCGGTCCGAGTCCGAGTCCGAGACCGAGTCCGAGTCCGAGTCCGAACCACGGCCCGCCCCCGAGCGCGAGCGTTCGATCACCTCAACTAGCACGGAGTGGGGCGCCTGTTATCGGATCACCCTTGGCCACTTGGATGCCGCGAAGTTCGACGCCGCGTTGGCCTCGCATCGTGAGGCGCTGATCGCCGAGTGGAAACACGACCACGGTGAGGGCGGGGGCGGTTCGGATCAGCGGCCGCCGTTGCCGAGCACCGTCGAGGCGTTAATGCGGCTGGTGGAGGCGGGCTGGGACGCCGAGACGGCCCGCCGCCCCCATGGGCAGCACACCACCGTGGTGGCCCACCTCGACGTCGGGCGGCGCGCGGCGGCCCTGCATTTGGGTCCGCTGCTGTCCGACGCCGAACGCCGCTACCTGACCTGTGATGCCACCTGTGAAGTCTGGTTTGAACGTGAGGGGCGGGTTATCGGTGCCGGGCGGGCGACGCGGGTGATCAACCGGCGGCTTCGCCGCGCGCTGGAATACCGCGACCGCACGTGCGCGGTGCCTGGCTGTGGGGCCACCCGGGGCCTGCACGCCCATCACATCTGGCACTGGGAAGACGGAGGCCCCACCGAGTTGGCCAACCTGGTGCTGGTCTGCCCGTACCATCACCGGTTGCATCATCGGGGTGTTATCACCATCACCGGACCCGCCGACGCCCTCACCGTGACCGACGACACCGGCCGAATCCTGAGCCCGGGATCACTGGCGCGCCCACCCACCGGGCCCCCACCCGCAGTGCCACCGTATCCGGGACCGACCGGCGAGCGCGCCGACTGGTGGTGGTATGACCCCTTCCAACCCCAACCACCACCGACAAACAACTAGCTAGCGGGATCAATCCTCAAACGGCTTGGGGCATCAACCGATTCGTTTCGCGACCCACGCCGACGCGCGCACCAACGCGAATCAAGCCGGGTGTTTGGACAGGATTGAACTACCCCAGGTTTAGTTCCGATCCTTATAGGAGGATTGGAAGCTATGCCCCGTCAGTATTCGCCGGAGTTTCGGCAGCGTGCGTTGCGGTTGTTGGACACTGTGATGGAAGCCTCGGAAGTGTCGGAGTTCGAGGCCATAAAGTCTGTCGCCAGCCAACTCGATATTTCGGAGGAGTCGGTGCGTCGGTGGCGACGCAAGGCCCAAGTCGATGCTGGTGAACGGCCGGGCATGACCAGTTCTGAGCATGCCGAGATCCGTAAGCTCAAGCGCGAGAACGCTGAACTGCGCAGGGCTAACGAGATTTTGAAGTCAGCATCTGCGTTTTTTGCCGCGGAGTTCGACCGCCCCGCGACGAAATGATCGCCTACATCGATGCTCATCGCGATCAGTTCGGGGTCGAGCTCATCTGCCGTGTGCTGCGGGCAGCTATCCCCGGATTCCTCACCTCGCGGGGTTATCGGGCCGCGCGGACCCGACCACCGTCGGACCGGGAGATCCGCGATGAGCAGCTGATCGCTGACCTTGAGGCGGTGCACCGGCAGAACTACTCGGTGTATGGGGTCAAGAAGATGCACGCGGCGATGACACGGCGTGGTTGGCAGCTGGGCCGTGAACAAACCCGCCGGTTGATGCGCAAGGCCGGGTTGCGCGGCGCCCAGCGGGGCAAGCCGGTGTTCACCACGATCAGCGACCCGGCCGCGATCCGGCCGGCCGATCTGGTCAACCGCCAATTCCGGGCCGCTGCACCGAACCGGCTATGGGTCGCCGACATCACGTTCGTGCGGACCTGGCAGGGGTTCTGTTACACCGCGTTCGTCACTGATGCGTGCACCAAGAAGATCGTTGGCTGGGCGGTCTCGGCCACGATGCGCACCGAAGACCTCCCGCTTCAAGCATTCAATCACGCTGTGTGGCAGTCGAATACCGATCTATCCGAGTTGGTTCATCATTCCGACCGCGGATCCCAGTACCTATCGCTGGCCTATACCGACCGGCTGGCTGAACTGGGGATCGCGCCCTCGGTCGGGTCGCGTGGCGATAGTTATGACAACGCCCTCGCTGAAGCGGTCAACGCCGCCTACAAGACCGAGCTCATCAACCGCGGCAAGCCCTGGCGGTGCATCGATGATGTCGAACTCTCGACCGCCGAATGGGTGGCCTGGTACAACCAGGAACGCCTGCACGAAGCCCTCGGCTACGTTCCACCCGCCGAGTACGAGGCCGCCCTCACCGGCACCTCACACCCTGCGAGCCAGCCGACCCCGGCCCTCGCAACCGAGTAGGAACTAAACCTGGGGTAGTTCAGATCACCGAATTGGCATGGAGCATTAACCACGCCCTTGGACAAGGCCACCATCGGCATATCGGCAATGTCCGCCAAGCCTGAGGGCCGTGCTCGAGCGAAGAGTTCTTTGCCGAGTCGATTGCCTACCGCCGCAAACACCATCGGCAACGCAGGCGCCGGGCTACGAGTGAATGTGTCATTTTGTGCCATCGCTCGTTTGGTTCGTTCTACCTTGAGGCATGACAACAGCCGACCGAGCGGACCAAGCATCATCGGTCCCTACGTCCCGCAAAGTTCTTTGCATCGTCTACGGCGCTATCACAGTCGCCGCGCTCATCGCGACGTGGAGCCAAACAGTCACGTACGTTCACAGCCCGACCGACTTCTTCGTCAATTTCTGGCGCGACACCAAAACGACTGCGGCCTCGCGCAATATCACAGCCGACGCCCTGATGCTGGCCCTAAGTGCCGTCACTCTCATGGTGACCGAAGCCAGGAAATACAATCTGCGATTCGTCTGGCTGTACATTGTCGGATCGTTCTTCATCGCCGTCAGCGTGATGTTCCCGCTTTTCCTGATCGCCCGCGAATTGCGCCAGCGCACAGCCGACGTGCCACGCCTTCGCAGGACAGACACAATTCTGCTCGCGGTGGTCGCCGTCTTGACCCTGGCCCTGACTATCAGGATCGATATGGGGTGACCACTTAACGCGACCTCTCACTTGTGCGACTGACAGTGGTCTGACGGCACCGCAGTGTGGACCTGACCCCGCTAACTGACGTTGAACAGCTGTTCGGGCGCTTGTCTCTTGTGTCCGAAAGTATGCCTGGCGGAGGCGAAATAGTCAGTGCTGCAAGACGTTTCAGATCCGCCGGACATCGCGGGTCGTGATGGCCGCAGCGTCACGGAAGGGGCCCCTCGCTTTTAGCCCGAGCCGAGGCCCGGCACGATCTCGCCCAGGCTGAACGTCACCGGCTGTTCCAGCTGTTCGTAGGTACAGGACCGCGGGTCGCGGTCCGGACGCCACCGATTGAACTGCGCGGTATGACGAAACCGCCTGCCCTCCATGTGGTCGTAGCGGACCTCGACCACGCGCTCGGGCCGCAGCGGCACGAACGAGAGATCCTTGCCGGCGTTCCACCGTGAGTACTCGTTCTTTCGGGGCGTCCGCTCGCCGGCTTCGTGGGCGGCCCAGTTCCATGGATGGTCCTCGAAGTCGGTGACAAGCGGCTGTAGTTCGCCGAACAGCCGGCGCCGCTCGGCCATCGGGAAGGCGCCGATCACGCCGACCGACGCGAGCTGGCCGTCGTCCTGGTAGAGGCCCAGCAGCAGCGACCCGATCGCGTCCGCGCCGGACTTGTGCACCCGGTAGCCGGCGACCACACAGTCCGCGGTCCGTTCGTGCTTGACCTTGAACATGACCCGCTTGTCCGGCTGGTAGGTGACGTCCAGCGGCTTGGCGATCACGCCATCGAGGCCGGCGCCCTCGAATTCGTCGAACCATCGCTGCGCGGTGCCCAGGTCGGTCGTCGCCGGCGTGACGTGGATCGAGGGCCCCGAGCCCACGGCGTCGACGAGGGCGGCGCGCCGCTCGCTGAACGGCCGTCGGGTGTAGTCGTCGTCGCCCAGGGCCAGCAGGTCGAACGCGATGAACGACGCGGGCGTCGCCTCGGCGAGCATCCGCACCCGCGAGTCGGCCGGGTGGATGCGTTGTTGCAGCGCCTCGAAGTCCAGGCCGTGGTCGGTGGCGATGACGATCTCCCCGTCGATCACGCAGCGCCCCGGCAGCTCGGCCTTGACCGCGGCCACCAACTCGGGGAAGTAGCGGGTCATCGGCCGCTCGTTGCGACTGCCCAGCTCGACGTCATCGCCGTCGCGGAAACAAATCGACCTGAATCCGTCCCACTTGGGCTCATACGACGCGTCGGGCGGAATCGAGCGAACGGACTTGGCGAGCATCGGCGACACCGGCGGCATGACGGGGAGGTCCATAGCCTGATTGTGCTGGAATCGTTGGTATGGCTGCTGCAGAAGAGGTCGACGTCGACGGTGTCGCGGTCCGCCTGACCAACCCCGACAAGGTGTATTTCCCCAAACTGGGGTCCAAAGGCACCAAGCGGCACCTGGTTGACTACTACCGCGCCGTCGCGGGCGGACCGATGCTCGACACGCTGCGCGATCGCCCCAGCCACCTGCAGCGATTCCCGGACGGCATCGACGGTGAGGAGATCTACCAAAAGCGGATCCCCCAGCGCCACCCCGACTACCTGCAGACCTGCCGGGTGACCTTCCCGTCGGGGCGGACCGCCGACGCGCTGAAGGTCACCCATCCCGCGGCGATCGTCTGGGCGGCGCAGATGGGCACGATCACCTTGCACCCCTGGCAGGTCCGTTGCCCGGACACCGACCACCCCGACGAGCTGCGCATCGATCTGGATCCGCAGCCCGGCGTCGCGTTCGAACAGGCGCGCACCGTCGCGGTCGGCGTGTTGCGGCCGCTGCTCGACGAGCTCGGCCTGGTGGGTTACCCGAAGACGTCCGGGGGCCGGGGCATCCACGTCTTCCTGCGGATCACCACCGACTGGGATTTCATCGAAGTGCGCCGCGCGGGCATCGCGCTGGCCCGCGAAGTGGAGCGCCGCGCGCCCGACGCCGTCACCACGGCGTGGTGGAAGGAAGAACGGGGCGAGCGCATCTTCGTCGACTTCAACCAGAACGCCCGGGACCGCACCATGGCGTCGGCGTATTCGGTGCGGCGCACGCCGATCGCGACGGTGTCGATGCCGCTGACATGGGACGAGCTCGCTGGCGCCGAGCCCGACGAGTACACCATGGCGACCGTCCCCGATCTGGTCGCGGGCCGGGAAGACCCTTGGGCCGCAATGGATGATGCGGCTCAGTCGATCGCAACGTTGCTGGAGATGGCCGAGGCAGACGAAGAGCGCGGCCTCGGCGACATGCCGTATCCGCCGAACTACCCGAAGATGCCCGGAGAGCCCAAACGCGTTCAGCCAAGCCGGGATACGGATCGTAAAGGCGGGAAAAGGTAGACCGAAATTCGTTAGGTGATGGGCCTCTGGGCCGCGATTGGCCCCTCTCGCAGCGCTGAACCGCCAGCCCACGCGAGCGTTTCAACGGTAGCACCGGGAGGCGGCGGCTGGAAGTGATCCTCTTGTGCCGCAGCGGCTTAGGAGAAGCGGATTCACACCGCACGAATGCCCTCACCCGAGCTGCCAGGGTGTCGGGGCCGACCGCTTCAGCGCCGTTTCGCTGAGGCGATTAGCTTACCGCGAACGCGCATAAAGGGCAGCAAGAAATTCGCGAAGAGCGTGCGCACGGCCCGAAGGATGCGCACGCCGTCGCGGCGCTGAGGTGTCGGTCATGTTGGAAAGTGACCGGATCAGGGCCCAATGCGTACTGCTAAAGCGTTGGTGCCCAACCGCGTTCACGGCACACGACCGCGCTGGTGCTGTCACGGCGTCGTCCGATGCACGAGGGGATGTATCGGCTTCGGCCGTGCGAGGAACTGGCACCCAATGCCATTAACGGCGCATGGGTGCTGTCTTCGGGGTCCTGTTGGCTGCCGGCGAACCTACGGAGTGCAGGTCAGATTGGGTCCGCAGTCGATAGTCAGCGGGAATGTGCAGCCGGAGGCCGTGATGGCGGTGAAGGTGAGGAGCAGGCCGAGAACGACCTTGTATTTCAAACCAGACATAACAACTCCTTCCGTAGGAGAATTCTTACGCCCGAGGAGCGTTATATTACGTGAGTACAATGCGGAATGCCATGGGAACCAGCGAAATAACGTCGTTCTACGTCAACTGATTGAATTCTGCCGGCGCCGCGTCGTCCGCCGGGTTCGGGGGCCGGCGTTGCCCGGCGTCTCTGGAAATCCCTGGTGATGCCAAACGTATTCGGGGGAACAGGGATTCGGCGCGCCGGGCATTGCCAATCGCGACCGCATTTGTGCGAATCGGCAACACCGTGAAGGCGTTTCGGGTCAGTGGGGACGGGCGTAAGGTTCCAAATCTGGTCAACCCGATCGAGAAAAGTAAGCTCTGGTGCTATGCCGGTGGCTTCGCGAGCGTGGACTGTCGCCTGCGCGCTCATGCTGTGGGCGACCGCCGGTGTCCTTGCCCCCGCCGCGGCGTCGGCCGAGCCCGCGGCCGACGGCTTCGGTGAAAGGCTGGTCGGCTGGGACACCTATCGTCGGTTGGATCGGCTGCCCTATCTGGACGCCGGTTCGCAGACGCTGCAGGTGTCGAGTTTCGATCGCAGCGGCGGCGATTTCGACATCTCCACCGGCAACCGGAACGGCACCGGCGGCTGTCTGGCGCCGGGCGGGGCCGGCTGCGTCATCGCGGAGGATCACGGCGCCGGAGAAATCGATTCGATCTGGCTGACCCGCGACGGCGGCAATGTTCGTGCCATCGGACACATCCGCATCGAGTTGGACGGGCAGACCGTCGTAGACACGCCGTTGCAATCGCTGGTCGACGGCGAAGTGGGCGCCCCATTCGCGTGGCCGCTGGTGGCCAACGCCGCCCAGTCGCCGGGCGGGGTCTATGTCAAGGTGCCGATGCCCTATCGGCGGTCGATGCGGGTCAGCGTCACATCCCATTTGGAGTATTACCACGTCGACTACCGGCGGTTTCCGAATGCCGATGGAATAAGCACGTTTTCGCCCGCCGATCCGGCGGGCGACGTGCTGGACACCCTTCGCGCCGCGGGAACCGCCGACCCCAAGCCGACGACGGGCACCGCAAAACACGACAATCGGGTCGTCGACATTCCCGCGGGCTCCGGGCAATCAATCACCGAAACCAGCGGCCCGGGCAGCATCTCGGCGCTGCGGCTGCAGCTGCCGGCGCCGGCGGATCAACTGCTGGCCGGACTGCGCTTGCAGATCGAGTTCGACGGCCGGACCATGGTCGACGCGCCCCTCGGGGAATTCTTCGGCGCGGGGCTCGGTGCCAACCCGGTGCGATCGCTGCTGTTCGCCGCCAGCCCGCAGCCCGACGGGTCGCTGATCTTGTGGGGTTGGTGGCCAATGCCTTTCGCGGACTCGGCCCGCGTCACGCTCGTCAACACCACCGTATCGGAGGTGTCGGGGATCGGTAGCGACGTGACGACCACATCGGATGCTCAATGGGCTGCGGCGCTGGCCAGCGGTCGCGCCGGCTACTTCACCGCCCGCGCCCACGCCGGCCCGACCGTCCAGGGCCAGGACTGGGTGTTCGCCGACGAGCAAGGCCACGGCAAGTTCGTCGGCGTCAGCCAGACCATACGGGGCCAGCGGACCAAAACGGCGTTCAGCGACGGCGCCCCATACTTTCTCGAAGGCGCCGAGCGGGTCTACACCGACGGCGCCGCGTCCCCGCAGTGGTACGGCACCGGCACCGAGGATCTCTACGAGGGGGGCTGGTATTTCAAAGACGGCACCCACTTCAGTGACCCGCTCAACGGCCAACCCGACCAACGCACGGCGGCCGGCGGGTGCGCCGACTACTGCGTCGCCGTCTACCGGATCATGCTCGCCGACGCGATCGGCTATCGTTCCGCGCTCCGCTTCGGCATCGAGCACGGCAAACGCAACATGGTCGAACCCGACTACAGCTCAACCGCATTCCTCTACACACAGCCGGCCACGGTCCTGACCGGCAGCGACGACGTCCGCCCTGCCGATCCCGTCGATCGCGTCCTGCACGGCTACACCGACACCGACGCCACCGATCAGTTGTTGGTCAGCGAATACGAGGGCACCGAGGACACCCTGCCCGTCGTAGGCTCGGTCCGCGGCACCCAGGGCGCGATCGCTTTCCATGTCCAGGTTGATCCGGACAATCGCGGTGTCCTGCTGCGGCGCACGTCCGATCAGGCGACCGGCTTTCAATCGGCGGACGTCGCGGTGGACGGCATGCCCGTGGGCACGTGGCTACAGCCGCGCAGCAACACCTTTCACCGCTGGCTGGACGACACCTACCTGGTACCGCAATCGGCCACCGCGGGCAAAGCGCAACTGACGATCACGCTCACGCCCACCCCGGACGCACCGCCCTGGACCGCCAGCCGCTACCACGTCGACGCCCTGACGGGACCGTCCGGCTAGAGAGCCACCTTGACGGATCCGCGGAGATGCTGCTAGACATGGCCTGTGCCACGATTTTGGGCGATCGCCCAAATTTAAGGGGTGGCGGGGATGCCGGCGGCTGCCCGAAGTGAGGAATCGATGACCGTCACCAACGACACCGACGTCTACTACGACCCCTACGACGTGGGCATCAACGCCGACCCGTATCCGACCTATGCGCGGCTGCGCGAAGAAGCCCCGATCTATTACAACGACAAGTACGACTTCTGGGCGTTGTCACGGCATTCCGACGTCGAGCGCGGACTGGCCAACTGGGAGACCTTCTCCAACAAGCGAAGCGACATCCTCGAGCTGGTCCAATCGAAGTTCAACATGCCCGGCGGCGTGATGATGTTCCAGGACCCGCCCGAACACACGAGGCTGCGCGGCCTGATGTCTCGCGTCTTCACGCCGCGCCGGATGGCCGCCCTCGAGGACCAGATCCGGCAATACTGCGTTCGGTGCCTCGACCCGCTCGTCGGGTCCGGCGGATTCGACATCATCGCCGAGCTGGCATCGATGATGCCGATGCGGGTGATCGGGATGCTGTTGGGAATCCCGGAATCCGAGCAGGTTTCGGTGCGTGACGCCAACGACGCCAACCTGCGCACCAAGCCGGGCGCGCCCCTGAAGGTCGCCAACGCCGACTCCATCGCCGACGGCCGGATCTACGCCGACTACGTCGAATGGCGTTCCAAGAATCCGTCCGACGACCTGATGACGACGCTGCTCAACGTCGAGTTCGACGACGACCAAGGCGTGCACCGCAAGCTGACCCGTAAAGAGGTGCTGCACTACACCCAGGTGGTCGCCGGGGCGGGCAACGAGACCACCGGCCGGCTGATCGGCTGGCTGGCCAAGGTGCTGGCCGAACACCCCGATCAGCGCCGCGAGGTATACCAGGACCGGTCACTGCTGACCCGCACCGTCGACGAGACCCTGCGATTCGAACCGACCGGGCCCCACGTCGCCCGTTGGATGGCACAGGATTTCGAGTGCTACGGCACGACGGTTCCCGCCGGCAGCGCCATGCTGCTGCTGTTCGGCGCCGCCAATCGCGACCCCCGCCGCTACACCGATCCGGACACCTACAACATCCGTCGCGACAACATCTCGCACATCACGTTCGGCAAGGGCGTGCACTACTGCCTGGGCGCCAACCTGGCCCGCCTCGAGGGCCGCGTCGCGCTCGACGAGATTCTCAACCGTTGGCCCGAATGGGACATCGATTACGACACGGCGCAATTGGCGTCGACGTCCACGGTGCGCGGCTGGGAGCGTTTGCGGGTCGTGCTGCCTTAAGGGGCGCTACGTCGGCAATTCGAAGCGGTCGATGAGCCGGGTCACCAACGCAACGGCTTCGTCATGGCCCGCCGTGGTGCCGAGCGCCTGCTCCAGGATGAGCATGCGCCCGATCGCCGCGATGATGACCGCGATCCCGGCGGGCGGAAATTCACTTCGGTCCAACCCGTGTTCGCGAACGATGAAATTCAGTGCGGTCGTTTGCGTTTCGCGCCACCGCTCCGACCACGCCGCGATCTCGGCGCCGATCTCCTTGCGATGATTGGCCAGCCCCATGAACTCCAGCAGCAGCCGGGTGTCCTTCGGCTCGATGAGCGTGCCCCAGAAGGCGTGCAGCGGGCGGTCGGAGGCCAGCGCCTGCTTTTGGCGCTCCAGATAAGCGGCGGCCCCGCGCCGGAAGACGTCGAGATACAGCTCGTCCATGGTGGGGAAGTAATAGTGGACCAACGCGGGTTTGACGCCGGCTTCGTTCGCCACCCGCCGCGAGGTGGCCGCGGCGTATCCGTCCTCGACCATGATCTGGATCGTCGCGTCGATCAGCATGTCGCGAGTGTTGGAGTCGCGCGCCTTCGGCCGTCGGGAGGCGGTCATATGGATGTCTTTCCCGCAAAGGATGGTGAAAGCCCGCTCTTGGGCAATCGCCCAAAAGCTTAGCCCAGCGTCGCGCCCGCCATGATTAGGAACTGGGGTGACGGGGCAATTGGGTTGTCATGGCCCCCAGCTTCGCCGATGTCATCCAATCCAAGTACCTGCTGTTGACCACGTTCACCAAAGACGGCCAGCCGAAGCCGACGCCCATCTGGGGAGCGCCCGACGGCGACGGCACGCTGTTGGTGATCACCGATGACGGGTCGTGGAAAACCAAGCGGATCAACAACACACCCCGGGTGACGATCGCCAAGAGCGCGGCGCTGGGCAAGCCCAAGAGCGACGAGGTCCAAGCCGTCGCCCGGGTGCTGCCGAAGTCCGAGACGCGGCGGGTCTACAACGCCGTCCTCAAGCGGTACTGGTATCACGCGTGGTGGTTCTACGCGCACACGATCATCCGCGGCGGGATCGACAAGGTGCACGTCGGCCTGGAGATCAGACCCGCCTGAGCGGTGTTGCGGCTAGCCGCTTTCCGCGCGCATCGCCGCGAACGTGTCCGCCACCGTCTGCTGGGGATCGCGATAGGTGATGCCCAGTTCCCGTTCGCTGGGGGAATCGTCGGAGGACGGCATCTGGGTGTAGTACTGCATTCCCGCCCAGGTGAACGGCGTCTCGAAGGGCAGGAAACGGTTGGCCCGATCCAGCACCGCCCCCGCGACGCGGAGCGCGGTGTCGGGGATCGGGACGGCCACCATCGGCGTCCCCGCGACCTGGCCGAGCAGGTTCGCGAGGTCGGCCGCGGGCACCCGGTGGCCGCCGGCGGTGTAGCGCCGCGGCCCGTGGCCGGGCTCGAGCAACGCCGCGTGCAGGGCCGCCAAGTCGCGAACGTCGACGATCAGCCATGCCGCGCTGCGCCCCGGGATCGCATGCATCTGCACGGCCGCTCGCACGCCTTCGCCCGCCTCACCGAACTGGTCGCCGACCGGCGGCCCGAGCACCATGCCCGGATACGTGATGTTGACCGGCGCGCCCGCATCCTGCAGGCCGCGGGCATAGATGTCGACCTGCGCCTTGGATGTTCCGTAGCCGTCGGCCCCGCCCACCACCGGCAGGTCCGCCGTCAGCGTCTCCAGGTCCGGATGGAACAGGGCGGTGAAGCTCGACACGTGGACGATGGGATCCAATCCGAGCTCGACGGACTGGCCGAGCACGTTCTGGGCGCCCTGCATGTTGGTGGCGAGCATCTCCGGCGTCTGGCGCGGGTCGGTGGCGACCAGGGCGGCGCTGTGCACGACGGCGTCGCATCCCTGCAAAGCCTCCCGCACCGCGACGCGGTCGGTGATGTCGGCGACGGCGAAGTCCGAGGTGTCCACACCCAGCTTCGCGACGGTGGTCTGCAACTTCGCCGGGTTGCGGACCAGAAACCTCACCGAGTGCCCCGCATCGAAGGCGGCCTTGGCGGTCCACCCGCCGACAAAGCCCGTGCCCCCCGTGATGAGAACCCGCATGCCGGCCTACAGGTGGCTGGCGGCGAAGTCGGCGGCTTGGCTGGTCATGCCGTTGCCCGGATAGGAGGTGTGGGCGGCCAGCCCCCCGTCGCCGCCGCTGGCGCAGACCGGATCGCCCGGCGCGCACAGTTGGATCGTCTTGGGCTGATACAGCGGCCCGATGGTCAGCGGCGGCGCGTTGTACTTCTGCAGGAACTGTCCCGTCGGCGTGCCGAACAGCGTGACGGCGGCGACGTGTTGCGCGATGGCCGGCGGCATCGGCGGGGGCACCTTGTCAGCGGGAACGCCCGGCGGCACGGAGGCCGAGGTGGTGTAGCCGGCCACCGCGGCGCCCTGCGAGTAACCGCCCAGCACCTCACGGGTGTTGGGGCAATTCGCCGCCATGGACTCGATGTGCGCACTGGCGTCGCGGATTCCGTCGATGACGGTCCCCGGGAAAGCGGGATTGTCGAAGTCGGTGCTGGCGGGGTAGTTGACCGCATACACCGTCAGCGACTTGGCGCCGATCTGCGAGCGCAGCGCGTCCACGAACGGCCGGCCGATGCCGCCGATGCCGGGCGGCTCGCCGGATCCTCGGGCAAACACCACCTCGACGTCGGGACACGGTTCCGCCGACGCCGGCGGCGCGCTCGCGACCGGCGAACCTAATACGGCTGCCGCTGCCAACATGGGCAGCGGCAGGCGGCGCATCGACCGGACGGTCAACACATTCCGGATTGTCATTACTTTTTAAACGCGTCCTTCACCTTTTCGCCGGCGTCTTTCAACGCGGACTTCGCTTGATCGGCCCGCCCTTCGTCCCGGGTTTCGGGATCGCCGGTGGCTTTGCCCAGTGCTTCCTTGGCGCGGCCGCCGAGGTCCTCGATCTTATTCTTCAACTTGTCTTCGGCGCTCATGGCGTGCTGGCTACCCGGCGGCAGGAGATATCGAAACACCGGGCCCTGTCATCATGGACTCCGTGAGCACCGCGATCGTGGTGGCAGTAGTGGCGGGCCTAATGCTGTTGGGCATCGGGATCGTGGTCAACCAGTTGCTGCGGCTGAGGCGCTATCTGAGGGAAGCGCCGCCCGATCAACCCCCCGATATGAATCCCGAGCCCCCGCCGCATCCCGACTGATAGCTTCATTCGGATGAGCGCTCGAGGTGTCGCGGCGACGTGACGCCGTCGACCCTGCTGACCGCCGGCGATGGTTTGCCACGCGGTGTGTCCGGCGCTGCCGACCCGCGCTTCGCCAATGTCATCAGGCTGTTCTCCCAGCTGTTCCCCGGTCGCCGGTTCGGCGGGGGAGCCCTGAGCGTCTACGTCGACGGCGTGTCCGTCGTCGACGTGTGGACCGGATGGTCGGATCGGGCCGGCGCCCAGCGCTGGACCGCCGACACCGGCGCGATGGTGTTCTCGGCGACCAAGGGCATCGCGTCGACGGTGATTCACCGGCTCGCCGACCGTGGCCTGCTGTCCTATGACGCGCCGGTCGCGCAATACTGGCCCGAGTTCGGCGCCAATGGGAAGGCCGAGATCACGGTCCGCGACGTGTTGCGGCACCGATCCGGGTTGTCGCACCTGCGGGGCGTCACCAAAGCGGAGCTGATGGACCACCTCCTGATGGAGGAGCGGCTGGCGGCCGCGCCCGTCGATCACCTGCGCGGTGTGCAGGCCTACCACGCGCTCACCTACGGATGGCTGTTGTCCGGCCTGGCCCGGGCGGTGACCGGCAAGGGCATGCGCGAGCTGATCCGCCAGGAGGTCGCCCGTCCGCTCAACACCGACGGGCTGCACCTGGGCCGCCCCCCGGAAGGCTCACCCACCACGGCGGCCGAAATCCTGATACCGCAGGGGCGGCTGCGCGCCCCGGTGTTCAACTTCATCGCGCCGAGACTGGCCGGCCTGCCGTTCTCCGGGGCGCTGGGCGCGATGTACTTTCCCGGTGTCATCTCGCTGATCAAGGGGGATACCCCGTTCCTGGACGGCGAGGTCCCCGCCGCCAACGGCGTGGTGACCGGGCGTGGCCTGGCCAAGATGTTCGCCGCGCTGGCCAACGACGGCCGCATCGACGGCAAGAAGTTCCTCTCCGCCGAGCTGGCGCGGGGACTCGCCGGGCAGGCGCGACGGAAGTGGCCCGACGCAAACATGGTGGTGCCCATGCCTTTTCACCTCGGCTACCACGAGTCGCCGGTTCCCGGACTGCTCCGCGGCTTCGGCCACGTCGGGCTGGGCGGAACGCTCGGCTGGGCCGACCCCGAGACCGGCAGCTCCTTCGGTTTCGTGCACAACCGGCTGCTGACGCCGCTGCTGTTCGACATGGGATCCTTTGCGGGCCTGGCCCGTCCGCTGCGCAACGCCATCGAGGCGGTCCGCGATCGGGGCCCGCTCGCGGTGCCGACGCTGGGCGCCCGCTACGCCAAACCCGGGCGGCGCAGCGCGGTCCTATGACCCGATGTGTGCATTGCCGCGGGGCAGCGTCAGCGGGAGGTCGGCGTAGGTGGCGATGCCGGGTGCGGCGGCGACAACGGCGGGGATCGCGTTGATGGCCGGCATCGCGGTCATGATGTGACCGAGGTCCATGAATTCTTCGAGCGTGGTGGCCTCGAAGTACGGCGGCGGCAGGAAACCCACCTTGGTGGTCACCGTGGGCTGTCCGTCGATCTGGATGACCCAGCCGTCCTGCTCGATCTTCCAGTCCGGGTCGAGCGTCTGCCCCTTGCGCCACCGCACGTTCAAGTCGATCAGGGTCTCGCCGTTGACGATTCCCTGCCAGCTGATGTAGGTGCCCGCGACGTGCCCCGCGGGGATGGTCCAGGACGCCATGACGAGGTCCTCGGTGGTCTGGGCGAACTCGGCGACGCAGCGCACCTCGTCGAGCTCGACGCCGAGGGCGTCGCCCACCAGCCGCACGGCCTCGCCGAAGATGGCCGTCCCCTTCGCCGCCATCGCCGGCAGGTCCGGATGGTCGATCGGCTGGCCGAATCCCACCGGCTTCTCGGTCTCGGGCGAGTCGTAGAACGTGGTGTCCGCGGCCTCGTTGACCGTGACCTTGTCGATCCGGTTGCACACCATCGCCGACACGATGGCCAACAGCTCGGCGAAACCCGGGCTGACGCCGGACCCGAAGAGCGTGGCGCCGCCCTTCTGGCAGGCCTCCACGATGCGGTCGCGGCCATCGCCGAGGTTCCCGCCGGTGATGAACGACGCCGTGGTCACCACGTTGACGCCCGCGGACAGGATGCGGACCACGTCGTCGACGTCGAACCACATCGGGTTGTAGACCACGCAGTCCGGCTTGAGGGCCAGCAGCTCGTCGACGTCATTGGTGGCCGCAACGCCCACCGGCGCTATGCCGACGAGCTCGCCGGCGTCGCGCCCGACCTTGTCCTGCGACCAGGCGAAGCATCCCACCAATTCGAGGATGGGGTTGGTGACGATCGATTTGAGCGAGCTCTTGCCGACGTTGCCGGTGTTCCACTGAACCACTCGATAGGTGTTTGGCACTCGCTCAGCATAGGGAACCGCCGGGGTTCTTAGTGGCCTAATAGGAAGATTTCGACGCCAATACTTCCGCCAGGAAGGCGTCGTGTGGAAGATCCCGGGGCTCATGCCTTTTCGGCGGCCGCGTGCCGGTTGCGGGGCCGCCGGGCCCGCTAGCCCTCGTCGACGGTTTCGTCGACCGCGGTGCCGCCCCGAGTGCGCCGGCGCCGCATCCGATGCGATCCCTTGCCCGTCGGGCGCCGGTTCTGCAACTTGGCCCGCGGTTCTTCGCTCTCCTCGGTCGCTTCGGCGGCCTCGGCCGTCGGCGCTGCCTCGGTCTCGGCGGGTTCGGCGGCCGCCACTGGAGCGTCGGTGGCTTCACCGACTTCCGTGGTGGCGGGCTGCTCGGTCACTTCGGGTTCGTCGACGTCGTCAGCGTCGGCGTCGACGTCGTCAGCGGCGGCGTCGGCTACTGCGTCGTCCGTCTCGCTCGCCTCGGCTTCGTCGTCTTCGTCGGCGCTGTCGGTGTCAGCGTCCGCGTCCGCCTCCTCGCCCTTCTTGCGGCGCCGCTTCTTGGGCTTCTTCGCCTTGATCGGTTTGGGTGGCGGCGGTGGCAGCTCGGCGACAAAGGAGAGATCGAAGGCAAAGAAACCGAGCAACGCGATCGCGGCGGCCGCCCCGTAGATCCCGAACAACCATCGTCCGGCGACGTCCAGGCTCAGCCAGATCTCGCTGATCGCCGTCCCGATGATCAGCACACCGGCCAGCACGTGGGCCACGATCGAGGCGACCCGGAGGGACAGCGCCATCTGCGGGGTGCCCAGTTCCGGCTTGCGGGTGCGCAGCAGGGTGAACACCACCGGCAGCGCCGCGAGCGCGACGAGCGCACCCGCCACGATGCGCAGCGCCGTCCCCAACGAATGCGCGGTGTCACCCATCAACTCGGGCCAGCGGGGCAACACGAAAAAGAAGTAGAGGAAGCCGGCGGCGATCGTGAATGACGCGTGCCACGGGATGGCAACCTTGCGCCCCATAAGCCTCCTCATGCTGGGCCGGCCCGAGCCGGCCTGAGGGCGACCAGCGCGATACCAAACCGCTTACGTGCGTGTCCGCGGGGCGGACCGATGGCGGAGGATGCGGGATTTGAACCCGCGAGGGCTGTTAACCCAACCCGCGTTCCAGGCGAGCGCCATAGGCCACTAGGCGAATCCTCCGTGGCAATGGTAACCGAGGGCCAGACGGCCACCGCCGGTTGCTCCGGGGAAGGTATTAGACTCTCGGTGGACCCCGCGCGGCGTCTATCCTGTGAACTCCCCCAGGGCCGGAAGGCAGCAAGGGTCAATGGGCTCTGTCGGGTGCGCGGGGTCCCCTAGGTTAAACGGGTGCCGACCCGCTGCGCCCGGCGATCGCACCTCCCACGCCTTGATAGCGAAAGGGTCCATGGTGTCGCTGGAGTCCCTCGGCCCTGCCGAGCTTGCCGCTGCACACGCTCGCCATCAGCAGGATTACGCGGATTTGCAGGCCAAAAAGCTGGCCCTGGACCTGACCCGCGGCAAGCCGGCTCCCGCCCAGCTCGACCTGTCCAACCAGCTGCTGAGCCTTCCCGGCGATGACTACCGCGACAGCGAGGGCACCGACACCCGCAACTACGGCGGCCTGCACGGCCTGCCGGAGCTGCGGGCCATCTTCGGTGAGCTGCTCGGCATCCCGGTGCAGAACCTGATCGCGGGAAACAACTCCAGCCTGGAACTGATGCACGACCTCGTCGCCTTCTCGATGCTCTACGGCGGCGTGGACTCGCAGCGGCCCTGGAAGGACGAAGCCGGCGTCAAATTCTTGTGCCCCGTCCCCGGCTATGACCGGCACTTCGCCATCACCGAGACGATGGGCATCGAGATGATCCCCGTCCCGATGCTGTCCGACGGGCCCGACGTCGACCTGATCGAGGAACTGGTCGCCGCGGACCCCGCCATCAAGGGCATGTGGACCGTGCCGGTGTTCGGCAACCCCACCGGGGTCACCTACTCCTGGGACACGGTGCTGCGGCTGGTCCAGATGCGGACCGCCGCGCCCGACTTCCGGCTGTTCTGGGACAACGCGTACGCGGTGCACACCCTGACGCACGACTTCGTCCGGCAGGTCGACGTCCTCGGCCTGGCCGCCGCGGCCGGCAACCCCCATCGGCCGTACGTGTTCGCGTCGACCTCCAAGATCACCTTCGCCGGCGCCGGCGTGAGCTTCCTTGGCGGATCGCTGGGCAACATCGCCTGGTACCTGCAATACGCGGGGAAGAAGTCGATCGGGCCGGACAAGATCAACCAGCTGCGGCACCTGCGCTTCTTCCGCGACGCCGACGGGGTGCGCCTGCACATGCTGCGGCATCAGCAGATCCTGGCGCCGAAGTTCGCGCTGGCGGCCGAGATCCTCGATCGGCGGCTCAGCGATTCCAAGATCGCCTCGTGGACCGACCCCAAGGGGGGCTACTTCATCAGCCTCGACGTGTTGTCCGGCACGGCCAAGCGGACCGTCGCGCTGGCCAAGGACGCCGGGATCGCGGTGACCGAGGCGGGGGCGTCGTTCCCGTACCGCAAAGATCCCGACGACACGAACATCCGGATCGCCCCCACCTTCCCGTCGCTGCCGGATCTGCGCGACGCGGTCGACGGCCTGGCCACCTGCGCGCTGCTGGCGGCGTCGGAGTCGCTGCTGGCCCGCGATCGGGTGTGAACAGACGACCCTGCCGCGCCCGCGTCGTCGTCGGACGACGCCGGTAGCCTGCTGACCGTGGCCCTCTACCGCAAGTACCGTCCGGCAACCTTCGCCGAAGTGGTGGGGCAGGAGCACGTCACCGAGCCGCTGTCGATCGCGCTGGAAGCGGGCCGGATCAACCACGCGTACCTGTTCTCGGGTCCGCGCGGCTGCGGAAAGACCTCCTCGGCGCGCATCCTGGCCCGGTCGCTGAACTGCGCCCAGGGGCCGACGGCCACCCCCTGCGGGGTCTGCGACTCGTGCCAGGCGCTGGCACCCAACGCGCCCGGCAGCATCGACGTCGTCGAACTCGACGCCGCCAGCCACGGCGGCGTGGACGACACCCGCGAGCTGCGCGACCGGGCCTTCTACGCGCCGGCGCAGTCGCGCTACCGGGTGTTCATCGTCGACGAGGCGCACATGGTGACCACCGCGGGGTTCAACGCGCTGCTCAAGATCGTGGAGGAGCCGCCCGAGCACCTGATCTTCATCTTCGCCACCACCGAGCCCGAGAAGGTGCTGCCGACGATTCGGTCGCGCACCCATCACTATCCGTTCCGGCTGTTGCCGCCGAAGACCATGCGGGCGTTGATCGCGCGGATCTGCGAGCAAGAGGGCGTCGTCGTCGACGACGCGGTCTATCCGCTGGTGATCCGCGCCGGCGGCGGCTCGCCCCGCGACACCCTGTCGGTGCTGGACCAACTGGTGGCCGGCGCCGAGGGCGCGCATGTGACCTACCAGCGGGCCCTGGGCCTGTTGGGGGCCACCGACATGGCGCTGATCGACGACGCCGTGGACGCGCTGGCCGCCGGGGATGCCGCGGCGCTGTTCGGGGCGGTGGAGTCGGTGATCGACGCGGGCCACGACCCCCGGCGTTTCGCCACCGATCTGCTGGAGCGGTTCCGCGACCTGATCCTGCTGCAGGCCGTCCCGGACGCGGCGGCCCGCGGCGTGGTGGACGGGCCGGAGGACGTGCTGGAGCGGATGCGCGACCAGTCGACCCGGCTCGGGACGGCGACCCTGACCCGCTACGCCGAGGTGGTGCAGGCGGGGCTGGGGGAGATGCGGGGCGCGACGGCGCCGCGCCTGCTGCTCGAGGTCGTGTGCGCGCGACTGCTGTTGCCCTCGGCCAGCGACACCGAGGCCGCGCTGCTGCAACGCGTCGAGCGGATCGAGACCCGGCTGGACATGTCCATTCCCGGCGCCGAAACCACGGCGGGCACTCCCCGCGGCGCGGCCACACCGGCCGAGCCCGATCGCCCGGTCCGCTACACCCGGCCGTCCGCGTCTGCCGCCAAGCCCGAGCCGAAGCCCGACCCCGAACCGGCACCCGCGCCGGCGCCGCCACCCGCGCCGGCTCCCGAACCCGCCCCCGCGCCCGTCCCCGAAACCCCTTCTGCGCCTGGCGAACTCAACGCCGCTGCGGTGCGAAGCATGTGGTCGACGGTGCGCGACAAGGTGCGTCAGCGCAGCCGCACCACCGAGGTGATGCTGGCCGGCGCCACCGTCCGGGCGATCGAGGACAACACGTTGGTGCTCAGCCACGAATCGGCGCCGCTGGCCAAGCGGCTGTGCGAACAGCGCAACGCCGACGTCATCGCCGAAGCGCTCAAAGACGCGCTGGGGGTCAACTGGCGGGTGCGGTGCGAGGCCGGCACGCCGGCGCCGGCCGCGGCCGGGACGCTGACCCCCGCGCCGGAAGAGCCTGCCCCCGAACCGGATTCCGCTCGGCGGGCCGAAGAAGAACACATGCTCGCCGAGGCCGTCCGCGACGAGCCGCCGGGCCCGCGCCGCGATCCGGAAGAGGTCGCGCTCGAACTGCTCCAGAGCGAGCTGGGTGCCCGCCGCATCGACAACGGCTAGAGGCTAGCGCGTCAGGCCGTCCACCACGGCCGCAGCGGCAGGTCGTCGTCGCCCCGCGCGGCGGTCTTGGCCGCCAGCACGTGATGCAGCTGAAGGTTGTTCTGCTCGAAGGCAACCCGTGACGCCGCCATGTACAGGCCCCACACCTTCGCGGTCGGCAGGCCGACCTCGCTGACCGCGGCGTCCCAGTTGTCGACCAAATTCCGGCACCAGTCGCGCAGCGTCATCGCGTAGTGGTGGCGGAAGTTCTCCGCGTGCAGCACCTCGAAGCCGCAGTCCTGGACGTCGCAGGTGATGCGGCCCGAGCCGGTCAGCTCCCCGTCCGGGAAGACGTAGCGATCGGTGAACCCGCCGGCGAACGACGTCGACGTGTTGTCGTGGCGCGTGATGCAGTGGTTGAGCAGCAGGCCGCCGGTGCGCAGCTTCGACTTCAAGAACCCGAAGTAGGCGGGATAGTTCTTGACGCCGATGTGCTCGGTCAGCCCGATCGAGGACACGGCGTCGAACGCCGCCTCGCCCACGTCGCGGTAATCGGTGTGGCGCACCTCGGCCAGGCCCGCGAGGCCTTCCTCGGCGATCGCCTTCTGTGCCCACTTCGCCTGCTCGGCCGACAGGGTGGCGCCGGTGGCCCGGACACCGCGGCGCGCCGCGTAGCGCACCATGCCGCCCCAGCCGCAGCCGACGTCGAGCAGTCGGTCGCCCGGCTTCAGCCGCAGCTTCTCGAAGATCAGCCGGTACTTGTTCTCCTGCGCCTCTTCCAGCGTCGCGTCGGCATCGGGGTACACCGCGCACGTGTAGGTCATCGACGGCCCCAACACCAATTCATAGAAGGTGTTGGACACGTCGTAGTGGTGGTGGATGGCCTCGGCGTCGCGGGTCTTGGTGTGCATCAGCCCGTCGGCGATGCGGCGCCACCGGGGCAGCGCCTCCTGCGGGGGCGGCGCGACAGGCAACAACCGCTCGAACCCCAGCGACCGCACCACGTTGGCCAGCACCCGCGCCGGCGGGCGCTTGAATTCCACCCGGTCGGTCAGCGTCTTGAGCAGTTGGTACGGGTCGCCGGGATGGACGCCGTACGCCTGCAGGTCGCCCGACACGTACGCGCGGGCGAGGCCGAGTTCGCCGGGTGCGGTGGCCAGGTAGGTGGCGCCGCGGGGGCTGCGAAGGTCCAGGCCCAGTTCGGCGTCCTCGCTCCCGGCGGTGCTGCCGTCGTAGGCGGTGAACTTCAGCCGATGTCGGCCGGTCGCGGCGAAGACCTCCAAGATCTCGGCCATGCTGAGTTTCCCGTTCCGCGTGCGGTGGGTTTCCTTGGTAGTCGTCATCGCCGTTGTACCGCCTTTGCGTAGAGGTCGAGTAAACGAGAATCGGGGTCGTAGGTTTTCTTGACGGTGTTGTAGGCCTCGCCGCCGTACAGCTCGTCGAAGTCCTCGCGGGAGTAGAAGGAATCGGAGTACAGGGACTTGTGCCCGTCGAATTCGCCCACCTTGGCTTCGATCATCCGGTTGGTGGCGCCTTCGGTCGCGCCCCCCGGCACCGACGACCAGAAGCCGACGTTGACGTATGTGTGATCGGGTCGCATCGGGTACAGCGGCCAGCCGTGGCGGTCGCGAAGGCGCAACGGGCACAACCAGATCGGCGTGATGGGCACGTTGTCCAGGAACCACTGCAGGAAGTCGCAGGTCCGTTCGACCGGGACCTCGACGTCCTGGACCACCCGTTCGCGTGGGGGTCGACCGTTTCGCGCTTCGATGCGGTCGGACACCCCGAAGCGGCGGTCCATGGCGATCAGCTTGGAGTAGACGCTGCTGCGCCGATAGCGGCGCGGCCACCAGCGTCGCAACCGCGGGTCCTGCACACCGAACGCGCGCGAGCACCAGAACCAATCGGTGTCCCAGCGCCAGAAGTAGTCGTGGATGGTCAGCCGGTCATCCTTGGTCGCCTCTGCCGCGGCTTCGGGACCCGCCGCGTCGTGCCGGATGGACTGGTAGTAGATGTCCTTGCCCGTGTAGTCGCTGACCGGGCCGGGGGTGGTGGTCCGCCGGCCCACGCACAGGTAGCTTTCGTCGGCGCTGAAGACCACCCCGTCGAGATAGTCGACCGGGGTTCCGCCCTGCCCGCCGGTGTCGATGATGCGTTCCATAGCCGCGATCAGAGCGGGCAGCGAGCGGAAGCGGATGTGGCGCAGCGCCACAAACGGTGCGACGGGTTCCAGCTCGATGCGCAGCCGGGTCGAATACCCAAGTGTCCCATAGGAATTCGGGAAGGCTCGGAAAAGATCCGGGTGCTGGGAGCGGGACGCGGTGAGCAAATCGCCAGCGCCCGTGAGGATGTCCATCTCCAGCACCGATTCATGCGGCAGCCCGTTGCGGAACGACGCCGACTCGATCCCCAGGCCGGTGACCGCCCCGCCGAGGGTGATGGTCTTCAGCTGCGGGACGACCAGCGGCGAAAGGCCGTACGGCAGGGTCGCGGCCACCAGGTCCGCGTAAGTGCACATGCCGGCGACGTCCGCGGTGCGGGTTTCGGGATCCACGCCCAGGACGCCGGTCAGCCCGGACGTGTCCAAACCGGGCGCATCCCGTTTGGTGCGGGCGCGGAACAGGTTTGACGTCGGCTTGGCCAGCCGGACCACGGACGTCGCGGGGATGGATCGATAGCTTGCCAGCAGCCGCTCAACGCCCGACTTGTAGGCCGAGAGTGCAGATCCAAGGACAGGCACCACATATACCCTAGTCTTCGACAACAGCCCGTGCATCCGTCGCGAGCGGCGGCACCGGGGAATTCATCACGAGGAGGGGTCGCCTTGGCACAGGTGAGCGCCGACAGCACCATCTTGATCAACGCCGAGCCTGCGGCAACCCTTGCCGCCGTCGCGGATTACCAGACGGTGCGTCCGAAGATTCTCTCGCCGCAGTACAGCGACTACCAGGTGCTGCAGGGCGGGCAGGGCGCGGGCACCGTCGCCAAGTGGAGGCTGCAGGCCACCAAATCACGCGTCCGCGACGTGCAGGTCAACGTGGACGTGGCCGGGCACACCGTCATCGAGAAGGACGCGAACTCGACCATGGTGATCACCTGGACGGTGGCGCCCGCCGGGCCCGGCTCCAGCGTCACCGTGAAGACCACGTGGACCGGCGCGGGCGGAGTCAAGGGCTTCTTCGAAAAGACCTTTGCGCCCTTGGGGCTGAAGAGGATTCAGGGCGAGGTGCTGGCCAACCTGAAAAAGGAACTCGAAGGTTAGCGCGCCTGGCCCTGCGAGGCCAGGAAGCCCGCGACGCCGCGGACCATGGCGTCGGCGTATTTCTGCCGGCCCTCCGCGGACTGCATCAGCGCCGAGTCCGCGGGATTCTTCATGTTGCCGCACTCGACCAGAACCGACGGGTACTGCGCGAGGTTCAGGCCGGCCAGGTCCGAGCGCCCGTACAGGCCGTTCTGCCCGATGTAGTTGGCCGGCGGGATCCCCGAGGCCTGCATCTGGTCGCGCATGATGCGGGCGTACTGCACCGACGGCCCGGCCTGCGCCTGGTTGAGCGGCGGCGCCGAATAGTTGACGTGGAACCCGCGCCCCGACGGCGGGCCACCGTCGGCGTGGATGGACAGGATCGCGTTGGGGTGGAGCGCGTTGGCCATGCTGGCGCGCTCGTCGACGCAAGGCCCCAGGCCGGTGTCGTTGGCGCGGGCCAGGGCGGTCCGGACGCCCAGCGCGGTCAATTCGGCGCGGACCCGCAGCGCGGTGTCCCAGGTGAAGGTGTGCTCCTGATAGCCGGCGTTGGTCGCCGTCCCGCTGGCCTGGCAGTCCTTGGTGCCGCCGCGGCCGGTGGGCACCTGCCGGTTGATGGACGCATCGTTGGAGCCGTTGTGGCCCGGATCGATGAAAACCACCATGCCGGCGATGTTGGAGGGAACCCCCCACGCGGCCGGGGCGATCGCCGTCGACGCAGCAACGAGCGCACCAACCGCCAGTTTGATCCCGACACGTCTGCTCAGTCGTAGGTCCACGGCGCAAAGGTAACGGCGCGCGGTTTACGCTGGGTGTTCCGAATCGCCGGAGACTCACGAGCGAAATCAAGTCGAGACCAAGATGCGAGGGGACTGTCATGCAACCCGGAGGCGATATGTCGGCGCTGCTGGCCCAGGCGCAGCAGATGCAGCAAAAGCTCATGGAAGCCCAGCAACACCTGGCGAACGCTGAGGTGCATGGTCAAGCCGGTGGGGGTTTGGTCGAGGTCGTCGTCAAGGGCAGCGGCGAGGTGGTCGCCGTGAAAATCAATCCCTCCGTCGTCGACCCTTCGGACGTCGAGACCCTGCAGGACTTGATCGTCGGCGCCATGGCCGACGCGTCCAAGCAGGTCACCCGGATGGCGCAGGAGCGGCTCGGGTCGCTGGCCGGCGGGTTCGGACAGCCGCCGGGGCAGCCGCCCGCACCGGCGCCGGGGCTTTAGATCCCGCCCCGACATGTTCGAAGGACCCGTCCAGGATTTGATCGACGAGCTGGGCAAGCTGCCGGGCATCGGGCCCAAGAGCGCCCAGCGCATCGCCTTTCACCTGTTGTCGGTTGAGCCGCCGGACATCGACCGGCTGACCGCGGTGCTGGCGAAGGTGCGCGATGGCGTGCGGTTCTGTGCGGTGTGCGGCAACGTCTCCGACAACGAGCGGTGCCGGATCTGCGCCGATCCCCGGCGGGACGGCTCGCAGGTATGCGTCGTCGAGGAGCCGAAGGACGTGCAGGCCGTCGAGCGCACCCGCGAATTCCGCGGCCGCTATCACGTGCTGGGCGGCGCGCTCGATCCGCTGTCCGGGGTGGGGCCCGAGCAACTGCGGATCCGCGAGCTGCTGAGCCGGATCGGGGAGCGGGTCGACGACGTCGACATCACCGAGGTGATCATCGCCACCGACCCGAACACCGAAGGCGAGGCGACCGCCACCTACCTGGTTCGGATGCTGCGCGACATCCCCGGCCTGACCGTGACGCGGATCGCCTCCGGGCTGCCGATGGGTGGCGACCTGGAGTTCGCCGACGAGTTGACGCTCGGCCGCGCGCTGGCCGGCCGCCGGGCCATGGTCTGACGTTCGTCAGGCCTTGCTCAATTGGAACGACCTGGTAAAGGTCCTGCCCGCCTCTCCGCCGCACGCGTCCGTCGTCGTCTGCTGGCCTTCGCCGGCAAGCGACACGGCATCGAAGCTGTAGTTGACGGTCACCGGAGCGGATGCGCCGTTCGGGCACGGCGCCGGGGCCGTGCCGCTGTGCGTCCATCGTCCGTTGGCGAGGTGGAATTCCCAGCTGATGACGAACGTCCCGCCATCTTGGGAGGTCGCCAGGACGCAGTCCGATCCGCACGGGACGAAAAGCCAGGCGGTCGGTTTGTCGTTGTCCGCGTAGAGCACGTTGTACCGGCCGTTGAGCACTTCCGGGTTGGCGTGCGACGGCGTCGACGACGCGATGAACGCGGCGACCAGTGCGGCACCGGCGGCAAGTCTGGGGCTGATCTTCGTCATCTCGTTTCGTCCTAGCGCGCCGCTAACCGCTCGCGGCGCAACAAGTCCACTTCCGGCATCGACAGCGGGGGCAGCTCGCCGACGACCGTGCTCAGCAGCAGGTCGGCCAGCTCCGGATTGCGGGCCAGGCACGGCCCGTGCATGTAGGTCGCGATCACGCTGCCCTGCACCACGCCGTCGAATCCGTCTCCAGACCGGTTGCCGGCGCCCTTGACCACCGCGCCCAGCGGCGACGCCGACGGGCCCAGCACGGTGCCGCCGCGGTGGTTTTCGAAGCCGGTGAGGCGCTCGGTCAGGCCCGCCAGCAGCGGCCTGGTGGCCAGCTCGCCGATGGTGCGCGCCTCCTGCGGTGACGTCGTCGCGTCCAGCATGCCCACACCGTCGACGCGTTCGCCGGCCGACGTTTCGTACCACTGGCCCAGCACCTGGACGGCCGCGCAGATCGCCAGCACGGGCGCGCCGCGTTCCGCGGCGCGCTGCAGGCCCGGGTGCTTGATCAGGTGGCGGGTGGCCAGCCGCTGCGCGTAGTCCTCGGCGCCGCCCAGCGTGTAGAGGTCCAGCGACTCGGGCACCGGGTCGGCCAGCGTGATCTCGACGATCTCGGCGGCGATGCCGCGCAGCAGCAGCCGCTGGCGCAACACCAACGCGTTGCCGCCGTCGCCGTAGGTGCCCATCACGTCGGGCAGGACGAGCCCGATCCGGACTACCGAGTCAGCCATGGCGCGCCAAGGCTCGTTGCAGCTGCAAAAACGCGGTGTAGTTGGCGACGACCTCCACCCGCCCGGGCGGGCACGACGCGATCGCGGCGACGGTGTCGTGCACTAGCGTGTGCTCGACGCCCGCGTAGCCGAGGCGCACCGCGAGATCGGTGCCGCGCTCGCCGGCGGCCACCACGGACGTCTCGTCGAAATGCTCGAAACGCACGTCCCACAACCACGACAGGTCCTCCCCGTCGGGCACCTGGCCGTTGACGGAGATGACCACCCCGGCGGCGTGCTTGTCCACCATCGACAGCGCTTCCTGCCAGCCCGCCGGATTCTTGGCCAGCAGCATCCGCACGTCGTGCTCGCCGACCCGGACGGTCCGGTAGCGCCCCGCGACCTCGTCGACGGCCGAGACGGCCGCGACCGCCGCCGCCGGATCCGCGCCCAGCGCGACCGCGGCGGCCACGGCCTGAGCGGCATTGCCCCGATTCACCGCGCCCGGCAGCGTCAGTCGCATCGGCAGGCACAAGCCGTCGGGGCCGTGGAGCGCGCCCCCATCTTCCGGGTCGACCCACCACTGCGGGCTGGGTCGTTTGAAGTCGGCGCCGGTGGAGTACCAGTGGCCGTGCTCGCGGACGATGACCTCGCCGCTGCGCGGGCAGCTGACCGAATCGTTCGACCACGAACCCCCGGCGGCCACCCACACCACGTTGGGGCTGTCGTAGGCCGCCGACGTCATCAGCACGTCGTCGCAGTTCGCCACCACGACCGCGTCCGGGTGCCGGGCCAGGCCCGCGCGCAGGGTTCGTTCGATGACGTTGATCTCGCCGACCCGGTCCAGCTGGTCGCGTGAGAGGTTGAGCAGCACGACGACGCTGGGGTCGACGGCGTCGGAAACGTGGGGGACGTGCATTTCGTCGACTTCCAGCGCGGCCAGCGATGCTCGACGTTGGGCGGCCAGCGCGGCCACCAGGCCGGCGTCCATGTTGGCGCCCTCGGCGTTGGTGGCGACCGGGCCCAGCGTTTCCAGCGCGGCCGCCGTCATCCGGGTGGTGGTCGATTTGCCGTTGGTGCCGGTGACGATGACCGTGCGGCGTCCGGAGGCGAGCTGCCGGAGGACCGAGCGGTCCAGCGTCATCGCGATCAGGCCGCCGATCATCGCCCCGGCCCCGCGTCCGGTCGCCCGCGACGCCCAGCGCGCGCTCGCTCCTGCGGCGAGGGCCAGACGGGCGCGGGTGGTGACCACCCGGGAAGTTTAAGGGGAGCCGGTTTCCCGCATCGATTCAAGCGCCGACACGGCGCGCAACGACCCGGCGATGTCGGTTGGCCGTGCCATCCTCAGTGCATGAGCGCGGTGTGCTGGGGTCGGCCGGCCAGCGAGCCGGACGCGGGCTGGGCCGTGATCGACGTCGAAACCTCGGGTTTCCGGCCAGGTCAGGCGCGGATCATCAGCCTCGCGGTGCTCGGCCTGGACGCGGACGGCGAGGTCGAGCAGTCGGTGGTCAGCCTGCTCAACCCCGGAGTCGATCCGGGCCCCACCCACGTGCACGGCCTGACCGCCGCGATGCTCGAAGACCAGCCGCAGTTCACCGACGTCGCCGGGGACGTGATCGACGTGCTGCGCGGCCGCACGCTGGTGGCCCACAACGTGGCGTTCGACTACGCCTTCCTGGCCGCCGAGGCCGAACTCGCCGACATCGAACTTCCCGTCGACTCGGTGATGTGCACGGTCGAACTCGCCCGGCGGCTGGACCTCGGCCTCGACAACCTGCGGCTGGAAACACTCGCGGCGCATTGGAGCGTGACCCAGGAGCGCCCCCACGACGCCTTCGACGACGCAATGGTGTTGACCGGCGTGCTGGCCTCGGCGCTCAAGCTTGCCCGCGACGGCGACATCTGGCTGCCGGTGCATCCGGTGACCCGGCGGCGCTGGCCGAACGGCCGGGTCACCCACGACGAGCTAAGGCCGTTGAAGGTGCTGGCCTCCCGGATGCCCTGCCCGTATCTCAACCCGGGCCCCTACGTGGGCGGCCGACCCCTCGTCCAGGGCATGCGGGTGGCGCTGGCCGCCGAGGTCGGCCGCACCCACGAGGAACTCGTCGAGCGGATCCTGCACGCCGGGCTGGCCTACAGCGACACCGTCGACCGGGAGACCTCGCTGGTGGTCTGCAACGATCCCGCGCCCGAGCAGGGCAAAGGCTATCTGGCCCACAAATTGGGGGTGCCGGTGATCTCCGACGCGAAGTTCATGGACTGCGTCGGAGCCGTCATCGGCGGCACCAGCATGGACGAATTCACCGACACCACCAACGCGGACCCGCAGCTCGCGCTCTTCTGATCAGGCGCGAGTCTGATCAGGCGCGGGCGGCGCGGTTGACCGCCGACACGACCGCACGCAGCGACGCCGTGGTGATGGACGGCGCAATGCCGACACCCCACACCGTCTGCCCACCGACCGGGCCCGAGGGGTGCCGACCCGCTTCGCCCGGCTCCGCCGCGCTCGCGATCGACACCGGGCCTGAGGGGTGCCGACCCGCTTCGCCCGGCTCCGCCGCGCTCGCGATCGACACCGAAGCCTCCACATAAGCCGCCGCCTGCGCGTCGTCACCGGAACTCATCGCGTGCTCGGAGTAATCCAGCACGGCCACGTCGAAGCCGACATCGCCCAGCGCGTGGACGAACGCGGCCAGCGGGCCGTTGCCGGTCCCACTGATCTCGGTCTCCACCCCGTTGATCTTGACTGTCGCGGTGATGCTGGTGACGCCGCTGTCTTCCTCCGAAGCGTCGACGCGCTGCTTCACCCGCTCCAGCGGCCACACCGGGGCCAGATACTCCTCGGAGAACGCGTCCCACATCTCCTTCGGCGAGACCTCGCCGCCCTCGCCGTCGGTGATCTTCTGCACCACCTGGGAGAACTCGATCTGCAGCCGTCGCGGCAGGGCCAGGCCGTGATCGGCCTTCATGATGTAGGCGACCCCCCCCTTGCCGGACTGCGAGTTGACCCGGATCACGGCCTCGTACGTGCGCCCGACGTCCTTGGGGTCGATCGGCAGATACGGCACCTGCCAGAGCATCTCCTCGACGTCGGTATCGGCCTCATCGGCGTCGACCTTCATCTGATCCAGGCCCTTGTTGATGGCGTCCTGGTGGCTGCCGGAGAACGCGGTGTAGACCAGGTCACCGCCGTAGGGGTGACGCTCGTGGACCGGCAGCTGGTTGCAGTACTCCACGGTTCGGCGGATCTCGTCGATGTTGGAAAAGTCGATCTGCGGGTCCACGCCGCGCGAGAACAGGTTCAGCCCCAGCGTCACCAGGCAGACGTTGCCGGTGCGTTCGCCGTTGCCGAACAGGCAGCCCTCGATGCGGTCGGCGCCCGCCTGGTAGCCCAATTCCGCTGCGGCAACGGCGGTTCCGCGGTCGTTGTGCGGATGCAGGCTCAGGATGACCGATTCCCGGTTGGCCAGGTTGCGGCTCATCCACTCGATCGAATCGGCGTAGACGTTCGGGGTGGCCATCTCCACGGTGGCGGGCAGGTTGAAGATGATCGGGTTTTCCGGTGTGGGCCCGATGATTTCGCCGACGGCGTCGCACACCTGCTTGGCGTACTCCAGCTCGGTTCCGGTGTAGGACTCCGGCGAATACTCGAACCGCCACCGCGTGTCCGGGTACTTGGCGGCCTGTTCGACGCACTTGCGGGCGCCTTCGGTCGCGATGTCCTGCACCGCGGCCCGGTCGGCGCGAAATACGACGCGGCGCTGCAGGATTGACGTCGAGTTGTAGAAGTGCACGATGGCCTGCGGCGCGCCCTGGCACGCCTCGAACGTGCGCTCGATCAGTTCGGGCCGGCACTGGGTCAGCACCTGGATGGTGACGTCGTCGGGGATGGCGCCGTCGGTGATGATCTCGCGGACGAAGTCGTAATCGGTTTGGCTGGCCGACGGGAACCCGACCTCGATCTCCTTGTAGCCCATGCGGACCAGCAGATCGAACATGCGGCGCTTGCGGGTGGGGCTCATCGGGTCGATCAGCGCCTGGTTGCCGTCGCGCAGATCCACCGCACACCACAGCGGTGCGCTGGTGATGACCCGATCGGGCCAACTGCGATCGGCCAGCCGGATCGGCTCGACCTCGTCGGCAAAGGGCCGGTACCGGTTGACCGGCATCGACGAACCCCGCTGGGGGTTCCACGTGGGCTGCCCGGGTCGTGGTGGGCCCGCCGGTTTGACGATGCTGCGTGTCGAGCTGAATGCGTCGGAATTGGAAGTCACGGTAATTGCTCCGGGGATGTCAGAAGGAACCTCAGACCGGCGCATCGCGAACACCCGCGACGGGAAGCCGGTCTGGATCAGACCCCGTCGCGGCGTCCGAGGAGGAGCACCCGCTGCACGTCGGCAACTTTACCGCGCTTGGCGCCGTGGTGAAAATCTGCGTCAGATCCGGGCCGCTGTGGTTCCGCGCGCAGCGCTGCGGGAAAAGTCGCAGCGGCGCTGCAAGTATTCTGTTGCGCGACGCATCAGTCGTAGCAGAAGGGGAAGCAGTGGCGCTCGTCGTGCAGAAGTACGGCGGATCCTCGGTGGCCAACGCCGATCGGATCCGGCGCGTGGCCGAGCGCATCGTCGCTACCAAGAAGCAGGGCAACGACGTCGTCGTCGTCGTCTCCGCCATGGGCGACACCACCGACGACCTGATGGATCTGGCCCAACAGGTGTGTCCGGCCCCGCCGCCGCGCGAACTCGACATGCTGCTGACCGCCGGTGAACGCATCTCCAACGCCCTGGTCGCGATGGCCATCGAATCGCTGGGTGCGCAGGCCCGCTCGTTCACCGGTTCGCAGGCCGGCGTGATCACCACCGGCACGCACGGCAACGCCAAGATCATCGAGGTCACTCCCGGACGGTTGCAGGCCGCGCTCGACGAGGGGCGCATCGTGCTGGTGGCCGGGTTCCAGGGCGTCAGCCAGGACACCCGGGACGTCACCACGCTGGGCCGCGGCGGCTCGGACACCACCGCGGTGGCCCTGGCCGCGGCGCTGCGCGCCGACGTCTGCGAGATCTACACCGACGTCGACGGCATCTTCAGCGCCGACCCGAGGATCGTGCACAACGCCCGCAAGCTGGACACGGTCACCTTCGAAGAAATGCTCGAGATGGCGGCTTGCGGCGCCAAGGTTTTGATGCTGCGCTGCGTGGAATACGCGCGCCGCTACAACATTCCGGTGCATGTCCGATCCTCGTATTCGGAAAACCCAGGCACCGTCGTCGTCGGATCGATCAAGGACATAGCCATGGAAGACCCCATCCTGACCGGAGTCGCGCACGACCGCAGCGAGGCCAAGGTGACCGTCGTCGGCATTCCCGACATCCCCGGATACGCCGCCCGCGTCTTCCGGGCGCTCGCCGACGCCGACGTGAACATCGACATGGTGTTGCAGAACGTCTCCAAGATCGAGGACGGCAAGACCGACATCACCTTCACCTGCTCCCGTGACAGCGGGCCCACCGCGGTGGCCAAGCTCGACGCGCTCAAGGACGAGATCGGGTTCAGCCAACTGCTCTACGACGACCACATCGGCAAGGTGTCGCTGATCGGGGCGGGCATGCGCAGCCACCCCGGGGTCACCGCCACTTTCTGTGAGTCCCTGGCCGAGGTGGGCGTCAACATCGAGCTGATCTCCACCTCCGAGATCCGGATCTCGGTGCTGTGCCGCGACACGGAACTGGACAAGGCCGTCGTGGCGTTGCACGAGGCGTTCGGGCTCGGCGGCGAGGAGTCGGCGACGGTGTATGCGGGGACGGGTAGATAGAAATGGTTGCCATTGGCGTGGTTGGCGCCACCGGCCAGGTCGGCCAGGTGATGCGCAGGTTGCTCGACGAGCGGGACTTCCCGGCGACGTCGGTGCGGTTCTTCGCGTCGGCGCGCTCGCAGGGCCGCAAGCTGGAATTCCGCGGCCAGGAGATCGAGGTCGAGGACGCCGCGACGGCGGACCCGAGCGGCCTGGACATCGCGTTGTTCTCCGCCGGCAAGACGATGTCGCTGGTGCAGGCGCCGCGGTTCGCCGCGGCCGGGGTGACGGTGATCGACAACTCGTCGGCCTGGCGCAAGGACCCGGACGTGCCGCTGGTGGTCTCCGAGGTGAACTTCGAACGGGACGCGCACCGGCGCCCCAAGGGCATCATTGCCAACCCGAACTGCACCACCATGGCCGCGATGCCGGTGCTCAAGGTGCTGCACGAGGAGGCCGGTCTGCAACGCCTGGTGGTGTCCAGCTATCAGGCGGTATCCGGCAGCGGGATCGCCGGCGTGGAGGAGCTGTCCACGCAGGCGCGCGCGGTCGTCGACGGCGCCGAGCAGCTGGTGCACGACGGCAGCGCGGTGCAGTTCCCGGCGCCCAAGACCTACGTGGCACCCATCGCCTTCAACGTGGTGCCGCTGGCCGGATCGCTGGTGGACGACGGCTCCGGCGAGACCGACGAGGACCAGAAGCTGCGCCACGAGAGCCGCAAGATCCTCGGCATCCCCGACCTGGCGGTCAGCGGCACCTGCGTGCGGGTGCCGGTGTTCACCGGGCACTCGCTGTCGATCAACGCCGAGTTCGCGCGGCCGCTGTCGCCGCAGCGTGCCCGCGAGCTGCTCGACGGGGCGCCCGGCGTCAAGGTGGTCGAGGTGCCAACCCCGTTGGCGGCCGCCGGCGTCGACGAGACCCTGGTCGGCCGGATCCGGCAGGACCCGGGGGTGCCCGACGGCCGCGGCCTGGCCCTGTTCGTCTCGGGAGACAACCTGCGCAAGGGGGCGGCGCTGAACACCATCCAGATCGCCGAGCTGCTGGCCGCCCAGCTGTGATCAGCGGGTGAGCTTGTTGAGCTCAGCCCACACTCGCCTGGTCGTGCGGTGCTCGCTTGCACTGACTTTATTTGCGCCGCAATGGTTTTGGGATGCTCATGCCGATCCGCCGGCCCCCGCCCCCGAGCCGATCCTGCAGCCGCTGGCGCCCGGTGAGGTGTTGCGGATCGGCCCCACCGCCGGAACCGGCACTCCCACGGGGGATTACGGCATCGGCGCGACCGACCTGTGTGAGTTCGTCGAATTTCCCACCGAGCTGCTGCAGGTCTGCGGCGACAGCTTCGCCGGCCAGGGCGTCGGGTTCGGCGGCTGGTACGCGCCCGTCGCGCTGCACGTCGACACGGCGTCGGTCGACGACCCGGGCGGGGTGCGCTACACCGGCGTCACCGGGATCGCCCACCCCCTGCTGGCCGATCCCACCCCGCCGGACGCCTCGCAACTGCCCGCCGGAGTGGTGCAGATCAACCGGCGCAACTACGTGATGGTGACGACGACGAAGAACCTGGAGCCGCAGAGCTCCCGGCTGGTGACCGCCGAACCGGCGCGCGCGGGATGGCAGACGATCCCGGGTTCCAAGCGGCCCGCCTCGTATCAGGGCGGCTCGCAGACGCAGATCAGCGGGTATTACGACCCGATCCCGACCCCGGATTCGCCCACCGGGTGGGTGTACATCGTGGCCGACAGCTTCACCCGTCGGGACCCGGTGGTCCTGTATCGCGCCACACCGCAAACGTTCACCGACCGGTCCCGGTGGCAGGGCTGGGCGGCCGGGCCGCAAGGGGGCTGGGGCAAGCCGCCGACACCGCTGTGGCCGGACGCGGTGGGCGAGATGTGCATCCGGCAGATCGACGGCAAGGCCGTGTTGTCCTACTTCAATGCCGTCACGGGCAACATGGAGGTCCGGGTGGCCGACCACCCGACGGCACTGGGCGACGCGCCGGTCACCACCGTGGTGCAGCACGACGAGTGGCCGGAACCCGCGGAAAGCCTGCCGCCGCCCTACGACAACCGGCTTGCGCAGCCGTATGGCGGCTACATCTCGCCCGGCTCGACGCTCGACGAGCTGCGAATCTTCGTGAGCCAGTGGGACACTCGCGCGCGGGTGGCCGCGCCGTACCGGGTCATCCAGTTCGCGGTCAATCCGTTCAAGCCCGAGTAGCTGCTTTCGGGCGCTGAGCGGCGGCTTTAGTTCACAGCTGCTACATAAGTAGCGCATAGCCGCCACTACTGTTAACGGCTTCATCATTTGTCTCATGAGCGAAACATCTGAAACCCCCACCGTGCGGACCTCCACCGCCACTGCACCGGCCGCAGCTGCCGCGGCCTACCGGGCCCCGCGGGTCTTCCAACTCGCCGCGTGGGTCGCCATCGTCGCCGGGATCGTGTTCATCGTTGCGGTCATCTTCTTCACCGGCTTCATCCTTGGCCACCGCGGCGGCCATCACGGCCACCACCACAAGCACCACCACCACGCGATGCTGCATCACCGCGGCCCCGGTGGCCCCGGTGGACCTGGCGGCGTCGCCCCGGGTGGCCCGAGCGGGCCGGGCGCTACCACGACGCCGGCGGCCCCGTCGTCCGTGCGGCCCAGTGGCATGGCCCCGGGACAGCTCCCGGCGTCGGTATTCCACTCGGCGGCCTCGCACGAGGTCCCGAGCGTCATCGTCCTGACCAACTAGAACCCCCAACCCGCGAGTGGCCCGGCGCTCTCCTCGAGCGCCGGGCCACCTGTCATGCGCGGTAACCGCCGCGTCTCGATTCACGGCAATTTGCCGCCGGGGCCTGTTACGGACATCGCGGGCGGGGCAATATGGCATGGCATGAGTGAGACACCCGAACCCCAAGCCGAGCCGACCCCTGCCGCCGCGACCACTCCGCCTCCGCCGCCACCCCCGCAGCGGGTGAAGCCGCCGCGGCTCTACACGGCGGCGGCCTGGGTGGTGATCGTCGCGGGCATCGTGTTCATCATCTCGTCGGCGTTCTTCGTCGGCGCCTTCATCTGGAAGCACAACTACCACTGCCACCATCACCACGGCATGTTCCACCCGGGCGGCCCCGGACCGGGCAACGGGCCGTGGGGGCCCGGGCCGGGCAACGGGCCGTGGGGACCCAACCCCGGCGGTCCCGGCGCGTGGTACGGCGGCCCCGGTGGTCCCGGACCCGACAATGGGCCATGGGGACCCAACCCCGGCGGACCCGGTTTGATCGTGCCGATGCCCCCCGGCGGTCCGGGCGGGCCCGGCGGTCCGGTCTCCGGCCCCGGGATCAGCGGCCCCGGTCAGCCGACGGCTGTCAGCCCGGCTCCCGGCACGCCCGCGCCGCGCCCCTGACGCGGCCGGGAACGCTTGGCGCACAAGGCCGGTGCTGACGGGGGCTGACCGAACGTCCGGACGCCTGGCATGATCGCTGCATGACCATGCGGGTGTACTGGGCCGTACTCGCCGTCGGCTTCGCTTTGGCGGGTACGGTCGGGCCTCCGATCGCGGCGGCGCATCCGTCGGAGCCGGGCGTGGTGAATTACGCCGTCCTCGGCAAGGGGTCGGTCGGCAACATCGTCGGCGGACCCATGGGCTGGGAGTCGGTGTTCACCCAGCCGGGACAGGGCACCTGGGTGGACCTGCCGGAGTGCAACAACTGGGCGGACATCGGGCTGTCCGAGGTGTACGACGACCCCGACCTGGCGTCCTTCAACGGAGCCGTCACGCAGACGTCGGCGAGCGACCAAACGCATCTGGTCAAGCAGGCGGTCGGGGTGTTCGCCACCCCCGACGCCGCGGCCCGGGCATTCCATCGGGTGGTGGATCGAACGGTCGGCTGTTCGGGTCAGACGACCGCGATACACCTGGACAACGGCAGCACGCAGGTGTGGTCCTTCGACGGGGGGCCGGCCGGGCCCGCCGACGAGAACTGGACCAAGCAGGAGGCGGGCACCGATCGGCGTTGCTTCGATCAAACCAGGCTGCGCGAAAACGTGTTGCTGCAGGCGAAAGTGTGTCAGTCGGGCAACGCCGGGCCCGCCGTGAACGTGCTAGCTGGGGCGATGCAGAACGCGCTGGGTCAGTAGTCGAGCGATTGGGTATCCGTCCCTGCCGTCCGGCCATTGGCGCGGGAAGGGAATATGTCGGGGGCGTCTGATAGATGAAGCACTAGACGAAGTAGTGCCGGATATCGTTCGATTAGCTGCGCAGGGAAGCGGTCCGCAGGTGCGTGTTCAGCCTTGGTCGGGCCCGAAGGGATCGTGATATGACGTTCGCCCCAATCACTGCGGCGGCTCCGCGGTCGACCGGCGCCGACCCTGCCGCGGAGCTGAAAATCGCCGAACTCACCGACGCCACGGCCGTCGCGCAGTACATCGCCGACGGCTGCCTGGTGGACGCCCCGCTGGGACGGGTGGGTCTGGAGCTCGAGGCCCATTGCCACGACCCGGCCGCCCCGCACCGCAGGCCCGGCTGGGACGAAATCGCCGCGGTGCTCGACGGGCTCCCCGCGCTCCCGGGCGGCAGCAGGGTCACCGTGGAGCCCGGTGGCGCGGTCGAACTTTCCGGCCCGCCGGCCGACGGCGTCCTCCCCGCGATCGATGCGATGCAACGCGACCAGGCCGTGCTGCAGCCGGCGTTCGCCGAGGCCGGCCTGGGCCTGGTCTTCCTCGGCGCCGACCCGCTGCGACCGCCCCGGCGCATCAACCCCGGCGCCCGGTACCGCGCCATGGAACGGTTCTTCGCCACCAGCCGCTCCGGTGAAGCGGGCGCGGCGATGATGACGTCCACCGCGTCGATTCAGGTCAACGTGGACGCCGGGCCGCGCGAGGGCTGGGCGGCGCGGGTTCGGCTGGCGCACGCCTTGGGGCCCACCATGATTGCGATCACGGCCAACTCACCGATGCTGGGCGGCGACTTCACCGGCTGGGTCTCCAGCCGGCAGCGGGTGTGGGGACAGATGGATTCGGCGCGCTGCGGCCCCATCCTGGGGGCCAGCGGCGACGACCCGGGCACCGACTGGGGGCGCTACGCGCTCAAGGCTCCCGTGATGCTGGTGCACACGCCGGACGCTGAGGCGGTCACGCATTGGGTGCCCTTCGCCGACTGGGTCGACGGCCGGGTGTTGCTCGGTGATCGCCGCCCCAGCGTCGCCGACCTGGAGTACCACCTGACGACCTTGTTCCCGCCGGTCCGCCCCCGCCGGTGGCTGGAGATCCGCTACCTGGACAGCGTCCCGGACGCGTTGTGGCCCGCGGTGGCGTTCACCCTGGCGGCGCTGCTCGACGACCCGGCCGCCGCCGACGCCGCGGCCGAGGCCGTCGAACCGGTGGCCACCGCCTGGGACGTCGCGGCGCGGCTCGGGCTGCGCGACCGGCGGCTCTTCGCGGCCGCGAACGCGTGCGTGACCATCGCCGCCGAAAGGGCACCGGCCGAACTCGGCGACGCGATGCAGCGGCTGGTGAGCCTCGTCGAACAGGGCCGGTGTCCCGGCGACGACTTCGCCGACCGGGTGATCAAACATGGCGTCGCCGCCGAGGTGTCGCGGGCGGCGCGAGGGGGACGGTGACGGTGACGTCACGCCAGGCGCTTGCCGACCAGTTGGCGCGAACCCGGACCCGGACCTTGCGGCTGGTCGACTTCGACGACGCCGAGGTGTGCCGTCAGTACGACCCGCTGATGAGCCCGCTGGTGTGGGATCTGGCGCACATCGGGCAGCAAGAAGAGCTGTGGCTGTTGCGGGGCGGTGATCCGGCCCGGCCGTCGATGCTGCCGCCGGCCGTCGAGGGACTCTACGACGCTTTCGTGCACTCCCGCGCCAGCCGGGTCGACCTTCCGCTGCTGCCACCGGACCAGGCGCGCGCGTACTGCCGGACGGTGCGGTCCGCCGTGCTCGACGCCCTGGACGCGCTGCCCGACGACCCCGCGGGCGACGAGGCGGCCTTCGCGTACGCGATGGTGGTCAGCCACGAAAACCAGCACGACGAAACCATGCTGCAGGCATTGAATTTGCGCCGCGGCGCCCCGCTGCTGCGCGAGACGCCGCTGCTGCCGCCCGCCCGTCCGGGCCTGGCCGGCACCTCGGTGCTGGTGCCCGGCGGCGAGTTCGTGCTCGGTGTGGACCCGGCCACCGAGCCCTTCGCGCTGGACAACGAGCGCCCCGGCCACGTCGTCGACCTGCCCGCGTTCCGGATCGGCCGGGTTCCGGTCACCAACGGCGAATGGCGGCACTTCGTCGACGACGGCGGCTACGACCAGCCGCGGTGGTGGTCGGAGCGTGGCTGGCGGCATCGCCAGGCCGCCGGCCTGACCGCGCCGCAGTTCTGGAATCCCGACGCCGCCACCCGCACCCGGTTCGGCCGCGTCGAAGACATCCCCGCCGACGAACCCGTCCAGCACGTCAGCTATTTCGAGGCCGAGGCGTACGCGGCCTGGGCCGGGGCGCGGCTGCCCACCGAGATGGAATGGGAGAAGGCCTGCGCGTGGGACCCGTCCGCCGGCACGCGGCGCCGCTACCCGTGGGGCGCCCAGGAGCCGGGCGAGGCGCTGGCCAACCTCGGCGGCGCCGCGTTGCGGCCCGCACCCGTCGGGGCCTACCCCGCCGGCGCCTCGGCGTACGGGGCCGAGCAGATGCTCGGCGACGTGTGGGAGTGGACGAGCAGCCCCCTGCGGCCCTGGCCCGGGTTCGTCCCGATGCTCTACGAGCGCTATTCACAGCCGTTCTTCGACGGCGATTACCGGGTGCTGCGCGGCGGGTCGTGGGCCGTGGAGCCAGGCATCCTGCGGCCGAGTTTCCGCAATTGGGACCACCCGTACCGCCGCCAGATCTTCTCCGGCGTCCGGTTGGCCTGGGACGTTTCCGACAACGGGGACATCGCCTGATGTGCCGGCATCTCGGGTGGCTCGGGGCCGACGTCACGGTCTCCTCGCTTGTGCTCGACCCGCCGTTCGGGCTGCGGGTGCAGGCCTACGCGCCGCGCCGCCAAAAGCATTGCCTGCTGAACGCCGACGGTTGGGGCGTCGGGTTTTTCGATGTTCCTTCGGACGGCCCCTCGAATGGCGCCGCGCCACGGCGCTGGCGTAGCCCGCTGCCGCTGTGGGGCGACGTGTCGTTCGAGTCCGTCGCGCCGGCGCTGCGCAGCCACTGCGTGGTGGCCGCGGTGCGCTCGGCGACCGTCGGCATGCCCATCGAAGTCAGTGCGACGGCACCGTTCACCGACGGGCAGTGGTTGTTGTCGCACAACGGAATTGTCGACCGGGCCGTGTTGCCGGCGACGTCGCGGGCCGAATCGGTCTGCGACAGCGCGATACTGGCGGCCGTCATCTTCGAGCGGGGCCTCGACGCGCTGGGCGAGACCATCGCCGAGATAGCGGCCGCCGATCCCAGCGCCCGGCTGAACGTGTTGGCCGCCAACGGCTCTCGCATGCTGGCGACGGCCTGGGGGGACACGCTGTCCATCCTGCGCCGCCCGGACGGTGTGGTCCTGGCCAGCGAACCCTATGACAACGACTCCGACTGGGAGGACGTGCCGGACCGCCACCTCGTCGAAGTCACCGCCGGCGGCGTCACGCTGACGCCGCTGGATCATCCGAAAGGGTCTTGATGACGCTGTCGCTGTCGAACCACCTCGCCGCCGACTCGGCCTACCATGCGTTGCGCCGGGACGTGTTCGACGGCCTGCAGCAGACGCCGAAGTCGTTGCCGCCCAAGTGGTTCTACGATGCCGTGGGCAGCGACCTGTTCGACCAGATCACCCGGTTGCCCGAGTACTACCCGACCCGCGCCGAGGCCGAGATCCTGCGCGCGCGGGCGGCCGAAATCGCCTCGGCCAGCGAGGCCGACACCCTGGTGGAATTGGGCAGCGGGACCTCGGAGAAGACGCGGGTGCTGCTCGACGCCCTGCGCGCACGCGGTTCGCTGCGCCGGTTCGTCCCGTTCGACGTCGACGCCAGCATCCTGTCGACGGCCGCCGCGGCCATTCAGCGGGAATACGAAGGGGTCGAAATCAAGGCCGTCTGCGGTGATTTCGAAGAACACCTGACCGAGATCCCGGTGGGCGGGCGACGGCTGTTCGTATTCCTGGGGTCGACGATCGGTAACCTCACGCCCGGGCCGCGCGCGGACTTCCTCACCGCGCTGTCCGCCCAAATGCGGCCCGGCGACAGCCTGCTGCTGGGCACCGACCTGGTCAAGGACACCGAGCGCCTGGTGCGCGCCTACGACGATGCCGCCGGGGTGACGGCGCTGTTCAACCGCAACGTGCTTGCGGTGGTAAACCGGGAACTGGACGCGGATTTCGACGTCGACGCCTTCCGGCACGTGGCCCGGTGGAACCCGTCCGAGGAACGCATCGAGATGTGGTTGCGGGCCGACCGCCGCCAGCGGGTGCGTGTCGGCGCGCTCGAGCTGATCGTGGATTTCGAGGCCGGCGAGGAGATGCTCACCGAGGTGTCGTGCAAGTTCCGCCCGGAAAAGGTGAGTGCCGAATTGGCCGCCGTGGGATTGCGCCGCACGCGATGGTGGACCGATGGCGCGGGCGACTTCGGGTTGTCGTTGGCCGTGAAGTGACGGTCGGCGAAACGCTGGCCGACCAATGGCGGGCGGCGCGCCCCCGCTTCGCCGGCCTGCACCTGGACAACGCCGCGTGTTCACGGCAGAGCCTTGCGGTGATCGAGGCCGCGGCGCAGCACGCCCGCAACGAGTCCGAAGTCGGCGGGTATGTCGCGGCCGAGGCGGCCGCGCCGGTGCTCGACGCCGGACGTGTCGCGTTCGCCGCGCTGACCGGGATGACCGACGCCGAGGTGGTGTTCACCACCGGCTCGCTCAACGCCTTGGATCTGCTGTTGGGCGCCTGGCCGGCAGGAGGGGCGGACCGAAAAAGGCTAGCGTGCCTGCCCGGCGAATACGGTCCCAACCTGGCCGTGATGGCCGCCCACGGATTCGAGCGCCGGCTGCTGCCGACCCTGGACGACGGCCGTGTCGCGCTCGACGACGCGGCGCTGGCCCTCGACGCCGACCCGCCGGACCTGGTGCACCTGACCGCGGTCGCCAGCCATAGCGGTGTGGTGCAACCGGTTTCGATGGTCGCGCAGCTCTGCCGCGAGGTCGGGCTGCCACTGGTCGTCGATGCGGCTCAGGCGCTGGGGCAGGTGGACTGCGCGGCCGGCGCGGATGCGACGTATTCCTCGTCGCGCAAGTGGATCGCCGGGCCGCGTGGCGTGGGGATTCTCGCGGTGCGCCCGGAGCTGATGGAAAGCCTGCGCCCGAGGCTGGCGGCGCCGCAGTGGGCGCGCGCGTCGGGTTCGCCGACGGTCGCCGAGCAGCTGGAGTTCGGCGAAGCCAATGTTGCCGCGCGGGTGGGGTTTTCGCTGGCGCTGGGGGAGCACCTGGCGTACGGGCCGGCGACGGTCTGTGCACGCCTGGCCGAACTGGGCGGCCTGAGCCGCGCGGTGCTGGCCGATGTGGCCGGGTGGGCGGTGGTCGAGGAGGTCGAAGAACCCAGCGCCATCACGACTTTGGCGCCGACCGACGGCGTCGACCCGGAGGCGGTGCGGGGCTGGTTGCTCGCCGAACGACGGATCCTGACCACCTTCGTCGGCGTGCAGCGGGCGCCGCTGGAGCTGTCGGGGCCGCTGTTGCGGATCTCGCCGCACGTGGATACCACGGCCGAGGACCTGGAGACCTTCGCGGAGGCGCTCATCGCCGCGACGGCGGCGACCGCGACCGGCTAGCCGGCTTTGTGCGCCGTCAGCAAGTAGGCCGGCATCTTGATGCGGCCCTGCTCGTCGCGGTCGTGCGGCGGGAATTCGAAAGGCGCGTCGGGGATGTTGACGGCGTTCGACAGGATGAAGGAGGGGCGAATCTCGTCGACCTCCCAGTACTTGCTCACCGCGGCGCGCAGTTCGTCTTCGTCGACCTCGTTGGGCTTGGGTTCCATCTCGGCGGGGAAGGCGCCCTTGGCGAACACCAGCACGAAGTAGTTGGCGCCCGGGGCCGCGGCGCGGTGGACCGCGCGCAAGTAGCCGTCGCGGGCCTCGACGGGCAGCGAGTGAAACAGCGTGCTGTCGACCACGGTGGCGAACCGACCGTCATAGCCGCTCAGCGACGTGATGTCGGCCTGCACGAAGCTGGCCGTGGTCAGTCCGCGCTCTTGGGCGGACTTGGTGGCCGCGGCGACGGCGGTCGGGGTGAGGTCGACGCCGACGACGGTGTAACCCTGCGCGGCCAGGCTCAGCGACAGTTCGGCGACTCCGCAGCCGGCGTCCAGCACGTCACTGCGGAATTTGCCGGCCGCGGCCAGCGCCGCCAATTCGGGTTGTGGCTCACCGATATTCCACGGCGGCGGACCCTCGAAGTGGGCCTGCTCGCGGTAGGCACTGTCCCAGTCCATCACTTGATCAGACGACATGTTGTCAACCTACTCCCAGGTGTGCACCGGCTCGTTGGCGTGCATGTACTCGCAGTAGCGGCGCAGCATCTCGGCCAGGGCCGCGGGCCTGGTCATGCCGCCTTCCTGCAGGGCCCGCACGGTGGAAACCTGCCAGGTGGCGCCGTTGCGGCCCGCGCGGGCACGGCCCTCGATGACCCCCAGAAACCGGTCGCGCACCTCGGCGTCGACGCCCCAGCGCCGCAACCCCTCGTCGGCCATCGGCAGCAGTGTGTCGAGCACCAGGTCGCGTGCGGTCACCTCCCCGACCCCGGGCCAGCGCAGCCGGGCGTCGATGCCATCGCGCGCCGCCGCCAAGAAATTGGCCTCCGCCACGGCGAAATCCATGTCGGCCCACAACGGCCTGTCCGCTTCGGACAAGCTGCGCAGCATGCCGTAGAAGAAGGACGAATTCGCCAGCATGTCAACGACTGTCGGCCCGGCCGGCAACACCCGGTTCTCCAGTCGCAGATGTGGGCGCCCGTCGACCACGTCGTACACCGGACGGTTCCAGCGGTAGACGGTGCCGTTGTGCAGACGCAGTTCGGACAGGTGTGGGATGCGTCCGGCGGCCAGCTCGGCGACCGGATCCTCCTCGGACACCTCGGGTAACAGGGACGGGAAGTAGCGGATGTTCTCGCGATACAGGTCGACGACCGAGGTGATCCACTGTTCGCCGAACCACACTCGCGGGCGCACGCCTTGGGTTTTCAGCTCCTCCGGTCTGGTGTCGGTGGATTGGGTGAACAGCTCGATGCGGGTCTCTGCCCACAACCGGTGGGAGAAGAAGTAGGGCGAGTTGGCGCCCAGCGCCAGCTGCGGGCCGGCCACGACCTGCGCGGCGTTCCAGTTGGCGGCGAACATCTCCGGAGCCAGTTGCAGGTGCAATTGCATGCTGGTGCAAGCGGATTCGGGCGCTATCGTCGCGGTGTGCCAGTTCAACGGTTCGGGGCCGTCGATGTCGATGGGGAGGTCTTCGCCGCGGGCGGTGAAGATCGAGTCGTTGAGGGCGGCGTAGCGTGTCGACTCGCTCATCCAGTCGTGATCGAGGTGTTCGGGCATCAGCGTGGGCAGGATGCCGATCATGACGATGTGCGCACCGTCGGCGGCGCCGGCCTTGATCTCGGCCTCGTTCAGGCTGGCCCGCACCTCGGCCTCGAGATCCAGCCCGGTGTGCCCGGGCAGCGCGTGCGGGGGGACGTTGAATTCGATGTTGTAGGCGCCCAATTCGGTCTGGTACGCGGGATCGCCGATGGCGTCCAGAACGTGGCGATTGGACATGGCCGGCTGGTAGTCCGCGTCGACGAGGTTGCACTCGATCTCCATGCCGGTGAGCGGCTGTTCCGAATCGAAGCATGACTGGGCGAGCATCGTCTCGAACACGTTCAGGCACAGCTGAACCTTGCGCCGGTATTCGCGGCGGTGTGCGCTGTCGTACGTGGTGCGCTTGACCTCTTCGCCCACACCGCAGATGCAACAGGGTTACCGCCCGTAACGCAAGCTCTCCGGCGTCGCGGTTGCGGCCTCGCGCGCCGGGCGGGTAGTCCATGATGGACTTTTGCCGCAAAAGTGCCGGAGCTCACGGGTGGAGGAGGGCAGTTGGCCGAGTTCGCCGAATTCGTGGCCGCCATCGACCAGGGGACGACCAGCACTCGCTGCATGATCTTCGATCACGAGGGTGCCGAGGTGGCCCGCCACCAGCTCGAGCACGAACAGATCCTGCCCCGGGCCGGCTGGGTCGAGCACGACCCGGTCGAGATCTGGGAACGCACCTCCTCGGTGCTGACCTCGGTGCTCAACCGCGCCGACCTGGCTCCGAAAAACATTGCCGCGCTGGGTATCACGAACCAGCGTGAGACGACGCTGGTCTGGAACCGCAAGACCGGACGGCCCTATTACAACGCGATCGTGTGGCAGGACACCCGCACCGACCGAATCGCGTCGGCCGCCGAACACGACGGCCGGGGCGAGGTGATCCGCCGCAAGGCGGGACTTCCCCCGGCGACGTACTTCTCCGGGGCGAAGCTGCAATGGATCTTGGAGAACGTCGACGGAGTGCGCGATGCGGCCGAGCGCGGCGACGCGTTGTTCGGCACCCCCGACACCTGGGTGTTGTGGAATCTGACCGGGGGTCCGCGGGGCGGCGTGCACGTCACCGACGTGACCAACGCCAGCCGCACCATGCTGATGAACCTGGAGACGCTGGACTGGGACGACGAGCTGCTGTCGTTCTTCGCCATCCCCCGGGCGATGCTGCCGCGGATCGGGCCGTCGTCGTCGCGGCAGCCCTACGGGGTGACGACGGAAACCGGACCGGCCGGGGGCGAGATTGCGATCACCGGGATGCTCGGTGACCAGCACGCGGCGATGGTGGGGCAGGTGTGTCTGGCCGAGGGGGAAGCGAAAAACACCTATGGCACCGGCAATTTCCTGCTGCTCAACACCGGTGAGACGATCGTGCGGTCCGACAATGGGTTGCTCACCACCGTCTGCTACCAGTTCGGGGACGCCAAACCCGTTTACGCGCTTGAGGGTTCGATCGCGGTGACGGGAGCGGCCGTGCAGTGGCTGCGCGATCAGCTGGGCATCATCAGCGGGGCCGCGCAAAGCGAGGCGCTGGCCCGCCAGGTCGACGACAACGGAGGGGTCTATTTCGTCCCGGCGTTTTCCGGGCTGTTCGCGCCCTACTGGCGATCCGACGCCCGGGGCGCGATCGTCGGGCTGTCGCGGTTCAACACCAACGCGCATCTGGCGCGGGCCACCCTGGAGGCGATCTGCTACCAGAGCCGCGACGTGGTGGACGCGATGGCCGCGGATTCCGGTGTGCGCCTTGAGGTTTTGAAGGTCGACGGCGGTATCACCGGCAACGACCTGTGCATGCAGATACAGGCTGACGTGCTGGGCGTGGACGTGGTGCGTCCGGTGGTCGCCGAGACCACCGCGCTGGGCGCCGCGTACGCGGCCGGACTGGCCGTGGGGTTCTGGGCCGACCCGGCGGACCTGCGCGCCAACTGGCAGGAGGGCCGGCGTTGGTCACCGGCCTGGAACGACGAGCAGCGCGCCGAGGGGTATGCGGGCTGGCGCAAGGCCGTGCAGCGGACCCTGGATTGGGTCTCCCTCACCTGAGGTGACCTGATCCAGGGCCCGCCGACGCCGGTCAGTCTTCGCCGAGAATGCCGTAGATCTCGCGCCGCGCGTTGTTGAGGATGTCAACGATGCGCTGCTGCTGCTCGGCGGAAGCGGTGTGGGCGGACTGCCCGACCGCGCCGAACAACTGCCCGGCGGCCGCCCTCAGGTTCATGTGACCCGGGTCCGCCCCTTCGGTGATCTCGTCCCACGGCGGGGTCTCGATCTTCTCGGCCGCGCCGCGGCCCTGTTCGGTCAGCTCGAAAAGCTTCTTGCTGCCTGCGCTTTCGCTCGCGGCGATCAGGCCCTCGTCGTCGAGCAGCTGCAGGGTCGGGTAGACCGAGCCGGGGCTCGGCTTCCACAGTCCGTTGCTGCGTTCGGCGATCTGCTGGATCATCTCGTAGCCGTGCATCGGCCGCTCGGCCAGCAGCGTCAGGATGGCCGCTCGCACGTCGCCGCGCTTGCCGCGGCCCGGGCCGCCACGGCGCCAGCCGCCGCGTCGACCGCCGGGCCCGAAGCCGAATCCGGGACCGAAGCCCGGACCGAATCCGGGACCCAACCCGAACGGGGCCTCGAAGCCACCGGGGTGGCCGCCGCCGGCGTGGTCGCGGAGATGTTCGCGAAGGTCCCGGCGCGCCTGGCGCCGCGCCTCGTGCAGGGCGCGGCGGTCGACGGGGCCGGAGCCAAAGCCGAATCCGAAACCGGGCCGGGCGCCGAATGGTCCCTCGGGGGGAGTGAATGGGTTGCTCATTGTCTGTCCTTACGTTCGTGGGTTGTGCACCAGTTTGGTGCGCTACGGAATATCACGATATATCGGAACCTAACGCGATGCAACGGGATATGTTGAAAAATATCGCTTGCCGCCGCTGACCTGCGGAAATATGCGCCCAAAACCGGGGCTCGGTCTGGAGGGCCGGTTTGCAGAGGGCGGACGGCGGGTAGGAACTGTGGGATGGACGCTGACAACGACGTGACGGTCGGTCGCGGGGTCGCCGGTGCGGCCCCGTTCGGGGACCCCGGTGGTGCCCCGCGCCGGAACGCGTGGCCATGGGTCAACTGGGGGTTGGCGCTGGCCACGGTGCCCGCCGCCGCGATCGTGATGCTTTTCGCGCTGGGTGGCGTGATGAGCACCGCCGGCTGCAGCGGCCGCAGTTGCCCCAGCATGGGCCACGGCGGCATCGATTTCGGCGTCGCGTTCTACGGCGCGCCCGCGGTCGCGGTCGTCGTCATCGTCATCTCGGTTTTCACCGCCAAACACCGCGGCGGCATCGCCGTCCCGCTGTTCGGGTGGGCGCTGCTGATCGCCGACGTCGCACTGATGGCGGTGAGCGTCGCCGGCTAGCGCGCGTCAGTGCGGCGGTGCGAAACCATCCGGTGCACCGCCGTGGCCCGGCCCCGGGCCGGGCGGCCACGGCGGCGGGTACTGCTGCACCGCCCCCGGTGGCATGGTCGGCCAACCCGGGGCGGGCGGGCGCAGCCGGGCCAGTTCGCGGCGGTGCCGCTCGGCGAGGACGGCGGCAAGCACCAGTTCCGGCGGGGCTCCCGGTGGCGGTGGCGGCGCAATGCGGGCCACGACGTCACCGGCGATGCGGTACGCCATCTGCGTGCGTAGCTGGCGGTCGAGTTGCGGTGCCCGGGAAAGGAATTGGCGCGCGACCTCGGCCTGACCGACGGATAGCCCCGACAGCTGCAGCGACGCAGCCCACCAGGCCAGGGCCGGGGGCATCGTCGGCGGAGGTCCCAGCCGGGGTCCGCGTTCGTTGACCACCACCGTGCCGGCGAAGATATCGCCGATCCGTTTGGCCTTGGGCGACAAGATGCTGCAGATGACGGCGGGGCTCCCGAAGAGCATCCAGATTTCCACCAGCGAGGCCAGGGCGCGAAACAGCGCCTGGCGGAAGCGTTCTGGGCCGCCGTCGTCGGACACGACGCGCAGGCCCAAGGCGATCTTGCCCACCGAGCGTCCCCGCGTCGCGGTCTCGAGGATCAACGGGTAGCCGACAATTACCAGCACCGTAAATATAAGCAGGATGGCGTTACTCAGCGCGGTGTCGAACTGGGTCAGGGTGGCGGCCCACAGCATCAGCCCGAGCAGATAGCCGATCACCATGACGGCGATATCGATCAGCGCGCTCAATGCCCGCACCGGCAGCTGGGCGATCTGCACATCCAGCACCACGGCGTCCCCGGTCACCACCTCCGACATAACTTCGAACGGTACAGGCCGGGCGGGTGCGGCCGGCCACACTTGGTTGTGCCCGCGGGGGCATGGCCGCCGGGGCGATTAGGCTGCCCAGGGTGGACGTCGACGCATTCGTGCTGGCCCATCGCGGTACGTGGGACCGCCTCGACCGACTGATCGGGCGGCGCCGGTCGCTGAGCGGCGCGGAAATCGACGAGCTCGTCGAGCTGTATCAGCGGGTGTCCACCCACCTGTCGATGCTGCGCTCGGCGTCGTCGGATTCGATGCTGGTCGGCCGGCTCTCGAGCCTGGTCGCGCGGGCCCGTTCCGCGGTGACCGGCGCCCACGCGCCGCTGAGCAGTACGTTCGCCCGGTTCTGGACGGTGTCGTTCCCGGTCGTCGCGTACCGCACCTGGCGGTGGTGGCTGGCCACGGCGGCGGTGTTCTTCGCGGTGGTCGTGCTCGTCGCGCTGTGGGTCGCCGGCAGTCCCGAGGTGCAGTCAGCGCTCGGAACACCCAGCGACATCGAGCAATTGGTCAATCACGACGTCGAGTCGTACTACAGCGAACATCCCGCCGCCGCGTTCGCGCTGCAAATCTGGGTGAACAATTCCTGGGTTTCCGCCCAATGCATCGCGCTTTCCGTGGTGCTGGGGCTGCCCATTCCCTTCGTGCTGTTTGAAAATGCCGCCAATCTGGGCGTGATCGCCGGCCTGATGTTCCCGGCCGGCAAGGGCGACGTCCTGCTGGGATTGCTTGCCCCCCACGGGTTGTTGGAGCTGACGGCGGTCTTCCTCTCGGGGGCGGCGGGGATGCGATTGGGATGGTCGGTGATCTCGCCCGGAGACCGGCCCCGAGGGCAGGTCCTGGCCGAACAGGGTCGTGCCATCGTCTCGGTGGCCGTGGGCCTGGTGGCCGTGCTCTTGGTTTCCGGGTTGATCGAAGCGCTGGTGACGCCGTCGCCGTTGCCGACCGTCGTACGGGTCGGCATCGGCATCGTCGCCGAGGCGGCGTTCGTGTGCTACATCGTCTATTTCGGCCGCCGCGGGGTCAAAGCCGGGGAAAGCGGCGACATCGAGGACGCGCCGGACGTGGTCCCCACCGGCTGAGTTTCGCGAGACTGCAACTACCGACGGCCTTACTCGGGAAATGCGTCGGTGGTTACAGCTTCGCGGCGCCAAAGCTACAGGCGCCCGGTCGCTTTCATCGCCAGGTAGTGGTCGGCGAGGGCGGGTGCCAGCTCGGCGGGTGGGGCGTCGACGACCTCCACGCCGGTGCGGCGCAGCCGCGTGGCCATGGCGCCGCGGTCGTTGCGGGAGCGCTCGGCCGCGGCGGCGTCGTACACCGCCGCGGCATCGGAGCGGCCGGCGGCCATCTGGTCGACCCGCGGGTCGGAGACCGCGGCCAGCAGCAGGTGATGCTTGGCCGACAGCTGCGGCAGCACGGGCAGCAGGCCCTCGTCGAGGGCGGCCGGATTGAGGTCCGTCAGCAGCACCACCAGTGAGCGCCGACGGGCCCGCAGTGCGATGGCGGAAGCCATTGCCCGCCAATCGGATTCGACGAGCGTCGGCTGCAGGGGGGCCATCGCGTCGACGAGCTGGGCAAGCAGTTCGGTGCGCGAGGCGCCGAAGACGCCGGCCCGGCGCACCCGGTCGTGGGCGAGGAAGTCGACGTTGTCCCCCGCCCGCGACGCGAGCGCGGCCAACAGCAGCGCGGCATCCATCGACCAATCCAGCCGCGGCCAGCCCGCGGGATCGGAGGCGGTCGGGTCGACGCCGACCCGGCCCGCCGCCGTGCGGCCCGTGTCGAGCACGATCACCACGCGCCGGTCGCGTTCGGGGCGCCACGTGCGCACCACCACGTCGGCGCGGCGCGCGGTGGCGCGCCAATCGATCGAGCGCACGTCGTCACCGACGACATACTCTCGCAGCGAATCGAATTCGGTTCCCTGCCCGCGCACCAGGGTGGGTAGCAGGCCGTCGATCTCGCGCAGCCTGGCGAGCCGCGACGGCAGATGCTTGCGCGACAGGAATGGCGGCAGCACCCGCAGCTGGCCGGGCACCGATTGCGAACCTTGCCGCCCCGCCAGGCCCAGCGGTCCGATCGATCGCGCGGTGATCACAGTGGCGCGCTGATCGCCGCGGCGCACCGGTTCGAGCAGGGTCTGGACGTGCTGATCACCCCCGGCGGGGATGTCCACCGGGTGGGTGCGCGGGTGCGCGCGGGCGCTGGGCGGCCAGGCGTCGCGGACCTGGCCGCGAAACCGCCGCCGGCCGTCGTTGTGGATCACCAGCTCACACTCCACCTGCTGCCCCAGCCGGGCGGAGCGATCCGGGGAGCGCACGTAGCGCAGGCCGCCGGTGCGGGCCGCCAAGGCGACGTCGACGGCCACGGCGGCGGCCAGCGCCACCAGCAGGGCCACGAAAGCCGTTGCCGGCCAAGGCGACACCGCGATGGGCAGGACGCAGATCAGCGCGACCAGCCCGGTGCGTCCGGTCAGGATCACTAGCGGGGCACCGGAACCGACGCCAGAATCCCGTCGAGCACGCCGTCGGGCGTGGCCCCCTCGAGCTCGGCCTCGGGTCGCAGCATCACCCGGTGCCGCAGCGTCGGGCGGGCCATGGCCTTCACGTCGTCGGGGGTGACGTAGTTGCGGCCCGACAGCCAGGACCAGGAGCGCGCGGTGGCCAACAGGGCGGTCGCCCCGCGGGGGGACACGCCCAGCTGCAGCGCGGGGGAGGAGCGGGTGGCCCCGACGATGTCGACGATGTAGCCCAGTACCTCGTCGGCGACCAGCACGTGTCGCACGGCGTCGCGGCCGGCGGCCAGGTCGGCCGGCCCGGCCACCGGCTTGATCGCCGACAGGTCGCGGGGGTCGAAGCCGTGGGCGTGCCGGTGCAGGATGGCGACTTCGGCGTCACGCGGGGGCAGCGCCACATTCAGTTTGAGGAGAAAGCGATCCAGCTGGGCCTCGGGCAGCTGATAGGTGCCCTCGTACTCGACCGGATTCTGGGTCGCGGCAACGATGAAGGGGTCCGGCAGCGGCTGCGGTTCGCCCTCGACGCTGACCTGGCGCTCCTCCATCGCCTCGAGCAGGGCGGCCTGCGTCTTGGGCGGGGTGCGGTTGATCTCGTCGGCCAGCAGCAGGTTGGTGAACACCGGGCCGGGCCGAAAGACGAACGCGGCGGTGCGCGCGTCGTAAACCAGGGACCCCGTCACGTCGCCGGGCATCAAATCGGGGGTGAACTGCACCCGCTTGAACTCCAGCTGCAGCGCCGCGGACAGGGCCCGGACCAGCAGCGTCTTCGCCACTCCCGGAACGCCTTCCAGCAGCACATGCCCGCGGCACAGCAGCGCGATCACCAGGCCGCTGACCACGCCCTCCTGCCCGACGACGGCCTTGGCGAGCTCGGCGCGCAACGCCAGCAGCGCCTCACGTGCCGATTCAGTGGTGGGGGACTCCGCGGTGGTGGGTTGTGTCACGGGTGTGCGACCTGCCTTTCGATTTCGTCGAGCGCACGGGCAAGTTGTAACAGGTCGTTGTCGGTCGTCGGAGGCGGACCGAACAGATGGTAGGAGACGTATCCCGGATCGGACCCGATGCGCTGGGCCACGGTGGACACCACCGCCGCCGGTGCGGCGCCGGCGCCCAGCCCGAGTCGCGGCAGCAGCCGCTGCAGCGTGGCCGTGCGCAGCGCCGCGGCGGCGCGATCGCGTGCCCGCCGGGACCGATACAGCCGGCCGCGCCCCTCGACGGTCTCCGAGGCGCGCACCACCACGGGCAGCTCCTCGGCCACCAGCGGGCCGGGCCGGCGGCCCTTCCACGCGGCGACCAGCAGCACCACCAGCGCCAGTTGCCACACGATCCAGATCACGCTGGGCGGAATCAGGTCGAAAAGCGATGCCTTGGCGGAGGATTCACCCTCGACGCGATGGGGCGCGTACCACACGAGGCGGGGCCGGTCCCCGGCGAGGTTCATCGCCAGCGCGGCGTTGCCCGCTTGCAACAGGCTGCCGTTGGTCATGAACTCGGTGCTGCCGACCGCGGTGACGACCCGCCCGCCATCCCGGAAGCGGATCAGCGCGCCGCCGTAGCAGCGGGTCATCGCCCGGCCGTCCTTGGCCTTGTAGGTGTTGGTCGGCCCGAACCGGACAGAACCGGACCGAACGGCCTCGCGCAGAGTGCAATTCGGGCCGCTGTCAAAGCCGCTGGCGCCCGATACATCCACGTCCGGCAGCAGCGCCTCGCGGGCCCGCGTCGTCGGCTCCACCAGCAGCAGATCCGAGGGGATCTTCGCCAGCCGGTCGGCCACGGTGTCGGTCAGGTATTGGCTCTGTGCCACCAGGATCAGCGCGTCCGGGCGCGCGGCGTGTTCGACGTCGGCGATGGTGTCGGCGACCACGACGTCGACGCCGGCGTTGCGCAGCAACTCCACCAGCGCGTGCGCGCCGTCCGGGCCGCTCGACGCCGGGTCCATCCGCGCGCCGGGGCGCGGCGCGCTCAGGTAGGCGTCGACCCCCGCGATGACGGCGAGCACCAGCAGGAGGACGACCACCCAGCGCCAGGACCGCCGGCGCCGGGGCGCGGTTCCGGGGCGGTCCTCGGTGATCGTCGCCATCACCGCACCTGGGCCCACGACTCGGGGACGGCGGGCCGGCCGGCCTCCGCCGGGACGCCCGACCAGCGCGACCGCAGGTGGTCGTCGAGGTCGGCGATCATCCGGTAGGCGGCCTGGGTGCCGGTCTGCTCGCCGTAGGTGACGTCGTTGAAAGCCGTTGCCGCTTCGGATAATTCGCCAGCCAGATGGGGCAACGCGGTGCCGGCGTCGCGAGCCAGCTCGTTGGCCGTGCGGCCGGGGGCCGCCGCCAGCACACCGGTCTCCTCGAGCTGGCGGGCGACGGCGCGCAGCCGGTGGCGTATCGCCGCCGCCCAATCGCCCTCGGCCGCGTAGCTTTCGGCCGTCGCGCGATGCTGGGCGGCCGTCAGCTGGGCGGCTTCGAACAGCAGATGGTCGCCGCCACGGCGGGCGCGCATGGTGCGCCGCGCGATGTGGACGGCAACCAGCACCGCGATGGCCAGCAGGATCAAAAGCACTGCCGCCGTGAACCATCCGCCCGGCACCGTGGAGGTCTTCTGCAGCATCCGGTAGATCAGGTCGTTGAGCCAGTGGAGGAATTGGTCGGCCGCCGACCCCTTGGAATAGATCGGCTTGTTGAGTTCGTCCTGCGCGGCACGGTGCGCGGCATCGCGGTCGATGTCGATGGAAGGCATGCTCAGCTAGTCCTCGCTCAGCCGTTACAGCGGCCGCGTGAGCCAGAGGTGGTCGGTGGACGCGGCCGCGTAGGGCCCGTGGGCGGCTCCGGTCTGTAATACCAGGTCGAACGCCTCGGCGCGCATCCGGCGGTCGGTGTAGAGCAGGACGATGACTCCGGCGTTGAACGGCGCGGTGATGATCTCGCCGATCGCCGCCCCGACGGAGAGGACGGCGGTGCTGATCAGGAAAGCCGTGCCGGACGAGGTGATCTGGAGAAACTGGCCGGCGATGCTGAACGGCACCGCGACGGCGTTGGCGACGATGGAGGCCACCAGGAAGGTGAGGGTACGGATGCCCAGCACCCGCCAGAAGCCGTTGCGGATCAGCCTGAACGATCGGGCGATCGCGTCGAGCACCGGCAGCCGCTCCAGCACGATCAGCACCGGGGCGAACAGCGCCGCGGTGTACAGGTACACCAGCGCCGCGACGACGACCAGCACCAGAGGGATGCCGAGCACCACGGCCGCCGCGGCGCTACCGATCGCCGCCAGCACCCCGATGATCACCGCGACCAGCCCGGCCAGGGCCGCGACCACGACGGCCTCCAGCAGGGCCAGGCCGAGCAGGGCGTGCAGCCGCCCACGGATCTTGGCCCAGGTTTCACCGATGGTGATCGGCGACCCGAACACCGCCCGCCCGACGATGACGGTGAGCATTCCGGACAGCAGCATGCCGCCCAGCCAGCCGACCAGGAGGCCGGCGCCCACCGACGCCGTAAAGGCGCCCAGGACGCCCGCGGTCAGGCCGTCGGATTCGTCGGTGGTGAATCGGTCGTGGGCGGCCAACGGTCCGAAGAAGGCGGCCTTGGTGATGATCTGCATGATCACCACGACGATCGCGGTCAGGCCCAATGTCGCTTTCGGATTGGCGCGGATGTAGCCGACCGCGCCGTTGAAGATGTCGCCGAGGGTCAGCGGCCGCAGCGGGATGATGCCGGGTTTGACCGTTCCGTAGCCCGGCGGCGGGCCGAAGGTGGGTGGGGACCCGTAGCCCGGCGGCGGTCCGTAGCCGGGCGGGGGTGGATAACCCGGCGGGGGCGCGTAGCCCGGTGGGGGGCCGTACGTCGGGGGCGGCCCGTACGCCGGGGGCGGGCCATAGTGGGGTGGTGGGCCGTATGCCGGCGGCGGGCCAACCGGATAACCAGGCGGCGGCGCGCTCACCGAACCCCGAGGCCTTGCAAACTAGCTCTGCAGCCGGGCGCGTCGTTCGTCATGGGCTCCATCCTGTCGGCGGCCGTGGCATTTCACAATGTTCACCGGCGTTCACCCGCGTTCATACGTGTGGAACCGCGTTGTCCCCCCGCGCCCGCGCGTAGCGTCTCACACATGGCGGAACTCAAATCCCGGCTCCGGACGGACCTGACCGCGGCGATGAAGGCCCAGGACAAGCTGCGAACGGCCACCCTGCGCATGCTGCTGGCCGCGATCCAAACCGAGGAAGTGTCCGGTAAGCAGGCCAAAGACCTCACCGATGAGGAGGTCATCAGGGTGCTGGCCAAGGAATCCCGCAAACGCGGCGAATCGGCGGAGATCTATACCCAGAACGGGCGCGGGGATCTCGCCGCCAACGAGCACGCCGAGGCGCGGATCATCGACGAGTACCTGCCCACCCCGCTCACCGAGGCGGAGGTGGCCGACGTTGTCGACACGGCGATCGCGCAGGTGGCCGAGGAAATCGGCGAGCGTCCGGGCATGAAACAGATGGGCATGGTGATGAAGGCCGCCAGCGCGATCGCGGCCGGCAAGGCCGACGGCGCCCGCTTGTCGGCCGCCGTCAAAGAGCGCCTGTAGCCCGACCGGTTCGGTGGTGTCGTTTGTCCTCGGGGCAGCCGGGTACCCAATTGCGCATGACCAATTTTGGCTACACTTTGATGACCGAACAGAGTGGACCCAAAGAGCTTGTCCAGTACGCCATTTCGGCCGAAGAGCGCGGTTTCGACTTCCACGTCTGCAGCGACCACTTTTCACCGTGGCTCACCTCGCAAGGACACGCGCCCAACGCCTGGGCGGTGCTGGGTGCGGTGGCACAGGCCACCGAACGGGTGGACCTCTACACCTACGTGACGTGCCCGACGATGCGGTATCACCCGGCCATCGTCGCCCAGCAGGCCGCCACCGTGCAGATCCTGTCCGACGGCCGGTTCACCCTGGGGTTGGGCAGCGGCGAGAACCTCAACGAGCACGTCGTCGGCAAGGGCTGGCCGGTTGTGACCCGTCGGCAAGACATGCTGCGTGAGGCCATCAAGATCATCCGGGAACTGTTCGGCGGGCAGCTGGTGGACTTCACCGGCGAGTATTTCCAGGTCGACTCCGCGCGGTTGTGGGACGTGCCCGACATCCCGGTCGGCATCGGGGTGGCCATCGGTGGCACCAAGGCGATCGACAAGTTCGCCAAGCTGGCCGACCATCTGATCGCCACCGAGCCCAAGGCCGATCTCGTCGACGGTTGGCACGGCGCGCGTCAGGCCGCCAACCTCGCCGGCGGCGGGCGGGTGATCGGCCAGATACCGGTCTGCTGGGACCCCGATCGCGACACCGCCGTCAAGCGCGCGCACGACCAGTTCCGCTGGTTTGCCGGCGGCTGGAAGGTGAACGCCGACCTGCCGACCCCGGCCGGCTTCGCGGGCGCCACCCAATTCGTGCGCCCCGAAGACGTCGCCGAGACCATTCCGTGCGGACCCGATCTGGACGCGATCGTCGAGGGCGTGCGGCCCTACTGGGAGGCCGGATTCACCGATATCGCGCTCATCCAGATCGGCGGGGAAACCCAGGAGCGATTCCTCAAAGAGGCCGCCGAGCCGTTGCTCGCCGCGCTGCGCGAGGCAGCAAACTGATCAGCGGGGAGCGACGATGAGCGACCAATCAGGCGACACCACAGCCACATTGGTCAAGGCGCTCGGCGGTGCCAGCTTCGTCCTGGGCATCAGCGAACTACTGGCCCCGGGGAAGGTCGCCGCGATCGCGGGCGTGAACGACACCACCCGATCGCGACGGGTGATCCGCGCGCTCGGGCTGCGCGAATGCGGTCACGGCGCGGCGCTGCTGGCGGGTCCCGACAAACTGGTGTGGACGCGCGTGGCCGGGGATGTCCTGGATATGGCCCTGCTGGTCGCGGGTGTGGCCGCCCGCGGTCCCGGGCGACGGCGGCGGGGCACCATCTGTGCCGCCGCCCTTTCCGGGATCGCCGGCCTGGACCTCTACACGGCGATGCGAACCCTTTGATCCGACGGGAATCGTTGATCGCAGGAAGGAAGACGGCGATGTCAAACGAATTGCAAGGAAAGAAAATAGCGTTTCTGGCGGCCGACGGCGTGGAAAAGGTTGAGCTCGAACAGCCACGCGCGGCGCTGCACGACGCCGGCGCGCAAATCGAGGTGCTGTCGCTCGAGGACGGCGAAATCCAGGCGCGCAACCACGATCTCGAGCCGGCCGGGACCTTCGCCGTCGACCGGAAAGTGTCGGAGGCGTCGGTGGACGAATACGACGGCCTGGTGCTTCCGGGTGGCACCGTGAACCCGGACAAGCTGCGCATGGACGACGACGCCGTTTCGTTCGTCCGTGATTTCGTCAGATCGGGGAAGCCGGTGGCCGCGATCTGTCATGGACCGTGGACGCTGGTGGAAGCCGGTGTGGCGGTGGGCCGGACGTTGACGTCCTACGCGAGCATCCGCACCGATCTTCGCAACGCGGGCGCCCGCGTGGTAGACGAAGAGGTCGTCGTCGACGGCAATTTGATCTCGAGCCGATCGCCCTCGGACCTCCCGGCCTTCTGCGCGGCGATCCTCGAGCAGTTCGCCCACGCGACGGCGCGTTAGCGGTGGTGACTTTTCGGCCGGTCGGTTTGAATGCGCGGGTTTGCGGGCATTATCCCGCCAAGCCGTGATCAGCGGCGATCCTTGTAGGGTTCTCGAAAGGCCAATAGTGACGACCACGTATCCCGAGCCCGCCGTCTTGCCCGCCCACAACGTGTATCAGCCGCAAGAGGATTCCAGACTGCTGGTCGACGTGATGCACGACACCGGTCTGATCCCGGGGCGGCATGTCCTTGATTTGTGCACCGGCAGTGGCTTCGTCGCGATCGCGGCCGCGGGCATGGGCTGCGCCGATGCGACGGCCTTCGACATCTGCCCGCAGGCAGTGCGCTGCGCCCGGGAAAACGCCGCGGTTGCCGGTGTCGACGTCGACGTTCGCGAGGGGTCGTGGATCGCGGCAGTGGAGTGCGCGCCGTTCGACGTGGTGGTGTCGAACCCGCCCTACGTGCCGACTCCCCCCGGTGCTGAGCTGGAAGCGATCTACCCGGTCGCCGGACCGTCGTGGGCCTGGGATGCCGGCCAAGACGGCCGCCAGATACTCGACCCCCTGTGCGAGTCGGCACCGAAGTTGTTGCGCGACGGGGGATCCCTGCTGCTGGTGCACTCGGCGCTGGCCGGTGTCCAACAGTCGCTGGATTCCCTCAAGTGGGCCGGCATGGAGGCGGAAGTGATTGCCTCGAAATGGATTCCGTTCGGTCCGGTGATGACATCCCGGGCGACTTGGCTGGAAGATGTCGGCCTGATACCACGCGGGCGCCGGGAAGAGGAACTGATCGTGATCCGGGCTGAAAAGCGATGAGTCCCACCCGGGTTCAGGTGGTTCCCAACGGGCCGGTGCTGGTGTCGGGTCCGGTGCGCATCGAGATGCCCGGCGGCGAAGTCGTCGAGTCCGACCGTTTCATGGTGGCGATCTGTACCTGCCGGCGCAGCGGCAGGTACCCGTTGTGCGACACCAGCCACCGCAGGTGCCGGCGACTCAACAAGACGACCACTACTACGGCAGCGGCCGCCGCAACGACGTCTGATCCTGCTTCCACGACGCCATAATCGTTTCCGCCAAGCGGTTTTCGACCGCGGCGTGTGCGCGGATCCCGAAAATGATGTCACGCTCGAGCTGCGGCTCCCTCGCGACGAGATCGCCGACCACATCGCCGCGCACCACGTGTTCGTGTACCGCGTCGGCCTCGACGTGCTCGCTGTAGAAGGCGATGCAGGCCGCCGGCGCCCGTAAGCGCTCCAAGGCCCGAACCATCCGTTGGGATCCCGGCGGCGAAGTGATCTCGGTCGAGGCGAAGTGCCCGATCGCGGCGCCGCGCAACGAGCGGTGCAGCCCGAACAGCGACATGAGGTTGACCGCCGCCAGCGATTCGGCGGGAACCGCGTCGACGTAACCCCAATATGTCGCGTCGAGCCCGGCCGCGGCCAGCAGATCGGCGAACAGCTGCTGGTGCAGTCGCGGGCCCTGCCCGGCGCCGTACTCGTCGAACTCCACCGCCACGAAGGCCGCTTTGGCGGTGCCGATCAGGCGCGGAATGGCCCACGCGTGCGGATCGCCCTCCTTGAGGTGATACACCGAGCGGTGCACGAAATATTCGCGCATCTGCTGCCACGTTCCGGTGTCACGCAGGTAATACGACGGGCCGGTGCCGTCGACGGGCTCGACCGAAATCGCTTCCATTTCGGCCGCCGCCGTCTGATCGGGTTCGATGGGATCGACGTCGCGGCGCACACCGGCCAAAAACACGCGCTCCAATTCGGCCCGCAGCGCCAGCAGCGCCGGATTCCACTCCCATTCGGGGTCGACGCCGGCAAAGCCGCGGTAGTGCAGCTCGTAGCACACGGACAGCGCCAGCTGCAGATCCAGACCGTAGGGGTCCGAATCGCGCACAGATGCGCCGATGCGTGCGAAATGGTCAACCGACGGCGGGCCCGTCAGGGCGCAACGAACGGCCGTCGACAGCGGCCCGTGCGCCTCCGGCAGGACGGGTTCAGTCATGGTCGATGCGAGGGTCACGCCGGTGACTACCCGTATCCGGGGCCCGGCAAACGGCGCCGCAACACTTTTCGATGCCCACTACTCGGATGCTGCCGGCAATCGGAACGTGATATCGGCGGTGGTGCCGGTGGCCGCGGTCTCGAGTTCCATCGCATGGCTGAGCGCCCTGATCAGCGGCAAGCCGCGCCCACCGTTGACCGGGTTGGCGGCCGGCGTCTTCCACGACCCGTAATCGGTGATGCGGGTGTGCACTTCGCCGTCGCCAAGGCTGGCCTCGACCACCATGGCCCCGGCGACGAATCCCCGGTAGGCGTGCTCGACGCAATTGGTGCAGGCTTCGTTGACCACCAGCACGATGTCGGCGGCCAGCTCATCCGTGATGTGGGCGGCGCGCAGCCAGTCCGCGAGACGGTGCCTGATACGAACCAATTGGTCTGCGGTGGCGTCACTTTCGATGCGCAGCGGGGTCTGATGGTGGCGGTAGATCACCATCGCCACATCGTCGTCATAGCCGCCCTCCGGCGCCAGTTCACGAAGCATCTCATCGGCGACGGTGTCCAACGGCAATGACTTCGTCCGCGCCAGAAAGTCTGCCGCGCGGGCGATTCCGTCGTCGATCGACTCGTGTTTGCGTTCCACCAGCCCGTCGGTGAACAACATGAGGGTCGAGCCGGGCGGCAGCACCTGGGTGGTCTGCGGTCGCGGCGCATCGCGGCGGACCGCGAGCGGCACCGAAGCGGCGTCGGTCAACAGGGTCGTCGTACCGGGCTCGGGCCCGGTGAGCACGGCCGGCATGTGGCCGGCGTTGCTGTACTGCAGGACCCCGGTTTCGGTGTCCAGGATCGCGAGAAAGACGGTGGTGCAGTAGGCATTCGGGATGAGCGACGCCGCCGAGTCGAGCTGATCGAGCAGCACCGCGGGCTCGGCGCCGTTGATCAACAGCGCTCGCGCGGAACTGCGCAGCTGCCCCATGATGGCCGCGGCCGGCAGGCCGCGGCCCACGCAGTCGCCGACGACGATGCCGATGCGGTGATCGCCGATGGGCAGCACGTCATACCAGTCACCGCCGATCTCCAGCGGCAGCACCGCGGGCTCGTAGCGCACCGTGAAACCCGGCGGGGGCTTGACGGGCGGCAGCATGGCGCGCTGCAACGTCAGCGACGTCTCGCGGGCATTCTCGAACTGACGGACGTGCTGCATGGCCAGACTGAGATGGCTGATCAGCACGGTGACCAGCAGGCGGTCTTCGCCGCTGACCCAGCGAGGCGTGCGCAGCTCCAGCCACAGCGCCAGGTCCCCGGTGCCGGAGAGCACCGCAACCAATCCCTGAGCCTTGCCGGGATGATCGGGTGACTCAACGGTTTTCGCCGTCAGCGGTAATTGCTGACGCGCGTCGGTGAAGGTGTGACGCAACGTCGGATCCAGTTTGCGCCACGAAGTTGCCGAGGGCTCGCCCGCGGCGTGGACCGTCGGGTCGCCCTCGCCGCTGGGCCACATGACCGCGACCACGCGCTGCACGTCGATCGCCGCGCGGCACTCGTCGAGCGTGATCGACAGCAACTCGTCCACGCTCTTGGCCACCGCCACCGCCGTGGCCAGGCGCAAGACCGCACTCTCCCGCGCCGCAAAAGCGCGCTCCGCGGTGATGTCTCGAACGGTCCCGACGTAGGCGGCGCGGTCGCTGCCGGACTCCTTGACCGCGTTGATGCTCACCTTCACCCAGGCGAGATGCCCGTCGCCGTGGCGGATCGGCGTTTCGTAGTCGGCCCTGCCGTGGTCCAACACCCGGCCGATCTGTTCGGCCGCCGTCTTGGTGTCGACCAGCCACGGGTGCGGCCACCGATAGGGCAAGCCCTCGCTCGGAAACCCGATGATGTCGATGAAGGCGCTGTTCACCTCGATCACGGAGCCCTCGTGGTCGGCGACGAAGAACCCCTCCTGCAGCGAATTCACCAGCGCGTTGCGGAACTTGTCGCGGTCGGCCAGCCCCTCGGCGCGAGCCCGCTGTTCCGCGTAACGCTTGTTGCCGTCGATGAAGCCGCGCATGGCCACGTCGAGCGGAACCATCAACTGCAGCAGGAACTCCAGCGCGATCGGCCCGTCGATGCGCACGTCCTTCGCGATTTCAAAGACCAGGCGGACGTGGTTCTCGACGATTTCCAGCAGGCTGATTTGATCCTGTAGGGCCGTGCGGCCGAGCTCGTATCCGATCGACAGGCTGGCCTCGTCGCGGGTGTCCAGGTAGGCGCGCAACGCGGCGGCGTACTGCGCGTGGAAGCCGGCCGCGGAGACGTTGTCGCTCATGTCGAGGCCCCCCTGTGCCGCGCCGTCAGCACCATCGCGTCGTCGGATTCCTTGGCGTGCTTGCCGAGAATTTCTTCGGCGATGGCGACAGCATGGGCCGAGAAGTCGAGGTGCTCCAGGTAATCTTCCCCGATCCCGTCGGTGCTCATCACGAGCAGATCGCCGGGGCGGATCGAAACCGCCTGTGCCGGACGGATTTCCGGGATCCGGTAGCCGACGATGCCTCCGGTGAGACGGGCACTGGACCGGACCTGGATACCGCTGGGTGCCTTGGCCACCAGATCGGCGGTGACGTTGCCGACCCCCGTCCACTCCAGCGTGTTCGCGGCAAAATCGACTCGCGCCAACGTCATTGCGACCCCCCTGGTCCCGGTGAGCAGCCGGTGGCAAAGCTCGATCAAAACTTCGAGCCGCTCGGAACTGTTGCGCTTGACCGCATCGATCGCGCGCAGTGCAGCTTCCGCGGCAGCCGGCCCGTGGCCGAGGCCGTCCACCAGACCGAACAGCACGGCCTCACCGCCGATGTCGACTGCGATGCCCCGGTCGCCGGAGGTGTACTCGCTGGGCAAGGGCCGGCCCGCCCTCGCCCACTCGATGGGTCCGCAGCGGCCGCTTTCATGCACGGGGAGGGACCCATTTCCACATTTCGATGACGGTTCCCTGGCCGACCGTGGACTCGACGACCAACCGGTCCATCAGGCGGCGCGCGCCCGGCAGCCCCATCCCGAGCCCGCGTCCGGTCGAATATCCGTCTTCCATCGCGCGTTCGATGTCGGCGATGCCGGGCCCCTGGTCCTCGGCGCGCACCACCAATGCCTTGCGGCCCTCCCGGTCGGCCACCCCGACCCGCACGGAGCCACGGCCGGCGTAGCTGGTGATGTTGCGGGCGATTTCCGAGATCGCCGTGGCGATCATCGTGACGTCGGTCAGGGAGAAGCCCAAATCAAGGGCGAGTTCGTGTCCCGCCTTGCGGGCTTCGACGATGTCGTCGGGATTGTCGATGGCGACGACGATATCAGCCGCCACCATCGCGTCCGATCGTCGGTTTCCGCTGTGCCAGTTGGCGATTCAGAAGGGACAGGCCCTCTTCGAGGTCCAGCGCGGTGTTCATGTCGTCGAACGCCAGGCCAAGCTGGACCATCGCGAACGCCACCTCGGGCTGCAGGCCGACGATCACCGTGTCCGCGCCGCGCAGCCGGGTCATGTGCGCGATCGTGCGCAGCGACCGGGCCGCGAAGGAATCCATCACGTCGATGGCGGTGACGTCGACGATGATGCCCTGCGCGCGGAACCGGCTGACGCGCTCCATGAGGTCGTAGCGCAGCCGTTCGGCGTCGGAGTCCGAGAGCGCGGCCTGCACCGAGGCGATGAGGATCGAACCCTGTTTCAGGATCGGTACTGGCATGCGGCGCTCGCGTTCCTGACTGTCACCCGGTCTGCTCGCCGGTACGAGTCACCTCGTAGCCCAGCAGTCGCTCGGCTTCCTCGATACCGCCCTGCAGGTCGCCGACCGCGTTCATCTTCGACAGGTCCAGGCCGATCGTCACCAGCGTCAGCGCGATTTCGGAGGACAGGCCGGTGATGATCACGCTGGCACCCATCAGCCCCGACGCGTCGACCGTCTGCACCAGGTGGTTGGCCACCGTCGAGTCGATGGTCGGCACACCGGTGATGTCGATGACCACCACCTTCGCGCGGTTGGCGCGGATGGCGCGCAACAGCTGTTCGGTGACCTGGCGCGCGCGCTGGCTGTCCAGCACACCGATGATCGGAAGGATCAGCAACTGCTCACGCACCTGCAGCACCGGCGTCGAGAGCTCCCGGATCGCCTCCTGCTGCTGGCGGATGATGCGCTCACGTTCCTGCACGAAGCTGACCGCCACGGTGTTGGCGATCCGGTTGGCGGCCGGCTCGTAGGCGTCCAGCACCCGGTTGAGCATCTCGAATTCGGTCTGGTATTTCTCGAACAGCGAGCGCGCCAGCACGTCGCGGAGCAGCAGGACGATCCCGACGACCTCGTCGGTTTCCACGCCTCGGGGGATGATGCGTTCGGACAGGTCGCGGGCGTAGGCCTGCAGCGCCTCGACGCTACCGGTCTCGAGCACCTCGACGTAGTTGTCGTAGACGGCCGTCGCTTCGGAGAAGAGCTCCTCGGGGGTCATCGCGGTGAGCAGCTCGGCCTCGGTGATGCGGCGGGCCCATTCCTCCCGCAAAACGGTCCGGTTCTGACGCAGATGCTGAACTAGCTGGGGCAACAGCCCCTCGCTGGAAATGCCGACGACTTGCGCTGCGGTGCCGGTACTGGTGAAATCCGACGTCGAATCTGACATATGGCCTCCCCAGGCCTCCCGAGTACACGTCACGCACTGCGGTCTGCAGTTCCTTTTTGCGAGACTAGCCTGGGTTGTCGCGGGCCACGTGTAGAGGGCATATTCTTCTCGCAGTTCGTAACGCAGGCTAGGGTTGAACAACGCTTAAGGCATTCAAGGCCCAGGACAAAGGATTGCCATTGTCAGCTCCTGATTCGATTACCACGTTGGTCGAGGACCACGACGGCGTTTCCGTGGTCAGTGTCAGCGGCGAAATCGATTTGGTCACGGCTCCTGCCCTGGAACAGGCCATCGGCGCGGTTGTCGCGGAGAGCCCCACGGCACTGGTCATCGATCTGTCGGCGGTGGAGTTCCTCGGTTCGGTCGGGCTGAAGATCCTGGCGGCGACGTACGAGAAGCTGGGCAAGGACACCGGGTTCGGCGTGGTCGCACGCGGCCCGGCCACCCGACGGCCGATTCACCTGACCGGTCTGGACAAGACCTTTCCGCTGTATCCGACGCTCGACGACGCGCTGACCGCGGTGCGGGACGGCAAACTCAACAGCTAGCGATTCCCGCGCCGCCGGGCGCGCCGGGTGCGATGATCACGGCTATGGACGTCGACCATCCGCAGGACGACCAGCGGTGGGATCGCCGTGAACGTGGCGAAACCGAAGTGCAACGGCTGGACCGCAATTGGAACAGCCTGCTGCAGGAGCTGCGCGTGGTCCAGACCGGGGTGCAGCTGCTGACCGGCTTCCTGCTGACGCTGCCGTTCCAGCAGCGTTTCGATGTCCTCGGACGCCCCATGCGCGATGTCTATCTGGCCACGGTGATGTGCGCGGTGTGCTCGACGGTATTGCTGATCGCCCCGGTTGCGATGCACCGGATCCTTTTCCGGCGCCATCGGCTGCAAGTTCTCGTCTCCGCCGCTCACCGCTGTGCCTATGCCGGGCTGGGGCTGCTCGGCCTGGCGCTGATCGGCGTCACCACCATCATTTTCGCGGCGGTGTCCGGGCGGAATGTGGGCCTCGTCGCGGGCGCGTGCGCGCTGCCGCTGTTCATATTCTTTTGGTTCGTGCTGCCGTTGATGCTGCGCACTCGCGGCATGTGAAAGCGCCCGCGGTCAGCGTCCCGGAGTGAGCGCCGCGATCCGGGTGGTTTCCAGATGGTCGAGCAGGTCTTGCGGATCGGCGAAGATCGGGTCGGCCCCGGCCTCCCGCAACTCCGCGCCGGCGATGCCGCCGCTGAGCAGCCCGATGCACGGCACGCCCGCGCCCGCCGCGGCGTGCGCGTCCCACACGGCGTCCCCGACGAACACGGCGTGCCGGGCATCCACCCCGGCTCGGTCCAGCGCGACCCGCACGATCCCGGGTTCGGGTTTGGCGGTGTCGACGTCCCGGGACGACGTCGTCTCGGAGATGACGTCGTCGCAATCGAGCACTTTGCGCAGGATCTCCAATTCGTCCTCGGGCGCCGAGCTGGCGAGCACGACCTGCAGCCCCAGCTCGGCGACGCGGCGCAGCAGGGCGCGGGCTCCGGGCAACGGTTCGAGCAGCGCGGTGATCTCGCGGTAGTACCGGCTGTGCTTGTCGCTGAGCCGCTCCTGCACGTCGGCCGGCGCGTCATCGGACAGCGTCCGCACCAGCCTCGAGCCGTCCATGCCGATGCAGCGGTGGATCCGCCACGACGCCACCACGATGCCTTCGGCGTCGAACGCGCGCTGCCACGCGTGGACGTGCAGGTAGTTGGAATCCACCAGGGTTCCGTCGACGTCGAACAGGACGGCGGGCGCACCTCCCGCATCCGGTTGCAACGTCATGTGGCGGGGCATACCCACGTCGGGCCCGGCTGACACCATCCGGCGGGTGATCGGGAGACGGCGGCCGGTTCACGTCCGTTCATTCGTGCGAATAACGCTGGTGCACAGGGGTTCTCGCGACCACCCAGAGGGTATCGCCCCCGGAGCCGCGTGCTCGGTCACGCCGGACCGCATGGGGGAATCCTGACACGCGGACCGCGCCGAAAATTTCTTATCTCGGATCGGTGTAGGGCGTGCATTAACGGGGTATTGCCTGCGCCACGGGTGAGTACAAGAAAGTGCGTCAGCCCGTCTGAGAGCAGGGAGGAACTCCGATGGCGACCACCACTGACTACGACGCACGCCGTGTATCCGACAACGACACCCAGGAAAAGTCCTCGCTTCGCGAGCTCGCGCCGACCCTGCACGGGGCGGGAACCACCGTGGTCGACGAGGACCCGAACGATGTGCACTTCTTCGAGCTGCCCGGCGCCGACCTGTCCGGGGAAGAGCTGACGGTGACCGTGATCCCGCAGCGGGCCGACGAGTTCACCTGCTCGAGTTGCTTTTTGGTGCAGCACCGCAGCCGGTTGCGTCGCTCCAGCGCCGGCCTCCCGGTCTGCGCCGACTGCGCGTAACGCTCGACGGTTCACCGGATAGCTCCCCGCGGCCGCGCCGCGGCGTCGCCTCGCGCCTGCCCCGAGATGTCACAGGCTTGAACTAGGTTCATCGGCAGGTCTGCGTCGGCGCGAAGGGCACGTTGAGGAGTCATGGAGAAGATTCTCGGGTCGCTCCTCTTGCTGGGGTTAGCTCTCCCTTGGTATTTCACGCAGCGGGCCACCGGCAGCCCGCCCGCGGGATTTCTGGCCGGCCTCGGCGGGCTCGCGGTCGCGGTCGCCCTCCTGTGGTGGCTTTCGGTGCAGCGGGACCGCTATCAGGCCGACGCACACCGCCGGCGCGACCTCAAAATCGCGAAATCCGGGCTGCGGGCCATCGATCGAATGTCCGGTACCGAATTCGAGGAATTCGTTGCCGCGCAGCTGCGCATCGCGGGCTACAGCGTCACGCCGACGGCGAGCACCGGCGACTACGGGGTGGACCTCATCGCCAAGAAGGACGGCGTCCGCATGGCGGTGCAGTGCAAAAGGCTGGCCAAGGCCGTCGGCGTCGCCGCGGTGCAACAGGTCGTGTCCGGTTCGCTACACCACGATTGCAATCGGACGGTCGTGGTGACCAACCAGACGTTCACGAAGGCGGCCCGCCAACTGGCCATCACCCACCAATGCCGTCTGGTCGGGCGCACGCAACTGCGGAGCTGGACGCGGGTGGCGCCCATCCCCGTGCGGGGCCCCCGCCGCGCACCCAGCGTCGCGCCGGGCGGCGGCGCCGGGAACCAGAGCTAGAGGCCGCGAGATACCCAGGGCCGCAGCGCATTCCGGTGGCTGCGAACGCGTTCGCGTCAGCGCCGGGTCGTGTCCTCGATGACCCGGCGCGCGATGACGCGCAGCGGGGTGTTCATGCTCTGCGACAGTTTGATCAGCGTGTTGAACGCCGTGTCGTCATCGAGGTCATAGCGCTCCATCAGGATGCCCTTGGCCTGCCCGATCGTGTCGCGGGTGCTCAGGGCTTCCCTGAACTGCTGGGCGCGCACGACGTTGCTCCACGCCAGGGCACCCAGCGTGGCGAAGACGGCGGCCACCCGGCGGGAGTCGTCGGAAAAGGCGTGCGGGCGTTCGGCATAAAAGTTCAGCGCTCCCATGCTCAGCTCGTCGGCGTACATCGGCAGTGACAGGATGCTGCGCACCGGGGTGTGGGCGAGCGCGTCGGCCTGATACTTCGGCCAGCGCGTGTCGGCCGCGAGGTCGTTGATGACGACGACCTTCCGGGTCCACGCGGCGTGCACGCACGGCCCTTCGAGGTGGCGTTGCTGGAACTCGTCGAGCAACCTGGCGCAATCGTCCGTGACCGAGGGGGTGCTGACCTCGTTCTTCCGGCTGGTGACGGTGATCCCCGCCTCCTGCGCCCCGGGCACCCAGCGCGCCGCCGCCCTGGTCAGCTCGTCCAGCACCTGCGGGAAGTCCGCCGCGTCGGCGGAATAGATGGCGCGCAGAACGTCGGTGAGCAGGGTGAAATCTTCGAGATTGGTCACTGAATGTCGCCTTCGTGCGTCGAGACCGGTTACAGGCAAAATCCCGCGCCGTTTCAGCAGCCTGCGGTCTCGCAAGGCGATCATTGGTCAGTTATGACGGCGACGAATGTCAATGCTGTCTGCTCAGCATTACGGTGAGATCCACTATATCGGCCGGGTTTTGGGCGATTGCGCCCGCACCGGATGGGCAGACCTAACTGGTCGGGGTGGCGGGATTCGAACCCACGGCCTCTTCGTCCCGAACGAAGCGCGCTACCAAGCTGCGCCACACCCCGCCTGAAGCTCCGACAGCCTATCGCACCGGGCTATCGGGTGGCCAAACCGCGGTGCGCCACATCACTCCCACGAGCACGAACGCTCGAACTCGACCAGCGCCGCGGCGGGGCCCGTCGGATCCAGTCCCTGTTCCGCGACCCACTCGTCGCTGAAGTACGTGTCGCGGTAGCGGTCGCCGCTGTCGGCGAGCAGCGTGACCACCGAACCGCTGCGGCCTTCGGCGACCATCTCGGCGAGCAGGCCGAACGCGCCCCACAGGTTGGTGCCCGTGGACGGCCCCACCCGGCGCCCCAAAACGGCGCTGACGTGGCGCGCGGCCGCGATCGAGGCCGCGTCGGGGACGGCCACCATGCGGTCGACGACGCCGGGGAGAAACGACGGCTCCACCCGCGGCCGGCCGATGCCCTCGATGCGCGACGACGTGGGCATCACCAAGTCGTTCAGGTCGTCGCGGCCATGGGCGTAGGCGGGAAAGAAGGCGGAGTTCTCCGGGTCGACCACGCACAACCGGGTGGCGTGCAGTCGATAGCGGATGTAGCGCCCGATCGTCGCGCTGGTTCCGCCGGTGCCCGCGCCGACCACGATCCATTCCGGGACGGGGAAGCGCTCCTCGCGCATCTGCTCGAAGATCGACTCGGCGATGTTGTTGTTGCCCCGCCAGTCGGTGGCGCGTTCGGCGTTGGTGAACTGGTCCAGGTAGTGGCCGCCGGTTTCGCGGGCGACGCGCTCGGCTTCGGCATACACCTCGCTGGAGCTCTGCACGAAATGGCAACGGCCGCCGTGGGCTTCGATCAGCGCCACCTTCGATGCGCTCGTCGCCGCCGGCATCACCGCGACGAACGGGAGCCCCAACAGGGCCGCGAAATAGGCCTCCGACACCGCCGTCGAACCCGAGGACGCCTCGACCACCGTGGTGCCCTCGTCGATCCAGCCGTTGCACAGGGCGTAGAGGAACAACGAACGGGCCAGCCGGTGCTTGAGGCTGCCGGTGATGTGGGTGGTCTCGTCCTTGAGGTACAGCGCGACGTCGACGTCGCTGCTCCACCGCGAAGGCAGCGGATAGCGCAGCAGGTGGGTGTCGGCGCTGCGACGCGCGTCGGCATGGATCAACCGGATCGCGTTGTCGGTCCAGCAACGTGAGCGGCTGCGGACCGCGATCCGGGTCCGGTCGGTCAACGCACCGAAGCTGTTGGCTGCGAACGGCTCAGGTCCCTGGCCGCGCCGCGGTCGCCCATCGGGGTGGCGATCAGGGTCAGCATGGTCGCCTCCGGCCGGCAGCAGAACCGCACCGGCGCGAACGGCGAGGTCCCCATCCCCGCGGAGACGTGCAACTGCATGTGCGCACCCCACCGCGACGGCCCCTTCGCGCGTGAGCGGTCCAGGCCGCAGTTGGTCACCAGGGCGCCGTAGAACGGCAGGCACACCTGGCCGCCGTGGGTGTGTCCGGCCATCACCAGTTGATAGCCGTCGGCGGCGAAGCGGTCCAGCACCCTGGGCTCCGGGGAATGGGTCAGCCCGAGCCGCAGGTTCGCCGCCGGACTGGCCGGGCCCGCGATGGTGTCGTAGCGGTCCCGGTCGAGGTGCGGGTCGTCCACGCCCGCGGCGGCGACGTGCAGGCCCGCCACCTCGAACTCGCGCCGAGTGTGGGTGAGGTCGAGCCAGCCGCGCTCGGTGAACGCCGCCCGCAGGTCCTGCCAGGGCAGCGGCTCGCCGCGGACCCGGTGCGACGGGTTGGTCACGTAGTTCATCGGGTTCTTCAGGCGCGGCCCGAAGTAGTCGTTGCTGCCGAACACGAAGACGCCCGGCCGCGACAGCAGGTCACCCAGGGCCTGGACGACCGCCGGGACGGCCTTCGGGTGGGCCAGGTTGTCGCCGGTGTTGACGACCAGGTCAGGCTCCCAGCCGGCCAGCTCACGCAGCCACGCCTGTTTGCGCCGCTGGCCGGGCGTCATGTGGAGGTCACTGATATGGAGCACGCGCAGCGGGGTGGAGCCGGGGCTCAACACGGGCATGGTGATCTCGCGCAGGACGAAGGCGTTGCGCTCGATGATCGCGGCATAGCCGAGGCCGGCGACGCTCGAACCGAGCGCCGCGACACCGGCACGTATCAGGACGGGCAAAACAGCAGCCATGGTGGCAGCCTACTGCCGGCCGCGGACCGGCAGCGTATCTCTTGCGTCACGCCGCAATCACGCCTCGCCGTACGACGATGCGGCCCGCGAAGCGGGGTGCGGAGGAGTGCGGCAATCGGGTCTCGCCGTGCGACGATGCGGCCCGCGAAGCGGGGTGCCGAGGAGTGCGGCAATCACGCCTACGGCGGCGGCGCACCGGGCGGGGCCGGCGGCGGCGGCGCCATCAGGGGGATGGTGATCGGCGGCAGCCCCGGAATCTCGACGACCTGCGAGCCGACCGGCACCGGCGCCCCTTCGGGCGGCGGCGGCGGGGCGGGCGGGATGCCGTTGCTGACCTGAATGGTGATGATCGAGCCCGGAATCGTTGCGCCGCTCGGTGTCGTGCCGACCACCTCGCCCTGCTTTGCGCTGCTGTTGACGAAGTTGTTCTGGTCGGCGACCTGGAAGCCCGCCTCCTTGATGCGCGCGCGTGCCGCATCGATGTCCAGGCCCGCCACGCTCGGCACCCGCGACCCGGGCGAGCCGTCGACGTAGCGCGGGTCGGTGGGCGGCAGTTGCACCGGCCCGAAACTGGTGGCGATCGGCTTCATCGCGGTGAACCACGTGCGCGCGGGCTCGTTACCGCCGTACAGGTCGCCCTCGCCGCAGTGCCGCAGCGGGGACGAACACAAATCCGTGGGGTTGGTGGAGTCGTCGTAGATGTAGTTGGCCGCCGCGTAGTGGTTGGTGAATCCGACGAAGCCCGAGGACCGGTGGGCTTCGGTGGTGCCCGTCTTACCGGACATCGGCAGGTCCCAGCCCGCCGCGCCGGCCGAACCGGCCGCCGTGCCACCGCCCAGCGCGTCCTTGCTCATCGCGTTGGCCAGGGTGTTGGCCAGGCCCTCGGGGACCACCTGATCGCAGGTCTCGGTCGTCACCGCGACCTCATTGCCCTTGCGGTCGACCAGCTTGTCGATCGGGTTCGGCGGGCACCAGGTGCCCCCGGAGGCGAGGGTGGCCGCGACGTTGGACAGTTCCAGCGCGTTCACCTCGATCGGGCCCAGGGTGAACGAGCCGATGTTCTGCCGTTTGACGAAGTCGGCCAGGCTCTCGTTGCTGTCGGGGTTGTAGTCGCGGGCGGTGCCCGGGTCGGCGTAGGACCGCAGCCCGAGTTTGATCGCCATGTCCACCGTGCGCGTCACGCCGACCTGCTGGATCAGCTTGGCGAACGCGGTGTTGGGCGAGGTGGCCAACGCGTCGGTCACGTTCATCGACCCGCGGTAGTTGCCGGCGTTGACCACGCACCAGTTGTCCTTCGGGCAGCCCTTGGCCCCGCCGCTACCCATGCCCTTCGCCTGGAACCGTCCCGGCACCTCGAGGGTGGCGTTGATGCCCATCCCCATGTCCAGGGCCGCGGCCGTCGTGAAGATCTTGAACACGGAGCCCGCGCCGTCGCCGACCAGGGAGAAGGGCTGCGGTCGCATGGTCTGGCCGGCGTCGACGTCCAGCCCGTAGGTGCGGTTGCTGGCCATCGCCATCACCTTGTGCGACGTCTTGCCGGGCTGGATCACGCTCATCACGCTCGAGATGCCCGGCAGCGTCGGGCTGGCGAACTTGTCGATCGCCGACTTGACCGGGAGCTGCACGTCCGGGTCCAACGTGGTCTTGATCAGATAGCCGCCCCGGGCCACCTGTTCCTTGCTGATCCCGGCCCGGGAGAGGTACTCCTGCACGTAGTCGCAGAAGAACGCCCGATCGCCCGCCGCGATGCAGCCGCGGGGCAGCTCGTTGGGCTGCGGCAGAATCCCCAGCGGCGCGGCCTTGGCGGCTTGCAGCGCCTCGGCCTCCTGCGGGATGTTCTCGATCATGGTGTCCAGCACCAGGTTTCGCCGCGCGAGAGCGCCCTCGGGGTTGGTATAAGGGTTGAGCGCGCTGGTCGATTGCACCATGCCCGCCAGCAGCGCCGCCTGCTGCCAGTTCAGGTCGGAGGCGTTGATCCCGAAGTAGGTCTGGGCGGCGTCCTGCACGCCGAACGAGTTGTTGCCGAACGACACCAGGTTCAGGTACCGGGTCAGGATCTCGGGCTTGGTGAAGGTCTTGTCCAGCGTCAGCGCCATCCGGATCTCGCGCAGCTTGCGCGCCGGGGTGGTTTCCACCGCCGCGCGCTTCTCCGCGTCGGTCTTCGCGGTGACCAGCAACTGGTAGTTCTTGATGTACTGCTGCTCGATGGTCGAACCGCCGCGCGTGTCCACGTCACCGCGCGCATAGCCCGCCAGCCCGGTCAGCGTGCCCTTCCAGTCCACCCCGTTGTGGTCGGCGAACCGCTTGTCCTCGATGGAGACGATCGCCAGCTTCATCGTGTTGGCGATCTTGTCGCTGGGCACCTCGAACCGGCGTTGCGAATACAGCCAGGCGATGGTGTTGCCCTTGGCGTCGACCATCGTCGTCACGGCCGGCACCTCGCCCTCGAGCAGCTGCGCGGAGCCGTTGGCGACCACTTCCGAGGCCCGATTGGACACCAGTCCGATGCCACCGGCGACGGGAAAAAGGAGGGCGGTGGCGACGACGCTGGCCAACAAACAGAACCCCGCGAGCTTCAGAATCGTGAGCGCGGCCGGGGGGCGGTCTGACATGGGTACTACAGTAGCGGCCTCCAGTCACGCCGCCACGCTGCAACTTCACCCGAAAATTTTCCGCTGCTGGGGCCCCGGGCGCGCGTTGAGAATTTGCGGTTGCGTCACAGGTCAGACGGGTAGCCGAGTGGGCAAGATCACTTCCCCGCCCGATTTTTTGTACGAGACGGCACGTTCGTCCCAAAAAATGCGTTATCGGACTGTTGCGCAATTGGCACCTGACCACCTAACTTAGACACACGGTGAGATTCAGGTAACACCGATGTACATGGTGAGGCGTAGATCGCAGGGTTGGATCTGCACCCAAGGAGGGCGGCCGTGACGGGCGGCCGGTAGGGAAAGGGAACGATTCGTGTCACCAATACGGCCGGCGGCGCGTAGGACAAACATTGCAGCCGCACAAGGTGTACTCCGCAGCGTCGATGCTGAAGATCGGATCGCTTGGGTCTCGAAGGCGCTATGCCGCACGACCGATCCCGACGAACTGTTTGTCCGTGGCGCGGCCCAGCGCAAGGCGGCGGTGATCTGCCGCCACTGCCCGGTGATGCAGGAGTGCGCGGCGGACGCGCTGGACAACAAGGTCGAGTTCGGGGTGTGGGGCGGCATGACCGAGCGGCAACGCCGCGCGCTGCTCAAGCAGCACCCCGAGGTGGTGTCCTGGGCGGACTTCTTCGACAAGAGCAGAAGCCGCACCGCCGGCTGACCGAACGCCGCAGCGCTGCGCCCGCTGGTCGGGGTGGCTCGGCCTAAGCGACCGACGTGATCTGGTCGGCGAGGGCCCGCAGCGCTTCCAAATCCGAAACGTCAAACGGCAGCGACGGAACGCCGATGACCGGCACGTGCGGGTTGGCTCCGGTGAATCGGGACAGCAATCTGACTTCCCGCTTGGCGGTTTGGGCGCGGTCGGCATGAATTTGCAACACGGCGGCGGCCAGCGGCGCGGATTCGGGGTCGGTCCCGTGTTCGAGCATCTCGGTGGCGTCGATCGCCCGCTCGGCCGGCAGGGAGCACAACGTCGGATGCGTGCGGTTCAAGACCAGCCCGGCGAGCGGCATCCCTTCCTGCGACAGCCGGTCGACGAAGAAGGACGCCTCGCGCAGCGCGTCGGGCTCGGCCGCCGACACCACAACGAATTGCGTGCCACGCCTTTTCAGCAGCGCGTACGTGCGATCGGCCTTTTCCCGGAAGCCGCCGAATGTGGCGTCCAACGATTGCACGAACGCGGCGGCGTCGCCCAGCATCTGTGAGCCCAGGATCGTGGACATCGCCTTCATGGCCAAACCCATTGCGCCGGTGACCAACCGGCCGATGCCGCGGCCCGGCGCCAGCAACAGCCGCCACAGCCGGCTGTCCATGAAGCTGCCCAGCCGCTTCGGCGCGTCCAGGAAGTCCAGCGCGTTGCGCGACGGCGGGGTGTCGACGACCACCAGGTCCCAGCGATCCTCGGCCAGCAGCTGCCCCAGTTTCTCCATCGCCATGTATTCCTGCGTGCCCGCAAGCGAACTGGCGACGGTCTGATAGAACTGGTTGTCCAGAATCGCTTGTGCGCGACCGGGTCCGGAGTATTGGACCACCATTTCGTCGAAGGTGCGACGCATGTCGAGCATCATCGCGTGCAACTCGCCGGGCACCTCCGCCGCCAGCGGGACTCGCTGCGGGGTGTTGCCGAGGTCGTTGACCCCCAGCGCCTGGGCCAGCCGCTTGGCCGGGTCGATCGTCAAGACGCAGACGTTGCGGCCGTATTCGGCGGCGCGCAGCGCGATCGCGGCGGCGGTGGTCGTCTTGCCCACACCGCCCGCGCCGCAGCACACCACCACGCGGTTCGATGTGTCGGCCAGAATAGCGGCCATATCAAGCGGTTTCGGCGTAGTGCTCATCGAACTCCCTGCTGCGCAAGCGATTCCGACAGCTCGTAAAGGCTGCCCAAATCGACACCGTCGGAAATCGCCGGAAGCTGCAGCCGCGGCACCTTCAAGGCATCGAGCTGCTGTGCGATCTCGGAGCGCGTGGCGATCACCGTCGCGTGCTCGATGGTCTCGGTCAGCAACCCGGCGAAGTCGTTGTCGTTCAACGTGATTCCGGCCTTTTCCAGCCCGGCTCGCACCGAGTCGGCGTCGATGTCCCCCTCGGCGGCCTTCGCCAGATCGGCCGGCTGCAGGTAGGAGGGGATGTTGCGGTTGACGATCACGCTGCCGATCGGCAGCTGCATCTCGGCGAGCTCCTCGATGGCTTCCAGCGTCTCCTGGACGGGCAGCGCCTCCAACAGGGTGACCAGGTGAATGGCGGTCTGCTCGGAGTGCAGCAGCTTCACCACGCCGTCGGCCTGCGAGTGCACCGGGCCGCCCTTAGCCAGATCGGAGACGGCCTTGGTGACATCCAGGAACCGCGCGATCCGTCCCGTCGGCGGGGCGTCGACGACGATCGCGTCATACACCGGGAGCCGATTCTTGTCGACGCGTATCACCGTCTCTTTGATCTTCCCGGTGAGCAGCACGTCGCGCAGGCCGGGCGCGATGGTCGTCGCGAACTCGATCGCACCGATGCGCCGCATCGCGCGGCCCGCGATGCCCAGGTTGTAGAACATGTCGAGGTATTCCAGGAACGCGGCCTCGATGTCGATCGCCAGGGCGTTGACCTGACCGCCGCGTTCGGCGGTCGCGATCTTCACCTCCTGATACGGCAGGGGCGGGACGTCGAAGAGTTGCGCAATCCCTTGGCGGCCCTCGACTTCCACGAGGAGGACTTTGCGGCCCCCGGCCGCGAGCGCCAGCGCCAGCGCCGCCGCGATCGTCGACTTGCCCGTACCGCCTTTGCCGGTCACAAAATGTAAGCGGGCCTTGGTCAAGCGCGCCGGCCAGCCGACGGCGCTACCACCGCTCGATGTGGTTGCCACCTTCGCATGCTAGCCGGGCTGGCCGGAGCGGTTCACCACCGACCGATAAGCTCGCCGCATGAGCGAACCGACCGCCTGGGAGTACGTCACCGTCCCGTTGCTGACGCACGCCACCAAACAGATCCTCGACCAGTGGGGCGCCGACGGCTGGGAGCTGGTCTCGGTGCTGAACGGCCCGACCGGCGAACAGCACGTCGCCTACCTCAAACGCCCCAAGTAAAGATGAGCGCCCAGCCTTCCTGGAAGGCCCGCATCGGGGAGCTCGGTCTCGCGCTGCCGGAGGTGGTCGCGCCGCTGGCCTCCTATGTACCGGCGGTGCGCACGGGCAACCTGGTCTACACCGCGGGCCAGCTGCCGATGCAGGCCGGAAAGCTGGCGGGCACCGGCAAGCTCGGCGCGGAGGTCACCCCGGACGAGGGCAAGGCGATGGCGCGGATCTGCGCGCTCAACGCGCTGGCGGCGGTCGATTCCCTGGTGGGGATCGACTCGGTGACCCGGGTGGTCAAGGTCGTCGGGTTCGTCGCATCGGCTCCCGGTTTCAACGGCCAGCCAAGCGTCATCAACGGCGCCTCCGACCTGCTCGGCGAGGTGTTCGGCGAGCGGGGCGCACATGCGCGGTCGGCGGTCGGCGTCTCCGAGCTGCCACTGGACGCGCCGGTGGAAGTGGAGCTGATCGTCGAGGTCGGCTGACGGCCGTGACCGAGGTTGCCGAGTCGCTGACCCACCCCGCATACGGCAGGTTGCGGGCGGTCACCGACACGGTCTCCGTCCTGCTGGCCGACAACCCAGGCCTGATGACGCTGGAGGGCACCAACACCTGGGTGCTGCGCGGCCCGCGCAGCGACGAGCTGGTCATCGTGGACCCCGGGCCCGACGACGACGAGCACATCGCGCGGATCGCCGCGCTGGGCCGCATCGGTTTGGTGCTGATCAGCCACCGGCACGGCGATCACACCGACGCCATCGACAAGCTCGTCGAGCGCACCGGCGCGACGGTCCGGTCGGCGGGCAGCGGCTTCCTGCGTGGGCTTGGCGGCGAGCTGGTCGACGGCGAGGTGATCGATGCGGCCGGACTGACGATCAAAGTCATGGCCACCCCCGGCCACACCGCCGATTCGCTGTCCTTCGTGCTCGACGACGCCGTGCTGACCGCCGATACCGTCCTGGGCCGCGGCACCACCGTGATGGACAAGGAAGACGGCAGCCTCACCGACTACCTGGAATCGCTGCACCGGTTGCGCGGTCTGGGCCATCGCGCCGTGCTGCCCGGGCACGGGCCGGAGTTGCCGGACCTGGACGCCGTCACGCGCGGATACATCGCGCACCGGCATGAGCGACTGGAGCAGGTGCGATCGGCGCTGCGGGAGCTCGGCGAGGACGCGGACGCCCGCCAGATCGTCGAACACGTCTATGTCGACGTCGACGAGAAGCTGTGGGACGCCGCCGAATGGTCGGTGAAGGTCCAGCTGGATCATCTGCGCGGCTAGCGCGAACTCGCCCGGCGAGCGTTCGCGAGCGTAACCCCACTGCGAAATTGAACGCCGAAAATCGCAGCCACGTTACGTTCGCGGACCAACGATCGCGCCCGGGGCTTATCGAGCTCGGCGGGCCAATCGTTCGGAGTCCGAGATCAGCACGCTCTTGCCCTCGAGGCGGATCCAGCCGCGGTGGGCGAAGTCGGCCAGCGCCTTGTTCACCGTCTCCCGGGAGGCCCCCACCAACTGCGCGATCTCTTCCTGCGTCAGGTCGTGGGTGACCCGCATGGCGCCGCCTTCTTGGGTGCCGAAACGCTGGGCGAGCTGCAGCAGCTGCTTGGCCACCCGGCCGGGCACGTCGGTGAAGATGAGGTCGGCCAGGTTGTTGTTGGTGCGGCGCAGCCGTCGGGCCAGCACCCGCAACAACTGCTCGGCGATCTCGGGGCGATCGGCGATCCACGCCCGCAGGGCGTCGCGGTCCATCGACACCGCACGCACCTCGGTGATGGTGGTGGCGCTGGAAGTCCGCGGACCCGGGTCGAAGATCGACAGTTCGCCGAACATATCCGACGGGCCCATGATCGTCAGCAGGTTCTCGCGTCCATCGGGCGAGCGGCGACCGATCTTCACCTTCCCCGCGACGATGATGTAGAGCCGATCCCCCGGTTCCCCCTCAGCGAAGACTGTGTGTCCGCGGGGGAAGTCGACGGGTTGCAGCTGCTTGGTCAGCGCTGTGACCGCGCCGGGCTCAACCCCTTGGAAGATTCCTGCCCTTGCCAGGATCTCGTCCACGTTGCCTCTTCAACTTTCCCAGAAAATAAATGTATACGGGCAGGCTGATCCCTTGCTCGCGTGACGAGTCTAGAGGAACGCCATTGTGTCTAACGTGCCAACGCTACACACGATTGGCGTGTCGAGGTGCCCTAAATTGCGGATTGACGTGCGAATGGCCGTGGATTCGCGTCGGCAATGTCATCTCATCGCGGTCGACGAAGCCGACGGCAAATGACGGCGCGGCGTGGCGCGGCCCGTCGGTGCGCCCGGTCAGCACGGGGCCGGACAGTTGCCGGGCCTCCCGTCGATGCAGGTACTCGAGCGCCTCGGGCATGCCTTCGCAGGCCAGGGTGCGCATATCGACGTCGCCCGCGCGCTCGAGAAACTCGTCGACATCGGCCACCGCCAGGGCGTCATGGGTGAGTTCGAATTCGAGCCGACCCAGACCGAGCGCCGCCAGCATCAGCAGCACCGGAACGCCGGCTACCAGCAACCATGACACACGAAGAGTAAACATGGCCTTGCATCAACACGAGGTCTCGGCGAGATCACGAAATCAGTACTCTGTCGTAGGTGACAGTGGCAAAGTCGTCCGGGCGGTCGAAGTCGACGCCGGCCCAGCCCGGTGGCGTCGAGGCCCGGCGCTGGTCGCAGGAATCCCGAATTGGCTTGGTGCGACGGGCGCGGCGGATGAATCGTGCGCTGGCACAAGCGTTTCCGGACGCGCACTGCGAGCTGGACTTCACCACGCCGCTGGAGCTGACGGTCGCCACCATCTTGTCCGCGCAGAGCACCGACAAGCGGGTCAATCTGACGACGCCGGCACTGTTCAAGCGGTACCCGTCGGCGCTCGACTACGCCCAGGCCGACCGCGCCGAACTGGAAACCCTGATCCGCCCGACCGGCTTTTTCCGCAACAAGGCGTCCTCGCTGATCGGCCTCGGCCAGGCCCTGGTCGAACGGTTCGAGGGCGAGGTGCCGGGCACCATGGGCGAGCTGGTCACGCTGCCCGGTGTGGGCCGCAAGACCGCCAACGTGATCCTGGGCAACGCCTTCAGGGTCCCGGGCATCACCGTCGACACGCATTTCGCGCGGCTCGTGCACCGGTGGCGCTGGACCACGGACAACGACCCGGTCAAAATCGAGCACTCCGTCGGCGAGCTCATCGAGCGCAGTGAGTGGACCATGCTGAGTCACCGGGTGATCTTTCACGGCCGACGGGTGTGCCACGCGCGCAAACCCGCGTGCGGCGTCTGCCTGATCGCCAAGGACTGCCCCTCCTTCGGCCTGGGACCCACCGAGGCGCCGCTGGCCGCGCCCCTGGTGCGGGGTCCGGAAACCGAGCACCTGCTCGCGCTGGCCGGGCTGTAACCCGCGCCGGAACCGACTCGCACAGGGACCGCATGCCGATGTGGAGGCCGACGCTCACCCGGAAGGCTCGCTGGCACATCGCGATTCTGGCGGTGGTCGTGGCGCTCATCGCGGCGCTGGTGGCGCAGCTGCGTGACCACCCGGCCACGACGGGGCCCCCGGCGACCGAACGTGGCGATCAGACCGCGGCGGACCGGGAACACCGCGACGCCGACACCCCGGCGGCGTTGGCGGGTCCGCGGCAACGGGCCGGCCTGGCGCCGTGCCCCGGTGCCGGAAGCGGTCCCGGCCCCGAGGCGCTGCGCGGCGTGACGGCGGAGTGCGCGGCCGACGGTTCGGTCGTCGATGTCGCCCGCGCGGTGGCCGGGCGCCGTGTGGTCCTCAACTTGTGGGCGTATTGGTGCGCGCCGTGCGCCGCCGAACTGCCCGCGATGGCCGAGTATCAACGGCGGGTCGGTTCGGACGTGACGGTGGTGACGGTGCATCAGGACGAGAACGAGACCGCCGCCTTGCTGCGGCTGGCCGAGCTCGGCGTTCGGCTGCCGACCTTGCAGGACGGTCGTCGCCGGGTCGCGGCCGCGCTGCGGGTGGTAAATGTGATGCCCGCGACGGTGGTTCTGCGGCCGGACGGTAGCGTTGCGCAGACGCTGCCGCGAGCTTTCACCACTGCCGACGAGATCGCGGCGGCGATCGGAACCGACAGGGGATAAGCGGAAAAATTGAACCGACTGGAGGGGCCGTGAGTGCTGGGGGTTCGCCCCTGCGGAATGGGGACCCCGCCCCCACACGCGGGACCGTTCCGCTGACGCCCGACGCCTGCCCGTCCTGGCTGCGTCCACTGGTCGACAACGTCGATGACGTTCCGGATGCGGCCCGGCGCCGGCTGCCGGCCGACGTGCTGGCGATGATCACCACCAAGGCCGCGTCGGCGGTCACCGCCCTGCGCGGAGGCGCCCGCGAAGCCGCGGTCCTGGTGTTGTTCTCCGGCCCGCAATCCGGTCCACCCGATGGCGGTCTCCCCGACGACGCCGACCTGTTGGTCACCGTGCGGGCGTCGACCTTGCGTCACCACGCCGGCCAGGCGGCGTTCCCCGGTGGCGCCGCCGATCCCACCGACGACGGCCCGGTGGCCACCGCCCTGCGCGAGGCCCACGAGGAAACCGGAATCGACGTCAGCAGGCTGCATCCGCTGGCCACCCTGGAGCGAATGTTCATCGCGCCCTCGCAGTTTCACGTCGTCCCAGTGTTGGCGTACTCGCCGGATCCCGGTCCGGTTGCCGTGGTCAACGAGGCTGAGACGGCGATCGTCGCACGAGTTCCGGTGCGCGCCTTCATCAATCCGGAAAACCGGTTGATGGTGTACCGCGGCGACCTCGGCCGCCGGTGGGCCGGCCCGGCGTTTCTGCTCAACGAGATGCTGGTCTGGGGATTCACTGGCCAGGTGATCTCCGCGTTGCTCGACGTCGCCGGCTGGGCGCAGCCCTGGGACACCGCCGACGAGCGGGAGCTGGACGCGGCGATGGCGCTGGTCGGTGAACGGGGCGAGACCCGCCGATGAACATGAATTCGATGACCCCGTCGCAGTGGCTGGATATCGCCGTACTGGCGGTCGCCTTCATCGCGGCGGTCTCGGGTTGGCGGTCGGGGGCGTTGGGTTCGCTGCTCTCGTTCGTGGGGGTGTTGCTCGGCGCGATCGCCGGGGTGTTGCTGGCGCCCCACCTCGTCAGCCACATCGCCGCCCCGCGCGCCAAATTGTTTGCGGCACTGTTCTTGATCCTCGCGCTCGTCGTCATCGGTGAGGTCGCCGGCGTGGTGTTGGGGCGAGCAGTCCGGGGCGCGATCCGCAGCCGCTCCATCCGCACTCTCGACTCGGTCATCGGGGTGGGAGTGCAGCTCGTCGTGGTGTTGACCGCCGCGTGGCTGTTGGCGACGCCGCTGACGCAGTCGAAGGACCAGCCGGAGCTGGCCGCCGCGGTCCGGGGTTCGCGAGTGTTGGCTCAGGTCAACGAGGTTGCACCGCCTTGGCTCAAGACGGTGCCCAAGCGGCTGTCCGCGCTGCTGAACACCTCCGGCCTGCCCGCCGTGTTGGAGCCGTTCAGCCGGACCCCGGTCATCCCGGTCGCCTCACCCGACCCCGAGCTGGCCCGTAATCCGGTGGTGCAGTCCACCGCCCCCAGCGTGGTCAAGGTGCGCAGCCTGGCCCCCAGCTGCCAGAAGGTGTTGGAGGGCAGTGGATTCGTGATCGCGCCCGACCGGGTGATGACCAATGCGCACGTGGTGGCCGGGTCCAACAGCGTTCAGATCTACGCCAGCGGCAGCCCCCTCGACGCGACCGTGGTGTCCTACGATCCGTCGGTCGACATCGCGATCCTGGCGGTCCCCAACTTGCCGCCACCACCGTTGCCGTTCGCGCAGACCGAGGCGAAGACGGGTGCCAGTGTCGTCGTGCTCGGTTATCCGGGCGGGGGCAACTTCACCGCGACACCGGCCAGGATCCGGGAGCTGATCAAATTGAGTGGGCCCGATATTTACCGGGACCCGGCGCCGGTCACCCGCGACGTCTACACGATCAGAGCCGGTGTGGAGCAAGGCAATTCGGGTGGACCGTTGATCGATCTCGACGGCCATGTGCTCGGTGTGGTGTTCGGCGCGGCCGTCGACGACCCCGACACCGGCTTTGTGCTGACCGCCGACGAGGTGGCCGGTCAGCTCGCCAAAATCGGTGACACGCAGACGGTGGGCACCGGGTCCTGCGTCAGTTGAGGCCGGCTCGGGACGCGTGCACCTGGTCGAGGAATCTCGTCAGGTGCCTGTTGACTTCCTCGGGCGCCTCTTCGTGGCTGAAATGCCCTGCGCCCGAGATGGATACGTAGCGCCCCTGCGGCGCATAACGTTGCGTCCGATCGACCGGGTCGGCCAGCACGTAGGGATCCGCCTCGCCGCGTAGGTGCAACAGCGGCACACTGAGCTGCTGGCACATCGACCTCATGAACCGCCGGCCCTCGTCGCGCAGCTGGCTGCGCGCCGCCCAGCGCTGGTATTCCAGCGCGCAGTGCGCGGCCCCCGGAATCTGTATCACCGTCCGCAGATGGCCGATGGTCTCGGAAAAGTCCTCGGATGCAAGCCATTTCGCGCAGCTACGGCTGCGGACCAGGTGTTCGATCTCCGCCGCGTTGTTGCGGGTCAGCAGGCGCTCGGGCCACAACGGCAGTTGGTATGGCAGCAATGTCTGCAACAGCGCGTAACCCTGGTCGCGTCGCGTCAATGTGGATCGCCGCAACGCCGCCGGGTGCGGCGAGCTGATCAGCGCGATGGCCGACACCAGCCGCGAATGCAGCAGCGCGGTGGCCCAGCAGGCCAGCCCGCCGTCGGCGTGGCCGACCAGCGTCGCCGAGGAGTGCCCGAGCGCACGGATGAGTCCGGCCGTGTCCCCGGCCAGCGTCCAGCCGTCGTAGCCGCGGGGCGGCTTGTCGCTGCCCCCGTAACCGCGCAGGTCGACCGCGACCACGCGCGCGCCGGTGAGCCCGCGCAGCTGGTGACGCCAGGACCACCAAAACGACCCGAATCCGTGCAGCAGCATCACCAACGGCCGCGCCGTCGGCGGCAGGCCGCCGGCATCGCGGGGAGGAAGGGCCTCCACGACGTGAAAGCGGATGCCGTTGGCGTGCACATCCAGGTGGCGCCACGGCCCGTCGATGCGGGTTACCGACGGATCGGGCGGCGCCATCTACCCGCCCGAGGGATCGCCGGCGGCTTCGTCGCCGCGCTTCGCGTGCCTGCCGTGCGGCTGGGTGAGTTGCTTGTCATGGCCCGGCGTGAGCGCGGTGCGGGTCTCCTTGACCGATTCGATCGTCTGGCGCGGCCCTCGAATCCGGCGCACCTTGAGGAAGCCCAGCAAGGCGAGTGCGGCGCCGACCACCACCATGATCCCGAAGACGATCAGGTACGCCACCCAGCGCCACAGCCAGGTGTCGAGCAGTTCGGCGACGAAGAAGAAGAAAAAGAAGGTGGAGTAGAACAGCACCACGAGCGCGGCGATGAAGAAAACGCTACCGGTGAGGCCCTTTTTGACGTCGCGGGTAATTTCGGCGCGGGCCAGTTCGACTTCGGCGCGCACCAACGTGGAGACCTGGGTCGTCGCGTCCTTGATCAGGTCGCCGATCGACGACTCGGCGGGCTTGGCGTGCGGGTCGGTCAACGGAATCGTGGTCAGCGTGCTGGGCACACCGTTCTTGCCATCGGCTTTGCTCACAGACCGTCCTCTTTCGTCGTCGCCAGGCTCGCTGTCGTCGCGGTTCATGTTGCCACGTGGCGCCTGGACAGGAGAAGCCAGACGAGGCCGGCCGAACATGCGACCGCCCCCTGGCCAGTTGGGTTCGGCCAGAACGCGGTCGGCCGGGACGCGCGGCCGAAGCGAACATGGCGCCCCGGCCGATTACACTCGGCCAAGCCGGTCGCGATGTCCGGCCGACGATGGGAGTGAGGCTGTGCGGAGGGCGCACCGATGCTTCTTGGTGGCGATGGTTGCCCTGCTCGTGGCCGTGCTCGGTTCGCATGGCCACGCCGCCGCCGCTGATGTCAGGATCCCGCTGGGGGGTGGGGCGGGCATCGTTGTCAACGGCGACACCATGTGCACGCTGACCACCATCGGTGGGGATGCCGCGGGCGACCTCATCGGATTCACCTCCGCGCACTGCGGGGGCCCGGGCGCTCAGGTCGCCGCCGAGGGCGCGGAAAACGCGGGGATATTGGGCACCATGGTCGCCGGCAACGACAACCTCGACTACGCGGTGATCAAGTTCGATCCGGCCAAGGTGACACCGGTGGCGAACTTCAACGGCTTCTTGATCAGCGGCATCGGCCCGGACCCGGCCTTCGGCGAGATCGCCTGCAAACAGGGCCGCACCACCGGCAATTCGTGCGGCGTCACCTGGGGGGCGGGCCAGACCCCGGGCACCATCGTGATGCAGGTCTGTGGCCAACCGGGTGATTCCGGCGCGCCGGTGACCGTCAACAATGAGTTGGTCGGAATGATCCACGGCGCGTTCAGCGACAACCTGCCGACATGCATCGTCAAGTACATCCCGTTGCACACCCCGGCGGTGGTCCAGTCCTTCAACGCGATCCTGGGCGACATCAACGCCAAGCACCGCCCCGGTGCGGGGTTCAGCCCGCTGCCGGCCTGAACGGCACCGGCTACTTCGCCGCCCTGATCGCGTCGAACACGCCGGGGTCGAGCAGCGTTGAGGTGTCGCCCAATTCGCGGTTCTCGGCGATGTCGCGCAACAGCCTGCGCATGATCTTGCCGCTGCGGGTCTTGGGCAGCTCGGGCACCACGTGCACCTCGCGCGGACGCGCGATGGGGGAGATCTCCCGGGCCACCTCGACGCGCAGGTCGTCGACGATTCCGTCGTGCACCTCGAAATCCGCGCACAGGACGACGAACGCGCAGATGGCCTGACCGGTTGTCTCGTCGGTCGCGCCGACCACCGCCGCCTCGGCCACCGCGGCGTGGCCGACCAACGCCGACTCCACCTCGGCCGTGGAGAGCCGATGGCCCGACACGTTCATCACGTCGTCGATGCGGCCGACCACCCAGATGTCGCCGTCGGCGTCGTAATAGGCGCTGTCACCGGCGAAATACCAGCCTTGCTCGGCGAATCGGGACCAGTAGGTCTCGACATAACGTTGCGGGTCGCCCCAGATGCCGCGCAGCATCGACGGCCACGGCTGGTCCAGCACCAGGTAGCCGGTGACGTGCTCGCCCTTGTCCTCGCCCGGCGGCGGCAGCTCCTCGCCGTGGTCGTCGACGATCTTCGCCGAGACCCCCGGCAGCGGCCTCATCGCCGAACCCGGTTTGGCCGCAGCGACTCCCGGCAACGGGGAGATCATCGTGGCGCCCGTCTCGGTCTGCCACCAGGTGTCGACGATCGGGAGGCGCTCGGCGCCGATCACCTTCCGGTACCAGCGCCACGCTTCGGGGTTGATCGGCTCGCCGACCGACCCCAGCAGCCGCAGGCTGGACAGGTCGTGCGCATCGGGGATCTCGCGGCCCCACTTCATGAACGTGCGAATCAGCGTGGGCGCCGTGTAATAGATTGTCACACCGTACTTTTCGATGATCTCGAAATGACGGTGCTGGGTCGGGCTGTCGGGTGTGCCTTCGTAGAGCACCTCGGTGACCCCGTTGGCCAGCGGACCGTACACACCGTAGGTGTGTCCGGTGACCCAGCCGATGTCGGCGGTGCACCAGAACACGTCGGTGTCGGCCTTGATGTCGAAGACGTAGTAGTGCGTGTAGGCGGCGTGGGTCAGGTAGCCGCCGCTGGTGTGCACGATGCCCTTGGGCTTGCCGGTGGTTCCCGAGGTGTACAGCAGGAACAACGGCTGCTCGGCGCCGAACGGCTCCGGGGTGTGTTCGGGGGAGGCGGCGTCCACGACGTCGTGCCACCACAGGTCGCGGTCGTCATTCCAGGACACGTCAATTCCGGTGCGCCGCACCACCACAACGTGCTCGATGGGGCTGTCCGGGCCCGAGACCGCCTCGTCGGCGGCGTCCTTGAGGGGCGCGGGCTTGCCGCGGCGGAACTGCCCGTCGCTGGTGATCAGCAGCTTGGCGTCGGCGTCGGCGATGCGGGCCTGCAACGCTTTGGCGGTGAAGCCCGCGAACACGACGCTGTGCATGATGCCCAGGCGCGCGCAGGCCAGCATCGCGATCACCGCCTCGGGGATCAGCGGCAGGTAGATCGCGACGCGGTCACCGGCCATCAGGCCGAGATCGGTCAGCGCGTTGGCGGCCTTGCACACTTCGGCTTGCAGCTGCGAGTAGGTCAGGCTGCGGTGGTCACCGACGGGCTCGCCCTCCCAGTGGATGGCGACCCGATCCCCGTGGCCGGCCTCGACGTGGCGGTCGACGCAGTTGTACGCGACGTTGAGCTTGCCGTCAGCGAACCACTTGGCGAACGGCGCGTCGGACCAGTCCAGCACCTCGGTGAACGGCGTCGCCCAGGACAGCCGATTGGCCTGGTTCGCCCAGAAGGCCAGCCGGTCCTGTTCGGCTTCGCGGTACAGCTCCTCGCCCGCGTTGGCCTGTTCGACGAAGTGCGCCGACGGGGGATACGACGAGGGGCCCGCAGGGTGGGTTGCGGTCACTGGCTTCTCCTGTGTCGAGACTGCGCCGTTGGCTGGCCGACTGCGAGCCTAGCTGTGTGCGGCGTGGCTCTGCGAGCGGCATTTGTGCGGCCGAATCCGGGGTCAAAGTGTGCCCTCAGGGCGGATAATCACCGTGTGCCGTGTCATGGGCGGAGCATCCGCCGACTAGCCTCCAGCTTCGCCGCGGCCGCAACGACTTACGCCGCCGCCGCCACGGTGCTGGGGTGGCCCGCGTCGGCCATGCCGGCCGACACCGTCGACGCGCCGACGCCGTGCTGGTCGGACCAGATCGCCGTGTCCGCCTCCCCGACGGAGGCCGCGGTGGGGCACCGCGCGGTGACCCTGATCTTCACCCTCGCCGGCGGCGCGGAGCCCTGCACCATCGCCGGATACGCCGGGGTCGACTCGGGCGCCGGCGGCCCATTGGTGCACGCCCGGCCCACGTTGCGCGGATACATGGGCGGCCTGCCCAGCGGCGTCAACGTCGCGCCCGCCGTCATCCTGTCCATCTCGACCCAGGGCCAGGCGATCGTCGAGGGCGTCGCCGTCGACGGTGAGGGAAAGCCGTGCCCCACCTACACGGACTTGCTCGTCAATCCACCCGGCACCACCAACGTGGTGACGGTGTCGGCCACCATCGAGGCCTGCGAGTTGCAGGTGCATCCCGTCACCGCGGTCTGAGCGAGCCAGTCGGCCCTGGCCAGACAGTAGACCCGCGCGGGGACGACCACCCGGGGGTTCTAGGTCGCAGACGCGGTCGTGGCACTTCACCGCCGCACGACTTCAGGCCCTAGGGTCGGGTGTCATGCGTGCGATGCGGACCCCGCCGGCCTTGCTGGCCCCGCTCATCGCCGCGATGCTCGCGGTCGCCTCGCTGGCCGGATGCGGCGGCGGTGTGCTGAGTCCGGATCTGGTGATGGTCAACGGCGGCGAACCGCCCAACCCACTGATCCCGACCGGCACCAACGACAGCCAGGGCGGCCGGATCCTCGACCGGCTCTTCGCCGGCCTGATGTCCTACGATGCCGCCGGCCACCCGTCGCCCGAGGTCGCCCAGTCGATCGACACCACCGACAACGTCAACTACCGCGTCATCCTCAAACCCGGCTGGACGTTCACCGACGGCTCACCGGTGACGGCGCATTCGTTCGTCGACGCCTGGAACTATGGGGCGCTGAGCACCAATGCCCAACTGCAGCAATGCTTCTTCGGCCCGATCGACGGCTTCGACGCGGTCGCCGGCCTCACCGGGGACGGCAAGCCGACCGCGACCACGATGTCGGGGTTGCGGGTGATCAACGACCTGGAGTTCACCGTCCGGCTCAAGGCGCCGACCATCGACTTCAGGATGCGGTTGGGACACAGCGCCTTCTATCCGTTGCCGGCGGCCGCCTTCCGGGACATGAGCGGGTTCGGCCAGCACCCGATCGGCAACGGGCCGTACCAACTCGCACAAGGCCCCGACGGTCCGGCGTGGGAGCACAACGTCCGAATCGACTTGCGGCCCAACCCCGGATATCGCGGCAACCGCAAGCCACACAACAAGGGGCTGCGCTTCGAGTTCTACGCGAACCTGGACACCGCCTACGCCGACCTGCTGTCGGGCAACCTCGACGTGCTGGACACCATCCCGCCCAGCGCCCTGCCGGTCTACAAGCGCGACCTCGGCGACAAGGTCACCAGCGGTCCGGCCGCGATAAACCAGAGCCTCGACACCCCGTTGCGGCTGCCGCATTTCGGGGGCGAGGAAGGCCGGCTGCGCCGCCTGGCGCTGTCGGCCGCCATCAACCGGCCGCAGATCTCCCGGCAGATCTTCGCCGACACCCGCAGTCCCGCGCGCGATTTCACCGCCCGATCACTGCCGGGGTTCGATCCGAACATCGCCGGCAGTGACGCGTTGGACTTCAATCCCGATCGGGCGCGGCGACTTTGGGCGCAGGCCGATGCGATCTCGGCCTGGAGCGGACGCTACGCGATCGCCTACAACGCCGACGCGGGACACCAGGACTGGGTGGACGCCGTGGCCAACAGCATCAAGAACGCGCTCGGCATCGACGCGGCAGGCGCGCCGCAACCGACCTTCGCGGGGTTTCGCACCCAGATCACCAACCGCAGCATCGCCACCGCGTTTCGCGCCGGATGGCAGGGCGACTACCCGTCGATGATCGAATTCCTCGCCCCGCTGTTCGGCACCGGCGCGGGATCCAACGACGTCGGCTACTCCAGCGAGAAGTTCGACGCCGCGCTGGCGGCCGCCGAAGCCGCACCCGACCTGGCGCAGGCCACCGGGCTGGCCAACGACGCCCAACGAATCCTGTTCCACGACATGCCCGTTGTTCCGCTGTGGAACTACATCAGCGTGGTCGGATGGTCACCCGAGGTCAGCAACGTCACGGTCACCTGGAACGGGTTGCCCGACTACGAGAACATCGTCAAGGCTTGACATGGGCTGGTACATCGCGCGCCGGATCGCCGTCATGGTGCCCGTGTTCCTCGGCGCCACGTTGCTGATCTACGGCATGGTCTTCCTGCTGCCCGGCGACCCTTTGGCCGCGATCGCCGGCGATCGCCCCCTGACGCCGGCCGTCGCCGCGCAGCTGCGCACCCGCTATCACCTCGACGACCCGTTCATCGTGCAGTACTTGCGCTACCTCGGCGGCGTTTTGCATGGCGACCTGGGCCGCGCCTACTCCGGGCTTCCCGTCAGTGACGTTCTCGCACACGCGTTTCCGGTCACCCTGCGGCTGTCGTTGATCGCCCTGGCCGTCGAGGCGGTGCTGGGAATCGGGTTCGGGCTGGTCGCGGGCCTGCGTGCGGGTGGCCTTTTCGATTCGACGGTGTTGATCACCGGCCTGGTCATCATCGCGATCCCCATCTTCGTGCTGGGATTCCTCGCGCAGTTCGTGTTCGGGGTCCGGTTGGGCATCGCCCCGGTGACGGTGGGACAACGAGCCACCTTCGCGCGCCTGCTGTTACCCGGAATCGTGCTGGGCTCGGTGTCTTTCGCTTATGTGGTGCGGTTGACCCGGTCGGCGGTGGCCGCCAACGCGCATGCCGACTACGTGCGCACCGCCACCGCCAAAGGATTGTCACGGCCCCGGGTTGTGACGGTGCACATCCTGCGCAACTCGCTGATCCCGGTCGTGACGTTTCTGGGAGCGGACCTGGGCGCGCTGATGGGCGGTGCCATCGTGACCGAAGGCATCTTCAACATTCACGGCATCGGCGGGGTGCTCTACCAAGCCGTCACCCGGCAAGAGGCGCCCACCGTGGTCTCGGTCGTGACCGTGCTGGTGATGATCTACCTGCTCACCAATCTGATGGTGGATCTGCTGTACACCGCGCTGGATCCCCGGATCCGTTATGGCTGAGCCGAACACCGCACGGGGCGGATTCTGGCGCGACACGTGGCGGCGGTTGCACCGGCGCCCGAAGTTCATCGGTGCGGCGCTGTTGATCGCGTTCATCGTTGCCGTCGCGATGTTTCCGGCGTTGTTCACATCCGTGGATCCGACTTATGCCGATCCCGGCCAGAGCCTGCTGCCCGCGTCGCGCGCGCACTGGTTCGGCACCGACTTGCAGGGCCACGACGTGTACGCGCGCACGGTGTACGGCGCGCGCGCCTCGGTCACGGTCGGCCTGGGGGCCGCCGCGATCGTGTTCGTCGTGGGCGGCGCGCTGGGCGCGTTGGCCGGCTTCTACGGCGGCTGGATCGACGCGGTGGTCTCCCGTGTCACCGACGTGTTCTTCGGGCTGCCGTTGCTGCTTGCCGCGATCGTGCTCATGCAGGTCCTGCACCATCGCACGGTGTGGACGGTGATCGCGATCCTCGCGTTGTTCGGTTGGCCGCAGGTGGCCAGGATCGCGCGCGGTGCGGTGCTCTCGGTGCGCGCAAGCGACTACGTCCTCGCCGCTAAAGCGTTGGGGATGAGCAGGTTTCAGATCCTGCTCCGGCACGCGCTACCCAACGCCCTGGGCCCGGTCATCGCGGTGGCCACCATCGCCCTCGGCCTTTTCATCGTCACCGAGGCCACCTTGTCGTACCTCGGTGTCGGATTGCCGACCTCGGTGGTGTCGTGGGGCGGCGACATCAATCTCGCCCAGACGCGGCTGCGGGCGGGCTCGCCCATCCTGTTCTATCCCGCCGGCGCCCTGGCCATGACCGTGTTGGCCTTCATGATGATGGGCGACGCGCTGCGCGACGCGCTGGATCCGGCGTCGAGGGCGTGGCGGGCATGAGCGCAACCGCCCCGCCACTGCTGTTGGTGGACGGCCTGGAAGTCAGTTTCGGCGGTCAGGCCGCGGTGTGTGGCCTGGACCTGTCCGTGCTGCCCGGTCAGACCGTCGCCGTCGTGGGCGAATCGGGATCGGGGAAATCCACCACCGCCGCGGCGATCCTCGGACTCCTTCCGCCCGGCGGGCGAATCACCGGCGGGCGCATCGTGTTCGACGGCGTCGACATCTCGGCCGCCGACCGCCGAGCGATGCGTGCGATCCGGGGTCGGGAGATCGGCTACATTCCGCAGGATCCGATGACCAACCTGAACCCGGTGTGGAAGGTCGGCTTTCAGATCCGGGAAGCGTTGCGGGCCAACACCTCCGACCCGCACACCCGTGAACGCGCGGTGGAGCTGCTCGCCGCGGCGGGGATGTCGGACCCGGTGAAAGACGCCGGGAGCTACCCGCATCAGCTGTCCGGCGGCATGTGCCAACGTGCGCTGATCGCGATCGGGTTGGCGGGCCGGCCGCGGCTGTTGATCGCCGACGAGCCGACGTCCGCGCTGGATGTCACGGTGCAACGGCAGGTGCTCGACCACCTGCAGCGGCTCACCACCGAACTGGGCACGGCGCTACTGCTGATCACGCACGACCTGGCCCTGGCCGCCGAGCGTGCCGAGTCCGTGGTCGTCGTCCATCGCGGCGTCGTCGTGGAATCCGGTGCGGCGCAGCCGATCTTGCAAAGCCCGCAGCACGAATACACCCGGCGGCTGGTCGCCGCGGCTCCTGCACTGGCGGTCCGGGGCGCCGCGCGGTCGCGCCCGAGAGCCGTGCAGCCGGACGGGGGCGACGCCGACGAGATCCTCGTCGCCTCCGAGTTAACCAAGGTCTACCGCGAATCCCACGGTGTTCCGTGGCGGCGCGGCGAATTCCGCGCCGTAGATGCGGTGTCGTTTCGGCTGCGCCGCGCGCGCACGCTGGCGATCGCCGGGGAATCGGGGTCGGGAAAATCGACCCTGGCGCGGATGGTGCTCGGCCTGCTGCCGCCCACCTCGGGCGCGGTGGTTTTCGACGGCACCCGAATCGACGACGCGATGCCCCGGGACGCGCAGCTTGCTTTCCGCCGGCGGGTGCAGCCGGTGTTTCAAAATCCTTACAGCAGCCTGGATCCCATGTACTCGGTGTTTCGTGCCATCGAGGAACCGTTGCGGATTCACCGGGTCGGCGACCGCAGGCAGCGCGCACAAGCGGTGCATGACCTCGTCGACCAGGTGGCGCTGCCGTCGTCGGTGTTGGATCGCCTGCCCCGCGAACTGTCCGGTGGCCAACGCCAACGGGTGGCGATCGCTCGCGCGCTGGCGTTGCGTCCCGAAGTGCTGGTGTGCGACGAGGCGGTGTCGGCGCTCGACGTTCTGGTTCAGGCGCAGATCCTGGACCTGTTGGCCGATCTGCAGGCCGAACTGGGGCTGGCCTACTTGTTCATCAGCCATGACCTCGCGGTGATCCGGCAGATCGCCGACGACGTGTTGGTGATGCGCGCGGGCCGCGCGGTGGAGCACGCGCCCACCGAGGAGCTGTTCACTCGCCCCGGCCACGAGTACACGAGGCAGCTGTTGGAGGCTATCCCGCACGCGCGGACAATCCGACGGAGATAGGTTGTCAAGCTGTGACGGCTGATCCTCTGGCCCCCCTGATGGAACTGCCCGGCGTCGCCGAGGCGAGCGACCGCGCCCGCGAGGCGCTGGGGCGCGCCCATCGCCACCGGGCCAACTTGCGCGGCTGGCCCGTGACCGCCGCCGAGGCCGCGCTGCGGGCGGCGCGCGCGTCGTCGGTTCTCGACGGCGGTCCCATCCGACTGGAGGATCTCGCCGACGCCGGAAAGGTCAGCGATCCGGTGTTCGCGGGCGCGCTCCGGGTGGCGCAGGCGCTCGAGGGCGGCGAAGGCCCCGTCGTGGGCATCTGGCGGCGCGCGCCCCTGCAGGCGCTTGCCCGTCTGCACATGCTGGCCGCGGCCGATCAGACCGACGCCGAGCACCTGGGTCGCCCGCGCGCCGATGCGGGCGTAGGGCCGCGGCTGGAGCTGTTGGCGGAGTTGGTGAATGGCCGCACCCAGGCGCCGGCCCCGGTGATCGCCGCGGTCGCGCACGGTGAGTTGTTGACGCTGAAGCCATTCGGCAGTTCGGACGGCGTGGTCGCCCGCGCGGTGTCGAGGTTGGTGACCATCGCCAGCGGGCTGGACCCGCACGGCTTGGGGGTGCCCGAGGTCAGCTGGATGCGTCAGCCCGCGGCGTACCGCGACGCGGCACAGGGTTTCGCCGATGGCACGCGCGAGGGGGTGGGCGCGTGGCTGGTGCTGTGTTGCCGAGCGATGCAAGCCGGTGCGAAAGAGGCTCTGGCGATCGCCGACTCGATGTCGAATCGGTAGCTGAAGCAGGGGCCGAAAGGCCGGGAAATCGGCACCGGAAAAGGGCCGGAAAAGTGTAGAGCGGGCGACGTTCCGAATGATCGGTCCGCCGCCCGCTAGCACGGGACTCGGTTACCAAGCGTGCATTTCGGGGCTGCGTGGGTTGGCCTCGGCGATCTTGCGACGCTTCTGGTTGCAGCCCCACCCAAAGGGCCGTCGACACTTCCGCTTTTCGCAATTACGCAGGCCCGCAACACTTCTGCCATTTTCGCGGCTATGACTCCGCGTGGGTGCCGGGCACCGTGCTGGGCGCCCGGATCGGGAGATCGAACCTTCTCTTCCGGATCGACCTAGGCCTCACCGGGCTTCCGTGGTTCCTTTGTACTACTAGACCCTTAGCACAGCAAGGCCCAATTTGGCGAATGCCGCCAAGGCGCATTGGATGGCGCGCCTCACGTGTTTGCTGTGGCTTAGAACGCGTAGCGGCGCAACAGCGAGTAGGTGACCGCGCCGGCGGCGAGCGCGCTGATGCCCACCGCCGCGGTGGTGGCGATCGCCGCGCCGGACGGCGCCGGGATGCGGTCCCGCAAGGACACCGGGCGGGAGAAGGACATCACGGGCCAGCCGCGTTCGACGGCTTCCCTCCGCAACCCGCGGTCGGGATTGACGACGCTGGGGTGACCGACCGTCTCGAGCATCGGCAGGTCGGTGATCGAGTCGGAGTAGGCGTAGCAGTGTTCCAGCGGATAGCCCTCGCGAGCGGCCAGCTCGCGGATCGCTTGGACCTTGCCCTCGCCGTAGCAGTAGAACGCGATCTCGCCGGTGTACCGACCGTCCTCGACGACCATCCGGGTGGCCATCGCGTGGGTGGCGCCCAGGGCCCGGGCGATCGGCGCGACGATTTCCTCGCCCGAGGCCGACACCACCACGACGTCACGCCCGCACAATTTGTGGGCGGCGATCAGATCGGCGGCTTCGGCGAACACCAGCGGGGTCACGATGTCGTGCAGCGTCTCGTTGACGATCGATTTGACCTGTTCCACGTCCCAGCCGGTGCACATATTGGTCATGTGCGCCCGCATCCGATCCATCTGGTCATGATCGGCACCGGAGAGCAAATAGATGAATTGGGCGTAGCTGGACTTGAGCACGGCGCGCCGATTGAGCAGGCCTTGTGCGAAAAACGGTTTGCTGAACGCCAGCGTGCTGGACTTGGCAATGATCGTCTTGTCGAGGTCGAAGAAGGCCGCCGTGCGGGCGCGGGACGTGGTGCTTGCCGCTGATTGGCCCGCGGCTGACTGCTCGGCAGCCGGGTCGAAGACGGTCACGGACCCAGCATAGGTCGACGGTGCCGTCGTGCCGCGGTCCCGCACCGGAAATGGCCGCTCAGGGCCGTGCGGGTGGCCGGTGGAGCAGTGTTTTCGCGGCTCAAGGTCATTTTTCAGTAAATGATCTATTGCGTTATTGCGGACTGTCATGTGTATAGTAAGCATTACTCGGCCTGAGCCGAGGGTGTATCAGCCCGACCCCCCGGGGCTGATGCACGACGACCCTCGCCTCCTCCCCCCCTGGCGGGGGTCGTCCCTTTTCTCGGGTCTTTTTGGGCCGTTTCCCCCCGGTTTCGGGCGCTGGGATTGGCCCTCGATGCGTTGCGGGGAGTTCGTCCGTCGTCGCTGGCGCACCGCCGCCGCGCGCGGTTTGTGCACACTCACGTCTCTATCCCCAAATCCGCGTTTGGGACTGGTGTGCCAAGGTTGGGGCCCCGCACAGTGGGCGGATGACCGGCACCTCCACGGCGGAAGCCGCCCACCGCGCCGAGGGTTCCGCGGGTGTATTGGCGATGGTGGCGGAGCCCGAACTGCGCGCAGAAGTGGAGCGCGTGGCGGCAGCGGCGGGGGTTCGCGTCGTGCATGCCGGCGACGCGACGCCGGTGAGCCGCAAGACCTGGGCGGCGGCCGCGGCCGTCGTGCTGGACGCGGGGGCGGCGGCGCGCTGCGAGCGCTGGGCGCTGCCACGCCGCGATCATGTGACCGTCGTGACCGCGGCCGAGCCCGACCCGACGACGTGGGCGGCCGCCGTCGGCGTCGGCGCCGGGCACGTGCTGCGACTGCCCGGGCACGCGGCCGAGCTGGTTGGCGAACTCGCCGAAGCCGCCGAGTCGTCGCGCGACGACGGGTCGCGCGGCCACGCGGTCGCCGTCATCGGGGGCTGCGGCGGCGCCGGCGCCTCTGTGCTCGCGGTCGCTCTGGCTCACGCCGCCAGCGAAGCGCTGCTGGTGGACCTCGACCCGTGGGGTGGCGGCATCGAATTGTTGCTCGGCGGTGAAAACGCGCCGGGGTTGCGCTGGCCGGACCTTGCGCTGCGCGGTGGGCGGCTCACCTGGCCGGCGGTGCGCGATGCGTTGCCGCGACACCGCGGAATCAGCGTGCTCTCCGGAACTCGGCGCGGGTACGAGGTGGACGCCGGTGCGGTGCACGCCATCGTCGAGGCGGGCCGTCGGGGCGCGGTCAGCGTGATCTGCGACCTGCCTCGCCGCTTCACCGACGCGACCCACGCCGCCTTGAGCGCCGCCGACCTTGTCGTGGTCGCCAGCCGCTGTGACGTGCGGGCCTGCGCGGCGACCACGGCGATGGCGCCGGCCCTGGCGTCCGTCAATCCCAACGTGGGCCTGGTGGTGCGGGGACCGTCGCCGGGAGGACTGCGGGCCGCGGAGGTCGCCGAGATCGCCGGCCTGCCGTTGCTGGCGGCGATCAAAGCGCAGCCGCAACTCGGCGAGCAGGTGGAACGCGGCGGCCTGCGATTGGGGCGGCGGTCGGCGCTCGCGGCGGCGGCCCGCGAGGTGCTTGGGGTGCTGCCGCCCGCCGGCGCGCGGGCGGCGCGGAACGGGCGGGCGGCGTGAGTGGTTCGCTGATCGAGCGCGTCCGCGAGCGACTGGCCGGCGAAGCCGGGCCGCTGGGGCCTTCGGTGGTGGCCGCCGCGATCCGGGCCGAGTCCGGCGGGATGCTCGGCGACACCGAGGTGCTGGCCAATCTCCGCGTGCTGCAGACCGAACTCACCGGCGCCGGCGTTCTCGAACCGCTGCTGTGCGCGGACGGTACGACCGACGTCTTGGTCACGGCACCGGACGCGGTATGGGTCGACGACGGCAACGGCTTGCGCCGAACGGGGATTCGCTTCCGCGACGAGGCCGCGGTGCGGCGCTTGGCGCAGCGACTGGCGCTAGCCGCCGGACGGCGGCTGGACGACGCGCAGCCCTGGGTAGACGGCGAGCTGACCGGCATCGGGGCCGGGGGGTTCGCGGTGCGGCTACATGCCGTGCTGCCGCCGGTGGCCGCCGCCGGCACCTGTTTGTCGCTGCGGGTGCTGCGGCCGGCCAGCCAGGACTTGGCGGCCCTGACCGCCGCGGGTGCGATCGAGCCCGCGGCCGCTGCGCTGGTCGCCGACATCATCGCCGCCCGGCTGGCGTTTTTGGTGAGCGGCGGAACCGGCGCGGGCAAGACGACTTTGCTGGCCGCGATGTTGGGCGCCGTGCCGCCCGCCGAACGGATCGTCTGCGTCGAGGATGCCGCCGAATTGGCGCCGCGGCACCCGCATCTGGTGAAACTCGTCGCGCGGTGCGCCAACGTCGAAGGCGTCGGCGAAGTCCCGGTGCGCCAACTGGTCCGGCAGGCGCTGCGGATGCGGCCCGACCGCATCGTGGTCGGCGAGGTCAGGGGCGCCGAAGTGGTCGACCTGCTGGCCGCGCTGAACACCGGGCACGACGGGGGCGCGGGCACCGTGCACGCCAACAACCCCGGCGAGGTCCCCGCACGCCTGGAAGCGCTGGGCGCGCTCGGCGGTCTCGATCGGGCGGCCCTGCACAGCCAACTCGCCGCGGCCGTGCAGGTGCTACTGCATGTCGAACGCGACCGCACCGGTCGGCGGCGACTCGCTGAAATCGCTGTGCTGCAACCGGTTCGAGGACAGGTCCGGGCGGTCACGGTGTGGCACGCGGATCGGGGGATGACCGACGACGCCCCGCAACTGCGGCGCGTCCTGCAAAGCCGGATGCCGGCGTGAACGGCCCGCAGGCCGGCGCGCTGCTGTTGTCGCTCGCGCTCGTGGTCGGTCGGCCCTCGCCCCGGCGCCGGCTGCGCCCGGTGGCGTCGCCGCGCCGGCGGCTCCCGTCGAACGAGCTTCGCGGGGCGGGCTGGGCGGCTGTGGGTCTCGGCTGTGCCGCCCTGGTCCTGCTGCCGCTGACGACCGTTCTGTGCATCGCGGTCGTGGGCGCGACAGTGAGCCTGCGCTATCGGCGTCGCCGCCGCATGCGACGCGCGACGCGGGAGGGCCGCGCGCTGGAAACCGCGCTTGATGTGCTCGTCGGTGAGCTGCGGGCGGGCTCCCATCCGGTGCGCGCGTTCGGCGTCGCCGCCGACGAGACCGCCGGCGCGGTCGCGGACTCGCTGCGCTCGGTGGCGGCGCGGGCCCGGTTGGGTGCCGATGTCGCGGCCGGGCTGGCCGCCGCGTCGCACTCGTCGGCGCTACCCGCGCATTGGGAGCGGCTCGCGCTGTGCTGGCGGCTGGCCAGTGACAATGGGTTGGGGATAGCGACCCTGATGCGCGCCGCCCAGCGCGATATCGCTGAGCGGCAACGGTTCTCGGCCCGCGTGGCATCGAGCCTGGCCGGTGCGCGCGCGACCGCGGCGATACTGGCCGCCCTGCCGGTGCTCGGGGTGCTGCTGGGTCAACTGATCGGGGCCCGACCGCTGGCCTTCCTGCTGGGCGGGCACGTGGGCGGGTGGCTCCTGCTCATCGGTTCGACGCTGGCCTGCGGCGGGCTGTTGTGGTCGGACCGCATCGTCGATCGGGTGGCGTGATGAACCGCGCCGGTGACGATGCAGAGCGAAGCGATGAGGAGGAGCGGCGCATGAACCTCGTGGCGGTGCTGCTGGCCGCGGCGCTGTGGATTGGACCCGGTCCCTCGCTGACGCGACGGCGTGCCGGGACGCCGCTGCGCGGCGGCCGGGCGCGGGGGACCGCCGCGCGAACCGGCGGCCCGGACCCGCTGGCGGTCGCGTCCTGTCTCGACGTGCTGGCCGTGTGCCTGGGGGCGGGCATGGCGGTGTCGACCGCCGCGGCGGCCGCCGCGCCATCCGCGCCGCCACAGCCGGCCCGCGTCCTGCGCCGGGCCGCCGACCTGCTGGCGCTGGGCGCCGATCCCGCTGTGGCATGGGCGATTCCGTCGGACCTACCGGCGAGCCCGGACGATACGCACGTCGACGCGCTGCTGCGGTTGGCGCGGCGTTCGGCGTCCTCGGGCGCGGCGCTGGCCGGTGGCGTCGCCGAGTTGGCCGACCAGTCCCGCCACGACGCCGCACACGCGGCCACCGCCGCCGCCGAGCGGGCCGGGGTGCTCATCGCCGGGCCGCTGGGCCTGTGCTTCTTGCCGGCGTTCGTCTGCCTGGGCATCGTCCCGGTGGTGGCCGGATTGGCCGGTGAGGTGCTGCAGTCGGGTCTGCTGTGAAACGAAAGGAAGTCCTTGATGATCAACATGTTTCGCGAACTCGCCGCGCGCGTGGTCGTGCTGGCGGCCGACGAGTCGGGCATGTCGACGGTCGAGTACGCCATCGGCACGATCGCGGCGGCGGCGTTCGGCGCGGTGCTGTACGCGGTGGTCACCGGCGATTCCATCGTGTCGGCGCTGACCAACATCATCGGCCGTGCGCTCAACACCAAGGTGTAGCCGGTAGTGCCGGCGCGAGCACCGTCGAGGCGGCGTTGGGCATCGCATCGCTCGTGGTGGTGCTGGTGCTGTGCCTGGCCGGCGTCAGCGCGGTTTCGATGCAGGTGCGCTGCATCGACGCCGCTCGCGAGGCCGCCCGACTGGCCGCTCGCGGCGACGAACGCTCCGCCGTGGCCGCCGCTCGCCGACTCGCCCCTGCCGGGTCGCGAATCGACCTGCACCGCGACGGCGACTTCCTGGTCGCCACCGTGGTCGCGCACTCGAAGTTGTTGCCCGCCAGTGTCATTGACGCAAAGGCGGTCGCCGCGGTCGAGCCGCCCCGATGATCGGGGCTCGGCCACATTGGTCGCGGCCTGGATGGTCGTGGTGCTGCTATGGGCGACCGGCGTCGCCGCCTACCTCGGCTCGGCGGTGGTGGCCCGTCACCGCGCACAGGCGGCGGCCGACCTGGCCGCCCTGGCCGCGGCGGCGCGCCTGGCGTCCGGATCCGACGCGGCCTGCACCCACGCCGCGGTCGTCGCCCGCGCGATGCGGGTCGACGACATCGGCTGTGTGGTCGACGGTCTCGATGTCGTCATCACGGCGCGGGTGGCGGTCGTCGTCGCCGGTACGGCACGGGCCACCGCGCGGGCGGGGCCGGCGGTCGCAGGAAAGGACTAGGGCGCTTGTGACAGCCCCGCGGCGACCAGCTCGTCATCGGTGGGCAATCGCAGGGAGACCAGCCCCGCGTACGTATCCGGCTCCAGCTCCACCCGGTTGACGGTGATGTGCACCGGCACCCAGTCCCCGTCGTGCCCGGGCATGCGCAGCACCCGACTGGTGGCGCCCCCGTCGAATTCCCTTGTCATGGCGGTCATCACGTCCTGATCGTCGGGGTGGACGCGTGGCTTTCCCGTCTCGCTGCGTCGCCAGTCGTAAAAGGTGCAGGGCTCGTCGAGCCATTTCAACAGGGTCCAGTTGTTGAGGTCGATCAGCGCGCGGTGCACCCCGGCCTGGGCGAGGCCGCTGAGGATCCGTTGCGCCAGGTCGTCGGTCGACACCGCCGGGCCCTTCAGTTCGGACTGCCAGTTGATCGCTCGCGCCACCAAGTGCTCCCGGCCGTCGGGCCCCGGCTCCAAGATCGTGCGCGCGACGAAACCTATCCGGATCGCCTTGCCGCGCCAGTCGGTGAGATCCCAGGTGCTGCACAATGTTTGGTCGGGCTTGGCCTTGACCGCCATCGCGAGCACTTTGGTCTCGTTCGGGTTGAGTTCACGGGACGGGAGATCCTCGGCGAAGGCCCTGCCGAAGGTGACTTCGACTTCGGGGTTCTTGCCGCTGTTGATCAGCGATTCGCGGGTGTCGGTCGCCACACCCAGGGTCAGGTCCCACTTCAGCGGCCCCGGAATCGGGCGCTCGGGCGGGTCGATGTCGGAGGGCCCGGTCCACACGTGCACGCCGTGGATGAGACCGTCGGACATCACCACCGGTTCGGTGCGAATGATGCGATCACGCTTGGGTGTGATGCTGGTCAGGCCCTGCCCGGTCTGCACCGATTCGGCGATCGCGGTTCGCACCGCGGCGAGATACGGGCTGCGGCGCAGGAAGGTGGCGATCGGGACGAGATTCTTCAGTTGGCGCCCCTGCGCCACAACGGTGGGATCCCCACCGAGCGTCTCCACGAGCAACCAGTCGTGGGCCATGCGGCTGAGTTTACGGCGACGGGACGCGCCCGTGGGAGCGGGTGAACCGACGGGCGACCTCGCCGGCTCCGCCGGTTTGCTCAGCGTGACTCTCGTGCCAGCTCCGCGAGGACCAACCGCAGCACCTGTACCGCGCCGGCCTTGTCGAGCGGGTCGTTGCCGTTGCCGCACTTGGGGGACTGCACGCACGACGGGCACCCCCGCGGGCATTCGCACGCCTCGATGGCGCCGGCCGTCGCGCCGAGCCACGTGCGGGCCTTTCGAAAGCCCCGTTCGGCGAATCCCGCGCCGCCCGGATACCCGTCGTAGACGAAGACACTGGGCAGCCCGTCGGGCTCGGGTCCCACCGCGGTGGACAAGCCGCCGATGTCGCCGCGGTCGCAGCTGGCGACCAACGGCAGCAGCCCGATGGCCGCGTGCTCGGCCGCATGCAATGCCCCGGGAATCCGCGTGCCGTCAATACCGTTGCGCTGCAACGCATCCTCGGTGATGGTGTACATCACCGAGGTGGTGGCCAGCGTGTGCTCCGGCATGTCCAATTCGATGAAGTCGATCACCTCCCCGGAGAGCCGGCGGCGCAGATACCCCACCACCCGGTGCGTGACCCGAACCGGGACCAGCCCCAGCGTGACCGGACCGAAGGCCGAGCGCTCGCCGGTGCCGGTGACGGCGATGTCGGTGATCTCCCGCGCGAACGTCGCATAACCGGGGTCCTCGGCGTGGACGAAGGCGATGCCCTCCTCGGTGTCCAGCGAGTCCACCACGTAGCTGTCGCCTTGATGCAGGTACACCGCTCCCGGGTGCACCGAGACCGGTGCCTGGCCGACGCCGGCGCTGCCCAGCAACCGCCCGGTGTCGGTCTCCACGATGACGATCTGCCCGCCCACCGAGCCCCGGATGTCCACCGCGGCATGCGGTTCCAGACCGGGCACCGGAAAGTACTTGCCGCTTCGCCGCCGCAGCAGCCCGTCATCGACCAGGCCGTCCGCCACGTCGGTGGCGCCGAGTTCGCGGACCTCGACCTCGTCCAGCGGCAGTTCGGTTGCCGCGCAAAGCAATTGCGGACTCAGGATGTACGGGTTCCCGGGGTCGATGACGACCCGCTCGACCGGCTTGTCCAGCAGCGCGGCCGGGTTGTGCACCAGATACGTGTCCAGCGGATCGTCACGGGCGATCAGCACCACCAGCGCCCCCTGGCCGCGCCGTCCGGAGCGGCCGGCCTGCTGCCAGAACGAGGCGACGGTGCCGGGAAAACCGGCGAGCACCACCGCGTCCAACCCGGCGATGTCGACGCCCAGCTCCAACGCATTGGTGGTGGCCAGGCCGCGCAACCGGCCCTCGGCCAGGGCACGCTCCAGCGCGGTGCGGTCCTCCGCGAGATACCCGGCCCGATACGACGCCACCGTCCGGGAAAGCTCCGGGGCGATGTCGTCCAACCTCGCCTGGGCGCCCAGCGCGGTCAATTCCGCCGCGCGGCGCGACCGTACGAAGGTCAGGGTCTGGGCTCCCTCGGCGATCAGGTCGGCCATGACGCGCGCCGCCTCCGCACCCGCCGAGCGCCGCACCGGCGCGCCGTTCTCGCCAACCAGGTCGGCCCGCAGCGCGGGTTCCCACAGTGCCACGGTCCGCGCCCCCTGGGGTGAACCGTCTTCGGTGACCTCCTGAACCGGAAGCCCGATGAGCTCGGCGGCCGTCGCTCCCGGGGAATCCGTTGTCGCGCTGGCGAAGATCACCGTCGGCGCACTCGAATAGCGGGCGCACAACCGCAACAAGCGGCGCAGCACCATCGCCACATTGGAGCCGAACACCCCACGGTAGTAATGACATTCGTCGACCACCACGAAGCGAAGACCCCGCAACAGGACGGCCCAGCGGGCATGGTTGCGCAGGATCGACACATGGATCATGTCGGGGTTGGAGAACAACCAGCGGGAGCGCTCCCGCGCGAAGCGGCGCACCTCGGCGGGGCTGTCGCCGTCGTAGGCGGTGGGCGCCACCGCAAAACCGGGGTCATGCAGCCGCGGAACCGCCGCGGTCAGTGCGTGCGCGGCCCGCAGCTGGTCATGCCCCAGGGCCTTGGTCGGCGACAGGTAGAGCACCCGGGCCCGCGGATCGGTCGCCAGCGCGTTGAGGACGGGGAGCTGATAGGCCAGCGACTTGCCGGACGCGGTGCCGGTGCTCACCACCACATGGCGGCCCGCGTAGGCCAGGTCCGCGGCCGCGAACTGATGCGACCAGGGTGCGGCGATCCCGCGGTCGGCGAACGCCTTGACCACGTCGGGCTCGGCCCACGCCGGCCAATCGGCCGGCCGGCCGCCGCGCGGCGGCAGCTCGGCGACGTGGCGCAGCGGGCGTTCGTCCGTCGCGGTTCCGGCGAGCGCGGCGGCAAGCAGGTCACTGCCGAAACTCGCCATCTCACCCCGCTTGGCATCGCTGCCCGAATCGCACTTCACATCAGGCAAACACACAAGTCTGTCGCCGACGCGATGAACATGGTTGACTAATTGCGGTCGCAGCTTCTGTGTTCGTGTCAAACTTTCGCAGGATCGACGTTGCGGCCGCGGTTCCTGCGAGGTTAATCGGTCGGGTGAAGTTCCGGCGACTCAGCGAGGTATGGCGGTCGTACCAGGCCCGGGGCATCGAAAGGCGATGCCCCGCACCCAGAAGAAAAGGAAAGATCGAGAGATGCCACAGGGAACTGTGAAGTGGTTCAACGCGGAGAAGGGCTTTGGGTTCATTGCCCCCGAAGACGGTTCCGCGGATGTGTTTGTCCACTACACGGAGATCCAGGGTTCGGGCTTCCGCACCCTCGAAGAGAACCAGAAGGTCGAGTTCGAAATCGGCCACAGCCCTAAGGGCCCCCAGGCCACCGGAGTCCGCTCCCTGTAGAGGAGAGCAGACCTGAGACGGATACCCCCCGTGCAGCCCCCAGCGGGCCCCGCCGGGGGGTTTCCTCTTTGTTTCGGTTTCTTTCGGCTTTTGCGCCACGTGGGTGCCCGCCGCCGCCGCGCCGGTCGCCTCAAGACGCGGACGGGTGAGAGGGCCTACTGTCGGATGGCGTGAGCCAGCTTTCCTTCTTCACAGCGGAGTCGGTGCCGCCCGCGGTCGCCGATCTTTCCGGGGTGCTGGCGGCGTCCGGGCAGATCGTCACCGTCGGCGGTCCGGAGGCGCAGGGCGCGCGGCTGGCTCGGCTTTCCGTGGTCGTCGACGACGTATGGCGGGCCTCGGCGCTGGCGGACATGATCCGCGAGGCCGGGCTGGTGGCCGAGATCAGCCGGACCGACGAGGACACCCCGCTGGTGCGCACGGCGGTGGACCCGTCGCTGAGCACGCTGGCGGCCGAATGGACGCGCGGCGCGGTCAAGACCGTGCCGCCGCGCTGGCTGCCCGGGCCGCGGGAGCTGCGGGCGTGGACGCTGGCGGCCGGCAACCCGGAGGGCGAGCATTACCTGCTGGCGCTCGACCCGCACGCGCCCGACACTCACTCGCCGCTGGCGTCGGCGTTGATGCGCGTCGGGATCGCGCCCACCTTGATCGGCACCCGAGGCGGCCACCCGGCGCTGCGCATCACCGGCCGCCGCAGGCTATCGCGCCTGGTAGAGAACGTGGGGGAGCCGCCCGACGGCGCCGAGGCGCTGTCCCGGTGGCCGCGGGTTTAGCCGGCGGACAACGGGCGATTTTGCGCCGCGTTCTCGAGCGTCGGTTTGCGCAGGCCCGCCCGAGGGTGCGAAATTGTCAGGTGCCGCAGGGCGAAGGAACGGTCGCGTACCTGAATTTCACCGGAATTTTCGATGCCGACCTGTCATTCTTCCTGCAGGTGGTCTCGCAGGGGGGACCAATCAGGGATGGAGCGTAAGGGCAGTTGGCTGACCCGAAACTGAAGGACAGCGCCGGCGGCGGCAACGGAAGCCGCCGGCGACTTGTGATTGTCGAGTCGCCTACCAAGGCGCGCAAACTGGCCGGCTACCTGGGGTCCAGCTACATCGTCGAGTCGTCCCGCGGTCACATTCGGGACCTGCCCCGCGCCGCGGCCGACGTGCCCGCCAAGTACAAGTCGGAGCCGTGGGCCAGGCTGGGCGTGAACGTCGACCACGACTTCGAACCGCTCTACATCATCAGCCCCGAGAAGAAGAGCACCGTCACCGAACTCAAGGGCCTGCTCAAGGACGTCGACGAGCTCTATCTCGCCACGGATGGTGACCGTGAGGGCGAAGCCATCGCCTGGCACCTGCTGGAGACCCTCAAGCCCAACATTCCGGTCAAGCGGATGGTGTTCCACGAGATCACCGAGCCGGCGATCCTGGAGGCCGCCGAGAATCCCCGCGACCTCGATATCGATCTGGTCGACGCGCAGGAGACCCGCCGCATCCTCGACCGCCTGTACGGCTACGAGGTCAGCCCGGTGCTGTGGAAGAAGGTCGCGCCCAAGCTGTCGGCGGGCCGGGTCCAGTCGGTGGCCACCCGGATCATCGTGCAGCGCGAACGTGACCGCATGGCGTTTCGCAGCGCGTCCTACTGGGACATCGTGGCCCAGCTGGACGCCAGCGTGTCCGACCCGCAGGCGTCGCCGCCCACCTTCACCGCCCGGCTGACCAACGTCGACGGCCTGCGCGTGGCCGCCGGCCGCGACTTCGACTCGCTGGGGCAGCTGCGCAAGGCCGACGAGGTCACCATCCTCGACGAAGCGAGCGCGACCGAGTTGGCCGCCGGGCTGCGCGGCGCCCAGCTGTCCGTCGCCTCGGTGGAGGAAAAGCCTTACACGCGACGGCCGTACGCGCCGTTCATGACGTCGACGCTGCAGCAGGAGGCCGGCCGCAAGCTGCGGTTCTCCTCGGAGCGCACCATGAGCATCGCCCAGCGGCTCTACGAGAACGGCTACATCACCTATATGCGTACCGACTCGACCACGCTGTCGCAGTCGGCGATCAACGCCGCGCGCAACCAGGCGCGTCAGCTCTACGGCGAGGAGTACGTCTCGCCATCCCCGCGCCAGTACACCCGCAAGGTGAAGAACGCCCAGGAGGCGCACGAGGCGATCCGGCCCGCCGGCGAGACGTTCGCCACCCCGGACGCGGTGCGCCGTGAGCTCGACGGCGACGAATTCCGGCTCTACGAGCTGATCTGGCAACGCACGGTGGCCTCGCAGATGGCCGACGCGCGCGGTACCACGCTGAGCCTGCGGATCGGGGGCCGTTCCGGGGACAGGCAAGTGGTGTTCTCCGCCAGCGGTCGCACCATCACGTTCGCGGGCTTCCTCAAGGCCTACGTGGAGACGGTGGACGAGTTGGCCGGCGGCGAGGCCGACGACGCCGAGAGCCGGCTGCCGCAGCTCACCCAGGGCCAGCGGCTGGACGCCATCGAGCTCACGCCCGACGGCCACGCCACCAACCCGCCGGCGCGCTACACCGAGGCGTCGTTGGTCAAGGCGCTCGAGGAGTTGGGCATCGGCCGCCCGTCGACGTATTCGTCGATCATCAAGACGATCCAGGACCGTGGCTACGTGCACAAGAAGGGCAGTGCCCTGGTGCCCTCGTGGGTCGCGTTCGCCGTAACCGGTTTGTTGGAGCAGCATTTCGGCCGGCTGGTCGACTACGACTTCACCGCCGCGATGGAGGACGAGCTCGATGCGATCGCCTCGGGTCAGGAGCGGCGCACCGACTGGCTCAACAACTTCTACTTCGGCGGCGAGCACGGGGTGGCCGACTCGGTGGCCCGATCCGGCGGCCTGAAGAAGCTCGTCGGCGTCAACCTGGAAGGCATCGACGCTCGAGAAGTCAACTCCATCAGGCTCTTTGACGACGAGCAGGGGCGTCCCGTCTACGTCCGGGTGGGCAAGAACGGGCCGTACCTGGAGCGCATGGTGACCGGCGACCCCGATGATCCCAGCGGCGAGCCAAAGCCGCAGCGGGCCAACCTCAACGACTCGCTGACCCCCGACGAATTGACCCTCGAGCTGGCCGAGCAGCTGTTCGCCACGCCGCAGGAGGGACGGGTGCTGGGTGTGGACCCGGCAACCGGCCACGAAATCGTCGCCAAGGACGGGCGATACGGCCCGTACGTGGCCGAGGTCCTGCCCGAGCCGCCGCCCGGGGACGACGACGGCAGCGCCACACCCGCGAAGAAGGGCAAGAAGCCCACCGGTCCCAAACCCCGCACCGGGTCGCTGCTGCGCACCATGGACTTGCAGACGGTCACGCTCGAGGATGCGCTGCGGCTGCTCTCGCTGCCCCGGGTGGTCGGCGTCGACCCCGAGTCCGGCGAGGAGATCACCGCGCAGAACGGCCGCTACGGCCCATACCTGAAGCGCGGCACCGATTCTCGTTCGCTGGCCACCGAGGAGCAGATGTTCGACATCACCCTCGAGGAAGCGCTGAAGATCTACGCCGAGCCCAAACGCCGCGGCCGCCAGGGCGCCGCCGCGCCGCCGCTGCGTGAGCTGGGCGCCGATCCGGCGACGGGCAAGCCGATGGTGATCAAGGACGGCCGGTTCGGGCCGTACGTCACCGACGGCGAGACGAACGCGAGCCTGCGCAAGGGCGACGACGTGCTGTCGATCACCGACGAGCGGGCCGCCGAACTGCTGGCCGACCGCCGGGCCCGCGGTCCGGCGAAGCGCCCCGCCAAGAAGGCCGCCCGCAAGTCACCGGCCAAGAAGTCGGCGGCCAAAAAGACCGCCAAGCGCAGTTAGCTGCTTACGTCGCTGGAAACCTCTTGCGGCGCAACCAATTCCGGGGCAGCTAGCTTTACCGGTCGGGCCAGCTGGGTGGGCGCCCTGCGGCCGCGCAGCTCGACCACCTCGCCGACATCCCAGCACAACGCCTCGGCATCCAGCGCGCCGCTGACGGCGATCGCCGACGCGAGCACGTGGCCGGGCTCGAGTTTGGCCAGCTCGGTCAGCCGGGCGGCCTCGTTGACCGGGTCGCCGATCACCGTGTACTCGAAGCGGGCCTGCGCACCGATGTGGCCGGCGATGGCCCGACCGGACGACACCCCGATGCCGAACTCCGCCGAACCGATCACCGGGAGCAACTCGTCGTGCAATTCCCGGGCGGCGGCCAGCGCCCCGCCCGGTGAGTCGGGGTGCTCGATCGGCGCGCCGAAGATGGCCAGCGCCGCGTCACCCTGGAACTTGTTGACGAAACCGCCGTGGCGGCCAACGGTGTCCACCACCACCCGGAAGAACTCGTTGAGCAGGTGGACGACCTCGGCGGGCGGCCGGGTGGAAGCCAGCTGGGTGGAGCCGACCAGGTCCACGAACAGCACCGCGACGTCGCGCTCCTGGCCGCCCAGCTCGGTGCCGCGCTCCAGCGCGCGGCGGGCGACGTCCTCCCCGACGTAGCGGCCGAACAGGTCGCGCAGCCGCTGCCGCTCGGACAGGTCGCGCACCATGTCGTTGAAGCCCGCCTGCAGCAGGCCCAGCTCGCTGGCGTCGTAGATCTGCATGTGCGCGTTGTAGTTTCCGCGCTGCACCTCGCTCAAAGCCCAGCGCAGCTGGCGCAGCGGATCGGCGATCGACATGGCCACCAGCAGGGTGCTGATCAGCCCGACGCCCAGCGCGGTCAGCGCCAGTAACAGGATGGGGTTGAACAAGCTCTCCGGCGCGGCATGCAGCAGCGAGGCCTTGTCGGCGACCACGGCCAACACGATCGCCATCAGCGGCACCGCCGTCGAGAGCATCCAGGTCAGGATCTGGCGCAGGATGACGCCGGGCGCCTTGACGTTCTCGGGCACCCCGCTGCGCAGGGCGGCGACCGCCACCGGCCGCAGCACCCGCTCGGATTGCAGATAGCCGATGATCGCGGTGGCCGCGGCTCCCAGCGCGGTGGCGACCGAGACGACGGGCGCCGCGAACTTGGCCACCGACCAGCTGGCCACGATGAACACCACGCCGCCGATGCACCAGTACACGACGGTGCTCAGGGTGCGGTAGTAGGGCATGCGCAGCGCGCGGCTGCGGGCGAGTTCGGTCGCGACCGGATCGGTCTCGGCGAGCATGTTGTCGCGGCGCTGCCAGCGGAAGACCGGCATCAGCAGCTTGAGGTTGACCACGACGCCGACGAGGAACAGGACGACCAAGGAGGTCGCGAAGATCGCCAGGTTGAGCGTCGGCAGGTCCTGCAGTTCGATACGGTCCTGCGGTGGCAGGCCGTAGCGCAGGAAGCCGAGCACGAACAGCGCGCCGATGATGTCGGCTTGCAGCATGCTCAGCGCGAACAGCGGCCACGGGGTGCGCACCACCCATCGGACGAATGCGCTGATCCGCCCCGGTAGTGCCGCCGCCGATGTCACGAACCCACCGTATCGGGCTGCGGCGACGTCCCGGAAACTTAATAACGATCTCGGCAGGTCGCGCGGGGGCCCCGAGGGCCGCAAAGGTCACGGAATGGTCGCGGTACGGTAGCCGATCGGTATCTGTCGGCCTCGCTGTCTACTGTTACCGGTGATGTCCGGGGTGTTTGCGCGGCTGGTAGGCCAAGACGCGGTGACGGCCGAGCTGCTCGCCGCCGCCAAAGCCTCGCGCGGTGACCCAGCCCACAGCGATGCGGGCGCCGGGACTATGACACATGCGTGGCTGATCACCGGCCCGCCGGGTTCGGGGCGCTCGGTGGCGGCGCTGTGCTTCGCGGCCGCGCTGCAGTGCACCTCCGCCGTTGAAGACGGGGGGCCGGGCTGCGGGCGCTGCCACGCGTGCGCGACGACCATGGCCGGCACCCACGCCGACGTGCGCCGGGTGATTCCCGAGGGCCTGTCCATCGGCGTCGACGAGATGCGCGCGATCGTGCAGATCGCGTCGCGGCGCCCGGCCACCGGCAATCGGCAGATCGTGGTGATCGAGGACGCCGACCGGCTGACCGAGGGCGCCGCCAACGCGCTGCTGAAGGTGGTCGAGGAACCGCCACCGTCGACGGTGTTCCTGCTGTGCGCGCCGTCGGTGGACCCCGAGGACATCGCGATCACGTTGCGGTCCCGGTGCCGGCACGTGGCGCTGGTGACGCCTTCGACCGAGGCGATCGCGCACGTGCTGGTGGACAGCGACGGCCTGAGTCCCGAGACCGCGGACTGGGCGGCGTCGGTCAGCGGCGGCCACGTGGGCCGGGCCCGCCGGCTGGCCACCGACCCGGAGGCCCGGCAGCGGCGCGAGCGGGCGCTGGGACTGGTGCGCGACGCCGCGACCCCGTCGCGGGCCTACGCCGCCGCCGAGGAGTTGGTGGCCGCGGCCGAAGCCGAGGCGGTGGTGCTGACCGCGGACCGCGCCGAGGCCGAGACAGAGGAGCTGCGCACGGCCCTCGGCGCCGGTGGCACCGGAAAGGGCACCGCGGGCGCGATGCGCGGTGCGGCCGGGGCGATCAAAGACCTTGAGCGGCGGCAGAAGTCGCGCCAGACCAGGGCCTCGCGCGACGCGCTGGACCGGGCGCTGATCGACCTGGCGACCTATTTCCGGGATGCGCTGATGGCCTCCGCCCTGGACGCGGGAGCCGGGGCGGTGCGGGCCAACCATCCGGATATGGCCGAGAAGGTCGCGGCGCTGGCGGCCCATGCCCCGCCCGATCGGCTGCTGCGCTGCATCGAGGCGGTCCTCGAATGCCGCGAGGCGCTGGCGATCAACGTCAAGCCCAAGTTCGCCGTCGACGCCATGGTCGCGACGATCGGTCAGGAACTGCGCACCCAGGAACCGCGCGATTGATTTCGTGGTGCCCGCCCGCCTGCCGTAGACTCGTGCCGCCCGCGCGAGGGCACGCCGCCTTAGCTCAGTCGGTAGAGCGATTCACTCGTAATGAATAGGTCAGGAGTTCGATTCTCCTAGGCGGCTCCATTACTTCCCTGCTCAGCCCGGGGCCAGAAAACCCACCGGACCCGACGCGATGCACAACGCCAGCGCCGCGGTGTTGGCCCGCACGGTGATCGCGTCCCCGGCGCCCGGCAGGCGCGCGAACACCCGGTTGAGTCCCGGATGCACCGGCACTTTGACCTCGGGCCCCTGCGTCATCGACAACAGCATCGACCCGTCGCTGTTGGCCAGGTAGTTCAGTTCGATGGTCCAGTCGGCGGGTAGCAGCGGCCCGTCGAGGACCAGGCGCGCCGGTTTGTCCGGTTGCGCGAAATAGCCGCAGCGCGGCATCGGCCCCGGCGCGATGGTACGAACCCAGGTCACCCGCGCCTTGATCAGGTGACCGGAGCTGTCCAGCATGCGCAATTGCGTTGTCGCGGGCGCGAATTCGGGCCTATCCCGCAGCAGGGCGAACATGTGGCTGGACAGATTCTCCGGTGCGGCCACCCGTTGCAGCACCAGCGGATCGACCTCCTGGTCAAGCAGCGGCGCGTCCGCGGCGGCATGGGCCGCGGCCAGAGAGGCCCGAGCGTTCTGCAGATAGGGCTGAGCCGGGTTGTCGCGCCAGCTGGTCAAAAACGTGGCCGTCGAGTACAGGCTGCTCGCCACGAACAACACCGCCAGACCCGCGGCCGCCGCCGCGCGTTTCGGCGACGCGTCGAGCCAGGCCGGCCCGGCCGGCCGGTTCGGGGCGCACAGCGCGACGGCGGCCAGCAGCGCCAGCACGACGACGAGATCCGGGAAATACCGCAGGGTCTGCGCGAGCTCCAGCGCGGTCTGCTTCGACGAGCGCATCAGATAGATCGGCACCTGGCAGGCCACGGCGTAGCCGGCGGCGGTCGCCCACACCGGCCCGATGCGCCGCTTGCGCGCCAGCGACACCGCCAGCACGCCGGCCAGCACCAGCCAGCCCAGCGCCATCACCGACGGCGGGGGCGTGGCCCACGGCGACGCCGGCGCCCACCGGTCCCAGTGCCAGGGCCCGCCGGCCAGCCCGGGCACGATGCCGTGCGTGATCGATCGCGCCAGCAACCGCGCCGTCATCGACAGGTCGGAACTCCACCGCTGCTGATTGACCACGCCCAGATAGAGGGCCACCCAGGCGGCGGTGAGCGCCAGCGCCGCGGTCCACAACCGCGCCCCGGCCCGCCACACCGTCGCCAGCGCCGACCGCAGGCTCCCGTCACCGGTCACGTGGCACAGCAGCGCGGCCACCGCGAACGCGACGAACGGGATCACCGCGGCCTTCTCGAAGAACAGCAGCCCGCCGAAGTAGACCAGCACCCCGGTCACCGCGTAGCGCCGATCGCCGGTGCGCACCAGCAGGACGGCGTCGGCGCAGACCCAGGCCAGCGCCGCCAGCATCGGCAGCGAGTTCAGCGCCGCCGCCCACCAGGCGAATCCGGGCACGCCGAGCGGCGTGAACAACGCGAACGTCAACGGGATCAGCAGCACCGGCCGCCAGCCGAGGATGGCGTGCAGCGCGCGCAACAACGCCAGCGACGCCAGCAGTTGCAGCACCACCAGGCTGACCGCCGGCCACGTCCAGTCCAGCGGCGCCAGCCGGATGATGGTGCCCGCGAGCAGAAATGCCCCCGGCATCACGTGGCCGTCGTGATCGTGGAACAGATACGACGGCGCGAGCAGGTGATGCGTGCCGGCCTTGCCGATCAGAATCAGGTCGTCCCAATAGAAGTAGCCCCCGAACGCCAGCGCCGCGCGGACCGCCAGCTGCACCGCGATGAGCGCCGCGGCCGCCGCCGCTATGTATGGTGGGCCGGTGCGTGCACTGGTTACCGGGGCAGCCGGATTCATCGGCTCGACGCTAGTCGACCGTCTGTTGGCCGACGGCCACGCGGTGGTGGGGCTGGACAACTTCGCGTCCGGCCGCGCGGGCAACCTCGAGCACCTGGCCGACAATCCGGCGCATGTCTTCGTCGAGGCCGACATCGTGACCGCCGATCTGGAGGCCATCCTCGACGAGCACCGCCCGGAGGTGGTGTTCCACCTGGCCGCCCAGATCGACGTGCGGCACTCGGTGGCCGACCCGCAGTTCGACGCCTCGGTCAACGTGATCGGCACGGTGCGCCTGGCCGAGGCCGCGCGCAGGACGGGGGTGCGCAAGGTGGTGCACACCTCCTCGGGCGGCTCCATCTACGGCGTCCCGCCGCGGTACCCGACCGGTGAGGACGCCCCCACCGATCCTGCGTCGCCCTATGCCGCGGGGAAGGTGGCCGGCGAGATCTACCTGAACACCTTCCGCCACCTGTACGGGCTGGACTGCTCGCACATCGCGCCGGCCAATGTCTACGGGCCCCGCCAGGACCCGCACGGGGAAGCGGGCGTGGTGGCGATCTTCGCCCAGGCGCTGCTATCGGGTAAGCCCACCAAGGTTTTCGGCGACGGCAGCAACACCCGCGACTACGTTTTCGTCGACGACGTGGTCGACGCCTTCGTCAAGGCGTCCGGAGACGCCGGTGGCGGGCAGCGCTTCAACATCGGCACCGGGGTCGAAACCTCGGACCGGCAACTGCATTCGGCGGTGGCCGCCGCGGTCGGGGGCCCCGACGACCCGGAGTTCGCGCCGCCGCGACTCGGCGACCTCAAGCGATCCTGTCTCGACATCGGTTCTGCGGCACAGGTTTTGGGTTGGCGGCCGAAGGTCGAGCTCGCCGAGGGCGTGCGCCGCACGGTGGACTACTTCCGGCGGACGCACACCGGCTAGCCCGCTTCGGGCGCCTGGGCGGAATCCATCGCGATCGCCCGGGCCAGCCGCGCGTAACGCAGCTCCAGGTCCTTGAACCGCATGTAGGTACTGAGCGTGGTGAAGCAGAACGCCATGATCAGCGCGTAGAGCATCAGGTCGGTGCCGCGGCGCACCCCGAACCATTGCGCCACGACGGTGGTGTCGTCGGGTCGCAGCACGGCGTAGATGCCGGCCAGCACGAACACCACGTAGCCGACCTTGACCCAGGCCCGGGACCGCGCGTTGCGGCGCGAGCGCAGCAGATACACCAGCAGCGCGACGATCGATCCGATCAGGAGCACCTGGATCCAGTTCATCTTCCGGTCCTTTCATGTCGGATCATTTTGGAATCCTCCCCCGCAGGAATCCGTCGAAAATGATGTTGACGCCGTTGAGCAGCGGCTGGCCCTTCGACCTCGAATACTCGGTGTAGAGCACCTCGATCGGTTCTTCGGCGACGCGCCAATGGTTTTCGTCGATCAGCATGATGAACTCGTTCGCGTGGCTCATGCCGCTCATCGTGATGTTCAGGCCGTCGGCGACCTTCTTGTTGAACACCCGCAGCCCGTTGTTGGTGTCGGTCAGGCCAAGCCGGCGACCGCGCCGGCTCAACCGCGCGGCGGTCTGCAGCACGATCCGTTTCAGCAACGGCGGCCGGGCGACCTGCTGGGTGCCGAACCGGGTGCCGATGACCACGTCGACGTCCCCGGCGCGCAGCCGGTCGACCATCGCGGCCAGGTCCTTGACCCGATGCTGGCCGTCGGCGTCGAACGTCGCGAAAATCTGGGCCCCCGGCTGCTTGCGGGCGTACTCGACGCCGGTCTGAATGGCCGCGCCCTGCCCGAGGTTGATGGGGTGGCGGACCAGGTGGGCCCCCGCCCGCCGGGCGATCTCACCGGTGCCGTCGGCGCTGCCGTCGTCCACGCAGACGACGTGGTCGAACACCGAGCGGACGTCGGCTATCACCTCGCCGATGACAGCTGCTTCGTTGAAGGCGGGAATGACGACCCAGACGACCGAATATTGCGTTTCCGTACCCATCTAAGCCCACAAGGTACACGCTGGTGCAGGCCAGATCAGCCCGATGCGCGTCCGGCGCGCGACAGCGCCACCAGATGGACGCCGATGCCGACCAACGGCCCGCACAGCAGGCCGACCACGGTTCGGGTCTGCAGGGACAGCGGCAGCAACAGCAGCAGACCCGACGCGACCGTCGCGCCGACCCAACCCAGCGAGTAGGCGCGGTGCAGCGCGGCGGCCACCGCGGCGGCGCCGGTCAGCGTCAGCATGGCGATCGCCACCGCGGCCCCGGTCAGCCACGCCAGCAGGGCGCTGCTGGCGTGGTACTGCGGCCCGAAAGCGAATCGCAACAGCCAGGGGCCGACCGCGCCCGCGGCCAGCACCCCGACCGCGCCGATCGCCGCGACGATCCCGGCCGGGGCGATCAGCGCACGCACCCGGTCGCTGCGCTCGTCGACGAAATGCGCAATCAGGTTGCCCTGCATGGCAGTCAGCGGCACCAGCAGTGGCGCGCGGGTCAACGTGACGGCCAGGATGATCACCCCGCCCTCGGCGCCGAGCTCGGCGCTGGTGAGCTTCAGCAGCACCGGAAAACCCATCACCAGGATGGCGCTGGCGCCGGCCGCGGTGATCGAATGCGCGGCGCCCCGCAGAAACCTCGCGGTGCCGCCCGGGGTGAGCAGGCGGGCGGCGGCGCGGGTGGCGGGCGAGGCCACCAGCAGGATCAGCCAGGCGAGCGCGCCGGCGACCGTCGCCCAGAGGAAGCCGGTCAGATGCCAGCCCAGCACCACGGTGGCCGCCGCGATCGCGACCCGGATGACCGCGTCGGTCACCATCAGCGCCCCGTACTGGGTCCACTGATTGATGCCGGCCAGCATGCCCAGCAGCGTGGTGTGCACACAGAAGCCGGCCAGCCCGACGCTGAGCAGCGCCACCGACAGCCAGCGCTCTTCGACGAAAACCCGCCCGCTCCACAACGGCGCGCTCCCCGCGATCACGACGGCCGCGGCCACGCCGATCAGCGTGGCGACCCGCAGCGGGTGGGTGCGCTTGACCGGCGCGACCTCCAGGTACGGCCCCCCAACTGAGCAAGCGCGGATCTCGCGGGTGGTTTCTTGGAGCAGGCCGAACGCGGCGCCGCTGACCAGCCCGAAGGCCCCCCAGAACACCCCGAACACCGAGAAGCCGCCGGGCGCCAGGTCGCGGGCCGCCAGGTAGATCACGCCGTAGCCGCACAGCGCGGTCACGGCGGTGGCGGTGCCGACGCGGGCCATGGCGCCGCGCGCCACCGGCCCCTGTGACGCGCTGATTTCGGTCATCGGGGCAGCGCTTTCAGCGGACCGCGCCGATGTATCGCCACAATTTGAAAATAGTAAGTGTCCGCAACCGATAGCCCGGCGCCGCGACCGGGTTCGCTAATGTGAGCGGCTGTCGGAAAGGACCCATGGCCGCCTACCGCGTCTTCGGCATCTCGTTGTTGCTCACCGTGGTGGCCCTTGTGCTGGGGTATGCGCACGGCGGCCTCGAGGACCTTTTCCTGCTGCTGGTGTTGGCCGTCCTCGAGGTGTCGCTGTCGTTCGACAACGCCATCATCAACGCCGCGATCCTGAAGCGGATGAGCCCGTTTTGGCGGCAGATGTTTTTGACCGTCGGGATCCTCATCGCGGTGTTCGGGATGCGTTTGTTGTTCCCGTTGGTGATCGTGTGGGCCACCGCGGGGATCGGGCCGGTTCGCGCGCTGGAACTGGCGCTGCATCCGCCGCCGCATGGCGCGCTGGAGTTTGCGGACGGCTCGCCGAGCTACGAGAAGATGATCCTGTCCGCCCATCCGCAGATCGCGGCGTTCGGTGGGATGTTCCTGTTGATGCTGTTCCTGGATTTCGTCTTCCATGACCGAGACATCAAGTGGCTCAAGTGGATTGAGGTCCCCTTCGCCCGCATCGGGCGACTCGGTCAGGTGTCGGTGGTGGTGGCCGGCGCGACGCTGGTGCTGGTCGGCTCGCGGTTGACGCATTCGGCCGACGAGCGTGCCACGGTGCTGACCGCCGGAGTGCTCGGCTTGGTGACCTACCTGGTGGTCAACGGGTTGAGCCGCGCGTTCCGCCCGGCCGACGTCGAGGGCATGACGGCCGCCGAGGCGGTCGGTAAGGCGGGGTTCACCCTGTTCCTCTACCTCGAGGTTCTCGACGCCGCGTTCTCGTTCGACGGGGTCACCGGCGCCTTCGCGATCACCTCGGACCCGATCGTCATCGCGCTCGGGCTCGGACTGGTGGGCTCCATGTTCGTGCGGTCCATCACCATCTATCTGGTCAAGCAGGAAACCCTGGACCGGTACGTGTACCTGGAACACGGCGCGCACTGGGCCATCGGTGCGCTGGCCGTGATCATGCTGGGATCCATCGACCCCCGCCTGCAGGTCCCCGAAGCGGTCACCGCCTCGGTCGGGGTGGTCTTCATCGGAGCGGCGCTGGGCTGGAGCCTGCTGCGCAACCGGCGCAGGGCCGGTGCGGCCGCTAGTGCCCCTCGGTCTTGAACCGCTCCACCGAGCGCTGAATCTCGGCCTCGGCCTCCGCGCGGCCAACCCAGTCCGCCGCCTTGACGAACTTGCCCGGCTCCAGGTCCTTGTAGTGCACGAAGAAGTGCTTGATCACGTCGAGCTCGAACTCGGGCACGTCGCCGATGTCCTGGACGTGGTCCCAGCGGTGGTCGCCGGCCGGCACGCACAAAACCTTGTCGTCGCCGCCCTTTTCGTCGGTCATCCGGAACATGCCCACCGGACGGGCCTCCACGATCACCCCGGGAAACACCGACTGCGGCAGCAACACCATGGCGTCCAGCGGGTCGCCGTCCTCGCCGAGGGTGTCCTCGATGAAGCCGTAGTCGGTCGGGTAGCCCATCGCGGTGTACAGGTAGCGGTCCAGACGCACCCGACCGGTCTCGTGATCGATCTCGTATTTGTTCCGCTGGCCCTTCAGGATCTCGATGGTCACGTCGAATTCCACCGCGTCGGCTCCTTGTCTGGGTGTCTGCATGGGCAGGCCAATTTTGCTCTGCTACACCCTAGTCGAGCCCATCGCCGCCGATTCGGCAGAATGGGTTCAAACAGTCAGGAGAGTGATGGCCCGTACTCGCTGGCAAAAATCCACCCCAGTGTTCATCGGGTTGGGCGTGCTGGCGTTCGTCGCTGCCGTGGTGGTGGCGGCAACGTTTTTCACCACGACCGGGCATGGCGCGGGCAGTGCGCGCGCTCCGATCCCGGCTCCGCACGCACCCACGGTCAAGCCCGGCATGGTCCCGGTGAGCGATACCGCCGAGTTGCCCAGCGGCCCGGGCGTGAGCGCCGCGCTGGCGCCGGTGGCGGGTGACCCCAACCTGGGCAGGCTGGGCGGCCGGATCACCGACGCCAGCACCGGCAAAGAGCTGTGGCAGGTGGCGGACGACATGCCGCTGGTGCCGGCGTCGACCAACAAGGTGCTGACGGCGGCCGCCGCCCTGCTGACGTTGGACCGCCAGGCCCGGATCAGCACCCGGGTGGTGGCCGGCAGCCAAAACGCCCAGGGCCCCGTCGTGCTGGTGGGCGCCGGCGATCCGGTGCTGTCCGCCGCACCGCCCGGGCAGGACACCTGGTACCGGGGCGCGGCCCGCATCAGCGACCTCGTCGAGCAGATCCGGCGCAGCGGCGTGACCCCGACCGCGGTGCAGGTGGACACCTCGGCGTTCAGCGGGCCGACGATGGCGCAGGGCTGGGATCCCGCCGACGTCGACAACGGCGACATCGCGCCGATCGAGTCGGTGATGATCGACGCCGGACGCATCCAGCCGACCACGGTCAACTCCCGGCGGTCCCGGACGCCGGCGCTGGATGCCGGCCGCGAGCTGGCCAAGGCGCTGAACCTCGATCCCGCCGCGGTGACGATCGCGACGGCGCCGTCCGGAGCGCGCCAGCTGGCCGTCGTGCAGTCGGCGCCGTTGGTGCAGCGCCTGTCCGAGATGATGGACCACTCCGACAACGTGCTGGCCGAATGCATCGCCCGTGAGGTGGCCGCCGCGATCAACCGGCCGCGCAGCTTCGCCGGTGCGGCCGACGCGGTCACCAACCGATTGAGCACCGCCCACGTCGACACCGCGGGTGCGGCGCTGTTGGATTCCAGCGGGCTTTCGGTCGACGACCGGCTGACGGCCAAGACGCTCGACGGGGTGCTGCAGGCCGCCGCCGGGCCGGACCAGCCGGCGCTGCGGGCGCTGCTGGATCTGCTCCCGATCGCCGCCGGCAGCGGCACGCTGGGCGACCGGTTCGTCGACGCCTCGACCAGCCAGGGCCCCGCCGGCTGGTTGCGGGCCAAGACCGGCTCGCTGACCAACATCAACGCGCTGGCCGGGGTGCTCACCGACCGCAGCGGCCGGGTGCTCACCTTCGCATTCATCTCTAACGACGCGGGCCCGACCGGCCGCAACGCGATGGACGCCCTGGCGACCAGGCTCTGGTTCTGCGGGTGCTCATGACGCCGGCGCCGGAGCTGACGCTGGGCACCGCGGTCGACTGGCAATTCGCGGCCACGGTCGGCCGACGGCTGGCCCGGCCCGGCCCGCCGTCCAGCGACTACACCCGGCGCCAGGTGATCGACGAACTCGTCGGCGCGGCGGCCAACGCCGAACCCCTGGTCCGTGAGGTCACCGGCCTGGTCGCAGGTGGCGCCGTGCCCGCCGCCCGCATCATCGACCGCCCGGAATGGATTGCCGCCGCGGCCGAGTCGATGCGGGTGATGATGAACGGCGCCGAGAAGCCGCGCGGATTTCTCACGGGCCGGATCACCGGCGCGCAGACCGGCGCCGTCCTGGCCTACGTGTCCTCGGGGATCCTCGGCCAGTACGACCCGTTCGCCGGCGATAACGGGGCCAGGGCCGGCAGCCTGCTGCTGGTGTACCCGAACGTCATCGCCGTCGAGCGGCAACTGCGGATCGACCCGTCCGATTTCCGGCTGTGGGTGTGCCTGCACGAGGTCACCCATCGGGTCCAGTTCACCGCCAACCCGTGGCTGCCCGACTACATGTCGGAGGCGCTGGGCCTGCTCACCCGCGACGCCGGCGACGACCTGGGGGAGGTGGTGAGCAGGCTCGCCGACTACGCCCGCAATCGCGGCAATCCGGCCTCGGACGCCAACTCGGCGGGGATCCTCGGTCTGGTGCGGGCGGTCCAGTCGGAGCCCCAGCGCCACGCCCTGGATCAGCTGCTGGTGCTGGGCACGCTGCTGGAGGGCCACGCCGACCACGTCATGGATGCCGTCGGGCCGATGGCTGTGCCGTCGGTGGCCACCATCCGCCGCCGCTTCGACGAGCGCCGCCACCGCAAGCAACCGCCCCTGCAGCGCCTGCTGCGCGCACTGCTGGGACTCGACGCCAAGCTCAGCCAATACACCCGTGGCAAGGCGTTCGTCGATGACGTCGTGGGCCAGGTGGGAATGGCGCGCTTCAACGCCATCTGGACGGGGCCCGAGACGCTGCCGCAGCCCAACGAGATCGAAGAGCCCCGGCGATGGATCGACAGGGTGCTGTAGGCCGGCTGCGCGCGGCGGTCGAGGCGTTCATCAAGACGCATGTGGCCACCGTCGACCAATGGTGCGTGGCCCTGTCCGGTGGCCCGGATTCGTTGGCGCTCACCGCGGTGGCGGCCCAGCTGCGACCCACCGCCGCGGTGGTGGTCGACCACGGCCTGCAACCCGACTCGGCCGACGTCGCCGAAACCGCCCGGGCGCAGGCCATGGCACTGGGATGTGTTGCGGCGCAAGTGGTTCGGGTGCAGGTCGGCAGCCAAGGCGGTCCGGAAGCGGCCGCGCGTGCCGCCCGCTATGCCGCGCTGGCCGCCTACCACGACGGCCCGGTGCTGCTCGGCCACACGCTCGACGACCAGGCCGAGACGGTGCTGCTGGGGCTGGGCCGGGGGTCCGGGGTGCGCTCGATCGCCGGGATGCGCTCCTACGATCCGCCGTGGTGCCGGCCGTTGTTGGGGGTCCGGCGCGCGGTGACGCACGACGCGTGCCGGGAGCTGGGCCTGACCGCGTGGCGCGATCCGCACAACAGCGACCGCCGCTTCACCCGGACCCGGCTGCGTGCCGAGGTGTTGCCGCTGCTCGAAGACGTGCTCGGCGGGGGCGTCGCCGAGGCGCTGGCCCGCACCGCGACCGCGTTGCGGGAGGACAACGAGTTGATCGACACCCTGGCCGCCCGGGCGCTGCCCGGCGCCAAGGAGGGCCCGGGGCTGCGGGTCTCGGCGCTGGCGACGCTGGACGCGCCCGTTCGGCGCCGGGTGATCCGGGCCTGGCTCCTGGCGGGCGGCGCAACGGGGCTGACCGACAAGCAGATTCGGGGGGTCGACGCCCTGGTCACCGGATGGCGCGGCCAGGGCGGGGTGGCGGTGGGGTCGTCCCTGCCCGACGAGCGGCTGTTCGCGGGCCGCCGGGACGGTGTTTTGACGCTGTGGCGCGAACCGGTCCACTGACCGCAAAATCGGGGCCGCCGTTGGTTATCCGCCCGCCGGCGTGGCACTCTGTGGGCGTGGCCCAGATCTCCTCGGCGATCACCCCCGCCCAGCCCGCGGAGCTCTACCCCGGGGATATCAAGTCTGTCCTGCTGACGGCGGAGCAAATTCAGGCGCGAATCGCCGAACTCGGCCGCGAAATCGGGGAGAGCTACCGCGACGCCGTGAGCGAGACCGGCCAGGACCTGCTGTTGATCACCGTGCTCAAGGGCGCCGTGATCTTTGTCACCGACCTGGCCCGCGCGATCCCGGTGCCCACCCAGTTCGAGTTCATGGCCGTCAGCTCGTACGGCTCATCGACGTCCTCGTCGGGGGTGGTGCGCATCCTCAAGGACCTGGACCGCGACATTCAGGGCCGCGATGTGCTGATCGTCGAGGACGTCGTCGACTCGGGCCTGACCCTGTCCTGGCTGCTGCGCAACCTCAAAACGCGGCATCCGCGGTCGCTGAAGGTGTGCACGCTGCTGCGCAAGCCGGACGCGAAGGGAGCCCACGTCGACATCTCCTACGTGGGCTTCGACATCCCGAACGACTTCGTCGTCGGCTACGGCCTCGATTACGACGAGCGCTACCGCGACCTGTCCTACATCGGCACCCTGGACCCCAGGGTCTACCAGCAGTAGCTCGCGGCGATCGCAAGCGCGGCGAAGCCGGGCGCGGCGGGTCGCCGCCATCCGGCTGCGTCAGTCCAGCTCCCACACCGCGCTGACCGAGAAGTTCACGGTCTGCTGGCCGGGTTCCAGCGGGACCATCGACGGCATGGCCCGCGGCGTCGGCGGCCCGCCCGGCGGGGGGTTGCCGGTGGCCTCCGAGATGGACAGCACCCGGCCCAGCCGGAGCCCGGACAGCTGGGCGTATTGCTCGGCGCGGCTCTTGGCATCGTTGAACGCCCGCGCGCGGGCATCCTTGACCAGCTGCGAATCGTCGGCGATGGAATAGCGGACCGACCTGATCCGGGTGGCGTCGCCCCCCGTGCCGACGATGAGCGCCAGCAGCCGCGACGCCGCATCGGGCGGGTGGATCTTGACGGCGACGGCGTTGGTGGCGCGGTACCCGGTGATGTCGGCCGTGCCGCTGGGTCCGGGGTTGTTGTACTGCGGCGCCAGGGTGACCTCGGTGGTGCTGATGTCCTTGTGGTCGACGCCGGCGCCGAGCAGCGCGTTGAGCACCGCCTGCTGGCGGTCGTTGGTCTGGTTCATGGCGGTGGTGACGTCGGGGGCGGTGAATTCGATACCGACGTCGGCGGTCAGGGTGTCCGGGGCGCCCTGAACTTGCCCGGTACCCAAAACCGTTACCTGCCGGGGATTCGCGCCCGGGCGTGACGGGCTGGGTTCGTCGCACGCCGACGCCGCGGCGACGGTCAGGCAGGCCGCGGCCACCGCAATCGATCGGCGGACAAAACTCGAGGCGTTGGTTGCGACCGGCATGCCTGGCACCCTAGCCGCTGGGCCGTCGTCCGTGTGGCGGATTCCTGTGTCGGTGCGCGGCGGCATGGCCGGCGCCCCAGGCCCCGCCGTCGGATCCAGTCGATCGTGGTCGCGAATTACCTTGTGCGACGGCATGTTTAGCCCAGAATCCTGAGCCAGCAAATCTAGGCGGAGGCGTAAGCGCGCTCATATAGGAACATATATGACTCCAATCATATTGGATTATAGCGAGATTCATGCCGAATCCAAAAGTCGCAGCGCTTGCGGCCAGCTAAATGAATAGTTGTCCAACCGGCCATGAAATAGCGGCCCGCAGGCTGTCATCATCCGAGGTCACCGGCCTAACGTGACGAGCGTCGAACTCGGTGCCGGTGATGGGCACCGAAAGCTGGTTAATTGAAAGGGTTTTGAGGACTCACCATGTCGTTTCTGATGGCACAGCCGGAAATACTGGATGCGGCTTCGCGTGATCTGCACGGCATCAATGCCGCAGTGCAGGAAAACAATTCGGCGTTGATCGCGGCGACGACCGCGGTGGCCCCCGCCGCCGCCGATGTGGTGTCGATACTGACGGCCGCACGGTTCTCCCGGCACGGACAGCTCTTCCAGGAGATCAGTGCGCAGGCAGCTCTGGTTCGAGAGCAGTTGGCGACGACGCTTGGCATCAGCGCCGGTTCGTACGCCGCCACGGAATTGGCCAACGCCGCCGCGGTCGGTTAGGCGAGGACCCGATGCTGGACTTCGCGCAGTTACCGCCGGAGATCAACTCCGCGCTGATGTATTCGGGGCCCGGTTCGGGGCCGCTACTCGCCGCCGCGGCGGCCTGGAATGGATTGGCCGCCGGCCTGCATTCCGCGGCATCCTCGTATGGGTCGGTGATCGCGGGCCTCGAGGGCGGACCATGGCAGGGGCCGGCCGCGGCATCCATGCTCGCCGCGGCCGTGCCGCAACTGGTGTGGCTGAGCGGCACGGGTGGGCAGGCCGAACAGGCGGCGCATCAAGCCGTGGCGGCGGCCGGTGCCTACGAGGCGGCGTTCGCCGAAACGGTGCCGCCACCGGTGATCGCGGCGAACCGGGCGTTGCTGATGGAGTTGCTGGCGACGAACTTCCTCGGGCAGAACACCCCGGCGATTGCGGCCACCGAGGCGCAATACGGCGAGATGTGGGCCCAGGACGCCGCCGCGATGTACGAATATGCTGGCGCCTCGGCGGCGGCGTCGACATTGCCGGCGTTCGAGTTGGCGGCGCCGACCACGAACCCGACCGGCGTCGCGGGTCAGGCCGCTGCGGTGGCCCAGGCGGCCGGCGCCACCGGAAGCAACAGCGCGCAGGGCCTGGACGCGGTGCCCCAAGCCCTTTCGGCGCTGGCCGGGTCGACGAACACGTCCCCGTCGTCCGCCAATCCCACGCTGTCCTTGGGCGGGATCGGCCTGAACCCGGAGGGCGATGGGATCGTCGTCGGGGGTCCGCTGGGTGACCTGTTGGAGGGACTGACCGGGTCGCAAACCTTGGATGCCAGCACGCCTTTCGATGCGTTCATCCGATTGATTTCGCCGACGCGATTGTTCACCACCGCGTTCAAGGACATCCAAAGCCTCGCGCAGGGCTTCATGCCCGCCGCGAAGTCCGCCGCCGAGGGCGTCGCCAAGGCCGCAGAAGCGGCCCTTCCCGCCGTTTCGGGTGCGGGCCTGGGCTCGATCGGCGCAATCGGCGGAGCCGTCGGCAAGGCGGCGTCGATCGGCGGGTTATCGGTGCCCGCCGCCTGGGCGAGCGCGGCCCCGGCACCGACGGTCGCCGTGGCGCTCAACGGTGCCACCGCCGCGGGGGCCGTCGAACGTGCCACGAACGCGGTGGGCGGGGTGCCGATGGTGCCCGCCGCCGGGGCGGGGCGCGGCGTCGCGGCCCACTTCGTCACTCCCCGATACGGTTTCAAGCCCACGGTCATCGCGCAGCCCCCCGCGGGTGGGTGATGCGTCAGAAGGGTGGGTCGTCGGGTAGGGGCTGCAGGGTGGTTTGGTCGGGTTCCCAGTCGGGGGGCAGTTCTTCGGGTTCTCGGGGGTCGTTGACCCAGGTGCAGTAGGGGCTGGTACTCGGTGTTCCCTTGAACAGGAACAGCATGTCGCGCATGTGGTTTCGGAACTTGCGTGCCGCGATTTCGTCTTTGCGGTCCTGTTCGAGTCGACGGCGGGCCTCGTTGATCGGGCGCTGCTCGCGATTGTGGGTGCGCGCCTGGGTGATCCGCGCGCTGCGCTGCCGGGATCGGCTGCGTCGTCTCGGCTCGGGGGCGGCGCAGGCCGGGGCGCGCGCCGCCGGAAACAAATCCGCACCCGCCGGCGAGGTCCGATAGGTGTTGCCGGTCGGCGAGGTCCAGATCACGGTTCCATCGGCTAACTGTTTGTCGCGCCAACCCCCGAAGGTTTTGAGCCGATGATGCTGGCGGCACAGACATTTCAGGTTCTCCGCGACGGTGCGCCCACCCGCCCGCGGATCTTGATGGTTGAACGGAATGGTGTGGTCGACATCGCAGATCATCGCCGGGCGGGAGCATCCGGGGAAGCGGCAGGTGAGATCGCGGCAGCGCACGAACCGCTCCAGCGCCGCCGACGGTTGATAGCGCAAGGCCTCGACCGGACTGGTCACCGGGCTGGCCACCAGCACCGACGCGGCGGCCGCCAACCGGCGCACCTGATCGGCATCGATGACGCCATAGCCCTCCAGATAGCCGGGCTCAGCCCCATCGGCGTAAACGGTCTGCTCGCCGGCCACCACGTTGACGACCATCCGCGCCCCGGTCGGCTCACCTTCGCGAGCGTGCTCGCCGGCCCGGGTGGGGCAGTCGGCTTGCCCACACGCACAACCCAACCCGCGGCCCTCGGCCAGCGCCGACAGTGCGTCGGCGCGGCGCTGATCCATCGTCCGTAGATCGGCCGGGCACACCTGCTTGGCGAGTTGGGACAGCCGGCGATCAAAGGCCGTCGCGGCGGTGGCCGCCACCGAACCGCGGATCTCGGCCATCCCGTTGTCCGCGGCGCTGATGGCGACGTAACGGTCCTCCTCGGCGGCCACCCGACGCTCCCGGGCGGCGTCGGGATCGGCGACCCGCACCGCGGCATCAACCGCGTTGACGATCCGCTGCCGCGACCAACTGTGCCAATTCCCGAGCCGGGCGGCCAACGACTCATCGAGCGTGGCGATCACCTCCGGGTCGGTGACCAGATCGGTGCGGGTGATGACCAAACGCACCGTGCGCCAATCCGTTCGCCCCTCGGCCAACAGCGCCGCCACCCGCGGCAGGCGGGTATCGAGCGCCTCGGCGTGCGACACCAGGAAACTGGCACCCATCGCAGACAGGTTCATCACCGCGGCGACCTCGGCGGCGGTCTGCTCGAAGCCGTCGATCTCGGCGTACTCCCGATCGGCCCCGTCGGCAGTGGCCACCCGATGCCGCAGCAGCGCCGCCACCGCCGCCAACCGCCGCGCCACCAGCATCGACTCCTCCCGATACGTGGACTCGATCAGCGCTACCAGAGCGGCGGGATCCGACGGTGCTTCGAACATGTGTTCGATTATAGGTGGCCCCTCCGACAATTTTCAGGGCGTGACGAGAACCTTGCAGTGCCGTTCGGGGTCGGCCAGGTCGTCGAAGGCCGCGCCGACCGCATCCAGGCCCACCTCGCCGGTGATCAGCGGGCTGACGTCGATCTCGCCCTCCGCCAGCGCGCGCAGCGAGTCGCCGAACTCGTCGGGTGTGTAGGCGAGCACGAATTGCACGTTGATCTCTTTGGCGATCGCGAAGAACGGATGCACGGTGTCGGGTTGCATGCACACCCCGGCGACCACCAGGCGGGTGCCCGGCCGCGCCCGGAGCATGACGTCGTCGATGATGCCGGGCACCCCGACGGCCTCGAACACCACCGCGGGCTTGACGGTGTCGAAGGGCGAGCCCTGCGCCGGATCCAGCGTCTGGTGGGCTCCCATCGCGGTGGCCAGCTCGCGCCGCTTGGGCGAAAAGTCCGACGCCACAATGGTTTCGACGCCCTTGGACCGAAGGGCGGCGACGATGGCGATCCCGATCGGGCCGCAGCCCAACACCAGGGCCGTCTCGCCCGGTGCGATGTTGGACTTGTTGACGGCGTGCAACCCGACCGCCATGGGCTCGGTGAGGGCCGCGTGTTTGAAGTCCAAGCCGTTGGGGATGGGCAGCAGCAGCGGCGCCGACAGCAGCATCCGTTCGGCGTAGCCGCCGATTGTGCTGTTGCTGTACACAATCGGCTCGACTCCCTTGGCGGACAACAGCACCGGCAGCGACGTGACCAGCGTGCCCGGTGGATGTGTCTCGGTGTCGGGACCGGCTTCGAGTATCTCGGCACTGAATTCGTGCCCCATGAAGATGTCGTGGTTCAGGTCGACGTGCATGCCCCCCGTGCCGCCCGCCGCCCGATCGGTCATTTCCAACACCTGGGCGCCGTGGGCGGCGAAATGCAGGTCGGAGCCGCAGATTCCGCACGCCCGCACGCCGACGAGCACCTGGCCGGCTTCGGGTATCGGGTCGGGCACGTCGTCGCGGTAGACCATGCGTCCGTCGCGCAATACCGAGGCGCGCATCAGTGCACCGCATCTTTCTGTTCGTCGACGTGCTCGGTGATGGCTTTGACCACGGCCTCGCCCGCCCGGCCGATCAAGTGGTCGCGCTTGCCCTTAGCCCAGTCGTGGGATGCGCGGGAGGCTTCGAGTTGGCGTTTGAAGTGGGGAATCACCTTGCGCGCCATCAGGTCGTAGCAGTGGTGCGTCGCCTCGGGCGAAGCCCAGTCGTGGCCGAGCATCAGCAGGGTGCCGAAGCCGCCGGAGCGGTCGAGCAGATCCTCGATGTGGGCGATGGCGTCCTCGGGCGTGCCGATGCAGCAATTTCCCTTGGCCGCATAGTCGGCGACGAATTCGTGTGGCGTCTGGGTGCCTTCGACGCTGTTGGCCAGTGGGACGAACCCGGCGGCGCCGAAGTAATTGGCGAAATCCTGCAGCCCGTAGGTGCAATCGTCGATCGCCTGCTCGCGGCTGTCGGCGATGTGCATGATGCTCAGGACGCGCCAGTCGCCGCGGTCCGGCTCGTCGCGTCCGACTTTCGCGGCCTGCTCGCGCACCACGTCCCAGGTGGTTTCCAGCGCCGCGTAGCCGCCGGGCACCGACATCGACAGCGACAGCAGCGAGGTGCCCAGCGCGCCGGCCAACCGCGGTCCTGACGGTGAAATCATTGCCGCCGTGGAGATCTCGGGATAGGGCCAGGTGTAGGGCCGGATATGTAACTGGGCGTCACGCAGGGTGAACCAGTCGGAGTGGCGGTCGATTCGTTCGGTGGGTGCGGCGCGGAACAGCGCCAGGATGGCCTCGAGGGACTCCTGCATCATCCGTCGCTGATCGACGGGATCGATGCCCATCATGTACGCGTCCGACGGCAGCGCCCCCGGACCGGCGCCGAACATGACCCGGCCGCGGGTCAGGTGGTCCAGCAACACCCAGCGGTCGGCGACCATCAGCGGATGGTGGTAGGGCAGCGACACCACTCCGGTACCCAGCCGGATGTGTTTGGTCCGCTCGGCCGCCGCGGCGATGAATACCTCCGGACAGGCGATCAGCTCGTAGCCACCGGAGTGGTGTTCGCCGAACCACGCCTCGTCGAACCCGAGCCGATCCAGCGCGACGACGCGTTCCATGTCGTATTCCAGTGCCACCGTTGGGGATTGACCGACCGGGTGAAATGGCGTGATAAAGACACCGAAACGCAGGGGCGCGCTCATCAAAGCTCCAATCCGTTGAGGAATTCCAATAACGCCGCGTTCACCTCGTCGGGGCGCTCCTGTTGCAGCCAATGCCCGGCGCCGTCGATCATCAGCTGCCGATACGGACCGGACACCATCTCCGATGCGCGGTCGGCGGGAGTGAAGGACAGGACGGGATCGGCCGTCCCGCCGATGAACAAACACGGCACCGAGATCTTCACCCCGTCGAGTTCGGCGGTGGTCTCCCAGTTGCGGTCGAAGTTGCGGTACCAGTTGAGCCCGCCGGTGAATCCGGTGCGGGAAAACTCGCCGATGTAGTGGTCGAGCTCGGCCTGGCTGATCCAGTCCGGCAGACCATTGGGTTCGGGAAGGCGTTCGATGAAGCCTTCCGGGCCCGGGGCCGCCATCCGCAGCGCCGCGGCTTGGTCGCCCGACGTTCCTGCGCTGGCCATCATCCGCCGCAGGAAAAGCGCGGGAGCACCATTGAGTTCGGCATCTGCGACGCCGGGCTCCTGGAAATACAGGATGTAGAAGAAGTTCTCGCCGAATATTTTCCGCCACCTGGCCGTGGGTGCCGCCTTGGGCCGGGGCGTCACGGGCACGCTGAGCGCGGCGACGGCCGCGACCCGGTCGGGGTGCAGCAGCGGAGCGTTCCACACCACGGCCGCGCCCCAGTCGTGCCCGATCCACACGGCGCGCTCGGCGCCGACGTCGTCGAGCAGACCGACAAGGTCCGCCGTCAACTGGTGAATGTCGTACGCCTCGACGGCATCCGGGCGATCCGAACCGCCGTAGCCGCGCTGATCGGGCGCCAGCACGTGATAGCCGGCTTGCGCGAGGACGTCTATCTGGTGGCGCCAGGAGTAGGTCAGTTCGGGAAAGCCGTGGGCCAGGATCACCACGGGCGCGCCGCGGTCGCCCGCTTCGGTCACCCGCAGCCGCACACCATTGGTATCTACTAACCGTTGGGTTGGGGGCACCGTCTCACCAAAGCACAACGGTTGCGGACTGAGAAGGGTCTCTTCGCCTCCGCGCAGCATAATTTGTGCATGCGATTGGACCACGTAGTTCTGTGGACGAAGGATCCGCGCGCGGCGATGGACTTCTACTCGAGGATCGTCGGCCTGACGCCGGTGCGGTTCGCCGAGTTCGAGGCCGGCGAGGCGCCCTTCCCGAGCGTGCGGGTTTCCGAGGACTCCATCATCGACCTGATGCCACTCGAGATGGCTTCCGGCGCGGCGTCGTCCGCGGTGGTCGAAGGGAGCGCCGGCCAACCGGTCAATCACGTCTGCCTTGCCCTGTCGAAACCCGAATACGACGCCCTCGATGCGCGCCTGCAGGCGGCAGGCGTGGACACCAGCGTGCGGCTGCACCACAGTTTCGGCGCGCGGGGTTGGTCGCCGCACACGTACTACTTCGCCGATCCAGACGGCAATGTCATCGAGGCCCGCTACTACGAGTGAGCCCGTCGGCCTGGGAACTGCCGATCGTTAACTGGACAGCCCGGCTCTGCCGGAGGTGGCGATCGCCGCGGGGCAGACGGTGGCGACCCGCTTCGCCCCGGCTCTGCCGGAGCTGGCGATCGCCACAGGGCAGATGGTGGCGACCCGCTTCGCCCCGGCTCTGCCGGAGCTGGCGATCGCCACAGGCGGTAGCCTGGACTTTTCCAGCTGCGTGTATATCGGGGAAGGACCTGGCCAGCAAGGCCGATGATTGATGAACCGGAAAAACGTTATTCGCACCATCACGGCGATCGCTGTCGTGGTGCTGCTCGGCTGGTCGTTCTTCTACTTCAGCGACGACACTCGCGGCTATAAGCCCGTCGACACGTCCGTGGCGATGTCCCAAATCAACGGCGACAACGTCAAAAGCGCACAAATCGACGATCGTGAACAACAGCTGCGCCTGACCCTGAAGAAGGGCAATGGCGACACGGACAATTCCGACAAGGTCATCACCAAATATCCCAGCGGGTACGCGGTCGACCTGTTCAACGCGCTGACCGCCAAGAACGCGAAGGTCAGCACCGTCGTCAACCAGGGCAGCATCCTGGGCGAGCTGTTGGTCTACGTCCTGCCGCTGCTGCTGCTGGTGGGGCTGTTCGTGATGTTCTCCCGCATGCAGGGCGGCGCCCGCACGGGCTTCGGATTCGGCAAATCGCGCGCCAAGCAGCTTTCCAAGGACATGCCCAAGACCACGTTCGCCGACGTCGCCGGCGTCGACGAGGCGGTCGAGGAGCTTTACGAGATCAAGGACTTCCTGCAGAACCCCGGTCGCTATCAGGCGCTGGGCGCCAAGATCCCCCGGGGCGTGCTGCTCTACGGCCCGCCCGGGACCGGTAAGACCCTGCTTGCCCGCGCGGTGGCCGGCGAGGCCGGCGTCCCGTTCTTCACCATCTCCGGCTCCGACTTCGTCGAGATGTTCGTCGGTGTCGGCGCGTCCCGGGTACGCGACCTGTTCGACCAGGCCAAACAGAACAACCCGTGCATCATCTTCGTCGACGAGATCGACGCCGTGGGCCGCCAGCGCGGCGCGGGCCTGGGCGGCGGGCACGACGAGCGCGAGCAGACGCTGAACCAGTTGCTGGTCGAAATGGACGGGTTCGACCCGCGGGCCGGCGTCATCCTGATCGCGGCCACCAACCGGCCGGACATCCTGGACCCGGCGTTGCTGCGGCCCGGCCGCTTCGACCGGCAGATCCCGGTGTCCAACCCGGACCTGGCGGGTCGCAAAGCGGTGCTGGAGGTGCACTCCAAGGGCAAGCCGATCGGCCCGGACGCCGACCTTGCCGGGCTGGCCAAGCGGACCGTCGGCATGACCGGCGCCGACCTGGCCAACGTGATCAACGAGGCGGCGCTGCTCACCGCCCGGGAGAACGGCACCGTCATCACCAGCGCCGCCTTGGAAGAGGCGGTGGACCGGGTGATCGGCGGCCCGCGCCGCAAGGGCCGCATCATCAGCGAGCAGGAAAAGAAGATCACCGCCTATCACGAAGGCGGCCACACCCTGGCGGCCTGGGCGATGCCCGACATCGAGCCGATTTACAAGGTGACGATCCTGGCGCGGGGCCGCACCGGCGGCCACGCGGTGGCGGTACCGGAGGAAGACAAGGGACTGCGGACCCGCTCGGAGATGATCGCGCAGTTGGTGTTTGCGATGGGCGGGCGCGCCGCCGAGGAGTTGGTTTTCCGGGAGCCGACCACGGGCGCGGTGTCAGACATCGAGCAGGCCACCAAGATTGCGCGCGCAATGGTCACCGAATTCGGGATGAGCTCCAAACTCGGTGCGGTCAAATATGGTTCGGAACACGGCGACCCGTTCCTGGGCCGCACCATGGGAACGCAAGCGGACTATTCGCACGAGGTCGCCCGCGACATCGACGACGAGATCCGCAAGCTGATCGAGGCCGCGCACACCGAGGCGTGGGAGATCCTCACCGAATACCGCGACATCCTCGACACCCTGGCGGGCGAGCTGCTGGAAAAGGAAACCTTGCACCGGGCCGAGCTGGAAGGCATCTTCTCCGGCGTCGAGAAGCGCCCGCGGCTCACCATGTTCGACGACTTCGGTGGCCGCATCCCGTCGGACAAGCCGCCGATCAAGACCCCCGGCGAGCTGGCCATCGAGCGTGGCGAGCCCTGGCCGCCGCCCACCCCCGAGCCGGCCTTCAAGGCGGCCATCGCACGGGCCAGCGAAGCGGCACGACTGGAGGCCGCCCGAAATGCCAACGGCGGCAACGGTTCTCACGGGAGCCAGGGCAGCGGTAAGGGTGCGCCGCCCGGGCCCACCCAACCCGACTACGGCGCGCCGGCCGGTTGGCGCGCGCCGGGATGGCCGCCGCAGCAATCGCAGCAGCCGCAGCAGCCGCAGCCCAACTATTGGCATCCGCCGGCACAGTCGCCCCAGCAGCCGTACTGGCAGCAACCGGCGCCCAGCTACCCGGGGCCGCAGCCGTATCCCGGACAGCAGGGCCACGCCGGCCACCAGCAGGGATATCCGGGCGGGCCGGGTCGTGCCGGTCAGCCGGGTCAGGCGCAGCCGTCGTACCCGCCGTATCCGCCGTATCCGCCGTATCCCCCACCGGGCCAGCCCGCCCCGGAGGGTGGCTCACCCGACCGGCAGGATGACGACGTAAGCCGGTCCAATCCGCCGGCCCACGGCTGAGCAAACGGAGGATTCGATGGCACTGCCGGACACCGCGATGTTCCAGATGCGGGTCTTCGACCAGGAGCGTGCCGAGGCCGCGGTCCGCGAGTTGCTGTGCGCGATCGGCGAAGACCCGGACCGGCACGGCCTGCGGGAAACCCCGGCCCGCGTCGCCCGCGCCTACCAGGAGATGTTCGCCGGGCTCTACACCGATCCGGACTCCGTGTTGAACACCATGTTCGACGAGGATCACGACGAGCTGGTGCTGGTCAAGGAAATCCCGCTGTACTCCACGTGCGAACACCACCTGGTGTCGTTCCACGGGGTGGCCCACGTCGGCTACATCCCGGGCAACGACGGCAGGGTCACCGGCCTGTCGAAGATCGCACGGCTGGTCGACCTGTACGCCAAGCGGCCCCAGGTGCAGGAACGGCTCACCAGCCAAATCGCCGACGCCCTGGTGAAAAAGCTCAATCCGCGCGGGGTGATCGTCGTGGTCGAGGCCGAGCACCTGTGCATGGCGATGCGCGGTGTCCGCAAACCCGGGGCGACGACCACGACCTCGGCGGTGCGCGGTCTGTTCAAAACCAACGCCGCTTCTCGAGCCGAAGCGCTCGACCTCATCCTGCGTAAGTGAGCCTGGCGCCTGTGCAGGTAATGGGGGTTCTGAACGTCACTGACGATTCGTTCTCCGACGGCGGCCGCTATCTCGATCCCGACAAAGCCGTGGCACAGGGACTGGCATTGGTCGCCGACGGCGCAGACATCGTCGACGTCGGGGGGGAATCGACCCGCCCCGGCGCCACACGCGTCGACTCCCGCGTCGAGACCTCCCGGGTCGTCCCCGTCATCAAAGAGCTTGCGTCACAAGGCGTTACGGTGAGCATCGACACGATGCACGCCGATGTCGCGCGGGCGGCACTGGGCAGCGGCGCGCGGATCGTCAACGACGTGTCCGGCGGCCGGGCCGATCCCGCCATGGCGCCGCTGCTGGCCGAGGCGAAAGTGCCTTGGGTGCTGATGCATTGGCGCTCGGTTTCGGCCGAGCGTCCGCACGCGGCCCCGAGCTACCGCGACGTGGTCGCCGAGGTGCGCGCCGAGTTGCTGGCCAGCGTCGACGCCGCGGTGTGCGCCGGTGTCGATCCCGCCCAGCTGATGATCGATCCCGGGCTGGGATTCGCCAAGACGGCACAACACAATTGGGCGCTGCTGCATGCGTTGCCGCAATTGGTCGGCACCGGGATCCCGGTGCTGCTGGGCGCATCGCGCAAACGGTTCCTCGGTACGTTGTTGGCCGGGCCCGACGGCTCTCCGCGCCCGCCCGACGGGCGCGAGACGGCGACCGCGGTGATTTCCGCGCTGGCCGCGTTGCACGGGGCCTGGGGCGTGCGGGTGCACGACGTGCGCGCCACGGTCGATGCGCTCAAGGTGGTGGCGGCGTGGAACGATGAAACTCACACTGGGCTGGCTGAACACGATGTCTGATCGAATCGAGTTGCGCGGGTTGAAGGTTCGCGGACAACACGGGGTTTTCGGCCACGAACGCGCGAACGGGCAGGACTTCGTCATCGACGTCACGGTGTGGATCGACCTGGCGTCGGCCGCCGCCACCGATGACCTCGTCGACACCTACGACTACGCCGCGCTGGCCCAGCTGGCGGCCGACGTCGTGGCGGGACCCGCGCGCAACCTGATCGAAACCGTCGGCGCCCAGATCGCCGATCAGGTGATGGACGACGAACGCGTGCACGCCGTCGAGGTGGTGGTGCACAAGCCGCAGGCCCCGATCCCGCAGCAGTTCGCCGACGTCTCGGTGGTGGTGCGGCGGTCGCGGCGGGGTCGAGGTTCGGTGGTGCCGTTATGACGCGTGTGGTGTTGTCCGTCGGCTCCAACCTGGGGGACCGGCTGGCGCGGTTGCAGTCGGTCGTCGACGGGCTGGGGGACACGGTGCTCGCCGTGTCGCCGGTGTACGAGACCGACCCCTGGGGCCGGGTGGATCAGGCGCCGTTCCTCAACGCGGTGCTGATCGCCGACGACCCGGCCTGCGACGGGCAGGGCTGGCTGGCCCGGGCGCAGGAGTTCGAGCGGGCGGCGGGCCGGGTCCGCGGCGAGCGCTGGGGGCCGCGCACCCTCGACGTCGATCTCATCGCCTGTTACGGGCAAACCGAGGTGACCTCCCGGGAGAACAACCTGACGCTGCCGCATCCGCTGGCCCATTTACGGGCCTTCGTGCTGATCCCGTGGCTGGCCGTCGACCCGGACGCGCGGCTGACCCTGGCCGGCGGTCCGCAACCGGTCGCCGGCCTGCTCGCCCAGTTGGAAGATGCCGACCGCGAGGGTGTGCGGCCGACCAGCCTGACGCTCGAGCGCAAAACCTGATGGGACCCACCCGCAAGCGTGACCTGTCGGCCGCGGTCGTCGGCGCTGCCGTGCTGGCTTACCTGCTGGTCACGGGCCTGTACCGGTGGTTTCCCCCGATCACGGTGTTGACCGGCCTGTCGCTGCTGGCGGTGGCCATCGGAGAGGCGCTGTGGGCGCGCTACGTGCGCGCCAAGATCAGCGACGGCGAAATCGGCCCCGGTCCGGGCAGGCTGCACCCGCTCGCGGTGGCGCGCAGCCTGATGGTCGCCAAGGCCTCGGCCTGGGTGGGGGCGCTGATGCTGGGCTGGTGGGTGGGACTGCTGGTGTACTTCCTGCCGCGCCGGTCCTGGCTGCGGGCCGCCGCCGAGGACACCTCCGGAACGGTGGTGGCGGCCATCAGCGCGCTGGCATTGGTGGTTGCCGCGCTGTGGCTGCAACATTGCTGCAAGTCCCCGTACGACCCGACCGATCACGGCGAGGGCGCCGAAACCTAGCGCCGATCGAGTCGCGGATCAACCCACGTGAGAATCGCCGGAGTAGGGCGACACGCGGATTGACCTCGCGCAGGTACAGTCAGGCCATGACCGTTCTGTCCCGCGGCGCCCGGGTCCGGCGCGGCGGCCGCAGGCCGGGGTGGGTGCTCTTGACCGCGTTGCTGGTCCTCGCGATAGGTGCCAGTTCCGCATTGGTTTTCACCAATCGGGTGGAACTCCTCAAGCTCGCTGTGATCCTGGCGCTGTGGGCCGCGGTCGCCGGCGCCTTCGTGTCCGTGCTCTATCGCCGCCAAAGCGACGCCGACCAGGCCCGTGTCCGCGACCTCAAGTTGGTCTACGACCTCCAGCTCGACCGCGAGATCTCGGCCCGGCGCGAATACGAACTGACCGTGGAGTCCCAGCTGCGTCGCGAGCTGGCCTCGGAGCTGCGCGCCCAGGCCGCCGACGATCTGGCCGAGCTGCGCGCGGAGCTGAGTTCATTGCGCACCAGCCTGGAGATTCTGTTCGACACCGACCTCGCGCACCGCCCGGCCCTCGGGACGGTCGAGACCGAGCCGCAACCGGAGCGCGCGTACAGCGAGTGGGATCGCAACGGGGAGACCCCGCGCGACAACCCCGTCGATTGGGTGTCCAGCGATCGGGTCACGTCGGTGCCCCAGGACAACGCGCGGGGCCGCGCCGACGAGACGGCCATCATCGACGTGCCCGAAGAACCCCTGCTGCCGCCCCGTCAGCCGCCGCCTCCCCGGCGGGAACGTGCCCGCTACCAGTACGAACCGGCCCAAGAACCCGCGTATCCGGCGCCGGATCCCGCCTACGCCGCACCGCAGGAGCCCACCTACTCCGCACCGCCGGAGCCGCGGTTCGAACCTCGTCACCAACCGCCGCCGCCGGAACCGCAACCCGAACCGCAGCCCCCGCCGGAGCCCGAACCGCAACCGCAGGCGGAACGGCGACGCCAGGAATGGCAGCCGGCGGCCACCGAAGGGCAGTGGTTGCCGCCCGGGGCGCCGGGCAGCAACTGGGCCGCGGACGCCCCCGGCGAATCGGCGGGCGGGCGGCGGCGCGCACGGCATTCGGGCCCCGAGGAATCCCGAGGCGAACCCCGGGACGAAGCCTGGGACGGCCTGCCCGTCGAGCCACCACCCCCACCGCCCTACACCGAGTCCGGCCGCCGGGCACGGTCCCGCCACTCGGCGGAGTACCGCGACTACGGGATGCGCAATTTCGCTCCCGGCAGCGAGCCGCAGGCGCCGCCACCCCCGGTGCACCAGGGCCCGCCCGCCGCCGCGCCCCCGCCACCGCGGCTGGCGCCACCGCCGGTACCGGAGCACGCGCCCCGGCACGGCGGTGAACCGCAGCCCGAGGACGCCGACGCCGTCGGCGAGACCACCTCGACGGGCGGCCAGTCGGTCGCCGACCTGCTGGCCCGCCTGCAGGTGCAGCCCTCCGAAGGCGGCCGGCGCCGCAGACGTGAATAGCCGCGAAGGCTGAGCTGGGAGCTTCCTCACATTGGGAAACGCCTGGTAATCGACTAGAGTCTCAGTGACCGAACGGTACCCACCCGGTGGGACCGGAACGAACCAAGAATCTGTGAGGTCGTCTGCGATGGTGCAGTTCGACGGTCTGCGCCCGGCCAGGCTCAAGGTGGGCATCATCTCCGCCGGCCGGGTGGGCACCGCGCTCGGTGTCGCGCTGGAGCGCGCGGACCACGTCGTGGTGGCGTGCAGCGCCATCTCCCATGCGTCGCGGCAGCGGGCCCAGCGCCGGCTGCCCGACACCCCGGTGGCGACGCCGCCGGACGTCGCCGCCGCCGCCGAACTGCTGCTGCTCGCGGTTCCCGACGCCGAACTGGCCGGCCTGGTGTCCGGGCTGGCGGCGACCTCGGCGGTGCGGCCCGGCACCATCGTGGTCCACACGTCCGGCGCCAACGGGGTGGGCGTCCTCGCTCCGCTGGCCGAACAGGGCTGCATCCCGCTGGCGATCCACCCGGCCATGACGTTCACCGGCTCCGACGAGGACATCAGCAGGCTGCCGGACACCTGCTTCGGCGTCACGGCGGCCGACGAGGTCGGATACGCGATCGGTCAATCGCTCGTCCTGGAGATGGGCGGAGAGCCGTTCTGCGTCGCCGAGGACGCCCGCGTCCTCTACCACGCGGCGCTGGCCCACGCGGGCAACCACATCGTGACCGTGCTCGCGGACGCCCTGGAGGCGTTGCGCGCCGCGCTGCGCGGCAGCGAGCTGCTCGGCCAACAGTCCGTCGACGACCAGCCGGGCGGCATCGCCGAACGCATCGTCGGGCCGCTGGCCCGGGCCGCGCTGGAGAACACCCTGCAACGCGGGCAAGCCGCGCTCACCGGCCCGGTCGCGCGAGGCGACGCGGCCGCGGTCGCCGGGCATCTGGCCGCGCTCGCCCAGGTCGGACCCGAACTGGCGCAGGCGTATCGGGTGAACGCCCTGCGCACCGCCCAGCGCGCACGCGCTCCCCAAGACGTCGTCGAGGTGCTGGCGCCATGACCCCCGGCAAGCCCCCGGCCTTCAAGGCGGGCGAACTCAACCTGTACCCGAACCCGCGCGACGTCACCGGCGTCAGCCGCGCCCTGCGCCACACCGGCCGCCGGGTGATGCTGGTGCCCACCATGGGCGCGCTGCACGACGGCCATCTGGCGCTGGTGCGTGCCGCCAAGCGGGTGCCCGGGTCGGTGGTCGTGGTCTCGATCTTCATCAATCCGCTGCAATTCGGCGCCGGCGAGGATCTCGACGCCTATCCCCGGACCATGGACGACGACCTCGCGCTGCTGCGCGAAGAAGGCGTCGAAATCGTCTTCGCCCCAACGGCCGCGGCGATGTACCCCGACGGTTTGCGCACCACGGTGCAGCCCGGGCCGCTGGCCGCCGAACTCGAGGGCCGCCACCGGCCCACCCATTTCGCCGGCGTGCTCACCGTCGTGTGCAAGCTGCTGCAGATCGTGCGCCCGGACCGGATCTTCTTCGGCGAGAAGGATTATCAGCAGCTGGTGATGATCCGCCAGATGGTCGCCGACCTCAACATCGACGTGCAGGTCGTCGGAGTGCCGACCGTGCGGGAAGTCGACGGGCTGGCGATGTCGTCGCGCAACCGCTATCTGGACCCCACGCAACGTGAACTGGCCGTGACGCTTTCGGCCGCGCTGACCGCCGCCGCCCATGCCGCCCACCGCGGCGGGGCGGCCGCGCTGGACACGGCGCGCGCGGTGCTCGACGCCGTGCCCGCGCTCACGGTCGACTACCTCGAATTGCGCGACGCCGGGCTCGGTCCGGCGCCCGCCCACGGGTCGGCCCGGCTGCTGGTCGCGGCGCGGCTGGGCACCACCAGGCTGCTGGACAACGTCGAAATGCAGATCGAAACTCCCGCCGGCACCTCCGGGCCGGACGGTAATCACGAATACGCCCAATCACCTTGGAGGAACTGATGCTACGGACGATGCTCAGGTCGAAGATCCACCGGGCCACCGTCACGCAGGCCGACCTGCACTACGTGGGCTCGGTGACCATCGACGCCGATCTGATGGACGCCGCGGACCTGCTCGAAGGCGAACAGGTGACCATCGTCGACATCGACAACGGTGCCCGGCTCGTCACCTACGCCATCACCGGCGAACGCGGCAGCGGAGTGATCGGAATCAACGGTGCAGCAGCACATCTCGTCCACCCCGGCGATCTGGTGATCCTGATCGCGTACGGGACCATGGAGGAGGCGGAGGCCCGGACCTATCAGCCGCGGATCGTCTTCGTCGACGCCGACAACAAGCCGATCGACCTCGGCAACGACCCGGCGTTCGTGCCCGCAGACGCGGCCGAGCTGCTGGATCCCCGGATCGTTGCGCGGTAGCCGTGCTGCTGGCGATCGACGTCCGTAACACCCACACCGTCGTCGGGCTGATATCGGGCGCCAAAGAGCACGCAAACGTCGTGCAGCAGTGGAGGATTCGCACCGAAGCGGAAATCACCGCGGACGAATTGGCCCTGACCATCGACGGTTTGATCGGCGACGATTCCGAGCGGCTCACCGGCGCCGCCGCCCTGTCGACCGTCCCCTCGGTGCTGCACGAGGTGCGGCTCATGCTCGACCAGTACTGGCCGTCGGTGCCGCACGTGCTGATCGAGCCCGGGGTGCGCACGGGCATCCCGCTGCTGGTGGACAATCCCAAAGAGGTCGGCGCCGACCGAATAGTCAACTGCCTGGCGGCCTTTCACAAGTTCGGCACGGCCGCCATCGTCATCGACTTCGGATCCTCGATCTGCGTGGACGTCGTGTCGGCCAAGGGTGAGTTCCTCGGCGGCGCGATCGCGCCCGGGTTGCAGGTTTCCTCCGACGCCGCCGCGGCCCGCTCGGCCGCGCTGCGCCGCGTCGAGCTGACCCGACCCCGATCCGTGATCGGCAAGAACACCGTCGAGTGCATGCAGGCCGGGGCGGTGTTCGGATTCGCCGGGCTGGTCGACGGCCTGGTCGGGCGCATCCGCGAGGACGTGGCGGGATTCGGCACCGACCTGGGAGATCAGGTCGCGATCGTGGCCACCGGACACACCGCGCCCCTGCTGCTGCCCGAGCTGCAAACCGTCAGCCACTACGAACAGCACCTGACCCTGCACGGCCTCCGGCTGGTCTTCGAACGCAACCGCGACGCCCAGCGCGGCCGGCTGAAGACGGCCCGCTAGGGCGGCCCGCCGGTCAAAGGCGCGACCAGAGTTGATTTAAGCTGGCACGTCGTGAGTGCCGACGACCTAGATATCCCCGAGCAGTACCGGATCCGCCGGGATAAGCGCGCTCGGCTGCTCGCCGAGGGGCGCGATCCCTACCCGGTCGCCGTCGAACGCACCCACACGTTGGCGCAGGTCCGCGCCGCCCACCCCGACCTGCCGGTCGACACGGCGACCGACGACCTCGTCGGCGTCGCGGGCCGGGTGATCTTCGCCCGCAACTCGGGAAAGCTGTGCTTCGCCACGCTGCAGGAGGGCGACGGCACCACCCTGCAAGTGATGGTCAGCCTCGACAAGGTGGGTCGTGATTCCCTCGACGCGTGGAAGGCCGACGTCGACCTGGGCGACATCGTCTACGTGCACGGCAACGTGATCAGCTCGCGGCGCGGCGAATTGTCGGTGCTGGCCGATTCGTGGCGGATGGCGTCCAAGTCGTTGCGCCCGCTGCCCGTCGCGCACAAGGAGATGAGTGAAGAAGCGCGGGTGCGGCAGCGTTACGTCGACCTGATCGTCCGCCCGCAGGCGCGCACCGTGGCCCGGCAGCGAATCGCGGTCATCCGCGCCATCCGCAACGCATTGGAACGGCGCGGCTTTCTCGAAGTCGAAACCCCAATGTTGCAGACGCTGGCCGGCGGCGCGGCCGCGCGGCCCTTCATCACGCATTCCAATGCACTGGACATCGATCTCTACCTGAGGATCGCACCGGAACTGTTCCTCAAGCGCTGCGTCGTCGGTGGCTTCGACAGAGTTTTCGAACTAAATCGCGTGTTTCGAAACGAAGGTGCGGATTCCACGCATTCTCCCGAATTTTCCATGCTCGAGACCTACCAGGCCTACGGAACGTATGACGATTCGGCGGTAGTGACGCGCGAGCTTATTCAAGAGGTCGCCGACGAGGCGATCGGAACGAGACAACTACCGCTGCCCGACGGCAGTGTCTACGACATAGACGGAGAATGGGCTTCTATAGAAATGTACCCGTCGCTGTCGGCGGCGCTCGGTGAAGAGATCACACCGGAGGCGACGGTCGAAAAGCTGCTCGGCATCGCCGACCGGCTCGGTGTCGAGATTCCGCGTGACCGCGGCTACGGACACGGAAAGATCATTGAGGAACTGTGGGAGCACACGGTGGGCAACGCGCTCGTCGCACCCACGTTCGTGCGGGATTTCCCAGTCGAGACAACACCTTTGACGCGCCAGCACCGCAGCATCGCGGGCGTCACAGAGAAGTGGGACCTGTATGTGCGTGGGGTCGAACTGGCCACCGGGTACTCGGAGTTGAACGATCCGGTGGTGCAGCGGGAGAGGTTCGCCGCCCAAGCGCGCGCGGCGGCCGCCGGCGACGACGAGGCCATGGTGCTCGACGAAGATTTTCTCGCCGCACTCGAGTATGCGATGCCGCCATGCACCGGAACGGGAATGGGTATCGACCGGTTGTTGATGACTTTGACCGGACTGTCAATTCGGGAGACAGTTTTGTTCCCCATTGTTCGCCCGCACTAGTAGTCGAAAAGCTCAACGCTGCAGCGTCCGTACAGATTGAGTATGCTGCGTTGTTATGGCACATTGGTGACCGGGGAGGTCGTTCCAATCTGCTCAGCAACTGCTCAGGACGAAATGCGAGGGTAAGCCAATGGCAAAAAAAGTGACCGTCACGTTGGTCGATGATTTCGACGGTGCCGGCGCAGCCGACGAAACGGTCGAATTCGGGCTTGACGGGGTGACCTATGAGATTGATCTTTCGTCCAAGAATGCCGCGAAACTTCGCGGAGATCTGAAGCAATGGGTGGAAGCCGGCCGCCGCGTCGGCGGCCGCCGGCGCGGGCGTTCCGGCTCGGGACGCGGCCGCGGCGCCATCGACCGCGAGCAGAGCGCAGCGATCCGCGAATGGGCTCGCCGGAACGGGCACAACGTGTCGACGCGCGGCCGCATCCCGGCCGACGTCATCGACGCGTTCCACGCGGCAACCTGACAGTCTTCGAACCGGCGCTCGGGTCCACGCCCGGGCGCCGGTTTGTCATTTCGCTGGCCGCGAAATGATCGACGGGGGTCCCGGGAAACGAATTGAGACTTTGCGACGTTTCTTCTCCGTACGGCGTCCATACGGCGCGTAACGCCGCAGGCAGTCGCAGGAGAGATTTACGGCCGGAAGGACCAAGTTGCGTCCGCAGCGAACGAGGCCGCACAAGGTTAGGCCCGCTGGCAAGCCGACCATTACAGTGGATGGCAGGTACGCGATTCCGGCCACAGGGAACCGGCAGGGTTGCTAGAAGGGCCGCTAACCAGTTTGTACCGATGTTGAGGGAGAGCAGGTAACCCGATGTTTGAAAGATTTACCGACCGTGCCCGCAGGGTCGTCGTCCTGGCGCAAGAAGAGGCCCGGATGCTCAACCACAACTACATCGGCACCGAGCACATCCTGCTGGGTTTGATTCACGAGGGCGAAGGCGTCGCCGCAAAGTCGCTGGAGTCGCTGGGCATCTCGCTCGAGGGCGTCCGCAGCCAGGTCGAGGAGATCATCGGCCAGGGCCAGCAGGCCCCGTCGGGCCACATCCCGTTCACCCCGCGCGCCAAGAAGGTTCTCGAGCTGAGCCTGCGCGAGGCGCTGCAACTCGGCCACAACTACATCGGCACCGAGCACATCCTGCTGGGCCTGATCCGTGAGGGTGAGGGCGTGGCGGCGCAGGTGCTGGTGAAGCTGGGCGCGGAGCTGACCCGGGTGCGCCAACAGGTCATCCAGCTGCTGAGCGGCTACCAGGGCAAGGAGGCCGCCGAGGCGGGCACCGGTGGCCGTGGCGGCGAGTCCGGCAGCCCGTCCACCTCGTTGGTGCTCGACCAGTTCGGCCGCAACCTGACCGCCGCCGCGATGGAAGGCAAGCTGGACCCGGTCATCGGCCGCGAGAAGGAAATCGAGCGGGTGATGCAGGTGCTGAGCCGGCGCACCAAGAACAACCCGGTGCTGATCGGCGAGCCCGGCGTCGGCAAGACCGCCGTCGTCGAGGGCCTGGCGCAGGCCATCGTGCACGGCGAGGTCCCGGAGACGCTGAAGGACAAGCAGCTCTACACCCTGGACCTGGGCTCGCTGGTCGCGGGCTCGCGCTACCGCGGTGACTTCGAGGAACGCCTGAAGAAGGTGCTCAAGGAGATCAACACCCGCGGCGACATCATCCTGTTCATCGACGAGCTGCACACCCTGGTGGGTGCCGGTGCCGCCGAGGGAGCGATCGACGCCGCGTCGATCCTTAAGCCCAAGCTGGCCCGCGGCGAGCTGCAGACGATCGGCGCCACCACGCTCGACGAGTACCGCAAGTACATCGAGAAGGACGCCGCCCTGGAGCGCCGCTTCCAGCCGGTGCAGGTCGGTGAGCCGACGGTGGAGCACACCATCGAGATCCTCAAGGGTCTGCGCGACCGCTACGAGGCGCACCACCGGGTCTCGATTACCGACCCGGCACTGGTCGCGGCGGCCACCCTGGCCGACCGCTACATCAACGACCGGTTCCTGCCGGACAAGGCGATCGACCTGATCGACGAGGCGGGCGCCCGGATGCGGATCCGCCGGATGACGGCGCCGCCAGACCTGCGCGAGTTCGATGAGAAGATCGCCGACGCGCGCCGGGAGAAGGAATCGGCGATCGACGCCCAGGACTTCGAGAAGGCGGCCAGCCTGCGGGATCGGGAGAAGCAGCTGGTGGCCCAGCGTGCCGAGCGCGAAAAGCAGTGGCGCTCCGGCGATCTCGACGTGGTCGCCGAGGTGGACGACGAGCAGATCGCCGAGGTGCTGGGCAACTGGACCGGCATCCCGGTGTTCAAGCTCACCGAGGCCGAGACCACCCGGTTGCTGCGCATGGAGGACGAGCTGCACAAGCGGATCATCGGCCAGGAGGACGCCGTCAAGGCCGTCTCCAAGGCGATCCGCCGCACCCGCGCCGGGCTGAAAGACCCCAAGCGCCCGTCGGGTTCGTTCATCTTCGCCGGCCCGTCCGGTGTCGGTAAGACCGAGCTGTCCAAGGCGCTGGCCAACTTCCTGTTCGGCGACGACGACGCGCTCATCCAGATCGACATGGGCGAGTTCCACGACCGGTTCACCGCGTCGCGGTTGTTCGGCGCCCCGCCGGGATACGTCGGCTACGAGGAGGGCGGCCAGCTCACCGAGAAGGTGCGCCGCAAGCCGTTCTCCGTGGTGCTGTTCGACGAGATCGAGAAGGCGCACCAGGAGATCTACAACAGCCTGTTGCAGGTCCTCGAGGACGGTCGGCTCACCGACGGTCAGGGCCGCACGGTGGACTTCAAGAACACCGTGCTGATCTTCACCTCGAACCTCGGCACGTCCGACATCTCCAAGCCGGTCGGCCTGGGCTTCACCCAGGGTGGCGGTGAGAACAACTACGAGCGGATGAAGCAGAAGGTCAACGACGAGCTGAAGAAGCACTTCCGCCCGGAGTTCCTCAACCGCATCGACGACATCATCGTGTTCCACCAGCTGACCCGCGACGAGATCATCCGGATGGTCGACCTGATGATCCAGCGCGTCGGCAACCAGCTCAAGAGCAAGGACATGGCGATGGAGCTGACCGACAAGGCCAAGGCATTGCTGGCCAAGCGCGGCTTCGACCCCGTGCTGGGTGCCCGTCCGCTGCGGCGCACCATCCAGCGCGAGATCGAGGACCAGCTCTCGGAGAAGATCCTCTTCGAGGAGGTCGGTCCCGGCCAGGTTGTCACGGTCGACGTCGACAACTGGGACGGCGAGAGCGCCGGCGAGGACGCGAAGTTCACCTTCACCGGCACCCGCAAGCCGCCGGCCGAGCCGGACCTGGCCAAGGCCGGGGCGCACGCCGCACCGCAGGCGCCGGACGCGCAGTAGGGTGAACCCGGCGGCGCGTGGATTGTGTGCCGCGTCGCAGGGTTCACACTTGCGCGTCGAGAAGGGCGTGCACCGCACAAGGAGGCTCTCGTGGCGAACTCCCAGGTAGCCCGCACCCGTTCGCTCGACCTGTCGGCGGCAAGCGCCGCGCTCTGGTTGGCGGCGACCGTCTTTCTCGCCTTGTTGGCGCTGTACTTCGTCGGCGTCGACCAGGGGGCGGTGTCGCTGTTCGGCAGCGACTCGCATGTGCACGAGTTCGTGCACGACGCGCGCCATCTCCTCGGCTTCCCCTGCCACTGAGCCGGTCTCGTGGAGAAACGCCTGATCGGGGGCGGACTTCTGGCGGGTGCCATCGGCGCGGTGCTGGCGTTCGTATTCGCCCGGCTGTGCGCCGAGCCCGTCATCGGCCGCGCGATCGCTTTTGAGGACGGCCGCACCGACGCCGAGAACGCGCACGGCGTGCACGAGCACGGCGCCGAGCTGTTCACCCGGACGGTGCAGGCCAACGCCGGGCTGGGATTCGGGGTGCTGCTCTTCGGCCTCGCCATGGGCGCCTTGTTCGCCGTGCTGTTCAGCGTCGTCTATGCCCGCACGAATCATGCGCGGCCGCAGGCGCTTTCGTTGCTCTTGGCGGCCGGGGCGTTCTGGGCGGTGTACGTGGTGCCGTTTCTGAAGTATCCGCCGAACCCGCCGGCGGTCGGCCAGTCCGACACGATCGGCGCGCGGACCGGCTGGTATCTGGTGATGGTGCTGGCGTCGATGGTGTTGGCGATCGGCGCGGCATGGCTGGCGCGTTCGCTCACCGCCCGCTTCGGGGTGGGGAACGCGCGGCTGCTGGCGGCCGGGTCCTATCTGGTGGCGATCGTCGTGGTGGCGGTGCTGCTGCCGGGCGTGGACGAGACGCCGGGACCGCTGCGCGACGCGGCGGGCGCCATCATCTATCCGGGTTTTCCCGCCGACGTCCTCTATGAGTTCAGGTTGGTATCGCTGGGGACTCAGCTGGTGCTGTGGGCGGGCATCGGCGCGGTCTTCTCCGTGGTGGCGTCCCGGCTGCTGAGTGAGCGCGCCCCGAGCACCGCGGCGTGACGCAGGTCGTCCGGCTGACGCTCGTCTCGCACGCGATGACCGCTGCGATGGCGGCCGGGCGGTTTCCCGCCGACGAGCCGCTCAACGACGTCGGCCGCCGCCAGGCCAAAGCCGTGACCGACGAAATCCCCGCTGGGGCACGCTATTTCGTCGCACCCGAGCGGCGCGCTCGGGAGACGGCGGCGTTGCTGGGCCTGCAATCCGTCACGGAGCCGCGGCTCTCCGACCTCGATTGCGGGCGGTGGCGAGGCATGGCGCTCGGGGACGTGCCCCCCGGGGAGCTCGAGGCGTGGCTGACCGATCCCACCCAGGCGCCGCACGGCGGCGAGTCGATCACCGACCTCGTCGACCGGGTGGCCGGCTGGTTGAAGTCGTTGACCGCCAACACCTCACCCGCGGTGGCGGTGACGCACCCCGCGGTGATCCGGGCGGCGATCCTGGCGGCGCTGGGCATCCCGCCGGCGTCGTTCTGGCGCATCGACGTCGCACCGGCGGGCCGCGTCCTCATGCATTTCCGCGACGAACGCTGGACGCTGCGGTTGTGACAGCTACTTCGGCGCGATCAACGCGAAGGCCTGCTTGGCGACCTGCAGCATCCAGCCGGTCACGGTCGGCCCGTGATCGCGCGGCCAGGTCAGCTGGAAGCTGACCACCCACGGCTGGCGCGTCTTGTCGACGGCGTACCAGCTGAACGTCAAATCACCCGGCAGGCCACCGGCTTTCGCGCCGATGTAGGGCCACACGTTGCGGTCCAGCTGGATACCCGCGACCGCGGACAGGATCTCGCGCACCGGAGCCGCCGCGCCGACCGCGTCGGCCTGCAGCGCCGCGTGAACCCGGCAGATGTCCTCGGCGTTGCCGTACCACTCCGCGCCGTACGAGGACGCGGGCGAGTGAGCGCGCATCGGATCCGGGTCGTACGGCGTGGAATTCGCTTGCTCCAGCAGCTGGGCCCGCACTTGCGGGGACCCGTGCTCCCATTGGTCGCGCAGGTCGGGTCTGCCCCAGCCGACCGAGAAAAGCTCGTACATGGTGGGGAAGGGCGTCATGCTGGCCGGGTCGTGATGGCCGGCCGTGGCGAGCGCTTCGGAGATGGCGTGCGTGCCCATCTTTTCGATCAGCAGATCGGTTGCCATGTTGTCGCTGGTGGCGATCATCTTCTCGGCGGCCTTGCGGACCGAGACGTGGGCGCCGGCGGGCAGCGCCAGACCCGACGAGCCGACGGCCCGGCTCTTGTCGGCGACGGTCAGCTGGTCATCCCAGGACACCGTGCCGTTTTTGATGGCGCCGGCCAGGGCGTGCAACACGTACAGCTTGAAAATCGATGCCAGCGGCAGGGATTCGCGGGTGTTGGTGCCCGCCACCGGGTTGCAGTGGCCGTCATCGACCTTGGCGACCTGATAGGAGTAGCGCGCGCCGGTCTTGCTCAGCACCGCGTCGATGTCCTGCCACGACCTGACCGTGGGCGCCCGGGTGTCCAGGTCGAACCGGTCCACCCACCCGCCGTCGTCGGTGTGGATCCGGATGTCTTGGCGGGCACCGTAAGACGACGTCAGGTGCAGCGTGGCCACGCTCGCACCGATGTCCACGCCGTCCAGGCTGAACGGACGATCCCACCACAGCGCCTCCATGGTGGTTTCCACCGACTCGACCTTGTCGGCAGCGGCCAGCGTGCCGACCCCGACCGGCCCGATGGGCCAATCCGAGTTGAGCATGTCCAACGTCTGCTGGGCCCGGATGCCGGGCGGGGTCCGGGTGTCGATTTGGCGTCCCGCGTTCGCCGCGTTCGCCTGCGGCGAGGGGGAGGGGGCGCAACCGGGCGCCGAGGTCACGATCAGTGTGGTGGCGGCGCTCAGCGCCAGCGCGCGGCGCCAGGCCGACCGCCCGCTAGCCAGCCTGCTTGTTTGCGGCAACGTCCAGCACAACCTCGAATTCCAGCAGGGACGCCCCGGTCGCCACCGGGTTGGCCCGATGGCCGGCGTGGGCCTCGATGGCGGGACCCTTCGCCCACGCCTGGAACGCCTCATCGGACTCCCAGTGCGTCACCACGAAGTAGCGGTCCTCGCCCTGGACCGGACGCAGCAACTGGAAGCCGAGGAAGCCGGGCTGATTCTCCACCGCATGCGCGCGGTGGGCGAACCGCTTCTCCAGTTCGGGGCCGGCGTCGGCGGGAACTTCGATTGCGTTGATCTTCACCACTGGCGGCATGCCGCTAGGCTACCCCGCCCCCCGCACCGTTCAACGAGGGCGGTCCACGCAAGATGGTGGCATGCCCAGCGATTTGTTGACTCGCCGCGGGGGGCGCGGCGAACCATTGGTGCTGGTGCACGGTCTGATGGGGCGCGGGACCACGTGGACGCGTCAACTGCCGTGGCTGACCCGCTTGGGCACCGTCTACAGCTACGACGCGCTGTGGCATCGGGGACGCGACGTCAACGATCCGCACCCGATCAGCACCGAGCGGTTCGTGGCCGACCTGGGTGATGCGGTGAGCGCGTTGGGCGCGCGGGTCAGGATTGTCGGGCATTCGATGGGTGCCCTGCACGCGTGGTGCCTGGCCGCCGAGCGCCCCGAACTTGTTTCCGCCCTGGTGCTCGAGGACATGGCGCCGGACTTCCGTGGCCGCACCACCGGCCCGTGGGAGCCGTGGCTGCACGCGCTTCCGGTCGAATTCGATTCCGTCGAGCAGGTGTTCGCCGAATTCGGGCCCGTCGCCGGGCAGTATTTCCTGGAGGCGTTCGACCGCACCGAAACCGGCTGGCGGCTGCACGGGCACACCTCGCGATGGATCGAGATCGCCGCGGAATGGGGTACCCGCGACTACTGGGCGCAGTGGCGGGCGGTGCGTGTGCCGTCGCTGCTCATCGAGGCCGGCAACTCGGTCACCCCGCCGGGCCAGATGCAACGGATGGCCGAAAGCGCCACCGCGGCAACGTATTTGCAGGTTCCGCAGGCGGGTCACCTGATCCACGACGAAGCGCCCGAGGAATACCGCGCAGCGGTGGAGGCTTTCCTGGCCGCGCCGGATTCGCGGGCCTGACGCGCTACTCCTCGCCGGCCAGCGCGAACCGGCCGTCGCGGGTCTGCGTCACCAGACCGTCGGCGAGCAGCGAATACAGCGCCCGGTCGCGCTGCGCGGTATCGGTCAGCCACGCGACATCCAGCTCGGCCCTGGTGGCCGGGGAATCCTTGGCGCGCAACACATCCAGCAACCGGCCGCGGACCTGCCGGTCGGTGCCCGCGTAGGTCTGGACGCGTCGCGGCGGTCCTTGCGCGGCGGGAAAGCCCGCGTGCCGCCAGGCGCACCGGCCCAGCGGACACAGCCCGCACCGCGGGGCGCGCGCGGTGCACACCGTCGCTCCCAGCTCCATCAGCGCGACGGAGAACTGCGGTGCGGTTTCGTCGTCGGGCAGCAGCGCGGCCACGTCGGCGTGGTCACGGTTCGCCGACGGCGCGCCCGCGTCGGCCAGGCCGTGCACGACGCGCGCCACCACCCGGCGCACGTTGGTGTCGACCACCGGCACCCGCCGGCGATAGGCGAAGCAGGCGACGGCGCGCGCCGTGTAGCTGCCGACGCCGGGCAGCGTCAGCAGCGTGTCGACGTCATCGGGAACGACGTCGTCGTGATCGCGCGCGATGACGGTGGCGCACTCGTGTAAACGCTTGGCCCGCCGCGGATAACCCAGCTTGCCCCAGGCGCGCAACACATCCGCGGCGCTGGCAGCGGCCGTCGCCGACGGGGTCGGCCAGCGCCGCACCCAGTCCGACCAGATCGGCAACACCCGGGCCACCGGCGTTTGCTGCAACATGAACTCGCTGACCAGGATCTGCCAGGCGCTGACCCCGGGCTCTCGCCAGGGCAGGTCGCGGCGGGATCGCTCATACCAGGCCAAAAGATTGGTAACTGGTATGTATGCCGGGCCGGGCTCTGGGTGTTCCGGCATGATGGCAGCCATGCCTAACACCAGTCCGGTAACCGCATGGAAGTCACTCAAAGAGGGTAACGAGCGATTCGTCGCCGGTAAGCCGCAGCATCCCAGCCAAAGTGTTGAGCACCGGGCCAGCCTGGCCGCCGGTCAGAGTCCCACCGCGGTCGTGTTCGGCTGCTCGGACAGCCGGGTCGCCGCCGAGCTCATCTTCGATCAGGGCCTGGGCGACATGTTCGTGGTGCGCACCGCGGGGCAGGCCATCGACACCGCGGTCCTGGGTTCCATCGAGTTCGCGGTGAGCGTGCTCAACGTGCCCCTCATCGTCGTGCTGGGTCACGACAGCTGCGGCGCGATCAAGGCCGCCCTGGGCGCGATCGATGAGGGATCCATCCCCGGCGGTTTCGTGCGCGATGTGGTGGAGCGGGTGGCTCCGTCCATCCTCATGGGCCGCCGCGACGGCCTGAGCCGCGTCGAAGAGTTCGTGGAACGACACGTGCGCGAAACCGTGGCGCAGCTCGTGTCGCGGTCCACGGCGATCGCCGAGCGCATCGCCGACGGCACGGTGGCGGTCGCCGGTGTCACCTACCACCTCGCCGACGGGCAGGCGGCGTTGTGCGACCACGTCGGCGACATCGGCGAATAAGCGGCGAATAGGCGGCGAATAGCGGGCCGGATCGCGGGCGAATGGGGCACGCGATCGGCCGCCACTAACACGGCGATTGGCCGGCAAACCTAGCGACACGCCGAGTCGGGTCAGCCAAATCGGCGTGACCTGGGCCTACGCTGCGAACGTGCTCGATCTGGAACCGCGTGGCCCGCTACCCACCGAGATCTATTGGCGGCGCAGAGGCCTGGCCGTGGGCATCGCGGTCGTCGTGATCGGGATCGTGGCCGCCACCGTCATCGCGTTCATGGGACACAGCTCGGGCGCCAAGCCCGCCAGCACCGACAAGCCGAACTCCGCTCAGAGCAAGCCGGGATCGCCTGCGCCCCAGGCGCCCCCACCGGCGGGACCGGAAAGCCCCGCGCCGGGGGCGCCGCCGGCGCAGGGCCAGAGCCCCGAGACGCCCACCCCCACCGCCGCCGTGCAGCCGCCGCCGGTGCTGAAGGAGGGCGACGACTGCCCCGACTCGACGCTGGCGGTCAAGGGCCTGACCAACGCGCCCCAGTACTTCATCGGTGACCAGCCGAAGTTCACCATGGTCGTCACCAACATCGGGCTGGTCGCCTGCAAGCGCGACGTCGGCGCCGCGGTGCTGGCGGCCTACGTCTACTCGCTGGACAACAAGCGGCTGTGGTCGAACCTGGACTGCGCGCCGTCCAACGAGACACTGATCAAGACCTTCACGCCGGGCGAGCAGGTGACCACCGCGGTGACCTGGACGGGCATGGGTTCGGCGCCGCACTGCCCGCTGCCGCGGCCGGCGATCGGGCCGGGCACCTACAACCTGGTCGTACAGCTGGGCAACCTGCGCTCGATGCCGGTGCCGTTCATCATGAACCAGCCCCCACCGCCGCCGGGCCCCGTGCCCGGGCCGGGCCAGCCCGGGGCCGTGCCGCAGCCGGAGGCCCCGCCGATGCCCCCGGCCGGCTGAGCCCAACGCGTATCAGCTCAGTGAGTCGGTGATCGTCGACTCCGCCAGCTGCGAGAGGCCCTCCCGCACGTGGCGCGCCCACATCGCGCCGATGCCGTCGACCGATTGCAGGTCGCTGGCGCTGGCCGCCAGCACGTTCTGCAGCGTCCCGAACGAGCGGACCAGCAGGTCGGCGTGGGCGAACTGCAACCGGGGGATGCCGGCCAGCGCGCGGTAGCCACGCGGGCTGACCGCCGAATCCTGCGCCTCCGTCGTCGTCGGGTAGCCGAAAACCTTTGCCAGAGCGGTGAAGTCGAGCAGCTCGGTATCCGAGAGCGCATCCAGCTCGTCCAGCGTCGCGGTCATCTGCGCTTCGGACAGCGGTTCCGGGCTGGCGTGGTAGTCCCGCACCATCAACCCCCGGGCGATGTCGTTGCCGCCCAGCAGTTCGTCGAGTTGCAGCCGCAGCTGGCGCCCGTCGGTGCCGAGTTCGACCACGTCGTTGTCGATCACCTGGCCGATCCGCCGGACCAGCTCGAGCCGCTGCACCACCGTCAGGACGTCGCGCAGGGTGACGAAGTCCTCGATCTCGGCCCGCGATAGCTGCCGGCTGACCTCGTCGAGCCTGATCTTGTACCGCTCGAGGGTGGCGATGGCCTGATTGGCCCGCGACAGGATGGTCGCGGAATCTGCGACGACGTGACGCTCCCCGCCCACGTACACCGTCACGATGTTCATCGAGTGGCTCACCGAGATCACCGGGTATCCGGTCTGGATCGCCGCCCGCTCCGCCGAGCGGTGCCGAGTCCCCGACTCATCGGTGGCGATCGACGGATCGGGAACCAGCTGCACGTTGGCCCGCACGATGCGGCTGCCGTCGGTGGACAGCACCACGGCGCCGTCCATCTTTGCCAGCTCGCGCAGCCGGGTCGGCGCGTAACGCACGTCCAGGGCGAAGCCGCCGTCGCAGATGGCTTCGACGTTTTCGTCGTTGCCGAGCACGATCAGCGCGCCGGTGCGGCCGCGCAGGATGCGTTCCAGACCGTCGCGCAGCCCGGTCCCCGGTGCCAGGCGGGCAACGGTGTCACGCAACGTCGGACGGGTCACAGCGTGCATTCTGCGGCCCATCGCGTCATGCGTCCAGCCGGTACGGCTTGGCGGGCCCGCCGCGGCGGCCGGCGATGTCGATCATGTGCTCGAGCGCCGCGCCGATGGTGGGCGCCCGCAGCGCCCGCATCCCGCGCGGCACGATGTCGCTCCGCGGGTCGTCGCCGTCCGGGATGAGCGCGATGGTGAAGCCCTGCCGCGCGGCCTCGCTCAGCCGCCGCTCCATGCCGCTGACCCGCCGCAGGTCCCCGGCCAGTCCCACCTCGCCGATCATCACCGCGGTGGTGGGCAGCGGCAGATCGGCCAGCGCGGAGGCCAGCGCGACCGCGACCGCTAGATCCGATGACGGGTCGGTCAGCCGCATGCCGCCGACGGTAGACAGGTAGATGTCGTGGGCGGCGACGGGCAACTTGGCGTGCTTTTCCAGCACGGCGGTGATCATCGCGGCCCGCGAATTGTCGATGCCGCTGACGGCGCGGCGCGGCGAGCCGCCCGACGGCGTCGCCAGCAGCGCCTGCACTTCGCCGATGAGCGGACGTTTGCCGTCGAGCGTCACCGTGATCGCGGTGCCGGGGACCGGCGCCGGGCGCTGATCCAGGAACAGGTTCGACGGATCGGCGACGCCTTCGATCCCGTTGTCGTGCAACAGGAAACACCCGACCTCGTCGGCGGCGCCGAACCGGTTCTTGATGCCCCGGACCATCCGCAGCGAGCCGTTGCGGTCACCCTCGAAGTGCAGGACCACATCGACGAGGTGCTCGAGGGAACGCGGCCCCGCGATGGCCCCGTCCTTGGTGACGTGTCCGACGAGGATCAGCGCGACCCCGTTGGCCTTGGCCGCGGCCGTCAGCGCCGACGTCACCGCGCGCACCTGCGTGACGCCGCCGGCGACGCCGTCGGCCTCGGTGGTGGACATGGTCTGCACCGAGTCCACGATCACCAGCGCGGGCTTGACCGTGGCGATGTGCTCGAGCACCGTGTGCAGGTCGGATTCGGCCGCCAGGTACACCTCGTCCCCGCCGCAGCCGATGCGGTCGGCGCGCAGCCGGATCTGGCCGGCGGACTCCTCACCGGAGATGTACAGCGCGCGGCGGCCGGACTCCGCGCAGCGGTGGGCGACCTCGAGCAACAGCGTCGACTTGCCCACGCCCGGATCGCCCGCCAGCAGCGTGACCGAGCCGGGAACCACGCCGCCGCCGAGCACCCGGTCGAGTTCGTCTACGCCCGTCGTGCGGTGCTGGCTGGCGCCCGGCTCGATGGATGTGATCGGCACGGCCTGCGACCCGGCCGCCCGGGCGGCGCGGCGCCCGGCGACGGTACTGAGCACCGGGACCTCGTCAACGGTGCCCCAGGTGCCGCACTCGAGGCAGCGGCCGACCCACTTCGCGGTGACGTGCCGGCATTCCGAGCAGCGGTATTGCGAGCGCGCGGTTGCCACGTGATGACGGTATCGAGCCGCTACGACAAGCCCCCGTCACGACAGGCGGTCACCCCGCGTGATTTTGGTGCGGCGGGGTCACTCCGGCCGAAATCGGGACCTGCACGGTGGCCTGTCCGGCCTTCTCGAAAGTGAAGGTGAAGTTGTAAGTGAGGCCGTTCGAGATGGGCTTGGCCAAGGTGACGGTCGCCTTGGCCGCGGTGCTGGAATCGATCGGGCCCGGCGCCACCTTCTGGCCCTCCGGCGTGCCGATGAACAGCATTCCGCCGGCGGGCAACCGGGTGTCGCCGCTGACCGCCACGGTACCGATGTCGCTGGTGATGCCCACCAGTCTGTCTGGGGCGCTTGGCGACTGGTTGACGGCCACCAGCACCAGGTCCACCGCCCGGCCCGGCCGCAGGAAGTCACCCGTCTGCGTGGCCTGGATGTGGATGTTGCGCAACGCCACGTTGTTGAAGGTGACCTTGTTGCCGTTGATGGCGGGCTCCTGCACCGCCATCTGCGAGACCTGACCGGCGCCGCAACCGCTGAGTAGCGCGGCCGCGACGGCCACCACGCCGGCGATAGCGACCCGGGACGCGAACGCGGGGAGGCCGAGGCGGATCTTGAAGCGGTTCACTCTCTACAGCCTCCTGCTCGGCCCGTTCGACTAATGCAACTATGCACAGTAGTAGGCACGCCGTGCCCGCGGTAGCGCGGGGCGCGGGACCAGCGCGGGAGCGCGGCGCGAGGGCTTTCGCGCCGCCGCCGGAGCCGCTTCCCAAACCGCTTCCCAAGCCGCCTCGAGGCCGCTTCCCAAACCTCCTCCGAGCCGCCTCGAAGGCCGAACGGGGGCGTTGGTAATGTGCTCCATTGCACGACTTGCTCCCCATGTCAACCCCTAATCTGCGCGTGTTGTGCCCCTGACCTGCATCGTTGCTTCGCGCGTGGTTAGGCGGCCGTGTTAGGATGAAGTAACGAAAGGGGCTCGAATCAGATGATCTTCAAGGTCGGCGACACCGTTGTTTACCCACATCACGGTGCTGCGTTAGTCGAGGCGATCGAAACCCGGACGATCAAAGGGGAACAAAAAGAATATCTCGTCTTGAAGGTGGCGCAGGGAGACCTGACCGTTCGAGTTCCCGCGGAGAACGCCGAATATGTCGGCGTCCGTGACGTCGTCGGACAGGAAGGTCTCGACAAGGTGTTCCAGGTGCTGCGCGCCCCGCACACCGAGGAGCCGACCAACTGGTCGCGCCGCTACAAGGCCAATCTCGAAAAGCTTGCCTCCGGCGACGTCAACAAGGTGGCCGAGGTAGTGCGCGACCTGTGGCGCCGCGACCAGGAGCGTGGCCTGTCGGCAGGTGAGAAGCGCATGCTGGCCAAGGCCCGCCAGATTCTCGTCGGTGAATTGGCGTTGGCGGAGAGCACCGACGACGCCAAGGCGGAGACCATCCTCGACGAGGTTCTGGCCGCCGCTTCCTGAAGGCCCTGACGCTTCGGTGGCCCCGGAGACGGGCACCTCGGGCAACGTGATCGCCGTCGTCCCGGCCGCAGGGTCGGGCGAACGGCTGGCGGCGGGAATTCCCAAGGCATTCTGCGAGGTTGCCGGCCGCACCCTGCTGGAGCGCGCCGTCGCCGGCCTGCTGGAATCCGGCGTGGTCGATCACGTCGTGGCGGCGGTCCCCGCCGACCGGATCGATGAGGCCAAGCGCGTCCTTGCCGACCGGGCCACCGTCGTGGCCGGCGGGCCCGACCGCACCCAATCCGTCGACCTGGCCCTGGCCGCCCTCGCCGGTAGCCCCGCGTTCGTGTTGGTGCACGACGCGGCGCGCGCGCTCACTCCCCCGACGTTGATCACCCGCGTGGTCGACGCCCTGCGCGCCGGCCACGACGCCGTCGTGCCCGCGTTGCGGCTGCATGACACCATCAAGGCCGTGGACGCCAACGGGGTGGTCCTGGGGACGCCGGAGCGCGACGGGCTGCGGGCGGTGCAGACGCCACAGGGGTTCGCCACCGAACTGCTGCTGCGCGCCTATCGGGCCGCCGCCGGCGCGACCGGATTCACCGACGACGCGTCGCTGGTCGAGCACGTCGGCGGGCAGGTTCAGGTGGTCGACGGCGATCCGCTGGCCTTCAAAATCACCACTCAGCTCGATTTGATGCTGGCCGACGCGATCGTGCGCCGGTGAGCGCGCCCCTTCCCCTTCCCAGGGTCGGCCTCGGCGTCGACGTGCACCCGATCGAACCCGGCCGGCCGTGCTGGCTGCTCGGTCTGCTCTTTGCCGAGGCCGACGGCTGCGCCGGCCATTCCGACGGCGACGTGGGGGCGCACGCGCTGTGTGATGCGGTGCTGTCGGCGGCCGGGCTCGGCGACGTGGGCGCCGTGTTCGGGGTCGACGATCCGCGCTTCGAGGGCATCAGCGGCGCGGACATGCTGCGCCACGTCGCCGACCTGGCGTCGGGCGAAGGCTTCCGGGTCTCCAACGCCGCCGTGCAGGTGATCGGGAACCGGCCGAAGGTCGGCCCGCGCCGCGCCGAGGCGCAGCGAGTGTTGTCGGAATTGCTGGGGACGCCGGTGTCGGTGTCGGCGACGACCACAGACGGGTTAGGGCTGACCGGACGCGGTGAGGGCCTGGCCGCCATCGCCACCGCGCTCGTGGTCCCCACCGGCTAAGCCCGCGCAGCGCCGGGCGCCGGGGAACTACCCGGTAAGCTGGCACGTCGTGACCGATCGCGCCCGCTTGCGGCTACACGACACGGCAGCCGGTGCCGTGCGTGATTTCGTTCCGCTGCGCGAGGGCCACGTCTCGATCTACCTGTGCGGTGCCACCGTGCAGGGCCTGCCGCACATCGGCCACGTCCGCAGCGGGGTGGCCTTCGACATCCTGCGCCGCTGGCTGATCGCGCGCGGCTGCGACGTCGCCTTCATCCGCAACGTCACCGACATCGACGACAAGATCCTCAACAAGGCCGCCGCGGCGGGCAGGCCGTGGTGGGAGTGGGCGGCCACCTACGAACGCGCCTTCAGCGCCGCTTACGACGCCCTGGACGTGCTGCCGCCGTCGGCCGAGCCGAGGGCCACCGGCCACATCACCCAGATGGTCGAATTGATGGAACGGCTGATCGAAACCGAGCACGCGTATGCCGCCGGCGGCGATGTCTACTTCGACGTGCTCAGCTACCCGGAATACGGGCAACTGTCCGGCCACAAGATCGACGACGTCCATCAGGGCGAGGGCTCGGCCACCTGCAAGCGCGATCAGCGCGACTTCACGCTGTGGAAGTCCGCCAAGCCCGGCGAGCCGTCCTGGCCCACCCCGTGGGGCCGGGGCCGGCCGGGCTGGCATCTGGAATGCTCGGCGATGGCCCGCACCTATCTGGGCACCGAATTCGACATCCATTGCGGCGGAATGGATTTGGTGTTCCCGCATCACGAGAACGAGATCGCCCAGAGCCGGGCCGCCGGCGACGGGTTCGCCCGCTACTGGCTGCACAACGGCTGGGTGACCATGGGCGGCGAGAAGATGAGCAAATCGCTGGGCAACGTGCTGGCCATCCCGGCGATGCTGCAGCGGGTGCGCCCCGCCGAGTTGCGCTACTACCTGGGCAGCGCCCACTACCGGTCGATGCTGGAATTCTCCGAGACCGCCCTGCAGGACGCGGTGAAAGCCTATGTCGGCGTTGAGGAATTCCTGCACCGGGTGCGGGTACGGGTCGGTGCCGTCGAGCCCGGCGAATGCACGCCGCGGTTCGCCGAGGCCCTCAACGACGACCTCGCGGTGCCGGCCGCGCTCGCCGAGGTGCACGCCGCCCGCGCCGAAGGCAACCGCGCGCTGGACACCGGCGATCACGAGGGCGCGCTGCGCCATGCCCGGGCGATCCGCGCGATGATGGGCATCCTGGGTTGCGACCCGCTCGACGAGCGCTGGGAATCCCGCGACGAGACGTCGGCGGCGCTGGCCGCCGTCGACGTGTTGGTGCACGCGGAGCTGGAGAATCGGGAGAAGGCGCGCGAGCAGCGCAACTGGGCCCTCGCCGACGAGATCCGCGACCGGCTCAAGCACGCCGGCATCGAGGTCACCGACACCGCCGACGGGCCGCAGTGGTCGCTGCAGGCCGGCCCGGAACAGTAAGGGACCACGTATATGGCCGGCAACTCGCGACGCCGTGGCGCAATCCGCAAGGCAGGCACCAAGAAGGGCCCGACCGTCGGTTCGGGCGGCCAGCGTCGCCGCGGGCTGGAGGGCCGCGGCCCCACGCCTCCCGCACACATGCGCCCCAACCACCCCGCCGCCAAGCGCGCCCAGTCGGCGTCACGCCGGCCCGCGCGGGGTAGGACCGACGAGACCGAGACGGTGCTCGGGCGCAACCCGGTGCTGGAATGCCTGCGCGCCGGTGTGCCGGCGACCGCGCTCTACGTGGCGCTGGGCAGCGAAGCCGACGAGCGGCTCACCGAATCCGTCTCCCGCGCAGCAGATTTGGGCATCGCGATCCTCGAGGTGCCGCGCACCGACCTGGACCGGATGACCAGCAACCACATGCACCAGGGCATCGCGTTGCAGGTGCCGCCGTACAACTACGCCCACCCCGACGACCTGCTCGAGGCGGCGACCGGTTCGCCACCCGCGCTGCTGGTCGCGCTCGACAACATCTCCGATCCGCGCAACCTGGGCGCCATCGTGCGTTCGGTCGCGGCGTTCGGCGGTCACGGTGTGCTGATCCCACAGCGCCGGTCGGCCTCGGTGACGGCGGTGGCCTGGCGCACCAGTGCCGGGGCGGCCGCCCGGGTCCCGGTGGCCCGGGCCACCAATCTCACCAGGACACTGACGGATTGGGCGAATCGCGGCCTGCGGGTGATCGGGCTGGACGCCGGCGGAGGCACCACGCTCGACGACCTCGACGGCACCGACCCGGTGGTGGTCGTCGTCGGGTCGGAAGGCAAGGGGCTGTCGCGGCTGGTGCGGCAGAACTGCGACGAGGTGGTGTCCATTCCGATGGCCGGCAATGCCGAATCGCTGAACGCCTCGGTGGCCGCCGGGGTGGTGCTCGCCGAAATCTCCCGTCAGCGCAGGGGTTAGGTGATCGCCCGCCTCGTCGCCGCCCTGCTGGCGGCGACGGTGCTCGTGGCGTCGCCGGCCGCATCAGCGCAAGCACTCGGCTTCGACCTGCAGGCCCACCGCGGCGGACGCGGGGAGGCCACCGAGCAGTCGTTGCGGGCCTTCGCCAGGTCGCTCGAATTGGGCGTCACCACACTGGAATTCGACATCGTGCTCACCCGGGACCGGCAACCGCTGGTGTGGCACGATCCGGCGATCGCCGCCCAGAAATGCAGCGACACCGCGCCCGCGTTCGCCGGAGACCCGCAGTATCCCTACGTCGGCAAACTCGTGCACGAGCTCACCCTGGCGCAGCTCCGCACCCTGGACTGCGGGCGCCGGCTGGATGACTTCCCGCACGCCGAAGTGGTGCGGGGCAACAAGATCGCCACGCTGCCCGAGGTTTTCGCGCTCGCCGACTCCTACCGCGCCGACGCCGTGCGCTACAACATCGAAACCAAGGTGGAGGCCGATGAGCCCGGCGCGTCGGCCGAGCCGCAGGAGTTCGTCGACGTGATACTGGCCGCGGTCAGGGCCGCGGGCAAGACCGAGCGTGTGGAGATACAGAGCTTCGACTGGCGCACCCTGCCGCTGGTGCGCCGGGCCGAACCGTCGATTCCGTTGGTGGCGCTGTACGACGAGCAGACTCCCGGTGATCCGGTGATCGACGCGCTGGCGGTGGGCGCCGACACCGTCTCACCGGATTACCGTCTGGTCACCGGCGAACCCTACGTCGAGCGCGCGCATGCGTTGGGGCTCAAGGTCATTCCGTGGACCGTCGATGACGCCGACGCGATGCGCCGGCAGATCGGGTACGGGGTCGACGGCATCATCACCGACTATCCGACGGTGCTGCGCGGCGTCCTCGCCGAGCTGTCCATGTCGTTGCCGCCGGCATACCCTCGGCGCTAGAGGCCCAGCAGCCGCGCCGACGCCCACAGCGCGAGCACCGCCACCGCCAGCGAGGCGGGCACGGTGCACACCCCGAGGCGGGTGTATTCGCCGACACCGGCGTCGACGTCGTGCTTGCGAAGCACGCGTCGCCACAACAGGTTCGACAGTGACCCGACGTAGGTCAGGTTCGGCCCGATGTTGACCCCGATCAGCACCGCCAGCACCGCCACCGGCCCGGCCGGCGCGACCAGCGGCAGCAGCACCAGCGTGGCCGGCAGGTTGTTGACGACGTTGGCCAGCGTGGCGGCGATCGCGGCGATCGCCAGCAAGGCGGGCAGGCTCGAGCCCGACGGCAGCACCGCCGACATCGCCCGGTCCATCCCGCCCAGCATGACCGCCTGTACCACGACGCCCAGCGCCAGCACGAACACCAGGAACGACACATTGACCGAGCGCGCGATCTCCGACACCGACGTGTGCCTGCGGCGCAGGCTGCGCACCGCCAGCACCGAGGCGCCGCACAGCGCCACCCAGGCCGGCGCCACCCCCACGGACTGGGCGACCGCGAACCCGGCGAGCGTCAGCGCGACCACCGTCAGCACGAACACCGGTGGGCGCGGTGGCGCGCCGAGCTGCTCCGGCTCCGGCTGCACCCGCAGGTCTTTGGCGAAGAACCACCGGAAGATCACATAGAGGGTGGCCACCGCGCCGAGCCACGGCAGCGCCATCACGAGCGTGAACTTGGTGAACGAGATGTTCGCCGTGTGGAAGGCCAGCAGGTTGGTCAGGTTGGACACCGGCAGCAACAGCGAGGCGCCGTTGGCCAGATGGGCGGTGGCGTAGGCGTAGGGCCGCACCCGGGTGCGCTGTCGCCGCACGGCGGCGAGCACCACCGGGGTCAGCAGCACCACGGCGGCGTCCAGGCTCAGCACGGCGGTGATCACCGAGGAGATCACGAACACCCGCCGCAGCAGCGCGCCCGACCCGACGCGTCCACGCGCGATCGCCGCGCCGGCGGCCTCGAACAGGCCCTCGTCGTCGCACAGCTTGGCCAGCACCAGCACCGCGCCCAGGAAGGCGACCACCCCGGACAGGTCGGCAATCTCCTTCTCCGCCTGATGGATCGAGATCGCGCCGATCCCGATCAGGATGAGCGCGGCCGGAACCGCGGCCAACGCCTCCGGCCAGCCCCGCGGGCGCGCTACCGCGAACCCCAGGACAACGGCGAGCAGCAACAGCGCAACGGTCAGGGCCAATGTCTAGACCGCTTCGCTCCACGGGTCCTCGCGCCGCCACACCGTGGGCAGGTGCAGCGCGACACCGTCCTGTGCGGCCAGCTCGTCGAGGATGCGGATGGAGACGTCCAGGTCGTCGCCCGCATAGGGCAAGGCGCGCAACGGCTTTGTCAGCGGGCGGAAGAAGTCGTCCCAGTGAATGAGGATCACCCGGCGGGCCCCCACCGCGCGGACGGTCTCGGCCCAGTAGTCGACCAGATACGACCGCGGCTGCAGCCCCAGCTGTCCAACGGACAGGTAGGCGACGTCGGCGCGATGGCCGGCCAGCGCCCCCTTGACGAAACCGGCGCTGCCCTGGATCAGCAGCCGCCGGCCCGTCGGCCGGTGGTGCACCAGCGTCGACCACGACTCCCCGCAGCGGTACGCCGAGGCCTTCACCGGGGTGATCAGCGGTTCGTCGATCACCCCGGGATACCGGTCGGGCGGGCAGTGGTGGGACTCCACCAGCGTTATCTCATAGGCGCCCAACCGAATTGGCTTCCCGCCGACCGCGACGACGATCCGATTCTCCGGCAGGCCGTAGCCGCGCCCGACGTTGGCCGCGGACTGCCCGCCGATCAGCTGGGCTCCGGTGCGGTCGGCGACCAACGCGGAGTCCAGCACGTGATCGATGTGGGTGTGCACCGGGATGACGGCCGCCAGTCGCGACACCTTGGCCCGGGCCAGGCATCCGTCGACGCGCGCCGGCGACGGCGCCACCTTGCCGGCCGCGATCTTGGCCAGGCCAGGCCGGGAGAAGTAGCCGTCGGTCAGCAATGCCGACGAGCCGTCGTCGATCAGCAGCGTCGCCACGCCCATCCAGGTCACCGAGAGCGCGTCGGGTCCGGCCGCGGGGGCGTCGAATCGGTCCGCGTACCGGGCGATGTCGGGGCGCCCGAGTTTCAGCCGCATCAGCAGAAGGCCCGCAGGTCGGTGCGGGCCGCGGTGAGGCGATCGCGAACCGCGGCGGCGATCTGCACCGCTCCCGGCGAATCACCGTGCACGCAAACCGATTCCACGCTCACATCGAGCCGGCTTCCGTCGACCGCGGTGACCTGGCCGGTGGCCACCATGGTGGCGACGCGCTCCGCGATCGCCGCCGGATCGTGCAGCACCGCGCCCGGTTCGCGGCGGGGGACCAGCCGGCCGTCCGGCCGGTAGGCCCGATCGGCGAACGCCTCGTCCACGGTGCGCAGACCGCGGCGGGCGGCCTCGTCGAAGAACGCCGAACCGGCCATGCCCAGTACCGGCAGGCCGTCGTCCACCAGGCGCACCGCCTCGGCGACCGCGGCGGCCTGTTCGCCGTTGGTCACGATCGTGTTGTACAGCGCCCCATGCGGTTTGACGTAGGACACGCGAGAACCGGCCGCGTGCGCGATCGCCTGCAGCGCGCCGATCTGATACACCACGTCGGCGATCAGGTCATCGGCGGCGACGTCGATGAAGCGCCTGCCGAACCCGGCCAGGTCGCGGTAGCTCACCTGCGCCCCGATGCGCACCCCGCGCCGGGCGGCCGAGGTGCATACCCGCACCAGCCCGGCGGGGTCCCCGGCATGGAACCCGCACGCCACGTTGGCGCTGGTGACGATTTCGAGCATGGCGTCGTCGTCTCCGAGGTGCCAGACGCCGAAGCCCTCGCCCAAGTCGGCGTTGAGGTCGATACCGGCCACCCGATCAGCTTATGGGTCGGGCTACTGCCCGGCGACCCTGGCCGCGATCTGCTGGGCGATGTCGACGGCGGACCCGCCGGCCAGGAAGGAGCCGCAGGTGGCGATGTCGATGGCGACGTTGTTGCGCACGGTCAGCGCCCGCTGGCACGTCCAGCCGTCGCTGGATTCCTGAACTTCCGACGTGCTGAGCGTGCCGCCGACTTTGTGCGCGTCGCCCGCGGTCCACACGACTTCGGGTTTGTCCATGGGATGTTCGGAGAACTTGCGATTGGCGCAGGCGAACCATCGTCGCACCGAGGCGTCGTAGAAGGTGTTGGCCTGGCGCGCGGTGGGGTAGGCGATCACCGCCTCGGTGGCCGAATCATTGCGGACCCTGGGGTCGTCGAAGCTGTCGTCGAAGTGCTGGCCGCGCATCGCGGTCCAGCCGGTGTCCGCGTACACGGCTTGCTGGGCGGGGCCGTCCATCGCCAGGCAGCCCCTGTCGCTGAAGGTCGGGCTCGCGTCCCACATCGCCTCCGTCCGGTTCCTAAGCCGCATCCCCGCCCCGAGCGCGGAGTTCATCTCGTTCACGTCGAGCAGCAGGCCGTCCAGGGCCGCGACGGCCACCGGGGTCCGCGGCAGCGGTCCGGAGGTGTCTGCGGTCACAGCGCTGCCGGCGACGACGGTGGTGCAGCCGACCGCGAGGGTGGACACCGCCGCCTGCACCAGAACCGCGATTCGCCTGCGCGCCATGGTCTTTCCCAGCCTTTCCCGGCCTTTCCGACGATGTGTGCGGCCAGCCTAAGTGGCCGCCTCCCGTCGGCGCCCCACCAGCCAGCAGACCAGGTAGATCAGAAACGAGATGCTCGCGACGAAGACCGACACCGGCACGCCCGGCGCCAGCGACAACACGATCCCGCCGACCGCGGCCACCTCGGCGAACACCACCGAGGTCAGCATGGCCGCCGCCGGTGAGGTGACCACCCGGGCCGCCGCGGCCGCCGGCGTGATCAGCAGCGACATCACCAGCAGCGCCCCGACGATCTGCACCGCCTGGGCCGCCACCACCCCGACCAGGGCGGCGAACACGATCCCCAGCGCGTGCACCGGCACGCCGCGGGCGGCGGCGACGTCGGGGTCGACGGTGGCGAACAGCAGGGGGCGGTAACACGTTGCGAGCACGGCGATGACGAGCACGCAGACCAGCGCCAGCATCGTCAGCCCCGTGTAGCCGACCCCGACGATCTGGCCGGTCAGCAAGGCGAAACTGGTCGAGGTCCGGCCCGGGTAGAGGTGGATGAACAACACCGCCAGGCCCAGGCCGAACGCCAGCACCACCCCGATCACCGAATCGCGTTCCCGGGCGCGCCGGCCGAGGACGCCGAACAGCGCCGCCGCCAGGGCGCTGCCGATCAGCGCGCCCACACCCACCCCGAACCCGACCAGCAGCGCGAAAGCGGCTCCGGTCAACGACAATTCGCTGGACCCGTGCACGGCGAACGACATTTGCCGCATCACGATGAACGGACCGATCAGCCCGGCCACCAACCCCAGCAGGGCGGCCGCCACCAGCGCCTGCTGCACGAAGTCGTGGCTGAGCAGATGCGCGGTGATGTCGAAGGAGAATAGGTGGTGTCCCATGTCGGCGAGCCGATGCTCCATCAGCCGTGCCCGTCGGTGCGCTCGCCGGCCACCACGTAGCCGTCCTTGACCTTCACCACCTGGATGTCGGATCGATACAGCGCAGACAGCGTCTGGCTGGTCATCACCTCGTCGACGGCACCGATCCTGAACCGGCCGTCGACCAGATATAGCACCCGGTCCACATACGGCAGGATCGGGTTGATCTCGTGGGTGACGACGATGACCGTGGTCCCCGCCTCCCGGCGGCGCCGCTCGATCAGCGCCGACACCAGCTTCGCGTTCGCCGGGTCCAGCGTCAGCAGCGGCTCGTCGCACAGCAGCAGCGTCGGGTCGCTGACCAGTGCCTGGGCGATGCGCACCCGCTGCAGCTCGCCGCCCGACATCACGCCGACCCGCACATCCGCCAGGTGCTCGCCGTTGACCTGGCTCAGTGCCCGGGCGACGGTTTCGCGCCGCCGGGCGCGGTCGCGGGGCCGCAGCGGGACGGCGCCCCAGCGTGCCCCGTCGATACCCAGCCGAACCAGATCCCGCCCCCGCAGCATCACGTCGTGATCCAGTGGGCGGTGTTGCGGCACATAGCCGATGCGCCGGCTGCCCGAGGAGATCGGTCTTCCGTCCACCAACCCGACGCCGGCGCTCAGTGGCAGCTGCCCGAGGAGCACGTTGAGCAGCGACGTCTTGCCGCTGCCGTTGGGGCCGAGCACCGCGATGAACTCGCCGCGCGGCACCGACAGGTCCAGGTGGTCCCACAACACCCGGTCGCCGAACGCCAGGCGGGCCCCGCGCAGTGAGACGGTGTCCGCTTGCCCGTCAACGGCGGGCGCCGTTTCGATCGTCACGGCTAGACGGGCCGGCTCGACTGGAGCGCGGCCAGCAGCTGGTCGACCGTATTGCGTTGCCAGCTCAGGTAATCCGCGCCGTCCGGCAGAGTCTCTGCCACCTCGGTGACCGGCACACCCGCGCGCCGCGCGGTGTCGCGCAGGCTGGCGATCGCGGCCGTCGACGTCTGCGGGTTGACCATCAGCGCCGACATCTGGTGCCGGTCGATCAGGTCGAGGACCAACGCCAGATCGGCCGGCGCGGGGTCGGTCTCGTTCTCGATGGCCGCGGCGAAGGCGGGCGGAGTCCGGTTCAGCAGGCCCGTCGCCTTGAGCAGGTAGAAGGCGACCGGTTCGGTCGCCACGACCGGGGTGTGCGGATGGGTGGCGGCGACGCCGTGTTCGGTGCCGGCGATGGCGTCGGCGTCGCGCTCGAACGCGGCGGCGTTGGCGCGGTAGTCCGCGGCGTTGCCCGGGTCGATCGTCGCGAGCCGGTCGGCGATCGTGGCGGCCACCGACTTCGCGACGCCCAGGTCGTAGAAGACGTGCTCGTTGCGCGGTTGCCCGTCGTTCTCGAGGAACGAGTAGGCGTTGACCGGCTTGGCCCCGGGCTGGCGGGCCAGCACGTCGTCGACCCATCCGTCGTAGCCGCCGCCGTTGTAGACGACCAGCGCGGCGTCGGCGATGGCGGCGGCGTCCGAGGGGCTGGCCTCATAGGAGTGCGGGTCGGTTTCCGCCCCGCTCAGGATGGACTTGACCGGCACATGGCGGCCCGCGACGGCCCGCGCGACGCTGCCCCACACGTCGGTCGACGCGACGACGGCGGACGCGTGCGGATGCGCCTGGTGGCCGCCGCAGCCGATCAGCACCGACGAGCTGGCCACGGCCAGGACGGCCGCCAGCCCACGCGTCAGTGCCATGCGCACGTCCGATTTCCTCCCGCCCGCCAGCAAGCCGATCCACAATACTAATGAAAATCGTTTCCATTACAAAGCCGCGGGCGGAAGCGCATGGGCCGCGGACCGATCCGCTGTAGCGTCACCGAACGTGAGCCCCACACCGCGCCGGCGAGCGACCCTGGCGTCGGTGGCCGACGAGCTCAACGTGTCGCGCACGACGATCTCGAACGCCTTCAACCGTCCCGATCAGCTCTCCGCCGACCTGCGCGAACGCGTGCTCGCGACGGCCAAGCGGCTGGGATACGCCGGCCCCGACCCGGTGGCGCGATCGCTGCGGACCCGCAAGGCCGGCGCGGTCGGTCTGGTGATGGCCGAGCCGCTGACCTATTTCTTCAGCGACCCCGCCGCCCGCGATTTCGTCACCGGGGTGGCGCAGGCATGCGAGGCGGTCGGGCAGGGGCTGCTACTGGTGGCCGTGGGGCCAAGCCGCAGCCTGAAAGAGGGAACGGACGCGGTGCTGTCGGCCGGCGTGGACGGCTTCGTGGTGTATTCGGTGTGCGACGACGATCCCTACCTGCAGGTGGTGTTGCAGCGACGGCTGCCGGTGGTGGTGGTCGATCAGCCCAAGGGTCTGGCCGGCGCCTCGCGGGTCGGCATCGACGACCGCGCGGCCATGCGTGAGCTCGCCGAATACGTGCTCGGCCTGGGGCATCGCGAGATCGGGCTGCTGACCATGCGGCTGGGCCGGGACCGGCGGCAGGGCCTGGTGGACGCCGAGCGGTTGCGCTCGCCCGCCTTCGACGTGCAACGCGAGCGCATCATCGGCGTGTGGGAGGCGATGACGGCCGCCGGCATCGACCCGGATTCGCTGACCGTGGTGGAAAGCTACGAGCACCTGGCCGAATCGGGCGGCACGGCCGCCAGGGTGGCACTGGAAGCCAATCCGCGCATCACCGCGCTGCTGTGCACCGCGGACATCTTGGCCCTGTCCGCGATGGATTACCTACGGGCACATGGCATTTACGTGCCCGGCCAGCTGACCGTCACCGGATTCGACGGCGTGCCCGAGGCCATCAACCGCGGCCTGACCACGGTGTCGCAGTCGAGCCTGCAAAAGGGCCGCCGCGCGGGCGAGCTGTTGTTGACGCCCCCGCGATCGGGTCTGCCGGTCACGGAAATTTCCGAACTCCTCGACACCGAGCTGATCCGCGGCCGCACCGCCGGCCCGCCGGGGTGAGCGCCGCTACTTGGAGTCTTGGTCGCCGATCAGCAACCGCACGGCCAGGTCGAGCCGTTTGCTGACGTCGGTGGCCGAGGCCCGGCGGGTGAGCCAGGCGAGCAGGTTCGACAGCCACACGTCGGAGATCACCCGGGCGATGTGGTACTGGTCCTCGGTCGGTTCGCCGTCGGCCATCGCGCGCGCGAACATGGAGTCGATCAGCTTTTCGACCTGGTCGACCTCACTGGCCGCCGACGCGTCGGCGAACACGTAGGCGCGCGTCATGGCCTCGGTCAGCAGCGGGTTGCGCTGCATCGCGCGGTTGAGCTTGCCCACCATGAAGTTCAGCCGCTGAAAGGGCGTGCCCCCGGTCATCGCCGAGCGGTCGGTCTTGGCGTCGATGCGGCCGAACTCGCGGCCCAGCGCCGACACCAGCAGGTGCACCTTCGACGGGAAGTACCGGTACAGCGTCCCCACCGCCACGTCGGCGCGATCCGCCACCGCACGCATCTGAACCGCCTCGTAGCCGCCCTTGGACGCGATGGCCATGGTGGCATCGAGGATGCGCTTGCGGCGTTCCCGCTGCGCCTCCGACCCGAGTTCAGACTCCGCCAGCACCGCCACGTTTATGACCTCGCGCGGCTGCGAGTCGGAACTAGCCTTGGAAGTGGCCTTGGCGTTGGCGCTGGCTGGCATGTGACGGTTTGCTCCTGTTCCGGGCGGTTCGTTTGCAAACGATACGCATTCTGCGTGTGAATTTCCCACCTCCATACCGCCGGGGACAAGCGCATGTGCTGCTGCGATGGCGTTCGACTTCACGGTCGATCACTGGCACTATTAGAACACGTTCTAGTCTCCGGTGAGCGGGTTGCGCGCCAACTCGCGGTGGAGATGTCCCCGCTTGCGGAAAGATCGGAGGCCCCCTCAGGTGGTAGCGACCGTCACCGATGAGCAGTTTGCCGCGCGCGCCCTGGTGCGCGATTGGGCCCGCAATGCGACGTCGGGACCGGGCGGCACCGCGGCGATCCGCGACGTCGAGCAGGGCGAGCCCGACGCGTGGCGACCGGTGTTCTCCCGGCTGACCGAGCTGGGGATCTTCGGCGTCGCGATCCCGGAGGAATCCGGCGGGGCGGGCGGCAGCGTCGAAGACCTGTGCGCGATGGTCGAGGAGGCGGCCAAAGCGCTGATCCCCGGGCCGGTCGCGACGACCGCGCTGGCGACGCTCGTCGTCGCCGACCCCGAACTGCTGGAAGCGCTGGCCGGCGGGGAGCGCTTCGCCGGGCTGGCGCTCGACGGTGACGTGCGGTTCGACGGCGCGACGTCGACGGCGTCGGGCACGTTGCCGCTTGCGCTGGGCGTCGCCGACGGCGCCGTGTTGTTGGCTCCGGCCGACGGGAAATGGCTGCTGATCGACACCGCCGGCGAGGGCGTGCAGCTCGAGCCGCTGCAGGCCACCGACTTCTCCCGGCCGTTGGCCCGGGTGGTGCTCAGCTCGGCCCCGGCCACGCTGGTATCGGAAGACGGCGCGCGCGTCGCGGAATTGACCGCGACCGTCCTGGCGGCCGAGGCGGCCGGCATCACCCGATGGGCGCTGGAAACCGCCGTCGACTACGCCAAGGTGCGCGAGCAGTTCGGCAAGCCGATCGGGAGCTTCCAGGCCATCAAGCACCTGTGCGCGGAGATGCTGTGCCGCGCCGAGCAGGCCGAGGTGGCCGCGGCCGACGCCGCGCGCGCCGCAGCCGAGGGCGACGAATCCCAGTTCTCCATCGCGGCGGCGCTGGCCGCGAGCACGTGCATCACCGCCGTGAAGGCCAACGTCAAGGACTGCATCCAGGTGCTCGGCGGCATCGGCTGCACCTGGGAGCACGACGCGCACCTGTACCTGCGCCGCGCGCACGCCATCGGCCGGTTCCTGGGTGGCGCCGAGCGCTGGCAGCGGCGCATCACCGCGCTCACCCAGGGCGGCGTGCGCCGGCGACTGAGCATCGACCTCACCGAGGTCGAGAGCCGGCGCGCCGAGATCGCCGCCGCCGTCGCCGAGATCGCCGAGCTGCCCGCCGAAAAGCGACAGGTGGGTCTGGCCGAGGCGGGCCTGCAGGCGCCGCACTGGCCGAAGCCGTACGGGCGCGCCGCGTCCCCGGCCGAGCAGCTGCTGATCGATCAGGAGCTGGCCGCCGCCGGCGTCGAACGGCCGGACCTGGTGATCGGCTGGTGGGCCGCGCCGACCATCCTCGAGCACGGCACACCGGAGCAGATCGAGCAATTCGTGCCGGGAACGCTGCGCGGTGAATTCCTGTGGTGCCAACTGTTTTCCGAGCCCGGCGCGGGCTCCGACCTGGCGTCGCTGCGCACCAAAGCGGTGCGCGGTGACGGCGGCTGGCTACTGACCGGACAAAAGGTGTGGACGTCCGCGGCGCACAAGGCGCGCTGGGGCGTGTGCCTGGCGCGCACCGACCCCGATGCCCCGAAACACAAAGGCATCACCTACTTTCTGGTCGACATGAAGTCGCCCGGCATCGATATCCGGCCGCTGCGCGAGATCACCGGCGACTCGCTGTTCAACGAGGTGTTCCTGGACAACGTGTTCGTGCCCGACGAGATGGTGGTCGGTGAGGTCAACGACGGCTGGAGGCTGGCCCGCACCACGCTGGCCAACGAGCGGGTGGCGATGGCCAACGGCACGGCGCTCGGCAACCCGATGGAAGAGCTGTTGAAGCTCTTGGCGGCAAGGGATCTCGACGTCGCCGAGCAGGATCGGCTGGCGCGCCTGATCATCCTGGCGCAGACCGGCGCGCTGCTGGACCAGCGCATCGCTCAGCTCGCGGTGGGCGGCCAGGACCCCGGCGCGCAATCGAGCGTGCGCAAACTGATCGGCGTCCGCTACCGCCAGGCGCTGGCCGAATTCACGATGGATGTCGCCGAAGGCGGCGGCCTGGTCGACCGCCGGGCGGACGGGGACCCCGCGGTCTTCGACTTCCTCAACACCCGCTGCCTCACGATCGCGGGCGGCACGGAGCAGATCCTGCTGACCGTGGCGGCCGAGCGCCTGCTCGGTTTGCCCCGCTAGTCGAGATCGGCCGCGGCGGCGTGCAATTCGTGCAGCGCCTCGCACGCCATCGAGCCCAAGTCTCGGTCTTCGTCCGGTTCGCCCCAGCGGGCGTAGGCGGTCTTGAACGCCAGCGCACCGAGCTCGGCGGCCAATACTGCCGTCGGCTCGGGCACGCCGCGGGCCTGGAGCGCGTCGGCCACCGCGCGCGCTAGCCCAATCTGTTTGAGCGCGTTGCGTTCCTGAAGTTCGGTGCTGGCCGCGATCGCGGCCTTGAGCCTGGGCGCCAGATCCCGGTTGAACGACGTGAACGCCGCCGCGGCCGACCTCATGCCCGCGCACACGGCGGCCAGCGGTGTCGCGTCGGCGGGCGCGGCGCCGATGCCCTCGCGCAGAAGTTGCGCGATCGCGTCCTGGCCGGCCGCCAGCACGTCCCGCTTGTCCGGGAAGTGCCGGAAGAACGTGCTTTTCGTCAGCCCGGCGCGCTCGGCGATCTGCGTGACCGTCGTCTCGTCGTAGCCCCGTTCGTTGAACAGGTCGAGTGCCGCGGCGACCAGGCGCTCGCGCGCATCGGGTTCCCAACGAGCCATGGCCCCACCCTAGTGATGCGACCATTGTCCCATCAGGGGTGTAGGGTGATGGGACAATTGTCGCATCAGCTGAAGGAGCTTCTCGTGCGTGTATTCGTCACCGGCGCCAGCGGAGGAATCGGCTCGGCCGTCGTCTCGGAATTGATCGCCGCCGATCACAAGGTCGTGGGCCTGGCCCGCTCGGAGGCCGCGGCGGCGACCATCAGCGGACTCGGCGCCGAGCCGCTGCGCGGCGACATCGCCGACCTCGACGTGTTGCGCGACGCCGCCGCCGACGCCGACGGCGTCGCCTACCTGGCGTTCTCGCACGACTTCACCGCGAGCGACGCCATCGGGGACGCGATCGGCGACGAGGCCCGCGCGGTCGCCGCGCTCGGAGACGTGCTGGCCGGCACCGGCAAGCCGCTGGTGGTCGCGAGCGGCACCCCCGCGGTGGCCGGTCGAGCCAGCACCGAGGACGACCCGTTCAACGCCGAGGCGCCGATGGCCGGGCGTGGCCGCACCGGGCAAGCCGTCATCGACCTGGCCGAGCGAGGCGTCCGATCGGCCGTGGTGCGGCTGCCGCGGTCGGTCCACGACGCCGGCGGGCGCTACGGCTTCGCCGGCATTCTGATTCAGATTGCGCGGCAGCGCGGCGTGTCGGCCGTCGTGGGCGACGGCGCGCAACGCTGGCCCGCGGTGCACCGCGACGACGCGGCGTCGCTGTTCCGGCTCGCCCTCGAACAGGCGCCCGCCGGGTCGGTACTGCACGCGGTGGGTGACGAAGGAGACCCGATGCGGGCGATCGCCGAGGTGATCGGCCGCCGGCTCGGTGTGCCCGTCGAATCCGCCCCGGCCGAGGCCTTCGGCCCGCTCGGCGCCATATTCGCCGCCGACCAGCCCTCGTCCAGCGCGCTGACCCGCCGGCGACTCGGATGGAAACCGACGGGCCCAAGCCTGCTCGACGACCTGGCGATCGGCGACTACCCGGACTGAGAAATCAGGAGAACGTCGTCTGCGCGCAGGTGCTGGGGGAGGTGATGTTGACCCCGGAGTAGACGACCTGGATGTGGCTGCAGGCGATGACGTTGTTGTCGGTCTTGGGTTGTCCCGTCTGCCAATCGGTGGAGTCGATGCGCCCGTTCGTCTGGTACTTCTCCGGCGGGCCCTCACCCATGTAGATCGTGGTGATCTCGTCGGAACCCATCGACTTGTGGACCCGCTCGTACTGACCGTCGGCGTGCGCGTCGAGATAGGCCAGCCGATTTGAGGATCGGATCTCGGTGGTCTGGCGGGCCCACAGGCCGGGCGGGAAGCCGCTCACGCCGTCGGGCGTGAGCATGTCCGCGCCGGCGGTGAAGTCGCAGTGGCCGTCGGATTTGAAGCAGTTGAGGACGACCCGCGTCTCCAGCTGGTTGGGTCCGTCGAGCGGGAACAGCGTGGTGGCGGTGTTGCTCGCCGCGGCGCACACCCCAACGGGCAGCAACATCGGCAGCGTTGCGACGACCGCGAATCCCGATACGAGCCGCATCATCGATGCTCCCCTTCCCCGTTTGCTGACGCCAAGGGTGAACCTAACCCCGCGACTACTCGTCGTAGGTCACTTCTACCGAATCAGATTCGGGGTGGGATTGACAGGCCAGGATGAGGCCCTCGTCGAGGTCCTGCTGCTCGAGCACGTCGTTGACCTCCATGTTCACCTTGCCGCCGCGCAGGGTGCAGGCGCACGCGCCGCAGTGTCCCTCGCGGCAGGAGAACGGCGCGTCGAGGCCCTTGGCCAGCAGCACGTCGAGCAATTTCGCGTTGCGCGGCCACGACACGGTGTGGGTCTCGCCGTCGAGCTCCACCACCGCGGTGGCCGGCGGCTGGTCGCCCTCGGGGGTGTCCTCGATCTTCACCGCCGCGAACGGATCAGATTCCAGCGACTTGAACACTTCGATATGTATTTGCGGCGCAGGGACTTTCAGCGTTTCCAGCGCTTCTTTGGCGGAATCCATGAACGCGCCGGGGCCGCAGATGTAGACGGGCCGATCCGTGTAGGGGGCCGCCAGCTTGGCCAGCGCGGCGACGCTGGGCAGGCCCTGCAGCGATTCCAGCCAGTGCACGATGGTGAGCCGGTCGGGGTACTTGGCGGACAACTCGCGCAGCGCCTCGCCGAAGATCACCGAATCCTCGTCGCGGTTGGCGTAGAGCAGCGTCACCTGTCCGCCGCCGTCGGCCAGCGCCGACTTGCAGATCGACATGATCGGGGTGATCCCGCTGCCCGCGGCCATCAGCAGGAAATCGTCGCCCAGCGTTTTCGGCACGAAGTTGCCCGACGGCGCCAGCACGTGGATCCGCATGCCCGCCCGCGCGTTGTCGCACAGCCAGTTGGAGGCGTAGCCGTCGGCGGTTCGTTTGACCGTGACGGCCAGGGCGTCGTCGGTGAACGGCGAGCTGCACAGCGAATAGCAGCGCGCCACCGACCCGGTGCGCTCGCTGGGAACGCGCAGCGTCAGGAACTGACCCGGCGAGTACCGCAGCCGCTCGGGCGGGATGCCGGGATCCCCTTCGTCGTCGGGCACCGCGAACACCAGAGAGCGCGCATCGTCGGTCTCGGCGATGACCTCGGCGATCTTGAGTTCAAGGACGTGGTCACCGAGTGGCTCGTCGGCTGCTTGGTCCAGATCCGCCTCGGTCAAGGCCCGTGCCTTCCTTTCGTCGCAAAACGTGTCGACCCGCTGCGACCGGCTCCGCCGCTCTTGCGATCGCCACGGGCAACTAGAACATGTTACAGAAAAGTGGATTCGTATCGCTACCAGCCGCAGGAATACCCTGCTCGACACAAATCGGAACGTGTTCTAGTCTCTGGTGTAAGTCCGCTGTGTAAGTCTGGCCCAGGAGGCAAACTTAAGTGACGTCCATTCAACAGCGTGATGCGCAGTCGGTTTTGGCTGGCATCGATGATCTGCTCCCGCGGATTCGGGAACGCGCTCAGGCGACGGAGGATCTGCGGCGGCTGCCCGAAGAGACCGTCCAGGACCTGCAGGACGTGGGCTTCTTCACTTTGTTGCAGCCCGAACAGTGGGGCGGGCTGCAGTGCGATCCGACGCTGTTCTACGAGGCGGTCCGGCGGCTGGCCAGCGCGTGCGGCTCCACCGGCTGGGTGAGCTCCATCATCGGCGTGCACAACTGGCATCTGGCGTTGTTCGACCAGCAGGCCCAGGAGGAGGTCTGGGGCGAGGACCCCAAGACCCGGGTTTCCTCGTCGTACGCCCCGATGGGTGCGGGCGTGGTGACCGACGGCGGCTACCTGGTCAACGGCGCGTGGAACTGGTCCTCGGGCTGTGACCACGCGACGTGGGCGTTCCTGGGTGGCCCGGTGATCAAGGACGGCCGCCCGGTCGACTTCGGCAGTTTCTTGATCCCCCGCAGCGAGTACCGCATCGACGACGTGTGGCACGTCGTCGGCCTGCGCGGCACCGGCAGCAACACCGTCGTCGTCAAGGACGTCTTCGTGCCGCGGCACCGGTTCCTGTCCTACAAGGCGATGAACGACGGCACCGCCGGCGGGTACGAGACCAACACCGCCCCGGTCTACAAGATGCCTTGGGGCACAATGCATCCCACCACCATCTCGGCGCCGATCGTCGGCATGGCCTACGGCGCCTACGACGCGCACGTCGAGCACCAGGGCAAGCGGGTGCGTGCGGCGTTCGCCGGCGAGAAGGCCAAGGACGACCCGTTCGCCAAGGTCCGCATCGCCGAGGCGGCCAGCGACATCGACGCCGCGTGGCGGCAGCTGAGCGGCAACGTCGCCGACGAGTACGCGCTGCTGTCGGCCGGCAAGGAGATCCCGTTCGACCTGCGCGCCCGCGCCCGCCGCGACCAGGTGCGCGCCACCGGCCGGGCCATCGCCTCCATCGACCGGTTGTTCGAGGCGTCCGGCGCTACCGCCCTGGCCAACGACCAACCCGTGCAACGGTTCTGGCGTGACGCGCACGCCGGCCGGGTGCACGCGGCCAACGACCCCGAGCGGGCCTACCAGATCTTCGGGAACAACGAGTTCGGGTTGCCGCCCGGCGACACGATGGTCTAACCCATGACCACAGTCGAAGCGCTGACGTTCGAATCGACTTCCCGCTTCGCCGAGGTGGACGTCGACGGGCCGCTGAAGCTGCACTACCACGAGGCGGGTGTCGGCAACGATCAGACGATCGTGTTGTTGCACGGCGGCGGTCCGGGGGCGGCGAGCTGGACGAACTGGTCGCGCAACATCCCGGTGCTCGCCGAGCGGTTTCACGTGCTCGCCGTCGATCAGCCCGGCTACGGCCATTCCGACAAGCGCGCCGAGCACGGGCAGTTCAATCACTACGCGGCCAGGGCCCTGGCGGGCCTCTTCGACCAGCTTGGCCTGGGACGCGTTCCGCTGGTGGGCAATTCGTTGGGCGGGGGCACCGCGGTGCGGTTCGCCCTGGACTACCCCGACCACGCCGGGCGCCTGGTGTTGATGGGGCCCGGCGGGCTGAGCATCAACCTGTTCGCCCCGGATCCCACCGAGGGCGTCAAGCGGCTGGGCAAGTTCTCGGCCGAGCCCACGCGGGAAAACCTCGAGGCGTTCCTGCGGGTGATGGTCTACGACCAGAAACTGATCACCGACGAATTGATCGACGAGCGGTTCGCGCTGGCCAGCACGCCGGAGTCGCTGACGGCGACTCGCGCGATGGGAATGTCGTTCGCGGGCACCGATTTCGAGCTCGGCATGATGTGGCGCGAGGTGCACCGCCTGCGCCAGCCCGTGCTGCTGATCTGGGGCCGCGAGGACCGGGTCAACCCCCTGGATGGGGCGCTGGTCGCGCTCAAGACCATTGCGCGTGCGCAGCTGCACGTTTTCGGGCAATGTGGGCACTGGGCGCAGGTGGAGAAGTTCGACGAGTTCAACAAGCTCACCATCGATTTCCTGGGAGGTGCGAGATGAGCATCCGTTCGCTGGGCTATCTGCGCATCGAGGCCACCGACATGGCGGCCTGGCGTGAGTACGGCCTGAAGGTTCTCGGCATGGTCGAGGGCAGCGGCAACACCGAGGGCGCCCTGTATCTGCGGATGGACGACTTCCCGGCCCGGCTGGTCATCGTGCCCGGCGAACGCGACCACCTCATGGAGGCCGGCTGGGAGTGCGCGAACGCCGAAGGCCTTCAAGAGATCCGGGACAGGCTCGACGTCGAGGGCGTCCCCTACAAGGAAGCCACCGCCGCGCAACTGTCCGATCGCCGGGTCGTCGAGATGATCCGGTTCTCCGACCCGTCGGGCAACTGCCTGGAGGTCTTCCACGGCGTCGCCCTCGAGCACCGCCGCGTGGTCAGCCCCTACGGGCACAAGTTCGTCACCGGTGAGCAGGGCCTGGGACACGTGGTGTTGTCCACCCGCGACGACGACGAGGCGCTGCACTTCTACCGTGACGTACTCGGGTTCAAGCTGCGCGACTCGATGCGGATGCCGCCGCAGGTGGTGGGCCGGCCCGCCGACGGGGCGCCGGCCTGGTTGCGCTTCTTCGGCTGCAACCCGCGCCACCACAGCCTCGCCTTCCTGCCACTGCCGACGCCCAGCGGGATCGTGCACCTGATGATGGAGGTCGAGAACGCCGACGACGTGGGGCTGTGCCTGGACCGGGCGCTGCGCCGCAAGGTGCCCATGTCGGCCACCCTCGGCCGTCACGTCAACGACCTCATGCTGTCGTTCTACATGAAGACACCCGGCGGGTTCGACATCGAATTCGGTTGCGAGGGAAGGCAAGTCGAAGACAACGACTGGGTCGCCCGGGAGAGCACCGCGGTCAGCCTGTGGGGCCACGACTTCACCGTCGGCATGCGCGGCTGACCATGTCAGCGCCCATCGATCCGCGGACCTTCCGGCAGGTGCTGGGCCAGTTCTGCACCGGCATCACCATCATCACCACGATGCACGACGACGCCCCCGTCGGCTTCGCCTGCCAGTCGTTCGCGGCGCTGTCGCTGGACCCGCCGCTGGTGCTGTTCTGCCCGACCAAGGTGTCACGGTCCTGGAAGGCCATCGAGGCCTCCGGCCGGTTTTGCGTCAACATGCTGACCGAGCACCAGAAGCACGTCTCGGCCAGGTTCGGCTCCAAGGAACCCGATAAATTCGCCGGCATCGACTGGCACCCTTCCGATCTCGGGTCACCGATCATCGACGGGTCGCTGGCCTACATCGACTGCACGGTGGCCTCCGCGCACGACGGGGGAGACCACTTCGTGGTGTTCGGTGCGGTGCAATCGCTTTCGGAGGCGCCCAAGATCAAGCCGCGCCCGCTGCTGTTCTATCGCGGTGAATACACGGGCATCGAACCGGACAAGACGACGCCGGCGCAGTGGCGCGATGACCTGGAAGCCTTCCTCACCACCACCACCCAGGACACCTGGCTCTAGAGCGTCCCGCGGGCGTAACGCCACGGCGACTTTTCGCGTGTTCTTCCGCCGTGGCGTTACGGCCGCGGGACACCCGGCCGCCGTAGAGCCCCGCGCGGGGCCCAGAATGGTTCCATGACGCTGGATCTGGGCGCGTACTTCGATCGCATCGACTACCGCGGCGCGGCCGAGCCGAATCTTGAGGTGCTGCAGGATCTGATGACCGCGCACACCGGGTCGATCCCGTTCGAGAACCTCGATCCGCTGATGGGGGTGCCGGTCGACGACCTGAGCCCCGAAGCCCTCACCGACAAGCTGGTGTACCGGCGCCGGGGCGGTTACTGCTACGAGCAGAACGGCCTGATGGGGTACGTGCTGGCCGAGATCGGCTTCCGGGTGCGCCGCCTGGCCGGGCGGGTGGTGTGGATGCAGCCGCCCGACGCGCCGCTGGGTGCCCAGACACACACGGCGTTGGCGGTGACGTTCCCGGGCTCGCAGGGTTCCTATCTGGTGGACGTCGGGTTCGGTGGTCAGACGCTGACGTCCCCCATCCGCTTCGAGACCGGAAACGCCCAGCAGACAACGCACGAGCCGTACCGGCTCAACGATCGCGGCGACGGCCTGGTGCTGCAAGCCCTGCTCCGCGACGAGTGGAAACCGCTGTACGTGTTCGGCACCCAGACCGTTCCGCAGATCGATCTGAGGGTGGGCAGCTGGTACGTCTCCACGCACCCCGAGTCGCACTTCGTGACCGCGCTGATGGCCGCGGTGACGACCGTCGACGCCCGCTACAACCTGGCCGGCCGCAACCTGACCATCCACCGCGCCGACGGTAGCGAGAAAATCCGGCTCGACGACGCGGCGGCGGTCGTCGATGTCCTCGGTGACCGATTCGGCATCGACGTGACCGGGATCGGCGAGCGCGGTGCGCTCGAGGCGCGCATCGGGCAGGTGCTGGACGCCTAGTCCTCGGCTAGCGGGCCGAAAGCCACGGGCCGAGCCGTCGCACCGCTTCCTCGATGTCGGCGGTGGGCCCGGCGAAGGACATCCGGACGAACGAATTGCCGCGGGCGGTATCGAAGTCGATACCGGGCGCGATGGCGATGCCGGTCTCTCCCAACAGTTTTGAGCAGAACTCCATCGAGTTGTCGGTGTAATCCGAGACGTCGGCGTAAACGTAGAAGGCACCGTCGGTGGGGGCCAGGCGCTCGACGCCGATGCCGCGCAGCCCGTCCAGCAGCAGCGAGCGGTTGGTGGCGTAGTGGTGCAGGTGGCCGTCGGCTTCGGCGGTGGCCTCCGGGGTGAAGGCCGCCACCGCGGCCAGCTGCGAGAGCACGGGCGGGCAGATGGTGAAGTTCCCGGTGAGGCAATCCACCGCGCGGCGTAACTCGGCCGGCACCAGCAGCCAGCCCAGCCGCCAGCCCGTCATCGCGTAGTACTTCGAAAAGCTGTTGACCACCACGGCATTTCGCGATGTCTGCCACGCGCAGCTGGTCTGCGGCGCGCCCTCGTAGACCAGCCCGTGGTAGACCTCGTCGCTGATCAGCCGCGCTCCGGACGCATCGCACCAGGCGGCGATCGCGGCCAGCTCGTCCGGGGCGATGACCGTTCCGGTGGGGTTGGCGGGGCTCGCCACGATGACTCCCTGCACCGGCGGGTCGAGTTCGGCGAGCATCCGCGCGGTGGGCTGGAAGCGGGTCTGCGGCCCGCAGGGGATCTCCACCACCTCGCATCCCAGCGCCGACAAGATGTTTCGGTAGCACGGGTAACCGGGGCTGGCCAGCGCCACCCGGTCGCCGACGTCGAAGCAGGCCAGGAAGGTGAGTAGAAATCCGCCCGAGGAGCCCGTGGTGATCACCACGGCGTCGGGTTCGACGTCGAGCCCGTGCTGGCGCCGGTAGTCCGCGGCGATCGCGGCGCGCAGCTCGGGAATGCCCAGCGACACCGAATAACCCAGCTCGTTGGAGTGCACCGCCGCCGCGGCAGCCGCCCGCACCGGCTCGGGCGCGCCCACGCTGGGCTGGCCCGCCGACAGGTTGACCAGATCGCCGTGGCTGCGCTGGCGTTCGGCGGCCGCCAGCCAGACATCCATCACATAGAACGGTGGGATGCCCGCGCGCAGCGAGACACGGTCGGTCACGGCGTCTGGAGTACCTCGGATTCCAGGCGGTTAAGCAACTGTCGGGGCGAATCCAGCAGGTGCGCGCTGCCGTGGGCGCGTTTGAAGTACAGGTGCATGTCGTGTTCCCAGGTGATCGCGATGCCGCCGTGCAGCTGGATGCCTTCGGCGGCCACGGTGTTCAGCGCCTCGGTGGCGGCCAGCCGGGCGGCGGCGGCGTTGGTGGGAGTGGGGTCGTCACACGCGTCGGACACGACGGCCTTCGCCGCGGCGACGGTGACATACAGATCGGCCATCCGATGCTTGAGCGCCTGAAAGCTGCCGATGGGCCGGCCGAATTGCACTCGGTCCTTGGCGTATTCGACGGTCAGCTCCAGACAGCGTTCGGCGGCGCCGATCTGCTCGGCGGCCAGCAGGATGGCCGCCGTGTCCGCCAGGCCCGGGTCCGTCCCGATCGCCTCGGTCTCCTCCGGTTGCACCCGCGCCAGGCGTCGGGTCGGGTCCATGGTGGTGACGGCCTGCGCGCTGAACCGGGTCCACCTGCTCAGCCGGCCGTCCTCGACGGCGACCACGACGTCGGCGACGTCGCCGTTGACCACGTAGTCGGGATCGAGCGCCAGCGCGCCGATCGCGGCGCCCTCGGCCAGGCGCTCCAGCGTCGCGGCGTCCGGCTCGGGCGCGCTGAGCAGCGCCAGTTCGGCGAGCGTGGTGCCCAGCAGCGGGGAGGGCACCAGGGCGCGGCCCAGTTCCTGCAAAACCGCTGCGGCGTCCGCCAATTCGCCGCCGGCGCCGCCCAGCTCCTCGGGGATCACCAGGGCCGCGGCGCCGACCTGCTCGCACAGCAGCTGCCAGAGCGATTCGTCGTAGCCGCGGTCGGATTCCATGGCGGCGCGCACCGCGGCCGGGCCGGCGTGCTTGGCCACCAGGGCGGCAACGGTCTCACGGAGCAGCTCGCGTTCTTCAGTCATAGCGCCTCCAGCACTCGCCGCCGATGTTCCTCCGGCGTCCCCCACGCGGACCGCAAGGCCTGCACCCGCAGCAGCAACAGCGACAGGTCGTGTTCCTGGGTGAAGCCGATCGCGCCGTGGGTCTGCAGCGCCGAGCGCGCCGCCAGCAGTCCGGCCTCGGACGCCGCCGCCTTGGCCGCGCTCACGTCGCGCGGGTCCAGCGTCAACGCCGCGCCGTGCACCAGCGGCCGGGCCAGCTCGATGGCGATGTGCACATCGGCGAGCTTGTGTTTGATCGCCTGATACGAGCCGATCACCCGGCCGAACTGGGTGCGTTGCTTGGCGTAGTCGACGGCGGCGTCGCGCAGCGCCTCGGCGGCGCCGACCAGTTGCGCCGCGGTGGCCAGCGCGCCGAACTCGAAGGCGCGCTTGGTGTCCGCCCGCCACGTCGAGCCGGTCGGGGTCACGTCGTACAACCGGCGGCTGGGGTCGACGGACTCGTGCTCGTCACCCGCGGTGGCTTCGGTGACCCCGTCAGTCTCGTTTAAGCCGGCCAGCAGCACCAGGCCGGCCGCGTCGGCGTCAACGGCCCGCGGTACCCGCGGCGGCAGCGCGACCGTGGCGATGAGTTCGCCGGACGCGAGCCCGGCACACCGCTCGGCGTGGTCGTCGGAGGCGAGCAATATCGGTGCCACAGCGATGGATTCGACCACCGGGCCGGGCACGCACCAGTGCCCGAGGCGCTCGAGGGCGACGACCAGGTCGATCGGCTCTGCCTCGATGCCGTCGAATTTCTCCGGCACGGCCAGGGCCGTGACGCCCAGGTTTGCCAGCTGTTCCCACACCTTGCGGCCCGGCGCGGTGTCGCCCGCGGCCCACGCGCGCACGGCGCCGGGCAGGTCCGCGGCGCCGAGCGCGGCATCGATGCTGGCGGCGAAGTCACGCTGCTGTTCGTCTAGCGCAAATTTCACTTCTTGCCTCCGGACTTCTCGCGCGGCAGGCCCAGCAACCGCTCGGAGATGATGTTGCGCTGAATTTCGTTGGTGCCGGCGTAGATCGGACCGCCCAGCGCGAACAGCAGGCCTTCGGTCCACGGGCCGGCGAGTTCCCCGTCCGCGGCGAGGAGGTCGAGCGCGGTCTGGTGCAGTTCGACGTCGAGGTCGGACCAGAACACTTTGGTCACCGACGATTCGGCGCCCAGCTCGCCGCCGAGGGCCAGCCTGGTCACCGTGCCGAAGGTCTGCAGCCGGTAGGCCTGCGCCTTGATCCAGCCGTCGGCGACCCGGTCGGCGAACGCGGCCGGCGCGCCGCTGTCCTTCCACAGCTGCACCAACCGTTCCGCCGTCGCCAGGAAGCGGGCCGGGCTGCGCAGCGACATGCCGCGTTCGTTGCTCGACGTGCTCATGGCCGCCCGCCAGCCCTCGTGCGGGGTGCCGATCACGTCCTCGTCGGGAACGAAGACGTCGTCGAGGAAGATCTCGCCGAATCCGGTGTCGCCGCCGAGTTGGACGATCGGCCGCACCGTGATGCCCTTGGCCTTCAGGTCGAACATGAAGTAGGTCAGCCCGTTGTGGCGCTCGGCGCCGGGGTCGGACCGGAACAGCCCGAATCCCCGCTCGGCGAACGGCGCCCGCGAGCTCCAGATCTTCTGCCCGTTGAGCAGCCAGCCGCCGTCGGTCTGTGTGGCGGTGGACCGCAGCGACGCCAGGTCGCTGCCGGACTCGGGCTCCGACCACGCCTGCGCCCAGATCTCTTCGCCGCTGGCCATTTTCGGCAGGATCCGGGCCTGTTGCTCTTCGGTGCCGTGCGCGAACAGGGTCGGCGCCAGCATCGAGGTGCCGTTGGCGCTGGCCCGGCCCGGCGCCCCGGCGCGGAAGTACTCCTCTTCGAACACCACCCAGTGCAGCAGCGGCGCGTCGCGGCCGCCGTAGCGCTTCGGCCAGGTGATCACCGAAAGCCCGGCGTCGAACAGCACCCGGTCCCAACGCCGGTGCTGGTCAAAGCCTTCGGCGTTGTCGTATGACTTCGTCGGGATCGACTCGGCGTTGGCCGACAAGAATTCCCGGACCTCGGCCTGGAAGGCCAAGGTGTCGTCGTCTAGATCCAGATCCATCAGTCCAGCTCTCGCAGTTGTGGTTTGACCACCTTGCCGCCCGCATTGCGCGGCAACGCGTCGACGAACCGCACCGACCTCGGCGCCTTGAAGTTCGCCAAATGCTCACGGGTGTAAGCGATCACAGATTGTTCGTCGAGTTGCGCGCCGGGCCGGGTGACCAGGAACGCCCGGCCCACTTCGCCGAGCCGCTCGTCGGGAACCCCGATCACCGCGGCGTCGGCCACACCGTCGAGGCGGGCCAGCACCTGCTCGATCTCGGCGGGGTACACGTTGAATCCTCCGCAGATGTACATGTCTTTGAGCCGGTCGGTGATGCGCAGGTTGCCGGCCGCGTCGAGCACGCCGATGTCACCGGTGTGCAGCCAACCGTCGGCGTCGATGGCGGCCGCGGTGGCCCGCGGGTCGTCGAGGTAGCCCAGCATCACGTTGGGCCCGCGCAGCAGCACCTCTCCCGATTCGCCGGATTCCCCGGGGTCGATGCGCAATTCGAAGTCGGCGAACGGGCGCCCGCAGGTGGTGGCGACGGTGACGGCGTCGTCGTCGGCGCGGCACATGGTGCCCATGCCGTTGGCCTCGGTGAGCCCGTAGGCGGTCAGCACGATGTCGATGTCGAGTTCGGACTGCATGCGCTCGACCAACACGACCGGCACGGTGGCCGCCCCGGTCACCGCGAAGCGCAGCGAGCTCAGGTCGTAATCGTCGCGAGCCGGATGATCCAGCAAGGTCTGGTAAATCGTTGGCGGACCGGGCAATACGGTGATGCGGTGTTGCTCGATCGCCTGCAGCGCGCGCAGCGGGTCGAAGGTGAGGTGGGGGATCAGCGTCGCGCCGGTCTGCAGACAGGCCAGGATGCCGGCCTTGTAGCCGAAGTTGTGAAAGAACGGGTTGATGCACAGGTAGCGGTCGTCGGCGGTGATCTTGCCGTTGGCCGCCCACGACGCCGAGGCCGACAGCGACTGCCGGTGCGCGCACAGCACGCCTTTGCTGCGGCCGGTGGTGCCCGAGGTGAACAGGATGTCGCTGACGTCGTCGGGCGTGACCGCCGCGGCCCGGGCGGCGACCGCGTCGAGGTCGGTGCCGCCGGCGACGAACTCGTCCCAGGTGCCATCTGGGGCGTCGATCGGTATCCGCACGATGTGCCGCAACGCGGGCAGCGCCGCCCGATCCAGATCGGCGACGCGGTCGTTGCCCAGGAACTCGCCCATGCCGAACAACACCGGCGCCTCGACCCGGGCCAGGATGTCACCGGCCTCCGCGGCCGTGTAGCGGGTGTTCAGCGGAACCATGGCGGCGCCGGCGTGGTGGATGGCCAGGCAGGCCACCACCCAATGCCAGGTGTTGGGGGACCAGATCGCCACCCGGTCGCCGGCCTGCACACCCAGCGCGATCAGTGCTGCCGCCGCCCGGTGTACCTCGTCGCGCAAGGCGGCGGCGGTGAAGGATCGTTCCTCGGTGATCAGGGCGTCGTGATCGGGGAGTCGGCCCGCGAAACGATCCAGCGCCGCGGGCACGGTGCGGGGATCGGTGGTCATCGGCGACGCTCCTCGAATGCTCTGAGTGCGATCGCTCGGTTCCTCCTCATGCCGCCACATGGCATGCCTCGTGACCGAGCTACAAAGCAAGTGCTTGGTAGGTTAGCCTACAAGGCATGCAGGACGTCGAGGAGTTCCGGGCCGAGGTCCGCTCTTGGCTCGCCGACAATCTGGTCGGCGAATTCGCAGCCCTCAAGGGCCTTGGTGGTCCCGGCCGTGAGCACGAGGCATTCGAGGAACGCCGGGCCTGGAACCAACATCTCGCCAAGGCCGGACTCACCTGCCTGGGCTGGCCGGTCGAGCACGGCGGCCGCGGTCTTTCCACCGCGCACCGGGTGGCGTTCTACGAGGAGTACGCCCGCGCCGACGCCCCGGACAAGGTCAATCACTTCGGCGAGGAGCTGCTGGGGCCGACGCTGATCGCGTTCGGGACGCCCGAGCAGCAGCAGCGTTTCCTGCCGCGGATTCTGGATGTCACCGAGCTGTGGTGCCAGGGTTATTCGGAGCCGGGCGCCGGCAGCGACCTGGCCAACGTGGCGACCACCGCCGAACTCGACGGCGACCACTGGGTGATCAACGGCCAGAAGGTGTGGACGTCGTTGGCGCACTGGGCGCAATGGTGCTTTGTGGTCGCGCGCACCGAAAAGGGCTCCAAGCGGCACGCGGGGCTGTCGTATCTGCTGGTGCCGCTGGACCAGCCGGGCGTTCAAGTGCGGCCGATCATCCAGCTGACCGGTGACTCGGAATTCAACGAGGTGTTCTTCGACGACGCCCGCACCGACGCGAACCTGGTGGTCGGCGAGCCCGGTGACGGCTGGCGGGTCGCCATGGGCACGCTGACCTTCGAGCGGGGCGTGTCGACGCTCGGGCAACAAATCCGTTACGCCCGTGAGCTTTCCAACCTGGCCGAGCTCGCGCAGCGCACCGGCGCGGCCGACGATCCGTTCATCCGCGAGCGGCTGACGCGGGCGTGGACCGGGTTGCGGGCCATGCGTTCGTACGCGCTGGCCACCATGGACGTCGAGCAGCCGGGGCAGGACAACGTGTCGAAGCTGTTGTGGGCCAACTGGCATCGCGATCTGGGCGAGCTGGCGATGGACGTCGTCGGCAAACCGGGCCTGACCCTGGCCGACGGCGAGTTCGACGAGTGGCAGCGGCTGTTCCTGTTCACCCGCGCCGACACCATCTATGGCGGGTCCAACGAGATCCAGCGCAACATCATTGCCGAGCGGGTGCTCGGCCTACCCCGAGAGGTCAAGGGATGAGTCTGTCCGAAGCTCCCAAAGAGATTGCCGGACACGGACTTCTGCAGGGCAAGGTGGTGGTCGTGACCGCCGCCGCCGGCACCGGGATCGGCGCGGCGACTGCGCGGCGGGCGCTGGCCGAGGGGGCCGACGTGCTGATCTCCGACCACCACGAACGGCGCCTGGGCGAGACGGCCGAGGAGCTGTCCGCGCTGGGCCAGGGCCGCGTCGAGCACGTGGTCTGCGACGTGACCTCGACCGCTCAAGTCGACGCCCTCATCGCTTCGACCACCGCCCGGATGGGCCGGATCGACGTGCTGGTCAACAACGCCGGGCTCGGCGGACAGACGCCGGTCGTCGACATGACCGACGAGGAATGGGATCGCGTCCTCAACGTGACGCTGACGTCGGTGCTGCGTGCCACGCGCGCGGCGCTGCGCTACTTCCGCGAGGCACCACACGGCGGCGTCATCGTCAACAACGCCAGCGTCCTGGGCTGGCGGGCCCAGCACTCGCAGTCGCACTACGCGGCCGCCAAGGCCGGCGTGATGGCCCTAACCCGGTGCAGCGCAATCGAAGCCGCCGAGTATGGGGTACGGATCAACGCGGTGTCGCCGAGCATCGCGCGGCACAAGTTCCTCGAGAAGACGTCCTCGTCGGAGTTACTCGATCGGCTCTCGGCCGGCGAAGCCTTCGGCCGGGCCGCCGAGCCGTGGGAGGTCGCGGCCACCATCGCCTTCCTCGCCAGCGACTACTCGAGCTACCTGACCGGCGAGGTCATCTCGGTATCCAGTCAGCACCCGTGAGCGCCGCCCGCTAGCCAAGCAAGCGCTTGGTTGATACTCTGGTCGAGTGGACCGAGTGACCGGTCAGGCCAACAGCCGGCGAGACGAGTTGCTGGAGCTTGCCGCGACCATGTTCGCCGAGCGTGGCCTGCGCGCCACCACCGTGCGCGACATCGCCGACAGTGCCGGCATCCTGTCCGGCAGTCTCTATCACCACTTCTCGTCCAAAGAGGAGATGGTCGACGAGCTGTTGCGCAGCTTCTTGGACTGGTTGTTCACCCGTTACCGCGAAATCGTCGACGGCGAGGCCAACCCCCTGGAGCGGCTCAAGGGGCTGTTCATGGCGTCGTTCGAGGCGATCGAGCACCGGCACGCGCAGGTCGTCATCTACCAGGACGAGGCCCAGCGGCTGCTGTCGCAACCCCGGTTCTCCTACATCGAGGACATGAACCGGCAGCAGCGCAAGATGTGGCTCGAGCTGCTCCATCAGGGCGTCGACGAGGGCTACTTCCGGCCCGACCTCGACGTCGACCTCGTCTACCGTTTCATCCGTGACACGACGTGGGTGTCGGTGCGCTGGTATCAGCCCGGCGGTCCGCTCACCGCGCAGCAGGTGGGTCAGCAATACCTCGCCATCGTTCTTGGCGGGATCACCAAAGAAGGAATCTGAACATGGCTCGTGTCGGCGACGATGCAGAGCGAAGCGATGAGGAGGAGCGACACAATGGCTGAGGCCTACGTCATCGACGCGGTGCGTACCGCGGTCGGCAAGCGCGGCGGATCGCTGGCCGGGGTGCATCCGGTCGACCTGGGTGCCCTGGGATGGCGCGGACTTCTCGACCGGGTCGACGTCGACCCCGCCGCCGTCGACGACGTGATCGCCGGCTGCGTCGATGCGATCGGCGCCCAGGCGGGCAACATCGCGCGGCTCTCGTGGCTGGCTGCCGGCTACCCCGAAGAGGTGCCCGGCGTCACCGTCGACCGGCAATGCGGATCCAGCCAGCAGGCCATTTCCTTTGGCGCACAGGCGATTCTGTCCGGCACCGCCGACCTCATCGTCGCCGGGGGCGTGCAGAACATGAGCCAGATCCCGATCTCGTCGGCCATGACCGTGGGCGAACAGTTCGGCTTCACCTCGCCGACCAACGAGTCCAAGCAGTGGCTGCACCGCTACGGCGATCAGGAGATCTCGCAGTTCCGCGGTTCGGAGCTGATCGCCGAGAAGTGGAACCTGTCGCGCGAAGAGATGGAGCGCTACGCGCTGACCAGTCACGAGCGAGCCTTCGCGGCGATCCGTGGCGGCCACTTCGACAACGAAATCATCACCGTCGAAACCGAATCCGGCCCGTTCCGGGTCGACGAGGGCCCGCGCGAGTCGTCGCTGGAGAAGATGGCCGGCCTCAAGCCGCTGGTCGAGGGCGGCCGGCTGACGGCGGCGATGGCCAGCCAGATCTCCGACGGGGCCAGCGCCGTGCTACTGGCGTCCGAGCGGGCCGTCAAGGAGCATGGGCTCAAGCCACGGGCCCGCATCCACCACATCAGTGCCCGCGCCGCCGACCCGGTGTTCATGCTGACCGGGCCGATTCCGGCGACCCGCTACGCGCTGGACAAGACCGGGCTGTCGATCGATGACATCGACACCGTCGAGATCAACGAGGCGTTCGCGCCGGTGGTCTTGGCGTGGCTCAAGGAGGTCAAGGCGGACCCGGAGAAGGTCAACCCCAACGGCGGCGCGATCGCGCTCGGGCACCCGCTGGGCGCCACCGGTGCCAAGCTGTTCACCACCATGCTCAACGAGCTCGAGCGCATCGGCGGCCGCTACGGCTTGCAGACGATGTGCGAAGGCGGGGGCACCGCCAACGTCACCATCATCGAGCGCCTGTAGCCTCTTGCGCCGAGTGTGAACCAGCCGACGCTTGCTCGGCGTGTCGCGTCGCAGAATTCACACTCGGCGGAGGCGTCGGTGGGTGGTGCCAGCATTCGCCCATGAAAGAACACCCGTGGCCATTCTTGGGCTCGGAGACGTTGGCAGCGAAGGCCCTGCCGGAGCGGGCGATGCGTGCCCTGCACGAACCCATCTATCCCGGCGTGTACGCGCCGGCCGGCATCGAGCTGACCGCCGCCCAGCGTGCATATGCGGCGTGGCTGTGGTCGCGACGCAAGGCAGTCGTCGCGGGCAATTCGGCGGCGGCGTTGCTGGGAACGAAGTGGGTAAGCCCGGTACTCGACGCCGAACTCGTGCACGACAACCGACGGCCTCCGCGCGGGATCACGGTCCACACGGATACCTTGAGCCCGCACGAAGTGCTCACGGTCAGCGACGTTGCGGTAACCACGCCGGCTCGAACCGCATTCGATATCGGGCGGCGCACCATCCCACGGCTGCAGGCCGTTCAGCGGCTCGACGCGCTCATGAACGCAACCGACGTGAAAGCCAGTGATGTCGAGGCCATCGCCGCCGAGAAAACCGGTGCGCGCGGTGTGGTTCGGTTGCGACGGATACTGCCGCTTGTCGACGGAGGCTCGGAGTCCCCACAGGAGACGCGAACTCGCTTGGTGCTCCTAGACGCAGGATTTCCTGTTCCTCGTACCCAGATCCCTGTTGTCGTTCCCGGCGGCTATCTCATTGCACGCATCGACATCGGTTGGGAGGAGTTCCTTGTCGGAGTGGAGTACGACGGCGCGCAGCATTGGACGGACCCGATGCAACGCAACCGCGACATCGATCGCCACGCCGAACTCTCTGAGAACGGCTGGACGATCATCCGGGTGAGCGGCGACATGCTCAGGTACCGCCAGGGCACCCTGACCCACCGGGTGGGCTCAGCGCTGACCGCCGCCGGCTGGCGTCCCTGACCGCCGATAGTGAATTCCGCGACGCCCCATCGGCGTGCCGCGTCGCAGAATTCACACTCGGCGGAGCTGTCAGTCCTCGATAAAGGACGAGGCTGCCCGCAGGTGCTCAATGGCGTCACGCACGATCGAATCGATCAGCTCGGCGCACGACGGCAGGTCCTCGAGAATGCCGGCCACCTGCCCGGAGGCCAGCACCCCGGCGTCCGTATTGCCATCCACCAGACCGGCTTTCAACAGCATCGGGGTGTTGGCCGCCATGACGACCTGCGACCAGGTCATCTCCTTGCCGTGCCGCATCGCCATGCCGTCGCTGATCATCGACCGCCAGGTCATCCGTGACATGTGCTTGAACTTGGCCGCGTTGCGCACCGCGGCGGTCAGACCCCGTACCGGCGACCCGTTTTCCAGCTTCTCGACCAGGCCGGTGCGCAGCACCCGGTGCGGCATGCCGTCGACGCGGGTGGTGACGACGGTGCCGTCCAGCGCCGATTCCAGGTAGCGCCGCTTGACCGCGTCGGGCACGGTCGAATCCGAGGTCAGCAGGAAGCGCGTGCCCATCGCGACGCCGGCGGCGCCGTAACTCAGGGCGGCCGCCAGGCCGCGCCCGTCGAAGAATCCGCCCGCGGCGATGACGGGGATGCCGGTGCCCCGCACGGCGTCCAGCACCGAGGGCAGCAGCAGCGTCGTGGCGACCGGGCCCGTGTGCCCGCCACCCTCGCCGCCCTGCACGATCATCGCGTCGGCGCCCCACCCGGCGACCTTGCGGGCGTGCTTGGCCGCGCCGATCGACGGAATCACCACCGCGCCGGCCTCTTTGAGCCGGGCGATGAGCTCCTGCTTGGGCGCCAGGGCAAAGGACGCCACCTTGACGCCTTCCCGGATCATCAGATCGACCCGATCGCCGGCGTCGGCTGCGTCGGCGCGGATGTTCACGCCGAACGGCTTGTCCGTGGCGGCCTTGACCTTGGCGATGGCCGTCGCCAATTCGTCCAGCGTCATGGTGGCCGACGCCAAAATGCCCAGCCCGCCCGCGTTCGCGGTGGCCGAAACCAGGCGCGCCCCGGCCACCCAGCCCATCCCGGTTTGCACCACCGGGTGCTCGACACCGACCAGCTCGGTCAGCGGCGTGCGCAATCTGGGCATCAGCGTATCTCTCGGTCGCGCAACGACTTCGGGTCGATCGTTTCGCGGATGAGGCGCAGTTCGTCCTCGGTGGGCAGCCGGGTCTCCTCGGCGTCCTCGAGCCCATGAATCTCGAACGAGGTAGCTTCGCGGACCTCCTCCGGCGCGACCCCGGGATGCAGGCTCAGCGCCCGCATAGTCCGGTCGGGCCCGCCGAAGTCGAACACGCCGAGGTTCGACACCACCCGGTACGTGTTGGCGAAGCGGAATGCCGGATTGCCGGAATCGACGTTGTCCCAGCCGATCCCGCAGACCACGTCCACCTTCTCGCTGAACACGCGCTTGGAGTGGTTACCCACCCAATAGCTGGTCGCGTGGTTGATGGCATTGCCGGGGGCGCCGCGGACGCCGAACATCTGACGTTTGGGCTGCTGCAACGGGCCGAACGCCGAGATGTTCTGATTGCCAAACCGGTCAACCTGATTGGCGCCCATCACCACGTGGCGGCGGCCCCAGGCCAGCGTCTCGAACACCCGGCCGAACGGCATCCAACCCTCCACGGCTCCGGTCGCACCGAGCGCCGGGGTGTCGGCCAGCAGCTGGGCCTCGCCGTCGGTCAGCAAGATGTCGGGGGAGAACGTCAATCGGGCCAGCCGCGCCCCGACCGAGGCCATGTTGGTCATCGGGCTGACCATGATCTCGCCTGCGTCCCTGAACAATTCGGCGCAGGCCACTGCGCACACCTCGGCGCGGGTGCTGCTCACTTGGACGCCTCCTCTGCGAATGCGCGGACCGCCGCCTGGTAGTCGTCCTCGCTGCCCGACAGGTAGGTCTGGGTGAACTTCTGCCAGCCCTCGTCGGTCGAGGCCGCCTCGGCGTAGTGCCGCTGGAATTTCTCGTCGCGCCGGTAATCCGGTGCGGCGGTGGTGAAGTGGGCCCCGTTGGGCGCCTCCACGACGCTGTCGACCATCATCCGGTTGACCAGCAGGGCCTGCGGTGGCACCGCCTTGACCAGCTCCTCGGTGGATACGACGCGCTCCACCGACAGGTGGCGCTTATCGGCGGCCATCAGGAACAGGTCGTCGAAGTACGGGTCGATGCCGGTGTAGGCGGCGTTGCCCTGGGCGTCGCCGAGGTTGAGGTGCACGAAGGCGGCGTCCAGGCGCAGCGCCGGCATGGCGATCAGCGTCTCGTGGCCGCCGCCGGGCGCCGGATACGGGCTGGTGACGGTCTGCAACTCGCCCTCCCAGAAGTCGGGCACCGAACTGCCCAGCCCGGCCCGGATCGGCAGGAACGGCAGTCGTTGTGCGGCGGCCTGCAGCCCGCAGCGCAGCATGCCCTCGTCCATTTCGCGGGCCTCGATCGCCCCGGCGGCCCGGGCCTTGGCGAACCACGGGTCGTAGAACGGCGGGGAGTCCAGCGAGACGAAGCCGTAGTAGACGCGCTTCACCTTGCCGGCCGAGCACAGCAGCCCCAGGTCGGGTCCGCCGTAGGTGACGACGGTCAGGTCGGTGACATCGGTGCGCAGCAGGGCGCGCACGAATGCCATTGGCTTGCGCCGCGATCCCCAGCCGCCGATGCCGATGGTCATGCCGCTGCGCACCTGCGCGACGGCCTCGTCGAGAGTGGTTCTCTTGTCGCTCACGCGTCCTTGCCCTTCGTCGTACCGGCGAACGCGTCGCGGTGCTCGTCGGCCACGCCGGCCAGGTTGAGTTCGAACGTAAAGCCTTGTTCCATGCGGTAACTCGAGTTGACCCGTTGCACGTCGATCAGGTTCAGCGCCTCCTTGGCCGCCCGGATGACCCGGGTGTCCTTGGCGGCGATGTCCCGCGCGACCCGCAATGCGGCCTCGTCCAGCTGGTCCCGCGGCACCACCTCATGCACCGAACCGAAGTGGTGCAGGGTGGCGGCGTCGACGGTGGCGGCGGTGAAGAACAGCCGCCGCATCAGGTGCTGGGGCACCAGCCGGGACAGATGGGTGGCCGCGCCGAGGGCGCCGCGTTCCACCTCCGGCAGCCCGAAGGTGGCATCCTCGGAGGCGACGATGACGTCGGAGTTGCCGACCAGGCCGATGCCGCCGCCGACGCAGAATCCGTTCACGGCCGCGACGACGGGCACCGCGCACTCATAGACCGCGCGGAACGCGGCGAAGCAGCCGCGGTTGGCGTCGATCAGCGCGGTGAATCCCTCGGTGCGCTGCATCTCCTTGATGTCGACCCCGGCGTTGAAGCCGCGGCCCTCGGCCCGCAGGATGACGACGTGGGTTTGCGGGTCGTGGCCGGCCGCAGTGATGGTGTCGGCCAGCTCGAACCAGCCGCGCGATGGGATGGCGTTGACGGGCGGGAAGTCGACGGTGACCGCGACGATGCCCGGTTCGGTGGTTTTGGATGTGATGGGCACGGTGCCACTTCCTTGTGGGGGTAACTACCTAAGCAAGCACTTGCTTGGTACGCTAGCACAGTGACTCGCGCCGAAGCATGCCCCCCATTTGAAGAAGTCATGAACTTGGGGCTGGCCGGGCGGGTGGTTCTGGTCACCGGCGGCGTTCGCGGGGTGGGCGCCGGCATCAGCGCGGTTTTCGCCGCCCAGGGTGCCACCGTCGTCACCTGCGCGCGACGGCCGGTCGAGGGGCTGCCGTATGAGTTCCACTCCTGCGACGTCCGCGATGACGACGCGGTCAAGGAATTGATCGACTCCGTCGCGGAGCGGCACGGCGGCCTCGACGTCGTGGTCAACAACGCCGGGGGATCGCCCTACGTGCTGACCGCGGAGTCCAGCGCCAAGTTCAACCGCAAGATCATCGAACTCAATCTGATTGGGGCGCTCTCGGTTTCGCAGCACGCCAACGACAAGATGCAAGGCCAGCCGCGCGGCGGGTCGATCGTCAACATCTGCAGCCTGTCCGGCCGGCGGCCCTCGCCCGGCACCGGCGCCTACGGTGCGGCCAAGGCGGGCCTGGAAAGCCTCACCCAGACCCTGGCGGTCGAATGGGGGCCGAAGGTCCGGGTGAACGCCTGTGTGGTCGGCATGGTGGAGACCGAGCAGTCGGAACTGTTCTACGGTGACGCCGAATCGATCGCCGCGATCTCGAAGAACGTGCCGTTGGGCCGGCTGGCCAAGCCCGATGATGTCGGTTGGGCCGCAGCGTTTTTGGCCTCGGACGCGGCCTCCTACATCAGCGGGGCCTCGTTGGAGGTGCACGGCGGCGGCGAGCCGCCGCACTACCTGTCCACCACCACCGCGAGCGCGGTCAAGTAGAGGAGACAACAACTATGGGAGTGGTTGACGGCCGCGTCGTCATCGTCACCGGAGCGGGCGGAGGTATCGGTCGCGCGCATGCGCTGGCCTTCGCCGCCGAGGGTGCGCGGGTGGTGGTCAACGACATCGGGGTGGGCCTCGACGGTTCGCCGGCGGGCGGCGGCAGCGCGGCCCAGGGTGTGGTCGACGAGATCACCGCCGCCGGTGGCGAGGCCGTCGCCGATGGTTCCAACGTCGCCGACTGGGACCAGGCGGCCGGCCTGATCCGGACCGCGGTCGAAACCTTCGGCGGCCTGGACGTTTTGGTGAACAACGCCGGCATCGTGCGCGACAGGATGATGGCCAACACCAGCGAGGACGAGTTCGACGCCGTCGTCGCTGTGCACCTCAAGGGCCACTTCGCCACGATGCGGCACGCCGCGTCATATTGGCGCGGGCTGTCCAAAGAGCGCAAAACCGTTGACGCTCGGATCATCAACACCAGTTCGGGTGCCGGCCTGCAGGGCAGCGTCGGTCAGGGCAACTACAGCGCCGCCAAGGCAGGCATCGCGGCGATGACGCTCGTCGGCGCGGCGGAAATGGGTCGCTACGGCGTCACCGTCAACGCCATCGCGCCGTCGGCCCGCACCCGCATGACCGAGACCGTGTTCGCCGAGATGATGTCCACCCAGGACCAGGACTTCGATGCGATGGCCCCGGAAAACGTTTCCCCCCTGGTGGTTTGGCTGGGCAGCGCCGAATCGCGCGGCGTGACCGGCAAGGTGTTCGAGGTCGAGGGCGGCAAGATCCGTGTCGCCGAGGGCTGGGCGCACGGGCCCGAGATCGACAAGGGGGCGCGGTGGGATCCAGCGGAGCTGGGGCGCGTCGTCGCCGACCTGCTCGCCAAGGCGCGCCCGCCGGTTCCGGTCTACGGCGCCTAGCGCGGCGCCGAACGTGCACTCACGGCGATGATTTCGTCGATTTCTCGCCGTCAGTGCACGTTCGCCGAGGGGGTTCGCACACGACGAGCGGGATGACCCGGTCGGCGGCTTCGCGGTACCTGCGGTACGGCGGGTACATCCGCATCAGGGGCGGCCAATAACGTTCGCGCTCGGCGTCGGTCGCGTCGCGCGCGATCAATTCCAGGCGCTGGGCACGGATCTGCACCCGCACCTCGGGATTCTCCTGAAGGTTCAGATACCACAGCGGATCCTCGTCGCGCCCGCCGAAGGAGGCGGGCAAGATCACCCGTTCTCCGTCGCGCAGGTAGAGCGTTGCGGTGGTCCGCGGCTCGTTCGACCTGCGTCCGGTCGTCGTCAGCAGCGCCGCCGGGAACCTCAGCAGTTTCGCGCCGATCCTGCCGTTGGTTCGGCGGTACACCCAAATGTGCGCGCGCGCGAAGTACTTGAGCAGCAGCGCAATCGGGCGAGAATTGCGGATCCAGTGACGGTCGGACATCTTGCCCAGGATGTTCCCAATCCGGGCGAATCGAAACTTAGGGGTCGCAGATGACGACCGGGATCACCCGATCGGTCCACGACTGGTAATCGTCGAACGAGGAATACATGGCGACCAACTTCGGCCAGTACTCCTTGCGCTCTTCTTCCGACGCGTCGCGCGCCTGCAGATGCAGCACCTCGTCCTTGATCTGCACCGAGACCTTCGGGTCCGCCTTGAGGTTGAGGTACCACAGCGGGTGCTTGTCGCGGCCGCCTTGAGATGCCACCAGGATCACCCGATTGCCCTCGCGCAAATAGAGCAGGGGGCTCACGCGTGGCTGCCCGGATTTGCGGCCCGTGGTGGTCAGCAGCGCGACCGGACTCTTCTGGAATGTGCCGCCCCACTTGCCCTTGCTGACGCGATACATCCAGGTGTTGACCCGCGACATCCACTTGATGAAGAAGCCGGTGACGGGCGAATTCAGAGATTTGGGCTTTTCCATTGCGGTCCTCTGTGCTCGATCTGGCCGGCTCCGCCGCACCCCGCCATGCGGGCCGCGTCGTTACCGGCGCTGCTGAATGAAGGGGTGGAAGCGAACTTTGATGTGGTGGATTTCGGCTTTCCCGCTTGGGCTTTCGGCCGGGATGACGAAGGTCTCGGTGACGTGCGCGGCGAGCCGACGGCCGCCGAACGCCGCCTTGGTCAGCACCTGGTACGCGGCGTGCACGTCGTCGCCGTCGATGCGGTACTCCGGCGTCGTCGTGTGCGCGAGCAACCGATACTGCGGCCCACGATTGAGGCTGCGCCGCAGATGATTTCCGGAGAACCCGTTCTTGATTCCCTGTTCGATGCGGGTGCAGCCGGCCGCGAACGGGACGGCGTCGCCGTCATGGCTGACCAGCGCGTCGATGTAGGACTGCGCCGCGGCGATGCGGCGCTCTTCGGAGACGAGCAAGGGGAACTAGATGCGCTCGATGATGGTGCCGGTCGACAATGCGCCGCCCGCGCACATCGTGACCAGCGCGGTGGTCTGGTCGGTGCGCTCCAGCTCGTGCAGGGCGGTGGTGATCAGCCGGCTGCCGGTCGATCCCACCGGGTGGCCCAGCGCGATGGCGCCGCCGTTGACGTTGACCCTGGCCATGTCCGGCTCGTGCACGCGCGCCCAGGACAACACCACCGAGGCGAAGGCCTCGTTGATCTCGACGAGGTCGATGTCGCCCATCTTCATGCCGGCCTTCTCCAGCACCTTGGCCGTCGACTGCACCGGTCCGTCGAGGTGGTAGTAGGGCTCGGCGCCGACCAGCGCCTGGCTGACGATGCGGGCGCGCGGCCGCAGCCCGAGGGCCTTGGCCTTGTCCTCGTCCATCCACAGCACGGCCGCCGCACCATCGGAGATCTGCGACGACGTTCCCGCCGTGTGGATTCCGCCTTCGAGGACCGGCTTCAGCGCGCTCAGACCCGACAGGGTCGTCTCACGCAGGCCCTGGTCGCGGGAGATGGTGACGCGCTCCGACGTCGGCTGCTTGTTCTCGTCGAGCGCCGGGGCTTCGATCGGGGAGATCTCCCGGTCAAATCGGCCCTCGTCCCAGGCCTGCTTGGCCTTGGCCTGCGAGTAGAAGCCGAACTCGTCGATCTCCTCGCGGGTGATGCCGCGCCGCTTGGCGATGCGCTCCGCGGCGGTGAACTGGTCGGGCAGGTCGATGTCCCACGACGCGGGCCGCAGGATGCTGCGGTCGGGGCCGGCGTTGGCGCCGAGCCCGACGCGGCTCATGGCCTCGATTCCGCAGGCGATGCCGATGTCGATGGCACCCGCCGCGATCAGCCCGGCGACCAGGCCGTTGGCCTGCTGGCCGCTGCCGCACTGGCAGTCCACGGTCATGGCGCCGACGTGTTCCGGCAGGCCGGCCACCAGCCAGCTGACCCGGCTGATGTTGTTGGACTGCTCGCCGTACTGTGTGACGCAACCGCCGATGACCTGTTCGACGTCGCCGGCGTCGATGCCGGCCTTCTCGACGAGTGCCTTCTGCACCGCGCCGAGCAGTTCGGTGGCGTGGAGTCCTGAGAGCCATCCATTGCGCTTGCCGATCGGGCTGCGGGTGGCTTCGACGATTACCGGGTTACCCATTCCGTCAGGCTAGAACACGTTTCATTACTCTGACAAGCGAGGATGGTGACCTGCCTTTTATCTGCGCAGGAGCCGTGTTTTACTGGCACTAGAACACGTTGCAATTAGTGTTGTAAAAGGAGCGCACTCTACATGGCACCCCCAAACATTCCCGCCGACTTCGACTTCCTCGACCCTGACGTCAACCTCGCAGGGTTGCCCGTCGAGGAGCTCGCCTGGCTGCGCAAGGCGGAGCCGATCCACTGGGTCGACATCCCCGACGGCGCGGGCGGGTTCGAGGACCACGGCTACTGGCTCGTGACCAAGCACGCCGACGTCAAGGACGTGTCGAAGCGCAGCGAAGTCTTTTCGAGCTGGATGAACGGCGCCATCCCGACGTGGCCGCCGGAGATGAAGCGCGAGCAGGTCGAGTTGCAGCGCAGCGTCATGCTCAACATGGACGCGCCCCACCACACCCGGCTGCGCAAGATCATCTCCCGCGGGTTCACGCCACGGGCCATCGGGCGGCTGGAGGCCGAGCTGGACCAGCGGGCCCAGAACATTGCCAAGACCGCGGCGGCCGAGGGCGCCGGCGACTTCGTCGAGCAGGTGTCGTGCGAGCTGCCGCTGCAGGCCATCGCGGGTCTGCTCGGTGTCCCTCAGGAGGATCGCGACAAGCTCTTCCGGTGGTCCAACGAGATGACCGGCGGCACCGATCCGGAGTACGCGCACGTCGATCCCGCGCAGTCGTCGATGGAGCTGATCACGTACGCGATGGCGATGGCCGAGGAGCGGGGCAAGAATCCCACCGACGACATCGTCACCACGCTCATCGAAGCCGACATCGACGGCGAAAAGCTCTCCGATGACGAGTTCGGCTTCTTCGTGGTCATGCTCGCCGTGGCGGGCAACGAGACGACGCGAAACTCCATCACCCACGGCATGATCGCGATGGCGAACAACCCCGATCAGTGGGAGCTCTTCAAGAAGGAGCGCCCATCGACCGCCGCGGACGAGATCATCCGGTGGGCCACCCCGGTATCGGCCTTCCAGCGCACCGCCAACGAGGACACCGAGTTGGCCGGCGTGCAAATCAAGAAGGGCCAGCGGGTCGTCATGTCCTACCGGTCGGCCAATTTCGACGAAGAGGTCTTCGAAGACCCGCACACCTTCAACATCCTGCGCGACCCGAATCCCCATGTCGGCTTCGGCGGCACCGGCGCCCACTACTGCATCGGCGCGAACCTGGCGCGCATGACGATCAACCTGATCTTCAACGCCGTGGCCGACCACATGCCCGACCTGAAGCCGATTTCGGAGCCCGAGCGGCTGCGGTCGGGATGGCTCAACGGGATCAAGCACTGGCAGGTCGACTACACGGGTAAGTCCGCGGTGACGTCCTGATGGACTTCGATCTCACCGCGACGCAACAGGCGGTCGCCGACGTCGTGACGTCGGTGTCCGAGCGTGAATTGAGTTGGGACGCTTTGGTCGACGGGGGTGTGACGGCGCTGCCGGTGCCCGAGCGCCTCGGCGGCGACGGGGTGGGACTGCCCGAGGTCGCCACCGTGCTGACGGAGATCGGTCGCCACGGCGCCATCACACCGGCCCTGGCCACGCTGGGTTTCGGCGTGGTGCCGCTGCTTGATCTGGCTTCCGACGACCAGCAGGACCGGTTTTTGGCGGGCGTCGCGAAGGGCGGGGTGCTGACCGCGGCGCTCAACGAGCCCGGCGCCGCGCTGCCGGACCGGCCGTCGACCACGTTCGCGGGCGGCCGGTTGTCGGGCACCAAGGTCGGCGTCGGCTTTGCCGGACAAGCGGATTGGATGATCGTCACCGCCGACAGCGCGGTGGTCGTGGTGTCGCCGAAGGCCGGCGGCGTCGAGGTGGTCCAAACGCCGACATCGAACGACTCCGACGAGTACACGGTCACGTTCACCGACGTCGCCGTCGACGACTCCGATGTCTTGGCGGGTGCCACCGCACCCCGCGTCAACCAGCTGGCGCTGGCTTCCATCGGCGCCTACGCCGACGGGCTGGTGGCGGGCGCGCTGCGCCTCACCGCGGACTACGTGGCCAACCGGAAGCAATTCGGCAAGCCGCTGTCGACGTTCCAGACCGTGGCCGCCCAGCTCGCCGAGGTCTACATCGCCTCGCGCACCATCGATTTGGTGGCGAAGTCGGTCGTGTGGCGGCTGGCCGAAGGCCGCGACGCGGACGACGATCTCGATGTCCTCGGGTACTGGGTCACCTCGCAGGCGCCGCCGGTGATGCAGCTCTGCCACCACCTGCACGGCGGCATGGGCATGGACATCACCTATCCGATGCACCGGTACTACTCCACGATCAAGGACCTGACCCGGTTGCTCGGCGGTCCTTCTCATCGTCTCGATCTGGTGGGAGCGCAATGTTCATAGACCTGACTCCGGAGCAGCGTCAGCTGCAAGCGGAACTACGGGAATACTTTTCGAACCTGATCTCGTCCGACGAGATGAAGGCGATGGAGCAGGACCGCCACAACGAGGCCTACCGCGCGGTGATCCGGCGGATGGGCCGCGACGGCAAGCTCGGCGTCGGATGGCCAAAGGAGTTCGGCGGCTTGGGCTTCGGACCGATCGAACAGTCGATCTTCGTCAACGAGGCGCATCGGGCCGACGTGCCCCTGCCCGCGGTCACGTTGCAGACGGTGGGTCCGACCCTGCAACAGTTCGGCAGCGAGATGCAGAAGAAGAAGTTCCTTCCGGCGATCCTGGCCGGCGAGGTGCACTTCGCGATCGGCTACACCGAGCCCGAGGCCGGTACCGACCTGGCTTCCCTGCGGACCACCGCAGTGCGTCAGGGCGACGAGTACATCGTCAACGGGCAGAAGATCTTCACCACCGGCGCCCACGACGCCGACTACATCTGGCTGGCCTGCCGCACGGACCCGGAAGCCGTGAAGCACAAGGGCATTTCGATCCTGATCGTCGATACCAAGGATCCCGGCTACTCCTGGACGCCGATCATCCTGTCCGACGGCGCCCACCACACCAACGCGACGTATTACAACGACGTGCGGGTGCCCGCCGACATGCTGGTCGGCGAGGAGAACGGCGGGTGGCGGTTGATCACCACCCAGCTCAACAACGAACGGGTCATGCTCGGCCCGGCCGGCCGCACCGCCGGCATCTACGACCGGGTACACGCCTGGGCGTCCAAGCCGGGCAGTGACGGGGTCACGCCGATCGACCACGCCGACGTCAAGCGGGCGCTCGGCGAGATTCACGCCATGTGGCGGATCAACGAACTGCTCAACTGGCAGGTGGCCGCAGCCGGCGAGGACATCAACGTCGCCGACGCCGCGTCGACCAAAGTCTTTGGCACGGAGCGGGTTCAGTACATCGGCCGGCTCGCCGAGGAAATCGTCGGCAAGTACGGCAACCCCGCGGACTCCGACACCGCCGACCTGCTCAACTGGCTGGACTCCCAGACCAAGCGCAACCTGGTGATCACGTTCGGAGGTGGGGTGAACGAAGTGATGCGCGAGATGATCGCCGCCGCCGGACTCAAAGTGCCGAGGGTGCCTCGATGACCGAAATCCAGGACGCCATCGCGGAAATCAAGGCCGCCGGTGGGCCCAAGCCGCGCGCCGGCCGTGATGCCGTGAACCAGCCGATGATCAACAACTGGGTGGAGGCCATCGGCGACAGCAACCCGATCTATGTCGACGAGGCCGCCGCCCGCGCCGTCGGGCATCCCGGGATTGTGGCCCCACCGGCCATGATTCAGGTGTGGACCATGTTCGGCCTGGGCGGGGAGCGTCCGAAGGACGACGCCATGGGCCCCATCATGGAGCTGTTCGACAACGCCGGCTACATCGGCGTGGTCGCCACCAACTGCGAGCAGACCTATCACCGCTACCTGCAGCCCGGTGAGCAGGTCAGCATCACCTCGGAGATGGGTGATGTGGTCGGGCCCAAGCAGACCGGTTTGGGTGAAGGCTATTTCATCAACCAGCACATCATCTGGCGGGTGGGCGACGAGGACGTCGCCGAGATGAATTGGCGCATCCTCAAGTTCAAGCCCCGCGAGGCAGAGGCGCCCGCGTCGTCGGTGCCCGACGACCTCGACCCGGCCGCGATGATGCGGCCCTCGTCGTCGCGCGATACGGCGTTCTTCTGGGAAGGCGTCAAGGAGCACGAGCTGAGGATCCAGCGGCGTCCCGACGGCAGCCTGCAGCACCCGCCGGTGCCGGCGGTGTGGCAGGAAAAGGCCGCACCGATCGATTATGTGGTGGCCAGCGGCAAGGGCACGGTGTTCAGTTTCGTGGTGCACCACGCGCCGAAGGTGCCCGGCCGCACCCTGCCGTTCGTGATTGCCCTCGTCGAACTCGAGGAGGGCGTGCGTATGCTCGGCGAGTTGCGCAACGTCGAGGCCGCCAACGTGAAGATTGGAATGCCTGTGCGGGCAACCTATATCGACTTCCCGGCCGGTGACACCGGGCCGGATTGGAGCCTTTATGCCTGGGAGCCCGCGGAGGCTCGGGCATGAGCGCGCCGGTCATCGAGGTCGGCACCACGCTGCCGGAGCTCAAGCTCTACGGCGACCCGACGTTCATCATCTCAACCGCCTTGGCCACCAGGGACTTTCAGGACGTGCACCACGACCGTGACAAGGCGGTCGCGAAGGGCTCCAAGGACATTTTCGTCAATATCCTGACCGACACCGGGCTGGTGCAGCGCTACGTCACCGACTGGGCCGGGCCGTCGGCGCTGATCAAGTCGATCGGGTTGCGCCTCGGGGTGCCGTGGTACGCCTACGACAGCGTGACGTTCTCCGGTGAGGTGACCGCCGTGGAGGATGGCCTGGCCACCGTGAAGGTGTTCGGGCGCAACAGCCTTGGCGACCACGTCATCGCGACCGTGACGCTGACGATGGGGGGTGCGTAGATGTCAGCGGGTTTATTGAACGGCCGAGCCGCCATCGTCGGCATCGGCGCGACCGACTTCTCGAAGGACTCCGGTCGCAGCGAGTTGCGGTTGGCCGCCGAGGCGGTCTTGGATGCCCTGGACGACGCCGGGCTGAGCCCGTCCGACGTCGACGGGCTGACCACCTTCACGATGGACACCAACAACGAGACCGCGGTGGCGCGTGCGGTCGGCATCGGTGACCTGAAGTTCTTCTCGCAGATCGGTTACGGCGGCGGCGCCGCGTGCGCGACCGTTCAGCAGGCCGCGATCGCCGTCGCCACCGGGGTGGCCGACGTCGTCGTCGCGTACCGGGCGTTCAACGAGCGCTCCGGCATGCGGTTCGGTCAGGTCCAGACCCGGCTGGCGGGAGATGCCCGCGCACAAGCGGATTCGACCACGGCCGACAATTCCTTCTCCTACCCGCACGGGCTTTCGACGCCTGCGGCGCAGGTCGCAATGATCGCCCAGCGCTATATGCACCTGTCCGGGGCGACCAGCCGGGACTTCGGCGCGATTTCGGTGGCCGACCGCAAGCATGCGGCCAAGAACCCGAAGGCATACTTCTACGAGAAGCCGATAACCATTGAGGACCACCAGAATTCGCGGTGGATCGCCGAGCCGCTGCGGCTGCTGGACTGCTGCCAGGAGACCGACGGTGCGGTCGCGATCGTGGTGACCTCGCCCGAGCGCGCGCGGGACCTCAAGCAGCGTCCGGCGATCATCGAGGCGGCGGCGCAGGGCTCCAGCCCCGACCAGTACACGATGGTCAGCTACTACCGGCCCGAACTCGGCCTGCCCGAGATGGGGGTCGTCGGCCGGCAGTTGTGGGCGCAATCGGGGTTGAAGCCGACCGACATCCAGACCGCTGTGCTGTACGACCACTTCACCCCGTTCACGCTGATTCAGTTGGAGGAGTTGGGGTTCTGCGGTCGTGGCGAGGCCAAGGACTTCATCGCCGACGGCGCGATCGAGATCGGCGGCCGGCTCCCCATCAACACCCATGGCGGCCAACTCGGTGAGGCCTACATCCACGGCATGAACGGCATCGCCGAAGGAGTGCGGCAACTGCGGGGCACCTCGGTGAACCCGGTGCCCGATGTCGAGCACGTCCTCGTCACCGCGGGTACGGGCGTGCCCACCTCCGGCCTCATCCTCGGCTAGCCGCCTTCGGCTGCCGGTTTGCCGCCGAGCTTGCCGCCGAGCGTGCGACTAGCCGCACGCTCGACGACGAACGTGAAACTAGCTTCACGTTCGTCAACTGAAGTGACGCCCTAGCGGTCGCATGCAACGCTGCGGTCATGGCCGAGCCGTTCATAGGCAGTGAGGCGGTTGCGCGTGGCATCGTGACCAAAAGCCGGCTGTACACGCGCTACATGCGGTTGTTCCGCGATGTCTACGTCGATCCCGACACCGACGTCACAGCGGCACTGAGGGCGAAGGCGGGGTGGTTGTGGGCCGGGCGTCGGGGAGTGGTCGCGGGATTTTCGGCGGCGGCCCTACACGGCAGCAAGTGGGTGGATGACCGGCGGGTGGTGGAGCTGATCCACGACAATCGCCACCGCGTTCCGGGAATCCAGGTGCATGGCGATTTCATCGAGGACGACGAAGTCGAAATCATTGGCGGGGTGCCGGTCACGACACCGGCAAGGACCGCACTCGATCTGGGTTGCTGGTACCCGCTCATGGCTGCTGTTGCGGGCATCGATGCGCTCGCCCGAGCGACGGAGATCAAAGCAGCGGATATCGACTTGTTGGGTCGCAGGTATGCGGGACGCAGGGGTATTGCGCGAGCACGACATGCGTTGGAGCTATTCGACGCTGGGGCCCAGTCACCCAAGGAGTCGTGGCTGCGCGTTGTCTTGATCCAAGCCGGCCTGCCGAAGCCGCAGACACAGATCCCGGTGCTCGACGAATTCGCCAGCGTGATCGGCTATCTGGATATGGGTTGGGAGGATGTCAAAGTCGCTGTTGAGTACGACGGCGACCACCATCGCAGCGATCGTTCGCAATACAACTGGGACATCACGCGATTAGAGAGAATGCAGCGTCGTGGATGGACGATAATCCGGGTGGTGGCTGGGAATCGACCGGCCGATATCGTTCGTCGGGTCCGAGCGGCCCGCGCCAGCCGAACGTGAAGCTGGCCGCACAGTAGAGCGCGAACGTGAAGCTAGCCGCGCGCTGGAGCTCGGCGGAAGGGCCGGAACCCTACGCCGGGACCAGCTCGACGCCGGAGAGCACGACGGCGTTGTCGCGCGAGGGCGCGACGACGCTGGCCACAAACCGGCCGCTCTCCTTCCAGATGCCGACCTTGAGCGTCTCGCCGGGGAATGCCACCCCGGCGAAACGCGCACCGTAGGCGGCCACCGCGGCGGTGTCACCGTCGAGCAGCGCGTCGGTGATCGCCTTGCAGGTCATCCCGTACGTGCACAGCCCATGCAGGATGGGCTGCGAAAAGCCTGCGGCAGCGGCGAATTCGGGATCGGAGTGCAGCGGGTTGCGGTCGCCGCACAGCCGGTAGAGCAGCGCCTGCTGCGGCAGGATCGGCACGTCGACCTCGAGATCGGGGGCGCGGTCGGGCGCGGCGTCGCCCCCCGACGGCCCGCGCTCACCACCGAAACCGCCTTCGCCGCGGGCGAAGATGGACCGTCGCTGCGTCCACAACAGCGTGCCGTCCGGCGCGGTCACCGTGGTCTCGCTCCAGATCACCGCGGCCTTGCCCTTGTCCCAGATGTCCGTGAACCGGGTGACGGCCTTCGCCGAGCCCGACGGCGGCAACGGCCCGGGCACCTCCACCCGCTCGCTGGCGTGCAGCACCTTGCCCAGTTCGATGTCGATGCCCGGGAACTGCACGGTTGGCGGTTTCGTGGCGTGGAAGGTGGCGGCCACGTTGCCGAACGTGGGCAGCACCTGCGGGGTGTCGTCGACCAGGTAGCGCAGCTCGCGCGGATCCATCGGATCGGCGCCCGCGCCCAGCCCGAGGTGGTAAAGCTGCACATCGCTACTGGCCCAAGAGAATTCGATGGGATCCAGCTCGGCGTTCAGCGCGACGTCTACGTCGATAGGCATGTCAGTTCTCTCCCGCTATATGCAATGCCGCCAGGTAGCCGAACGTCATGGCCGGACCGATGGTGCCACCCGGACCGGGATACGTGTGGCCCATCACCGGGGCACTGACATTGCCCGCGGCGTAAAGCCCTTCGATGATACTGCCGTCGTCGCGCAGCGCCCGGCCGTGGACATCGGTGCGGATTCCGCCCTTGGTCCCCAGGTCGCCGGGCACCATCTTGGCGGCGTAGTACGGCGCGTGGCTGATCTCGCCGAGGTTGGGGTTGGGCTTGTTGGTCGGGTCGCCGTAGTACCTGTCGTAGGCGCTCTCGCCGCGCTGGAAGTCCGCGTCCACACCGGAGCGCGCGAAACCGTTGAAACGTTCCACGGTCGCGGTGAATTCGTCCACCGGGAGTCCGGCCTTGGTCGCCAGCTCCGCCAGCGTGTCGGCCGTGATGATGACGCCCGACTCCAGCCACTTACGCGGAATGCGTTGTCCAGGTTGCAATCCCGCGAAGATGTAGCGGTCGCGGTACTGCTGGTCGAAGACCAGCCACGCGGGAATGTTCTCACCCGGCCCCGGCCCCTGGCCGTATTCGCCGCCGTACATGTGATGGCAGGCTTCCACGTAGGGCATCGACTCGTTCATGAACCGTTTGCCGGACATGTTGACGATGATCGATCCCGGCGAGTTGCGCTCCGACAGTGCGAACCACGGCGCACCGACCAACGGGACGGTGGGCCCCCACCAGGCGTCTTCCATCAATTCGAGTCCGGCGCCCAGCTTTTCGGCGGCGACGATGCCGTCGCCGGTGTTTGCCACCGCGCCGACGGTCCATTCGGTGGTGATCGGCGCGCGCTGGTACTTGACCCGCATCTGTTCGTTGTGCTCGAACCCGCCCGACGCCAGGATCACGCCGCGACGGGCCCGGATCAGTTGGGGCTCACCCGATTCGGCTTCGCCGGCGCCGCGTACGTAGACCCCGCGCACCACGCCGTCGTCGACGTACAGGTCGGTGAGGGCGGTGTTGAGCACCACCGGAACACCGGCCCGTTGCAACCCGATTCGCAGCGGCCCGATCAGCGCCCGGCCCATGCCGACGAGGTTCTTGCCGGTCGCCTTGGCCCACATCGTGCGGGCGCCGACCTTCAGGCTGCGCAGCACGCCGCGCGGGTGCCGCTTCAGCTGGTTCAACCGCACGTAATCCTGTTGCATCACCACGACGTTGAGCGGCACTTTGCCGTACGCGGGCTCCAGGCCGCGCTCGTCGGCCCCGAGCTTGCGGGCGTTGAACGGCTTCGGCTCGATCGAGCGGCCCTCCGCGCGCCCGCCCGGCGACTCGGGGTAGTAATCGGAGTACTTCGGCACCCAGCACATCTTCAGCGGCGTGTGCTTGAGCACGAACGACAACATCTCGGGCCCGCGCTCGAGGTAGGTGTCGATGCGTTCCGGCTCGACGACGTTGCCGATGATCCCGTGCAGATACGTGCGGGCGGCTTCCGCGGTGTCCTTGACCCCGTCACGCTTGAGCACTTCGTTATTTGGGATCCAAACGCCGCCGCCCGAGCGTGCGGTCGAGCCGCCAAAGTGCGGGGCCTTTTCGATGACTATTGTGGAAAGACCCCGGTGAGCGGCGGTAAGGGCGGCCACCATGCCGGCCCCGCCGCTCCCGACCACGACGACGTCGTACTCCTGCGCTGACATGTAGAACACGTTATAGAATTGCCCGGGGCGGCCGCTACTGGCCCGGTCGACCGTACGAGGAGACGTAGAGAAATGCTCAGTGTTGCTACCCGCGACGAGCTCGCTGCCGACTTGGCGCAGGCTGAGCGCAGCGGTGAGCCGATCCCGCCGCTGACCGCCGCCTATCCGGACATCGACGTCGTCGACGCCTACGAGATTCAGCTGATCAACATCCGCCAGCGGGTCGCCGAGGGCGCCCGCGTGCTGGGCCACAAGGTGGGGCTGTCGTCGTTGGCGATCCAGCAGATGATGGGCGTCGACGAGCCCGACTACGGGCATTTGCTCGACGAGATGCAGCTGTTCGAAGACACCCCGGTCAAGGCGAACCGCTACCTGTATCCGCGGGTGGAGGTCGAGGTCGGTTTCGTGTTGAACGCGGACCTGCCGGGGGCCGGTTGCACGGAGGACGACGTACTGGCGGCCACCGAGGCGCTGGTCCCGTCCATCGAGTTGATCGACACCCGGATCACCGACTGGAAGATCGAGCTGTGCGACACCATCGCCGATAACGCGTCGTCGGCCGGTTTCGTGCTGGGTCAGGCCCGGGTGTCCCCCCGCGACATCGACGTCAAGGGGATCGACGCGGTGCTGCGCTGCAACGGCGAGGTCGTCGCGGAGGGCCGCACCGACGCGGTGCTGGGCAACCCCGTCACCGCGGTGGCGTGGCTGGCCCGCAAGGTGGACGGGTTCGGCGTGCGGTTACGCAAGGGCGACGTCGTGCTGCCCGGATCGTGCACGCGGGCGATCGACGCGCACCCCGGCGACGAGTTCGTCGCCGACTTCGCAGGCCTCGGTTCGGTGCGTCTGGCGTTCGAATAGGCTCGAATTAAATCGACCAACTTAAATCTCAGTAGTTCGAAAAGGGGCATCATGCCGTCCAAGGCGAGTGTGGCCATTGTCGGGTCGGGCAACATCAGCACTGACCTGCTCTACAAGTTGTTGCGGTCGGACTGGCTGGAGCCGCGCTGGATGGTCGGCATCGACCCCGAAAGCGAGGGTCTGGCGCGGGCCCGCAAGCTGGGTTTGGAGACCACCCACGAGGGCGTGGACTGGCTGTTGGCGCAGTCGGACAAACCCGACCTGGTCTTCGAGGCGACCAGCGCCTACGTGCACCGCGACGCCGCACCCAAGTACGAGGCCGCCGGCATCCGGGCCATCGACCTGACGCCGGCCGCGGTGGGTCCGGCGGTGATCCCGCCGGCCAACCTGCGCCAGCACCTGGATGCGCCGAACGTCAACATGATCACCTGCGGTGGCCAGGCCACCATTCCGATCGTGTACGCGGTGTCGCGCGCGGTCGCCGACCTCGGTGGCGTGCCGTATGCCGAGATCGTCGCCTCGGTCGCCTCGCTGTCGGCGGGGCCGGGCACCCGGGCCAACATCGACGAGTTCACCAAGACCACCAGCAAGGGCGTGGAGACCATCGGCGGTGCCGCCCGCGGCAAGGCGATCATCATCTTGAACCCGGCCGACCCGCCGATGATCATGCGCGACACCATCTTCTGCGCCCTCCCCGAGGACGCCGACCGCGACGCGGTCGCCCAATCCATCCACGACGTGGTCGCCGAGGTGCAGACCTACGTGCCCGGCTACCGGCTGCTCAACGAACCCCAGTTCGACGATCCGTCGATCAACTCCGGAGGCCAGGCGCTGGTCACCACGTTCGTCGAAGTCGAGGGCGCCGGCGATTACCTGCCCCCCTATGCGGGCAACCTGGACATCATGACCGCCGCGGCGACCAAGGTCGGCGAGGAGATCGCCAAGGAATCCTTGACCGCGACGGCCGGAGGAGCGCAAGCATGAGTACCACCGACATCTTCTTCAACCCGGTCTGGGACGTCCGGATGACCGACACGTCGCTGCGCGACGGCTCGCACCACAAACGCCACCAGTTCACCAAGGACGAGGTCGGCGCCATCGTGGCCGCCCTGGACGCCGCGGGTGTGCCCGTCATCGAGGTCACCCACGGCGACGGGCTGGGCGGCTCGAGCTTCAACTACGGGTTCTCCAAGACCCCCGAGCAGGAGCTGATCAAGCTCGCCGCCGAAACCGCCAAAGAGGCCAAGATCGCCTTCTTGATGCTGCCCGGTGTGGGCACCAAGGAGGACATCAAAGAGGCCCAGAACAACGGCGGCTCGATCTGCCGGATCGCCACGCACTGCACCGAGGCCGACGTCTCGATCCAGCACTTCGGCCTGGCCCGCGAACTCGGCCTGGAAACCGTCGGCTTCTTGATGATGAGCCACACCATCTCCCCGGAGAAGCTGGCCGCCCAGGCCCGCATCATGGCCGATGCCGGCTGCCAGTGCGTCTACGTGGTCGACTCGGCCGGGGCGCTGGTCCTCGAAGGCGTGCGGGACCGGGTCGCCGCGCTGGTCGCCGAACTCGGCGACGACGCCCAGGTCGGCTTCCACGGCCACGAGAACCTCGGACTCGGGGTGGCCAACAGCGTCGAGGCCGTGCGCGCCGGCGCCAAGCAGATCGACGGCTCGTGCCGCCGCTTCGGCGCCGGGGCGGGCAACGCGCCCGTCGAGGCGCTGATCGGGGTGTTCGACAAGATCGGCGTCAAAACCGGCATCGACTTCTTCGACATCGCCGACGCCGCGGAAGAGGTCGTCGCCCCCGCCATGCCCGCCGAGTGCCTGCTCGACCGCAACGCCCTCATCATGGGCTACTCCGGGGTCTACTCCAGCTTCCTCAAGCACGCCATCCGCCAGGGTGAGCGCTACGGCGTCCCGCCGCATGAGCTGTTGCACCGGGCCGGCCAGCGCAAGCTCATCGGCGGCCAGGAGGACCAGCTGATCGACATCGCGCTGGAGATCAAGCGCGAGCAGGAAAGCGGCGCCGCGACCGCTCGCTAGCACACACAGGGCACGCAAAGGTAGCGCGAGTAACCTGGCGCGCATGAGCACATCCAAGACAGTCGGCGCCCGCCGCCGTGGGCTGCACGGCCTGCTCGTCGGGGGGCTACTAACCGCCACCGCGGCAACGTTGATCGCGCTGCCGGTGGCCAACGCGGATCCCGGGTGTAATCAGGACGTGGGTAGTTCCATCGACTCGTACCTGCAGCGCCATCCCGACCTCCACCAGCAACTGATCGACAAGTCAAAGGGCGAGGGCGGTAACGGCAGCGTGATCGACTACCTGAACCGGCATCCCGACGTGCGCCAGCACCTGATCGAGCTGTCCCACGCCTGCCCGCCGTAGCGAAGCTGCCTCGTCCTTGAACCCCGCGGCCGACGCGCCGGAATGTTCGCCATTGACGAAAAAGTAGAACACGTTCTAGCGTCTAGGCGTGTCCGCAAATTCCTTTTCCGGCCCGCTCACCCAAGCGATCGCTGAGGCCGAACAGCTGGTGGCCGATGCGCCGTTCATCGAGACCGAAGCCGACCTCCTCGAAGGGTTGCAGTACCTGGCCGGCTGCATCTCGGCCTGCATCCATCTGGCCGTGGACTACGACCGCGACCATCCCTTCCTGCAGTCGGGTACCGGGCCGTTCACCAAGATGGGCCTGGACAACCCCGACACCCTCTACTTCGGTACCCGGGTGCACGCCAACCACGATTACGTGGTCACCGGCAGGCGCGGAACCACCACCGATTTGAGTTTCCAGCTACTCGGCGGCGAATACACGGACGACTTCGTGCCCGTCAGCCAGGCCGCGTTCGACGATCGCGAGCTCGAGATCGCGCCCGACGGCAGCTTCGAGTGGCGGGTGCGACCCACCAGCCCCGGACAATTGGTGATCCGCGAGGTGTACGGGGACTGGTCGGCCCAGCGCGGCACGCTGGCGATCTCGCGGCTCGACACGGCGGGCACCGCACCGCCGCCGCTGACCCGCGAGCTCATCGAAAAGCGTTACGCCACGGCGGGAAAGCAGCTTGTCCAGCGAGTGAAGACCTGGCTGCAATTCCCGCAATGGTTTTATCTCGACCTGCCGGTCAACACCATGGTGGCGCCGCGGCTGACTCCGGGCGGACTGGCCACACAGTACTCGTCGGTCGGGCACTTCGACCTGCGACCGGATCAGGCGATGGTCATCACCATCCCGGTCACCGACGCGCCCTACCTCGGCTTCCAGCTGGGCAGCCTCTGGTACATCTCGCTGGACTACATCAACCACCAGACTTCGCTGAACAACACGCAGGCGCAGGCGGATCCGGACGGCAAGGTGCGCATCGTCGTCGCCGACCAGAACCCGGGAGTGACCAACTGGGTCGAGACGCTCGGCCATCGGCGGGGCTTCCTGCAGTTCCGCTGGCAGCGGGTGTCGCGTGAGCTCACCGATGCCGACGGTCCGAGCGTCGAGGTGGTCGACATCGACAAGGTTCCGGCCGCGTTGCCGTACTACGATCACAACAAGATCTCAGAGGGCGACTGGCGCGCGCGTATTGCGTTGCGCCACCAACAAATTCAGGCGAGGATGCTGGGATGACGAAGTTGCTCGACGGCAAGGTAGTGGTGATCAGCGGCGTCGGCCCGGGTCTGGGCACGACGCTGGCGCACCGATGCACGCGAGAAGGTGCCGACCTGGTGCTGGCGGCCCGCACGCCGGAACGCCTGGACGACGTCGCCAAGCAGATCGCCGACCTCGGAGGCCGGGCGACGACGGTGCGCACGGACATCACCGAGGACGACCAGGTGAGCAACCTGGTCGATGCCACCTTGGAGGCCTACGGCAAGGTCGACGTGCTGATCAACAACGCATTCCGGGTGCCGTCGCTGAAACCGTTCTCCGGCACCAGCTTTCAGCATATCCGCGACGCGATCGAACTCAGCGCGCTCGGCGCACTGCGGCTCATCCAGGGGTTCACGCCGGCGCTGGCCGAGTCGAAGGGCTCGATCGTCAACGTCAACTCCATGGTGTTGCGGCACTCGCAGGCGAAGTACGGCGCCTACAAGATGGCCAAGTCGGCGCTGCTGTCCATGTCGCATTCGCTGGCCACCGAGCTGGGCGAGCAGGGGATCCGGGTCAATTCCGTTGCACCCGGCTATATCTGGGGCGAGACATTGCAGGGCTACTTCAACCACCAGGCCGGCAAGTACGGCACCACGGCCGAGCAGATCTACGAGGCCACCGCGGCCGGCTCCGATCTGAAGCGGCTGCCAACCGAGGACGAGGTTGCCTCGGCGATCCTGTTCATGGCCAGCGATCTGTCCAGCGGCATCACCGGCCAGACATTGGACGTCAACTGCGGGGAGTATCACACGTGATGTCGGCGCTGACGATGCAGAAGCGATGAGGAGGAAGCGGCGCAACAATGAGTGATCGCACCGATATCGGTACCGTCGACGAGCTCCACGCATCGGCCACCAAGCTGACAGGGCTCGACGACTTCGGCGTCGACGACGACAACTATCGCGAAGCGCTCTCGGTGCTGCTGGACTCCTACCGGACCGAGGCCGGGCTTACGGTGTTGGGCAGCAAGATGAATCGCTTCTTCCTGCGTGGGGCGCTGGTGGCGCGGTTGCTGTCCGAGGCCGCCTGGAAGCAGTACCCGCAGTACGCCGACGTTGCCATCGAACGCCCCATCTTCGTCACCGGTCTGGTGCGCACCGGAACCACGGCGCTGCACCGGCTCCTGGGCGCCGATCCCGCGCATCAGGGCCTGCACATGTGGCTGGCGGAATTCCCGCAACCGCGCCCCCCGCGCGAGACTTGGGAGTCGCACCCGCTGTATCGCCAGCTCGACGCGCAATTCACCCAGCACCACCAGGAAAACCCCGGCTACACCGGGCTGCACTTCATGGCCGCCTACGAGCTGGAGGAGTGCTGGCAGCTGCTGCGGCAGTCGCTGCACTCGGTGTCCTACGAAACGCTGGCGCACCTGCCGAGCTACGCGCAGTGGCTCTCCGAGCAGGACTGGACGCCGTCATATCGGCGGCACCGCAAGAACCTTCAGCTGATCGGGCTCAACGACGCCGACAAGCGGTGGGTGCTGAAGAATCCCAGTCACCTGTTCGCGTTGGACGCGTTGATGGCGACCTACCCCGACGCGCTGGTGATCCAGACCCATCGGCCGGTCGAAACGATCATGGCCTCGATGTGCTCGCTCGCGCAGCACACCGCCGAGGGCTGGTCGACGACGTTCACAGGCGCCCAAATCGGTGCTGACGCAATGGAAACCTGGTCGCGGGGGTTGGAGCGGTTCAACACCGCCCGGGCCAGATACAGCCCGGACCAGTTCTACGACGTCGACTACAAGGAATTGATCGCCGACCCGATGGGCACCGTGGCCGACATCTACCGGCACTTCGGCCTGACCCTGACCGAAGAGGCCAAAGCCGCCATGGAAAAGACCCATGCCGACAGCCGGTCCGGCGAGCGGGCGCCCAAGCACACCTACTCGCTGGCCGACTATGGCCTCAGCACCGAGACGGTCAAGGAGCGGTTCGCGGGCCTGTGATCCGTCGCGAGACTGCAACTGGCGACACATTTCCCGAGTGGCGCCGTCGGTAGTTACAGTCTCGCGGAGTCAGTCTGCGTCCGGATCGTCGTCGAGGTAGCCCTCGGCGACGGCATGCTCGATGCTGTCGCTCAGTTTGGGGCAGGACCGGGTGCGCGCGGTGTCACCGCCGGCCTCCCGCACTTCGGTGAAGTGCGCGCAGCGCTGCCACGCCTCGGTGTTCCATTGCACCGCAGTGTGTCCGGGGCCAAGCCTGCGCACCGTGACGCGGACGTGGCAGAAGCGGCAGTCCACCGGCAGCAGGCCCGAGTTGAGGTAGCGCTCACGGTCGGCGCGGCTGGCTTCGGCCACGGCGGCCGCGCGCTGCGGATCGTTGGCGAAATCCCTTGACTTCGACCACGATCCGGAGCCGCTGTCGCGGCCCGGCTTCTCCTCGTGGTCGTGATGATCGCCGTGCAGCGCCAACATCGATCGCGCAAGCCGATCGACGTCAGGTACCTGCGGCTGATCGTCGCCCATGGGGTCCTTAGTGCTGCTCCGCCGGAACGTCTTCGGATTCCTTGGCCTTGAGGTTCTCGGAGACCTCGGAATTCCAGTACTCGTTGGCGCGGGTGGTGTCGACCTCGATCTCGAAGCGTTCCACCATTTCCGGCTCGATGTCGGCGACGTCGACGTAGAACTGCTGATACCAGCGGCGCAGCTGGTAGACCGCGCCGTCCTCTTCGACCAGCAGCGGATTGTCGATGCGAGTCTTGTGCTTCCAGATCTCGACGTCCTGCAGGAAGCCCTTGCTGACACCCTCGGTGAACACCTTCGCCAGCTTGTCGGTCATCTTTTCGTCCATGCCCTTGGGCTTTTCGACGATGACACCCCACTGCAGCACGAACGAGTTCTGGGTGACCGGGTAGTGGCAGTTGATCAGGATCGACTCGGCCTTGTAGCCGCCGTAGCTGTTGTGCAGCCAGTTGATCATGAACGACGGGCCGAAGTAGGACGCCTCGGAATCCAGGTGCGCCTCACCGTAAGACGTGCCGAGATCGTTGACATCGGGCCGGCCCACGTTGTGCAGGTACTGCGACGCGATGTGCCCCTCGAACACGTTCTTGAAGTACGTCGGCAATCCGAAATGGATGTAGAAGAAGTGCGCCATGTCGGTGACGTTGTCGATGATGTCGCGGCAGTTGGACCCCTCGATGAGGATGCTGTTCCACCGCCACTCGGTCCACTCGTCGCTGTGGGCTTCCGGGATGTCCGGAATCTGCACGGCGGGGTCCGGCGGATTGTTTTCGTGGTCGTGCCAGACGAACAGCAGGCCGCCGCGCACATCGGTCGCCCACGACCGGGTGCGGGCCGTCTTCGGCGTGCGCTTGGCGTACGGCACCAGCTTGCAGCGGCCATCACCGCCCCAGCGCCAGTCGTGGAACGGGCAGGCGACCTCGTCGCCCTTGATGGTGCCCTCCGACAGGTCTCCGCCCATGTGTCGGCAATAGCCGTCGAGGACCTTGATGTCCCCGTGGGAGTCGGCGAAGACCACAAGCTTGGTGCCGAAAGCCTCGATCGAATGCGGCTTACCGTCCTGAAAGTCCTTCGCGACGCCCAGGCAGTGCCAGCCGCGGGCGTACCTGGTCGGCAACGCGCCGGGATCAATCTCCCGGATGCCGACCGCCTTGGTGTCGGTACTCACCTGTCACCTCCAACTCGTAGCCCTCTAACTAGAACACGTTACAGTTTTGCGGCGGGGGCGCGCAACGACGGCGAGCCTGGCTGGGACATATGCGTGCTGGGGTATATGTAAACGATGCCGCTGTTTGCATTCGAGGGCCGGTCACCACGGGTCGATCCCACCGCTTTCGTGGCCCCCACGGCCACTCTGATCGGCGACGTTGTCGTGGAGGCGGGGGCCTCGATCTGGTTCAACGCCGTCCTGCGTGGCGACTACGCGCCCATCGTGGTCCGGGAGGGCGCCAACGTGCAGGACGGATCGGTGCTGCATGCCCCGCCCGGTATCCCGGTCGACATCGGTCCTGGCGCGACCGTGGCGCACCTGTGCGTCGTCCACGGGGTGCACGTGGGGCCCGAGGCGCTGATCGCCAACCACGCCACCGTGCTGGACGGCGCGGTCATCGGCGCGCGCAGCCTGGTCGCCGCGCACTCATTGGTCACCGCCGGCACCCAGATCCCGGCCGGGATGCTGGCGGTCGGCGCCCCCGCCCAAATCCGCGGCCCGGTCGCCGGCACCGGCGCGGAGATGTGGCTCAAGCTGAATCCACAGGCCTACCGCGACCTCGCACAGCGGCATCTGGCCGGGCTGGAACCGATTTAGACCTTGCGCGTGTTGGCCGCCGCGCGGTCCATCTCCCAATAGGCGCGCAGGGCCACCAGCTTGCCCTCGTCGTTGGCCTTGTAGGTGAACACGCCCTCGGCGGTCGTCTGGTATTCGCCCGTCGTGATGAGGATGTGCCCGACGTTGGCCTCCTCGTTGCCGCACTGATACGTGTCGCGGAACACGAACTCGATCTTCGCGGTCGGGGCGATCGCCTTGTCCCAGAACGCCGAAATCGCGTCGCGCCCCCGATGCCCTTTGCCTTCGGGGTCAAACGCGGAGGGGCCGATCGGGTCTTCGACGATGGCGTCGTCGGCGAACACCGCCAGCCAGGCGTCCTTGTCCCGGGCCGCCACCGCCTCGCGGGAGCGGCGGCCGGCCTCGTGCGCGGGATGCTCAGTCTTGGGCGCGCTCACGCCTCGACCTTTTGGGCCGCCGGCTTGTCGGCGCCGACGACCCACATGGAGTAGTACTGCGAGCCGCCGCCGTAGGCGTGTCCCAAGGCCTTTCGCGCGTTGGGTACTTGGTGGTCGCCACCCTTGCCCATGACCTGGATCGCCGCTTCGGCGAAGCGAATCAGGCCCGAGGCGCCGATCGGGTTGGACGACAGCACGCCGCCCGACGGGTTCACCGGCAGCCGACCGCCGATCCTGGTCTCGCCCGCTTCGGTGAGCTTCCAGCCTTCGCCCTCGGGCGCAAACCCCAGGTTTTCCAACCACATCGGCTCGAACCAGGAGAACGGAACGTAGATCTCCGCGGCGTCGATCTCATCGACGGGGCTCGTGATGCCGGCGGCCTTCCACAGCGCGGCGGCCGCGTCACGGCCGGCCTGCGGGCTGACCTGGTCGCGCCCGGAGAACTGCAGCGGCTCGGTGCGCAACGCGGTGGCGTGAATCCATGCCACCGGATTGCCTTGCGCCAGGCGGGCTTCGGCGGCCTCCTCGTTGCCGATCACGACCGCCGCCGCGCCGTCGGAGGACGGGCAGGTCTCGTCGTAACGGATCGGGTCCCACAGCATCGGCGACGCCATCACCTTCTCCACGGTGATGTCGGGCTGATGCAGGTGCGCCAGCGGGTTGCGGACGCCGTTGAGCCGGTCTTTGACCGCGACCATGGCACCGATGTTGGTCGGCGCCCCCGAGCGACGGATGTAGGAGCGCACGTGCGGGGCGAAGTAGCCGCCCGCGCCGGCGCCCACCGGCTTGATGAAGGGGATCGGAATTGACAACGCCCACATCGCGTTTGATTCCGACTGCTTCTCCCAGGCCATCGCCAGCACGCGCCGGTACTTGCCGGACTGCACCAGACTGGCGGCCACCACGCCGGTGGAGCCGCCGACCGATCCCGCGGTGTGCACCCGGATCAGCGGCTTGCCGGTCGCGCCCATGGCGTCGGCCATGAACAGCTCCGGCATCATGACGCCCTCGAAGAAGTCCGGCGCCTTGCCGACCACGACGGCGTCGATGTCGTCGAACGTGCAACCCGAGTCGGCCAGCGCCCGATCGATCGCCTCGCGCACCAGGCCGTTCATCGAAACGTCCTGGCGCTTGGCGACATACTTCGTCTGTCCGGTACCTAGTACCGCAGCGATGTTTGGCCCTGCACCGGCCATCAGTTCTTTCCTTCCATGACCGCGACCAGGTTCTGTTGTAGCGCAGGCCCGCTGGTGGCGTGCGCCAGCACCCGCTCAGCCGAACCATTCCAGATGTGTTGTGCTGCAAAGCCGATGCGCTCGAGGCCGGCGACGAACATGGGATTGGCCGCCAGAGCGCCGCCGGACGGGTTGACCTTGGTCGGTCCCGGAATCCGGATGGCTTCCTCGATGATCAGGTGCTGGTGGGTGAAGGGTGCGCAGATCTCGGCCACGTCCAGGTTGTCGGTCCTGCCGCCGGTGGCCACGTGGGCCGCGGCCTTGGTCGACGGGGACTCGGTGAGGTCGCGCGCGCCCAGCGACGGGGTTTCGATGCGATGCTCGATTCCCGTTATCCAGGCCGGGTTTTCGCGCAGTTCGCGTGCCCGGTCGCCGGCCGCGAGCACGATCGCCGCGGCACCGTCGGTGATCGGCGCGATGTCGTGGCGCCGCAGCGGGTCGGCGTAAAACGGCCGTTCGAGCAATTCGGCCACGCTGATCGACCCCTCGATCTTGTCGACCCGGCGCGCGTTCGCGAAGGAGTCGAAGGCCACGCGCGCCATCTGCTCCTCGGTCCACTTGCCGGTGTCGAGCCCGATGCGGGCCTGCAGCCCGGCCATCGAGATCGAATCGGGCCACAGCGGCGCGACGGTGTAAGGGTCGGTCTGCCGCGAGAGGATTTGGCGCAGGATCCCGGCCGAGGACTTGCCGAAGCCGTACACCAGTGCGGTGTCGACCTCACCGGTCAGGATTTTGATGTAGGCCTCGTAGAGGGCCCATGCCGCGTCCATTTCGACGTGCGATTCGTTGATCGGCGGAACGGCGCCGATGGAGTCGATCGCCGAGATGAACGAAAAGGCCCTTCCGGCAAGGTAATCCGACGATCCGGAACACCAGAAGCCGATGTCGGTCCTTTCGATGCCCAGCTCCTCGTACAGCTGGGCGAAGCACGGTATCAACATCTCGACGCCGTTGGTGGTGCCGTCGGTGCGGCGGACATGCGGGGCGTGGGCAAAGCCGACCACCGCAACGTTGCGAGCGCTCATGTGTTCGTAAGCCCTTTACAGGTGATGCTTGTAGGTGTCGTAGTCGGCGTCGGGTTCCCCGGTCGGCCGGAAGTACTCGATGTTGTCGATGCCAAAACCCCACTCCTCGCGGGGTTTCCACACCGCTTCGACGCGCATGCCCATCCGCACCTCGTGCGCGTCGATGTCGGCGACGAGATGCAGGAACGGGATGTCGGCCCCGTCGAGCAGCACGTAGGCGGCCACGTAGGGCGGCTTGATGCGCTGGCCCTGGAACGGGATGTTGATGATCGCGAACGTCGTCACGGTGCCCTTGTCCGGCAGCTCGACGAACTCGGTGGTCGGCTGACCGGTGGCCGGGTCGGCGCCGTGCGGCGGGAAGTAGACCTTCCCGCTTTCGCCGGTGCGCGCACCCAGCAGCTTGCCCTGGGCGATGGCGCGAAGGTAGGCGCTCTCCTCGTGCGAGGCGGTGTGCTGAATGGTCAGCGAGACCGGTGTGACGACCATGGTCACCGGGTCTTTGTCGCCGTCCGACCGCTCCGCGACGGCTTCAGCTTCCTCGCCGAGCGCGAAATACGCGATGTCGGTGATGGCGCCCACCGGCTCGTCGGCCCAGTGCACATGCACCCGGGTGCCGGACTTGATGGCGTTGGGCTCGCCCGCATCCACCGCGTGGATCAACGGGGTGTCGGCGCCGTCGAGCTTGATCAACGCCCAGGCGAACGGCCGGTCGAGCGGCTGGCCCTCGATCGGTTCGGGCTGCCAGGTCCACGAGACGACGGTGCCGACGCTGGAGACCGGTACCATCTCGCCCAGCGGCTCATAGGTGACCGGGTCATATTCCGGCGGCGGCACATGTACCCGGCCATCCGATCCGCGTACACCCAGGACGTGGCGGTCACGCAGTGCGGTGAAGAACTTACTCAGCGTGGGGCCGACTGAACGGGTGTAGTCGAAGGCCAACGTCAGTGGCGCGGAGAGCGGTGGCTCAGGGTGATCCATCAGGGGCGGGCTACTCGAGCTGGCTGTCACGCCATCGAGTAGAACAGGTTCTAAGAACGGATTCAACATCGGGTCTGCGGAAGGGCGAAGACGATGAAGCTGGGACTGCAGCTGGGATATTGGGGCGCGCAACCGCCGGAGAACCACGGTGAGCTCGTCGCCGCGGCCGAGGAGGCCGGGTACGACGCCGTCTTCACTGCCGAGGCGTGGGGATCCGACGCCTACACGCCGCTGGCCTGGTGGGGATCGTCGACGTCCCGGGTGCGGCTGGGCACCTCGGTGGTGCAGCTGTCCGCGCGGACCCCGACGGCCTGCGCGATGGCCGCCCTGACGCTCGACCACCTGTCCGGCGGCCGGCATGTGCTGGGCCTCGGAGTCTCCGGGCCGCAGGTGGTCGAGGGCTGGTACGGCCAGTCGTTCCCCAAGCCGCTGGCCCGTACCCGCGAATACATCGACATCATCCGGCAGGTGTGGGCGCGGGAGGCGCCGGTGACCAGCGGCGGGCCGCACTACCCGCTGCCGCTGAACGGCGAGCGCGCAACAGGTCTGGGCAAACCGCTCAAGCCGATCACCCATCCGCTGCGGGCCGACATCCCGATCATGCTGGGCGCCGAGGGGCCGAAGAACGTCGCGCTGGCCGCCGAGATCTGCGACGGCTGGCTGCCGATTTTCTACACGCCGCGCATGGCCGACACCTACAACGAATGGCTGGACGAGGGGTTCGCCCGCCCGGGCGCGCGCCGCAGCCGCGAGGACTTCGAGATCTGCGCGACGGCCAACATCGTCATCACCGAGGACCGCAGCGCCGCCTTCGCGGCCATGAAGCCCTACATCGCGCTCTACATGGGCGGGATGGGCGCCGAGGACACCAACTTCCACGCCGACGTCTACCGGCGGATGGGCTACTCCGAGGTCGTCGACGACGTGACGAAGCTGTTCCGCAGCAACCAGAAGGACAAGGCGGCGGAGATCATCCCGGACGAGGTGATCGATGACGCCGCGATCGTCGGCGACATCGACTACGTGCGTAAGCAGATCAAGGCCTGGGAGGCCGCCGGCGTGACCATGATGGTGGTGTCCGGGCGCAGTACAGAGCAGGTCCGCGAGCTGGCGAGCCTGATCTGACCCCAGCCCAGCGCGGACTAGAACACGTTCTAATTTTCTTGCCAGCGGGTGAGAACGCGTTCTAGATTGTCCGGATGACACGCCCGACGACGATGCCGAGCGCGCAGCGCGATGAGGCGGAGCCGGGCAATCGACACCGGCCCGACCGGTCAGCCGAGCGGGTGGGCGTCGCCGAATGTCATCTCGACGTGTCCGACGGATCCAGAGATCATGGCCCGCTTTGGCAGGCCCAGCGACGCCAGCTCCTTGGCGTAGGCGTGGTCGCCCAGTCGCAACGTCGCGCCGCCGACCTGACCGCGCAGCCCGCGCACCCGCATCTCCCAGGGCACTTCCCGGGTGGTGCCGTCGGCGTAGGTGTAGGTCTTGAGGACCTGCGGACGCGAGGTGAACAGCGACGGCACCGGCAATCCGCGGGCGAAGTCGATGCCCGCGATGTGTGCGCCGTCGGCGCTGACGTCGAATCCGAACCGGCCCTGCTCGCGAATGGTGAAGTCGGCCATGATTTTCGGGAACCCCCAAATGGAGCGTCCCGCTTCCAGGGTGAAGCTCTGATCGACCGGCAGATGGTGGATGAACGCGGCCGCGTCGCCCAGCGCGCGCCAGCCGCGCGCGGTCGAGCCGGGGGGATTGACCATCACGCAGGTGCCGAATTCGTGGTACTGCCCCAGGTCGCCGTCGATATAGCGGGCCAGCATCAGGTTGACCACCGCCCGGCCCGGGCGGTGCTGGCATACTCGCAGACCGCTGTAGTCGATAAGGCGTTGCGCCGCTTGCGCATCCACCGAAAACATCGCGGTGTGCACGTCCGCTTTTCGTATCCGCACCGGCATGGTGAGGACTGTCCCTGCAACGACGTGTTGTGACTCAGCCATGCCGGTTACTGTAATCCGTTCGTCAACATTTGGAGGCTGTAGATGACTTCGACCATCCCGGAAGCAATCTCGAACATCGACCTGACCGACGGCAATTTCTACGCCGACCGTCACACCTCGCGCGAGGCCTATCGCTGGATGCGCGCCAACCAGCCGGTGTTTCGCGATCGCAACGGGCTGGCCGGCGCCACCACCTATCAGGCCATCCTCGACGCCGAGCGCAATCCGGAGTTGTTCTCCAGCACGGGCGGCATCCGTCCCGACCAGCCGGGCATGCCCTACATGATCGACATGGACGATCCCGCACATCTGTTGCGGCGCAAGCTGGTCAACGCCGGCTTCACTCGCAAGCGTGTGAAGGAGAAGGAGCCGTCGATCGCGAGGCTGTGCGACACCCTGATCGACGCGGTGTGTGAGCGCGGTGAGTGTGACTTCGTCCGCGATATCGCCGCCCCGCTGCCGATGGCAGTGATCGGCGACATGCTGGGTGTGCTGCCCGACGAACGCAGCATGCTGTTGAAGTGGTCCGACGACCTGGTCTGCGGGTTGAGTTCGCACATCGACCCCACGTCGGACGTGGCCCAGGCGGTGATGGCCGCATTCGCCGCGTACACCGAATTCACCACGGACATCATCACCAAGCGGCGCGCCGAGCCCACCGACGACCTGTTCTCCATCCTGGTCAACGCCGAGGTGGAGGGGCAGCGGATGTCCGACGACGAGATCGTCATGGAGACGCTGCTCATCCTCATCGGCGGCGACGAGACCACGAGGCACACGTTGAGCGGGGGGACAGAACAGCTGGTGCGCCACCGCGACCAGTGGGACGCCCTGGTGCGCGATCCGTCGTTGCTTCCGGGCGCCATCGAGGAGATGCTGCGCTGGACGTCGCCGGTCAAGAACATGTGCAGGACTTTGACGGCTGATACCGACTTCCACGGCACCTCGCTGCGTGAGGGCGAGAAGATCATGCTGCTGTTCGAGTCGGGCAACTTCGACGAGTCTGTGTTCGAGGACCCGGACAGCTTCGACATCCGGCGAAACCCGAATAGCCACATGGCTTTCGGCTTCGGCACCCACTTCTGCCTGGGGAACCAGCTGGCCCGCCTCGAGCTGTCGATGATGACCGAGCGGGTGCTCAAGCGGCTGCCGGATCTGAGACTGGCCGACGACGACTCGACCCTGCCGCTGCGGCCGGCGAACTTCGTCAGCGGCCTGGAAGCGATGCCCATGGTGTTCACGCCGAGCGCGCCGCTGCTGGGCTGATCGCGTTTGGGCCCCGTTTCGCCCACGCCGCTGCCACCCTGGCGATGATGCCGCCCGGTGTGTCTTCGATCGTGACGCGAACGACCGTCCAACCAATCTCCGCCAGGGTCTCCGCGCGTCGAATGTCCTTGTTGAATTGCCGCTGATCGCTACGGTGATGATCTCCGTCGTATTCGACCGCGACTTTGATGTCTTCCCAACCCATATCGAGTACGGCGACAAGCTCGCCGTACTCGCCGTAGACGGGGATCTGCGTCTTCGGGCGTGGATAACCGGCGTCAATGAGCAGCAATCGCAACCACGTCTCGCGTGGTGACTCCGCCCCCGCGTCGACCAGGGTCAGCGCGCGCCGCGCCCGGCGGACATTCCGATGGCCCTTGTAGCGTTCGGTGAGCAACTCGACTTCGGCGAAGGCGAGTCTCGTCGCCCGAGCAAGCGCGTCGAGAGCCGCGACGGCCTTGCCGATGGGATTGCGGCAAGCGATATCGAAGGCCGTACGGGCCGCGGAGGTCGCGGGTATGTCGCCGATCAAGCGGATTTCGTTGTGTGCCAGCGAATCCGACCACGTGGTGATGCCGGCCGGCGGACGGCGGTGCTGGTAGACCAATTGCGCGGGCGCCCGGTGGTCGACCCATTTGGCCCCATGCAGTGCCGAGGCGGAGCGTCCTGCGACGATGCCCCGCCGCCGCGACCACAGCCACGCGGCGCATGCGCGTCTTGTGGCGGTCAGTTCCGTGCCGGGGTCCACGTAGACGTCGGGGTGCAGCGCGACGAACCGGCTCCGCAGCCGGTACCGGGTAAGGGTGCCGGCTGCGAGCGCCTCGCTGCCGATGAAGGGTTCGCGCACGCGAGCAGTGTGGCGCCAAGGACTGACAGCGACGCCGAGTGTGACGTCAGGCCGAAAAATCGGCCGAGAAGTCGCCGTGACGTCACGTTCGGCGCAACCGGCCCCGCCGCTTACTTGTTTTGGAAGTTGGGCTTGCGCTTCTCGGCGAACGCCCGGGGGCCTTCCTTGGAGTCCTCGGAGAGGAACACCGGTATCCCGTTGGCGGTATCGGGCTTGAAGGCCTCGTCCTCGTGCATCCCCTCGGTCTCGCGGATCGTCTTGAGGATCGCCTGCACGGCCAGCGGCCCGTTGTTCTCGATCACCTCGGCGATTTCGAGGGCCTTGGTCAGCGCCTGCCCGTCGGGAACGACGTGGCCGATCAGGCCGATGTCCTTGGCCTCGGCGGCGGTGATGTGCCGTCCGGTCAGCAGCAGGTCGCACGCCACCGTGTAGGGGATCTGGCGCACCAGTCGCACCGCGGACCCGCCCATCGGGTACAGGCTCCACTTGGCCTCGGAGATGCCGAATTTGGCGCTCTCGCCGGCCACCCGGATGTCGGTGCCCTGCAGGATCTCGGTGCCCCCGGCGATGGCCGGGCCCTCGACGGCGGCGATGAGCGGCTTCTTGAGCCGGCGGCCCTTCAGCAGGGCATCGATTCGTGACGGGTCGTAGCTGCCGTCCTTGAACGACTCCCCCGGCGGCTTCTGGGTTGCGGCCTTGAGGTCCATGCCCGCGCAGAAGTAGCCACCGGCGCCGGTCAGGATGCAGCAGCGGATGTCGGGATCGTTGTCGACGCGATCCCAGGCCTGGACCATGATTTCCATCATTTCGGTGCTCAGGGCGTTGCGGCGGTGGGGCCGGTTCATGGTCACGATGAGGGTGTGACCACGCTGCTCCACCAGCGCGTCAGGACCGGTTTCCTCGTTTGCTGACGCCACGGACACGGCTACCGCCTTTCCCTCGACAATGGTCACGAGCTTGCCTCGAAATGTAACACGTTCTAATTTGGTGGCCGTGGCCTTGAATATTGCCGATCTTGCAGAGCACGCCATCGACGCGGTGCCCGAGCGTGTCGCCCTGATCTGCGGCGACGAGAAGCTGACCTACGCCCAACTGGAGGAGAAGGCCAACCGCCTTGCCCACTACCTGCTCGAGCAGGGGGTGAAAAAGGACGACAAGGTGGGCCTCTACTGCCGGAACCGCATCGAGATCGTCATCGCGATGCTCGGCATCGTCAAGGCGGGCGCCATCCTGGTGAACGTCAACTACCGCTACGTCGAGGGCGAGCTGCGCTACCTGTTCGACAACTCCGACATGGTCGCGCTGGTCCACGAGCGCCAGTACTCCGACCGGGTGGCCAACGTGCTGCCCGAGACCCCAGGCGTCAAGACGATCCTCGTCGTCGAGGACGGCAGCGACAACGACTACCAGCGCTACGGCGGCGTCGAGTTCTACTCCGCGATCGCCCAGAGCTCACCCGAGCGCGACTTCGGCCCGCGCAGCGCCGACGACATCTACCTCCTCTACACCGGCGGCACCACCGGGTTCCCGAAGGGCGTGATGTGGCGCCACGAGGACATCTACCGGGTGCTGTTCGGCGGAACCGACTTCGCCACAGGCGAATTCGTCAAGGACGAGTACGACCTCGCCAAAGCCGCGGCCGCCAATCCGCCGATGGTCCGCCACCCGATTCCGCCGATGATCCACGGTGCCACCCAGTCGGCGACCTGGATGTCGATCTTCTCGGGCCAAACCACGGTGCTGGCACCGGAATTCAACGCCGACGAGGTCTGGCGCACGATTCACGACCACAAGGTGAACCTGCTGTTCTTCACCGGTGACGCGATGGCGCGGCCGCTGCTGGACGCGCTGCTGGCGCACCAGGACAAGGGTAACGAGTACGACCTGTCGTCGCTGTTCCTGCTCGCTTCCACCGCGGCGCTGTTCTCGCCGAGCATCAAGGAGAAGTTCCTCGAGCTGCTGCCCAACCGGGTCATCACCGACTCGATCGGATCGTCGGAAACCGGGTTCGGCGGCACCAGCGTCGTGGCCAAGGACGCGCCGCACAGCGGAGGCCCGCGCGTGACGATCGATCACCGCACCGTCGTCCTCGACGAGGACGGCAACGAGGTCAAGCCCGGCTCCGGTGTGCGCGGCTTCATCGCGAAGAAGGGCAACATTCCCGTCGGCTACTACAAGGACGAGAAGAAGACCGCCGAGACGTTCAAGACCATCAACGGCGTGCGCTACGCCATCCCCGGCGACTTCGCGACGGTCGAGGAGGACGGCACCGTCACGATGCTGGGCCGCGGCTCGGTGTCGATCAACAGCGGCGGCGAGAAGATCTACCCCGAGGAGGTCGAGGCCGCGCTCAAGGGGCACCCCGACGTCTTCGACGCCCTGGTGGTCGGCGTGCCCGACGCCCGATACGGCCAGCACGTCGCGGCCGTCGTCCAGCCGCGGCCGGGAACCCGGCCCCCGCTGTCGGAGCTGGACGCCTTCGTGCGTTCCGAGATCGCGGGATACAAAGTGCCGCGCAGCCTGTGGCTGGTCGACGAGGTCAAGCGTTCGCCCGCCGGCAAACCCGACTACCGCTGGGCCAAGGAGCAGACCGAGGCGCGCCCGGCCGACGACGTGCACGCCGCTCACGCCACTGCGTGACACGCTCCAAGCGCTAGGACCGCGCGCGGCGTGACCGACTTCGTCAAGCACAACCCGGACGCGCCAGCCCGTTTCTTCGCGGCGGAAGCCGCGGGCCTGCAATGGCTTTCCGGTGTCGACGGCGGTGTGCCGTGCGCGCAAGTCGTTTCCGTCACCGCGACCAGCCTGACGCTGCGGCGCCTCGATTCGGTGGGCCCGACGCCCGGTGCGGCGCGCGCGTTCGGCGGCCAGCTGGCCATCACGCACGACGCCGGCGCTGCGGGTTTCGGCGCGGGGCCCGACGGGTGGGACGGGCCCGGCTTCTTCGGGCCGCTGTCCCAGCCCCTGCCGATGTCGCTGCGGCCGCACCGACGCTGGGGCGAGTTCTACGCGCAGGAGCGGCTGGCCCCGATGGCCGAACTCGCGGCACCGCGGCTCGACGCGGCGACCCGCGAGGCCGTCGACGCCGTCGCGGCCCGTTGCCGTGCGGGCGATTTCGACGACGACGACCGGCCGGCCCGCCTGCACGGCGACCTGTGGAGCGGCAATGTGATGTGGACCCCCGGCGGGGTGGTGCTGATCGACCCGGCCGCGCACGGCGGCCACCGCGAGACCGACCTGGCGATGCTCGCGCTGTTCGGCTGCCCGCATCACGACGCCATCGTCGACGGTTACCAGCGGGTGCGGCCGCTGCGACCCGGCTGGCGTAACCGCATCGGGCTGCACCAGCTCTTCCCGCTGCTGGCCCACGTCGTGCTGTTCGGCGGCGGGTACGCGCGGCAGACCGCCGCCGCCGCCCGCGCCGCGCTGGCCGTCTGAACGCCGTCTACGGCAGCCGGGTTACTGTCGATCCCGATGACGATCGACGTCTGGATGCAACACCCGACGCTGCGGTTCCTGCGCAGCGACATGCTCGCGTCCCTGCGGCGCTGGACGGGCGGGTCGATCCCCGACACCGAGATCCCGATCGAGGCGTCGCTGGCGTCGATGGACGCCGCCGGCGTTCAACTGGGCATACTCAGCGCCTGGCGCGGCCCGAACGGCCAAGACCTCGTCTCCAACGACGAGGTGGCGCAATGGATTGCCGCGCATCCGGACCGGTTCGCCGGGCTTGCCACCGTCGACCTCGACCGCCCGATGGAGGCGGTCCGGGAGTTGAGACGGCGAGTCGAAGAGGGATTCGTCGGCCTGCGGGTGGTGCCGTGGTTGTGGAACGCCCCGCCCACCGATCGCCGCTACTATCCGCTGTTCGCCCAGTGCGTGGAGTCCGGCGTGCCGTTTTGCACCCAGGTCGGCCACACCGGCCCGCTGCGCCCCTCGGAGACCGGCCGGCCGATTCCCTACATCGACGAGGTGGCCCTCGACTTCCCGGAACTCGCGATCGTCTGCGGCCACGTCGGCTACCCGTGGACCGAAGAGATGGTCGCGGTGGCCCGCAAGCACGAAAACGTCTACATCGACACCTCGGCGTACACGATCAAGCGGCTGCCCGACGAGCTCATCAGATTCATGAAAACCGGTACCGGACAACGGAAAGTGCTGTTCGGCACCAATTACCCGATGATCACCCACGAGCACGCGTTGGCGGGCCTGGACGACCTCGGGCTGTCCGACGACGCTCGCCGAGACTTCTTGCGCGGCAATGCCGAACGAGTGTTCCGACTGGAGGCAAACACGTGAACGGCGCTCAGGCCCTGATCAACACCCTGGTCGACGGCGGCGTCGACGTGTGCTTCGCCAACCCGGGCACGTCGGAGATGCACTTCGTCGCGGCCCTGGGCAGCGTTCCGCGGATGCGCGGCGTGCTGGCCTTGTTCGAGGGGGTCGCCACCGGCGCGGCCGACGGCTATGCCCGCATCGCCGATCGCCCGGCGGCGGTGCTGCTGCATCTGGGCCCCGGATTGGGCAACGGCCTGGCCAATCTACACAACGCGCGCCGCGCCCGGGTGCCGATGCTGGTGGTCGTCGGTGACCACGCCACGTATCACAAAAAGTACGACGCCCCACTGGAATCCGACATCGACGCCCTCGCCGGCACCGTCTCGGGGTGGGTGCGCCGAACGGGTGACGCCTCCCAGGTTTCGGCCGACGCCGTCGAGGGCATCGCCGCCAGCCGGTGGGGTTCGCAGATCTCGACGCTGATCCTGCCCGCCGACGTGTCCTGGTCCGACGGCGCCCAGCTGTTCTCCAACCTGGAGGCACAGCCGGCGGGCGCCGACCCCCTGCTGGCGCCGGAGGTGGCCGAGGTGCTCGGCTCCGGGGAGCCGACGGTGATCATGGTGGGCGGCGACGCCACCCGCCGCGCGGGCCTGGCCGCGGCCACCCGGATCGCCGCGGCCACCGGCGCGCGGGTGCTGTGCGAGACGTTCCCCGCCCGGCTCGAACGCGGCGCCGGCATCCCCGCCGTCGACCGGCTGGCCTATTTCGCCGAAGCCGCCACGGCCCAGCTGGACGGCGCCAAACATCTGGTGCTGGCCGGCGCCAAGTCGCCGGTGTCGTTCTTCGCCTACCCCGGCATGCCCAGCGACCTGGTGCCGGCCGGCTGCGAGGTGCACGTGCTCGCCGAACACAGCGGCGCGGCGGATGCGTTGACCGCCTTGGCGGATCAGGTCGCGCCCGGGACGGTGGCGGCGGTGGCGGCCGCGTCGCGCCCGAAGCTGCCGACCGGCGCGCTGACGTCGGCGTCGGCCGCCGACGTGATCGGGGCGCTGATGCCGGAACGGGCGATCGTGGTCGACGAGTCGAACACCTCCGGACTGCTGCTCGCGCAGGCCACCGCCGGGGCGCCGGCACACGACTGGCTGACCCTGACCGGTGGGGCGATCGGCTACGGCATTCCCGCGGCGGTCGGTGCGGCGATCGCCGCCCCGGACCGGCCGGTGCTGTGCCTGGAATCCGACGGCTCAGCCATGTACACGATTGCGGGGTTGTGGACCCAGGCGCGGGAGAACCTCAACGTCACCACCGTGGTGTACAACAACAGCGCCTACGACATCCTGCGCATCGAGCTGCAACGGGTCGGCGCCGGGTCGGCCCCCGGGCCCGAGGCCCTGTCCCTGCTCGACTTGTCCGACCCCACAATGGATTTCGTGAAACTCAGCGAGGGCATGGGGGTGCCGGCCCGTCGCGTCACCACCGCCGAGGAGTTCGCCGATGCGCTGCGCGCCGCGTTCGCGGAACCCGGCCCGCATCTGATCGACGCCGTGGTGCCGTCAATAACGGGCTAGGGTCGGCAGCCGGCTCAGCAACCAGTCAGTCATCGTATTGACCACGTCGACGCCGGTCTCGAACGCGCCGTCGTGCGCGTCCGCCGCCAGCGCCACGCCCCACTGCCCGGACGGGGTGGGAACGATCCCGAATTGCCGGACCAGGTACTCGCCGTGCACGCCCGGCCCCCAACCCCCTTTTGCGGCGATCCCTTTGGCCGCCAGCCCCCATTGGTCACCGCTGGTGAGTCGTTGCATCAGGTCGATCACCTCGCCGGCGTCGGGGATGGTCGGTAGCTCCGCGGCGAAGCGCGCCTGGCGCTGCAGGCTCCACTGCGTTTGGCCGAACGCGGTGAAGCCGCGACGAAGTCGGCGTGACTCGACCACCGTCGCGGTGTCACCGCCTTCGGCCACCACCGCCTGAACCTGCCGTGCCGCGTCGGCCGGCTCGCCCAACTGCGACCACAACTGTTCGGACGCGCGATTGTCGGATTCGGTGATGGCCTTCACGGCGAAATCGCGGGCGCCCAGCCAATCGTTGCGCAGCGCCGCCACCGCCAGGGGCACCTTGATCGTCGACCATGCCACGCCGGACCACCAGCTGCCCAGCGAAAATGTCCTATCCGGCCGGGCGATCGCGACGCCGACGTTCGCCGGCACCGCGGCGGAAAGCTGTTCGAAGCTGGCTTCCAACGCGAGCTCGAGAGGCCGTGCCGTCATGCGCTGGTGCCGATTTCGGCGTGCGGGACAGCGACGCCGAGGTGGGGGACCGGCGCATCAACCATCGGGTCTCCTTGTCGTTGCGGCGTGTTCGGTGCGGATCGGCGCTCAGCTACGCCGTGCGCCGGGCGATAACCATCAGCCCGATGGCGGGGGCAGCGGCGGTAGCGGCGGCCCGTCCTCGGGCGGGGGAGGGGCTTCCCAGGGTTCGGAGTCCGGCGTCGGCGGCGACCACACCAGCGGCGGCGGTGGTGGAGGCAGGGGAGGCGGCGGGGGCGGTTCCGCGGCGGCGAAACCGGCGCCCAGCCCGAGTGCGGCGCCACCCAGCGACCCAACCAGGATCGAGCCGGCGATCATTTCGCGGATTTTCATCAAGCGCTGAGTTTACTGCTTGGGCGGCGCATCCGGCCGCAACGCCCGTCCGCACCCCTAGCGGTGGATCTTCCAGACCGGGTCGCCGCAGTCGACACCCTGAGCGGCCAACTGTCGCTTCAGCACTTTAAACGTGACCGTCCGCGGAAGCTCGGCGCTGACCCGCACGTACGACGGCCATTGCTTGGGTCCCAGGTCCGGCTGCTCGGCCAGGAACGCGCGGAACTTCCCTTCGTCGAACTCGGTGCCCGGCGCCATCACCACCGCGGCCATGACCTGGTCGCCGACTATCGCGTCGGGCACCGGGTACACCGCCACCTCGCTGAGGTCGGGGTGGCGCAGCAACACCCGCTCGATCGGCGCGGCGCCGAGGTTTTCGCCGTCGACGCGCATCCAATCACCCAGCCGGCCAGCGAAATACGCATAGCCGGCGTCGTCACGGTAGGCGAGATCGCCGCTGTGGTAGACCCCGCCGGCCATCCGCTCGGCCTCGGCGACGTCGTCGTTGTAATAACCCTCGAAACGGCCCGGCCCGGCGACGTTCACCAGTTCGCCGACCACGCCCGGTGGGCATGACGCGCCGGTGTCGGGATCGACGATGTCGATGCCCGGCGGGAGGGGGCCCAATGAACCCGGCGGTGTGTCCGGGGTGCGCGCGATGGCCACGCCGCCCTCGGTGGAGCCGAACCCGTCCTGCACGACACACCCGAATCGGCGGGCGAAGCGCTCGATGTCATCGGGCACGCCCTCGTTGCCGTACACCGCGCGCAGCGGGTTGTCCGCATCGTCGGGCTGCTCGGGCGTGGCCAGTACATACGACAACGGCTTGCCGACGTAGTTCGCGTACGTGGCGCCGTAGCGGCGGACGTCGGGCAAGAACCCCGATGCGGAGAACTTGCGCCGCAACGCCATTGAGCCCGCGCAGGCCGCCGCCACCGCCCAGCCGACCAACACCGCATTGGAATGAAACAGCGGCATCGACACGTAGCAGACATCGTCGGGGCCGAGGCCGAAGCGCTGTGACATCGTCACGCCCGCGATCGCGACCTTGCCGTGGCTGCACTTGACCGCCTTGGGCTCGCCGCTGGTTCCCGACGTGAAGATCAACATGAACAGATCCGCCGGCGAGGCCTCCTGAAAGGAGATCTGGGCGTCACGGTGCGCGGCGACCTCCTCGGCCCACGCGGCGGAGTCGGCGTTGAGGTGCTCGATATCACCCAGCGTCTCAGACGATTTGGAGTCGGCGAGCACCAATTGGCAGTCGGCACGGGCGATGTCGCGCTGCAGCGCCTCGCCGCGGCGCACCGGGTTGAGCCCGACCGGCACGATCCCCGACATTCCCGCCGCCACCAGCACCGCCGAGAAGAAGGGGGTGTTCTCCAGCAGCACGCCGACATGCGGCGGCCGGGCGGGGTCGAGCCGCTCACGCAGCGCCGCGGCGATCGCGGCGCCGTGCTGCAGGTGATCGCGCCAGCTGGTGAACGAGTCCTCGAAGTAGATACCGCGATCGTCGATCTCGGTCAGCGGCTCCAGCAGCTTGGTGACCGTCAGGTCATCGGTGAGGTCCATTGCGCCTAGGCGGGCGTCTCCGCCAGCTCGCGCCCGATGCGACGCAGCTGCCCGGTGGCGCCGCCCAAGGCGAACTCGATCTCCTTGGCGGCCAGGAAGTAGCGGTGCGCCGGGTGGTCGGTGTCGACACCGACACCGCCGTGCACGTGCACGATGGTGTGCGCCACCCGGTGACCCGCGTCGGCGGCCCAGAACGCCGCGCTCGCGACGTCGATCTCGGCCGGAATGTCTTCCGAGACTCGCCAGGCCGCCTGGGTCAGCGTGAGTCGCAGCCCCTTGACGTCGATGTAGCCGTCGGCGAGCCGCTGCGAGACCGCCTGGAAGCTGCCGATGGGTCGGTCGAACTGCTCGCGCTCGCGGGCGTATTCGGCGGTCATCTGCAGGCCACGCTCGAGCACCCCGAGCTGGAAAGCGCTGCGGCCCAAGGTCCCCAGCGTGCCGAGCCAGGTCACGACCTCGGCGCCGCCGACCTTGCGGGCGCCGTCCACCTCGGTTCCGTCCAGCGCGAGGTGCCCGACGCTGCCCAGGCCGGTGGTTTCCAGCGCGGTCAGCGTGACGCCGGGATCGTCGGCGGCAACCAGGAATACCGCTGTGCCGGAATCTGTTTCGGCCGGGACCAGGAACGCGTCGGCCACCGGCCCGAAGCCGACTTGGGTGCGGGTGCCGGTCAGCCGGTAGCCGGCGCCGCCGCTGACCGCCTGCACCGGGCCCTCGCCCATCTCACCGTCGAGGGCGACGGTCAGCGTCTTCTCGCCGTTGACCGCCGACACGCCCCAGCTCTGCTGCAACTCTTCGGAGCCGAACCGGGCCAGGGCCCCGGCGCCCAGCATCACCGACTCCAGGTAGGGCACCGCGGCCAGCTGATGCCCCAGGGCGACCAGGATTGCGATCTGCTCGAGCGCGCCGAAGCCGTCGCCGCCGAGCGACGGCGCGGACGCGCTGGACAGGATGCCGGCGTCGATCAGCTTTCGCCACAGGTCGCGGTCGAACCGCTGATCGAGCCCGTCGAGCTCACGCTGGTGTTCGGGTGTGCACACCGAGTCCACGATCGTGTCGACCAGGTTGCCGAGGTCGTTCGCCGCTTCGGTTGTCGTGAAATCCATGAACGTCCGTCCTTCTATTACGTAGCGGCTCAGCGGTTGCGGGGCAGACCGAGGGCGACCATGCCGATGATGTCGCGCTGCACTTCGTTGGTGCCGCCGCCGAAGGTCAGGATCAGGCAGGCCCGGTGCATCCGCTCGACCCGGCCGCGCAGCAACGCGCCCGGCGAATTCTGGCGCACCGTCGCCGCGGTACCGAGCACCTCCATCAGCAGCCGGTAGGCCTCGGTGGCCAGCTCGGTGCCGTAGACCTTGGCCGCCGACGCGTCGGCGGGCGACAGGTCTTCACTCGCCGCCGAGGCGAGTTCCCAGTTGATCAGCTTGAGGACCTCGGCCTTGGCGTGCACCCGGGCCAGGTTGAGCTGCACCCACTCCGAGTCGATGAGCCGGGCGCCCCCGGCATCCTTGGTGTTCTGCGCCCATTCGCGCACTTCGCGCAGGGCCAAAAAGATCGGTTGCGGCGACACCAGGGCGACGCGCTCGTGGTTGAGCTGGTTGGTCACCAGCTTCCAGCCGCCGTTCTCCTCGCCGATCAGGTTGGTCACCGGGACACGCACGTCGGAGTAGTAGGTGGCGCTGGTGTCCACGCCGGCCATGGTGTGCACCGGAGTCCAGGAGAAACCCTCCGCGGTGGTCGGCACGGTGAGCATCGAAATGCCGCGGTGCTTCTTGGCCTCGGGATTGGTGCGTACCGCCAGCCACACCCAGTCGGCGTAGGCGATCAGGCTGGTCCACATCTTCTGGCCGTTGATGACGTAGTCGTCGCCGTCGCGCACCGCGGTGGTGCGCAGATTGGCCAGGTCGGTGCCCGCGCCGGGCTCGGAGTAGCCGATCGAGAAGTGCAGCTCGCCCGCGGCGATCTTGGGCAGGAAGAACTTCTTCTGTTCCTCGGTGCCGAACGCCATGATCGTCGGTGCCACGCTGTTGATCGTCAGGAACGGCACCGGCACACCGGCGATGGCGGCCTCGTCGGTGAAGATCAGCGAGTCCATCGGCGAGCGGTCCTGGCCGCCGTACTCGGTGGGCCAGTTCAGGGTGAGCCACCCGTCTTTGCCCATCTGCGCGACGGTGTCGCGGTACGCGGTACCGGTGCCGACCTCGCCGCCACCTGAAGAGGTCAGCGCCTCGCGGCGCTCCGGGGTCATCAGGTTGGTGAAGTACGACCGCAGCTCGCGACGCAGCTCTTCCTGCTCCGGGGTGTAACTGATGCGCATTTCAGCCGTCCTTCAAGTCAACGACGTTTCCGATTACAACCCTCGTCACAGGCTGCAGCTCGACCAACGGCTACCCATTCGTCTTCCCGGTTGTAACACGTTCTAGTCTGGGAATCCAGCGACCGTTTCCCCATCGGTGTCGGGGTCTTATGGTGGACCTACATACTGATGGGGCGAGTCCTGCGGTGAAGGCCAGGTTCAAGGAGGGTGCTGTGCGGGTGATCGTGGACCGTGACCGGTGCGAAGGTAACGCAGTGTGCTTGGGAATCTCCCCGGATATCTTCGACCTGGACGACGAGGACTACGCCGTGGTGAAGCTGGACCCGATTCCGTCCGACAAAGAGCAGTTGGCCGAGCAGGCGATCGCGGAGTGCCCGCGCGCGGCTCTGCTGCGTGAAAACTAGAGGTATTCATAAATTGACTAGCAGCACGAACGCGACCGATCTCTCCGGAAAGGTCGCGGTGGTCACCGGTGCGGCCGCGGGCCTCGGACGGGCCGAGGCGCTCGGCCTGGCGCGCCTCGGAGCGACCGTGGTCGTCAATGACATCGCCGCCGCGTTGGATGCCTCCGACGTCATCGATGAAATCAATTCTTCGGGTTCGAAGGCCGTCGCCGTGGCCGGGGACATCAGCGAACGCTCCACCGCCGACGAACTCGTCGCCCAGGCCGACGGGCTGGGCGGGCTCGACATCGTGGTCAACAACGCCGGCATCACGCGCGACCGGATGCTGTTCAACATGTCCGACGAGGAGTGGGACCAGGTCATCGCCGTGCACCTGCGCGGCCATTTTCTGCTGACCCGCAACGCCGCCACCTACTGGCGCTCCAAGGCCAAGGGGGCGGGCGGCCAGGTCTTCGGCCGGATCGTCAACACCGCCTCGGAGGCCGGCCTGGTCGGCCCGGTCGGGCAGGCGAACTACGGTGCCGCCAAGGCGGGCATCATTTCGCTCACCCTCACGGCCGCGCGGGCGCTGGGCCGCTACGGCGTGTGCGCCAACGCCATCTGCCCCCGCGCGCGCACCGCGATGACGGCCGACGTCTTCGGCGACGCACCGGAGGTGGAAACGGGCGGCGTCGATCCGCTGTCGCCAGAGCACGTAGTCAATCTGGTCACGTTCCTGTCCTCCCCGGCGGCCGCGGAAGTCAACGGCCAGGTGTTCATCGTCTACGGTCCACAGGTGACATTGGTCGCTGCCCCGACCGTCGAGCGCAAATTCAGCGCCAACGGCGCCGCTTGGGACCCTGCACAACTGAGCGCGACGCTGCAGGATTACTTTGCTGGACGTGATCCTGAGCACAATTTTTCGGCGAGCGCACTGATGGATCAATAGCCATTTTCGGCTCGTCGATCGGGGGGAATCGGCAGGTAGAACGTGTGTCAGTTTGACACGTGACAAGTGCTTCTGACCTGGCGAATTAACGGTTGGGATAAGAAATGCTGTTCATTGACATGGTGAACTTGTTCTGAGTTAATATGATCCGGCTCACACCGAGCCCCGTGCGACCGTAGACCACGCAAAGGCCAGCCATAGACTTCGCCGAGACCAGCCAAGGGGGGAGACCGAGTTGATGGAGCAACTTGCGGTTCCCGCCCGCGCGGTCGGCGGATTCTTCGAAATGATGATGGATACCGGCCGGGCCGCCTTCCGCCGGCCGTTCCAGTTTGGTGAGTTCCTCGATCAGACGTGGATGATCGCCCGCGTATCGCTGGTCCCGACGCTGCTGGTGTCCATCCCGTTCACGGTGCTGGTGGCCTTCACCCTCAACATCCTGCTGCGCGAGATCGGCGCCGCCGACCTCTCGGGCGCCGGAACGGCATTCGGCACCATCACCCAGCTGGGTCCGGTGGTGACCGTGCTCGTCGTGGCCGGCGCCGGCGCCACCGCGATCTGCGCCGACCTCGGCGCCCGCACGATCCGCGAGGAGATCGACGCGATGCGCGTGCTCGGCATCGACCCGGTCCATCGGCTGGTCGTGCCCCGTGTGCTGGCGTCCACGGTGGTGGCACTGCTGCTCAACGGTTTGGTATGTGCCATCGGCCTTTCCGGTGGCTACGTGTTCTCGGTCTTCCTGCAGGGTGTCAACCCCGGCGCGTTCATCAACGGCTTGACCGTGCTGACGGGTCTGCGCGAGCTGGTGCTCGCCGAAGTCAAGGCGTTGCTGTTCGGGGTGATGGCCGGGATGGTGGGCTGTTACCGCGGCCTGACCGTCAAGGGGGGGCCCAAGGGCGTCGGTAACGCCGTCAACGAAACCGTGGTCTACGCCTTCATCTGTCTGTTCGTGATCAACGTGGTGATGACCGCCATCGGCGTGCGAATTTCGGCGAAGTGATGAGACGGGTGAGCACGCGATGAGTTACGACGCCACACTGCGATTTCGTCGCGTCTTCTCGCGGCTGCAAGAGCCGGTTGACGACTTCGGCGAGCAGGCGCTGTTTTACGGGCAGACCATGCGCTACGTCCCCAACGCGCTGACCCGCTATCGCAAGGAGACGATCCGGCTGATCGCCGAGATGACCATGGGCGCGGGAGCCCTCGTCATGATCGGCGGCACGGTCGGTGTCGCGGCCTTCTTGACCCTGGCCTCCGGCGGTGTCATTGCGGTGCAGGGGTATTCGTCGCTGGGCAATATCGGCATCGAGGCGCTGACGGGATTCCTGTCGGCCTTCCTGAACGTCCGGGTGGTCGCCCCGGTGATCGCCGGTATCGCGCTGGCGGCCACCATCGGTGCCGGCGCCACCGCCCAATTGGGCGCCATGCGGGTGTCCGAGGAGATCGACGCCGTCGAGTGCATGGCGGTGCACTCGGTCTCTTACCTGGTGTCGACCCGCCTGATCGCCGGCCTGATCGCGATCATTCCGCTGTACTCGCTGTCCGTGCTCGCCGCCTTCTTCGCCGCCCGCTTCACCACGGTGTACATCAACGGGCAGTCAAAAGGCCTCTACGACCACTACTTCAATACGTTCCTGATCCCGTCGGATCTCCTGTGGTCGTTCCTGCAAGCCATCGTGATGTCCATCGCGGTCATGCTCGTACATACCTATTACGGCTACAACGCCAGCGGTGGCCCGGTCGGCGTCGGGATCGCGGTCGGCCAGGCCGTGCGGACGTCGTTGATCGTCGTGGTCGTCATCACTTTGTTCATCTCGCTCGCTGTGTATGGGGCGTCCGGTAACTTCAACCTCTCCGGCTAAGAGGACCGCTTAAAAGGGACATGGCAGACACAAGCGCGCGACGCACAACCGTCCGGCTGGCAGCAGCAGTGCTGGCCGGCCTGATGGTGGCTTTCGCTGTGCTGACTTACCTTTCCTACACGGCCGCCTTCGCGTCGATCGACACCGTCACCGTGTCGGCGCCCCGGGCCGGGTTGGTGATGGAAAAGGGCGCCAAGGTGAAATACCGGGGCATCCAGATCGGCAAGGTCGAGACCATCGACTACTCCGGTGACCAGGCGCGCCTCACGCTGGGAATCAACAGCGACGACATGCATTTCATTCCGTCCAACGCGACGGTGCACATCGCCGGCAACACCATCTTCGGTGCCAAGGCGGTGGAATTCATTCCGCCTCAAGCGCCGTCGCCGACCTCCCTACGTCCGGACGCGCACGTCGCGGCCTCGTCGGTGCAGCTGGAAGTCAACACCTTGTTCCAGTCGCTGATCGACCTGTTGCACAAGATCGACCCCGTCGAACTCAACGGGACGCTGAGCGCGTTCGCCGAAGGCCTACGCGGCCACGGCGACGACCTGGGCGGCATCCTGTCGGGATTGAACACGCTGACGCGCCAAGCGAATCCGAAGCTGTCCGCCTTGCAGGAAGACCTCCGGAAGACGGCGGTCGTGGCCAACGTGTACGCCGACTCCGCCCCGAACCTGAACACCGTCGTCGACAACCTGCCGACGATCAACAAGACGGTCGTGGACGAGCAGAAGAATCTCGACAGCACGCTGTTGGCCACCATCGGCCTGTCCAACAACGCCTATGAGACGTTGGCGCCGGCCGAACAGGACTTCATCGACACCATCAACCGGCTGCGGGCCCCGCTCAAGGTGGCCGCCGACTATTCGCCGGAATTCGGCTGCCTGTTTGCCGGGATCGAGCGCGGTATCAAGGAATTCGCCCCGCTGCTCGGCGTCCGCAAGGCGGGGTTGTTCACGTCGTCGAGCTTCGTGCTGGGCGCGCCGTCGTACACGTTCCCGGAATCGCTGCCGATCGTGAACGCCTCCGGCGGCCCGAACTGCCGTGGGCTGCCCGACATCCCGACCAAGCAGACCGGCGGGTCGTTCTACCGGGCGCCGTTCCTGGTCACCGACAACGCCAACATCCCGTACGAGCCGTTCACCGAGCTGCAGGTCGACGCGCCCTCGACGCTGCAGTTCTTGTTCCACGGCGCCTTTGCGGAACGGGACGATTTCTGATGCCCAGCTCCGCGATGCCCTCGCACCGCTCGATGATGATCAAGGTCAGCATCTTCGCGGTGGCCATGCTGTTGGTCTCGGCGGGACTGGTGGTCGTCTTCGGCGACTTCCGGTTCGGCCCCGAAAGCACTTACCACGCAACGTTTACCGACATCTCACGGCTGAAGGCCGGTCAAAAGGTGCGCATCGCCGGGGTGCCGGTCGGTGCGGTGTCGGATATCAAGCTCAACCACGACAACACCATCGACGTGAAGTTCGGGGTCGACAAGCGCTACACGCTCTACTCGTCGACGCGCGCGGTGATCCGTTACGAAAACCTGGTCGGCGACCGGTATTTGGAGATCACGTCGGGCCCGGGCGAGCTGCGGAGGCTACCCGCGGGCGGGACGATCAACAGCCAACACACCCAACCGGCGCTGGATCTCGATGCGCTGCTGGGCGGGCTTCGGCCGGTGCTCAAAGGCCTTGACGCCGACAAGGTCAACACCATCAGCAGTGCGGTCATCCAGCTGCTGCAGGGCCAGGGCGGGGCGTTGTCGAACGTGCTTGCCGACACGAGCGCGTTCTCCTCGGCGCTGGGCCAGCGCGACCAGCTCATCGGCGACGTGATCAACAACCTCAACACGGTGCTGACGACCGTGGACCAACGCAGCGCGCAATTTTCGACCAGTGTCGATCAGTTGCAACAACTGATCAGCGGGCTGGCCGAACACAAAGACGACATCGCCGGCGCCATCCCCCCGCTGGCCTCGACGACGACGGATCTGACGCAGCTGCTGAAGAATTCGCGCCGGCCGCTGCAAGGCATCCTGGAGAACACCCGTCCGCTGGCCACCGAGCTGGACAACCGCAAGGCCGAGGTGAACAACGACATCGAACAGCTGGGTGAGGACTATCTGCGGCTGGCCGCCCTCGGCGCCTACGGGTCGTTCTTCAACATCTATTTCTGCTCCGTGACGATCAAGATCAACGGCCCGGCCGGTGGCGACATCCTCCTGCCCCTGGGTGGCCAGGTGGATCCCAGCAAGGGGAGGTGCGCTTTTGCCAAGTAACGCAAAACATGAGCGCGATCCACTGCGCACCGGCATCTTCGGCGTGGTGCTGGTGGTCTGCGTCGTACTCATCGCATTCGGCTACGCCGGGTTGCCGTTCTGGCCGCAGGGCAAGATCTACGACGCCTACTTCAGCGACGCCGGTGGAATCAATCCCGGCAACGCCGTTTACGTCTCGGGTTTCAAGGTCGGCAAGGTGACCTCGGTGGGTCTGGCCGGCGACAGCGCCAAGATCAGCTTCAGCGTCGACCGCCACGTCGCGGTCGGCGACCAGTCGCTGGCCGCGATCCGCACCGACACCATCCTCGGTGAGCGCTCCATCTCGGTGACGCCGGCCGGCGGTGGCAAGGCAACCACCATCCCGCTCAGTCGCACCACGACGCCGTACACGCTGGCCGGCGCGCTCGAGGACTTGGGTTCCAACGCCAGCAACCTGAACAAGCCGCAGTTCGAGAAGGCGTTGAACGTGCTGACCGACACGCTGCACGACGCGACCCCCGAGCTGCGCGGTGCGCTGGACGGCGTGACGTCCCTGTCCCGCACCCTGGACCGACGCGACGAGGCGCTGCAAAGCCTACTGGCGCATGCGAAGTCGGTCACGGGCGTGTTGTCCCAGCGCGCCGAGCAGGTCAACAAGCTGGTCGATGACGGTAACGAGTTGTTCGCCGCCCTCGACGAACGCCGCCGGGCCCTGGGCCAGCTGATCTCGGGCATCCAGGATCTCTCGGCGCAGATTTCCGGCTTCGTCGCCGACAACCGCCGGGAATTCGGGCCCGCGCTGAACAAGCTCAACGATGTGCTGTCCAACCTCAATGAGCGCCGCGACTACATCACCGAGGCCCTCAAGCGGTTGCCCACCTACGCCACCGAGCTGGGCGAGGTCGTCGGGTCGGGCCCCGGCTTCAACGTGAACGTCTACGGTGTCATCCCGGCGCCGCTGCTCGCGACGATGTTCGACTTCTTCTATCAGCCCGGCAAGATGCCGGCCAGCCTCGCCGACTACCTGCGCGGGCTGATCCAGGAACGCTGGATCATCAGGCCGAAGTCACCATGATGCAGCGGATCCTCGGCGGCCGTGGGCTGCGCTACGCCACCATCATCGCGCTGGTCGCGGTGTTGGTGGGCGGCGTGTATGTGCTGTCGTCGCAAGAGAATAACCGCAAGATCGTCGGCTACTTCGCCTCGGCGGTCGGTTTGTACCCCGGCGACCAGGTGCGCATCCTGGGTGTCCCGGTCGGCACCATCGACACGATCGAGCCGCGGCCGTCCGACGTCAAGATCACCATGTCGGTGTCCAAGGACGTCAAGGTCCCCAAGGACGCCAAGGCGATCATCATGTCGCCAAACCTGGTGGCGGCCAGGTTCATCCAGTTGACGCCGGCGTACACCGGCGGGCCGGAGATGGCCGACGGCGCCACCATCGGGCCGGGCCGCACCGCGGTCCCGGTGGAATGGGACGAGGTCAAGGAGTCGCTGACCCAGCTCGCCGTCCAACTCGGCCCGACCGCCGGATCGATGCAGGGTCCGTTGGGCGCCGCGATCAACCAGGCCGCCGACACCTTCGACGGCAAGGGCCAGTCGTTCCACAGCGCCTTGCGCGAGCTCTCGCAAGCCGCTGGGCGGCTGGGGGATTCGCGCGGCGACATCTTCGGCACGGTGAAGAACCTGCAGGTGGTGGTCAACGCCCTCTCGTCCAGTAACGAACAGATCGTCCAATTGGCCGGCAACGTCGCGTCGGTGTCGCAGGTGCTCGCCGACAGTTCGCGCCATCTCGACAGCACGCTGGGCACCCTCAACACCGCGCTGTCGGACATCCGCGGGTTCCTCCACGAAAACAACTCGACCATCATCGATACGGTCAACAACCTCAACGATTTCGCGAAGACGTTGAGCGACCAGAGCGACAACATCGAGCAGGTGCTGCACGTGGCGGGCCCGGGTATCGCCAACTTCTACAACATCTACGACCCCGCGCAGGGCACGCTGAACGGCCTCTTGTCGATACCGGAATTCGCCAATCCCGTGCAGTTCATCTGCGGTGGATCCTTCGAGACCGCGGCCGGGCCGAGGGCGCCGGACTACTTCAAGCGCGCCGAGCTCTGTCGTGAGCGGCTGGGGCCGGTGCTGCGCCGGCTCACGGTGAACTACCCGCCGCTGATGTTCCACCCGCTCAACACGATCACGGCGTACAAGGGTCAGATCATCTACGACACCCCGCAAACCCAGGCCAAGGCGGCGACCCCGGTCCCGGAGCTGACCTGGGTCCCGGCCAAGGGCGCCCAAACGCCGGCCTCCCAGAACCCGGCGGACCTGCAGGCGCTGCTCGTCCCGACGGCCCCGCAGGCCGGCCCGGCACCCGGCCCCGCGCCGGCCGGTGCCGCACCCGCCCCCGGTCCCGCTCCCGGAAGCGCGTTCGGCCCGCGGCCGGGACCCGCTCCCGGTCAACCGGCGCCTAACGGGCCGGCGGCCGGCTTGGGCGGTGGCGGATGAACCGAATGTGGTTGCGCGCCAGCGGGTTGGCGGCGGGCAGCGTGCTGCTGGCCGGCTGCCAATTCAACGGCCTGAACTCGTTGGCGATGCCGGGCACCGCCGGCCATGGCAGTGGTGCCTACTCGGTGACCGTCGAGCTGCCCGATGTGGCGACGCTGCCGCAGAACTCACCGGTCATGGTGGACGACGTCACCGTCGGAAGTGTTGCCGGTATTGCCGCCGAACAGCGGTCCGACGGATCGTTTTATGCGGCAGTGAAATTGGCGCTGAACAAGAACGTCGTGCTGCCCGCCAACTCGACCGCGACGGTCGCCCAGACCTCGCTGCTCGGTTCGATGCACATCGACCTGGCTCGGCCGAAGGACAAGCCGGCCGTCGGCCGGCTGACCGACGGGTCCAAAATCACGGAGGCCAACACCGGTCGCTATCCCACCACCGAAGAGGTGCTCTCGGCGCTCGGCGTTGTGGTGAACAAGGGCAATGTCGGTGCGCTGGAAGAGATCACCGACGAGACCTACCGGGCCGTCGCGGGCCGGCAGGACCAGTTCGTGGACCTGGTGCCGAGGCTGGCGGAATTGACCTCGGGGCTCAACCGTCAGGTCAACGACATCATCGATGCGGTCGACGGATTGAACCGATTCTCGGGAGCATTGGCGCGCGACAAGGACAACCTGGGCCGGGCGCTGGACACGCTGCCCGAGGCGATTCGCGTGCTCAACAAGAACCGCGACCACATCGTGGAGGCCTTCGGCGCGCTGCACAAACTGGCCAACGTCACCTCGCACGTGCTGGCAAAGACCAAGGTGGACTTCGCCGCCGACATGAAGGACCTGTACTCGGCCGTGAAGGCCCTCAATGACAACCGGAGGAATTTCGTCACCTCGCTACAGCTGTTGCTGACGTTTCCGTTCCCCAACTTCGGGATCAAGCAGGCGGTGCGGGGTGACTACCTCAACGTGTTCACCACCTTCGACCTCACCCTGCGCCGCATTGGTGAAACGTTCTTCACCACCGCTTATTTCGACCCGAACATGGCTCACATGGACGAAATCCTCAATCCGCCGGACTTCTTGACCGGCGAATTGGCCAACCTGTCCGGTCAGGCCGCGGATCCGTTCAAGATTCCGCCCGGCACGGCTTCGGGACAGTAGGGGCGGGCGCAGATGCACGACAGACTGACCAAGATCCAGCTGGCGATCTTCGCCGTGATCACGGCGATCACCTTGACCGTGATGGCGATCTTCTACCTGCGGCTGCCCGCGACGTTCGGCATCGGAACCTACGGCGTGAGCGCTGATTTCGTTGCCGGCGGCGGCCTGTACAAGAACGCCAATGTCACCTACCGCGGAGTTGCCGTCGGCCGCGTCGAGTCGGTGGGCCTGAGCCCCAACGGCGTCATCGCCCAGATGCGGCTGAACAGCGAGACCGCCATCCCGTCGAACGTCACCGCCACCGTCAAGAGCGTGTCGGCGGTCGGCGAGCAGTACATCGACCTGGTGCCCCCGAGCGCACCGGCATCGAGCAAGTTGACCAACGGATCTCGCATCGAGCGGCAGAACACCCGCATCGGCCAGGACGTCGCCAACCTGTTGAAGCGGGCGGAGACACTGGTCAACAGCCTGGGTGACACCCGGCTGCGTGAGCTGTTGCACGAGACGTTCATTGCGGCCAACGGCTCGGGCCCCGAGCTCGCGCGGCTCTTCGAGTCGGCCCGGCTGCTGGTGGACGAGGCCAACGCCAACTATCCGCAAGTCTCGCAGCTGATCGACCAGGCCGGCCCCTTCCTGCAGGCCCAGATCCGCGCCGGCGGGGACATCAAGTCGCTGTCGGACGGGTTGGCGCGGTTCACCTCCGAGGTCCGTCAGGCCGACCCGCAGCTGCGCGACACCCTGGCCACGGCCCCCGGGGCCACCGACGAGGCCAGCACCGCGTTCTCCGGCATCCGCCCCGCCTTCCCGGCCCTGGCCGCCAGCCTGGCCAACCTCGGACGGGTGGGCGTGATCTACAACAAGTCGATCGAACAGCTGCTGGTGGTCCTGCCGGCGTTGTTCGCGGCCATCACCACCGCCGCGGGCGGCGGGCCGCAGGACGAAGGCGCCAAGCTGGACTTCAAGCTCGACCTCAACGACCCGCCGCCGTGCGCCGTCGGCTTCCTGCCCCCGCCGTTGATGCGCACACCGGCCGATGAGACGGTGCGCGAGCTTCCGAGGGACATGTACTGCAAGACCGCCCAGAACGATCCCAGCACCGTGCGCGGCGCCCGCAACTATCCCTGCCAGGAGTTTCCCGGAAAACGCGCCCCCACGATTCAGCTCTGCCGCGACCCGAAGGGCTACGTGCCGATCGGCCGCAACCCGTGGCGCGGCCCGCCGGTGCCCTACGACACCCCGATGACCAACGGGCTGAACGTGTTGCCGCCCAACCACTTCCCGTATATCCCACCGGACGCGGAACCCGATCCCGGGACACCGATCGTCGGGCCGCCGCCCCCGGGCGTGGTGCCCGGGCCGGGGCCGTTGCCCAACAAGCAGCCTGCCTTCGCCCCGCCGCCACCCAACGACAACGGGCCGCCGCCGCCGTTCACGTCGTGGCAGCCACCGGGGGTGCCGCCGGTGCCGCCGCAGCTTCCGTATCCGAAGTGGCTGCCCCCGCCGGCACCGCCGCTGGGGATCAACCCGCCGCCGTCGGCCCCCGGACCGGAGAAGCCGTGGGGCCCGCCGCCCGGGGGACAGCCACAGGCCAGCGGGCCGGCCTACGCCACCTATGACGAGAAGACCGGCGCGTTTGTCGATCCGGCAGGCGGCACTGGTATCTTCGCCGCCGGCGCCACCGGAACCTCCGGCGCCGAGAATTGGGTGGACCTCATGCTTGATCCAAGGCCGATGTAATGGACCGTGTAATGGACCCTGTCGTGGCAGACGAACAAACAACCAAGCCGCGAGCTCGTCGTCGAGCCTCGCGCGCGGCGGGTCCCGCCAAGAGTGAGTCGACCCGGGACGTCACGGTCCAGACCGAGGGCCCGGCCGCGCCGAAGCGGCCGGCGAAACCCAAGGCCCTCAAGTCCATCAAGCCGCCACCGCGGCGCCAGCCGCACCGCGCCCTGGTGGCGTGGATCTCATTCGCGGCGGCGCTGGTGGCGGTGGGGACGTTGGCCGGATGCGTGGCCCTCTTGATCGTCCAGCACCGCCACGCCACCGCGGCGCAGGCGCGCGACCAACGTTTCGTCGACACCGCGACGCAGACCGTGGTCAACATGTTCAGCTACAAGCAGGACAACATCGACGAGAGCGTCAACCGGTTCGTCAACGGGACCAGTGGCCCGCTGCGCGGCATGCTCAGCGCCAACAACAACGTCGAAAACCTCAAAGGCCTGTTCCGCTCCACCAACGCGACATCCGAAGCCGTCGTCAACGGCGCCGCGCTGGAAGGCATTGACACCGTTACCGATAACGCGTCGGTGTTGGTGTCGGTTCGCGTCACTGTCGCCGACATCGACGGGGTCAACAAGCCGTCCATGCCCTACCGGTTGCGTGTCATCGTGCACGAGGACGACTCCGGGCGGATGAGCGGCTACGACCTGAAGTATCCCGACGGGGGTAATTGATGCGATGGCGGCGTTGGCTGCTCATCGTCGCGGGTTGCCTTCTGGCCGTGGCGTTCGTCGGGTTGTCCGCGGTGGCCGGCTGGATGTACTGGGATCGGGTCGAGGTCCGCGGTGAGCAGGCGGCGCGCGCCGTGTTGCCCGGCTTGGCGGCCAAGGAAATACCCGAGGTCTTCGCCTACGACTACCAAACCGTCGAACGCAGCCTGTCGGCCGCCTACCCGCTGTTGACCCCCGACTATCGCGCGGAGTTCCAGAAGAGCGCCAACACGCAGATCATCCCGGAAGCCAAGAAGCGCGAAGTGGTGGTGCAGGCCAACGTCGTGGGCGTGGGAGTCATGTCCGCCCAACGCAATTCGGCGTCGGTGATGGTCTACATGAACCGGACGGTCACCGATAAGTCACGCCAGCCGTTGTATGACGGCAGCCGGTTGCGGGTCGACTTCAAGAAGATCGGCAAGCAATGGCTGATCGGCTACATCACGCCGATCTAGCTCAGTAGCACATCGCAATGCCGTTGCAGTACAACGGGTAACGCTCGATGGGGCTGGGCGGCGGCCCGGTCATCGCCAGCGAGAATGGTTGCTTTTTCATCTCCGGCTGCAGCCCGCACACCGCCCCGTGCAGCGTGGTGTGGGTGCCGCTCATCGTTTCGTCGCTGAACGCGAAGGTTTCGGTGGACGGCGCGGTGCCTCCGCCCGGGCAGGCCACGCCGTTGTCCTTTTGAACCTTGAAAGTCCACAGCATGCTGGACATGCGCGCCCGGCCGCTGAAGTTCTGCAGCTTGTCGGCGGCGCTGATCTGCTCGGACGTCGAACTCACGATGTTCAGCGCGCAGTTCATCGCAAATACGATCGGGTCGGAATAGTCGTTCATGTTCCGGGTCCCGGACGGCTGGTCGCAGAGTGCGGAGATCGTCCAGGTGACCCCGGAAACGCCCGCCTCGTTGTAGGCGTAGGTGCCGTCCGCGGGCGGCCCGAGCGCTTTGGCCGGTTCGCCGGATTGCAACGCGATTCCCGTTGCGACGGCCGTGAAGATCGCGGCACCCGCGGCCAGACCGTGACGGAGCTTCATGTGACTCTTTCTCCTTCGCGTGCGACGCTGCACCCGAGTATCACAGCGTTGGCGCGCCAACACCATGGGTTCTCGGCGCATCCGGGCTAATCGGCGCCATGGGGCCGCGCCTCGGCGAGCGCGTCGAGGAATGACCGCGCCCAGCGATCAACGTCATGGGCGAGCACCTGGCGGCGCAGGGACCGCATGCGCCGCCGTCCTTCCTCGACGGACTGGTCGAGTGCGGCCTCGATGGCGTCCTTGACCCCCTCGAGGTCGTGCGGGTTGACCAGGTACGCCTGCCGCAGTTCGGCGGCGGCGCCGGTGAATTCGGACAGCACGAGCGCACCGCCGAGATCACTGCGGCAGGCGACGTACTCCTTGGCGACCAGGTTCATCCCGTCGCGCAGCGGGGTGACCAGCATGACGTCGGCGGCCACGAAGAACGCGATGAGTTCGTCGCGGGGGACCGGCCGGTGCAGGTAGTGCACCATCGGATGCCCGACTTCGCCGTATTCACCGTTGATGTGGCCGACCTGGCGTTCGATGTCGTTGCGCAGCTGCTGGTAGCTGTCCACCCGCTCGCGGCTCGGTGTCGCCAGCTGGATCAGCACCGTGTCGTCGCGCTTGGCCCGCCCTTCGGCCAGCAGCTCCGAAAACGCCTTCAGCCGAACGTCGATGCCCTTGGTGTAGTCGAGCCGGTCGACGCCGAGCAGCACCTTGCGGGGGTTGCCGAGCTCGGCACGAATTTCCTTGGCGCGGCGCCTGATAGCGCGGTGCCGGGCCGTCTTGTCGAGTGCGCCGGAGTCGATGGAGATGGGAAAGGCGCCCACCCGGACGACGCGGGACTCGAGCTCGACCTCGCCGTACCGCGACCGCACCCCGACCGCCCCGCGCGAGGTGTTGGCTCCGGTCAGCCGCCGGGAGAGGAACAGGAAATTCTGCGCGCCGCCGGGCAGGTGGAATCCGACGAGGTCGGCGCCCAGCAGGCCCTCGACGATCTCGGTCCGCCACGGCATCTGCATGAACAGCTCCACCGGCGGGAAGGGGATGTGCAGGAAGAAGCCGATGGTCAGGTCGGGCCGCATCTCGCGCAGCATCGCCGGGACCAGTTGCAGCTGATAGTCCTGCACCCACACGGTCGCGCCGCGCGCGGCGGCACGCGAGGTCGCTTCGGCGAAGCGGCGGTTGACGACGACGTAGCGATCCCACCATTCGCGGTGGTAGAGCGGCTTGACGATGACGTCGTGATACAGCGGCCACAGCGTGGCGTTCGAGAAGCCCTCGTAGTACTCGGCGACGTCGTCCGCGCTCAGCTTGACCGGCCGCAGTTCCAGGTCCTCCTGGACGATCGGCTCGTCTTCGTTGTCGACGTCCTCGTCGACGACGCCGGGCCAGCCGACCCACGCGCCGCGCCGGCGCCGCAGTAGCGGCTCGAGGGCGGTGACCAGTCCCCCGGGGCTGCGTTTCCAGGCCGTGCTGCCGTCAGGAAGCACCTCCCGGTCTACCGGCAGCCGGTTGGCAACGACGACGAAGTCGGATTTCCCGAATTTGGCTGCCTTGGAGCTTCGCCCTCCCCCGGGAGCCATTTACGCGTCGAGTTTCGCCGGCCCAATACCCAGCATGGACAGAAAAACCCGGCATTCGTCGGCGTCGTTGGCGTACGCCGCGACGACCCGCCTGGCCTGGCTCGCAGTGCTGTCCGCCACCGGCTCGACGTCACCGATTTCGCCAGGATCAGATTTCGTAGGCATGACTTAACTGTAGGCGACGCGCGTGATCGGCCGCAGCCCGTCTCACCAGCTAACGGGCGTCGGACGCATTTATGGCTGGTTTGCAGGGATTCGCCGCGCCGCTCGCGAAGACACGATCGGCCGGGGCGTGCCCCTGCCAGGGGTTCGCGGCGCGTCCCCCCAGCGCGGCCCCGGTTACACACTGGCCGTAATCTGTAAACAATTCGAGCTGACAACAAGCGAGGTGGGCCAATGACTCTCTCCGAGCAAGCCGGCGCGCAGGCGGGCAACGCCAGCGCCGAGGAGCTGGTGACCTACGAAACTCTCGACGAGGGCCGCATCGCGCGCATCTGGCTCAACCGGGCCGACGCCCACAACGCGCAGAACCGCGGCCTGCTGGTGCAGCTCGACGAGGCATTCCTGCGCGCGGAGGCCGACGACACCGTCCGGGTGATCATCCTGGCCGCCCGCGGCAAAAACTTCTCCGCCGGTCATGACCTCGGCTCGGAGCTGGCGCTGGCCGAGCGGGCGCCGGGTGCGGGGCAGCATCCGACGTTTCGGATCAATGGCGCCACCCGCGATCCGGTCGCGGAGAAGACCTACCTGCAGGAGTGGCATTACTTCTTCCAAAACACTTGCCGCTGGCGCGATCTGCGCAAGATCACGATCGCCCAGGTCCAGGGCAACGCGATCTCGGCGGGCCTGATGCTGATCTGGGCGTGTGACCTGATCGTCGCCGCCGACAACGCCAAGTTCAGCGATGTGGTCGGCGTGCGGATGGGCATGCCCGGGGTCGAATATTACGCCCACCCTTGGGAATTCGGCCCGCGCAAGGCCAAAGAGCTGCTGCTGACCGGTGATGCGCTGGACGCCGACGAGGCCTACCGGCTGGGCATGGTGTCCAAGGTGTTCCCGGTCGACGAATTAGCCGACAAGACACTGGAATTCGCGCGCCGCATCGCGGAGCGGCCCACGATGGCGGCCATGCTGATCAAGGATTCGGTCAACGCCGCCTCCGACGCGATGGGCTTCACCGAGGCGTTGCGGCACGCGTTCCACATCCACGAGTTGGGCCACGCGCACTGGGCGGCCCACAACGAGAACAGGTATCCGATCGGCCTGCCGCCCGACGTCGAGGACTGGCGCAACGCCAAGCCGACGAAGCTGGCGCGCCGCGATACCCCGTAGCGCCGCGCGCCAGAGCGCCTAACGAGACCGGGGGTAGCGATATTCCCCCCGAGGGGACATGCTTCTATAGCTAAAACTTGTTCCAGTTTGAAAGGGCCTCGCGTGCAGCTTGCTTTCCAAGACCGGACATACCTGATCACCGGCGGCGGTAGCGGGATCGGCAAGGGCGTGGCGGCCGGGCTGGTCGCGGCCGGCGCCTCGGTCATGATCGTCGGCCGCAATGCCGATCGACTCGCCGGGGCCGTCAAGGAGATCGAAACCCTGCCCGGCGGCGGCTCCATTCGTTACGAGCCCGCCGACGTCACCAACGAGGACGAGGTGGCCCGCGCGGTCGACGCGGCGACGGCCTGGCACGGGCGGCTGCACGGCGCGGTGCATTGCGCGGGTGGCTCGCTGACCGTGGGGCCGATCACCCACACCGACTCGGAGGCGTGGCGAAACACCGTCGACCTCAACGTCAACGGCACCATGTACGTGCTCAAGCATGTGGGGCGCGAGCTCGTGCGCGGCGGTGGCGGCTCGTTCATCGGGATCTCATCGATCGCGGCCAGCAACACCCACCGGTGGTTCGGGCCGTACGGGGTCACCAAGTCGGCGATCGACCACATGATGATGCTGGCCGCCGACGAACTCGGCCCGTCGTGGGTGCGGGTGAACAGCATCCGACCGGGCCTGATCCGCACCGATCTGGTCGACGCGAGCGTGATCCAGTCACCGGAGATCAGCGGCGACTACGCGCTGTGCACCCCGCTGCCGCGGGTCGGTGAGGTCGAAGACGTGGCCAACCTGGCGATGTTCCTGCTCAGCGACGCGGCCGCCTGGATCACCGGCCAGTGCATCAACGTCGACGGGGGACACATTCTGCGTCGCGGTCCGGATTACTCCTCGATGATGGTGCAGATGTACGGCGAGGACGCGCTGCGCGGGGTGGTGGCACCCTAATCGTCGCCGCGCCTAGCGAACGGGAGAAGTGATGAAGCGACTCGAGGGCAGGCGGATCCTGGTGACCGGCGCCGCGTCGGGCATCGGGCAGGCGACCGCGCTGCGCTTGCTCGACGAGGGCGCCGCGGTGGCGGCCGCCGACGTGGCAGCCGACGGCCTGGACACGACGAGGGCCCGCGCCCAGCAAGCCGGCACCGCCGACCGGCTCACCACCCTGCCGATGGACGTCGGCAGCGAGGAGTCGGTGATCGACGGCGTACGCCTGGCCGTCGGGCGGCTGGGCGGCCTTGATTCGCTGGTCAATGCCGCCGGCATATTGCGGGCCGCCCACACCCGCGAGACCAGCCTCGAACTGTGGAACCAGATCGTCGGCGTGAACCTGACCGGGACCTTTCTGGTGGTGCGTGAAGCGCTCGACACCCTGTTGGCGAACCCGCGCAGCGCGATCGTGAACTTCAGCTCCACGTCGGCCTCGTTCGCCCATCCCTACATGGCCGCCTACGCCGCGAGCAAGGGCGGCATCCAGGCCTTCACCCACTCGTTGGCGCTCGAATTCGCGCGCGAGGGCCTGCGTGCGGTGTGCGTGGCGCCCGGCAGCATAAAATCCGGGATCACCGACGCCACCGGCGGATACATTCCGAAAGACGCTGACTGGTCGCTGTTTTCGCGGCTGATGCCGGTCCTGCCGACCACGACGGAGTCCAGCGGCACCGGGATGGCCGGACCCGACGCGGTGGCCGGGGTGATCGCCATGCTGGTGTCCGACGACGGGGCCTGGATCACGGGCACCGAGATCCGCATGGACGGCGGCACGCATGCCTGATGGCGGCGACCCGCTGCGCCCGGCTTCGCCGCGCTTGCGATCGCCGCTGCGCTTGATGGCGGCGACCCGCTGCGCCCGGCTTCGCCGCGCTTGCGATCGCCGCACGCCTGATGGCGGCTAGTTGACGCAGGGCACGCCGCCGCCGTCGATCGGCTTTCCCTGATCGGGCGTCGGGTAGGTCGTGGTGGTGCCGTTGTAGTAGTAGGACTTGGCCTTGGTCGACGTGGTGGTGCTGGTGCTCGTGACGTCGTCCATCTGCGTCTCGTCCGGTGTGGGGATCGAGAAGTTGGTATCCACCGTCACCCGGATGTGGCCGGGTTGGACGCCGGGGCTGGGCTGTTTGGGCGCGTCGAGGCCCAGCAGGTTGGCCACGTTGCTCGCATCGGTCTGCGCGCCGGCGCCGTACTCGATCGAGCTGGTGGTCGGCTCGCCGGACTCGCGGTCGCGGACCTGGCCCGGGGTGTAGCCCTTCTTCTTCAGCGCGCGCGAGACCTCGGTGGCGAGCCCGCTCATGCTGCCCGAGTTGACCACGTCGACGACCGTGGACGGATTGGGCTTGACGGCCGTCGTGGTGGTCGCGGTCGACGGTGCGTCGGTGCCGATCGCCGCCGCCACCTCTGCCTTGATCGCGGTCGGGTCGACGATGTTGACGTCCTGGCCATCGATGTTGTCGTAGCGCACCACCGGCAGCGTCCGGAATTCCAGGTTGCCGCCGGCGAGCCCGCCGAGCCGTTGGATCATCTCGTCATTCCAGCCGGACGAGAGCACCACGTCCTTGCGCGCCACCGCCATCAGGTTCTTGAGCTTGTCGATGTTGGTGAACGTGCCGGCGGCCTGCAGCTCCTGCATGACCGACGAGATGAACGCCTGCTGGCGGTGGGTGCGGTCCAGGTCGCCGTTGTCCAGGCCGTGCCGCTGCCGGACGAACGACAGGGCCTCGGAAGCGTCCAGTCGCTGGCGGCCGGCCGGGAAGTCGGCGCCGGAATACGAGTCGTAGACGGCGTGGTTCAGGCACACCTCGACGCCGCCCAGCGTCTGCGCCAGATCGTAGAAACCGGCCAGGTTGACCTCGGCGAAATAGTCGATCGGGACGCCGGTCAGGCTGCGCACCGCGCGCAGGGTCGCCGCCCGGCCCGCTTCGCGGCCCTTGGTCTCGAGCTCTTTCTGACTGCTCGTCCCCTGGTTGGCCAGCTTTTGCGCGACGTACTGTTTGGTCAGCCCGTAGGCCTCTTTGATCTTGATGTGGTTGTATCCCGGGACCCCGGTGAAGGGCACCCAGTCGTCGCGCGGGATCGAGAAGGCGACCACTTTGTTGTCGGCGCTGACGTGCACGAGGATCAGCGTGTTGGTGTTGTAGCCGCCGTCGTCGGAATCGCCCGCGTGCAGATGCTTGAGGATCGAATACGGCAGGTCGTTGCCGTCCTGATCCTTCCGCGAGTCCAGGCCGATCAGCAGGATGTTCATGTTGTCGCCGCTGGACCGCGGGTCGTCGGGCTGCAGTGCGTTGGAAACGGTGATGCCACCCAGCGCGCCGTGCGCCACGTAATACCCGGCGCCGGTCAACCCGACCGCCGCCACGGAAACCAGTGCGCCCAAGGTGCGCGTCAGCCCTTTACGGAATCGAGAGGGTTGACGGACGGCTCGATGGCGGCGATGGGCGCCGCCCGAGCGGGCCATCACAAACCTCTGCCCACACCCAGCGCATCACCGGACCCCGCAACGGCGGTTAGCGGCGATGTCGCTTCGAGCATGGTGACAAGTATGCGTTAGCTTGCTGTGAAGGCCCCAATCGAGAGCGCCCGTCGACGGCCGTCGCGAGCGAGTTCGGCGGGCCCGGTCGGCGCGATTCGCGGCCACGATCGCCGCTCTACCAGGCTGTTTTGGTCGGGCGGTGCGGGGGAGTGGCCGCGCTGATCGCCGGCGGGCCTCGAGCGGGAGAGCGATCGAGCCGAACTCGTTACCGCACGGATACCTCGTAGCGGACCGGCATCGACCGGGACGGGCCAGCAAACCGTCGCCGTCAGCAGTACAGGTACTCGATGCGCCATCGGCCATCGACGTAGTCGGCGCGATACTGGCCGCCGAGCGCCGGGTTGGCATCGTGGATGAGGCCGGAGCCGCCCACCCCGGGCGTGAAGCCCGGGGGATCCCACGCGATGGACACCGGGTTGGGCGGCATGGTCGGTGTGCATCCGACTTGTTTCTTGACGTAGCCGTCGATGATCGCGCGCTCGGCGGCGGCCTGGTCACCGCCGTCGGGCGCGGGGGCGTTGGGGCACAGCGCATTTGCGCCACAGGGGTGTTGCCCCACGGCGGCGCGGGCCACGTGCGTCGGCGTACTCACGGTCAGCATCGCCGCCGCGAGCATTCCGGCGGCCGCCGTGGTCCCGGCAATTCTGCGGATGCGCATGTTGTCTCCCAGCCGTGCTAGCGGGCTTTGACCAGGTCCTCACCCGCGGAGTAAAAGAGCGTGATGTTGGTGCCGGTGACGATTTCGGCGAGATAGACACCCGCGGGTTCGACCTCGTAGTAGTAGTGGGCATTGCCCTTGGTATCCAGTGTCGACGCGCACGGGTAGCCCGGCGCCCCGCATCGCTGTTTGATCGGTATCGCGAAAACGGCGAGCAACACGACGACGGCGATTCCGATGCTCAGCGGGACTTTCTTCACTGCCGACCTCGTTTGCGCCAGATCTACCACCGTTGGAGTGTAAGCGGCCGATCCCGCCGCGGCACCTGCGACGCCGCGGGCCCTTCTTCCTAGGCCGACGGCGTTTGGGGGCCCGGGTGCCGCGGGTACGCGGATGTGAGCCGATCGAAGGGCTGAGCATGAGCGATACGGACCTCAGGCCGCTTTCGGCGGAGCGGCCAGGCAATTCAGAGCCGCGGGAGCCGGGGACACCGGACGAGAAACCGGAGCGGCTCACGCCGACCGAAACGCCCGAACGGCTCACGCCGACAGAGCCGCCGGAGCGGTTGACGCCATCGGAACCGCCCGAGCGTCACGCCCCGGAATAACGAACGCGACCGAGCAGGATCGGAGGACGGATATGCGTGCCGAGGAAGGCGACGAATCGGTCAAGGACTACGCGAAAGAAGGCCGGGAAACCCTGGGCCGCATCAAGGCTTCCCAACACGCGGGCGGCCGCCTGGGTGACATCGCCCGACGGTTCGCCAGTCTCTGGCGGGGGCAGCGCGGCCAGCCGGGCGGCCAGCAGGGCACCGAGCGGCCGGCATAAAACTGATTGCGGCAGGGGCTAATTCGTGGCCGGAGCCGGATGTCGGTGAGCCCATGGGTGCGCCTCTTCGAGTTGGGCGGCCAACTGCAGGAGGCCGCCGTCGGCGCCCAACTTCCCCACGAATTGCACACCCAGCGGAAGGCCACCCTGTGTCCAATGCAGGGGGACGCTGATCGCGGGGCGCCCGGTGAGGTTCGCCAACTGCGTGTAGGGCACCCAGCCCAGGCTCTCCTGGATGAGTTCGTCGAGAATTCCGCTGAGCCCCATGAGTTTTCCCGCACGGAGCCTGCTGATCACTCGGGCCGCGCGCTGCAACACCGCCGACGTCGTGGTGGCGCCCACCTCCAGGGGAGGGGTGGCCAGGGTGGGGGTCAGGAAGTAGTCGTAGGCGCCGTGGAACTTGGCCAGAGACTGGATGTAGTCGTTCCTGTTTTCCAGTGCGGACATGACCGCGAGGACACCCCCGGATCGGCCGAGTTCACTGACGGCCAAACTATCGGCCTCAAAGTCGCTGTCGCGGGCGCCGGTTCGCCGCTTGATGTCGGCGACCTGGTGGTGAAGCTGCGCGAACCAGATGGTCAGAAAGTCACGGCCCAGCGCGGCATCATCGTACGGCGGGGCGACCTCCTCGACCTGATGGCCCAGTTCGCCCAGTAGCACGGCGGTCTTCTCGACCGCGCCGACGGCCTCCGGGCTCGGCCGCGGGTTGATGGCCGAGCGCGCCGAGTATCCGATTCTCAGCGCTTCCGGACGACGTTGGATGAGTTCGCTGAATGGCTTGTCGGGCAATGCAACCCGGTAGGCCCCATCGGGTTGCTGTCCGACGATCGCGTCGTAGAGCGCGGCACTGTCGCGCACAGTGCGCGACACCACCCCCTGGGTCGCCATCCCCAACAGCATCTCGCCGGTCTGCGGGCCGTAGGGCGCCAAGCCCCGGCTGGGCTTGAGGCCGACGAGTCCGTTGCAGGCGGCGGGGATTCGGATCGACCCGCCGCCGTCGTTGGCCCCGGCGGCCGCAACGATGCCGGCTGCCACCGCTGCCGCGGATCCGCCTGACGAGCCGCCGGGCGTGTGCTTCGTGTTCCACGGGTTGCGGGCGGGACCCCAGTAGTCGGGTTCCGTTACGCCCTTGGCCCCGAATTCGGGAGTATTGGTCATCCCGAAGATCACCAGGCCCGCGTCCAGAAACCGCTGCGTGACCAGCGCGTGCCGGTCGGCCACATCGTTGGCCAGCGACCGTGACCCGCACGACGTGGGAAAGCCGCGGTACTCCTGGCCGAGGTCTTTGAGCAGGAATGGGACACCGGCGAAAGGCCCGCTCAGGTTCGGGTCTGCGGCTTGGGCGTCGGCGACATGGTCGAGGCGACGAACGATGGCGTTCAACCGCGGGTTCACGGCGTCCGCTCGTTGCCGCGCCAACGCGAGGAGTTCGGCCGGGGTGACCTGCTTGCGCGCGACAAGTTCGGCCAGGGCGGTCGCATCCAGCGACATGTACTCGTCGAGGTGCATGTCTTCTCCTTCGCTCCGGTCCGTCCCGTGCGGCACCGACCCGACCTCCCCTAAATTGACGCCGCTGCACGCTATCGACGTCAAGCGAATGCGGGCACCGGCTCGGGGCGCCTTAGTATCACCTGGTGCCCACGGCAGCTGAACCGTTTACGATCCGGGGTCCCGGCGGGGTCCAGATCGTCGCCGACCGCCTCGGGGATCCTCACGCCCGCGCCGTGGTGTTCTTGCACGGCGGCGGGCAGACCCGCCGTTCCTGGGGCAAGGCCGCTGCCGCGGTCGCCGCGCGCGGGTGGCAGGCCGTCACCGTCGACCTGCGCGGCCATGGCGAATCGGACTGGTCCGGTGACGGCGACTATCGCGTCGTCAGTTTCGCCGGCGACGTCCAAGAGGTGCTGCGCACGCTGCCGCCGCGACCCGTGCTGGTCGGTGCCTCGTTGGGCGGGTTCACGTCGATGCTGCTCGCGGGGGAGCTGTCCCCGGGCATCGCGAGTGCGGTCGTGTTGGTGGACATCGTCCCGAACATGGACCAGTCCGGCGCGAACCGGATACATGCGTTCATGGCCGAGCGGGTGGAATCGGGGTTCGGCTCACTCGACGAAGTCGCCGACGCGATCGCCGAGTACAACCCGCATCGGCCGCGACCAACCGATCTGGATGGCCTGACCACCAACCTGCGTCGCCGCGGCGACCGCTGGTATTGGCACTGGGATCCCCAGTTCATCAGCGGCACTGCGGCATTCCCACCGTTCGAGGTCACCGATCCCGATCGGATGCACGCGGCCGTGGAGGCGATCCTGCGCGGCGGGGTGCCGATGCTGCTCGTCCGCGGGCAGATGAGCGACCTCGTCAGCCAGGAGCGCGCCGACGAATTCCTGGCGCGTTTTCCCCAAGTCGAATTCACCGATGTCCGCGGTGCGGGACACATGGTCGCCGGCGACCGCAACGACATCTTCGCCGGCGCCGTGCTGGAATTCCTTGCGCGGCACGTCGACGCCGGATGAACCGCCCACACGGAACCCGCTGGCCGCCAGCGTATCTGAGACGTGTGGCGCTGCTACTATCTGCCGGGCGCAAGCGGAGGGGGTCGGCGTGAGCATGCCGTGGTTGCGGGGGCTGGGATTCGTCGGGGCCCTGATGGTGGCTGGGACGGCGGTGGCGAAAACCGCTGCGGCAGCGCCGCCCCCGGCTCTGCCGTCGCCGCCCCCGGCACCGGGCATGGGGGTCGATCATGAATCCGGCAGGTGCACAGCGGGATTCGCGGCACAGGGGGCCGACGGCAGCTACTACCTGATGACCAGCGGGCACTGCGACGCGCATGACGGTTCGGAGTGGACGTATGGCAACGATGCCCCGCTCGGCAGAATCTCGGCCAGCGAGCATGAGGGCGCCAAGCGGGACGCAGCCATCATCCGCCTCGAGCCGAGTGTCGGCATGCCGGTGGGCGACGTGGGTGGCAGGTATCAGGTTCGGGATGTGTTGAGCCGCGCGCAGATTCAGCCCGGTATGCCTTTCTGCAAGATCGGCGCGGTGACGGGCGAGACGTGCGGCGCGATCAAAGGCATCGACGGTGACGTGGTCGAAGCCAGTGTGTTCAGCCTCGACGGCGACAGCGGCAGTCCCGGCTTCGTGATGAACCCGGACGGCACCGTGAGCGCGGTCGGTCTATTGATGTCCTCGCCCGACGGGGACGACTACACGACCTACTTCATGCTGATCAATCCGCTGCTGGACAGGTGGGGCCTGCGCGTTCTCCCGTGAGAGAAGGGTTTGCAGATCTCGGGTTTCGGGTATGCGGGCGACCGGCCTCGACTCGTCCGAGAGCCAGCGGAACCAGCGGCACGAAGGGGAGAGTAGTGAAGCGTGGGATCGTAGTCGGCGTTGCCGGTGTGGCCCTGGTGATCGCGGCCGGCGCCGGTTGTTCGAGCAACAAATCCGGTACGGGATCGTCGGGCTCATCTACGCCGGCGGCAGCAGGTCCGCTAGTTATCGTCGACGGTCAGAATCAGAACGTCAGCGGGCAGGTCACGTGCACCGCTGCGGGTGACAACACCAACATCGGCATCGGTGACCCGACCGCCGGGCTCGGCGCCGTAGTCAGCAACGGCAATCCGCCGCTGGTCCATTCGGTCGGGCTGGGCACCGTCAACGGTGTCGCGCTCGGGTTCTCCGACGCCGCCCCCAACCAGGGCGGCAGTGCGGGGGCCGCGGTCAACGGCAAGACGTGGGCGATCAAGGGCACCGCTACGGGTGTCGACATGAGCAATCCGCAGCAATCGCAGCAGGTAACCAAGTCATTCGAGTTGGACGTCACCTGCCCGTAGCGCAGGCCATCGACACCCTAGGGGGACGCAGCTATGTCTATGAAACGTGTCGTCAGCGCTGCCGCGGTGGCCGCCGGCCTGAGCATCTCGGCGGCGACTCTGAACGCCGGCTCGGCCTACTCCGCGCCACTTGACCCGCCACCGCCCTGCCCGGGCTGCCACGGCGGCGGTGGCGGCGGTGGCGGCGGTGGCAACCCCGGCGGACCGGGTGGGCAGCCGGGCGGCGGCGGTGGTGGCCCCGGCGGCCAGCAGGGCGGGGGCAATACCCCGCCGCAGGGCGGCCAGAACAGCCCGCCGGCGCAAGGCGGCCAGAACAGCCCGCCGGCGCAGGGCGGGCAGAACAGCCCGCCGACGCAAGGCGGCCAGAACGGTCCGCCGGCGCAGGGCGGCCAGACCAACCCGCCGCAGGGCGGGCAGAACAGTCCGCCCCCGCAGGGCGGACCGACGAACGCGCCGCCCCAGGGGGGCCAGAACACGCCGCAGCCGAATGAGCACGGCCAACCCCCGGCCCAGCCCGGGCAGAACGCGCCCCCCGGCCAGGACAACCAAAACCCGCCCCAGCCGGGGCAGAACACCCCGCCGAACGAGCCTGGTCAGAATCCGCCGCCGCAGGGTGGGCAGACGAATGCCCCGGCGAACACCCAGAACCCGCCGCCGAACGAGCGGCAGCGGTATGCGTCGCTCAACCCGCCGAGCACTCAGCCGCCGCACCCGCCGTACGTTCCGCCGCGCGGGGTGTATGCCAGCGGCAATGCCGAGATCGGCGGACCAGTGGGTCTCGACACGGGCTTCAGCGTCGTGGGCCACGGGGCGCCCCCGCCGCCGCGCCAGCACGGCTACGGCTGGAACGACGGCCCGGCCCCTGGCCACCCGCCGCCGCACTGGGAGGGCCCGCCGCCTCCGGGTGGCTGGAACGGTCCGCCGCCTCCGGGTGGCTGGAACCGGCCGTGGGCCGGCCCGCCGCGTGACGTGGCTGTGGCCCGGGCCGACTTCGGACCGTTCAACTACAACACCTTTACCGTCATCCCGGTCTTCAACTGGCAGTACGGCGGGTGGGGTTACTGGTTCTTCGGTGTCTGGGTGCCGCTGTACTGATCGCGCACTACTGCGGGTGGGCCGCCACGTAGTCCGCGGCCGGGATCGGTGACGAGGCTTCGTAGCCGATGGGCAGCAAGACGTCGCCGGCCGTCGTGCGGCAATAGACGTCCCACCGGTAGTACGCCGCGAAGGTAGCGGGATCGGCCGCGATCAGCGCCGCGTACTGGTCGACCGCGCGCACGTATTCGGTCGCGTGGTTGTAGCCATAGATGGCGCGATCCCGATCGTTGGCAAAGCCGTTGGCGGCCAGGTAGCGGCCCGCCGCCAGGATGCTGTCGCGGGGCGAGTGGATGTCGCCGCCCTGGCCGTAACCCGCGAATGTCGACGGCAAGAACTGCATGGGGCCCTGCGCGCCGGCGGTGCTCGCGCCCACGATGCTGCCGAAACGCGACTCGATGAAGTTGATCGCGGCCAGGTAACTCCAGCCGACGCCCGACTCGGATTCCGCCTGGTGGTAGTCGTTGAGCAGCTCGTCGGCCGGGGCCGGCGGCTCGATGCGCCACGCCGGAAGGGTGTCTCGCACCGGGGTCAGCGCGATGAGTTGCCGACGCGCGTCGACGTTGCGGTCGTAGACATCGGCCAGCTCCGCCGGGATGCGCGGGCGCGTCGTCGCATCCCATTCGGGATGGCGAGCGATGGCGCGGTAGGCCGCCTGCTCGCGGTGCGCCGCCGCCGTCAGCGCGGGCTCCGGAGTCCCCGGGTCACGCAGCGCGCGCTCGTCGGCGACGAGGTCATCGGCCAGCTGCACGGGGTCCGACGCCAGGGTCGGCTGCGCGCCGCCGGGCGTCCCGGCATCCGCGGGCACCACTCGTGTCGGCGGCGCCAGCGGTGCGGCCGGGGTCGGCGGGGTGGCGCGGGTCGCCTCCACCGAACGCGGCGCGGAACAACCGGCGAGCGCCAACATGACCGCGGCCAGGACGAGCGGCGCGGCGCGTCGGTTACGGCCCACACTGATCACGTCCGTCCATTGCCTCGATCCGTACGGCTCCGGTTGGCTGGCTCACACCGAGTCTTGCGCATCGAAGCGCGTGACATCAATGCCGATGAAGCACAGGGACTTGTAACAACGTCGTCGCACTCTCAAACTAGTTGATATGCGCGACCGCGAGACGATCGACTCAGAATTGCGGCGCATCGCCCTTGGGCGCCGATCGATCCGCGAGCGGGGCGGTCAGCCGTCGTCCCAAGAGGTCGACGAACTGCTCGACGAGCTCCTGGCCCACAGCATGGGGACACCGCTGGTGAACGCGCCTCAGGCGGGCGAGACCCAGGTGGTCGCCGGCGCCCCGCCACGGCGCAACACGAGCCGCATCATGCTCCTGCGGCGTAGCGGTCTGCTGCGCCGGCTGGGCCTGGTGGCGGCGTTGCCGCTGTCGCTGGTGGCCATCGCCGCCGCGGTGATGGCGATATTCGCCGTCCGCCACCAGGATTCAGCGGCGCAACCGACGGAAACCCCGGCGCCGGCCGCGCCACCACCCAGTCACATAGCGCCCCCCACAGCAGCCCCGCGGATTGGCGTCGCCGACACTGCGTTCATCGCCGCGTTGAAGCACGAGGGCGTGCCGATTCCCAGCCAGGATTACGTGATGGCCCAAGGGCACGCGGTCTGCGACTTCCTGGGGCACCAACACAACTTTTCCGACGCGGTCGCATTCGTGCAGCGGTCGTCGATCTGGGACGCCGACCAAAGTTCCCATGTCACCGCGGGGGCCATCGTCGCCTACTGCCCTCAGTCCCTACCTACTGCGCCGGACGAGACGCAGCCGGCCTATCAGGATGCTCTCTCCGATCTGCAGGCCATCGAAGGAAAACTGCGCGACATCCAGGGCGATCTGGATAACCTTCCGGGCCACCCGTGAGCCCGGTGGGCCGCGGACCCTTCTCGTGTCTGAAACCCCTGTCCTGCAAGCAGTTATCGCACAGCGGCGAGGAGCACACGCAGCCGTGACCCTGCTGTTGCTGGTTCTCAAAGTCGCGTTGATCGCCTTCGTCGTAGGCGGCACCATCGCCCTGATCACCCGCGGGGTCAAGCGTTCACGGGCGAATAGATTGGATCCACGGTGGAAGGGACACAGTGGGCAACCCGGGTGCGAGGCGTCCGCTTTGGGCGCCATGCCCAACACACCGCTTCCCGAATGGGCCTACTGGGACGACGACGACCACGGCAGGGCGCGTTGACGCGCACCTCCGCCGGCTCGAGTCGACGCGTAGCTCGGACGGCATCACGCCTGCCGTAGAATCGTCCTGGCTTGTCGGGCCAGCCCGGCCGCGTTAGCTCAGTTGGTAGAGCGTCGCTCTTGTAAAGCGGATGTCGAGAGTTCGAGTCTCTCACGCGGCTCCATCCCTGTCGGTACTGAGGGATAGCGTCGCCTTGTGTCAATGACCTGTCTCGGCTGCGGAGTCGATTTCGAAGGATGTCGCCGAAAGGTGTTCTGCGCCAACGCATGCCAACAGTCACACCGCCGACGCTTGCTCTTGGAGGCCTGGCTCGACACCGGAGTTTGCGGGCGCACGTCCTACCAGGGCCACTACGTCCGCGACTACCTCTATGAGCAGCAGGTGGGGTAAAACCGGACCCAGCCTAATCGGTCACTGGTCGCTGTCGATCACGCGTGCTGAGCGCACCGCCCGCGACGAGGGGCGCCGGCGTCCCGGCAGCGGGATCCGGTCGGCGATGTTGCTCAGCGGGTTGACCACCATGGTGAGCGCGATGACGGCGTCTTGCAGGGTGGCGATGGCGGGCTCGAGCGCCTCCATCCCGGGGGTGAGCCGCGCCAGGGTGTCGGCGACGTCGGCGAGCTGGTCGAGCGGTCCGTGCTTCGCCGTCAGCTTGTCGACCAGGCCGCCTTCGCTGAGCAGCCGGTCGGCCAGCCCGTCCTCGGCCAGCAGTCGTTCGATCAGACCCTCCTCGGCGACCAGCTGATCGGCCAGGCCACCGGGCTGCAGCGTGCGCTGCAAGGCGCCGCCCTCGGCGGTCAGGCGGTCGAGCAGACCGCCCTCCGCGGTCAGCATGTCGACCACCCCGCCCGGGCGCAGCAAGCGGTCGAGCGGACCGTCCGGGGCCACCGCCCGACCCAGCGGGGCATCGTCGTCGAGCAGCCTGGCCAGCCGGTTGGCGCGCACGAGCGCGTCGTCGATCCCCAGCATGGACGTCATCGCGTTCGTGCCGGCGGATCCGTTCTCGCCCAAGGCCCGCTTCGCCACGCCGACGGCCGCGCTTGCCACGCCCAGGCCCGCGTCCGCCGCGGCCAGCCCGACCCGCGCGGGAGCGGTCGCGGCCGACACGATGCTTTTGGCGAGGTTCATTCCTCGAGTCTATTCGCGACGCGGCCTGCGAAGAGCCGATCCGTCCCAAGGCAATGCGGTGATGTTTGGCAGACTACTTACAGACGGTTGACACTGAGCTTTCAGGAATCACACAATCTTTCCATAGGTAACTTCAAGTAAGGGACAGAAGCACCTGATGACATCGCCAACTCCCAGTGACACCAAACCCGAGGCCCGCGTCCTCGTGGTCGACGACGAGGCCAACATCGTCGAACTGCTTTCGGTGAGTTTGAAGTTCCAGGGATTCGAGGTCTATACGGCGACCAACGGCGCCCAGGCGCTGGACCGGGCGCGTGAAGCGCGTCCCGACGCCGTCATCCTCGACGTGATGATGCCCGGCATGGACGGATTCGGGGTGCTGCGACGGTTGCGCGCCGACGGCATCGACGCCCCCGCATTGTTCCTGACGGCGCGGGATTCCTTGCAGGACAAGATCGCCGGTCTGACGCTGGGCGGCGACGACTATGTGACGAAGCCGTTCAGCCTGGAGGAGGTCGTCGCGCGGTTGCGGGTCATCCTGCGGCGCGCCGGCAAGGGCGGGGCCGAACCACGCAGCGCCCGACTGACTTTCGCCGATATCGAACTCGACGAAGAAACGCACGAGGTGTGGAAGGCCGGTCAACCGGTGTCGCTGTCGCCGACGGAATTCACGCTGCTGCGTTACTTTGTGATCAACGCGGGCACGGTGTTGAGCAAACCGAAGATCCTCGACCACGTGTGGCGCTACGACTTCGGAGGTGATGTCAATGTCGTCGAGTCCTACGTGTCGTACCTGCGCCGCAAGATCGACACCGGCGAGAAGCGGCTGCTGCACACCCTGCGCGGGGTGGGCTATGTGTTACGGGAACCGCGCTGAGCACGTGCTCAGCCAACGGCGGTAGCGAAGAATTGGGAGATGGTCACTAAGCCTCGACGTGGATTGCCGCTCCGGGTAGGGCTCGTCGCCGCCACCCTGGTGCTGGTCGCCTGCGGTCTCGCCGTTTCCGGTGTCGCAGTGACGTCGATCCTGCGGCACAGCCTGGTCAGCCGCATCGACCAGACGCTGCTCGACGCGTCGCGCGGGTGGGCGCAGGCCCCGCGGCGGCAGTCGCCCCCGCCCTACGAGGGTCCCGACCCCGGCCGGCCCCCGTCCAAGTTCTACGTGCGCGGCGTCAGCACCGATGGCACTCCGTTCACCGCCATCAACGACCGCAACGCCGAGCCGGCCCTGCCGGCCAACAACGACGTCGGTCCCAATCCGACGACGCTGCCCTCGGTGAACGGGTCGAGCATCCACTGGCGGGCCGTATCCGTGCGCGGTCCGCACGGGCTGACGACCGTGGCGATCGACCTGTCCGACCTCCAGCACACGGTCAGCTCGCTGGTCTGGCTGCAGTTCGGCATCGGGGTGGCGGTGCTGGTCTTGGTCGGGATCGCCGGCTTCGCGGTGGTGCAGCGCAGCCTGCGGCCGCTGGCCGAAGTCGAACGGACGGCCGCGGCCATCGCCTCCGGCCAGTTGGATCGCCGTGTCCCAGAACGTGATCCACGAACCGAGGTGGGCCGGCTTTCACTTGCGCTCAACGGAATGCTCGCGCAGATTCAGCAAGCGCTCGCTTCCTCGGAATCCTCGGCCGAGAAGGCCCGCGGCTCCGAGGACCGGATGCGGCGCTTCATCACCGACGCCAGCCACGAGCTGCGGACCCCGCTGACCACCATCCGCGGTTTCGCGGAACTGTATCGCCAGGGCGCCACCCGCGACGTCGCCATGTTGTTGTCGCGGATCGAGAGCGAGGCATCCCGGATGGGCCTGCTGGTGGACGACTTGCTGTTGCTGGCCCGCCTCGACGTGCAACGGCCGCTCGAGCACAACCGGGTGGACCTACTGGCGCTGGCCAGCGATGCCGTGCATGATGCGCAGGCGATCGATCCCCGGCGATCCATCACGATGAAGGTCCTCGACGGTCCCGGCACGCCGGAGGTGCTCGGCGATGAACCACGAATCAGGCAGGTGCTGAGCAACCTGATCGCCAACGCCTTGCAGCACACCCCGGAGAGCGCCGACGTGACGGTGCGGGTCGGCACCGACGGCGATGACGCGGTCCTCGAAGTGGCGGACAAGGGCCCCGGCATGAGCGAGCAGGACGCGTCGCGGGTGTTCGAGCGGTTCTATCGCACGGACTCGTCGCGGGCGCGGGCCAGCGGCGGTACCGGTCTCGGTCTGTCCATCGTCGAGTCGCTGGTGCGGGCGCACGGCGGTGTCGTCAGCGTGACCACCGCTCCGGGCGAGGGCTGCTGCTTCCGGGTGACGTTGCCGCGCATCAGTGACGTCCATGCGCAGCACGCGGTTCACGTTAACTGAGCCAGGGCCGCCTTGATCTTGGCCTGGGCCTCGTCCAGTGATTCCGGTGAGGGGTTGCGGTCCACGTTGGCGAAGCCGAAGTCGCTGAGGCTGCGGGTGGGGAAGACGTGCACGTGCAGGTGGGGCACCTCCAAGCCGGCGATGATCAGGCCGGACCGTTCGGTTCTGAAGGCCTTGCACACGGCCTTGCCGATCAACTGACTCACGGTCATCACCCGGGCGAAGGCCGCGCCATCGACGTCCTGCCAATTGTCGATCTCCTCGCGCGGCACGACGAGGGTGTGCCCCTGGGTCATGGGCTCGATCGTCAGGAACGCGACGACGTCGTCGTCCTCATAGACAAAGCGGCCGGGCAGTTCACGGTTGATGATCTTGGTGAAGATCGACGCCATGGGCACTCACTCCTCCTTGCCGAACTGCATCATCTCGAGGTTCCAGTAGCCACGCATGTTGGTGATCAGCCCGGCGTCGTTGACCTTATAGGTGAACACCCCGCGCACCGAGCTGGTGAGGCCGCCCTCGAACTTGCTGTTGAGCACCAAGATGTGGGCGATCTCGTCGGGCGAACTCGACGGGAAGGTCTCCTCGCAGGTGATGGAGAGCTGATTGGCCGCGATGTTGGTGTCGAAGAACGCGCCGACCGCCTCCTTGCCGCGGACACCGGTGCCGTCGGGGTTGGTGACGGACTTGCCGATCGGGTCCTCGATGACGACGTCATCGGACATCAGCGCCAGCCAACCCGCCCGGTCGTGCGCCTGCACGCACCGCCACGAGGACTGCGACGCGGCCAGGGCCGGCGATGCCTGGGATTCTTGAGCTGCTGCGGCTTCGGTCATTTCTTCTCCTGTCACTGGTGTGCGCACACCGTTCGTTCGTGCGCCGATTGCGTTGGGGCGCAAGGAAGGAGCTCGACGGCGACTCGTCCGTCGCGGAGTTGAGCACGAGGTCGCGCACCGTCATGGCGCCGGTTCGTCCCGGCGCCATGACGGTGGCGGAAAGCCGGTCACTTAAAAGACGCGGCTGATGACGGGTGATTTACCGGTCGGCGTCGGTGTAGCGGATGACGCCGCGAATGTTCTTGCCGTCCAGCATGTCCTGGTAGCCGTCGTTGATCTGTTCGAGACGGTATTGGCGGGTGATCATGTCGTCCAGGTTCAGCTTGCCGGCCTTGTACATCGACAGCAGCTGCGGGATGTCGTACTGCGGGTTACCGCCACCGAAGATGGTGCCCTGCAGGTTCTTCTGCATCAGTGTCAGCATCGCCAGGTTGAGGTTGACGTTGGTGTCCAGCAGGCTGCCGATGGCGGTCAGCACGCAGGTCCCGCCCTTTTGGGTGATGTTGAGGTAGTTGTCGACGTCGGCGCCCTGCAGCTCACCGACGGTGACGACGACCTTGTGGGCCATCAGGCCGTAGGTGACCTCGGCCATGCCCGCCATCGCGGCCATGATGTCGGGGTAGACGTGGGTGGCGCCGAACTTCAGCGCCTGGTCGCGCTTCCACTCCACCGGGTCGATCGCGAAGATGTAGCGCGCGCCGGCGTTGACCGCGCCCTGCAGCGCCGCCATGCCGACCCCGCCGACGCCGACGATGGCGACGTCCTGGCCCGGCCGGATGTCCGCGGTGCGGACCGACGAACCGTAACCGGTGGTGACGCCGCAGCCGACCAGCGCGGCGACCTCGAAGGGGACCGACTCATCGATCTTCACCACCGAGCTGCGGTGTACGACCATGTAGGGGGAGAACGTTCCCAGCAGCGTCATGGGGAAGACGTTCTGGCCGCGCGCCTGGATGCGGAAGGTCCCGTCGGACACCGCGGCGCCGCCCAGCAGGCCGGCTCCCAGGTCGCACAGGTTGCGCATGCCCGCCTGACAGGTCGGACATTGCCCGCAGGACGGGATGAACGACAGCACCACGTGGTCACCGGGGGCGATGTCTTCCACACCCGGGCCGACCTCGGTGACGATGCCCGCGCCCTCGTGACCGCCCAGCACCGGGAAACCGGCCATCGGGATACCCCCGGTGACCAGGTGATGGTCGGAGTGGCACATGCCCGCCGCTTCCATCTGGATCTTGACCTCATGCGCTTGCGGGTCGCCGATCTCGATTTCCTCGATGGACCAGGGCTGGTTGAACTCCCAGATCAGTGCGCCTTTTGTCTTCACGATGGTCCTGACCCCATTTCGCCTTTGAATTGATCAGCGCTGACCGGCCCCTTCATGCCGGCCAGCTAGGTGACGGGTGCCACAGGCACCCTTGTCGCGTCAGCATAGCGCGTGCAACAAATCAAATGCTTGGTTGGCTCCCCGCCAGTGGTTCGGTCACCAGATGGGGACCGGTGCCTCGCCAAGCGGGTAGTAACCCGGCAGCTTTTCGCCGGCGAGGCTGCGCTCGATGCGCTTCTGCATGCCGTCGCTCAGGTCCCCGGACTCGATGAGCTTGCCGAACATGTACGCGACGTGGCCGAAGTCGAAGAAGTCCCGCTGCCACTCGATCAGCCGGTCGCTGTTGAGGCGGAACCAGCTGCCGCCGATGCCGTAGATCTCGTCCTGGGTGCCGTCGGCCTTGTTGACGATCTGTTTCCAGAAGCCGACGATCTCGCCCTGCTTCTCGTCGATGAGCACCTTCTGGTACTCGTACACCCAGTTCTCCAGGCCTTCCATCTCCAAACCCAAAGCGATGTCACGGATCTCGTCGACGCCCACGCACATCACGTCTTCCTTGGGGCCGATGTTCCAGCCGTAGGTGGCGTCTTTCGTGTAGAAGTCCGCCAATGGCCGCCAGTCACCGGCCTTTTCGCAGTCCTTGTTGGCCTGCAGCCAGCGGTCGACCCATGCCTCGAGATCTTCGCGCGAGTGTGACGCCATCTCAGTCTTCTTTCTCTCTGATGAACAGTGCTTGCGTTGGGCACATATCGACCGCGCGCTCGACTTCGTCGCGGGCGTCTTCGGGCGGTTCGGGGTCGATGATCTCGACCTTGCCCCGCTTGGGCACCCGGAAGTAGTCGGGCGCCTCGAGTTCGCACATGGCGTGGCCCTGACACAAATCCAGATCGGCTTCGATTCTGAATCCGCTCGGTGTTTCCCGGCCCATGGGCCTCACTCCTTACGCATTGCGCTTGCGGTAGCGGACCTTCGCCGGCCGGGCCAGCTGCACAACCATCTTCGAGTGGTCGTTGTGATAGCTGTCCGCTGGTTGCGCCATCTCGAAGTCGTACTCGCGCAGGAGAACCGAGAAGATCGCCTTGATCTGCATCTGGGCGAACGCGGCGCCGACGCAGCGGTGGCGTCCCGCGCCGAACGGAATCCAGGTCCACCGGTTGACGATGTCGGCCTGCTCGGGCTTGTTGTAGCGGTCGGGCTTGAACGCGTCGGGGTCGGGGAAGTCCTCGGCAATCCGGTTGGAGATCGCCGGGGACGCCGCGACGTAGTCGCCGTTGTGAATCGGGAAGCCCTCGACCTCGAATTCGCCCTTGGCGACCCGCATCAGGATGATCAGCGGCGGGTGCAGCCGCAGGGTCTCCTTGACCACGTTGTCCAGCTTCGGAATCGAGCGCAGCGCATGGAAACTCACCTCCTGGCCGTCGGCGTAGAGCTCCTCGAGCTCGGCCAGCACCTCGGCGTACACCTCGGGATGGCGGATCAACTCGATCAACGTCCACGCCGAGGTCCCGGAGCTGGTGTGGTGCCCGGCGAACATCAGCGAGATGAACATCCCGGTGACCTCGTCCGCGGAGAACCGCGGATTGCCGTCCTCGTCCCTGATCGACACCAGCACGTCGAGCATGTCGCGGTCGGCCTTGTCCTTGGGCGGATTGGCCAGCCGCTGGTCCATGATCTCCTGAACCAGCGCAACGAGTTTGACGCGGGCCTCGTCGCGGCGCCGGAAACTCTCGATCGGCAGGTACGGATCGACGTAGCACAGCGGATCGGTGCCGCGCTCCAGCTCGTGGTAGTACTCGGCGAACCGGTGGTCGAGCTGCTCGCGGAACTTCAGCCCGATCAGGCAGGCCGTCGAGGTGTAGATCGTCAGCTCGGCGAAGAAGTCGAGCAGCTCGATCTCGCCCTCGTCGCCCCAGTCGGCGATCATCTTCTTGACTTCGCCCTCGATGGTGCTGGCGTGACCCTTCATCTGCTCGCCGCGCAGCGCCGAGTTGTGCAACATCTCCTTGCGCCGCTCGGGGCTCGCGTCGAACACCACGCCCTTGCCGAAGATCGGCGTCATGAAGGGGTAGGCCTCGGCCTGATCCAGGTCTTCGTCGGCGGAGCGGAAGAAGAACTCGTTGGCGCCCGCGCCGGACAACAGGATGACGTGCTTTCCGGCCAGCTGGAACCAGCCGACGTCGCCGCACTCGTCACGGACGCGTTTCATCAAACCGATTGGGTCGGTGCGGAATTCCTCGAGGTGGCCGTGCTCTTCTTCACCGCCGGAAACCCGGGGCACGATCGCGGTGGTCGTCATTGTCCTGGCATCCCCTCTTCGCCGAGTGCGAGCTTCTGGCGTTCTTTGTTGTCGGTCAACGGGGCTTCGGGCTGAAGTTCCATGTTCGCGATGAAACCGCCCCGCGGCGTCTCCGCTACGAACGTGATCGCCCGCGCGAGATCGGCGGCCCGCAGGAAGTAGTCGTGGCGGGCCTGCCCCCACTTGGCCCAGTCTTCGAGTGCGGGGCCGATCTTTTCGGCGGGCAGGCTCCAGCCCATCGACGTCTTCGTCGGGCCGGGATGCACGATCGAGGCCCGCACGCCCGTGCCCTCGAGCTCCATCTGGAAGTTGGTGACCATCGCGACCAGAGCGGCCTTGGCCGCACCGTAGGCGCCCATGTGCGGGCGCTGGCGCAGGGCCACGTCGGAGCCGACGAAGATCAGGTCGCCCCGCTGCCGCTCCAGCATGCCGGGCAGCACCGCGGCGGCCAGCCGGTTGGCGCCGACGAGGTGGATCTGCAGCTGGGACTCGAATTCGTCGGTGGTGATCTCGGCGAGTTTGCCGAAGTACGTGTCGCCCGCCCCGGCCACCAGCACCTCGACATCACCGAGCGCCTCGACCGACTGTGCCACAAAGGATTTCACCGAATTCGGGTCGGTGACGTCCAGGTGGAACCCGACCGCCTCACCGCCCTCGGCGTTGATCTTGCCGACGATGTCGTCGAGCTTCTCCACCCGGCGTGCGCCCAGGGCGACCGGGAAGCCGTGCGCCGCGAGCTCGATGGCGGTGGCCTCCCCGATACCGGAGGAGGCACCGGCCACGATGGCGGGCCGGCGTTCGGGCAGGGGCTCAAAGCGGGGCATTCAGCGGACCTCCACGCGCATTGGTAGGTGGGCGAATCCGCGGACGTTGCTGGAGTGGACGCGGACGGCGTTGGCCTCGTCCACTTCATAGCCGCGGATTCGCTTGAACAACTCGGTGAGCGCCACCCGGGCTTCCATCCGCGCCAGATGCGCGCCCAGGCAGAAGTGTGCGCCACTACCGAAACTCAATAGCTTGGGCCCGATTTCGCGCCCGATCACATAATCGTCAGGGTTGTCGAAGACCCGCTCGTCACGATGGCCCGAACCGGGCAACAGCAGTAGAACGTCGCCGTCGGGAATGGTGGTGTCGTAGAGGGTGAGCTCGCCGGACACGGTGCGGGCCAGGATCTGGCTGGAGGTGTCGTAGCGCAACGTCTCCTCGACCCACAGCGGCACTCGAGACAGATCGTCGTAGACCGGGGTCAGCTGATCGGGGTTCTTATGACCCCAAAAGGCGGCGTTGGCAAGCAGTTTGGTGGTGGTCTCGTTTCCCGCGATCACCATGAGGAACATGAAGCCGAGCACCTCGTCGTCGGTGAGCCGGTCGCCGTCGATCTCGGCTTCCAGCAGCGCCGACGTCAGATCGTCCGTCAATTGCTCGCGCCGCTCGGCCACCATCTGTTGGTAGTAGACGATGAGGTTGAGGGAGGCCTCGACGGCCTCGGGCGGCACGTCGGTGACGCCCTCGTCGCGGTGCATCACCCCGTCGGCCCACGCCCGCACCTGATCCCGATCCGGCACGGGGACACCCATCAGTTCGGAGATGACGTCCATGGGCAGCTTGCCGGCGAACTCGTCGACATAGTCGACGGTGCCGTTCTTCGCCTTGGCCAGCATGGTGTCGAGGTGCTGCGTCGCGATCTCGGTGACCCGGGGTTCGAGCTCGCGAATCCGGCGCGGGGTGAAGCCCTTTGAGACCAGCGTGCGCAGACGCAGGTGGGCCGGATCGTCCATCGCGAGAAAGCTCATCGTCTTACTGGCGTGCGGGCCGCGCGACGCCGGATCCAGCGAGACGCCGTACTTGTTGGACAGCGTCGTGCTGTTGCGGAATCCCTGCAGCACATCCTGATGCCGCGACAGCGCCCAGAACTTCAGTTCCTCATTGCGATACAGCGGGGCGTCGTCGCGAAGACGCTTGTAGTACGGGTACGGATCCTCGTGGAAGTCGTAATCGTAGGGATCGAGGACGAGCTCGTGGTCGCCAACATGGACGGTCATCGCTTAGGTTCCTGCCTCTGTCTCTTGGCTTGTGTCTGCGGCGCCGGTCAGGATCAGCCGGACCACGTAGGCCAGCCGGTCGGCGATCTCGCGGTAGCTGAATTCGCCACTGCCGCCTTGGACCAGCGCACCGAAAAACGACATCTCCAACGCGGAAACGGTAGTGGGATCGGCGTTGGGGCCCATCGCGGATGTGATCCGGCGGTGGATCTCCACGCCGATGCGGTCGCGCGCGGCACGCACCGCGGGGTCCGCTCCGCCGCTGAGCAAGGCCGTCGTGCAGGCGGCGCTGACCTCGGGTTCGTCGGCGACCACCAGGGCCAGATGACGCAGCACCTGTTCCACCCTGGTGGGCATCGGGTCGTTCACGTCGGTGAAGTAGGGAACCTGCCGCACCAGGTCCAGGTAGACCTCGGCGATCAGGTGATTCTTCGAGGAGAAGTAGGTGTAGGCGGTGGCCGGTGCGACCTTGGCGCGGGCCGCTACCGCGCGCACGGTCAGATCGGCGTAGGACTTTTCACGCAACGTTTCGATGCCGGCGGCCAGCACTTTCCGGAAGGTCTCCTCTTGACGCCGATTGCGCGGCGTCTGACCGGTCTGGCGGTCGGCGTCGGAGGTGATCGCCAGGGCATCGCTGGACACATGTCCAAGCTAGTGGATGGTGTCGGCACGAAGCAAGTCCGATTCGTCAACATTGTGCTTAATCAGCCATTTTATGGCGATTCCGCGTGTCTACCGGGATCGGCTCTTGCACCGCCGCTGACCAGAAGACTATGGTTCGATCGGACGATATCGGACAACTGTCCACTAGATTGGCGTGCCGGCGCGGCCGCGCACAGACAGGAGCGGGACATGGCCTTGTTGGCCGACGGCGTGAGCGAACTCTTTATCGACGGCAAGATGTCGGCCGGCAGCGCCGGCACGTTTCCCACGGTCAATCCGGCGACCGAGGAAGTGCTCGGGGTCGCCGCCAACGCCGACGCCGCCGACATGGACCGCGCGATCGATGCCGCGCGGCGCGCCTTCGACGAGACGGACTGGTCGCGCGACACCGAGTTGCGGGTGCGTTGCGTGCGGCAACTGCGCGAGGCGATGCAGCAGCACCTCGAAGAATTGCGGGATCTGACCATCGCCGAAGTCGGGGCGCCGCGAATGCTCACCAGCATCGCTCAGCTCGAAGGCCCGGTCAACGACCTGGCGTTTGCCGCCGACACCGCCGAATCCTATGAATACCAACAGGATCTGGGCGAGGCGTCACCGATGGGCATCCCTACCAGGCGCACAATCGCGCGTGAGGCCGTAGGCGTCGTCGGCGCCATCACCCCGTGGAACTTTCCTCACCAGATCAACCTCGCCAAGATCGGGCCGGCCCTGGCCGCCGGAAACACCGTCGTCCTCAAGCCCGCACCCGACACCCCCTGGTGTGCCGCCGTGCTGGGGGAACTCATCGCCGCGCATACCGACTTTCCGCCCGGCGTCCTCAACATCGTCACCTCAGACGACCACGGCGTCGGAGCGTTGCTGTCGAAAGACCCGCGGGTGGACATGGTTTCGTTCACCGGGTCGACGGCGACCGGGCGTAGCGTGATGGCCGACGGCGCAGCGACCATCAAGAAGGTCTTCCTCGAGCTGGGCGGCAAGTCGGCGTTCATCGTCCTCGACGATGCCGACCTCGGCGGCGCGGTGGGCGTGGCGGCGTTCTCGGTGTGCATGCACGCGGGCCAAGGCTGCGCGATCACCACCCGGCTGGTGGTGCCGCGGGCGAAGTACGACGAGGCCGTCTCGATCGCGGCCGCGACGATGGGCGGTATCAAGGCCGGTGACCCCACCGACCCCGGAACCATCTGCGGCCCAGTGATTTCGGCGCGCCAGCGGGACCGCATACAGGGCTACCTCGACTCGGCGATCGCCGAGGGCGGGACGTTCGCCTGCGGAGGCGGGCGGCCGGCCGACCGCGAAGTCGGCTTCTTCATCGAGCCCACGGTGATCGCGGGACTGGGCAACGACGCCCGCTGCGCGCGCGAGGAGATCTTCGGGCCGGTCCTGACGGTGATTCCACACGACGGCGACGACGACGCGGTCCGCATTGCCAACGACTCACCGTACGGACTGTCGGGCACCGTGTTTGGCGCTGACCCGGACAGGGCCGCGCGGGTCGCCGCCCGGGTCCGCGCGGGCACGATCAACGTCAACGGTGGCGTGTGGTACTCGGCCGATGCGCCCTTCGGCGGTTACAAGCAGTCCGGAAACGGACGCGAGATGGGCCTTGCCGGTTTCGAGGAGTACCTGGAAACCAAAACTATTGCGACAGCGATTAACTAAAGGAGCTTGCAAGCATGCGATTCGAGAACAAGGTCGGCATCGTCACCGGGTCCGGGGGCGGCATCGGGCAGGCCTATGCCGAGGCGCTGGCCCGTGAGGGCGCCGCGGTGGTGGTCGCCGACATCAACGCCGAGGCGGCCGAGTCGGTCGCCAAGCAGATCGTGGCCGACGGCGGAACCGCGATCAGCATTCCGGTCGACGTGTCCGACCCGGCGTCGGCCAAGGCGATGGCCGACCGCACGCTGGCCGAATTCGGCGGCATCGACTACCTGGTCAACAACGCCGCGATCTTCGGGGGCATGAAGTTGGACTTCTTGCTCACCATCGACCCCGAGTACTACAAGAAGTTCATGAGCGTGAACCTCGACGGGGCGTTGTGGTGCACGCGCGCGGTGTACAAGAAGATGGCCAAGCGCGGCGGCGGGGCGATCGTCAACCAATCATCCACCGCCGCCTGGCTGTACTCGAACTACTACGGCCTGGCCAAGGTTGGCCTCAACGGCCTGACGCAGCAACTGTCCCGCGAGCTCGGCGGCCAGAAGATCCGGATCAACGCGATCGCGCCGGGCCCCATCGACACCGAGGCGAACCGGACCACCACCCCCCAAGAGATGGTCGCCGACATCGTCAAGGGTCTGCCGCTGTCGCGCATGGGGACACCCGCGGACCTGGTCGGCATGTGCCTGTTCCTGCTGTCCGACGAGGCGTCGTGGATCACCGGGCAGATTTTCAATGTCGACGGTGGACAGATAATCCGGTCATAGCCGCCGGCGACGATGCAGAGCGAAGCGATGAGGAGGAGTGGCGCATGACTGAAGCGCTCAAGCTCGGCTACATCGGGCTGGGCAATATGGGCGCTCCGATGGCCACAAAGATGACCGAATGGCCAGGCGGGGTAACGGTTTTCGACATTCGGACCGAGGCGATGACGCCGTTGGCCGAAAAGGGCGCCGGCCTGGCCGACAGCGTGGCCGACATTGCCGTCGCCGCCGACATCATCCACATCACCGTCCTCAACGACGCTCAGGTGCGCAAGGTGGTTGGCGAGTTGGCGGCGCACGCCAAGCCCGGGACAGTCATCGCGATCCACTCGACCATCAGTGACACCACTGCCGTCGAACTCGCGGCCGAACTCAAACCGCAAGACATCCACATCGTCGACGCGCCCGTGAGCGGCGGGGCCGCCGCGGCGGCCAAAGGCGAACTCGCCACGATGGTGGGCGCCGAGCGCGAGGTCTACGAGAAGATCAAGCCGGCGTTCAAACACTGGGCGGCGATGGTCATCCACGCGGGCGAGCCGGGTGCGGGGACGCGAATGAAGCTGGCCCGCAACATGTTGACGTTCACCTCCTATGCCGCGGCGTGCGAGGCCATGAAGCTCGCCGAGGCGGCCGGGCTGGATCTGCAGGCGTTGGGCCGGGTGGTGCGGCACACCGACGCGCTCACCGGTGGCCCGGGCGCGATCATGGTGCGTGAGGACATGAAAGACCTTGAGCCGGACAACTTCCTGTACCAACCGTTCTTGCACACCCGGGGGCTGGGGGAGAAGGATCTGAGCCTGGCGCTGGCTCTGGGCGAGTCGGTGTCGGTCGATCTGCCGCTCGCGCAGTTGGCCTACGAGCGGTTGGCCGCGGGCCTCGGGGTGCCACACACGGAGAAAGAGGCGTAATGGACGAGCTGCGCAGCAAGGGTCTCGCGAAGATGAACGAGGTCTACGGCTGGGAGATGCCCAACATCGAAGGCGACGCGTACTTCGACCTGACAGTCGATCACCTGTTCGGCAGCATCTGGACCCGTCCGGGATTGTCGATGCGCGACAAGCGCATCATGACACTGACGGCCGTGACCGCGATCGGCAATCGCGACCTGGCCGAGATCCAGATCAACGCCGCGCTCCTCAACGGTGAACTTTCCGAGACCGAACTGAAGGAGATGGCCGTCTTCCTCACCCATTACCTGGGCTTCCCCTTGGGTTCGGCCCTCAACGGCGCGGTGGACGCCGTCGTGGCCAAGCGCAAGAAGGCCGCGGCAAAGGGCGCCGGAGAAGACAAGAAGGCGAACGTCGAGGGTGCGCTGAAGATGCACTCGGGCAATAAGGGCGATTAAGCGTGGCGTGAAGCCTCTTGGGCGAGCTGCACTCTCGAGCTGATAGCCAGTTTGGAGTAGACGTGGCCGAGATGTGCTTGCACGGTGCGCGCCGAAAGAAAGAGGCGCGCGGCGATGTCTTTGTTCGAGAGCCCCTCGCTGACCAGCCTCACTACGTTGAGTTCGGCGGGTGTCAGTGAATCCCAGCCCGTTGCCGGCCGCTTACGTTCGCCGCGACCGCGCTGTGCATAAGCGATCGCTTCGTCGATTGACAGCGACTCACCCTCGGTCCATGCGTCATGGAATTCGCCCTCGCCCATGACCTCCCGCAGTGCCGCCACCGACGCGGCATAGTCGGCGTCATAGATCTTGAAGCGGACCTGGCCGGTGCGGCGGCGAGATTCGGTCGCAGCTCCGAAAAGACGGGCGGCATGTTGGTTGGCGCCGACCCGTACCGCGATTATCGCGAGACACTCGAGCACGTCGGGAACGATCCGTTGACCCTCGAGCCTCTTAGCGCGCGTGAGCGCGTCGTGGGCATCGCGTTCAGCCTGATGTGAATCCCCCTGCGCGATCCCAACGCGCGCGCGTGCGGCCAGCGCCTGCATTTGGTGCAGGCCCGGAGCCACCGACACGGCGGCATCGGCCCAACGGCGGGCCGCGGTCAGATCTCCCCGCGCCAGCGCAACCTCCGCGAGCGGGATTACGTTCACGATTGCCAGTTCGGGCTGGACGCTCAGCAGCCGCCAGGCGGTCTCGCTGGCGCTGGCTGCCGCTTCCACGTCGCCCGCGGCGAGATTCGCGACAGCCAACGCCGCATAGCCAAATCCTTGGTTGAACTCGCCGAGGTCCGCGGCAGCTTCCACGCGCGCTTGCGGCCGCGCACGCATCGCTCGTTTGGCCGGCGTAGGACCGCATATGCCCCAGGGAGACGAGGCTGGACATCTTCCACGTTTCGTCGTGTGCCGCGTCCGATTCGGCCACCAAATCACGGAATTCCGCAATCGCACCGGTGATATCGCCGCCCCACCATTGCGCCAAGGCCACGCACCAGCGGCACATCCGGGAGGTGTACCCGTCACCGACCGCATCGGCGATTGCGCGGCCCTCTTCACCGGCCGCACGAGCCGCTATGGCGTCACCCTTCCCGGTGACTGCTGCGAACGCCTGAAAAGCGAGAATCTGGCTCAGGCTCCAGTCGTCACCCAGCTCGCGAGCCAGTCCCAGCGCCTCATCGAGGTAAGTCTTGGCGGCCTCTGCGTCGTAGGCGGTGAGGAGGCCGCACGCGAGGAGCGCGCGAACCAGTAAGGCGGGGTCATTGAGTTCACGGGCGATGGTCAGCGCCTCTAGGGCCGTGTCCACGCGGTCGTGGATGTTCTGTGCGGCGTCGAGGGCGGCACTGTCCGCCAGGGCCCGCGCGCGAACCGTGACCGGTACTCCACTCAGGTGCGGCTTGCCGCCGGCCAGCGCTGCGTCGAACCAGGCACGTCCTTCACGCACGCGGCCGCGGGTTAACCACAACGGCTGCAACGCCGACGCGAGCTGTATTGCGGTTACGGTTTCGCCGTTTTCCCGGCACCAGGCGAACGCGGCGCGCAGGTTGTCTATCTCGGTTTCGGCTTGCTCCACGCGGTGCTGATGGCCCGACCAGCCGGGCTCGTCGAGCATGGCGGCCATTGCGGAGTAGTGGTCGCGGTGGCGCCCGCGGACGGCGTCGGCTTCGCCGGACTCGCTGAGCTTTTCGAGCGCGTACTGGCGGACCGTCTCCAGCATTCGGTATCGGGTTCCGAGGTCGCCGTCCTCTGCCGCTATGAGCGATTTGTCGATGAGCAGCGTGAGCTGGTCGAGAATCTGATAGCTCTCGACATCGCTGTCACCGCAAACCGCTTGTGCCGCATCGAGGTCGAACCCGCCGTGGAACACCCCCGCCCGGCGGAACAGGACCCGTTCCGGTTCGGTCAACAGCGCGTGCGACCAGTCGACCGACGCCCGCAGCGTCTGCTGGCGGCGAACGGCCGTGCGTGCGCCGCCGGTCAGCAGGCGGAAGCGGTTGTGCAGGCTGTCGAGGATCTGCGTCAGCGACAGCGCGCGAACTCGCGCGGCCGCCAGCTCGATCGCCAAGGGCATGCCGTCCAGGCGCTCGCAGATCTCCGCCACCGCGGCCGAGTTATGCTCAGACACAACGAAATCAGGACGTACCTGGCGCGCGCGATCAGTGAACAATGCGATCGCCTCGTCCGTCAGCGACAAGGACGGCACCCCCCAGGCGACTTCGCCCGGCACCCGGAGCGGTTCACGGCTCGTGGCGAGAATATTCACCGCCGGGCACGCCCCCAGCAACGCAACGGTCAGCGAGGAACATGCCTCGATCAGGTGCTCACAGTTGTCCAAGACGATGAGGATGTGTCGCCCGGCGATCACGTGGGTCAGGGTGTCGATCGTCGAACGCCCCACTTGGTCGGGCAGTCCCAGCGCCCGCGTCACGGCGACCGGTACGACGGCGCGGTCGGTGATCGCTGCCAGATCGACGTACCACACGCCGTCCGCGAAATCGCTATCCATCCGGTCCGCGATCTGCACCGCTAGGCGCGTCTTGCCCACACCGCCCGCGCCGGTCAGCGTCACCAATCGGTTGCCCGCGACGATTTCGCGCACGGTCTTGATTTCGGCGTCGCGGCCGACGAAGCTCGTGAGCTGCACCGGAAGATGCTGCTTTCCAGTGCTTTTCGATGCGCGCAGTGGTGGGAAGTCGTTGCGCACCTCCGGATGGCACAGCTGGGTCACCCGTTCTGGGCGGGGCAAGTCCCGCAACTGGTGGGTGCCCAGATCGAGCAGCCACGCGTCGGCGGGAAGACCGTCGGCCAGCAGGTCACTCGTCGTGGCCGACAGGACCGTCTGGCCCCCGTGGGCGAGGTCGCGCAGCCGTGCGGTGCGGTTGATGGTGGGCCCCACGTAGTTTGCTTCGTCGCGCAATTGCACTTCGCCGGTGTGCAAACCGATCCGCAGGCTGATCGGGGCAAGCGGCGCGAGCTGAAGCCGCAGCGCGAACGCTGCGGCGTCGCTGGCACGGGCGAACGCCACGACGAAGCTGTCGCCCTCGCCCTGCTCCACGGGGCGCACCCCGCCGTGCTGGGCCACCAGATCCGATAGCGTGCGGTCCAGGCGCGCCACCGCGGCACCCATTTCTTCGGGCTGGGTCTGCCATAGCCGCGTCGACCCCTCGACGTCGGCCAGCAGCAACGTCACCGTTCCAGTCGGGAGCTCGCTTACGCCCAAATCACTCCACTTCAGAGGTTCCAGCGGCGGCGTTTCCGCACGTCGATCGGTGGTCTCAGTCATGTTAGCCAGCATGCGGCAATCGCAGGCAGCAAACATCAGCGCAATGGCCTAGAACGCGGCTTCGGCGCCGTGCCCCGGATCTAGGCCGGTTGGCGAATGTTGTTCACCGCGATCCGCCCCATAGTGGGTCCACCGGACTCAAGGAGGTACCAATGGCAAGCCGAACTCTCATCGACGCCCACTTCACCACGGGTGTCCTGCACGGGCACTACGACAGTCGCTTCGAGGACCTCGTCGCCGGGCTGGCCGACGAGGTCAGCACCGGCGGCGAGCTCGGCGCGGCCATAGCCATCGACATCGACGGCGAACTGGTCGTCGACATCTGGGGCGGACACGCCGACAGGGCGAAAACCCGCGAATGGTCGCAAGACACCATCGTCAATGTCTTTTCGAGCACCAAGAACGTGACCGCGCTGGCCGCGCTGACACTCATCGACCGCGGGCTGCTCGACCCCTTCGCCCCGGTCGCGAAGTACTGGCCCGAGTTCGCCGCCAACGGCAAGGAGCAGGTCGAAGTGCGGCACGTCCTCAGCCACACCTCCGGAGTGTCCGGCTGGGAGATGCCGTTTCGCCTCGAGGACGTCTACGACTGGCAGAAATCCACGTCGCGACTGGCCGCCCAAGCCCCGTGGTGGCAACCCGGCACCGCGTCCGGCTATCACGCCGTGACCAGTGGCCACCTGATTGGCGAGATCGTGCGGCGGATCACCGGAAAGACACTGAAAAACTTCGTGCGTGACGAGATCGCCGAACCGTTGGGTTCCGACTTTCAGATTGGAGCGGTGCCCGAAGACGACGCCCGCATCGCGGAGCTGGTCCCGCCACCACCGCTGGATGTTCCACTCGACGCGGTGCCCCATGACCATCCGATGTACAAGACATTCGCCGCCGTGCCGCCCACTCCGGAATCCGCGCTGGCGGCCGAGACCACGGCGTGGCGCCGCGCGGACATCGGCTCGGCCAATGGTCACGGCAACGCTCGGTCGTTGGTCCGCACCCTTTCGCCAATCTCGTTGGGTGGCAGCGTCAATGGAACGCGGCTACTGAACCCGGACACCATCGACCTGATCTTTCAAGAACATGCCAACGGGACCGACCTGGTCCTGGCCATGCCGGCGCGGTGGGGCCTGGGGTTCGCGCTGCCCCACCCCGAAGCGGTGCCGGACATGCCCGACGGGAAGGTCTGCTATTGGGGCGGCTGGGGCGGGTCGATGGTGGTCATGAATCCCGACCGCCGTGCCACCTTCGCCTATGTGATGAACAAGATGGGACAGGTCACCTCGGCGGGAACCGAGCGCACCCGCAAGTACACGCGACTCATCTACCAGGCCTTGTAGGAGTCGCTCCTGCGCCCGGCTAGTCTGACCTGTCGTGCGCGTCCTGGTGATTGGTTCCGGTGCCCGTGAGCATGCGTTGCTGCTGGCGCTTCGCAAAGACCCGCAGGTCACCGGGCTGGCGATCGCCCCCGGCAACGCCGGCACCGCCCGGTTGGCCGAGCAGCACGACGTCGATGTCACCGCGGCGGAGGATGTCGTCGCCCTGGCGCGCGAGGTCCGCGCCGACCTGGTGGTCATCGGTCCCGAGGTGCCGCTGGTCCTCGGGGTGGCCGACGCGTTGCGGTCCGCCGGCATCGTCTGCTTCGGCCCCGGCAAGGACGCCGCCCGCATCGAAGGCTCCAAGGCGTTCGCCAAAGAGGTCATGGCCGCGGCCGGTGTGCGCACCGCGACCACTGAAATCGTCGACAGCCCCGCACTTTTGGACGCAGCGCTGGATCGCTTCGGTCCGCCTGTCGGGGATGCCGCCTGGGTGGTGAAGGACGACCGCCTGGCCGCCGGCAAGGGTGTCGTGGTGACCGCGGATCGCGGTGCGGCGCGAGCGCACGCCGCGGGACTGCTCGAGGCCGGCCACCCGGTGCTGCTGGAGTCGTACCTGGATGGCCCCGAGGTGTCACTGTTCTGCGTCGTCGACGGCGAGACCGTGGTGCCGCTGCTGCCGGCTCAGGACTTCAAGCGCGTCGGCGACGGCGACAACGGACCCAACACCGGCGGCATGGGCGCCTACGCGCCGGTCCCGTGGCTTCCCGACGAGGTCTATCGCGACATTGTCAGCAACATCGTCGAACCCGTTGCGGCCGAGATGGTTGCGCGTGACTGCCCGTTCAGCGGATTGCTGTACGCCGGGCTCGCGATCACCGCAAGCGGGCCGGCCGTGGTCGAATTCAACTGCCGCTTCGGCGATCCCGAGACGCAGGCGGTGCTGGCGCTGCTGGAATCACCGCTCGGGCAGCTCCTGTACGCGGCGGGCAGCGGCACGTTGGCGGAATTCGGCGAGCTGCGCTGGCACGACGGTGCCGCGGTGACGGTGGTGCTGGCGGCGGAGAACTATCCCGGCCGTCCTCGGGTGGGCGACGTCATCGTCGGCTCGGAGGCCGACGGTGTGCTGCACGCCGGAACCTCGCGGCGCGACGACGGCGAAATCGTCTCCTCGGGTGGTCGCGTGCTGTCGGTGGTGGGAACCGGCGCCGACCTCGCGGCCGCGCGGACCAAAGCGTATGACGTGCTTCGTTCGATTCGCCTGCCTGGCAGCCATTTCCGCAGCGACATCGCCCAATCGGCTGCCGAAGGCCAGATCCGCGTCTAGAAAGCGACTAGAACGCAGCCGCTTGCCCGTCGCGGCGCGGATCGCTGGCCGCAAGGTAGCCACCATCGAGTCGCCAGATCGCCTGGCAGCTGCCGAATTGGTTGTAGTCGTCGACGGCAACCAGGTCGTGTCCGCGCTGGCGCAACTCGTCGAGCGTTGCAGCCGGGAAACCTGTTTCGCAGCTGACCTGCATCCCCTCGACCCACCGGAACCGCGGACCGTCACACGCCGCCTGCGGATTCTGTCCGTGGTCGGCGATGCGGACCATCACCTGCACATGTCCCTGCGGCTGCATCATTCCGCCCATCACCCCGAAGCTCATGACCGGGGCCCCGTCCTTGGTCACGAAGGCCGGAATGATGGTGTGGAATGGGCGCTTGTTCGGGCCCACCACGTTCGGATGGCCTTGGCTCGCAGCGAAATTCGCCCCACGGTTTTGCAGCGAGATGCCGGTGCCCGGCACCACCACGCCGGAACCGAATCCCATGTAATTCGACTGGATCATCGACACCATCACCCCTGCGGCGTCGGCCGCGGTCAGATAGACGGTCCCGCCCGTCGGGGCGCCCGCGGACGCGGGCTTCGCCCGTGCGCGGTCGATCAGTGCGGCACGCTGCGCCAGGTACTCCTTGTCCAGCAGGCGTTCCGGCTTCAGCGGCATGTGCTCGATGTCGGCGACGTACGCCTGGGCGTCGGCGAACGCCAGCTTCACCGCCTCGATCTGGAGGTGCACGCTGTCGGCGGAATCGGGCGGCAACGACGCCATGTCGAAGTGCTCCAGGATGCCCAGGGCGATCAGCGCGACGATCCCCTGACCGTTGGGCGGAATCTCGTGCACGGTGTAGCCGCGGTAGCCGCCGTCGACCGTGCCCACCCAGTCCGCACGGTGAGCCGCGAGGTCGCTGGCCCGCATGACACCGCCGTTGGCCGACGCGTGCGCCTCGAGTTTGGCGGCCAGTTCCCCGCGGTAAAACGCCTCGCCGTTGGTGGCGGCGATCGCCTCGAGCGTGGCCGCGTGATCGGGCAGGCTGAACCGCTCGCCAGGTTTCGGCGCCCGCCCGCCGGGCAGAAACGCCTCGCCGAAACCCGGCTGCCTCGCAAACAGCGGCATTTGGGCCGCCCACTGCTCAGCCACCGTAGGCGAAACCAGAAAGCCGTTGCGGCCGTAGGAGATCGCGGGTTCGAAGAGCCGCTCGAACGGCAGCTTACCGAACTTGGCATGCAGTTCGGTCCATCCCGACACCGCGCCCGGCACGGTCACCGAATTCCAACCGAAGAGGGGAACGGGTTCTCCGCCAAAGTATTCCGGGGTCCACCCCGCCGGGGAGCGGCCCGATGCGTTCAGCCCGTGCAATTGCTTGCCGTCCCACACGATGGCAAAGGCGTCCGAGCCAATGCCGTTGGAAACCGGCTCCACGATCGTCAACGTGATGGCCGTGGCGATCGCCGCGTCGACCGCGCTGCCACCCTCGGCGAGCATCCGCAGGCCCGCTTGGGCGGCGAGCGGTTGCGATGTGCACACAACGTTTTCCGCCAGGATGGGCCGGCGGGGCCAGGCGTAGGGGAGGTTCCAGTCGAACGGTGCGGTCATCTCCGCGAGCGTAACGCCATGGCGATTTCCAACGGGCTTCTTCGCCGTGGCGTTACGCTCGCGGCCGAAGATCACGCCGTCAGCAGCGGTGCCATCCAGGTCAGCTCGGCCGGCAACTGCGAGCTCCAGAACGCCCCGTCGTGCCCACCGGGGGAGAAACCGCCCGCCGGCGGATGAGGCAGTTGCGCAATGAACTGCTTTGTCGCGCTGTAAAACGGGTCGCTGTCGCCGCAGTCGATCCGGATGGGGATCGACGCCAGCGCCGGCATCCCGAACACCGAGTTGGCGGCGAAGTCGTCCGGGCCGTCGAAAGCTCCCGGTGCTGCCGCGCCCGACGACATCCACAGCGCGGGGCTCACCGCGCAGATCGCGGCGGTGCGTCCGGCCCCCAGCCGGCCGCCGAGCAGCAGCGCGCCGTAGCCGCCCATCGACCAGCCCAAAAACGCCACCCGCGAGGTGTCCAAATTCTGGTTGCCCAGCATGGGGATGAGCTCGTCGAGCACCATCGCCCCGCTGTCCTCGCCGGAAGCTCGCTTGTGCCAATAGCTGCCGCCGCCGTCGACCGCGACCACCGCGAACGGCGGCAGTCCGGCGTCGACGGCCTGTGCCAGACCGTGTTCGACCCCGCCGGCCATCACGGTGGACGCGTCGCTGCCCTTGCCGTGCAGCGCGATCACGGGTCGCAGCGGCTTCGTCTGGCCCGGCGGACGCGCGATGGCCCAATTCGTGTTCACCCCGCCACGCGCGGCGGAGACGAAGGAACCGGTCACCATGGTGGGCGCGGCCGCCGCCGGGGGAGCCGGATCGCGAGGTGCGCTCGGTGGCGGCGCCAAAGGCACCTGGGTGCCCGCCGCGGACGCCGGCGCGGCGTGAGATGTCCGAGGCTGTAACAGAATGTCGAGCCCGTAAGCGCCGGCGGCGCCGAGGGCCGCGCCGGCGCCGAGGCCGAGCACGGCGCGGCGGCTCAAGTCGGGCATGCGGGCCATCATGCCATGTTCGATCGGCGGGCCGTTTGGCCGAAATGGCAATGCAGTACCACTTTGACTGGCACGATGGCTACTCGTGACTGCAGCGGTTACTCCGAAAGGAGAACGTCGACGGTACGCGCTCATCAGCGCCGCCGCCGAGCTGCTCGCTGAGGGCGGGTTCGAAGCGGTGCGCCACCGGGCGGTCGCCAGTCGGGCCGGATTGCCGTTGGCGTCCACCACCTATTACTTCTCCTCCCTCGACGATCTGATCGCCCGCGCGGTCGAGCACATCGCGATGATCGAGGTGGCGCAGCTTCGGTCGCGGGTCACCGCGTTGTCCCGGCGGCGACGCGGACCGGAGACCATCGCCGAGGTGCTGGCGGACCTGCTCGTCGGGGACGTGTCCGGCCCGGGACTCACCGAGCAGCTGATCTCGCGCTATGAGCGGCACATCGCGTGCACCCGCCTGCCCGCGTTGCAAGAAACCATGCGACGCAGCCTGCGTCAGCGCGCCGAGGCCGTCGCGGAGGCCATCGAGCGTTCCGGCCGCTCGGTGCACATCGAACTGGTGTGCACGCTGATCTGCGCGGTAGACGGGTCGGTGGTGTCGGCCCTGGTGGAGGGCCGGGATCCGCGCGCGGCGGCGCAGGGGGCGGTGGTCGATCTCATCGAGGTGCTCGCCCCCATCGATCAGCGCCCCGTGCAGATCTGATCCGGCAGCGACGGCGTCACGATGCACCCGGTGTCGACGTCGCCGTAGATCGTCACAAGGCCGGGGCAGCGCTGCGCGTACAGCGCCACGTAGGCACAGACGACGGCATCGACCGGATCCTCGGCGCGGCGCAGTTCGCTTTTGCGTTGCGCGCCCGCGACGGCCGCCCGCAGCGCGAGCCAGCCTTCGTGGCCGGCGACGCGCAGGGGTATCGGGGCCTGCGCGAGTCGTTCGAGCCCGTCCATCAGCAACAACAGCTCGGATTTGAGCCGGTCGACGCTACGGCCCGGCTTGGCCTTGTACTTCAGGGTCCGCTCCAACCGGAACAGCGCGACCGTCGCCGCATGCGGGTAGACCTCGATGGCCCGACGCGGCGCCGCCGAGCGCGGATCCGGATCGAGGCCCAGCGCCGCGGCCAGGCGCGCGCCGCGCGGGCCGTCGGCGAATTCGGGTTTCCCGGTGTTGCAGGGGTGGGTGCCGGCCTCGAACCTGCGGAAGTCGCGGTTGAGCGCGGTCTCGGCGGGACGCTGACCCGTGGGGTTGTTCACCACCAACGGCGCGTCGAAGGCGACCAGGCAATCCCCCCGCACGTAGGGCTGCAACGCGGCCAGGATCTCGTCGTCGTCGCGGACCGCGCCCACGCTCACCAGATCACCACCGGAGTCGACGACGGCGACACCGGTCGGGTTACGACCCGCCCAGGCGAGGTCGACGCCGGCGAAGTACATCGTCAAAGTGTGCCGCGAGACTGTAGCTAGCGACACCGTCACTCGGGAAACGCGTTGCCAGCTGCAGTCTCGCGGTGGCTAAGCTGACCGAGTGAGCATTCCGAACGTGCTGGCCGCCCGGTACGCCAGTGCCGAGATGGTCGCGATCTGGTCGCCCGAGGCCAAGATCGTCGCGGAGCGGCGGCTGTGGCTCGCGGTGCTGCGCGCACAGGCGGAGTTGGGCGTCGCGGTGCCGCCCGAAGCGATCGCCGACTACGAGCGGGTGCTCGAGGACGTCGACCTGGCGTCGATCGCGGACCGGGAACGCGTCCTGCGCCATGACGTCAAAGCCCGCATCGAGGAATTCAACGCGCTGGCCGGTCACGAGCATGTGCACAAGGGCATGACCAGTCGCGATCTGACCGAGAACGTGGAGCAGCTGCAGATCCGGCGTTCGCTGGAGCTGGTCTTCGCGCACGGGGTGGCGGTCGCGGCGCGGCTCGCCGAGCGGGCCGTGGCCTATCGCGACCTGGTGATGGCCGGACGCAGCCACAATGTCGCCGCCCAGGCCACCACCCTCGGCAAGAGGTTCGCCTCGGCGGCGCAGGAGACGCTGATCGCGTTGACCAGGCTGCGCGAGCTGATCGACCGCTACCCGTTGCGCGGGATCAAGGGACCGATGGGCACGTCGCAGGACATGCTCGACCTGCTGGACGGCGACACCGCCAAGCTCGCCGAGCTCGAGCGGCGCATCGCCCAATTCTTGGGCTTTGCAACGGTTTTGACCAGTGTCGGGCAGGTGTATCCGAGATCGCTGGACCACGACGTGATTTCGGCGCTGGTGCAGCTGGGCGCGGGACCATCCTCGCTGGCGCACACCATCCGGCTGATGGCCGGCCACGACCTGGTCACCGAGGGGTTCGCCCCTGGGCAGGTCGGCTCGTCGGCGATGCCGCACAAGATGAACACCCGCAGCTGCGAGCGGATCAACGGCCTGCAGGTGGTGCTGCGCGGCTACGCCTCGATGGCGGCCGAACTGGCCGGCGCGCAGTGGAACGAGGGCGACGTGTTCTGCTCGGTGGTGCGCCGAGTCGCGTTGCCGGACAGCTTCTTTGCCGTCGACGGGCAGATCGAGACGCTGCTGACGGTGCTCGACGAGTTCGGCGCTTACCCGGCGGTGATCCAGCGTGAGCTGGACCGCTATCTGCCGTTCCTGGCCACCACCAAGGTGCTGATGGCCGCGGTGCGCGCCGGAATGGGCCGTGAAGCGGCGCATCACGTGATCCGCGAACACGCGGTCGCGACGGCGCTGGCCATGCGGGAACGCGGGGCCGAGCCCGATCTGCTGGATCGGCTGGCGGCCGACGAGCGGCTGCCGCTGGACCGGGCGGCCCTGGACGCCGCGCTGGCGGACAAGCAGGCGTTCACGGGCGCCGCCGGTGACCAGGTCGACGAGGTGGCGGCGGTGGTGGACGCGCTGGTGAGCCGCTACCCGGACGCCGCCAAGTACGTCCCGGGTGCGATCCTGTGACCCTGGCCGGCGCACTTTCGGGGATCGATTTCACCGATCTCGACAACTTCGCCGACGGATTCCCGCACGACCTGTTCGCCATCCATCGGCGCGAGGCGCCGGTGTATTGGCACCCGCCGACCGACAACACCCCGGACAACGAGGGCTTCTGGTCGGTTGCCACCTACGCGGAAACGCTTGAGGTTCTCAAGGATCCGGTGACGTACTCGTCGGTCACCGGCGGCGAACGGCCTTACGGCGGCACCCTGTTACAGGACCTGGCGATCGCCGGGCAGGTGCTCAACATGATGGACGACCCGCGGCATTCGCAGATCCGGCGACTGGTCAGCTCCGGGCTGACTCCGCGGATGATCCGATTGGTCGAAGACGATCTGCGAAGCAGGGCGCGCCGGCTGCTGGACTCGGTGGTGCCGGGTGAGCCGTTCGACTTCCTGGTCGACATCGCCGCCGAGCTGCCGATGCAGATGATCTGCATCCTGCTGGGAGTCCCTGAATCCGAACGGCATTGGTTGTTCGAGGCGATCGAGCCGCAGTTCGATTTCGGTGGTTCGCGCAAGGCTGCGCTTTCACAGCTATCGGTGGAAGAGGCCGGGTCGCGCATGTATGACTACGGTCAGCAGTTGATCGCGTCCAAGCGTGAGAACCCGACCGATGACATGTTGTCGGTCGTGGCGAACGCGATGCTCGACGATTCGGAGGGGCGCGACGCGTCGGCCCTTTCCGACCTCGAGCTGTACCTGTTTTTCAGCCTGCTGTTCAGCGCCGGCGCGGAGACCACCCGCAATGCGGTCGCGGGCGGGCTGCTGGCGCTGGCCAACCATCCGTCGCAATTGCGTTCTCTGCGTCGGGATCTGGGCACGCTGCCCACCGCCGTCGAGGAGATGGTGCGGTGGACCTCACCCTCGCCCTCGAAGCGGCGCACAGCCACCCGCGACGTCACGCTGGGCGGCCAGCACATCGAGGTCGGCCAGAAAATACAGATCTGGGAGGGCTCGGCGAATCGCGACGCCAGCGTGTTCGACAACGCCGACGCATTCGACATCACCCGGAAACCCAACCCGCATCTGGGATTCGGCCAGGGCGTGCACTATTGTCTGGGCGCCAACCTGGCCCGGCTGGAGCTGCGGGTGCTGTTCGAGGAGTTGCTCTCCCGGTTCGGTGCGGTGAGGGTGGTCCGGCCGGTCGAATGGGCCCGCAGCAACCGGCATACCGGCATTCGGCACCTCGTCGTGGAGCTACGCGAAGAACAGTGACGATCCGGTTCGCCGATATCGAGCCCTCACCCGATGTGTTCGCTGCGGTGATGGCGACGGGCATCTTGTCGATCGGTGCGAAAAATCATGGGTACCGGTTGATCAGCGACACGATGGGTGTCATCGCCACCCTGGGTCTGGTCTTGCTGGTCGCCCTCGTCGTCGCGAAGGGCTGCGCCACCGGACACAAGCTGCGCTGGGATCTGAGCGATCCCGACGTCACCCTGCGGATGATCACCTTCGTCGCCGCCTGTGCGGTGATCGACACGCGCCTGTCGTCGAATGTGTGGGTGGCGCGGGTGCTCGGCGCGGTAGGGCTGGCGTCCTGGCTGGTGCTGATCCTGCTGAGCGCGCGAAACATGTTGGCGCATCGCTGGTCCGAGCTGCGCGACCGTGCCCACGGCGCCTGGCAGCTGGGCAGCGTCGGAACATCGGGTCTGGCGATCGTGATCGCGCGGGCGGCCTATCACACCGGTCATCACTGGTGGCTCGCGGTGGCCGTGGCCGCCTGGCTGGCGGCGCTGTGCATATACGGACTGATGACCTGGCTGACCATGTGGCGCGTGGTCAACGAACGACAGGACCGCGACGGCTTCGAACCGGACACCTGGATCCTGATGGGCGGCATGGCGATTGCGACGCTGGCCGGCGACAACATCCACGCCGTGGCTCCCGCCTGGCTGGCCGGCCCGGTGCGCGCGGTCACCATCGTGACCTGGGTGACGGCCACCCTGTGGATACCGCCGCTGATCTACTTCGCCCTGCACCGCATCAGGCGGCATCCCAACATGCTGCGATTTGCCGGCGTGTGGTGGGCGTTCGTGTTTCCGTTGGGCATGTATTCGGCGGCCAGCTTCGCCATGGCGATCGAGATCGGTCAGCGCTGGCTGCAGACCGTCTCGCTGGTGTTCTTCTGGGATGCGTTGGCGGCCTGGCTCATTGTGGTCGCCGCGGGGCTGCTCCTCTTGTCGCGTGCGCTGCTGTTAAACCCCGCGGATCGCGATACCCGCCGAGCGTAGTTCGAGCGCGGCCAGGGCCCCGATGGTGACCGGGTCCTCGCGACGCCACCCACCGACCGGATCGGCGCTGACGGCGACCAGCTTGCGGGGCGGGCGATTGGTCAGCGCGCGCAGCGCGAGCAATTGCGCCCCGGCCGGGGTTGCGGCCAATGCGGTCACCGTCAGCTTGCGCCGAAAGAAGCGAATCCGCAGAAACAGCCACGGGATCACCGCGACGAGGATCGGGAGCGCCACGACCGCCATCGCCAGCAGCACCGCGAGCCAGCTCGCCGCGGTGTCCAGATCGTGGCCCGCGCCCGCGATGTCCAGCGCGGCCTGGCTGGCGGAGTTGAGCGGCTTGCTGACCGTGTCGCCCACCACCGGGATGTGCTGGGCGCCGTGGCCGGCGGATGCGAGGTTGCCGGCGATGCCGTCCGCCCCGCTCTCGACCTGCCGGCCGGCGTCGGCGATGGTCGCGATGGCGTCGTAAACCGCCAGGCCGACGAGAAGCCACAGCGCTGTCCACACGACGACGGCGAAGTCGCTGAACAGCTGGGCGGCCAGCCGGCCGGGCCTGGTGGAGTAGGGCAGAAACCGCGGTGTCATAGCCCCGATCCCAGCACAAGCCGCGCCGTCAGGTGCCCGATAGGCTGACCGGATGCCTGCACTGTCCGACTACCAGCATCTGGCCAGCGGCAAGGTCCGTGAGCTGTATCGCGTCGACGACGAACACCTCCTGTTGGTCGCCACCGACCGCATCTCGGCGTACGACTTCGTCCTGGACAGCACCATCCCGGACAAGGGCCGCATCCTGACCGCGATGAGCGTCTTCTTCTTCGGTCTCGTCGACTCCCCCAATCACCTGGCCGGACCACCGGACGACCCACGCATCCCCGACGAGGTCCTGGGCCGGGCGCTGGTGGTGCGGCGTCTGGAGATGTTTCCGGTCGAATGCGTGGCGCGCGGTTACCTGACCGGCTCGGGGCTCCTGGACTACCAGGCGACCGGCAAGGTCTGCGGCATCACCTTGCCCCCGGGACTGGCCGAAGCCAGCCGGTTCGCCGAACCGCTGTTCACCCCCGCGACCAAAGCCGCGTTGGGGGACCACGACGAAAACGTCTCGTTCGCCCGCGTGATCGAGATGGTGGGCGGGGTGCGCGCCAACCAGCTGCGCGACCGCACGTTGCGGATCTACGTTCAGGCCGCCGACCATGCGCTGCGGAAAGGAATCATCATCGCGGACACCAAGTTCGAATTCGGCACCGACCGCGACGGAAACCTGTTGCTGGCCGACGAAATCTTCACCCCGGACTCGTCACGGTACTGGCCGGCCGACGAGTACCAGGTCGGCGTGGTCCAGAACAGTTTCGACAAACAGTTCGTCCGTAACTGGCTCACCAGCCCCGAGTCCGGCTGGGACCGCCACGGCACACAACCCCCGCCGCCGCTCCCGGGCGACATCATCGAAGCGACCCGCGCCCGCTATATCGAGGCCTACGAACGCATTTCCGGCTTGAGCTTCGGCGACTGGATCGGCCCGGCCGCATGACCGAGCCGCACCTCGCCGGGTCCGTACCACCCGTCGCCAAGCGGGTGGACAGCCGGCGCGAACACCACGGTGACGTCTTCATCGACCCCTATGAGTGGCTACGCGAAAAGACGAACCCCGATGTCATCGCCTACCTCGAGGCGGAGAACAGCTACGTCGACGAGATGACCGCCCACCTCGAACCGTTGCGGCAACAGATCTTCGACGAGATCAAGGCGCGCACCAAGGAAACCGACCTGTCGGTACCGACGCGGCAGGGCCAGTGGTGGTACTACGCCCGCACGTTCGAAGGCAAGCAGTACCGCGTCCAGTGCCGTTGTCCGGTACGTGATCCCGATGACTGGGACCCGCCGACCTTGGACGAGAACACCGACATTCCGGGCGAACAGATCTTGCTCGATTCGAACGTCGAGGCCGAGGGGCACGAGTTCTTCTCCCTGGGCGCCGCAACCGTCAGCCTCGACGGACACCTGCTGGCATACTCGGTCGACACGCTCGGCGATGAGCGCTATACGTTGCGGTTCAAGGATTTACGCACCGGCGAGCTTTATCCGGACGAGATCGCCGACATCGGGGCGGGCGCGACCTGGGCCGCCGACAACCGCACCGTGTACTACCTCACCCTGGACGCGGCCCATCGCCCCGACAAGGTATGGCGGTATCGGGTGGGCTCCGGTGAGGAATCGGAGCTGGTGTATCACGAAGCCGACGAAAAGTTCTGGCTCGGCGTGGGACTCACCCGAAGCGAGGCCTACGTCTTCATCGCCTCGGGCTCGTCGATCACCTCCGAATTCCGCTACGCCGACGCCGCCGATCCGCGCGCGCAGTTCACCGTCGTGCTGCCGCGCCGCGAAGGTGTCGAGTATTCGGTCGAGCATGCGGTCGTCGGCGGGCAGGACCGGTTCTTGATCCTGCACAACGACGGGGCGGTCAACTTCACGCTGACCGAGGCGCCGGTCGGCGATCCCACGCAGCAGCGCACGCTCATCCCCCACCGCGACGATGTCCGGCTCGACGGGGTGGACGCCTTCGCCGGCCACCTCGTGGTCAGCTATCGGCGTGAGGCGCTGCCCCGGCTTGCGCTGTGGCGCATCAACTCGGACGGGACATATGCAGAGCCTGAAGAGGTTTCGTTCGACTCCGAACTGATGTCGGCCGGTCCGGCCGGCAACCCGAATTGGGGCGCCCCCAAGCTGCGGATCCGGGCGGGGTCTCTCGTCATTCCGGCGCGGGTCTACGACATCGACTTCGTCACCGGCGAACGCACCCTACTGCGCGAGCAACCCGTGCTCGGGGATTATCGCTCGGAGGATTACGTCGAACGCCGCGATTGGGCGGTCGCCGAGGACGGCGCCCGGATCCCCGTTTCGGTCGTGCACCGCGCAGGAATCGAATTCCCGGCGCCTGCATTGGTTTACGGCTACGGTGCCTACGAGATCTGCACCGATCCGAGTTTTTCCATCGCCCGGTTGTCGCTCTTGGATCGAGGAATGGTGTTCGCGATCGCCCACGTCCGCGGCGGCGGCGAAATGGGCCGGCTGTGGTACGAGCACGGCAAGCTCTTGGAAAAGAAGAACACCTTCACCGACTTCGTCGCGGTGGCAAGGCATCTGGTGGATTCCGGAATCACCCGCCCGCGCCGGCTGGTGGCGTTGGGGGGCAGTGCGGGTGGCCTGTTGATGGGGGCGGTGGCCAACCTGGCGCCGGAACTCTTTGCCGGCATCCTCGCGCAGGTGCCCTTCGTCGACCCGCTGACCACCATCTTGGATTCCTCCTTGCCGCTGACCGTCACCGAGTGGGACGAATGGGGAAACCCGTTGGCGGACAAGGATGTTTATTCCTACATGAAGTCCTATTCCCCGTATGAAAATGTCGAGGCGAAGCCTTATCCGGCGATACTGGCGATGACGTCGCTGAACGACACGCGGGTCTACTACGTGGAACCCGCGAAATGGGTTGCCGCGCTGCGACACGTCAACGCGAATGGGAGCCCCGTCCTGCTGAAGACGCAAATGAACGCCGGGCATGGCGGCGTCAGCGGTCGCTACAAGGGGTGGGAGGAAGCCGCCTTCCAGTATGCGTGGCTGTTGGCCACCGCCGACGGCGACCGTTATGGCGGCCGGGACGGCTAGCTCGAGGATCAGCCGCGGGCCGGGCGCTAGTCGCCGACGGGCGGGGTTGCCAGCTTCCTGGGCAGGAAGGATGCCGGGATGGTGGTGAACGCCACCAACACGACCGCCAGCACGAACACCGTCGCATAGGCGTGCGCCAAGTGGTGCGACACGTGGCCGGCCAGATCGGGCGTAATCGTCTGGCGCGGGAGGGCCGACGGGTCAAGTCCCCGCTTCCCGGCGTCCGGGCGCGCCCCGAGCATCTCGTTGGCCGCCATCAGGGCCTCGTTGCGATTGAACTGATTGGTCAGGATCACCGCCATGAGGGCGGCCCCGATCGACCCGCCTACCTGCTGATTCACACTGATCAACGTCGTCCCCCGGGCCACCTGACGCGGGGTCAGCGACTGCATGAGCGCCGCGGAAAGCGGCGTGGTGGTCAAGCCGGCGCCCAGCCCCATGATCGCGAGCCCGGACACCAAGACCGGCGAGTACTCGGCCTGCGTGGCGACGCCGTAGGTGAAGACCCCCAGACCCGCTGCCATCAGGGGCAGGCCGATCAGCACGATGTTGCCGGGACCGTGCTTGTCCATGAAGGCCCCGCCGATCGGCATGGTCAATACGGCACCGATCCCGATCGGCAGCATGTGCAACCCGGACTGCATCGGCGTCTCGTGGCTGACGATCTGAAAGTAACTCGGGACCAGCAGGCCCACGCCGACCGAGGCGGCCCCGAACACCAGCATCGTCACGTTGACCTGCGTGACCACGGGGTTGCGGAACAGCCGCAGGTCGATGAGGGGGTGATCGGTGCGATACCAGGCGTGCACGATGAACGCGGCGATCAACGCCAGGCCGAGCAGCGCCGGCCCTAGCACATACGGGTCGGTGATCGTGTGCCGCCCCGGGATGGAGCACACCCCGCACAGGAAGATCGCCACGCCGGGTGACAGCAACAGCGCGCCGGTGATGTCGAGGGCCTCCGACGGGGCCGAGCGATCCTTCGCGAACATGATCGCCGCCAGCGCAAACGCGGTCAGTCCGATCGGCAGGTTGATCAGGAAGATCCACTTCCAGCCATAGGCGCCGATCAGCCATCCCCCCAGGATGGGCCCGCCGATCGGGCCGAGAAGGATCGGGATTCCCCCCACCGCCATGAGGCGGCCGACCCGTTTGGGTCCCGCCTCACGCGTCAAGATGACGAAGCTGAGCGGCAGCAGCATGCCGCCGCCAACCCCTTGCACCACGCGAAACAAGATGAGCAGCAATATGTTCGGAGCCACCGCGCACAGCAGCGAGCCCAGGGTGAAGATCAGGACCGACCCCATGAACAACCGTTTGGTGCCGAACCGATCCGCCGCCCATCCGGTGACCGGGATCACGGTCGCAAACGCGAGCATGTAGCCGGCGATGGTCCACGAGACGACGGCCTGACTCGACCCGAATTGATCGATGAAGGTGCGTTGCGCGACGGCGACGACGGTGCTGTCCAGGACGGCCATGATGCAGGCCAGGCCGCAGACTCCGGCGATCCGGAACAGTGCTGCGTCGAGCTTGTCCGGGTAGTCGTCAGAACGCAGCGATGGTCCCGCGGCGGTGGGCAACGGGACACTGAGAGCTGCAGAACGGGTGTTCTCCATGGCGCCGCTGAGCATATCTATACGGCTAGCCCTGCTGAGGCGTTTTCACTCGTATTCGCCGGTATTCCCATGCGTGTAATTCGTGCTGCACAGCAGCGGCGCGGACGGCCATTTAAAGCGAAAAATCGGCCCGGGGTCGACTAGCAGGCGTGATTGTCTTATTCGCCGGCAGTTTCGCTTGCCGGCTTTTTCGGCAGAAACGACGCCGGAATTACCGTGCAAACCACCAGTATGACGGCAATCACGAATACCGCGGTATACGCCTGGGAAAGATCGTGCACCACATTCCCCCAAAAATCTGGCGCAAGCGCCTGCCGGGGCATTGCGGATTGGTCGACCGGCACCCCGTCGACGGCCGCTCGCTGATCCAGGGCGGCAACCTTGTTTGCCGCGACGATGTATTGGCTCCGATTGAACTGATTCGTCAGGACCATCGACATCAGCGCGGTTCCCATCGAGCCGCCCACTTGATGGCTGACGCTCATCAAGGTCGTTCCCCGGGCGATTTGGTGCGGGGCCAGCGCCTGCACCGACGCGACGGACAACGGCATCATGGTGCAGCCCATACCCAGGCCGGTGACCGCCAGCGCCACCAGCAGCACGGGGAGATAGTGGGCCTGCCTGGCCACTCCCAACGCGAAAGCTCCCAGGCCGACCGTGATCAGCGCAATGCCGACCAGCACGATCTTGCCCGGCCCCTGTCTGTCCACCAGCGGTCCGGTCAGCCGCATGGTCAGCATGGCGCCGAGCCCCTGCGGGATCAAGTGCACGCCCGCCTGCATGGGCGATTGGTGCAGCACCTGCTGGAAGTAACTGGGAAGCAGCAGGCCGGCGCCGAAAAATGCGCCGGCGAAGACCAGCATCGTCACGTTGGCGTGGGTCAGCACCGGATTGCGGAAGAGCCGCAGATCTATCAGGGGATGATCGACGCGATGCCAGGCGTGCGCGACGAACCCCGCGATCAACGCCAGTCCGATCGTCGCCGGGATCACCACATGGCGGTCCGCGACGGTGCCGCGGCCCGGGATGGACGACACCGCGAACAGGAACATCGCCAGGCCGGGGGAGAGCAGCAGCACGCCGACGGCGTCGAAGGTTTCCGACCGGGCCGGATGATCCCGCGGGAACACGATCGCCGCGAGGACAATGGTGAGCAGCCCGATCGGCACATTGATCAGGAAGATCCACCGCCAGCTCGACGTGTCGATCAGCCAACCGCCCAGAATCGGGCCGCCGATCGGGGCGAGCAGCATCGGGATGCTCAAGATCGACATCAGGCGGCCGAGCCGCCCGGGGCCTGCCTCACGGGTCAAGATCATGAACCCCAACGGCAGCAGCATGCCGCCACCGACACCCTGCACCACGCGAAAGATGATGAGCTGCAAGATGTTTGCGGCAATCGCGCACAGCAGTGAGCCCAGCATGAATGCCAGCACCGAGCCCATGAACAGCCGCTTGGTGCCGAACCGGTCGGCGGCCCACCCGGTTATCGGGATCACGGTCGCCAAGGCGAGCGTGTAGCCCGTCATCGTCCAGGCCACGACCGCCTGAGAGGACGAGAACTGGTCGATGAACGTGCGCTGCGCGACGCTGACCACCGTCACATCCAGGATCGCCATCACCGTGGCCAAGATGCACACACCGGAGATCCGCAACAGCGCGGCGTCCAACTTGTCGGGATACTCCCGTTCGTCGGCGCCAGGCTGCCCGGCGGGGGCATGGGGCAGCGGCGCTTTGGCCGCTGCGTAGGAGGCCTCGTCCATCGCGTTGCTTAGCATATCGAACAGTTCGTTTCCGCCGACGTTGCCGGCCCTTTGCTGGACCGCCCCGATACGCCGGTCGCCGAGGTAAGTCATCGCGCTCAGGTGAGCGCATATACGCCTGCTGTCTGCGTGTCCTTCACTATTCCGACACTTGCGGTCGGCAAACTGCTGGTGTGTCTGGAAAATTGATCGTCTCGGTCTCGGGGATTTGCGAACGCACCCTGCCCGACGTGGAGGCGTTCTGCGCGCAAATGGATGCCCGCACTGTTCCGGTGTCGCTACTCGTGGCTCCCCGCCTGTCCGGGGACTACCGGCTCGACAGCGACCCGAAAACCGTTGACTGGCTGACCGCCCGCCGCGCCGGTGGCGACGCGATCGTGCTGCACGGCTACGACGATGCCCTCATCAGGAAGCGTCGCGGTGAGTTCGCGATCTTGCGGGCGCATGAGGCCAATCTGCGATTGACGGCCGCCGACCGGATTCTCGAGCACCTCGGGCTGCGCACCCGATTGTTCGCGTCGCCCAGCTGCGTGGTCTCGCCGGGCGTGGTCAAAGCATTGCCGGCGAACGGATTTCGCATGCTGGCCGATCTGCACGGGATCACCGACCTGGTGCGGCACACCACCGTGCGCGCGCGGGTCCTCGGCATCGGCGAAGGCGTTCTCACCGAGCCGTGGTGGTGTCGCACGGTCGTGCTGTCGGCCGAGCGGATCGCCCGGCGCGACGGTGTGGTGCGGGTGGCCGTCGCCGCTCGTCACCTCCGCAAACCCGGGCCGCTGCAGGCGATGCTGGACGCGGTCGACCTGGCGTTGATGCACAACTGCACACCGACGGTGTACCGCTGGCGTCACGACAAGGCCTTGCTCGATGCCGCCTGACCGATCGACTGCCTGACCTGCTGTCCGGGGGGCACTACCCTGGACCGACATGAGCGATTCTTCGGTTGCGGGGTTCGGCGCTGATGCCATCGTCGTCGGGGCGGGGCTGTCCGGCCTGGTCGCCGCCTGCGAACTGGTGGATCGCGGCTTGCGGGTGCTGATCCTCGACCAGGAGAACAGCGCCAACCTGGGCGGGCAGGCGTTCTGGTCCTTCGGCGGCCTGTTCTTCGTCGACAGCCCCGAGCAGCGCCGGTTGGGAATCCGCGACAGCCACGAGCTTGCGCTGCAGGACTGGCTCGGTACGGCGGCGTTCGACCGCCCCGAGGACTACTGGCCGCGCCAATGGGCGCACGCCTACGTCGATTTCGCCGCCGGGGAGAAGCGCAGCTGGCTGCGTTCCCGGGGGCTCAAGCTTTTCCCGTTGGTGGGCTGGGCCGAGCGCGGCGGGTATGACGCGCAGGGACACGGCAATTCGGTTCCCCGCTTCCACATCACCTGGGGTACCGGGCCCGCGCTCGTCGAGATCTTCGCCCGTCAATTGCGGGATCGCTCCACGGTGCGCTTCGTCCACCGCCATCAGGTCGACGAGTTGATAGTCGAGGGTGACGCGGTGACGGGCGTCCGGGGGACGGTGCTGGAGCCCTCGGCCGCGCCGCGGGGAGTCGCTTCGTCTCGAAAAGCGGTCGGAGAGTTCGAGTTCCGCGCTTCCGCGGTGATCGTGACCAGTGGTGGCATCGGCGGCAACCACGAGCTGGTGCGCAAGAATTGGCCGAAGCGGATGGGCCGCGTGCCCGAGCAATTGCTCAGCGGCGTGCCGGCCCACGTCGACGGCAGGATGATCGGCATCACGCAGCGGGCCGGCGCACGGGTGATCAACCCGGACCGGATGTGGCACTACACCGAGGGCATCACCAATTACGACCCGATCTGGCCGCTGCACGGGATTCGCATCATTCCGGGCCCGTCGTCGCTGTGGCTGGACGCGAACGGCAAGCGGTTGCCGGTCCCGCTCTATCCCGGGTTCGATACCCTCGGCACACTCGAGTACATCACAAAATCCGGGTTCGATTACACCTGGTTCGTGTTGAACGCCAAGATCATTGAGAAGGAGTTCGCGCTTTCCGGTCAGGAGCAGAATCCGGATCTGACCGGACAGAGCGTGCGCGAGCTGCTACGGAACCGGGCGCGCTCCGGGCCGCCGGGACCGGTGCAGGCGTTCGTCGATCGGGGCGTGGACTTCGTCAGTGCCGATTCGTTGCGCGACCTGGTGACCGCGATGAACAAGCTGCCCGACGTGCAACCGCTGGACTACGCCACGGTGGAGGCCGAAGTCACCGCCCGCGACCGGGAGGTCGCCAACAGGTTCAGCAAGGATGGTCAGATCACCGCGATCCGCGCCGCCCGCGGCTATCTGGGCGACCGGCTGGGCCGGGTCGTGGCGCCGCACCGGTTGACCGATCCGAAGGCGGGACCGATGATCGCGGTCAAGCTGCACATCCTGACGAGAAAGACGTTGGGCGGCATCGAAACCGACCTTGCCGCACGGGTGTTGACGTCCGACGGCACGCCGCTCGCCGGGTTGTACGCCGCCGGCGAGGCAGCCGGGTTCGGCGGGGGCGGTGTGCACGGCTATCGCGCGTTGGAGGGCACGTTCTTGGGCGGATGCATCTTCTCGGGCCGCGCGGCCGGCCGCGGCGCCGCCGACGACATCACGTAACCGGCTGCTCGCGCTAGAAGGTGACGGCGTCCTCTTCGGGCAGCACCTGAAAGTCGGTGCTGGTCATCTCGGTGAGCCGGCCGTAGTAGATGCCACGCGCATCCGGGGCGATGATGCCCTGGTGAATGGGGACGGCGCGCGCGGGCGCCACCGCGCGCAGGTAGTCGACCGCTTCGGAAACCTTCATCCACGGGGCCGCCGCCGGGGTGGCCAAAACGTCCACCGGCTCGTCGGGCACGAACAGCGCGTCGCCGGGATGCATCAACCGGGCACGATGCTCGGCATCGCCCACGAGAAACGAAATGTTCTCGATCACAGGGATTTCCGGGTGGATGACGGCGTGCTTGCCGCCCACGGCCCGAACGGTCAGCTCGCCGATCTGCAGTTCGTCACCGACATGCACCTCGCGGCAGGGCGCGCCCAGTTGCGCCGCGGTCTGCGCGTCGGCGTACAGCGCCGCATCCGGGTTACCCTCGAGCAGTGCCGGCAACCGGTTTCCGTCGACGTGGTCGGGGTGCTGATGCGTGATCAAGATGGCGGTTAAGCCGGTGATTCCTTCGAAACCGTGGGCGAAAATACCGGGATCAAACAGCACGCGTGTCTGGTCGAACTCGGCAAGTAGGCACGAATGACCGAAATGCGTCAGTTGCATATCTACGATTGTGCCTTGATGGACAAGCTGCCGCTGCGCGTAATCCTGGCCATGATGCTGGTCGCCGGCAGCTTCGCGGTCGCCCTGGTCGTCGTCGTCCCAGCGCACGGCGAGCCCGAGACCTGCCCCGCCATGTGCGACCGGATCCCGAACACCGCGTGGATCGATCAGCGTGCCGTGCCCCTGGACGCGGTGTACCACTGGCCCGCGCTCGCCGGTCAGGCGGTACAGACGACCGGCTCGGCGCCCGGCCCCCGTTTTCGGTTCGAGGAGCTGTGCGCCACGCCGGCCACCGCCCGGGACCCCCGCGACTCGGCGGTCTCCGCCCGCTCGACGGTTCAACATCCGGACGGCCAGTGGCAGCTGCAGGCCCAAATCCTGCATTGGCGCGGTGATACGGCCCGCGGCGGCGAGATCGCGGCCGCGGCCTTCCGTGGCGCCGTCGCCGCGTTGCGGAGTTGCCAGCAGGGTGCGCCGCAGCAATCGCCGTCGCTGACCAGCGACGAAACCAACCGCGTGGCCGCCGTGATCAGCGGCCCGGTGGTGATGCACACCTACCTCTTCGCGCACCCGTCCAGCAGCACGATCAGCGAGGTCACGCTCTGGTCCTCGGCGCCGCCGCAGGCGCCCTGGCCGACGATGGCGGACGACCCGGTGCTGGGCGCCATGAGCGCGCCGCTGTGCGAGGCCTACATAGCCTCGTGCCCGTGACGGCGAGCTGCGGTTTCGCCGGTAGAGTTGGCGGCGAAACGCCAACTGAGGAGGAGCGCCGGTGGCCCGGGTGATCGTGAGCGTGATGCCCAAAGCGGAGATCCTGGACCCGCAGGGTCAGGCGATAGTCGGCGCGCTGGGCCGCCTCGGCCACCCGGGGATATCGGATGTCCGGCAGGGCAAGAGGTTTGAGCTCGAAGTGGACGACAGCGTGGACGACTCGGCGCTCGCCGAGATCGCGGAATCGCTGTTGGCGAACACCGTGATCGAGGACTGGACGATCAGCCGGGAGACGCCGTGAGCGCACGCATCGGGATCATCACGTTTCCCGGGACGCTCGACGACGTGGACGCCGCCCGCGCGGCGCGGCGCGTCGGTGCGGAGCCGGTCAACCTGTGGCACGCCGACGCCGACCTGAAAAGCGTCGACGCCGTGGTGGTGCCCGGCGGCTTCTCCTACGGCGACTACCTGCGGGCCGGTGCGATCGCCAGGTTCGCCCCGGTGATGACCGAGGTGGTGGACGCGGCGCGGCGCGGCATGCCGGTGTTGGGCATTTGCAACGGTTTTCAGGTGCTCTGCGAGGCAGGCCTACTGCCCGGAGCCCTGACCCGCAACGTGGGTTTGCACTTCATCTGCCGCGACGTGTGGCTGCGGGTGGCGTCGACGTCGACCGCGTGGACGTCGCGTTTCGAACCGGATGCCGATCTGCTGGTGCCGCTGAAGTCCGGCGAGGGCCGCTACGTGGCGCCCGCCGAGGTGCTCGAGGAGCTCGAGGGCGAGGGGCGGGTGGTGTTCCGGTACCACGAGAACGCCAACGGTTCGCTACATGACATCGCCGGCGTCAGCTCCGCCGACGGCCGTGTGGTGGGGCTGATGCCGCATCCCGAGCATGCCATCGAGGCGCTGACCGGGCCCTCCGACGACGGCCTGGGGCTGTTCTATTCGGTGCTGGACGGGGTGCTCGCCGGCTGATCGGAAACGCCTGCGGCGTCACGTAATTCGTCGAAGGCCGCGCTGATGGCGTCCGTCGCTTCGTGCGGGTCGTCGAACGTCTGGTCGTCGGTGAGCACGGCGACGCCGAGCAGGTCGACGTAACTCCACACGGTGATGTTGACCGGGGCCCCGGGCGACAGCACGCCCGTGGAATAGATCTCGCTGACGGCCGCGCCGCCGAAGTGGCCGCGCTCGCGCGGCCCGACCACGCTGGATACGGCGACGTTCATCAGCTTGTTGGGCATGTCGCGCAGACCCAGCCACCGAAATGCGGCGGGGGCCAACGCGGTCGGCAGGTAGGCCATCATTTTCCCGTACAGCTGCGGGCCCAGGATCTCGTGGTCTTCCTTGGCGATCCGGGTGGCCACCGAGATCAGCCGGGCCCGTTCGATCGGGTTGTCAACATGCACCGGCAGCGAAATCATCAGCCCGCTGATCTCGTTGCCGGTGATCCGGTCCGACTTGTCGGTGGCCGTCGGGACCGACGCGATGATCGGGCGGTCGGCCGCACCGTCGTAGGCCAGCAACAGCGTCCTCAATCCGCCCGCCGCCGTCGCCAGCACCAGATCGTTCATGGTGATGCCCAACGCTTTTGCCGTCGCCTTGACCTGCGGCAGCGATAACGACGTGCTGGCGAACCACCGCCGGGGCGAGACGACATGGTTGAGGAACGTCGGCGGCGCATCAAAGGCGTCGGCCAGGTCGGGGTGATCTCCGCGCTCTCGGGAGCGGCGCCGCACCCGCATCAACCCGACGGCCGCGTCCTTGAGCAGCCGTGGGAGTTGCGCGAGCTGCCGGACGTGGTCGCGCGCGGCCGCGCGCAGCAACTCGGCATCAGAAATCGTGACGCCGGCTTCGTCGTTGTCGCGCTCGTCGGTGGGCCCGTCCCGCAGATCCATCGCGCGCGCCAGCAGGTTGACCGACGCGACACCGTCCGCCAGCGCGTGGTGCACCTTGCCGATCAAGGCGAACCGGCCGTCGGCCAGACCCTCGGCGAAATGAAACTCCCACAGCGGCCGGCTGCGGTCCAGGGGAGTGGACGCCACCTCGCCGATGACCCGATCGAGCTCTCGCCGCCCGCCCGGTGCGGGCACCCGGACGCGACGGAGGTGATAGTCCAGGTCGACCTCGCAGTTTTCCTGCCACATCGGGTGATGGAGATGCCAGGGGATGTCAACGAGCTTGTAGCGCAACGGTTCCAGCAGGTGAAGGCGCCGGCGGACGTGGTGGCGGAACACGTCGAAACCGAACGCGCCGTCGAAGTCGGACGGGTCGATGATCGCGACCTTCAGCGTGTGCGTGTGCAGGTTGGGCGTCTCGCTGTAGAGCAGCATGGCGTCCATGCCGTTGAGTCTTTTCACACGCCACCTCGCCCTGCCGACGCGTCCAGGCCAACAACTATGCCGCAGGGCGCCGGTTGTTGGCGCGGATTGGCGGCACCATCAGCCCAGGATCGGAAACCGGCGCTGCCCGGCCAATCGCGCAAGCGCGGCCTCCATGACCGCGCGGACGTGGGCGTCGACCTCGTCGACGTCGGGATCGTCGCCGAAGCGCGCGGTGACGTCGATCGGCTCGAGCACCTCGGTGACGATCTTTGCCGGCAGCGGCAGGTTGGGCGGGAAGATCACGCTCAGCCCGAACGGGAACCCGACGCTGATCGGCAGGATGTCCATCCGGGCCTTGGTTAGCCCCAGCTTGCGGGCCAGCCAGTTGCCCCGGGTCAAGAAAAGCTGCGTCTCCTGGGCTCCGATCGACACGGTCGGCACGATCGGCACCCCGGCCTCGATCGCGGTGCGCACGTAGCCGGTGCGGCCGTTGAAGTCGATGGTGTTGGCGCTGAACGTCGGCCGGTACGAGTCGTAGTCGCCGCCGGGAAATACCAGCACCACCGCGCCGGAATGCAGGGCGGCGGCGGCGTTTTCGCGGCTGGCCTCGATCACCCCGAGGCGGCGCAGCCAGCCGTCCAGGGGCCCCATGAAGAGCCCGTAATGGCCCAGCGTGTAGACGGGGCGGTCGTAGCCGAACTTTTCGTAGAAGGCCGGGGAAAAGATCAACACGTCCGGCGTCAACATGCCGCCGGAGTGGTTCGAGACCACCAGCGCCCCACCGGACGACGGGATGTTGTCGATGTTTCGCACCTCGGCGCGGTAATAGCGTTTGACAGCCGGCCCGAGCGCATGCGCGACCTGTTCGGTGAAGGCCGGGTCCCACTTGGCGGTCTCGTGATTTTCCGCCGCGTCCGCGCCGCTGCCCGTCATGGCTCCCCGCTGTCGTGATTGTGCATTTGCTATTGGTTGCCGGTGTGACGCCGGTCTCAAACCTCAGCCCCTGAGCTGCATATGTTACTCTCCATTCGGGAGAATGCCATATTCGTTTGCTGGGGGCAAACGCACAGCGGGGGATCATGTCCGAGAAGGTTCTTGTCACCGGGGGTTTCGGGCTCGTCGGCTCACAGACGGTGCGCCGGCTGGTCGCCGACGGCCACCGGGTCGTCGCGACGGATCTGGGCACCGCCGCCCAGCGCAAAGCCGCGAGGGCGCTGCCCGCCGGTGTCGAGGCGCACTGGGCCGACCTGACCGACCCGGGCCACGTTGACCGCTTGCTCGCCGCGACTTCACCCACGGCGATCGTTCACCTCGCCGCGGTGATCCCGCCGGCCGTGTACCGCAGCCCCGCCCTCGGGCGGCGCGTCAACGTCGATGCGACCCTCACGCTGCTGCGCGCAGCGCAGGCCCGGCCGCATCCGGTTCGGTTCATTCAGGCGTCGAGCAACGCCGTGTACGGGGCGCGCAACCCGCACCGCGACGCCGAGCTGTTGCGCGCGGATTCCCCGATGAATCCGGCTGATCTCTACGGTGCGCACAAGGCCCAGGCGGAACAACACATCCGATCCTCGGACCTCGAGTGGGTGATCTTGCGGCTGGGCGGGGTGATCAGCGTCGAACCGGACGCCATGCCGTTCAGCGTCGATGCGCTGTTCTTCGAAAGTGCCCTGCCGACCGATGGTCGCATCCACACCGTCGATGTGCGCGATGTCGCTCGCGCGTTCGCCGCGGCGACCACTGCCGATGTCGCCGGTGAGACCCTGCTGATCGCCGGCGACGAGTCGCACCGGATTCGGCAGGGCGAGGTCGGTAAGGCGCTGGCCGCGGCCCGGGGTCTCGTCGATGTCTTGCCCGGGGGGCGCCCAGGTGATCCCGACAGCGACGAGAACTGGTTCGTCACCGACTGGATGGATACCGCTCGCGCCCAACAGGTCCTGCGATTCCAGCACCACTCGTGGCCGGACATGATCGACGAGATGCGCGCCATCGCGGGGTGGCGGCGCTACCCGATGCGGTTGATCTCGCCGCTGGCGCGGTCGTTTCTCAAAAGCCGTGCGGCGTACCGGGATACGCCCCGACGCTACGCCGATCCGTGGGGCGCCATCCGGGCCGAGCTGGGTGAGCCGCGCCCCGACGTCCCGGGCGGCACGAGCGGTTCCTAGACCGCCTGGGTGTCAGCCGGCGTGACGCAGCAGCGGCCGCTCCGCGGACGGCACGTCGACGGCGGGGCTCAGCTCCTCGAAGAGCTCGGTGGCATCCGCGATCGTCAGGTCGACGAAGGACGCGAAATCGACGAAGGAGACTTCGCTTCGGATCCATTGCGACTTGCGGGCTACCACACCGATGCGCTGCGGATCGGTCGAGCCGTGCACGATGGCGGTGACGTGGCGTTGCTGGCGGTTCCACGTGTCGGCGAAGTACGTCAGCCACGGGCGGTCGGCGGCCGGAAAGTAGCACCCGGGAGTGACCCGGATGATCAGTACGTCGTCGTGCGCGGGCGAGATTTCGAAATGAACGTGCAGCCGTCGCGGAGCGCCGGTGACGAAAAAGTATTCACCGTCGCGGTGCCCGCGAAAGTATTGGCGCCCGCGGGTGCGCAAATAGCGTTCGACAAGGTTGGCGCACAGCTGCTCGTTGGTCATAGACGTATGGTGCCGTCGATGACTTTGCGGAGGCTTGGAGCCAAGCGATGTGGCACCGAAGAATCTGTTGAGAATTCGCTGAGTGAGCGTCTGCTATCTATTGAGGCCCGTCCAGCGGATACAGCGCGGGCAGATTGACCACGATCGCTTCCTGGGTGCTGCGCGCGATCACGACCTCGGCCGTGGTGTCGGGGTCGGGGTTTTCCTCCCGGTGCGGCAGATAGGGCGGGATGAAGACATAGTCACCGGGTTCGGTGGCGATGCGGACCTCTTGGACGCCGTCATGAAAGACGAACTCCGGGTTGCCGCTTCGTACATAGATTGCGGTCTCCGAGTCGCCGTGGTGATGGTTGTCCGAGGCGGATTTCGGCGACGCGTGGGTCTCGCCCATCCAGAGCTTCTCCGCGCCGACCGACCCACCGGATAGCGCGGCGAAGCGCCGCAGCCCCTCCGACTGCGCGGTATCCGAGCTGATTTCCGACGCCTTGACGTGGCGCACCCTGTTGCGGGCGAGCGGCGTTGCGGTGTCGTCGAAGTCGGGATGGAAGCCGTCGGAGGTGGCCATGGGTCAATTATGGCCCGATTCATCGCCTCGTTCAGCGATAGCCGAGACGGTCGGCCAGCTCGCGTAGGTCACCGGCGACGATGTCTGGCCGCGGCAGGCCGTCCACCGCCAACGGTGCATTACCGCGACGGGTGATGAGAGCGGCGCCGAACCCGGCGCTATGCGCCCCGAAGGTGTCCCACACGTGCGCGGCCACCATCATGCAATCACCGGGGAGTCACTTGGAGTTCCTCGCACACGTACCGATACACCGCAGGCCCCGGCGCGGGCCTCGACGGTCAGTTGGCGTTCGAAAAAGTCGGCCAGTCCCGAATTGTGCAGCGTCGTCGGGCCATCCGGATTTGGCGGGGAGTGCGTCAGGTGATGAGCCGAAAACCGCTGTTACGCAGGTGCTGATCTGCTCGGCGGCTCCCGAAACCGATGTGGTGCTGGACCTTTAGCGAAAACCCGGGCGACGCTTGTTCCTACGAACTCAGCGGGACGGACGCTTCGGCGGTGTAGCACAGGAAGGTGAGCGTCTCCTGTAGATACAGCTGCACGGTGTCCGCATCATGGCTGGTGTACCCGATCGTCACGTCGGTGCCCAGCTGCAGGTCGAAATCACCGCCGCGCGTGGTCAGCACGAAGGCACCGTCGATGGCCGGGGCCCAGATGATGTCTCCGGGAACGAGCCGGTCGATGTGCTCGAGGATCGGATATCCGTGTTGGGTCGTCTCGCTGACCTTCGTGTAGACGTCGGCCGACAGCAGCACCGAGTAGGGGCCGTCGACACCGGCCAGCCGGAGCTCGGAGATCGCCTGGGTGATCACGTCCGGGATCTCGCTGGGATCGGCCGGCAACGTGAGCGTCTTGTTGGAGCTGGCGGAACGGATGCCCTCGATCGACGCGGCGGCGTAGCCCTCGAAGATGGCACGGTCTTCGACGAACGCGAGCTTCTTTGCGGCCGCCTTGACAGGGTCCCAGTCGGAGTCGCTGGCGCCGCGCTCGACGTTGTCGATCTCGTAACGCGACAGGGTGAACGGAACACGAAGCCGCACAAGGGGTTTACTTTCCCGCAGGTGCGCCTGGACACCCTCGGTGGGTGACGCCACGTTGGCCAGCCGTCCGGTGCTGACCGCGGCGGCCACTGGACCGCCGGGCTCGCTGACGTCGACGACCCGACGTCCGGCGATGTGGCGTTTGAATGTCCGGGTCGCCTCCAATTCGATTTCTTGCCAGGCGGCGTCGGTGACCGGTGCCAGCTCGCGGTAGAGGTTGTTCATGAAGTGGTTCCTTTCAGGCTGCCGATCGAAAGTGAGCCGTCCTGTGCAACAGACGTTTCCGCCGCCGGCGTTGCGGGCAGCGGCGGGGGATCATCGAGGAAGTCGACGGTGGGGGAGAAGAACAATCCGCCGGTGATGGCGGTGGAGAAGTCGAGGATGCGGTCGGTGTTGCCGGGCGGGTCGCCGAGGAACATGTTGCGCAGCATCTGTTCGGTGACTTGCGGTGTGCGCGAATAGCCGATGAAGTACGTGCCGTACTCGCCCTTGCCGAGCTCGCCGAATGGCATGTTGTGCCGCACGATTTTCAGTTCGGTGCCTTCGTCGTCGGTGATGACGTTGAGGGCGATGTGGGAGTCATCCGGCTTGACGTCGTCATCGAGTTCGATGTCCTCCAGCTTGGTGCGGCCGATCACTCGCTCCTGCTCGGTGACGGATATCGAATTCCACGAGGACATGTCGTGCACGTACTTCTGCACGTGGACATAGCAGGAGCCGGCGAAGTCGGGGTCCTCGTCGCCGATTGCGGTGGCGCTGATGGCAAGTGGGCCATCCGGATTCTCGGTGCCGTCGACGAATCCGAGCAAGTCGCGGTTGTCGAAATACCGGAACCCGTGCACCTCGTCGACCACGGTGACCGCGCCGGCCATCGATTTCAGGATCCGGTCGGCCAGTTCGAAACAGACGTCCAAACTTTCGGCCCGGACGTGGAACAACAGATCGCCGGGTGTGGCGGGAGCGATGTGGCGCGGGCCGTTCAGCTCGATGAACCGGTGCAGTTCGGCGGGCCGCGGCCCGGAAAACAAGCGGTCCCAGGCATCCGAGCCGATCGAGGCGATCGCCGACAACCGTTTCTGCGGCTCCCGGAAACCGATCGCGCGCACCAGCCCGGAAACGTCCTGCAGCGCGTCGTGCACGGTTGCCTCTCCACCGTCGTCGATGGTCACCACGAGGAAGATCGCCGCGGGTGTCAGCGGCTCGAGGATGGGTTGCGGCTGGACGGGGGGCACTCTGGTGACCCTAGCGTGGCGACGGTGGCCGCGGACAGCCATGATGTTCAACATGTCCGGCGACCCTCGAAACCAGGCGAAGTCCTCAGCGAGTGCGCAAGGACTCTGCGAGTTCATCGACGCGTCTCCGTCGCCTTTTCACGTCTGCGCCACGGTGGCCGCGCGGCTGATCGCCGCCGGATACACCGAATTGAGCGAGGTGGAACGCTGGCCGTCCGGGCCGGGGCGCTACTTCACGGTGCGAGCGGGCTCGCTGGTCGCCTGGAATTCGGAGGGGGCCGACGGGCCGTTCCGGATCGTGGGCGCACACACCGACAGCCCCAATCTCAGGGTCAAACAGCACCCCGACCGGGTGGTCGCCGGCTGGCGGGTGGTGGCGCTGGAACCCTATGGGGGCGTGTGGCTCAACTCCTGGCTGGACCGCGATCTGGGGATCAGCGGGCGCCTGTCGGTGCGGGCGAAGGATCAAAGCACCGGGATCGCGCACCGGCTGGTCCGGATCGACGAGCCGATCCTTCGGGTGCCGCAGCTGGCCATCCATCTGGCCGAGGACCGCAAGTCGCTGACACTGGACCCGCAGCGACACCTCAACGCGGTGTGGGGTGTCGGCGAGACGGCGCGGTCCTTCGTCGATTACGTCGCCGAACGCGCGGACGTGGCGCCCACCGACGTGCTGGCCGCCGACCTGATGACGCACGACCTGACTCCCTCGACGGTGATCGGCGCCTCCGACAACGGAACTGCCGACCTGCTGAGCGCGCCCAGGCTGGACAACCAGGCCAGCTGCTATGCGGGGCTGGAAGCGCTGTTGGCATCAGAACGTGGCGCGCAGTACCAGCCGGTGTTGGTGCTCTTCGATCACGAGGAAGTCGGCTCGTCCTCGGACCACGGCGCGCAATCAAACTTGTTGGGCACCGTCCTGGAGCGAATTGTGCTGGCCGCGGGCGGCACCCGAGAGGACTACCTGCGCCGGCTGCCGGCGTCGCTGCTGGCCTCCGCGGACATGGCGCACGCCACCCACCCCAATTACCCGGAACGGCACGAGCCCGGCCATCCGATCGCGGTCAACGCGGGGCCGGTGCTCAAGGTGCACCCCAATCTGCGCTACGCCACCGACGGACGCACCGCCGCGGTCTTCGCGCTGGCCTGTCAGCAGGCCGGGGTGGCGTTGCAGCGCTACGAGCACCGGGCCGACCTGCCGTGCGGATCGACGATCGGACCGTTGACCTCCGCGCGCACGGGCATCCCCACCGTCGACGTCGGCGCCGCGCAGCTTGCGATGCACTCCGCACGCGAGCTGATGGGCGCCCACGACGTGGCCGCCTACTCGGCCGCGATGCACGCCTTCCTGTCGCCGGCCTGACGCTCAATCGGTCTTCGTCTTACCCACGCCCTGCAGGATCGCGTCGAGCAGGCCGTCAAAAATCCGAGGACTTTGCGCGTCGAAATCGCCGCCGCCCCCGTGGGTTAACGCGCGAAACAGCATGGTGCCGATCAGCGCCTGGGCGATCGCGTCGAGGTCGGCGGCGGCGCTCAGTTCCTCGTCCCGGACGGCCCGTCGCAGCCGTGTCATCAACCCGGCCAGCTGAGGCGCGCTGAGCTGCTGGTAAAGATCGTCGCCGTCGGCCGGGCGGGCGGCCGCCGCGGCGATGAGCGCCCGCACCAGCGCGGCGTTCGGCGGATCCGCCAGAAAATCGGCATGCTCGCGCAGCCACGCCAGCAGGTCGGCGCGCAGGTCTCCAGTCTCGGCGACGGGAAACGACCCGGATCCGCCGTAAGCCTCCAGGACGGCCTCGGCGACCAGCGGGGCTTTCGATGGCCAGCGCCGGTAGAGGGTCTTCTTCCCCACGCCGGCGCGCGTCGCGACGCTTTCCATCGACAACTCGGCGTAGCCGCCGGTCGTCAGGAGTTGGCGCGTGGCATCGAGGATCGCGTGATGCAGCCGGGTGTCACGGGGCCGGCCGCCCCGCTCGTCGGACACGGAGCCGAGCCTAGGCGTGCCCGGCCGCGCCGGAACCGGCGGCGAACCGATTCGGTACTGGCGTGCGGACGCGCGTTCGGGTTACCTTCACGGGGATAAGTCTAGGAAACGATACGTGTCGTTTCTATGGCTGCGAGTCCGTGACGAAGGAGTCCAATCATGAATGCCCCGTCGTTGTCGGTCCCCACGGCCTGGGATGACATCTCGCCGCAGTGGATGTCCGCGGCGCTGGCCGCCCATCATCCCGGCGCCGAGGTGGACACCGTCACCGTGGAGGTCCGCGACGACGGCACCAACCGGCGCGCCCGCCTGGGAGTGACCTACCGCAGCGGCAGCGGGCCGGCGTCGGTGTTTGTTAAGGCCGCCGACCCCGACCACAAAGAACTGATCCGCATGACCAGCGGCATGTTCCACGAGCCGCGGTTGTTCACCTGCGGGGTCGACCTGCCCCTCGAGCACCCCCGCGTCTACACCGCGCTGATCGACGAGGCCGCCTACGACTTCGTGATGGTCATGGAAGACCTCACCGCGCGCGGCGCCGATCCCCGCGACGCCACCAGGCCGATGACCGTCGAGCAGGTCGCCACCGGCGTGCGCGGCCTGGCCCGGATGCACGGGCGGTATTGGGGCGAGCGGGTGCTGACCGAGCCGGCGTTGGGTTGGCTTGAGCCGTTCCTGCCCTGGGACGGCATGGAAATGGCGCCGCTGCCGGCCGCGCTGGAGCGCCTCGGCGCGGACGCACCCGAGCAGGTGACCTCACTGACCATCGACACGCTGATCGAATCGATCTGGAAGCCCTACATCAGGACGCTGACCGCGTCGCCGCAGACCTTGCTGCATGGCGATCCGCACATCGGCAACACCTACCTGCTGCCCAGCGACGAGGTGGGGTTCCTCGACTGGCAGGTGGCCCGCCGCGGCAACTGGTCACTCGACCTGGGCTACTTCCTGCAGGGCGCGCTGACCGTCGAGGATCGCCGTCGCAGCGAGCGCGATCTCCTCGAGGAATACCGCGGCGCCCTCGGCCTGCCGAAAGCCGAGATGCCGAGCCCCGACGAGGTCTGGTTGCGGTATCGGGCCTCGGTGGCGCACGGGCTGACCCTGTGGCTGTGCACCGCCAGCGCCGGGGAGCTCTGGCAGCGCCCCGACATCGCGCTGGCGCTGGCGCAACGGTATTCGTTCGCCTACGCCGACCTGGATACGGCCGCCGCGCTGGCCGAGATCGCCGGCTGAGGTAGCGCGGCGGTCGGCATCCGACACCCCGGGCGCCGCCACCCTAGACTGTGTCCCGTGACTGTCTCCGGGACGAGTGCGCGCACCCACGCGATCGACACCGTCGAGCACGCCGCCACCACTCCCGACGAGCCGCAGCCGTTCGGTGAGCTGGGTCTCAAAGACGACGAATACCAGCGCATCCGCGAGATCCTCGGCCGCCGCCCCACCGACACCGAGCTGGCGATGTACTCGGTGATGTGGAGCGAGCACTGCTCCTACAAGTCGTCCAAGGTGCACCTGCGGTACTTCGGCGAGACCACCACCGACGAGATGCGCGCCGGCATGTTGGCCGGCATCGGCGAGAACGCCGGCGTCGTCGACATCGGCGACGGCTGGGCGGTCACCTTCAAGGTGGAATCGCACAACCATCCCTCCTACGTCGAGCCCTACCAGGGCGCGGCCACCGGTGTCGGCGGCATCGTCCGCGACATCATGGCGATGGGGGCGCGGCCGGTCGCGGTGATGGACCAGCTGCGGTTCGGCGCCGCCGACGCGCCGGACACCCGCCGGGTGGTCGACGGCGTGGTCCGCGGCATCGGCGGCTACGGCAACTCGTTGGGCCTGCCGAACATCGGCGGTGAGACCGTCTTCGATGCGTGCTACGCCGGTAACCCGTTGGTGAACGCCATGTGTGTCGGTGTGTTGCGGCAGGAGGACCTGCATCTGGCGTTCGCCTCGGGCGCCGGCAACAAGATCATCCTGTTCGGAGCCCGCACCGGGCTGGACGGCATCGGCGGGGTGTCGGTGCTGGCGTCGGACACCTTTGACAGCGAGAACTCGCGCAAGAAGCTTCCCTCGGTTCAGGTCGGCGACCCGTTCATGGAGAAGGTGCTCATCGAGTGCTGCCTGGAGCTATACGCCGGGCACCTGGTGGTCGGCATCCAGGATTTGGGTGGCGCTGGATTGTCTTGTGCCACTTCGGAATTGGCGTCGGCCGGCGACGGGGGCATGGCAATCCAGCTCGAGACGGTGCCGCTGCGCACCACCCAGATGACCCCCGCGGAGATCCTCTGCAGCGAGTCCCAGGAGCGGATGTGCGCGGTGGTCACCCCGGAGAACGTCGACGCCTTCATGGCGGTGTGCCGCAAGTGGGACGTGCTGGCCACCGTGATCGGGGAAGTCACCGACGGTGACCGGCTGCGGATCACCTGGCACGGCCAGACCGTCGTCGACGTGCCGCCGCGCACCGTCGCCCACGAGGGCCCGGTCTACCAGCGTCCGGTCGCTCGCCCCGACACGCAGGACGCCCTGAACGCGGACACCTCGACGCGGCTGCCGCGGCCCGCCACCGGCGCCGAACTGCGCGCGACTTTGCTTGCCCTGCTGGGCAGCCCGCACCTGTGCAGCCGCGCGTTCATCACCGAGCAGTACGACCGCTACGTGCGGGGCAACACCGTGCTGGCCGAGCATGCCGACGGCGGCGTGCTGCGCGTCGACGAGGCCACCGGCCGCGGCATCGCCCTGTCGACCGACGCGTCCGGTCGCTACACCAAACTCGATCCCTACGCCGGCGCCCAACTCGCCCTGGCCGAGGCCTACCGCAACGTCGCCGTCACCGGCGCCACCCCGGTCGCGGTGACCAACTGCCTGAACTTCGGCTCGCCCGAAGACCCGGGCGTGATGTGGCAGTTCTCCCAGGCGGTGCGGGGCCTAGCCGAAGGCTCTGCGGCCCTGGGGATTCCGGTGACCGGTGGCAACGTGAGCTTCTACAACCAGACCGGGTCGACGGCGATCCTGCCCACCCCGGTGGTCGGGGTGCTCGGCGTCATCGACGACGTCGGTCGCCGCATCCCCACGGGCCTGGGCACCGAGCCCGGCGAAACCCTGATCCTGCTGGGCGATACGCGCGACGAGTTCGACGGATCGGTGTGGGCGCAGGTGACCGCCGACCATCTGGGCGGGCTACCGCCCAAGGTCGACCTGGACCGCGAGAAGCTGCTGGCCGAGGTGTTGCGCTCGGCGTCGCGGGACGGCCTGGTATCCGCGGCGCACGACCTGTCCGAAGGCGGCCTCGCGCAAGCCGTCGTCGAGGCCGCCCTGGCCGGTGAAACCGGTTGTCGCCTCGTGCTTCCCGAGGATGCCGACCCGTTCGTGACGTTGTTCTCCGAGTCGGCCGGCCGCGTGCTGGTGGCGGTGCCGCGCACCGAGGAGAGCCGGTTCCGTTCGATGTGCGAGGCGCGGGGATTGCCTGCGGTGCGCATCGGCGTCGTCGACCAGGCCTCCGACGAGGTGGAGGTCCAGGGACTGTTCACGGTTTCCCTGGCCGAACTACGCGAGACCTCCGAGGCGGTGCTGCCGCGGCTGTTCGGATGAGCGACCGCAGCGAATTCTGATGCCCGCCAGGCGTTTTCGTCCGGCTCACGCGGTATCTCTGGCCGCCGGACTGGTCGGTTGGAGCTTTGCCGGCCCGCGGCTGCCGGCCTTGTGGAGGGTGGCGCTACAGGCGAGCGTGGGCGGCGCGCTGGTGTTGGTGACCCGGGCGCCGCTGGGCCTGGGGCCGCCCCGGCTGTGGGCCGGGCTGCGGCTGGGTTCGGCGGCCGCGTTGTCGGCGGCGAGCACGGTCGCCGCGACGGCCCTGTTGCCGCCGGTGCGCCAATCGATGGCCGTCCGCGAACCGCCCGCGTCCGTGCCGGACTGGCTGCTGGTGCGGATACCCGTGGGCACCGTCTGGTCCGAGGAGTCCGCCTATCGCGGTGCGCTGGCCACGGTCGGCACCGCGGCGTTCGGGAAACGCGGCGGAAGGTTGTTGCAAGCCACCGCATTTGGCCTCTCGCACATCCCCGACGCGCGTGCGATCGGTGAGCCCGTGGCGGCCACCGTGCTGGTCACCGGAATCGGCGGATGGCTGTTCGGTTGGCTGGCTGACCGTACCGGCAGCCTCGCCGCACCCATGCTGGCGCACCTGGCCATCAACGAGGCCGGCGCCATCGCCGTGCTGGCCGCGAGGCGCCTAGGCGACGGGTATCCCGGGTTTTGAGATCCTGGGGTATGGCGCCGCGCGAAAAGGCCGATCCGGCCAAGGCTCGGCAAGCCGTGTTGGCCGTCGCGCAATGGTTGGGTGACGAAACCACTCCGGCGCCGAGCCGCGACGAATTGGCGGCGGCCGTGCGGCTCACCGCCCGCACCCTGGCCGCGGTGGCGCCGGGACGAACCGTGGAGCTGCGGATCCCGCCGTTCGTCGCGGTGCAATGCGTCGCCGGACCCACGCACACCCGCGGCACACCGCCCAATGTGGTGGAGACCGACCCGCGGACCTGGCTGCTGCTGGCCACCGGCAAGCTGTCGTTCGCCGAAGCGAAGGGCACCGGTGCGCTGCGTCTTTCCGGCTCCCGAGCCGGTGAGATTGACCACTGCCTGCCCTTGTTCGATGTGGGCTGAATGCAACCCTGAACTGCAGCTTTAGAGTCTGGTGCGGGCAATTCGTCGCTCAACACGCCTGGCGGATTCGGCGGCGCGGCGCCGGTGCCCGTAGACTCCCTAGCGTCACCAACCGTTCCCCGGGGAGCTGCCGAATCGTGACCGCCCATGAGTCCGAAGAGGACTTCAACGCACCCCGTGAAGAATGCGGCGTATTCGGGGTCTGGGCCCCGGGCGAGGACGTCGCCAAACTCACCTATTACGGCCTGTACGCGCTACAGCATCGCGGGCAGGAAGCCGCCGGTATCGCCGTCGCCGACGGATCCCAGGTCCTGGTCTTCAAGGACTTGGGTTTGGTCAGCCAGGTGTTCGACGAGCAGACGCTGGGGGCCATGCCCGGCCACGTCGCCATCGGGCACTGCCGGTACTCGACCACGGGTGACACGACATGGGAAAACGCGCAGCCGGTGTTCCGCAACACTGCGGCCGGCACCGGGGTTGCCTTGGGGCACAACGGAAATTTGGTCAACACCGCCGAGCTTGCCGCCCGCGCCCGCGACGAGGGGCTGATCGCCAAGCGCGCCCCGGCGCCGGCGACCACGGACTCCGACATCTTGGGCGCGCTGCTGGCCCACGGCGCGGCGGACGCCACCCTGGAGCAGGCGGCGCTGGAGCTGCTGCCGACCGTGCGCGGCGCGTTCTGTTTGACCTTCATGGACGAGAACACGCTGTATGCGTGCCGCGATCCGCATGGGGTGCGGCCGCTTTCCCTCGGACGGTTGGACCGCGGGTGGGTGGTGGCCTCCGAAACAGCCGCACTCGACATCGTCGGCGCCTCGTTCGTGCGCGACATCGAGCCGGGCGAATTGCTGGCGATCGACGCCGACGGGGTGCGTTCCACGCGGTTCGCCAACCCCACCCCCAAGGGCTGCGTCTTCGAGTACGTCTACCTGGCCCGTCCCGACAGCACGATCGCCGGTCGGTCCGTCCACGCGACCCGGGTGGAAATCGGCCGCCGGTTGGCTCGTGAACGCCCCGTGGAAGCCGACCTGGTGATCGGCGTGCCCGAGTCCGGCACCCCCGCCGCCGTCGGCTACGCGCAGGAGTCGGGCATTCCCTACGGCCAGGGGCTGATGAAGAACGCCTACGTCGGGCGCACCTTCATCCAGCCGTCCCAGACCATCCGCCAGCTCGGCATCCGGCTGAAGCTCAACCCGCTTCGCGAGGTGATCCGCGGCAAGCGGCTCATCGTCGTCGACGACTCGATCGTGCGCGGCAACACCCAGCGCGCCCTGTTGCGGATGCTGCGCGAGGCCGGTGCCGTCGAGGTGCACGTGCGTATCGCGTCGCCGCCGGTCAAGTGGCCCTGCTTCTACGGGATCGACTTCCCGTCGCCGGCCGAACTGATCGCCAACGCGGTCGAAGACAAAAAGGAGATGCTCGAGGCGGTGCGGCACGCCATTGGGGCGGACTCGCTGGGCTACATCTCGCTGCGCGGCCTGGTCGCGGCCTCCGAGCAGCCGGCCTCGCGGTTGTGCACCGCCTGCTTCGACGGCCAGTACCCGATCGAGCTGCCCGAGGAGACCGCGTTGGGCAAGAACGTCATCGAGCACATGCTCGCCAACGCCGCCCGCGGCGGCGGGCTCAACGATCTCGCGGCCGACGAAGTACCGGTCGTCCACTGACTCGGTGGCGCTCCTTCGCCGACGTTTGATACCGGCGGTCGGCGCCGCCCGGTAGCCTTTATCGCGATGACGGATCCCGGAAAGAGCCCCGCGCGCCACTCAGGCAGTCAGGGCATCACCTACGCGTCGGCCGGGGTGGACATTGAAGCCGGCGATCGCGCCGTCGAACTGTTCAAGCCGCTGGCGACAAAGGCCACGCGACCCGAGGTGCGGGGCGGCTTGGGCGGATTCGCCGGCTTGTTCGCGTTACGCGGCGACTACCGCGAGCCGCTGCTCGCGGCCTCCACCGATGGCGTCGGAACCAAGATTGCGGTCGCCCAGGCGATGGACAAGCACGACACCGTCGGGCTGGACCTGGTCGCGATGGTGGTCGACGACCTCGTGGTGTGCGGCGCCGAGCCGCTGTTCCTGCAGGACTACATCGCCGTCGGCCGCACGGTGCCGGAACGCTTGAGCGCCATCGTCAGTGGCATCGCCGAAGGCTGCGTGCGGGCCGGCTGCGCGCTGCTCGGCGGCGAGACGGCCGAACACCCCGGCCTGATGGAACCGGACCACTACGACATTTCGGCCACCGGCATCGGTGTCGTCGAGGCCGACGACGTGCTGGGGCCCGATCGGGTCAAACCCGGCGACGTCATCATCGCGATGGGATCGTCGGGCTTGCACTCCAACGGATATTCGTTGGCCCGCACGGTGCTACTCGAGATCGACCGGATGAACCTGGAAGGCTACGTCGAGGAGTTCGGCCGCACCCTGGGCGAAGAGCTGCTCGAACCCACGCGCATCTACGCCAAGGACTGCCTCGCGCTGGCCGCCGAAACCCACGTCCGCACCTTCTGCCACGTCACCGGTGGCGGACTCGCCGGAAACCTGGCACGCGTCATCCCGCACGGGCTGGTCGCCGAGATGGACCGCGGCACCTGGACGCCCGCGCCGGTGTTCGCCATGATCGCCCAGCGCGGCCGGGTGACCCGGGAAGAGATGGAGAAGACGTTCAACATGGGCGTCGGGATGATCGCCGTCGTGGCCCCGGAAGACACCGACCGCGCCCTGGCCATCCTGACGGCACGGCACCTGGATTGCTGGGTGCTGGGCACCGTCGGCAAAGGTGGAAAGGCGGGTCCGCGGGCCAAGCTCGTCGGTCAGCACCCGAGATTCTGAGGACCCCGGACTTCGGCGAAACTGATGCGGCGCCGGTGCTCGAGGCATCGGCGCCGGGGCGTTGGTTCTAGCGCCGCCAGCTGTCCTGGTCGTCCCAGGATTCGTCGGCGCCGTCGGTGTCCAGTTCGGTGGCCTCGTCTGAGCCCGTTCCGGACAGCTCTTGCTGAAGCCGCTGGAAGTCGGTCTGCGGAGAACTGTATTTGAGTTCTCGAGCAACCTTGGTCTGCTTTGCCTTAGCCCGGCCGCGGCCCATGGGGGAACCCCCTCGCGCAATAACGGAGCGGCCTAACGAGTAGGCGGCTCCGATCTCCTGGTGTCGTATTGTCCTGCCGACAGTTTACCGTGCCGCGCCAGTGGGCGTCGGCGCCCCCTGCTCGCTGTGGCGGACGTTACCGTTCATTATCCCGCACCGCCCCGCAACCGTTCAACGGCCAGTCGCCCGGCGCCGATCTGCTCGGCAGAAGGCAGGGAATCGACGTCGATCACGGCAGCCACCGCGGCGTCGGGACCGGTCGCCAATTCCGTCTCGGCGGGCAGCCCGCGCTTGAGCAGCGCCAGCGCTACCGGCCCGAGATCGACGTGGTCGACCACGGTGCCGAGGCGGCCGACGGCGCGCCCACCGGACAGGACCGGCTCGCCCGTCGACGGTCGGTCCACCGAGCCGTCCAGGTGCAGCAACACCAGCATCCGGGGCGGTCTGCCCAGGTTGTGCACCCGCGCGACGGTCTCCTGGCCGCGGTAACAGCCTTTGTCCAGGTGGACGGCGCCTTCGCCGGGGCCACCGATCCAGCCCACCTCGTGCGGAATCGTGCGTTCGTCGGTGTCGACACCCAGCCGCGGCCGCACCGCCGCGACACGGTGGGCCTCATAGGCCCACACCCCGCCGGGCCGGACTCCGGCCTGCGCCAACCGGTTTCGCCAGTCGCCGGCCTCGGCGCGCGGAACAACCAGGTCCAGTTCAACCGGGCCGGCCGGCGTGCCGGGAATCCGTCGCAGGAAGCCACCGCCCACGGGAACCGCGGACCACGCGACGGGCAGCGCGTCCACTCCGAGCGCGTCGAGGACCGTCTGGTCGGCCAGCCGCGGGCCGAGCAATGAGAGCACGGCCAAATCGGCGCCGCCCGGGGTGACCTCGGACCAGAACACCATCTTGCGCAGGTAGCCGAGGAGCGGCTCGGCGCGCCACGGTTCGGTGTCGAGGTAGGTGGTGCCCCCCAGCTCGGTCTGGATCCAGTGGTCCTCGACGCGGCCCTGGCCGTCGAGGCTCAGATTCTGCGTGCTGGTGCCCTCGGGCAGGCTGCTGACGTGTTGCGTCGAAATGCTGTGCAACCACGTCTGGCGGTCGTTGCCGGTCAGAGTGAGCACACCGCGGTGCGCGCGGTCCACCACGATCGCGTCGGTTTCTGCGGCGCGCTGTTCGCCCAGCGGGTCGCCGTAATGCCAGACGGCGCGGGCGTCGGGTCCGGAATCGGGTGCGGGGACGGGGCGGTTCACACGTCAACTCTACGGCCGCAAGACCCGCCCAACGAGTGTGCCGCTCGCCGCACGTTCGTCGACGAGCGTGCGGCCGGCTTCACATTCGGCGAGGGGCCGGCGAGCCGATAGGCTTCTCCACCATGGCTGGCCAGACGGGTGTGATCGTCACGCTGGACGGCGAAATCCATTCGCCGGAGGCGCCGCTGCTGTACGCCGACGACCTGGCGGCCGTGCGCGGCGACGGCGTCTTCGAAACGCTGCTGTTGCGCGACGGCAGAGCCTGTCTGATCGAGTCGCATCTGCAGCGGCTGTCCCAGTCGGCCGCGCTGACCGATCTGCCTGAGCCGGATCTGCCCCGGTGGCGCAGTGCGATCGAGGTGGCCACCCGGCAGTGGTGCGCGGGCACCGCGGACGAGGGCGCGATGCGGCTGATCTACAGCCGCGGCCGGGAAGGTGGTTCGGCGCCGACGGCCTACGTGATGGTCAACGGCGTTCCCGACCGCGTCACGGCGGTCCGACGCGACGGACTGGCGGCCATCACCCTCGATCGCGGCCTACCCGCCACCGGCGTCGACGCGATGCCGTGGCTGCTGGCCGGCGCCAAGACCCTGTCCTACGCGGTCAACATGGCCGCCCTGCGCCATGCCGCCCGCCGGGGCGCCGGTGACGTCATCTTCGTCAGCACCGACGGCTACATCCTGGAGGGCCCTCGATCGACTGTGGTGATCGCCACCGACTCCGAAGCGCCGGACGGCAATCCGTGCTTGCTGACGCCCCCGCCGTGGTATCCGATTCTGCGCGGTACCACCCAGCAGGCCCTGTTCGAGGTTGCCAGGGCCAAGGGGTACGACTGCGATTATCGGGCGCTTCGTGTCGCGGATCTGCTTGACGCCCAAGGTGTTTGGCTGATCTCGAGCATGACCTTGGCCGCCCGGGTGCATACCCTCGACGGCCGCCCACTGCCGCGGTCGCCGATGGCGGGGGACTTCGCCGAACTGGTCGACGCCGCCATCGTCAGCGATCGCTGAGCGCTGAATTCTGTTGTCGCCTCTGCCATTCGCGGGTACGGTCGGCCGTACACAAGGAAGGAGGTGGTCCGAGAAATTGATAGCTTCATGGACATGTGAGGTGGCTGCGCGCTAGCTGCATCGGCTCGGAAGAGCTGGCGACACACATGCGCTGGCGAATTCCCCGCAGTCACCCGGCCCCCGAGCTTCCGGTTTTTGTCCGACCTGGAACATGGCTCGGGGGCCGCCCCATGTCGGCGGCCGCTCCCGGCCCTGCTAGCCGGCGAACCGCGACAGCCGCGCCGACAGGTGCGGCACCAGGCCGCCGTCGGCGTCGACCCGCTCCTCGACGTAGGCCAGATCGCCGCCCTCGACGATGCCGTAGAGCCGTTTGGCGCCGCCGACCAGCACGCCGGACCTGCTGCGGGCCAGCGCATCGGTCACCAGCTCCCACGACGATTGGGTGCGCGGACGCCCGTAGAACAATTCGACGTAGCCCGCCGAATGCGCCAACAGCAGCTCGATCGCGTGGGATTCGCTGGGGTCGTCGGGATCGCTGACAAAGCGCCAGAAACCGGTCTCGCGTAAGTCGCGCTCCTGGTAATCGCCCGTCTCGCTCAGTCGCCAGGACCGGGCTTCCCAGTTCAGATAGTCCCCGCCGTCGTGCGAGACCACGATCTGCTGCCCAAACCGGTAGTCACCGTCGTGCCCGCGGCCTTCGCCTTCGCCGCGCCACACTCCGACCAGCGGCAGCAACGCGAGCAGCGCGTCATGGAGATTGGCGCCCTCGCGCAGGTTGGCGGTGTCGGCGGGCACGGGTAGATCGTCGAAGGACGGGATGTTGCGGCCGGCGGTCACCTTGGCGCGCTCGGCGGCGGCAGCCACCGCCCGGTCGCCGGAGCCGGCAGAACTCGACGGATCGTCGCCGGAGGTCATGTGCGCCGCTCCTCCCCATCGCTGCGCTCTGGATCGTCGCCGGCGGAGTTCATCTGCGCCGCTCCTCCCCATCGCTGCGCTCTGGATCGTCGCCGGCGCGGCTCACGACTCGTCAGTGATGAGCCGGTAGAGGGTGTACAGGGCGAACCATGAAATCACCACGACCGCCACAACCAGCATGATCTCGAAGAACAGCACCACGGGGGCAAGTCTATTCGCCTCGTCGCGTCCCGGTCGCGGGCAGCTGGTCGATCAGGCGATCTTGACGTCGACCTCGTGGATGCCCGCACCCGACGGCGTCACCACGGCGTTCCCGTTGCCGGCCGCCGACAGTGCGCGCAGCGTCCAGGATCCGGGTGCGGCGAAGAACCGGAAGTCACCGGTGGCCGAGGCCACCACCTCGGCGGTGAACTCGTCCGACGAGTCCAGCAAGCGGACGAACGCGCCACCCACTGCCTGGCCATCGCCGTCCACCACACGGCCGGTGATCACGGTTTCCTTTTCCAGGTCGACGCTGGCGGGCAACGTCAGTCCTTGCTTCGGTGCAGAGCACATATCAGCTTCCCAACTCGATCGGGGCCCCCACCAGGGAGCCGTATTCCGTCCAACTGCCGTCGTAGTTCTTGACATTCCTGTGCCCGAGCAATTCGTAGAGAACGAACCAGGTGTGCGACGACCGCTCGCCGATACGGCAGTAGGCGATCGTTTCTTTGTTGCCGTCCAGGCCGGCCGCGGCGTACAGCGCGGCCAGCTCCTCGTCGGACTTGAAGGTGCCGTCCTCGTTGGCGGCCTTGCTCCACGGCACGTTGATGGCGCCGGGGATGTGGCCGGGCCGCTGGCTTTGTTCCTGCGGCAGATGCGCGGGGGCCAGGATCTTGCCGGAGAACTCGTCGGGGGAGCGCACGTCGACGAGGTTCTTGACGTTGATGGCCGCGATGACGTCGTCGCGGAACGCGCGGATGCTGTTGTCCGGTGCGGCCGCCGTGTACGACGTCGCCGGCCTGCTGACGGTGTCGCTGGACAGTGCGCGGCCGTCGAGCTCCCACTTCTTGCGGCCGCCGTCGAGCAACTTGACCTTCTCGTGGCCGTACAGCTTGAAATACCAGTACGCGTAAGCGGCGAACCAGTTGTTGTTGCCGCCGTAGAGGATCACGGTGTCGTCATTGGAGATGCCCCGCTCGCTGAGCAGTTTCGAGAACTGCTGAGCGTCGACGAAGTCGCGTTTGACCGGGTCCTGCAAATCGGAGCGCCAGTCCAGCTTGATCGCGCCGGGAATGTGGCCGGCGTCGTAAGCGCTGGTGTCCTCGTCGACTTCGACGAAGACGACGCCTGAGGCGTCGAGATTGCTCTCAGCCCAGTCGGTCGAGACCAGGACGTCGGAGCGTGCCATGGAATGGGTCCTTTCAATCACTTTTGGTTACAGCAGGTCAGGTGCGACGCGCGATGCTCCGGAAGCGGACCACCAGCGGGTAGAGCTGGCAGCCCAGGCAGATGCCGAATGCGGCGTTGAGAAACGCGGCCGCCAGGGCGGCCCCCGTGGCGATGACGCCGAACAGGACGGCGCCGGCGGCGAAGCCGGCGGTCCCCAGCACGGCGAAGATCAGGCCGACGAGCTGGGCGAACTGTAGCGGCGCGGTGGGTTCGCGATCCTGCACCGGGCCCAGCCGGGGCGCGACGACGGCGGCGAATATCCGGCCGTAGGGATGCTTGCGCGGCCCGCCGGCAGCGCCGATGGCGAAGATGACGGCCTGGACGGCCAGGATTGCCGCCGCCGCCGGTGGACTGGCCGCCGACACGACCAGCACCAGCAGCAAGACACCGGTCGTCACCCAGGCGGCGAAGCGTGGCCCACGCACGTCGACGAGGTCGGGCTGCGTGGCGGTGTTGCTGCTCGGCAAGGTGTTACTCCTCGAATACCTCTGTTGCTCATGGAAACGACGATGGGAGACGCGCCACGGTCGGGATCCGGGGCCGCTCCGAGTGCTACGCGACAGCGCGGCTACTCAGCAGCAACAGCAACAACAACAGCCCGCGGTGCGGCACAGTTCAAATGCGCGACGCTTGGTGAGCATGGGCTCGAGGCGGGCTAACACGTCGGTCAGCTTACCCAATGACACCGCGGTCAAGCCAACAGCGGTTTCAGGACGGACCGCAGGTCGGCGGCGCTCGGCACTCCGGAGGTCCGGTACCTCTGCTGCCCGTCGACGTCGAAGATCAACGTGGTGGGCAGGGACAGCACCGAATAACGGCGCGCGGTCTCCGGATTGGCGTCCAGATCGACCTCGACGTGGGACACCCCGCCCAGGTCGTCGCAGACCTCGACCACGACCCGGCGCACCCGGTCGCACGGCCCACACCACGGGGCGCTGAAATGCACGACGGTCGGTCCGCTGCGCGAAAGTCCCAGCGCTGCGATGTCGCCGCTGGTGTCGTGATCCGGCCCGGGATCGATTTCCCGGATGCCGCCGGAGCGGCGGGTCAACAGCCAGCCGACGAGGGTCGCGGCGGCGAGCGCGGCGACGGTGACCACGATGACCGTCGTCACGGGCGCCACTCCTCGTCGCGCCCGGCGGCGCCGCCAGCGTGCGTCATGACCGTTTGAACCCATCGAGGGACACCGTTAATCCGTAGGTGATGCCCTCGATGATGACGTCGGAGCCCCGCGCCCCCTCGGTGGTGGGCGCGACACCGAAGGGAAGCCGCTGGTCGGGAAGCCGGCCACCGAAGGCGTGCAGCACCGCGTCCTGCTTGTCGGCGGGGACGGTCTGGTCGGCGGTGTCCGGTCCGGTGAGCACGCCTTTGGGGGTGAAGACCAGCGTCGCCGGGTCATCGGGGGCGATGGAAAGGTCGACCGAGACGCTGACCCGGCGATCGAAGCCGGACGATTTGGGTGTGCCGGTGAACACCAGCCCGTGGCTGTCGGAGATGCCCGACGCGGTGACGCCGCCGGTGGAGGTATTGGTTTCCTTGGGCGGGGCCTCGACCATCAGGTCGCTGATGCCCAGGTATCGGCCCAGGTGGGTCGAGTCGATGATGATGCGGCTTTCCAGCTTGTCCACCGCCAGCTTGGCTTCGGGACTGATCAGCCACGACGCATGCGTGAGATCGACCGAATACATCGTGGCCTCGAGGGTGGCCTTGCCGGTCATCGCGTGTTCGACGGCGTTGGCCTTGATCTCCACCTGGCTGTAGTTGCCGCGCACGGCCTGCGGAATGAAGGGAAACGCCACGATGGCCACGAAGGGGTCGCTGCCCAGCTGGGCCGCCTTGCGCACGCTGGCCGACAGCCGGTATTCGGCATAAATGCTGGTGCCGTAGTCGACCCCGATCGCACCGAGGGTGACCACGGCCACCAGGATCGCGGTCGCGGTCGCAGCAATCAGCACCTTGCGCACCCGCATATTGTGGCGTAACCCCGGCGGCGGCGGATCGCCCGTGGCGGGGCTCACACTGGCTCGTCTGCCACGCGAAAACACCAGGTATCACGTTATCGTTAGATGACCTGGTAACTAACGCGTGATGGCGTTGTGAATTTGGGAGATGCCGTTCCCCCGAGCTGGAGGGACTAGTTGGAGCTTTTACTGCTGACCTCGGAGCTGCATCCCGATCCGGTCCTGCCCTCGTTGTCGCTGCTTCCGCATGCCGTGCGGACGGCGCCGCCTGAACCGGCCTCGCTGCTCGAGGCCGGGACGGCGGACGCCGTGATCGTGGATGCGCGCACCGATTTGTCGTCCGCGCGCGGCCTGTGCCGCCTGCTGAGCACCGCCGGCCGATCGGTTCCCGTGTTGGCCGTGGTGAGCGAGGGCGGCCTGGTGGCCATCAGCGCCGACTGGGGCCTGGACGAGATCCTGCTGCCCACCACCGGACCGGCCGAGATCGACGCGAGACTGCGGCTGGTGGTCGGCCGCCGGGGCGGGCTTGCGGACCAGGAAAGCGCCGGCAAGGTGAGCCTGGGCGAGTTGGTGATCGACGAAGGCACCTACACCGCCCGGCTGCGCGGGCGCCCGCTCGATCTCACCTACAAAGAATTCGAGCTGCTCAAATACCTGGCCCAGCACGCCGGGCGGGTGTTCACACGGGCGCAGCTACTGCACGAGGTGTGGGGATACGACTTCTTCGGCGGCACCCGCACGGTCGATGTGCACGTGCGCCGGCTGCGGGCCAAACTGGGCCCCGAGCACGAGGCGTTGATCGGCACCGTCCGCAACGTGGGTTACAAGGCGGTCCGCCCGGCGCGCGGCCGCGCCCCGGCGGCCGACCCCTCCGATCCCGACGGCGCGGACGGCGCCGAATCCGGTTCGGAATCCGACTCCGAGGACGTCCAAGATCCGTTGGTCGATCCGTTGCGCACTCAGTGACCCCGCCTGACTGGCGCCGGACGCTGACCGACGACGAACAGCGAGGCGTGCGCGAACTCATCAGTGCGGCAACGGAATTCGACGGGGTGGCGCCCGTCGGCGAGCAGGTACTGCGCGAACTCGGACACGACCGCACCGAGCATCTGCTGAGCACCTCGGACGACGGTGTGATCATCGGCTACCTCAATCTCAGCCCGCCCCGCGACGGGGAGACCGGGATGGCGGAACTCGTCGTGCACCCACGTTCCCGTCGTCGCGGCATCGGGGCCGCGCTGGCTCGCGCGGCGTTGACCAAAACCGGTGCGGGCAACCGATTCTGGGCGCACGGCACGCTCGAGCCGGCCCGCGCGACCGCGTCCGCGCTGGGCCTGACGCCGGTGCGGGAACTGATGCAGATGCGACGCTCGCTGCGCGATCTCCCCGACACCGCGCCCTCGGTGCCCGGGGTGCGGATCCGCACCTATGCGGGCACGGCCGACGACGCCGAGCTACTGCGCGTCAACAACGCCGCGTTCGCCTACCACCCCGAGCAGGGCGGCTGGACCGAAGCCGAGCTGGCGGAGCGGCGCGACGAACCGTGGTTCGACCCAACGGGTTTGTTTCTCGCGGTCGATGACTCCGAGGGCGATCAGGGCGGCAGGCTGCTGGGATTTCACTGGACGAAGGTGCACCTCGATCGGCCCGGGTTGGGCGAGGTGTACGTCGTGGGTGTCGATCCGTCGGCGCAAGGCCGCGGACTGGGACAGGCGTTGACCGCCGTCGGCATCGAATGGCTGGCCCGCCGCCTGGCCGAGGCCACCGATCCCACCGTGATGCTCTACGTCGAGTCGGACAACGTCGCCGCCGTGCGCACCTACCAGCGCTTGGGTTTCACCACCTACAGCGTCGACACCGCATACGCGGTCGTCCCCGCGGCCAACTGACCGCGGGTACGAGCGGCATCCACCCGCATCGTTAACCTGGTCCTTGCTACCGAGACGTTGCCGTGCGCCGGCCGGCGCATAGTTTCGCCGCGACTTGGCAACCTGAGAGGGATGGCCAGCGGCGCCCACATGCGTCTTGAACGTCGTCATGAAAGCGAGATCGGTGAAGCTCGACAGGCAGGCCAGGGCGCTGGCCGCGGTGCTGTTGGCGACGGCACTCGGCGCCATGGCGCTGTCCGCTTGCGGCAGCGATGAGAACCGCCGCGGCGCAGCGGCGCCCAGCATCACCGGCGGCGCCGGTAGCGCGGGGTGCGGCGGTAAGAACAAGCTGACGGCGGAAGGCTCGACCGCTCAAGCGAACGCGATCACGGTCTTCAACCAGGTGTGGGGTCAGTACTGCCCGGGCAAGGGTCTGGCCTACAACCCGACCGGGTCGGGCGCCGGCCGCGAGCAGTTCATCGCCGGGCACGTGGATTTCGCGGGAGCCGATTCTCCGTTGGTCGCCGAGCAGATCGGCCCCGCCGCCAGTCGGTGCGGCGGGAACCCGGCGTGGGACCTGCCCCTGGTGTTCGGTCCGATCGCGCTCGCCTACAACCTGCCGGGGAATCCGGCCCTGGTGGTCAGCAGTGATGCGGTGGCCAAGATTTTCACCGGCAAGATCACCACGTGGAACGACCCCATCTTGGCCGGCCTCAACCCGGGTGTGGCGCTGCCCGACACCAGGATCACGCCGATCTACCGGTCGGACTCGTCGGGAACCACCGACAACGTGCAGAAATATCTGACCGCCGCAGCACCGCAGAGCTGGGCCAAGGGGGTCGGCACGGAATTCCAGGGCGGCGTCGGCGAGGGTGCGACGAAGTCGTCCGGCGTCATTCAGGCGGTGCGGACCATTCCGGGCGCCATCGGATACGTCCAGAAGGGGTTCGCCGACCAGGCCGGCATGTCCTACGCCAAAATCGCCACCCGCGGCGGGATTGTCCCGCTCACCAACGACACGGCCGAAAACGCCATCAAGGCGGCCCAATTCCTCGGCGAGGGAAACGACCTGTTGCTCGATCTCAACGCCATGTACGGCTCGCAGGAGCCGGGCGTCTACCCGCTGGTGCTCGTCACCTACGAGATCGTGTGTTCCAAGGGCTACGACGCCGATACCGCCGGGGCGATCAAATCGTTCCTCTCCGTGGCCGCCATCAGCGGCCAGGCCGAACTGTCCTCGGCCGGTTACATTCCGCTGCCCGATAAGGTCAAGGAACGACTGGTCGCCGCGATCGATGCGCTGCAGTGACCAGGTGAATCGGGTTCCAAGGGGCGACAGCAGAACTGTGGCGGGATTGCGGTGACGGGGTTTTCAGGGCCAAACCCAATCGACGCAGGCTCGGGCGCCGTGCTTGCCGCGTCGTTTCCCGAGTCGTCGACGGCACCCACCAGCCCCTGGGGCGAGGGGCGACCGCATGTGGGAGACCGGGTATTCCGGTGGCTCGCGCAGGCCTCGGGTGTGCTGATCGTCGTCGTGATCGCCGCGATCGCCGTGTTCCTGCTCGGGCGCGCGGCCCCGGCGTTGCAGCGCAATCGCGAGAACTTCTTCAGCTACGGCGGTAGCTGGGTCACCACCGACACGTCGGCGATGCACTTCGGGATCGCCAGCCTGCTGCCGGTCACCGTATTCGTGTCACTGTTCGCGTTGACCTTGGCCATGCCGGTCGCGCTGGGCGTCGCCCTTTTCATCACCCAGTACGCGCCCCGGCGTATCGCGACGCCGCTGGCCTACGCGGTCGATCTGCTGGCCGCGGTTCCCTCGATCATCTACGGTGCGTGGGGTCTGTACGTGTTGGCGCCGCAGCTGCGGCCCGTCGCCACCTGGCTCAACCGCTCCCTGGGCTGGTGCTTCCTGTTCGCCGACGGCAACGCGTCGGCCGCCGGCGGCGGCACCATCTTCACCGGCGGCATTGTCCTGGCGGTGATGATTCTGCCGATCGTCACCGCCGTCACCCGCGAAGTGTTCATCCAGACACCGCAGGACCAGATCGAGGCGGTGCTCGCGCTCGGCGCCACCCGGTGGGAAGTGGTCAAGACCGTCACGCTGCCGTTCGGGCGGTCGGGCTACATCAGCGGCGGGATGCTGGGGCTGGGCCGCGCGCTGGGCGAGACGGTCGCGCTGCTGATCATCCTGCGGGGCACCCAGTCGGCGTTCGGTTGGTCGCTGTTCGACGGCGGCTCGACCTTCGCCACCACGATCGCGGGCGCCGCGGCGGAATTCGACGACCGATTCAAGTCGGGCGCGTACATCGCCGCGGGCCTGACGCTCTTCGTGCTCACCTTCCTGGTCGACGCCCTCGCCCGGGGCGCCGTCGCCGGGGCCGGCCGAAAGGCCGCCCGATGACGTCGATGTTGGACCGCCCGCTCAAGTCGCGGACGTTCTCCCCGCTTTCCCGGCGCCGTCGTACCGCGAATCGTGTTGCGACCGTGTTGGTTTCACTGGCGTTGCTGGTGGCTGTGGCGCCGCTGGTGATGGTGCTGTGGTCGGTGACCGTCAAGGGATTCAAGGCGATCACCTCAACCGTGTGGTGGTCGCACTCGCAAGCCGGGATGACGGCCTTCGTGACCGGCGGCGGCGCTTACCACGCGCTGGTCGGCACCGTGCTGCAGGGATTGGTGTGCGCGGTCATTTCCATCCCGATCGGTCTCATGGTCGCGATCTATCTGGTCGAATACGGCGGCGGCACCGCGTTGGGCCGGTTGGCCTCGTTCATGGTGGACATCCTGAGCGGGGTGCCCTCGATCGTGGCGGCACTGTTCATCTATGCGTTGTATGTGGCCACGCTGGGCCTGCCCCGCTCCGAGTTCGCGGTATCGCTGGCGTTGGTGTTGCTGATGCTTCCGGTGATCGTGCGCGCGACCGAGGAAATGCTGCGGATCGTTCCGGTGGACCTGCGCGAGGCCAGTTATGCGCTGGGCATCACCAAGTGGAAGACCATCGTCCGGGTGGTCATTCCCACCGGGCTGTCCGGCATCGTCACCGGGATCTTGCTGGCGATGGCCCGGGTGATGGGGGAGACGGCGCCGCTGTTGATCCTCGTCGGTTATGCCCAGTCGATGAACTTCAATATCTTCAGCGACTTCATGGGGACGCTGCCAGGCATGATGTACAACCAGACGTCGGCCGGCGCGGGCCTCAACCCCATCCCCACGGATCGGTTGTGGGGGGCCGCGTTAACCCTCATCCTGGTGATCGCCGCGATCAATATCGTGGCTCGAGTGATAGCGAAATTCCTTGGCGCCAGAAAGTCATAGGCAGGAGCAGTAGTGGCCAAACGGTTGGACCTCAAGGGCGTCAACATCTATTACGGGTCGTTTCACGCCGTCGCGGAGGTGACGCTGACGGTTTTGCCGCGCAGCGTCACCGCCTTCATCGGTCCGTCGGGTTGCGGCAAGACGACGGTGTTGCGCACCCTCAACCGCATGCATGAGGTGGTGCCCGGCGGTCGCGTCGAGGGCAGCGTGCTCCTCGATGACGAGGACATCTACGGCGCCGGTGTCGACCCGGTCGGTGTGCGCCGGGCCATCGGGATGGTGTTCCAGCGTCCGAACCCGTTCCCCGCCATGTCAATTCGCGACAACGTGGTTGCCGGCCTGAAGCTGCAAGGGGTGCGCAACCGCAAGGTGCTCGATGAGACGGCCGAATACTCGCTGCGCGGGGCGAACCTGTGGGACGAGGTCAAGGATCGGTTGGACCGGCCGGGCGGTGGTCTGTCCGGCGGGCAGCAGCAGCGGCTCTGCATCGCCAGGGCCATCGCCGTGCAGCCCGATGTGCTCCTGATGGACGAGCCCTGCTCGGCGCTGGACCCGATCTCGACGATGGCCATCGAAGAGCTGATCAGCGAGCTGAAGCAGGCTTACACCATCGTCATCGTCACCCACAACATGCAGCAGGCGGCCCGGGTCAGCGACTACACCGCGTTTTTCAACCTGGAAGCCGTCGGAAAGCCGGGGCGGCTGATCGAGGTCGACGACACCGAGAAGATCTTTTCCAACCCGAATCAAAAGGCGACCGAGGACTACATCTCCGGCCGCTTCGGCTAGCCCGACGACGAAGCAGCTCGCGTAGCGAGGTGTGAGGAGTTGGGCGATCGAACCTAGCCCGACGACGAAGCAGCTCGCGTAGCGAGGTGTGAGGAGTTGGGCGATCGAACCAGCCCGACGACGAAGCAGCTCGCGGTTACTGCGAGGGCGGTTTCGCTTCTTCCTCGGGCAGTCTGCCGGTGGCCTGGAAAATGACGCGCCTGGCCACCTCGACAGCGTGGTCGGCGAAACGCTCGTAGAAGCGGCCCAGCAACGTCACGTCGACGGCCGCCGCGACGCCGTGCTTCCATTCCCGGTCCATGAGCACCGAGAACAGGTGCCGGTGCAAATCGTCCATCGCGTCGTCTTCCTCGCGGATCCGGGCCGCCTTTTCCGGGTCGCGCGACAACACCACCTCTTGGGCGCTGTTCCCCAATTCGACTGCGATGCTGCCCATTTCGGCGAAGTAGCCGTTGACCTCTTCGGGCAGCGCGTGCTGGGGATGGCGCCGCCGGGCGATCTTGGCGACGTGCAGCGCCAGCGCACCCATGCGGTCGATGTCCGCGACCATCTGAATGGCGCTCACGATGGACCTCAGATCGCCGGCGACCGGCGCCTGCAACGCCAGCAGCACAAAGGCGCTTTCCTCGGCGCGCGCACTCATCGCGGCGATCGCTTCGTGGTCGGAGATCACTTGTTCGGCCAGCACCAAGTCGGCCTGCAGCAGGGCTTGGGTGGCCCGCTCCATGGCGATTCCTGCCAAGCCGCACATCTCGCCGAGCCGCTCGGTTAACTCCGAGAGCTGCTCGTGGTAGGCGGTTCGCATGTCGTCAAGGATACGTTCCCCGCGTCCGAGACAGGCCGCGGAGCGCCGTCAAAAACGCTTATTCGCAGGTGGTGTCGGCCGCGTTGGTGACGGTCAGGTCCTCGGGGAGCTTGGCCGGCGCGTTGCTCGAGCCGCGTTCGATCTGCAAACTCATCGGCGAGCCGCTCGGTGAGGGAGCGGTGACCGACTTGAAGTCTGGGCCCAGTACCACCTGCACGACCTGCCCGTAGCCGGAAACCCGCTGGACCTTGGCATTGGCGAACGAGGACGCCACGGTGGCCGCGGCCTCTTCGTTGCCGGGCGAGAACAGAACCGTCGTCGCGGTCACCGAACTCGGATAATCGTCGGGCGTCATCACGTTGAAGCCGTCCCGCTTGAGCTGGGTGGTTGCGGTTGCCGCCAGACCGGTCTGCGTGGTGGCGTTGGAAACCCGTACCGTCACACCGCTTGGCGAGGTCGTGGTGACCTGCTCGTGTTGAGCCTCCGGCGTCGGGGACGGCTTCCTGGTGGTCGGGGCTTTCGACGCTCCCGTCGTCGTGCCCGAACCAGGTGAGGCGCTCAAATTCTTTGCGTTCTGGTCGTTTTCCTCTGGCAGCGGATCGTCGTTGATGATGGCGTCGAACAGCGCCCGCATATCGGACATGCGCGGCGGCTCGTCGCCGTTCTGGTCGGTGACGCCGGTCGGCACCGTCACGAACGTGACGTGGCCGGCCGCCATCCCCTGCAGCGACTGACCGAGCTGCACCAGGTCCTTGGACTTCACGTTGTCGACGACGGTGTCGCTGATGAACATGTTGACGACGTTGTTGAGCTTGTTGAGGTCGAGCAATGTGTCCGCCGAGATCAACGACCTCAGCAGCGACGACAGGAACAACTGCTGGCGTTTGATGCGGCCGTAGTCCCCGTTGATCTCCGTGGTGACCTGGCGGGCCCGCACGTAATTCAATGCGGTGGAGCCGTCGAGAACCTGGCGGCCGCCGTGTTCGAGCACGGTGCCCAGCTCGTAGTCGTGCAGCGGGGTGCTCGAGCACACCTCGACGCCGCCGAGGGCGTCGACCATCTTCGCGAACCCGGAGAAGTCGACGGCGATGAAGCGGTTGATGCTCAATCCGGACAGCTTCTGGATTTCCTTCACCAGACACTTCGGGCCGCCGAACGCGAACGCCGAGTTCAGTTTGGTCTCGGTGTAGACCATCTTCGGTCCCCACGTCTGCGTCTTCTCGTCGTAGAGCGGGCCGTACTTGCCGGTGGTGGGGTTCCAGGCCTCGCATTGCATCGGGGTGATCGCCAGGTCGCGCGGGAAGGACACCGCCACCACGCGTTTGCGGTTGGCCGGGATGTTGACCAGCATCACGGTGTCCGAGCGGGCGCCGTCGGCGTCGTCGGTGTCGCCGGCGCCCATGTTGGCGTTGTCGCCGGCGCGCGAGTCAAGGCCGACGATCAAGAAGTCTTCGTCGCCGTACTGCCCGTTTGCGTCGCGGATGTCGTCCGAGTGCGGGTCGAGCGCGTTGATGGTGTTGAGCCTGGCGTTCTTCGACGTGCTCCACTGCCATGCCCCGCCGGTCATCACCAGGGCCAGCACGGCGGCCAGCGCCGCTATCGAGCGTCCGGCCAGCAGCATCGGGCGGCGGCGTTTGGGCTCCTCGGCGGCGGTATCGACCGCGTCGGAAGGCGGCTCGCCGGGGTCGTCGTCGTTCGGGTAGTCGGCGTCCATGAGCTCGCGAAGCTCGGAGACCGCGTCGAACGAATAGGCGAGGTCGTCGATGACCTGTGTCTTCTGCATCTCGAGCGGCGGTTCGGGCTCGAAGACTTCGGACTCGGGCTCGAAAAATTCGGGCTCGGGCTCGGGCTCGGGGGCGGCGCGTCGGTGAACGGGCCGGTCGGGCGCGCCGATCTTGGCGATCAGATCGGCGACGCTGACCCCGCCCCCGGCGTGGCTTCCCGTGTGCTCGGTGTCGTCTTCCTGCGGCGCGGCAGGCGCGGCAGGCGCGACGGCGGCCTCTGGCTGCCATCGGTGGAGGTTGTCGTCGGGCGGTGGTTCGAAGAATCGTTCCCAGGGGGCAGCGCCCAAGCTCGGCGACGGGCCGGCTGGGATCGGTTGGGCGTGAGCCTCGCCCGGTGCGTGCCGACCGTTACGAGTGGCGTCGCGCTCGCCGTCACTCATGTCCTACCGGCCTCCGAAGCTCTGATGCAGACGTCATCGTGTCCGTGCGTCGTGGCAGCGCAGCGCCGCTTTTGGGGCGCAGCGGGGCGTGCCAACCGTTTTTCGTCGCGCCCGGTGCGGCGGCAGGAAACTCATCCGCCATCCAAGCGCACGCAACAAAGCCCACATCGTACTGAGTTATCGGTCCGGAAGCGATCTCGAGCCGGTGGACTCAGCCGCCCGAATGCATGACGTCGGCACCGGCCGGCACGGTGCAGTCGTCGGGGTCGTCCAGCCAGCCTTCCGGGAGCACGACCCTCGCCGGTGAACCCTGCCGGCCCCGGGGGCCGCTCGCCTCGTCCGGGAAGGGGACGCTGCCGTCCAACCGGTCGAGCAGGCCGTCCAGCTCGTCGAGCGTCTTGACCATCGCCAGCGCCCGGCGCAGCTCGGAGCCGGCCGGAAACCCGTGCAGGTACCAGGCGATGTGCTTGCGGATGTCGCGCATGCCCTTGTCCTCGCCGAAGTGCGCGGCTAGCAGCTGCCCGTGCCGGCGGACGATGTCGGCGACCTCGCCCAGCGTGGGCGGGGTGGGCGGCGGGCTGCCGGTGAACGCGGCCGACAGCTCGGCGAAAAGCCACGGCCGGCCCAGGCAGCCGCGGCCGATGACCACGCCGTCGCATCCGGTGGCGGCCATCATCGTCAGCGCGTCGCTGGCGTCGTAGATGTCACCGTTGCCGAGCACCGGGATCGTGCGCACATGCTGCTTGAGGCGGGCGATCTCGTCCCAATCGGCGGTGCCGGAGTAGCGTTGCGCCGCCGTACGGGCGTGCAGCGCGACCGCGGCCGCGCCCTCGGCTTCTGCGATACGTCCGGCATCGAGGTGCGTGTGGTGCTCGTCATCGATGCCGATGCGGAACTTCACGGTCACCGGTATCGGGGTGCCCTCGGTGGCGCGCACGGCCGCGGCGACGATCTGGCCGAACAGCCGCCGCTTATAGGGCAGCGCCGAGCCGCCCCCGCGCTTGGTGACCTTGGGCACCGGGCAGCCGAAATTCATGTCGATGTGATCGGCCAGGCCTTCGTCGGCGATCATCTTGGCGGCCGCGTAGGTGGTCGCGGGGTCGACGGTGTAGAGCTGCAGCGAGCGGGGCGACTCGTCGGGGGCGAACGTGGTCATGTGCATGGTGACCGGGTGTCGCTCGACGAGCGCGCGGGCGGTCACCATCTCGCAGACATAGAGTCCGCTGACGGTGCCGACCTTGGACTGCTCCAGCTCACGGCACAGCGTCCGGAATGCGACGTTGGTAACGCCCGCCATCGGTGCCAGTACCACCGGGCTGGCGAGCGCGATGGAACCGATGCGCACCGCTTGGTTACCGCCGGCTCATGGTCAGCGTGCCCGCAGTCTGATGCAGCTCGGCTGCCGTCGTCCTCTTGCCGGTGCGGGCTTCACGGTCGAGCTGGCGCTGCTTGGAGACCTCGAACTTGTCGCAGGTTTGCTCGAGCTCCTTGATCAGCACACCCAGATCGTCGCGCAAGGCGGCGGCCTCGCCGGTGAAGTCCTCGCGCTCGAAGATGCGCCATTTCCTCAACACCGGCATGACGACCTCGTCGAGGTGGATGCGTGGGTCGTACACGCCGCCGACGGCGATCATCACGGCCTTGCGCCGGAACTCGGGCACCTGGTAGCCGGGCATCTGGAAGTTGCGCAGCACCTTGTGCAGCGACTTCATCGCCTGATTGGGCGCGATCTCGAACCCGGCCTCGGTGACGTCGCGGTAGAAGATCATGTGCAGGTTCTCGTCGGCAGAGATCTTGGCCAGCAACTGGTCGGCGATCGTGTCGTTGCACGCCTTACCGGTGTTGCGGTGCGAGATCCGGGTCGCCAACTCCTGGAAGGTCACGTAGGTTACCGAATCGAACAGGCTCTCGGCGAACAGGTCTTCCCGAACCTGGTGGTTCTGGCCGGGGCTGAAGCCGCGGTTGACCACCTCGATGCGCAGCTTCTCCAACTCGATCGGATCGACCGCGCGCGTGACCACCAGGTAGTCGCGCAGCGCGATGCCGTGCCGGTTCTCCTCTGCGGTCCACCGGTTGACCCACTGGCCCCAGGGGCCGTCCATGCTGAAGTTCATCGCGATCTCGCGGTGGTACGACGGCAGGTTGTCTTCGGTCATCAGGTTCTGGACCATCGCCACCTGGGCGACGTCAGTGAGCTTGGATTGCCCCGGCTCCCAGTCCTGCCCACCGAGCGCGTAGTAGTTCTTGCCGTCCGACCACGGGATGTAGTCGTGCGGGTTCCAGTTCTTGTGCATGCTCTCGTGCCGGTTCAGGTACTTCTCGACGGCCGGCTGGAGTTCGTGCAACAGCTGTAGGTTTGTCAGCTCGGCTGACATAGGGCCTCCAGTTATCTGTGTCGATGGGTAGCAGTCAATATATCTGTGTACTTCGGTAGCAGCAAGTTCCTCATCAGGCGTGGCTGATAACGGTTTGACATCGCGATCAGCCCCCAGTTTTACGGCTTGCCGATGCGGCCGAATTGAAAACCCGTTACTGCGAATTGCCGAGCTCTCCGGCGGGGACGTACGGGGCCGCCGTGATGTAGAGCATGTTGATGCAGTAGTCGATGAACTGCTTGCGGGTCGCCCCGAGCTGGCCGTGCAGGTAGGCGGTGAACAGGCTCGACAGGCCGCCGACCAGGCTGGTGGCGATCATCTTCTGCAGCACCGCATCGCCGATCCGGGACAGCTTGCGCTGCAGCAAGTCGATGAAGTTGGGCATCCACTCCGCGCCCGACCGGGTCAGCACCGGCTCCACCGCGGGCGCTAGCAACAGCACCCGCCCGCGGACGGGGTCGTCCACCATCAGTTCGACGAAGCGTTCGACGGCCTCCCGCGGGGTCGTCGCCGACGTCAGGGTGTTCATCGCGCGCGTGCAGACGTCGTCGTAGACCGCGCGGACGAATTCGTCACGGTCGGCGAAGCTTTCGTAGAAGTAGCGCTCGGTCAGCGCCGCCTTGCGGCACACCGCGCGCACGGTCAGCGCCGGTCCCCCGGAACCGCCGAGCAGCTGTACGCCGGCGCTGATCAGGTTGTCACGACGAAGCGCGAGGCGACTCTCCAAGGGGACGCCGGTCCAGCGTCCCCGTCGTTGACCCGTCTGCACATCGCTCCTAAGCTGAAAATGACAACGGCCGTAGTCAAAAATTTAGATACCTACAGGAATCCAATAGTGACTCAAGATACGTCCGCATCGCACCCCCTGACCAGCGACGCGACCGGCTCCCCTGAGCAGTCGAGTTCGGCCGGGCCGACCGACGGGTCCAGCGGCGTCGCGGCGGGCTGCCCGGTATCGCCCCTGGGCTACGAGGCGCCGCCGGCACCGCTGGGGCCCGATTCCCTGACCTGGCGGTATTTCGGGGATTGGCGGGGCATGCTGCAGGGCCCGTGGGCCGGATCGATGCAGAACATGCACCCCCAACTGGGCGCGGCGGTCCTCGACCACTCCACCTTCTTCCGCGAGCGGTGGCCGCGTCTGCTGCGTTCGTTGTATCCCATCGGGGGAGTGGTCTTCGACGGTGACCGCGCACCGGTCACCGGCGCCGAGGTGCGTGATTACCACACCGACATCAAGGGGGTCGACGACCAGGGCCGCCGCTACCACGCGTTGAACCCCGACGTCTTCTACTGGGCGCACTCCACCTTCTTCATGGGCACCATTCACGTGGCCGAACGGTTCTGTGGCGGGATCACCGAGGCGCAGAAGCGTCAACTGTTCGACGAGCATGTCGAGTGGTACCGCATGTACGGCATGAGCATGCGGCCCGTGCCGAAGTCGTGGGAGGAGTTCCAGGCCTACTGGGACCACATGTGCCGCAACGTGCTGGAGAGCAACGAGGCCGCCCGTGCCGTGCTCGATCTGAGCGTGTTGCCCAAACCGCCTTTCGCGCAATGGATTCCGGATCCCTTGTGGGCCATGCAGCGCAAACTGATGGCCCCGTTTTTCGTGTGGCTGACGGTCGGCCTGTACGACCCTCCGGTGCGGGAGCTGATGGGCTACCAATGGTCGCGCCGCGACGAGTGGCTGCACCGGCGTTTTGGCGACCTGGTTCGTTTCGTATTCGCCTTGGTGCCAAGCAGATTCCGTAAGCACCCGCGAGCCCGCGCCGGTTTGGACCGCGCCAGCGGGCGAATCCCGCTCGATACCCCGCTGGTGCAAACTCCGGCGCGCAACCTGCCGCCCGTCGAGGAGCGCGGGGATCCCAAGCACTACTGCCCGATGGTGTCTTAGCCGTACGACGATGCAGCCCGCGGAGCGGGGTGTGAAGGAGTACGGCAATTGTGCCCTGAGCTCGGTGAGTCGCCGTCCGCCCTAGGCGTGGGCGTGACCGTGAACCTCCTCGAGTCCCGCCTGGTGCACGTGCCGATGATTGTGTTGCGTCCCGTCGGCGTGCGCGTGGGAGTGCTCGTGCTCCACGTGGTCATGCTCGTGGGACGTGTGCGCGTGGGCGTGCGTCACGTCGCCGTGCTGGTGCTCGTGCGCGTGGGGCGCGTCGTGGGTGTGCTCTTCGCTCATCGGTGATGCCTCCTTGTGTGAAATGCCTTGTGCTTCCGGCTCGCTCAGCGGCTGGCGCTGCGGTGTCGGTTCGGTGTGGGCGACGATCCGGTTACCGCCTTGAGGCTGTTGTCACCGCGGTGGTGACCGGGAACCCCGGGGCCGGCGTGCTCGGCGTTGAAAACGGCGTCGATGACCAGCTGGCGGACGTGGTCGTTCTCCAGGCTGTAGAAGATCGTGGTGCCTTCCCGGCGGGTGCGGACCAGACGTGCCATCCGCAACTTCGCGAGGTGCTGGGAAACCGACGGCGCCGGCTTGCCCACGTGCTCGGCGAGTTCGTTGACCGACATCTCGTGGTCGGTCAACGACCAGAGCACCTGCACGCGGGTGGCATCGGCGAGCATCCGGAAGACTTCGACCACCAGGCCTGCCTGGTCGTCGGGGAGGCGCCCTTTGCTATTACCTGCATGCATACGCAGATACTAGCGAAAGGCGGCGGGGCTGCCAAGCGGCTCAGGCCGGCGGGACGAACGTCGTCTGGCGCCGGCCGCCATTGCGCTCGTTCCAGAGCCGGTAGACCTCTATCGCGCCCTGGCGGGGGTCGTAGCGCATCGGCAGGCGCCGCCGGTCCCAGTCCTTGGCGAATTCGTCATAGAACGTGGACAGCTCGAAGTACTTGCGGTCATCGGCGTAGTACTGCTCGTAGCTGTCGCGGGTGGTCAGGAACACGACCTCCCGGGGCGAGCAGTAATACAGTGAGCCCAGGCACATCGGGCACGGGTGGGCCAGCACGTAGATCGTGGTATCGACAAGGTGCTCGGTGCCCAGCTTCACGCAGGCCTCGCGGATGGCGAGGATCTCGGCGTGGGCGGTGGGGTCGTTCGTCTGGGCCACCCGGTTGGCGCTCTCGGCGAGCACCTCGCCGCCCCGGACGATCACCGTTGCGAACGGCCGACCGCCTTCGGCCACGTTGCGGCGAGCCAGTTCGATCGTTCGTTGAGCGAAGTCGGTCACGGGTCCTCCGGAGTGGGACGGCAGCAGATAAGTCGGAGAGTAGCCCCGTCGGCCGCCACACCGAGTCCGTGATGTTAACTAGATTATCTATCTTTTTCCGACCCGACTGAAGGGGCATCATGGCGCGCACCGATCGTGATCGTTGGGACCTGGCGACAAGCGTCGGGGCGACGGCGACCATGGTGGCCGCCCAGCGGGCGCTGTCCTCCGACGCGAAGTTGATCGACGATCCGTATGCCGCCCCGCTGGTGCGGGCGGTCGGGATCGACGTCTACGTCCGGCTGGTGAACGGGGAAATCGCGGCCGAGGGGGACACCGAGTTCGATCCCCAGCGGATGGCGCAGGGAATGGCCTGCCGAACCCGGTTTTATGACCAGTTTTTTCTGGACGCGACCCGCAGCGGCATCGGCCAGGCCGTGATCCTGGCGTCGGGCCTGGATTCCCGCGCCTACCGCCTGCCCTGGCCGGCCGGGACCGTCGTTTACGAGGTCGACATGCCAGAGGTCATCGAGTTCAAGACCCTGACCCTGGGCGATCTGGGAGCCGAGCCGACCGCCGAGCGGCGCACCGTCGCCATCGATCTGCGCGACGATTGGGCCTCGGCCCTGCAGGCCGCGGGATTCGATCCGCAGGCCCCCTCGGCGTGGAGCGCCGAAGGCTTGGTGGTCTACCTGCCGGACGAAGCTCAGGACGCGCTGTTCGACAACATCACCGCGCTCAGCGCGCCCGGCAGCCGCCTCGCTTTCGAATTCGTGCCCGACACTGCGGTTTTCGCCGACCCGCGGTGGCGCGCCCACCACGACCGGATGAGCGAACTCGGTTTCGAGATCGACTTCAACGACCTCGTCTATCACGGCCGGCGCAGCCATATCGTCGACCACCTGAACCGGCGCGGCTGGCAGACCTCCTCGGCAACGGTCGCGGAGCTGCACGCGGCGAACGGATTCGCCTACGCCGACGACGACGTCGCCGCGGCCTTCGCCGATGTGACGTACTGCAGTGCTGCGCTCGGGCGATGAGCGGTCATCGGTCGCGCGCGGCGAGCGCCATGCGCGATGTGGTGCCCCCACTAGGACTCGAACCTAGGACCTGCGGATTAAAAGTCCGTAGCTCTACCAACTGAGCTATAGGGGCCGCGGAGATTCAGGATACTTGGACCGAAAACCCGGCTCGTTTGAGGATTGGGCACACCGTGACCTAAGCTGACGTGGCTCCCAACGAAACCACGTTGCGAGTACCCCGGAGTGATTCGGTTCTGGCCCCCATCGTCTAGTGGCCTAGGACGCCGCCCTTTCACGGCGGTAGCACGGGTTCGAATCCCGTTGGGGGTACGCGACGCGGTGACGCGGAGCAGCAGCAAGGCCCTGTGGCGCAGTTGGTTAGCGCGCCGCCCTGTCACGGCGGAGGTCGCGGGTTCGAGTCCCGTCAGGGTCGCCAGCACGGCGAGGCACTCGCTGCCTTCCGGCCAGGTAGCTCAGTCGGTACGAGCGTCCGCCTGAAAAGCGGAAGGTCGGCGGTTCGATCCCGCCCCTGGCCACCAAGTATCTGTGCATTTCAGCGCCCCTTTTCGCTCTGTCTACGAACTCGTCATCACCGATTCGGACTCGGCGATGGGGCCAATATGGGGCCAAAAACGAGGTGCCGTCGCTGCCAACTCTGTATCGGATCCGTCCCCCTCGACTCTCCGCTGTCTTCGAGCGGAGCCCTACGCGACATGCGCGTGGCCAGTGGCGATTGCACTAGCACCTGCGAGGCACAATTGCGTCGTGCCCGTTCGCTGGTCAGTCGTGGCTGCCGACGACTGGGCTGTCGCTGGCCTCGAGAGCCAGGGCCAGCATCCGCACGACTGGCTCAAACATCCGTCGAGAGAGCGTACCTGGCTGTTCAAACCCGCACGGCCAGAGCGCGATCGTTCCCTCGGGGAAGACACTGTGGAGAAGCTCGGAAGCGAGATGGCTCGGCTGGTCGGAGTGCCGGCGGCCACGGTCGAACTAGCCACTCGGGGCGGGGTGCGTGGCGCATTGGTTGAAGACGTGCGATTGCCAGAGTGGGAATTGCAGGCAGGGCAGGCGCTAATGCCAGAGGTGGTTATCGATTACGACCCGACTGATCCTGAAGCGCGCGGATACAATGTCGGCTCTATCAGGCAGGCACTCACACGGTTTGGATCACCGCCAGGCTCATCGATGCCTACGTCGTTTCGGGCTTTCGATGCGTTCGCAGGATATCTCCTGTTTGACGCGTTGATCGCGCATGGAGATCGCCACGACCGCAACTGGGCCGTCCTTGTGCCGCCGCCGGACGTATCCGAGCCCTCTTTCGACCACGCAGCTAGCCTCGGCTTTACGTTGAGCGACGAACTGCGCGCCGAGCACTTACGCGACGGAACAGTGATGAAATGGGCAGAACGTGGGCACGCGAGCCGATTTGAGCATCGCAAGGGCACGCGTTGGCAGACACTCGTGGACCTGGCAGGCGACGCCATCAGACTCTGTGGACCGAGCACCCGCGAGTACTGGCGTGAACGGATACTGTCGCTTGAACGGCGGACCGTTGAGGACCTATTTGCTTCTGCCCCAGGGATGACGGAGACTGCGCACCGTTTCACGGTCGAACTCGTCAAGATTAATCGAGAGAGGTTGCTCGATGTCCTCGCCTGAATTGCTGTTATCGCGGACGTCAATGGCCACGCGACGCTTCGCTGTCGCATGGCGGAACCGGCGGCGACGCTTAAATTACGCCGGTGGCCGTACTAGACCACGGTGCCAAAGGCTATCGATTCCAGTACCTAGTTGCGTCCAGCAGAGTGGTGTACGAGCCGGTGATGACCGGCGTGTCGTAGCCGGATGAATGAAGGTCATCGCGTGATTCTTCGAGGGACCGACCAAAGTCACTCGAGCAAAGGAATCAACGCGATGACCATTGCCCACGATATCGACCTGTCTGCCGTGCTGGCCGAACGACTCACCACCACGCACCCTGATGTGCTGCGCGAGTTGTTGGCCGCCTTCATTCACGCCCTGATGGGCGCCGAAGCCGACGCGGTGTGCGGTGCCGGCTACGGCCAGCGCAGCAGCGAGCGCACCAATTCCCGCAACGGGTATCGGCACCGCGAGTTTGACACCCGCGCAGGCACATTGGATCTGGCGATTCCCAAGCTAAGGCAAGGTTCGTACTTCCCGGACTGGCTGCTGGAACGGCGCAAACGCGCCGAGCGGGCCCTGACCACGGTGGTGGCTACCTGCTACCTGCTGGGCGTTTCGACGCGGCGGATGGACAAACTCGTCGAGACTCTGGGCATCACCAGCTTGTCGAAGTCCCAGGTCAGCGTGATGGCCAAAGAGCTCGACGCCGCGGTCGAGGCGTTCCGGACCCGGCCACTGGATGCAGGCCCGTACACGTTCATGGCTGCTGACGCCCTGGTGCTCAAGGTTCGCGAAGCAGGCCGGGTGGTCAACGTGCACGCGCTGATCGCCACCGGGGTCAACGCCGAGGGCTACCGCGAAATCCTGGGCATCGACGTCACCACCGCCGAGGACGGGGCCGGCTGGCTGACCTTCCTGCGGTCGCTGACCGCCCGCGGCCTATCAGGGGTCCGTCTGGTCACTTCCGACGCCCACGCCGGTCTGGTGGCCGCGATCGGCGCCACCCTGCCTGGGGCATCGTGGCAACGGTGTCGCACCCACTACGCCACCAACCTGATGGCCATCACTCCGAAATCATCGTGGCCGTGGGTACGCACACTACTGCATTCGGTCTTCGATCAACCTGACGCCGGTTCCGTTGCAGCCCAATATGACCGCATCATCGACGCACTGGCCGACAAGCTCCCCAAGGTCGCCGACCACCTCGAAGACGCCCGCGCCGACCTGCTCGCCTTCACCGCCTTCCCCAAACAAATTTGGCGGCAGATCTGGTCCAACAACCCACTATCCGTTAACCGGCTCTCCGGGGACACGGTTCGGGCTGCAGCGTGAGGTTCACGCACAAGCGCTGAGCACGGATGGATGCTGTCTGCATCTCGGTGGGGGAAGGCGGAGCGGCGATGCGGGTACTCAAGAGCGACAGCGGATATGTCCTGGAGGGCGACTGGGACGGGCAGGACGCGGTGAACGCGTTTCTCAACCATTTGGCGGGACGGGGGTTCAGCGCGGCCACGGTGCGGGCCTACGCATTCGACGTCGCCAATTTGAGCCGGTTCCTCGTCCAGCAAGCGGTCGGGCTCGCCGCGGTCGATGCGCCGTTGGTGTTCGACTGGATCGACTGGCAAGGCGTCCGCCGAACGGACCAGCCCACCGGCGGTCACCGCTCGTCGACCCCGCCGGCAGCTTCGACGGTGAACCGCCGGGTCGCGGCAGTGCGCGCGTTATTCGAGTATCTGGTGATGACCGGTGTCTGCACCGACAATCCGGTGCCGTCGCCGCGGCGGGGACAGGGGCTGCGCCAGTCGCAGCGGGGGTTGCTCGGTCATCTGGGTCCCGGGCGTGCACGCAGTGGCGGTAGGTTGGTGCGTCAGCCGCAGCGTCTTCCGGAATCGTTGTCCACCAACGATGTCGACGCGTTCCTGGCGACACTGGCAACGCACCGGGACCGGGCGATGGTGCTGGTGATGCTACTCGGAGGGCTGCGTTCGGCCGAGGCGCGTGGCCTGCTGCTCGCCGACGTCGATATGGGCCGGCGCCGGCTTCGGGTGATCGGCAAGGGCGGCAAGGAACGTCATGTCCCGGTCGATGCGGCGTTCTTCACCGAGCTCGCCGCCTACCTGCGATGGGAGCGGCCGCCGGGGTTGGCGACGCCGCAGTGCTTCGTAGTGCTGCGCGGCCCGACGACCGGTGCACCGGTCAGCGAGGCCGGGCTGCGCAGCCTGTTCCGTCGGCACCGGGAGACCTCTGGCGCCACAAGAGTCCGCCCGCACCGTTTACGGCATACCTACGGCACCGAATTGTCGGCGGCCGGAATCGATCTGCTGGCGTTGCGGGCGTTGATGGGGCATGTCTCGCCGGAGACCACGGCCCGCTACGTGCATTTGTCGATCGAGCAGCTCGCCGCCGAATACGGTGCTGCTCGTGCGACGTTGGCCGGAGCCCGGCAGTGACCACGGTGTTGGTCGGCCAACCCGTAGGCGCCGACGAGGTGGTGGCGGATTATCTCGACCACGTCGCCACCCTGGGTTTGAGCGGGCGGGCGGTACGCGACCGGATTCGGATCGCTCGCGACTTCACCGCACGCCACCGCGACCTGCACGCCTGGATGACGCTGCCGGCAGCCGAGCGGATCGCCGAGATACGGGACACCGGGGCGTGGCCGCTGATCTGTCACACGATCGGCACCGGCCGGTTACGGCTGGACGTCGAGCTGGCCGCGGTCAAACAGTTGACCGGGCTGGGCCGCGCAGTGGAGGACCGGGATCCGAGCGGATTCGCCGCGTTGCGGAATGCGGGAATTCGGTTGGGCTGGAGGAGTTCCTGGGTCGAGACGGTCCTCGGCGAATGTCTGGCGGTAGTGCTGGCACACCACGGCGGAATGGTCGCCGACCTGACCGGCGACGCGCTCGACGACTTCGACGCCGCGCTGTCACGTACCGTGGTGCCGCCATCGTCGCGGCGGGCATACAGGGGGCGGCTGGCCAGCCTGCGGCAGCTGTTGTTCGAGACCGCGGTCATCGACACCGCGCCGAAACGCCGGCGGTGGGCCCGTAGCCTCGAGCAGCGCTTCACCGAGGTGGAGATGCCCGACCCGATCCGTCAGACGTTGCTGCGCTACATCGGCGTGCGCGCGGCGGTGCTGCGGCCCAAATCGGTCGAGTCGCTGATCAACGACCTGCTGCCCTTCGCCGAATACCTCACCGCTCACCATCCCGACGTCATCAGCCTGCGTGAACTCGACCGGAGCTGCATCGAGGGCTACCTGAAATGGAATCGCACCCGGGGCTGGCGTGGTCAGCGCGCCGCCGCGGGCGCCGGGCGCACCGTCTCGGCCGCGGTGGCCCAGTCGGCAGTGCTCAGTCTGCGCAACCTGCTCGACGACATCACCGCCTGGGGCTGGGCGCAGGCCCCACCACGGCGGTTGGTATTCGCCGCCGACGTCCCCAAACTCGACCAGCCGTTGCCACGCGCGCTAGCACCCGATGTGGACGCGGCAGTGATGAACGCCGTTGCCCACCTGCAGGATCCGTTCGCCCGCATCGGCCTGACCGTGCTGCGTGGTGCCGGCCTGCGGGCGGGGGAACTGCTCGACCTCGAACTGGGCAGCATCATCGACTACGGACCGGCCGGAACCTGGCTGAAGGTGCCACTGGGCAAGCTCGCCACCGAACGCATGGTCCCGCTCTCCGCCGCGACCCTCGCCGCGCTCGACGAGTGGGTCGCCCTCCGCGGCACGCACCGGCCGCTGCCGCACCCACGCACCGGCGTGCTCACCGACTTTCTGTTCACCCGGCACGGACGCCGCCTGGGCTACACCCGGCTGCGCAACGGGCTGCTCACCGCCGCTGAATCCGCCGGGTTGCACCGTCCCGACGGCGGCGTCCTGATGGTCACTCCACATCAGTTGCGCCACACCTGGGCCACCGAACTCGCCAACGCCGGGATGAGTCTGCAGGCCTTGATGTCCTTACTCGGGCACGTCACTCCACAAATGACGATCCGCTACGCCACCCTGGCCTCGCCCACCCTGCGCGCGGCCTACGACGAAGCGATGGGCAAGATGCGCCGCCAGTTCACCCTCACCCCGGTCGGCAAACCGATCCTGCCCGACAAGGTCGGCTGGCTGCACAGTGAAATGCTGAAAACCCGCGTTGCACACGGATACTGCGCTCGCCACGAATCCGCGGGCGCGTGCCCTTATGCCAACATCTGCGAAACCTGCGACAACTACGTCACCGCCCCCGAATTCCGCGACACGCTCACCGACCAACTCGCCGACGTCCAGGCCCTCAGAACCGACGCCGAGTGCCGCGGCTGGACCGACGAAGCCGCCCGCCACGACCGCGTCGCCCACGCCCTTACCGACCACCTCCAGCGCCTCGATCGATGAACATCCCACCCCGACGGGTTGACCCGCCCCCGAGGGCCGGATAAAAGAACGACTCAACAAGGAAATCCGCCGGCGCACCGACGTCGTCGGAATCTTCCCCGACCGCAACGCCCTAATCCGCCTCGTCGGCGCGGTGCTGGCCGAACAACACGACGAATGGGCCGAATCCCGCCGCTACCTCGGCCTCGACGTCCTCAGCAAATCCCGCGCCGACCACACGCCATCAACAGAACAGGAGGACACCCCGGCGGCACTGACCGCCTAAACCACCAAGTCGAAGAATCACACGACGACGTCGTACACCACGTCCCTGGACTTGACCGTCGCATAACCCCGGGGTCGGCTGTGTTCAGCGGGGGCGTGTGGCCTCCGCTCAATTGGGTTTGAGTCCTTTACACTTGATGAAGTGCGCTCCGATGCGGCCGGTTAAACAAACGGCTTCGGGACCAGCGTTGGGGATGACCTCCGGGTCTGCGCTCTAGTCGAATGGCCCCGGCCTCGCCAACCTGGCTTGAGGCCGGGGTCTAACGATTGGGTCTCCCTTCCCGTGCGATTGCCAGACAGCCTTGCCGCCACCTCGATCCCTGAGAAATGGGACGAAACAGGGCCAAACCGGATCAGCTGCGGCCCGCACGAAAAGTATCGTCGAGCGAGTCAAGCGCGGTTGCGATGTCGTCAAGCTCGTCGTCGAAGAGATCCGCGTAGGTGTGTGCGGTCACGGTGATTGATGCGTGGCCCATTGCCTTTTGCAGGAGTCGCAAGTCGGCGCCGGCCCGTCGTGACAGCGATGCGTAGGTATGCCGTAGGTCATGCACACGCAAGTTGTCCCGGCCGATCTCAGTCACAGACTTCCGCCAGTTGACCGCACGCTTCCAGTTCTCCAGGCTCAGCCGGGAACCCTTCGGCGACGCGATCGCCGGCGCGCCACAGGGTCGTGCGTCGAGCCGCGCCTTAAGTGCCGGCATCAAGCGCTCGGGGATTGGGACAGAACGTCGGCCGGCTTGCGATTTCGGGTTCCCTTCAACGAGTTTGCCGCCGACTTGGGTCATCGACCGGCGAACACGGATTCGACGAGCGCCCAGGTCGACATCCTCGACATTGAGGCCGGTGAGTTCACCGAATCGTAGGCCTGTGTAAGCCAGGAGCAAGACGACGTCACCTTGAGCGCCGCATGTTTGGGCAAGTGTTGCGACTTCGCCGACGGTTAGATAGACGTGTGTGGCTTGCCGCATCGGTGGGAATTTGGTGCGTGATGCGGGGTTCTTGCCGAGGAGCTGGTCTTCCTCGACGGCGCGGTCAAGGGTCATCTTGAGGACCGAGTGCGTCCACCTCACGGTCCGCGGTCCGAGACCCGACGCTGACATGGCATTCACCCATCGTTGGATCGACTCGTGGTCGATTCTTGCGATCGGCCACGAACCAAACTGTGGCTCGATACGCAGCCTCCAGTTGTCTTCGTATCCGCGGCGGACTTTCGCGCTCAGGTCGGGTCGGGAGGCTAGCCACGATCGATAGACGTTGCGGAGCAGGATTTTGCCGCCGCGTGGGTCCACCCTGACGCCCGCGGCGCTGTCGGTGACGAGCCTTGCTTCGAACTGGCGCGCCTCCCGCTCTGTTCGGAAGCTCTTCTTGCGCTTCGAACGATCCGGTAGGCGCCATTGGACGTCATAACGCACGCCGTCCTTCGTCTCGCGGCGCTTTATGGCCAAGATTCCTCCGGAATGACGTTGGGGGAATTGAGGATCAGTGCCTGCAGCCAGCAGTGAGCGTGTGCAAGCTTGATCGTTAGCTCAAAATTTGCGGTTGTGCTAAGTCGTGGGTGAGGGCGAATCGCTCTACACCCGAGTCGATTCCAGCCAATCTTTGACGTCATCCAGTAACCATCGACGGTGCCGATCGCTAAGCCTGAGGTGATGTGGACCAGGCGCATCAATCCCACGTTCCCGCCTGGCCGCCCAATCATGCAGCGTTGAGACCGGAACTCCGGTCATTGCTCGAACTTCATGAGCGGTGAGCATGACCGACGCATTTTCTATAGTCATCGTCTCCAACCCCGTCTCCCGCCGTTGGTACTGGCCGGCAGGTCATACCGAGATCATGAGGCATAGTTCTCGATTCCCGCTACCAGCAGTGCGACATTCGATCGGAAATGCACCGTCGAGTGCGGTCAGGGGGTCGAATCTGCGAGACCGGCTTTAGGAGAGCGGTCAAGCCCTTCTGGTTGAGGTCCAGAAGGGGTGTCTGAGCTGGTCATATAGCGCCATCGCACACCAAGCGAAACCACCGCGTGCCGACCAGTGCAGATAGCGGGTTTCAGGCTGCTGTGGTACGGGTCTCGTTGGCATAAGTGTGTCGTAGCGCGTGAACGAGCGCACCCGACCGTTTCCCGGATCGGACAGGTGGTTGTGGTGAGTGGTGCGGATCGGTGCGGATGTGTTGCATTGGTGGGCAGTTGATTTGGCGACAGTGGGTGCGGACAAATGGGGACACAGATGATGTTGGTCAGGTTGGTAGAGCGCGACGATGGGTGTGTCCTATGGTTCCCACGTGGTGAACATCAATTCGAAATCGGCGGCGCGCAAGCGTGTCCGGGAGGCGCAGCATAAGGCCAACGAGGCACGTCTGGAGCGTGAGCGTCAAAATGTCGATGACGCTGCGTCGTTTCTCGTCGAGATTGGGCGGCTGGTCGCCGTCGACGAGTGGGAGCGCAACCGTATCCTCGAGATACGCGCAGAGGGGGAGCGGCGCCGTCACGAACACCGCCAGGCTGGCGCGACAGCGGTGGCCCGGATGCAAGGCCGTGGTGAAAGCCTCACTGCGATCGCTGAACTGGCGGGAGTCAAAGTCGGTGAGGTGCGCGCGGTGTTGAAGTCTGCCGACGCGCAGGCAGCGCCACGCGCGGATGCACTAGGCGCGGAAGGCAGCGCGGCGCGGGGCGCAGGAGAGGGCGCGGTGCCGGAAGCCGGCGGTGGCGCAGCCACCGACGCCGCGGCGCAAGCACTAGGTTCGGTAGACGCCGCCGCGCGAGAGGTCGGCGGTGGCGTGCCCAACAACGTGGCGGCACAAGCACTAGGTGCTGGTGCGCCGTGAACCGTCGACCGACGGTGTCGGTGAGGTCGTCAAGCGTCGGTGCACGTGCGAACGACTATGGGGGCGCTTTGTGGGTGGACCCGGTTGTGCATGCCAGCGGATGCCGCCGGTTCGACTCCTACGTCGTGCGGGGCCCCGGCGCAATCAACGCCCCGATCCACGAGTGCCCGAGGAAGTGGTCACCCTCTCGGCGGCGGCTGCCGGCCAACGTCATGATGTGGCCGGATGCCATCGGGAGCGGCGAGTCGATGAGGCGCGCGCACAACTCACTGCCGCGGCGGAATCGCGTGACTTTTGGGGTGATGATCTGAGCCCGGCATGTCCAGTTTTCCGCGGAAAACTGGCCTGTCGCTCGTCAATCGACGCAAGTCATGGACTCGCTGATGTGATTGACGGACCGGGAAGGCGCGAAAGACGGCATGCGATCTCCGGTTGGATCTGGGCAGTTTTCCGCGGAAAACTGGCGAGATGTAATGCACAATTCAGCGTGTCTGAGGGGCGGTCGTTCGGTCAGCGACGTATTTCCTGGCGGCCGGTTCCCGGAGTGGGCCGCAGCCGCGGCCCAAGCGCACCAAGGTCTTCTCCCCATGACTAAAGTTGTCACTGTTTTGAACCAAAAAGGCGGTGTCGGCAAGAGCACCGCGACCGTCAATCTGGCCGCCGTACGAGCCCAAAAACTGACCGCATATCTCGAGCCCGACGCGTTCTCGCCGGTGGCTGCGGTCTCGATAGACCCGCAGGGGTCGGCAAAATGGTGGGCCAACCGGGTCGACGCACTCCCCTTCCATCTTGTCCAAGCGCACGACGATCCCCTCGAATGGCTGCAGCAGCTCAACAACCTGCCCGGTATTGTCGAGGTCTACGTCGATACCGCCGGCTGGTTCGACCTCGACGCGGACTCCTCTCGAGATGGTCTAGGTGACGGATACTCCGCCGATGCACTGCGGACCGTCCTCGACGTCACCGCCGAAGCGATCGTCCCGGTGCTGCCGGCGCCGATGTGCTTCGACCCAACCGCGCGCACGATCCGTAAGCTTCTCGAACCGCGCAACATCCCCTACCGGGTCTTCATCAATGATTGGGACCCGCGCGATGGCGAACACTGGTTAAAGCAAACGCAGAAGTTCATTCGCGGACAGGGATGGCCCTTAGCCGAGACGGTAGTGCGGCACTACAAGATTCACACGAATGCCTGCAGCGAGGGCGTCGTGGTCACCCAGTACAAGAAGAGTGGCTCGGCGGCCAACGCGGCGGCTGACTTCTACAAGCTCGCCGACGAACTGAACATGGTAGGAGTCCGGTAATGGGGCGCGGTGGTGTCAAGACATTCGATGATCTCGTCGATGCTGTTGGCGACAACTCATCTGTTGACGGAAACGCGAAGATTCCCGTCGTCGCCCCACGGTCGGGCCTGTCGCGGTCGGTGGCTCTACGAGACCTGGTCGGCAACCCACACAACCCGCGCGATTCGGTCGGTGACCTCGACGAGTTGGCCTCCATCGTTGACTTCCAACTACAGCCCGTAGTTGTTGTCACCCGAGGAGCATTTCAAAACATCTACCCCGAGACCACGATTTCGGCGCGGTGGGTAGTAATCATCGGCAACCGGCGGTTGGCCGCCGCGCACAAGTTCGGCCGACCCGAGCTCGACATCGTGATCAAAGACGAACTCGCCAATGATCGCGCAACGCTGCTCACGGCTGTAATCTCCGAGAACGTCGACCGCTCGGGATTCGACGTGATCGAGGAAGCCAAAGCTGTCGAGAGGCTAGTGGGGGAGTACGGCAGCGCTGACGCCGCGGCCGAACATCTTCGTAAGAGCAAGACGTGGGTGTCACATCGGCGCGCGCTACTCAAACTGGCACCCGATCTTCAGGAAGCCACCCGCAGGGGCGATCTGGCGATTCGCGAAGCGCGTTCACTTGCCCAGGTTCCGCTCGCACAGCAGGTGGCCCGGTGGAAGGCCGCTCGCGGCCGGCGCAGTGAAGGGGCCAACACCGCCAATGAAACCGAAGACGGCAATTCGGATTCGGCGGCACGAGACGAACCAACGGCGCCGCCGCTGCGCTCGGTGACGCGGGCGCTTCGAAAGTTCGACGCGGATCCACGCGCCCTGGCGATAGCGTTGCGCGATCAACTTGGCGATAAAGGAGCCAGGACACTGGTCGGCCAGCTCAGGAAGTTGCTCACATAGCATCGCGAGGGTCAGTTTTCCGTGGAAAGCTGACCCATCCATCGAGGTGGCGTGGCATACTGCACGCTCAGCCACACTCAATTATGTTGGGCGTCAAGCGGTTTCGGTGGCACCGTTCGATATCGCAGGTGGTGGTTGTCGGCGTCAACACCGGCGAGCCGAAAGCCAAACGCACCCCACGGCAACGCTCACAGCTGGGAGCGCTGGGAGGCGTGAGCGGCGAAGTTGGTGCTGGTGATAGCCGCGTGGGCGCGGTTTAGGTGATACTGCCGGGTATGTCGCTCGATGAGGTGGTGGCTGAGGCTGGCCGTGTATTGGGCGATGCGCGCAGGCTTTTCGGGGCGGCGCCGATGATTAACGGGGGTTGGTCATCAACGTCGGGACTGGTGACGGGTCGCCAGGTTGTGGCAGGCGCGGGACAGGCCGCCGCCGCAGGCTGGGGTGGTGCGGCGGCCACCGGGTACGGCGTTGCCAACACTGGGCAGCTATTTTCCCTGGATCACACCATCGCCGCCGACGCGGGGACCGGCCCGCCGCTGACCGGCGTGGGAGAGGCTGCTGCCGCGGGTGGCGGGGGCATGGATGGGGTGATCACCGATACCCGTTCGGGGGTGGCCGCGATCGCTCCTGCCACCGGAACCCCGGCAGGCAAGCGGGAATTGGTGACGCATTTGCAAAGCCAGCTGGATCGGGCCAAGGCCCTGTTGCGCATCTGTGAGCGGCGCAATATGGAGCTGGCGGCGTTGATCGGGCGAGGTGCCGGCGGCTACGGCGCAGGGATGGGCGCGATGCCGATGGGCGCCGGCGCCATGACCGGTGGCATGCCGATGGGCGGCCTGGGCGCCGCCGGCGGGGGAGTGGGCAGCCCACTTTCTATCCCCGGCCTCGACACCGCCCTGTCCGGGCTTACCCGAAACCACCACCACACCAACCCCGAGCCGGATCAGGGATTGAACCTGGCCGCCGAGCCCGCAGGTCCAGGGGCCGACCGCGTCCGCGCGGCGATCCGCAAAGCCCTCGACATCGAAGGCGTTCATGATCCCGTAGCACGTGCCCGGTGGGAAGCCGGGATGATGCTGGTGGCTAAACGTGAATCCGGATACCGCAACGACGCCATAAACCACACCGATGCCAACGCGCAGAGGGGAGATCCCAGCGGAGGGTCGTTCCAATTCACCGGTGCAACGTTCCGGCAGTATCACCAGCCGGGCACAGCAAGTAGCCGATTCGACGACGTATCCGAAGCGTGCGCGTTCATCAACTACGCCCGCGGCCGCTATTGCGTCGCAGCTGACGCGTCGAATCTGGCAGCCAACATCCAGCAGGCCGATCCCACACGACCGCCGAAGGGTTACTGAGCGGCGAAGTTGGTGCTGGTGATAGCCGCGTGGGCGCGGTTTAGGTGATACTGCCGGGTATGTCGCTCGATGAGGTGGTGGCTGAGGCTGGCCGTGTATTGGGCGATGCGCGCAGGCTTTTCGGGGCGGCGCCGATGATTAACGGGGGTTGGTCATCAACGTCGGGACTGGTGACGGGTCGCCAGGTTGTGGCAGGCGCGGGACAGGCCGCCGCCGCAGGCTGGGGTGGTGCGGCGGCCACCGGGTACGGCGTTGCCAACACTGGGCAGCTATTTTCCCTGGATCACACCATCGCCGCCGACGCGGGGACCGGCCCGCCGCTGACCGGCGTGGGAGAGGCTGCTGCCGCGGGTGGCGGGGGCATGGATGGGGTGATCACCGATACCCGTTCGGGGGTGGCCGCGATCGCTCCTGCCACCGGAACCCCGGCAGGCAAGCGGGAATTGGTGACGCATTTGCAAAGCCAGCTGGATCGGGCCAAGGCCCTGTTGCGCATCTGTGAGCGGCGCAATATGGAGCTGGCGGCGTTGATCGGGCGAGGTGCCGGCGGCTACGGCGCAGGGATGGGCGCGATGCCGATGGGCGCCGGCGCCATGACCGGTGGCATGCCGATGGGCGGCCTGGGCGCCGCCGGCGGGGGAGTGGGCAGCCCACTTTCTATCCCCGGCCTCGACACCGCCCTGTCCGGGCTTACCCGAAACCACCACCACACCAACCCCGAACTCGCCGGTGACCACGACGCCGCGATCGCTGGGGGAGGGCCATTAGCGCGCATCGCGGTCAAAGCCGCACTAACCCGCTTGGGGTGCCCCTATGTCTGGGGGGCCAAGGGGCCCAACCAATTTGACTGCTCCGGCCTGGTTCACTGGTCCTACGCTCAGGCCGGCATCACCTTGGGTCCCGACACATACACCCAGATTCACCAGGGCGCCAAGGTAGCTCATGGAAACGTCGAAGCCGGAGACCTGATCTTTCCCGAAGCAGGGCACGTCATGCTCGCCATCAGCCCAACGCAGTGCGTAGAAGCCCAGCAATCCGGTGTGCCGGTCAGGATTTCGCCGATGCCAGCCTCGTACGTGGCGCGCCGGCCGATGGCGTAGCAGTTTCGGTCGAGGCCTGCGCGTCCCCGGCGGCGTCGCGGATGACGTCGCGATACTCGTGCAGCTCGGTCAGCGCCGACATGGTCTCGCTAAACGACTTTCCGCGCACGTGCGGCAGACTCGCGACAATGAGCGACTCTAACTGCAACAGTTGATCGTCGAGGTCGCGCAGCGTTGCCTTCGCCTGTGCACTGTTGCTGTGGCGCACCAGAATCTGTGCGCATATCGCAGATATCGCCGCTATCGCCTTAGCGATTCCCAAGGCCTGCAACGTGGTGCGCGGATCGGTCGACACCGACTCGAACGAGGGCTGCGCCGTGAGCGCCGCTGCCGGGCGCGGTTGGGTCTGCGGGATGGGCTCACCGCGGCGTAGCGCATCGAGGGTGCCGCGCGGCCACTGCAGGGCATCTTCGAACTTCACGCGGTTGATCCGATGAGGAAATGACTTGCCGCGCTCAAGCAACGCGGCCGTGTTCAGCGACACATTCGCCGCGTCAGCTAGCTCTCGCTGCGTTTCCAGCCCAACTTCGACTCGGCGGTCGGCAACGGCCTTGCCGACCCGCTCTAGCGGGCTCTCGCCAGGTGGAGTCGCCTTGGTGCTCACCGTGTCCTTCGCCATCGTCGCCGCCGTCGTCGACCGACGACCTCTCGGATACTTGCAAGTTAACTATAGAAGTTGACCACGTTCAGCCACGGTCGGACACGGGATCCCAACAGATGTGCCACGCGAGAGATGCACAGAAATAGCCTGTTTAAGGCAGAAAAGCATGGTTTCGCGCAGCAGATGCGCAGGGGTGCCAATACGCTGTACGCCCTTGAACTGTGTCGACTTACTCTGCCGAAACCTTCATCTGCACTGATGTTGCCTATCAGCGCATGAGCAGCTATAAACGTAGTCAGTACACAACATACACAATATGATGCACAGGTATAATTAGGAATGGAGAGCGCCGTGACCACCATCCGACCCTTGCGAGCCGACACCGGCCTGTGCGAGTACGAAGACCCCGACACCTGGTTCAGGGGATATAGCGGGGAGCGAGAGTCGGCAGCGATCTGCACCAACTGCCCCATCATCGTCGCCTGCGCCCAGAACGCCCTCAGATTTGGCGCTACCGATGGGGTGTGGGCGAGCGTGGCCATGCCCGGCGCCCGTGACGTCGCCGCCCTCAAGGCCGCTCGAGCGCAATTACGCGAGGTCATCGCCCGCTACCGAAACCAACCCCCAGCGCTACGGCTGCGGTCCCTGCAAATCCGTCAGGCCGTGCACTTCGCGGCCACCCAGCGCGACCTGCGCCGCCGACAAGCGGCTAAACCCGCGTCCAGGGCAAGTGCGACGCTAAGGGAGAAGGCCAGTGCCTAGCAGCAGCGCAGCCACCCGCGTCCTGCGCGACGACCTGCTCGCCCAACTCCGCATCGCGCAACGGCCCCTCACGACGGCACAGTTGCGCCTGCACGCGCCTGACGTGCCGGTCGCGGGGGTCGCGATATCCTGCGCCCCGATCCACGAGCAGATCTACCGGGTGCTGTGCGGCCTTGAGCGTCAAGGCCTGCTGACCCGCGGTGGCCGTGAAGGCCGCGAGGTCACCTGGACGGCGGCCGCCAACCCCGCCGACCGCGAAATCGCCGCCCTGGAAGCCGCTTTCAGCGCCTCGGACGGCCAGCCGGCGCCACGTTGAAAGGGCGCCATCCGATGATCACATGTCCCGTTCGAGCGGCGCTGACAGCTCGGGTGCCCGAACTGGCCAACGGCTCCGTCGAAATCATTGCGGTCGCACGCGAGCCCGGACTGTTGGCTAAAGTCGCGGTCCGATCACGTGTTCGCGGGATCAACGCGGTCGCCGTCTGTATCGGGTGGGGCGGCCTGCGTATCGCCGACGTCGAAAAGCGCCTCTGCGGCGAACATGTCAGCATCATCGCCTACGACAGCGACACTGCCAGGTACGTGATCAACGCACTGGGAATCAAGTCTGCGATCGCCGAAGTCATCAACCCTGAACAGCGCCGCATCCGCGTTTACGTCAACCCCGATGACTATGCGCGCGCACTAGGCAAGGTTGGTCACAACTTGCGCCTTGTCCGGCAGCTGACCTCCTGCAGCATTCACATCCGCACCGCCACTGGCGCAAATCGTGCCCCCATGGTTGCACCACCAGGCAGTTGCCCCCGATCCCAGTAACCGAAAGGCAACCCAATGAGCGCAAACACCCTGTATGACATCGAGCTGCGCGACTGGGACCGAGTCGAAATCCTATCTGCCACATCGCAAAGCGGCGCCTACGCGGCGCGTACCGAGGTCTCGTGGTCCAACCGGAAGATCTTCACCCCGACATTATTCGACTGCGGCACAACGACATGACCTCCCCCGATGCACGCTCGGCTGCGGCACGAAGACGGGTCGCTGAGCGTCGGCTGCGCCAGTTTATGGCTAACCACGGTTACCCCGACCCCGACTCGAGCCGATCGGAGCGCACAATATGGCACGGAGGACGCGGCCAGATCCACACCAGCCGGGTCTGTTCGACATCTTCGGCGGGGACGGTGGTGGTGACGAGCCCAGAGATACGCCAGATCGTGGCGGAGGCCTACGCGGGCCCGCTCGAGCTGCCCCCGCAGTGGAGCCCAGCCCAACGCGAGACATTCCTGGACAGCCAGGCGGCCAGGATCAGCTACCAGGTCGCCGAGCTGGCGGCCGAGATGGGCGCCCAGGCGGTAGGGGCGTGGACCCGCAGCCGCGGCGAGCATCCGGATTACCTGACCAAGGCAGGGATGCTGAACACCGCACGCAGCCAGGCGATGGAGATCGTGCTCAACAACGAGCTCTACGAGCAGATCCCGACCGAGGACGGCCAGCCCAGCAACCTGTGGGGGGAGCACAACGACCCAGCGCCCGATCGCAGTCAGGTGCCCTGGGATCAACGCTGGACCCGGCCCCAGTATCGCAGCGACCCCAGCCAGAACATCGAGGCGCTGATCGCGGATCTGTGGCCGGACCCGAATTACTCGGCGGTGTTTCGGATCAAGGCCGGATACCTGCTAGCCGCCCGGGCCGAGGATGGCCTGCCCCTACCGAGCGGCCCGGACGATCCGCTCACGAGCACGCTGGCTCAGATGGTCTACACCGATCTGCGCGACGACGGCATACCCGAGCGGTAAACGCCCAGCCCTCACTGTTCGATGAGGCCGATCAGCCCACCGATCCGCGCTCGATTGACCCCGGCGGCGCCCCGCTGCCGCGGCCGAACCCGCGCACACCAGCCCACCAGCCAATCGACCCGCCGGCGGGCACCGTACAAAGCCCGGCTGTATCAGACGAACCGACTCCGGCCGCCGAGCAGCGGATAGAAGAATTCACCAGCCCCACCGATTTTCCGGCAAGCCTCGACACCCTGGTGCCATCGGGGTCCAAAGCACGCATCCGCGCCAACATTGCCGCCGTCCAGCTGCTGCGCGCCCTGCAAGACGCGCAGCGGCCGGCCACCCCAGCCGAACAACGTGTCCTGGCCACCTGGTCAGGCTGGGGTGCGGTACCCCAGGTGTTCGACCCCCGCGCCAGCGACCTCACCGCCGAACGGGACACCCTGGCCGAGTTGCTCGATCGCGACCAATACCGCCAGGCAGAGGCCTCCATCCTCAACGCCCACTACACCGATCCCGCCATCGCCGCCGTGGTGTGGGAAGCACTAGGTCGGGCCGGGTTTAGCGGTGGCAAGGTCCTCGAACCAGGTTGCGGAGCAGGAACATTCATCGCTCACGCCCCCGATGAGGCAGTCATGGTTGGTGTGGAAAGTGACGCCACCACCGCAGCCATCGCCGCCCTGCTCTACCCATCGGCCCAGATCCGCCACGAAGGTTTCGAATCCACTCACGTCCCCGAAAACAGCTTCGCCGCCGCCGTCGGCAACGTCCCCTTCGGCCGCTACGCGGTCACCGACCCCGCCCACAACCCCGCCCGTCACTCCATCCATAACCACTTCATCGTCAAATCCCTCGCGCTGATTGCCCCCGGTGGATACGTGGCTGTGCTGACCAGCCGCTACACCCTGGATGCGGCGAAATCGGTCGCCCGGCGTGACATTTCGGCCAAAGCCGACCTCATCGGCGCGATCCGGCTCCCGTCGAAGGCGTTTACGCGGGTGGCCGGCACCGAGGTCGTCACCGACCTGCTCATCCTGCGCCGCCGCGATCCCCGAACCCCCTCCCCAGACGAACTGCCCGCCTGGATCAACACCGAAGCCATCGAACTCACCGACCCCGACACCGGCGCCGGCGAAACCCTGCACATCAACTCCCATTTCGTCGCCAACCCCCACAACGTGCTCGGCCAGATGCACCTGGGCCGCGGACTCAACGGCTCCCACCAACTCGTCGTGCGCGGCACCAGCGGCACCAGCGGCACCAGCGGCACCGAGCTCGCCGAGCAGCTGCACGACCGGCTACACCTGCTCATCGACTCGGCCATGAAGCACGGGCTCGGATTAACCGCCACGCCGGCTGAACTCACCGAGGTCTCCGCAGACGTCTTCGACCCCGGCCTGATCACCGCGGCCGACCGCGGTGAGGACACCCCGCTCTACACATTGCGCTACAGCGAGGCCAACCGCGGCATCGAATACTGGGCCGGACACCAATGGGAACCCCACAAAACCCCGAAAACGCTGCTAGCAGAAACCCGCGAACTCATCGGCCTGCGCGACGTCGCCGTCAGCCTCATCGCCTCCCAACGCGACGGCCAGCCCGCCGCCGAGCGCGACCAGCTCCGCGGACACCTCAACACCCTCTACGACAACTACGTGCGCCAGCATGGCCCCCTCAACCGGTTCACCTGGGTCTATCCCACCGTCACCCAAGAACGCCACGATCAGCGCTTGGCCGCCGCCGAAACCGCCTGGCGCACCGCCGAAGGCACCCCCGAGCGCCCCTACACCGGGCCCGTGCCCGACGACGTCGCCGCGCAATGGGACACCGAGGCCTCCGAAGCGCCCGCGCCCTACAAGAAGCGGCGTCACCTCGACGGCGGAATGCGCCACGACCCCGGATGGGCACTGGTCGCCTCATTGGAAATCTTCGACGAAGACACCGGCTCCGCCCAGAAATCGCCCATCTTTTCCACCGACCTGCTCACCCCGCCGCTGGAGCGCGCCACCGCCGACACCCCCGAAGAAGCGTTGGCGGTGTGCCTGGACCGCACCCAGCGCGTCGACGTCGACCTAATCGCCAACCTGCTAGAAGTCGAAGTCGACGACGCCCGTGACCTGATCGCTGGACTGGTCTATCCCAGCCTCGACGACCCCGACGAACTCGTCCCCGCCGTGAGTGCCCTGTCCGGCAACGTGCGCACCAAACTCGCCCGCGCGCTCGATGCGGCCGAAACCAACCCGATCTACAACGACTACGCCGCCGCCCTGCAACAGGTGCTGCCGCCCCAGCGTGAAGCCCAAGACATCAAAATGCGCCCCGGGGCACCGTGGATCCCGGCCCAAGTCGTCGCCGCCTTCGCCGAGAAAACATTCGACGCCACCGGTGTGGTCGCCGAACACATCGGCGGGCGCTGGGTCGTCGACGTTGCCTCCTACAAACGCCACGGCCGGCTGATGACCGACGAATGGGGAACCGACCGACGCGGCTGCGACGCGGTCAGCCTGCTCGAGGCCGCCTGCAACTCCAAAGCCGTCCTCGTCAACAACGACGACGGTGTCCTCGACCTGCAGGCCACCTTCGCCGCCCAAGCCAAAATGGCCAAAATCAGCGAGGAATTCACCCGCTGGCTGTGGTCTGACGAGACCCGCCGCGACACCCTGGTCGCCGAATACAACCGGCGCTTCAACTCGCGGCGCGCGCCTGCCTACGACGGCTCACACATGCGTTTTCCTGGCATGTCGGATCACTTCACGCCGCACTTCTACCAGCGCAACGCCGCCGCGCGCATCATCTCCGAGCCCGCCGTTCTCTTGGATCATGTTGTCGGAGCGGGCAAGACGGGAAGCATGGTCGCTGGAGCGCTGGAACTGCGGCGCCTGGGGTTGGTACGCCAACCCTGGCTCGTGGTACCCAATGCGATCACCGAACAAGTTGGCCGCGAAGCCCAACAGTGGTATCCGGCCGCCAAGATTCTGCTCGGCTCAGCGGCCACCACCGCTGATGGACGGCGCCGCTTCATCGCCCAAACCGCCTCAAGTGATTGGGATCTCGTTGTCATCCCGCAGTCGGCGTTCACCGCGATCAACGTCTCCACGGATATGCGCGTCGACTACATCGAAAACCAGCTCGATACATTGCGCGAACAACTCCAATCCGCCGAAGCCGACCGCAGCAAAAAGCGCATCGAACTCGCCATCAAAAGCGCCAAGGCGCGGCTAGAAAAACTTGTAGCCGCCAACACCAAAGACACTGGGTTGCGGTTTGAGGAATCCGGTTGTGACTATCTGATGATCGACGAGGCCGACACGTACAAGAACTTGGGCCGCACCTGCAACATTGAAGAATTATCGTGCCCCAACGCATCGCAACGTGCCGAGGACCTCGCCCTCAAACTCACCGTGTTGCGCCAGCGGCGCCGCGACGAGGCGCTGGCCAAAGGCATTCCCGCGCACCGGGTTGTCGAACGGGTCGCGACCTTCGCCACCGGCACACCGATCAGCAACTCATTAGGCGAGCTATGGGTCATGCAAACCTACTTGCGGCCAGACCTTTTAGAGCACGCCGGGGTCGCTGACCTGGGGGACTGGGGTGCGGCGTTTACCGCGACCACCACCACCATCGAGGTCAACACCACGGGCACTAAGCTGCGGCCCGTCACGCGAGTAGGGAAGTTCACCAACCTGCCCGCCCTGCTGGCGCTGTCCTCGGTCTACACCGACGTCGTCACCCGCGACCAAGTCCCCGTCGAGCTGCCGCCGCTTCGCACCGGGCAACGCCAAATCATCAGCTTGCACCCCGACATCGAAGTCGTCGACTTCATTACCGACTTGGGCTACCGCCTCGATCATCTCGACTCACGCAATCCCCGACGCGACAACCCACTCAAAATCAGCAACGACGGGCGCAACGTGTCGTTGGATCCACGGTTGGCCCACCTGCCCAAACCCCGACACAGCCGCGCCTGCGCAGTCGCCGACGCAGCCATGCGTGTCCATTACCGCCACGCGCATCGCGCCTATACCCATCCCGACACCGGCGCGCCGGCCGGCACCGGGGCACTGCAGATCATGTTCTGCGACCGCGGCACCCCATCCAAAGACCCCGCCCAGTTCACCATCTATCAGGCGATCAAAGACGAACTCGTGGCGCGCGGCATGCCCGCAGCCGCGATCCGCTTCGTCCACGAGGCAAAAAATCTTCAAGAGATCAAAACGCTGTTCGCCCAGTGCATTAGGGGAGACGTCTCAGTGCTGATCGGTAGCACCGAGAAAATCGGCGCCGGGGTCAACGTGCAAGCCCGAGCCGCCGCCCTGCATCACGTCGACGTGCCATGGCGCCCGCGCGACCTTGAACAACGCGAAGGCCGCATTCAGCGCCAAGGCAACCAAAACCTCGACGGCATCGACATCTTCATCTACGTCACCGAAGGCTCCTACGACACCGTCATGTGGCAAAAAGTCCAAGCCAAAACGCTGTTCATCGAACAGATGCGCCGCAACGAGGTCCTCGATATCGAGATCGACGACCTTTCCGGCGGTGACATCGGGACCGCCGCCGCAGAAACCAAGGCCATCGCCACCGGCGACCCGCGCTACATACACCAAGTTGAACTCGACGACACCGTCAAACGCCTCACCGCCCTGCAGCGCGCACACAGTCAATCGGTGCGCAACCGCGACTGGCAAGTCAGTGTGCTCGAGCGCGCGATTCCCAACAAACAACGCGCCATCGACGAGCTCACTCCATTCGCCAGGGCAGCCGCCGCGCATGCCTCCGCCGGCGGGCCACCACGGCTGACCGTCGCAGACACCACCTACACCGAGCGCGTCCCCGCCTCCCACGCACTGGCTGCGGCCTGCCGGCGCGCCTACACCGCCGGCAAAGACCGCGGCGCCAGCCGCTTCGAACCCATCGGCGCCACCATCTACGGCATCGACATCCTGGCCGCCCGCGACCTCACCCACGACCAACTGCTACTACGACTAGCCGTGCCGTCGCGCACCGCAGAAATCTCCGGCCTTGAACTGTTATCCACCGGCGCAGGTCCAGGCTCCGACGTCAACGGCCCCAAACAACTCGGACTGCTGCGCCGCGTGGAAAACCTCTACACCGGCCTACCCGAACACCACGCACGACTGCAGCACGAACGCGACCGCGACCAGGCCGCCCTCGACGACTTTGTAACCAACCCCCCAGCACCGTTCGAACACGCCGACGAACTGGCCACAAAAGACGCAGAACTTAAAGCCCTCACCCTCGAGCTGCGCATGGCCGCCCAAAGCCCCGAAGCCAAAGCCAAAGCCGCCGCGGCCGAACAACGCATGGCCGCCCGCGGCCGCAAACCCGGATGGAGCCTGCTCCTGAACCCCACACCGGCCCTGGTCGAAGAACTCGGCTACCCCAGCGCCGATGCCCTACGCAAAATTGTCCGCGCCCGAGAACGCCTCGCCCTCGAACAACACGACCACCAGCAAGGCCTCGCCGGTCCCGAGCACGACTTCTGAATATCCAAACCGGAAGTTAGACACTACATTCGAACGGTCCCTTGTGTGGCGCTGAAGTTCCCCGTGCCCTTTCATCGCGGCATATTCGAGCCGTCGCCACCGCATGCCGACACATGGCGAAACCTCGCAGCCTTTGTCGCGCGGCACAGCCCCGCGGTTTACTGTGCGGCATGCCCGAATCCGGACCTTCGGCTCAAGCCCAACAAGACATCCGCGCCGCGCAAGCCTTGCCCGACAATCTCGCCCGCCGCGAGCACGTCCATGCCGTCCAGCAACGCGCGCGGGCCCTCCTTCTGGATGCCACGAGCACGCCCGAACAAAAGTCCGCCGTCCGGCTCGATATCAGACAAGCGCGCGCACTCACTAGCGACCTGTGCACGCCGCGCACCCCAGCACCCCTGACCTGGATCGCAGCCCCAGCATTGAATAAAGCTGCGACGCCGCTCGTACGCCAGCACGTGCATGCCGGAGACCGAATGAACGAGCAGTTGGCCGATCCGGTCGCCGACGCCCCGCACACCACATGAGCACGAAGTCGGAGACGGCGATAGAAGCCGCACTGGATCTGGGTAATACTGGCCAGTATGTCGTCACTCGATGGACTGGTGGCCGAGACAGGTCGCGTGCTCAGTGATGCTCGCCGGCTTTTCGGCGCGGCGCCCCTCGAAGCGTCGTTGCCTTCGGCGCAGCAGTTGATGGCGGGCCGAGCAGCTGTAGCGCCAGTGGGGCAGGCCGCAGCTGCCAATTGGCAAGGCGAGGCAGCGACGACCTACGCTGCGACCAACGCCGATCAGGTCCATGCGTTAGACCGCACGGTAGCCGCCGATGGCCAAGTCAATCCGGCGCTGACCCATGCCGGACAGGCCGCCGCGGCGGGAGCACGAAGCATGGACAACCTGATCGCTCAGACCCGCGCGGGGGTTAGCGCACTGGCCCCCAGCACACGTAGCGCCGCAGGGCAGCAGCAACTCGCCAGCTTTTTGCAGGGTCAGCTCAACCAGGCGAAGGGATTGCTGCAAAACTTCCAGCAGCGCAACGCTGAAATAGCCGGCACCATCCAAAGCGCTGACTACGGGCGCCTTTCCGGTAGCCACGGCAAGGAGTCACCACCTGCTGCGCCGCTGGATTCGCGCACGTGGAAGCCGGGTGATAAGCGGCATATGCCCTATGACGCCGGCCCGGGTGGGATGGGCCCGCCCAACTTTCCTGATTCGCCGCCGTGGGTTGATATATGGGACCGGTCAGGAGCAGACGACCCCGACAAAGTTCCGCACTACTTTGTCAGATCCGATGAAATCCCCGGCTACAAGGTGTATCCGCCCGGAGCCCTAGGGCCACCAACGGTCGTCGACGAACGCGGCAATCCAGACCCATATGTCCAGTTGGGCCCAAACACAGGCGTGTGGGTACCGCAGTCGGCCTTTCCGGGAGCGAAAATCTATCCGCCTGGCTCTAACCCACTGCCACCCTACGGATACGACGAATGGTTACCAGGGTCCGGGATTTATATGTGGCACAGCGATTTAACCCCCGAACCGTACAACCCTTCCGGTCCTCTGGGGCCACCAACCTATCCGCAGGAAGGCCACTAACTACTAACTAGAAGCCACACCCGGGGGACGGCCTGCCAACAACGGGCGGCGTACAGCCCCCATGGCCCGTCGCGATGCAGATCTACCCCAAGGCCGGCGATCAACCTTCGCGCGTCAAAGTTCTGGCGGGAATTTTGACCGTGACCGTCGCCTAGGCCGATAAGTTGCCCTAGCGTTGGTGGAAAGTGCAGCGCTCGAAGGGATTTAACATTGGAACCAAAGGGGTGCAGCGCCCGGATCGCTGATAGAGGTGTCAGGTTGGCCTCGCGGGCGATGCCACTTGTCGAAGGCGACCAGTTCGCATCGCGTCGAATAAAGTGGATCGCCGACGAGCTGGCCAGCTTGCGCGACGGTATCCCCGCTAAGCTAGCCGACGATCCGGGCATCACGCACGCAGTCGTGCAAGACGTCGACATGAAGATTGCGGAAATCCAGGACGTACTTACTGCCAGCCGCAAGGCCGCTTCTTCGGCGCCACCGGTCAGATGATCGGCGCCCGCCCGGGTTGCAATAGCGCCCCGTGCGCCAGGCTGATTCGTCACCGTGACAATTTGACCCTGCTCTTGTCCAGGCTGGTCCTGCTAGAGGTGCGTCGGCTTTCGCGCGCGTATGTCGGTGTTGGCGGCTACTGCTTGTGCAGCCGGGGATTCCACTGCGGGGAAGGGGCGTGCGGCGAGAAGTATCGAGGAGGCGCAACCCGTGATGGGCCCGCTGCGAACCCGAAAGTCATTGCCGCCGATGGATATGCGCGCGGTGCTCGATGCTACCGATGTAGAGCACGCGATCGTTGCCGGTGGAGCTTGCAGCTAAGATCGCCGATTGGCTCGCCGGCTACGCTCACAGTCGCGAGGCTCCCCGGCTTAAGGCACTCCTGTGTGCCGTATCTCCGGACTGATTGACGCAGGTGTGCGAAGTTGCAGGACGCATCTGGTGCGGCGTGTCTTGAAAGAAAACAAAAGTCGACAAGCCGTGTGGACATGCTGGCGTAGCCGGTTTTTGGTGAATGTGGCGTTGTTGGTAGCGGCTAAAGCGACTCGGGACTTATCGTCCCGAACATGACGGGCTGGACCGATGTAGCGCTGTCCCAGGTGCTCGGCGGAGTATCCGAGGTATTGGGGTCACCCTTCCCTCAAAGCCCGGCGCCCGGCGGCCCGATGCCACTAGACCCGGCCCCAACGGCTCCGGTCACCTCACGCGATCAGCTCACCAAGCTCGACCGAGCCAAGCTCACTTACATGGGCATTAACCCGGATACGGCTCCGATGCCCGAAATCAACCAGGCGCTGGGCCGCGACCAACCCGCAGCGCCTCCGCCCCCGCCGCCCCCGCCGGAGTCGCCGGCGCCGACCTCCCCGGCGGGCACGCCACCGCCACCGGGACTGAGCGGGGCAGGGGCAGAAGCAGCCAAACGGCTCGACGAGGCACTGGCCAAAAATCATTCGGCGCTCAATGACGCTGACGACAAACTGGCCGACGCTCTGCTTAAAGCGTCGAGCTCTAGCGCTGATGGTCGTCAGCGGCTCCAAGCTTTGCAGCAAGACATCATCGACCAGGTCAACAAGCTGGGGTCATCGCTGGATACTGCGACCGGCCAACAGCAGCTGGCAGAGTTCTTGCAGGGAAAAACCGACGACATCCTCAACGTCCTGAAAAACGCTGGGCTGGACTCAGATTCACAAGCGCGGGTGTTGGATGGTCTCTCGGCGCGCTATCAGGCGTTGCAAGACAAGAAACCCGGCGATGACCCGCACACCAAGGGTTCGAGCGGCGACGGCACTGGCAGCGGCAACCCGGACTCAACCGGCACTACACCGGGTGGTGGTGCCGATTCTCCGGCCGGGACCGGTGACGGCACTGGCAGTGGCAATGACCCGCTACTGGACGGGCTGGCCTCAGATCCGTTGATGTCGCGGTTGGGCATGATGGGCGGGCCTGCGATGGGCGCTCTTGGCTCGCTGCCAGGTGCGCTCGGTTCAGCGATTCCCTCGCTCGGCGGAGGCGGTGGCGGCGGGCTGGGGGATTTGGGTTCGGCGATCGGTGGGGCGCTACGCGATGGCGGCCACGATCCGGACCAGGCCTCTGATGAGCACGTCGATTCGTTGAAAGACCCGTCCGGATCGCACACCGGTGACGACAAACCGCGAGATGGCACCCAGCCGGCCGGACTGCACGACCCAGGGGACAAAGCAGACAAAGGGGACAAGGCGGGGACAGAAAACGCTGGCAGCGGATCCACCCCGCCGCCGTCAGCGCCGGCAGCGCCAGGTCAGACGCCAACACCGTCGACTCAGGTCCAGCTGCCCGACCAATCGGTGCGAACCGCGGCCAATGGCGCACTCGCGCAGGCCGGACGCGCGGTGCTCTCCGGTGACAGCATCGACGACGCGTTTGCAGGGGCCAATCTTCAGTTGCCGCCGCTGGGTTCGCCGGTGAGTTCACCCATGGCACCCTCGCGGCTGCAATTCGGCGATGTGGGCCAATACACCGATCATCGGGTCATGGCTCTAGACAAAGACCATGTTTGGCTCAATGGCCAGGTCACGCCGATTGACCAGCTCGACACTGGCCCGAATTTCTTGGGGTGGACACGCGTGTCGGCCCCAACAGCGACAACGGTGACTTCGGCGGCCGTCGCCCCGGCACCGGCCGTGGCGCCCGCACCGGCGCCGCCGACCACTTAAGCGAACTTTTACTGCAACGTGAGGGAGTACCGTAATGACCGTGAATGAGCAGGCCTTGCAGGTCAACACCGATGACCTGATCCGATGGGCGATCGCCCACGAACGCGCCGCCGAGGCGTGCGGGCAGGCCCGTGCTGACCATGCCCGCACCGTGGCTGCGGCCGAATCGTGGGGACCGCTGTTTTACGAGGCGCGTCGTGCTGCAGTGGCCGCGGTCAACGACCGCGAGACCGCATTGCGCGACCAACAAGAGCGGCACGGGGCCATGGCGCAGCAGCTTCGCGCCGCCGCGGCGCGCATGGCGGAGATGAACGCTGACAACCGTGCCAATTTGACGATTTCCACGGATTAGCAACATGTCTGAAGCGCCGTCGACCGACTACGACACCGTGGTGTTCGAGGTCGCAAGCCGCGATGAGTCGATCGTGGTGGCGGTGGGCCGCAGCGGCAACTCGTTAGGCGTGGAGCTTCAGGCGGCGGCGATGCAGCTCAGCGACGCCGAACTGGCTAACCGCATCATCAAATTGAACACGCTGGCTCATTTACGCTCGCAGTTGGCGCTGCGTCAGGAGTGGGAGGCTCAACACGTGACCGTGTCCAGTGCGTTGCCCACCAAGGATCAGGTTGCCAGCTATGAGGCCCTGATCGATTTCTGAGAGAACTCGTCGCAACGTCAGCTAGAACACGGAGGGAGGACCGCAGTGCTGCAGGTCGATGTTGCCGGACTGCAGAGTGCGGTCGCGGGGCTGGTCGCCGCCGCTAACAGCCTTGCCAGGCTCGGCGCGCAGTCGCCGGTGCACCCTCCGCTGGCCACCGATGAGACATCAACGAGCGTGGCTGCCCGCCTCAGTGAGCACGCGGCGGTGATGGCATCGCGAGCTGCTGACGGGTCGACGGTCCTTGCGGCCGGCGCCAAGGCGATAACCCAGTCAGCAGTCGCGTATGGGCAGATGGACCAGGCCAATCAAGCGGTGGTGAGCTTGCAAGGTAACCCTGCACCCTCCACGCCGGGCTTCACCCCGGCGGTGACGGTGAATCTTGTTGCGCCTGATGTGCCGATCGCCCCGCCGGGACCCCGCCCAGCCGAAACGACGGCGGCGATCATGGAAGCCGGTCAGCCCGCTGCCGGGGATGCGTTTGTGGCCGACTGTGCGGCACTGTCAGAAGGATTTAGCGCTGCCGCGCGATCGGCCCGCCGCGGGGCGGCCACGGTCAGTGAACATCTCAAAGGGGAAGCAGGACCGCGTATTTCGGCGGCGTTGAATCGTTACGCGGACTGGGCGCAGGAGATGGCCCGCCATGCCGACACCGTTGGAAAGCTCGCCGGCAGCCACAAGAACAGATTTACACAAGCCAAGCAGGCGACTCCGACGACCACGGAGTTCGCTAACCGTCACCGCGAGCTCCACAACGCGATCGCACTCAACAGCTCTTATCCCAGTCCGGGATCGGCGGCCGCGGTGTCTAAGGCACACACGAATTTGACCCAGTTAACGAACCACACCCAGGTTGTGGCCGCTGGCTACCACACCGGCGAGACGATACCGGAGGCTCCGCCGGGGCCACCGCCAGCCCCAGCAATCGTGGAACCTGGTGCCGGACAAGGGGACACCCCGCCGTCTCCAACTCAGCAGGGAGCGGATCCAAAACCGACACGCGATCACCCGGGCACCACCCACGCCGGCGACGTCGACCCCGACACCGACCCCGCCGGCCTCGACGAGAGTCTCAATGCAGGCGATGGTGATCCCGCCGCTAACCCGCTAGCGCCTGCGGGAACGGGTGCGATGCCGGGAATGGCCTCATCTTTGCCGCCGATGTTGACCGGCCTGCTGGGCGCCGGGGTCGGGATGGCCACCCAGATACCGCAGAAATTAGGCCAAGAGCTGCAGGGATTGGCCCAGCAAGCCACCCAGAGCGTTGCAGGTTTGGCACAAGGAATGGCAGGCAAGAACGGGCTGGACGACGCGGCCAAAATTGAGCCAGCAGACTCCCTGGGCAGCGGTGCCGGCGGAGGCGGTGGTGACGACGGCGCTACCGCCCCGGCGGCCAGCGGCGGCGCAGATCTCAAGCCGGCGGCTTCAGCGATCTCCGGAATGAGTTCCCCCACCTCGCCCCCGTTGGCGGGGGCCAGCGCCACCCCGAGTCCCACCGCTGCCGCCGCTGAGAGCGGTATGGGCGGCTCCCCAATGTTCATGCCCCCGATGGGGGGCATGGGCGCTGGCGCCGGGGCGGCCAAGCGCAAGGTAAAGGACCCGGACAAGTCGATCGAGATGCCATCGCGCCCTAATTCCGAGCCGATCAAAGGCGAACGGGGAGACCCAATTCGGCACACGGCCACCGTTGACGCCGCTGCCTACCCCAAAGACGGGCCGAAGCGCACGGTGACCGTTCGGTCACGCAGCCGACGCGTCGACCGCGACCCGGGCAGCGGTGATGACCAGTGAGCGTGAATGGGTGCGTCGGCTATCAGTCCGATCAGAATCTGGTCGCTGAAGTGATGGCCCAGCTCGATTCGGTGTCGATGGCCCTGCCCGACCTGCAGGATGAAATTGCGTCCGACGACGATGGTGAGGCCCCGTGACGGTGTACGAGTATGACGGCTACCAGGCGGATAAGAATTTAACCGCCAGTGTCATAGCGCGCATGGAACGGGTGTCGACGATGCTTTCCAAGCTGCTCGAGGAGATGGATGGCATCGACCTGGAAGCCATCGGCGGCGATGGCGACGTCGTGTTGTCGGTGAACTCCCAAGGACAACTCACCTCGCTGTCGCTGGCGCAGGGCTGCACCACCCGCTACTCACACGGGGCTTTGGCCGAGCTGATCAACACCACGATCGACGAGGCAGTCAACGCCGCGGCCGAGGAAACAGCGAGCGTGGGAGGCGGCCAAGACCAGGAAGCGCTCGACGCTGCTGTGCAAGCGTTCATCAATCCCGAAAGTGAGATCTGGACTGCCACCTGAGCACCGGTTTCGTCTTGGATTCGCGTCCAACGGTAGCCCGATGTCGCCGCAGGACAGTACGCTGATTGCATGAATCCGCAGGCAGTTGGGCAGCCGAGCTACCCCGCTGCGACCGGCGGCCCGCCCACCTCCACGAGTACGGTCGGTGTGCCGACCGGTGCCGCGGTGTTGCCACCACCGCCCAGCTACGTGCCACCCCCACAAGCTCCTGCACCGCCACCGGTGTACCGCAGACGCGGGCCGGGCTGGCTGGCGGTATGGGTAATGCTGGCGCTCGCGCTGCTACTGGCGTTAAGCGCAACGGTGATGAGTGCGATGAAGTTGACCGCATCAAACCCGGCCGCGACAACCACCACGGTGATGGCGCCACCCCCACCGCCGGTGAGCTACAGCCCGGAGCAAGTGGCGGCGGCCAAGAAGGAAGCCTGCGACGCCAGCGATACGGCGGACAAATCGATAATTGCTGCTCAAAAGAACTTCTTCGACGCTGCGCGAGACCGGCAATCGCCTCAATACCATCCTGCACTGGGCAACTTCCAGCTTGTGGTGATACTGGAGACGCAGTACATCCAACAGCATCTTCCGCCGGCTACCCCGAAGAACGTGCTAGACGCGACCAATGAATATGTCACCGCAGTAATTCGGTTGGTCGACGCCAATACCCGCGAGCTGTCCGACCACGATGCCCAGCCGTTCGTGTTAGCGCTTAGAAGTGCGGGAGATCGACTCGACAAGGTGTGTGAGTGATGCGAACCGATGACATTCTGCAGGTCATTCCCGCTGCGGCGGAGTCGGCGAACATGCTGACCGGTTCGGCAACGGTCGAGTTTGCTACGACCGTGCCCGAGCACGCGGCCCATGGCGCGGCGGCCACGGCAGCCGGGGGGGCTCACGCGGCTTCAATGTGGGCGCCGAGCGTGGCAGCAAGCGCAGGTGTGAACCAGCAAGTCGCGGGAGCCGGTGCCGCGCTGGCGCCACGCGGTGGAAAGGTGGCTCAACGCAACGATCAATCGTTGACCGCAGACCTTCAGACCGACAACCAGAACGCTCAGGACCTGACACCGGTGGTGAGCATATGACCGCCACCCTGCACTCGCCCCAAGCGGGGACACCGCTCCCACCCGCTTTCCCGCCACGTCAGCTTCCGCCACCGGCGGGGCCCGGCCGCGGGGCGGTGGGGGGCACGGCGGCGGCGCTAGTCGTTGCGGTCGGAGCCGCCGTCCTTGCCGCAGTAGCGTGGATGACGCCATCCAAAGTTCCCGTCAGTACGGTGGTTGCGCCGTGGTCACCACCTGCCCCGAGTTCCGACCAGGTGGCAGCCGCACGCACAAAGGCATGCCAAGTGTGGGGGATTACCGCGACAGCAATGGACGCGGCCACGAACGCGGTGGCCCACGCTCCAGCCGACTGGAATGACCCTGGCACCCAAGAGGCCTTGGCCAACGAGGCGCGGGTAATCCTGGTGGAAAGCGCATACCTGCGCCGTGAACTGCCCGCCGATACACCGGCAACGATCCGCTCAGGGATCGACGACTACCTTGCGGCCAGCTCGGACATGGAAAACGCCACCACGCATCGCAAGGGCAGCTTGCGAAACGCCGCGATCGGTCGTGCAAACACCGCAGAAGACAAGGTAAACGCCGCTTGCCGGTAGTGTGAGGAAGAGGGAGCCGTGGCGGATGTGCCCGCAACCAGTATCGCTGGGAACATCATCATCACCCCGGATATGGTGCCGCCAGCAGCAGAGCCGTTGGAGACCCAAGCGGCGCACTACGCGGCGTTGGCGGAGAAAGTCGGTGAGCTGCAGCAGCAGCTCAAAGCCGCCAATGCGATGCGCGAAGAGGCCGCACAATCGCCCGGTTGGGAAGCTGGGCACGAAAAGAATCGCCAATTGGCCGCAGACTACGGCCGGATGGTCGAGATATACAACGCGGCGGCAGATTATTTCAACGGAGTCGCTGGCGTTTACCGCGACGCGCAAACCGCCCAACGGAACGTCTTGATGAAAGCCAATGCTGAACTGTCGCAGGCCAAGAACGCGATACAACAGCAGGAGATCGCGGCGCGCTGGCACACGCACGCCCGAGCCCTGACGACCAGCGCGGTAGGAGCCGCTACAGCCAAGGCCGGAGTTTTCGAGCACACTGCAGGCACCGATATCACGGCTCTTACCTCACGCCTAGGCGGTCCGGCACCTCAAGACCCCGTCTTGCCCCATAGCGGCGGAGGCGGAATAGCCGTACCCACAGGCAAAGAGGGCTCCGGACTAGGTGATGACAACGGCGACCCCGCGAACCCCAACGGCACTGGCAATCCGCAGGGAATAGGTAATGGGCACACGCCGCGCCACAGTGGTGCAGCGAAGGGCGAGGACGGCGAGCCGGCGACGACGGGACCAGGATCCACTCCTGCGGTGATGGGGAGCCCTTATCCGGGTGCCGGGCAGATGCCGATGCCGGGTGGTGGTGGCAGCGGGATTCAGTCTGTTGGTTTCCCGCCGGGGTTGACGTCGATGACGGGGGGACTTGGATCGATGCCCGGTGGGGGTGGCATGGGAGGCCTGGGCTCTGGTGGGGGCTTGGGCGGGCTGCCCGGCGGTATGGGGCAGCTGCCCGGTACTCAGGCTGCCGGGCTGGGGAACCTGCCCGCTAATGCCGCACCAGCAGCCGGGGCACCGGCACAGTTGGGACCGGCGTTCTCCCAAGGACTTTCAGCCGGATCGGCGTTGGGGTCGCTGCCGCCTGCGACCGGCACTGGAACGCCGGCCGCAGGGCAAGCAGCCGCAACTCCAGCGGCAGGGCTGACTTCGGGTGCGGGCGTTCCTTCGGCCGGGTTGACAGGAGCAGGTGCGACCCCTCCGGCAGTCAGCCCCGCAGCGCCGGGGCTTGCCACGTCTGGCGGGCCGACGAGTGCTGCACCGGCGGCGATGATGCTTCCGCCCCCGGGTATGGGCGCTCCCGCGGCCCCCGTAGCTGCGGGTGGCGCAAGTGCTGCAGCCCCCGTCGCCCCTGCTGGCAACACGGCCACACCGGGTGGCTCCGCGCCGACAACCGGGCCGGCAGCTGGATCGACGGTCGGATCGGGTGGGGCGGTGGTTGTGCCGGCAAGTGTTGTCAGCGCCGGAGCTGGCGCCCGCAACCGTGGACGACCGGAGTCAGCCGAACTGGCAACCGCAAAAGTGTTGGCGCGCAAGCTCCGTCGTGACAGCGACATTGTTAATTACGCGTGCATTGAGTGGGCCGTGGGCGTATTTCGCCGCGAGGCTGGCGGGGCCACCGAGTGCGTGGTGATGTCCAACGAAGGCTTTGGTTACATTCCGCGGGGAGTGTTCTTGCCACGTACTGCCCGTCTGTTGACGGCAGATAAGTTGGTAGACAACCAATTTCGGGAAGGCTGGTTCGGGTCATCCGATCCTGCCGAGGTGCTAGCCGAATATGCACGGCTGCGCGGCCGCGGCGGAACGCATCTGGTTGCCATGGCAGTAACCGCGGACAGCCCCTACGGTCGGGTGCCAGGGGTCGAATACGCGGTTTGTCAACGCGAATTCGATGACGGTGCTTACATCCGCCCGATTCTCGACGATATGCATATGCATCGTCTCGAAGCGTTGCACCCGGAGGTGTATGCCCGGGTTCAGCAGACGACCTCCACTGAACCTGAGACGCGCATGGTTGAAAATCAGGTCGTTGTGCCGCTGGCTGTGCAGATGATCGAAGCTGTGAAGATGTCGGGGGAGATGACGCTCGATCTGCGGCAGATGTGGGATGTGCTGGGCACCGGCGACCACATCTCGGAGGAGGTATGGAACCAGTACCGGATCGCCTCAACCGTGTACTACGTGAACCTCAGCGCGAACCGGCCTCGGCCGGAGGCCTCCACAGGAGATCGCGAGCGTTATCAGGCGCAGTGGGTCACCGCACGCACGATGGAGTTGCTGCAGGGTTGGGAGCGGCGACCGGTCGACGTAGCGGATATGGTCTACGCTGCGGCGACGGCCTACCCATGGAGATTTTGGCACCAAATTTGAATTGTTATGGCGCGTGGTCGAATCCGAGCTCGGCTGCGGCGTAGCGTGAGGTGCCGCGGCGTGCGACGTGGGATGCAGTGATCAGGATTGACCGCCGAGCGCTGGCGAAAACCGTTATAGGAGCACGCCTTATAAGTACGTGGTAGCTGGGCCTCGATTTGGCGATCGAGGTGATGGCCGGATCGTTGGAGGAGAGACGCCGAGTCGTCACAGTGACGAAATAAGCGGTATTCGCTGGAAGCACCCATCCATCCACCGCCGCGGCCACGCGCGCAGGGTTGCCCGAGAAATTGGTGTCTGTTCTCACGCAATCTCGGGGACATTCTTATCGGATTGGGGGCAAGTTGCGATCGGGGATAGTACGTTGAGGGTCAGGAAATGAGCGCGGTGACGGCGGTCGTGGTCGTGTCAGCGAGCGCGATGCCGCCGATATTGCCGATGGGTTGGTCGAGGGCCGCGACAGGAAGCCACTGGATGAGCTCCGGTAAGACAACCCCTTTGGGTTGCAGCACTGTGACGATCATAGCCATTGTGCTGCTGGGGATTTCACCGGGAATGAAGGGGCAGATGATCACCTGGCCGGTGGCGGCTGCGAGGTGAATCGTGTTAGATAGTACGACAACGTACAGTTCCTGGTTGGTGTCGCGGCCTGGCGTGATGTCTCCGGGTGTGATCACAGGCCAGCGGCCCGGTTCGCCTGATAGACCTTCTCCGCGTAGGCGTCGATGTCGAGCGTTGGCACAGTGTGTGTTGTGTAGTTCTCGAGCGAGATTCGGAGATGCTCGTTGTGCAGGGCTCGTTCGATCATCTCTGAACGATTCAGCCCGGCCGCCTGGGCGTCCGCATCGGCCGCCGCCAGCACGGCCTCTTCAATCATTACGGACACTTTGGCTTTCGCCATACCATTTATCCTACTCTGAGCAGGACAGTTGTCGTGAGGGTACTCCGGCTGGTGGCGCCGACGCAGGTTGCGTTAAATGGTGCGAGGACGACCTACCACAGATTCAGCTTGCCAGTCACGGTTACGGACGGGCCCATGTACGCCGATGACGACGATTCGGGGCGCGAAACGGTGTACCTGCTAGGTTCGCGTGAGAATGCGCGCCGCCTCATGGCGGCCGTCGCACGGTGTCAATGGCCAAGTAGAAGTACCCGCTGGTGGCCGGATAAAAGTACCCACCCCGTGCAGTGATTCTTAGATTGGTTGGGGGTTCTCCTTCCGGTGTTGGGCGTCCTTCATTCGGTAGGACTGGCCGTCGGTGATGACGACGGTGGCGTGATGCAGGAGCCGGTCCAAGATGCTGACGGCGGTGGTCTGCTCGGGCAGGAATCGACCCCACTCTTGGAAGGGCCAGTGCGAGCCGATGGCCAGGGAGCGGCGTTCGTAGGCGCCGGCGACGAGGCGGAACAGCAGCTGGGTGCCGGTGTCGTCGAGTGGGGCGAAGCCCAGTTCGTCGAGGATGATCAGATCGACACGGAGCAGGGATTCGATGATCTTGCCGACGGTGTTGTCGGCCAAGCCGCGGTAGAGGGTTTCGACGAGGTCG
>NZ_CDRJYY010000002.1:0-21107 GCF_976985675.1 Mycobacterium sp. NTMscope_MAC_12
GACGCTCGAGCTGTGTGAACTCCGACGTGCCCACCAGGGTTGCGACCGCCTCGAAGATCGCCGATGTTTTGTCCGCGGCAGGCACCGAGGTGAGGACCGGCCCGAAGACGGTGTGTCCGTCGATCGTGATCAGCGGACTGCCCGAAGCCTCACCGAGCGCGTCTTGGCTGGCCTGATGCGAATCGTCGACCGCGGCGTCCAGGCTCGCATCCGACAGTGCCGCAGCTGTCACGTGGTGCGCGCCTGCCGCCGCAAGGACGTGCTTGACGAGGTCGTCGTCGAGGGCGGCTGACTCGTCGAAGTATCGGTGGCCGAAGGCGAAGTAGGCTTTGGCGATCGCGTCGGCGCCCAATTCGTCGCGCAGCGCGACCATCAGTCGCCCGACCTGCCGCGAGTCGCGCATCCGGGCCTGCTGTTGCTCCGGCAACTCACGTCCCGCGTTCAGTATCGCCAAACTCATGAGGCGCCATTCGATGTTGAATCCCGCCTCGTCGGCGGCGGTGGACAACCAGCGCGCTGTGTTCCACGAGAACGGACACACCGGGTCCAGCCACAACGTCAGTGTTTCGGAAGCCGTAACAGGCGGCTGCCGGTCAGTCATAAATGCTCCTCATCATCGAGAAAAATATTGTCAGACAACGCGTTTCCCAGCGATCAACTATCTAAAGGGGCGCTCCAGTGTCATACCCCCTACCGTATAGACAGTAGGCGGTGAGGGCAACCCACCGGGCGCCATCAGGTACTGACCGTCACCCTGTAACGTATACCTCCTGGGGTATGGTATGAAGATTGGCATGGTGAAAACTGCTGGCAAAGCATCCTTGGCGCAGCCGCGATCGGCGCACGCCAGCCAAGACATCGAAGCAACGCTGAACCGGTTGCGCAGAGCGCACGGGCAGCTCGGCGCGGTCATCTCGATGATCGAGCAGGGCCGCAGCTGCAAAGATGTCGTCACGCAGCTGGCAGCGGTGTCGCGGGCCCTGGACCGCGCCGGCTTCAAGATCATTGCGTCCGGTCTTCGTCATTGTCTCGATGCCCCCGGTGACCACGCCGATGGCCCAGCGCCATTGACGATCGAGGAACTCGAGAAATTGTTCTTGAGCCTCGCCTGAGGTGTCGGTCGCAGACCCCGGGCCGTGGAACGGGCTTCCTTTTACCAATACCCTGGGGGGTATGGTGCCGTGTGAGGGGTCGGCACGGGCTGCGGGAAGGCGGCGCTGACCTGCGCGGTCGGACGTCGGCCCTGGTCGTGCGGGGCACCGCAAGGATGAGAGGACAGCGCAATGTTGGCGACGCTGAAGCGTGCGTGGGTGCCGATTGTCGTGGTGTTGGTGGTCTTGCTCGGATCGATCGGAGTTTTCAAGCTGCGGGGGGTATTCGGTTCTGACCCCATCTTTTCGGCGACGGCAGGCCAGGCCCAGCAGCTACCCCAGATCAACGTCAAACATGTGACCTACGAGGTGTTCGGAGCCACAGGCACCGCGGGACGCGTGAGCTATGTCGACGTGGATTCCCGGCCCGCGCAGGCGAATTTCAGCAGCCTGCCCTGGCGTTACACGATAGCGACCACGATGTCGTCGGTGATCGCCAACGTTGTGGCCCAAGGCGATAGCGACAATCTCGGCTGCCGCATCACCGTCAACGGTGAGGTGAAGGACGAGCACCACTCCTCCGAGCATCATGCTCAAGTGTCGTGTCTGGTTAAGGCCGCATGACCGCCGGCAACCAGACGCGTCCGCGGTTGGCGCGGTTCGTGCGCAGGTTTGCGGTGCCGATCATCCTGGCCTGGCTTCTGGTGACCGTCGCGGTCAATGTTTTCTGGCCGCCGATTGAGTCGGCAGCGCGCAACCACGCGGTCACGATGTCGCCCCAGGACGCACCGTCGATGATCGCCTCGAAACAGATCGGTGCGACGTTTCACGAGTTCGATTCCGACAGCGTCGCCATGGTGGTGCTGGAAAGCGACACCAAGCTCGGTGAGCACGCGCACCGCTACTACGACGGGCTGGTGCACGAACTGCAGGGCGACCACAAGCATGTGCAGCACGTCCAAAACGTGTGGGGCAGCCCCCTGACCGCGGCCGGAGTCCAGAGCCGGGACGGTAAAGCCGCCTACGCCCAGCTCAACTTAGCGGGCAACCAGGGCAGCACACTGGGCAACGAATCGATCAAAGCGGTCCGCGTCGTCCTCGCCCGCACGCCCCCGCCCGCGGGGATGCGGGTTTACCTCACCGGGCCGGCCGCGCTGACCACCGACATGAACGAGGCCGCCGACAAAAGCATGCTGACCATGATGGGCGTGACCGGGGTGGTCATCATGATCATGCTGTTCCTCACCTATCGCTCTGTGAGCACGGTGCTGCTCGTACTCGCCATGGTCGGCCTCGAAATGGGCACCGCCCGAGGGGTCGTCGCGATCCTGGGCAACTACGATCTGCTGGGCTTTTCGACGTTCGTCGTCGCCATGTTGTCCTCGCTCGCTATTGCGGCGGGCACCGACTACGCGATCTTCCTGATCGGCCGCTACCAGGAAGCCCGCCAAGCCGGCGAAGACGCAGAAACGGCCTATTACAGTATGTTTCGCGGCACGTCTCATATCATCTTGGGTTCGGGGCTGACGATCGCCGGGGCCACCTTGTGCCTGCACCTGGCGCGCCTGGCGTATTTCAGAGCCCTGGGCATCCCGTCAGCTCTGGGTCTGTTGATTGTGGTCGCCGGGGCGCTGACCGCGGCGCCGGCCATCGTCGCCGTGGCGAGCCGGTTCGGTCTGCTCGATCCGAAACGAACTGTCAAAGTGCGCGGCTGGCGTCGCATCGCCACCGCGACGGTGCGCTGGCCCGCACCGGTGCTCGCCGCCTCGCTGGCACTGGCCCTGGTCGGCATCGCGATCATGCCGAGCATGAAAACCAGCTACGACGACCGCAACTACATTCCCGCAGATCTGCCCTCCAACGTCGGTTACACCGCCGCCGAGCACCACTTCAGCACTGCCACAATGAATCCCGACATCCTGATGGTCAAAAGCGATCACGACATGCGCAATGCCGGGGACATGATCATCCTGGACAGAATCGCCAAGGAGGTCTTTCGCACACCCGGGATCGCGATGGTGCAAAGCATCACCCGCCCCCTGGGCGGCCCGGTCGATCACACGTCGATACCATTTCAGATCAGCGCGCAGTCAATCCCCATACGGGAAAACCTTCAGTTCATGAACGACCGGGCAGCCGACATGCTCACCATGAGCAACGACCTCGGCGCCATGATCGGTTCGATGCAGCGCATGTACGGCCTCGTCCAACAGATGAGCGGCGCCACCCACCACATGCTCGGCGACATGAACAACATGAAAGCAACGCTGGACGACATCCGAGATCACCTCGCTGACTTCGACGACGTCGCCAGGCCCGTCCGCAGCTACCTGTACTGGGAACCGCACTGCCTCAACATCCCCGTCTGCTGGGCAACGAAATCGGTGTTCGAATCGATCGACGGCGTCGACAAATTCAGCGAGAACATGAAAACGCTACTGGGCGATGTCAGCAACGTCGACACACTGATTCCACAGATGGCGCAACAGTTCCCGCCGATCATCGCCGTCGCCACCGCGATGCAAGCAAGCCTGCAGACGATGCACAGCAGCTTCGCCGGCCTCGTCGACCAGATCACACGGATGACCGACACCGCCAGCGCCATGGGCCAGGCTTTCGACGCCTCGAAAAGCGGAGACTACTTCTACCTGCCGCCAGAAGCGTTCGACAATCCCGACTTTCAGCAAGGTCTGAAACTGTTCCTCTCACCCGACGGCCACGCCGCCCGCTTCATCATCACCCACGACACCGACCCGGCAACCCCAGCAGGTATCGCCGCGGTCACACCCGAACTCCAAGCCGCACACCAAGCCGTCAAAGGAAGCAGCCTGACCGACGCGCGGTTCTACCTCGCCGGGACCGCCGCCGTCTACCGCGATATCCAGGCCGGCTCCAAATACGACCTGATGATCGTCGGACTCGCGGCACTGACACTCATTTTTGCGGTCATGCTGATCATCACCCGAGCCGCCATCGCCTCAATAGCGATCGTCGGCACCGTGCTGCTGTCCCTCGGCGCCGCCTTCGGGCTGTCAGTGCTGGTGTGGCAGCACATACTCGGCTTGGAACTCAACTGGATCGCACCGGTTTTCGGGTTGATCATCCTGCTCGCGGTCGGCTCGGACTACAACCTGCTCCTGGTCTCACGATTTCAAGAGGAAATCGGTGCCGGACTCAAAACCGGGATCATCCGGTCCATGGGAAGCACCGGCGGGGTCGTCACCGCCGCCGGTCTGGTGTTCGCGTTCACCATGATGTCCATGGCCGCCAGCGACTTGAGTTCCATCGGCCAAGCCGGCACCACCATCGGCCTCGGACTGCTCTTCGACACCCTGATCGTGCGCTCCCTGATGACGCCCTCAATCGCGGCTCTGCTCGGCCGCTGGTTCTGGTGGCCACAACAGACAGCGCCGCGCCCGACAAGCCAGGCGCTCCACCACGCGCGCAACGGGATCTCGACGAGCGGTGGTTCGCGGTGATCGCTGCGTTCTGAGAGCCCCAAGGCAGGAACGGCAGTGCCGGAAAGTTGAAAGTCATCGAGAATATGCAGGGCAGCGTCAAGCTGTGCGTCACACGTCGCCGGGCCCCGGTCGCTGACGATCTACCCGTGGTCGTCGCCTCATCCACCTCATAACGTCGCCGCCAACGCCGATCGCATGGGTACCTGGCGTTGCACGTCGCCGAGATCCCCGCCGCTGACACTCAGCTCCCGCTTAACCGACACCTCGGGTTAGAGCTCCGCGTCCTCAGTCCAGTGGGTCTCGCTTGGCACACGAACCCCCTGTCCGTCAGCGGTCATCAGGTGCAGTGTCAGTAGTCTAACGATGACCTGTTATCCACGGGCATGGCAGGGACCGTAGTTCCGTTTTGTCCCTTGTCATCTCAAGGTTCCCGACACACCCCAGACCCGCCGAATAGTTCTGAAGATTCGCCGCCACTTAGCCCTGAAGATCACACACAGCGGCCTGGGGCTACGGGTGGGGGAGAGGTCACCGGAAGACTGTCTCGGTTCTTCTACAAACGAGACACTGGCTGCGGATCTTCGGTCGAGGGAGCCGCGACCCTATCGAAGGGGCGGGCCGGCGAGGCGGGACCACCATGGCAGGCGGCGGACAAGCGTGTCGTCCAGGGCGAAGCGGTTGCCGAGTCCGTGCTCGAGCATCACCAGTAAGGCGCAGAACACGACCGCATAGATGATTGAGGGGCCGATGTCGGTGGCCCCCGGCGGGTACGGCGCCCCGAAGCCGCCGGCCGTGGTCCATACCAGAAGGCTGTAAATGGCCCCGGCGACGTAGACGGCGCGCCGGGCGACTCCGACGATCAGCGTGATTGCGATCACCGTCTCGACAGCAGCGCCCAGATACGCACCCATTGCGGGTGCGGGGCGTTCCAGCCGCAGTACGAAGTCGAACCACGGCGCAAGCCAGTGCGGCTCGGCGGCCGCGGTGGCGATCATGTTCGGCAGGAAGGTGGCGCGGAACCCGGGTTGCCACTTCAGCCAGGCGTCGATGCCCCAAATCACGCCGAATACGATCCGCACCGCCGCGGCAACCCACTGCCGCCGTCGGTCCAGGGCCACCGCCGGAGTCCTGTCGCCGGGTTTGTCAGTGGGATGAGCGGCCGCGGGCTGGCCCGTCACGGACGAATTCGCCAGTGACCGCCCCGCCGCGGCTGCCCAGTCCGAACCGGCCGGAACTTCAGTCCGGTTCCCCGAGCGCACCCAACTTGGAGCGAACCGCCTTAATTGAACCAACGGTGAGCCCTCCCCGGATGGCGTGGTGGTCGTCAACCAGCCATCCGAACTGCTTATTTGATCCTGAGAGCGAAGGGACTGTGCGTCGGCCTGCCCCTGGAAAACGGTCTCTGCTCACCGTTTACGCAGTCCGTGCCGCGTCTGAATCATCCACGCGTGATCCCGGGACGAAGCGGGCAGCGGCTTCTGCGGCATACTGCGCCGCGACGTAGACGTCGTAGCGCTGCGCCTCCAAGGCCTGCACGCTGGAAAAGTCACGCTTGCCCCGAGTGGAGGCGTGTGCGATAAAGCCGAATGCGGCACCCCAGAACGCACCAATAATCGACGCGACCAGCAGCATCCATACCCACAATGGACCCGCCGTGAAGATCGATAGAAGCAAGCCGACCAGCAGACCGAACCAGGCACCACTACCGGCCCCGGCCAGGGCGGCTTTGCCGGTGGTCATCCGCCCGGTGACATGTTCGACCGTGCGCACCCCGTCACCGATGATCCGAACGTGCTCGACGGGAAACCCGTCATCGGACATCTGATCCACCAACCGCTGGGCGTCCAAATAGTGGTCAAACGATGCCACCAGCTCCTGTCTCACAGACGGTGCATCGCCGCCCTGCTGTCCGGGAGGTCCAGGAACGGTCATGTCTGCGTCCTCGGGTGTCGTGGGAAAATTGCTTGCCGGGGTTACCCGCTGTAGCCGATCGTTATGCACGGCACTTGGGTCGTGCCTCGGCTAAGCCGATTAGCACATAGATTTTAATCAGAACACTGTCCCGATTCGAAGTCGGGTCGCAGCGAACGGACCTGCATGGTCAGGTCCCGCAGCAACCGTTCCTCGGGGCTGCCGACGTATAAATTCAGCCATTCCGTGAGAGCCGCCAGCAGGGGAGTCGGCAACGGGAATCCCTTTCCTACAACGACATGAAGGATCCGCTCGATCGCCAGATGGTTTTTCCCACAACCTAATTCGACAAACACCATCGTGCGCTGTTCACCAGTTAGGCATGGCCCTGCCGCGTCAGCCAGCAGCCACGCCATGCCTGCGTCTGAATTTATCGGTGTTTTGCTCGGGCTGTGGGAAGAGTTAGCCGGGTCAGGCGAGGGCACTTCCGGCCTGCCATTGCGTCCAAGGCACACTCCAGTCACCGTTGTTCTGCAACGACTGTGGCGGCCCCCCGGTGTCGCGGACGTCGACGATGTCGCCTGATCGGGAAAAATCGAAGAACCATTTGGCGTTGTCGCCGTTCAGGTTTAGACAGCCATGGGAAGTGTCGGTGTTGCCTTGGGCCCACACGGTGCTGTCGAGTTGGTGAAGATAAATCCCGTCGGGGCTGATGCGGGTGGCGTAGTTGATGGTCTCGCGGTAGCCGAGGTGGGAACTGACGGGCAAGCCATAGGTAGACGAATCCATCACAACCGGATTGGACTTATCCATCACCGTGTAGACCCCGGGCGGGGTCCAAAACGTGAGGGTCTGCCCGGCGACGGTTTTCGTGCCCCCCATGCCCATCGAGGTGGGCATGGTGCGCACCAGAACGCCGTTGTTGTAAACGTTGACCTGTTTAGTGTTGTCGTCGGCGATGGACACATGCGCGTCACCGATGGTGAACGACGTCTGCTTGTCCTCTTGACCGTACAGTCCGCTCCCCAGCGGCGCGCCGTAGATGTTGGCCGCCGCGGTGATTTTCGTGCCCGCCGCGTAGTAGTGCTCCGGGCGCCAATGGGCGTTGTGGTCATCAACCCAATACCAGGAACCCTCGACGGCCGGAGCGGTCGTCACAGTCAGTCGGCGCTGCGCGGCCGCGCGATCGATGATGGGTTCATCAAAGTGGGCGACAATGACCGTGCCCACCCCGTAGGTGCCGCCGTCGCGCAGCGCCGCACCCGACGTCGTGGTCAGCGACACCGAAGCCTGAGTGCTGGGCGTGAGCGTGGTGAAACTCGACATCTGCGACGCGAAAGTTCCCGTCTGCCCACGACTGACCACGGTGAGGGTGTAGCTGCGGCCGTAACCCAGCGGCCCGCCGAGCTTCCACACCAGGTGATCGGGGGCCATAACACCTGGGATTGGCTTGTCTTGGTCGTTGACCATCCGCACGTCAGACAGCGTGCCGTTGACCGCGCTCACCGTGACCGCACCCAGCGGATCAACGTTCACCGCATCGGGGCCCGGAGTGACAGTAACGGTCGCAGGCATTTCAGCGCGCGGGACCGACGCTGTGAGCAGCGCACCGTTGTGGTCATCGCCTCGCCCGATCACCACCACCGCCACCGCCATCACACTGATCACAACGACCGCGCTAAGACTCAGGCGAGTTCGTCGACCGATAGACACCAGACGCCCCTTCTGTCCCTCTCACATTCGTTGTCACCGCCGTCGCGCAGGCTGCGACCAGCAAGGCATCAGCAGCTCCAAACCCCCGCCGACCTCGAGCATCGTAAACATTGAAGCTCGGGACCGGCCGAAGCTGCCGAATAGGGCAACCGCTGCCCCACCGCAGCGCTCCGAAGGCCGAACCCCATACCCCTTCAGGGTATAGCACGTCACCAACTTGTCCTGGCCGACAACGGCATCAACGATGACCCGGCCCGCACGCTCCACCCGCGAGCCCGAGCCCACGCCGACGAGGCCATCGGCGCCCGCGCATGCGGTGTGCGCAGAATTCGACCAAGGGCAACCAGCCAGCAAGTCTGCGATTTATTACAGTTCCAGCCCGTAGTCCTGGCCCTGCTCGCGATCCTGGTTGCGGCTGAGGTGTTCGTCGATGAAGCGTTGCTGCTCGATGCGCTCATCGACGGTGGCCTGAATCGACTGCCAGTAGGCCGCGCGGCGCCGTTGGACGGCGTGGGCGCGCCGGTCCAGCAGGTGTTGGACACGCTGGGGCAGCTGCTCGCGGCCTTCGGCTCCGGCGGCCACGTCGTGGGCGGTGTGGGCTTGGTCGTGGCGGGTGCCGATGATGTGGCGGGCGAGGTGGGCGGCTTGGCGGCTGGTGCCGCGGCGCGCCAGGTGCACACCCGGCTGCTCTTCGGCGTGTTCGTGTTCGGTTTCTCCGGCACGCCGCTCGTACAAGTACGCCTCATTTGATTCGCGGCCGCGGGTGAGTGCGACGTAGAGCAGGTTGCGGCTGGTGTGTTCGCCGAGCACGGCGTGGGTGGTGTCGGCGGTGACGCCTTGGGCGGAGTGCACGGTGACCGCATAGCCGTGGGTGACATGTTCCTGGAGGTAGTCGCCGGTGAAGGCGACACGCGCGCCATCAGAGAGCCGGCGCGCGGCAATCCGGTCATGGTCGGAGTCCACGGCGTAGACGCGCCAGCGTTGCCCGTTGCGCACCGGATCCGCGGCCTTCGCGAAGTCGGCGGCGTCATGAACCGGGTTGGTGGGGTCGTTGCGCCGGCTGAGGATCACATCGCCCTTGGCGATGCGGTGTCCGCGCGCCGCGCCGACGGTCGGCAACGCGCTGTCGATGGTGTCGTCGTGGATGCGCCGGTTGAGCGCATCGCACATTTCTGTGGTGTCGCAGATCAGCAGCGTGTCCTTGCCCGCCGCGGTGTCGGCCTGGTAGCCGGTGAGGGCGTCGGCGGCCATCGCGATGTCATCGCCGGTGTGCAGCCGCCCGTTCGCCCGGTACCAGTCGACGGCGCGCCGGATCGGGGCCGGGCCACCGTCCCTGAGCGCCAAAGACGCGGAGCGTTCCTCGGGGTCGCGCATCCGCCACACCTCCGACAGGGTCTGCGTCCACGGCAAGTCTTGACAGAGTTGGGCGAACATTCCCCCGCGGGCCTTGACCGGGCTCAGTTGGTGGGCATCACCGACCAGCACCGCCTTGATGCCCGCCTTCGTGGTGGCGGCCAACAGTTGGCGTAGATCGTCGGTGCCGATCATGGCGGCCTCATCGACGATCACCACACCGGGCCGGCGCAACGTCAGGGTTCCGTCACGTAACGATTTAAGCGCCTTGGCCACGGTGTAGCCGACATCCCCGGCACCCTCCCGGATAGCGACATCAACCGCCTTGCCGGTCGGGGCCACCACCATCACCTGCCCCCGAAACCGGCGCGCCCCGGCCGCCAGCGCGCGCAGCGAAGTGGTCTTACCCGCCCCGGCCGGCGCCGACAACGGACACACCAACCACGGCGAACCCGCAATGCTGTGCACCGCGCGCTTCTGGTCGGGTGAGAGCCCGGCGGCATCGTGCTCGTTGACCCAGATCTGGGCCCGCACATCGCGGGCATCCACCAGGTCCAGCACGCCTTGTTCTTCGGCCAGAAACGCCTCCAGGGTGAACCGGTCATGGCCCTCACGCTGATGCGCCAACCGGGGCGCAGTCACCCGCAAACCCAGTGCGTCGACGGCGGCCTCCACCATCTCCCGCGGCCCACGCTCGGTGTCCACCGGCAGCTGCGCCCCGATCACCTCCACCAGATCGGCGCGGGTGAAGGTGGCCTTGTCCATCGCCTCCGCCGCCGCCAACAGCCGGCGCCGATCCAACGGCGCGGTAGCCGCCGCACTCCACGCCTGTCGCGCTTTCCGCGCCTGGGTGTAGGCGTCCCGATCAAAACGCAGACCGCGCGCATCCGCGCGCCAATCCTGCGCTAGTTGCGCCCACGCCAACTGCTCGGGCTTGGACGGACGGGTGGCCTTTTGCGCGGCCCCCAACTGCGCCGCCGACAGCCCTTTGGCCGCGTCGACGACGGTCAGATTGTCCGCGGCCCACTCCCGCAACGCACTCGAACGCTGCGACCACGCCGTGATCGTCTTGGGGTCGATGCCGGCGATCTCGGCCATCCCCGTTTGTGGGTCCACCGGCGCCCACTCCAGGCCCAACGACCGGTGCAGCTCGCGGCGCAGCGTCGCTTGGTAGATCACCCCGGCGGCTTTGGCTTCGTGATACAGCGACGTGCCATCCACCGACACCAACCGGCCGTCGCCGCGGGCCTGCCGATTCGGGACCAGCACGTGAGTGTGCAGGTGCGGATCCCCCGCCCGCGACGTCTCATGCTGATACGCCACCGCCACCAACCCCGGCAACCGCACCAGGTCCTTGTCCCCGGTGACCGAGTTATGCACCCGGCTGTAGCCGGCATGCGCGGCGAGGTATTCCAGCGCCTCGGCGATGGCGGTGGTGTGCGCGGAAAGGACCGCTTTGTCGGCCACGTCATCACCGCGCAGCGCACGGATCAGCGACACACTTTTGGGTGCGCAAAACGTCAAATCAAACCCATGCACCGACCGCTTGCCGAACCCACGCCCGCACACCCCGTTCGGCGCGGCCCCCTCATCCAGCCAACGCGCCACCACCTCCGGATCAGCATCCCCGCCCGCCCGCTCCGTGTCGCTCAACCCCACCAATTCCGCCGCGGCACGGGCGTCGCCGGCACACAACCAAGTGGGGGTGCGGGTGTCGTGCTCGCCGTAATACTCCCCCAACCCACCACCCGCCCGCTGGGCGTCTTTGGCTGCCTGCCCAGCTGCGCGGGCGGTGTCGTTGTAGTAATTGACCGACCACCGCGAGAGCTTCGCAATCGTCAACATGGCCCACCACCCCGCTCGCGCGCCGCCGTCAGGCGACCCATCCTGCTGGGCAAACAACGTTTGCCCAGCAGGCAGCCTCGCACACCCTTGTGCAAATGTGCCATGGCGACACGCAGGTAGGAGCAAAAGGTTTGCTGGGCACGGGTGCGGCAGAGGCTGAAGGAAGCCCAGGTAGGCGGGAGATTCGGCAGAAAAGCGGGTGGGATAAACCTGCGGAAGGGTTGGATAGCAGAGGTGACGGTGGACGACGATGCGGAGCTGGCGACGCTTGTGGCGCCGCGTCGACGACCTCTCCGCCGAGCTGCCCCCGCCGGTCGGCGCGCGGTGCGCAACGCCATCGCCACCAACGTGCTGTCGGGCTGGCATCCCAGCACCGACGAACATCACCCGCCTGGTCGCCTTCGCCGCCGGCAAAACCAGCCTGGGCCGACTACCTAACTGCCGGCACCCACCCCGCCCACACCCGACAGTGCTAAGCACACCTAACAACCCGATTTTCCCGACCTGATTAGGCCGGCTAACACGTCGAGTGGGCATCCGGCAGCAGCCGCATACCGGGCGCCAAATCACGTCGCTGCGACGCCGGCTTGGGGCATCACCGATAGACGATGGGAACGCCGCACCGCCCAGGCCGAAACGAGGCAAACCGATGGACTATGAGACCGCATTGACCGAGCTGCTGGTGCGCCGCGCTCAGCTCGGTAGTGAGCGCGTACTCGACTGGCTGGTGTACGGGACACCGCTGGCGCGGCTGCCGCGCCTGGACGTGGTGTGCGGGGATCACCGCGCCGGCCCCTACTAACCGCGCGGCTCGGACCTGAGTGGAGGCGTGCGGGCCGCGGCCGCCGCGGCCGCCACCCGCGCGGCATCGTGGGCGGCGGCGCGGGCGCGTTTGCGCGCCGCGGCACGCGCGGCTTCGGCCGCTATCGCCCGCGCGGCGGTATGCCCGGCACTGCCCAGCGCGGCGCGGCCGGCGGCGCGGGCGCGCTCATGTTCGGTGTGGGCGGCGCGCTGCGCGGCCAGGTGCGCCTGGTGCGCGGCGCGCTCGACGGCTTCCCGCGCTTCGTCGAGGGCGGCCGGGCGCTCCTCGAGGCGCTCGCGGCCATGCCAGGCCAGCATCGCGCCCAACAGCCCGATCGGCTTGTGCGGAGCATCCGGAATCCGCCGCCCGCTCACTCCCGCCCAGTCCCCGATGAGCGCGTTGAGATCGCGCGGGCTCCAGCCGTGCGCGGCCGGCCCGGCCAGGATCGCCGCCCACGCCGCCGCGCTGTGCCGGCGCGCCCACGGCGGAGCATGGGAATCGGCGCGCCACGCCCGCGCCAGGCCGGCGCCCCCGGCATCTGGTGCTCGGCGGCGCGGCGCGCCGCCCTGCCGGCGGCCCGCAGGGCCACCGGTGCCGGTAGTAACCACTTGGTTAGGTGAGTGTTTATCCCTAACGGGACCGCTACGCGGGTGGGGTGACAGCCCAGACACCAAGCCGGTGAGCTGCCGGTTATCGTGCAGCGCCCACACACTGGCCCAGCCCCGACCCCGGTCGCCCACCCGCCAGGACGCCAACCGCTCCATGCGGGTGCGCTGGCGACCGCGCAGCACCTCAGAGGCCACCCCCAACAGCCGCAGCACAGCATCGGCGCGCTGCACGGTACGTACCGAGTAGCCGGTATCGGCGGCCAGCCGCTCATTGGAGGGCCGGCAATTCCGGCCGGTGCCGTAATCGGCATAGCCCGCGCGGGCCGCAGCGACCGCCAGCAGCGCTCGGCGGCTGATCGGGTTACCCGGCATCAACGGGCGCACCGCGGTGTCATAGCGGCAGTCATAAGCCACCGCAACCGTGAACGTGGCCCACCGCTGCGCTCTCCCACTCCAACACGGCACCCCCGCATATGGGGCCTCACCGAGCTCGAGCACGATCACCGCGGCGATCGCGCGGCAGTTGGCGGCCAACAACGCGCCGGCGCGCGGGCCCGTGCGGGCCACACCGCGGCGTGGTCGGACTGCGGTGCATCCTCGATACGGGATGGCGCACAAATCCACACGTGGTGTGGACAAAAGTTGATCACAGTGCGCGGCGTTGTCTGGAACAGCTGACAGGTATGCGCTACCGTGAGACGAGTCGCTCAAGACACGTCCCTTTCAGGGGCAACGGGTGCGGACCCGGAACCGAGCTGGTAACTCGGCTTGAACCCTCAGACAGGGCCCCGCTAGCGCGGGGCCTTTGTCATGTCAGCGGGGTGGTCCGCACGCTATGAAGATGTCGCGGGGGTGCCGACTCTCGGGCCGGGAGCTAGATAGCGAGCAGCAGGACCTCCCGATCGAGGTGACGTACCGCTTCGGTGCGGCCAGTCGCGATAGCGAGCAAATCGGCGGCAGCCGAACCCGCAGCGATGGAATGCCTTGCAGCGCAGTCACGAAGAACCGCGTAGACCTGCGACGGGACGCGCAACTTGGTGGGTCTGCTGCCGTCGTCGCGGGCCGCGGTAGGTCGGCCGCCACTGGGTGCAGGTGTGGGTGCCGCGGGTAGGAGTGCCGCTTGGTGAACGTCGCGGGCAAGGGCCGGATAACCGGTGGCGATGGCCAGCAGGTCGGCCGACAACTGGCTAAGGCTCGTGCCGTGGTCAGCGGCTCGAGCCTCAAGGTCTGTGTAAACAACCGCGGCGATCGGGGCGAGAACTTGATCACGGGCACCCTTGTGCGTGCTACGTGATTGAGCCATGCGGTGATCATTCCTGCGACATAAAGACTTACCGGGTAAGACACGCCGTCAAAGCGTGACCTTTTCGTGATGGAGAGCCCGCCGCCGAAGCACGCCTGCGAGCGACAATTTCGGGGGAAGCTGGTGGTGTACGAGGTGCGTCGGTCTGGCCGATGCGGCTTGAGGGAATTGCGCCGGCGCAAGACTCGTTGCATACTGGTGCCATACCGCCCGTCCCCGGAAGGGGGCGGGTTTTCACTTTGTGGGCCAGTTTCACCAGGGTAGAGGCTTATGGACTCCCCCGGTTGGGTCGGCGAGCTGGCAGGCCCTGAAGTCGGCGTCGGCCATTTGATACCACCAGTGGTTTCCGGCTCCGGTGGTGGCGGGCGCGCTGAGTGAGGTGGCGGTGTATCCGCGGGTGGGGTTGACCAGGCCGAGCGGAACCAGTTGGCGCACTTGGTCGATGGGGAATTTGAGGTCTGTGTCGTTGCTGATGACCACCGCACCTTCGATGGGCTTGTGTCCTGGTTGTCCTTTGAGGACATCGAGGAGGAGGTGGGCGGCCACGTTGACGTCGGAGCCTTTCTCTTCTCGGCGGGCGACGGACACGATGAATCGGGCGCGGGGCTCGTCCTGCCCGGCGTCGTTCTTGATCATGACGGGGCCGCCGGGTGCGGTGAGGATCGGTCGGCCGCGCCTGTTGGGTGTGGCGAGCGGAGCGCGGGCGGTGCGGGTGACGTAGTTGCCGTACTCGATGTGGTCGACGATGTTGCCTCTGGTGAGCGCAGCGAGGTAGGCGTCCTGCTCGTGCTGCCCAACGGGGTTGTCGACGCCGGAGATGCGGGCGGTGCAGTAGACGATGCGCTCGACGGTGACGTTGGTCCACGGTGAGTGGTTGGTGATCAGGTCCGTGGCCAGTTGCCGGAGGTCCAACCAGCGCCACCCTGGGGTGCTGGGGCCACAGAGGAACTTGCCGCCGTAGTAGAGGTTGAACCCGTCGATGTAGACGCCCACTCGCATGAGGTGGAACGGTAGCGGCCGATTATCTCCTCCCTCGGGATGTGGCCTGAGGAAAAATTGTTTCTTTCTTGTCCCTTCCTCGTAGTGGCCGTCTTGTGCGGTGCGGTGTGGCTGTCAAAGGCTCGACCGTGGTCGACCGCGTAGCGGCATTGGCCTTGACAGCCACACCACACCGTTTCACCACAATGGGCGGCCCGTAGGAAAGGGGCAGCGCCCGGCACTACGACGGGCTGTAGCGGCGGCGATGCCGCTTGACCCGGCTTTCAAAAACTACAGAGTTTGTAACTTCGTAAACTACAGAGTTACAGAGTTACGGTCTTACAGACCGACAGACTCACGGAGTTCGATTTCTGTGGATCCTGTTAGGTCGGATTCTCGGCTCAGCAATAGGTCGATGGCCACTCTGATGAGGGTGTTTTCGGTAATCCGCTCGCCCCTACCTGCGCGGAGGCGGTTGAGGCTTCGGCTGAGGTCGCTGAGCTGTCCGTATTGGTCGGCGCGCAGGCGGGTCTCTTTGCGTTCGAGTTCGTCGTAACGGACCCATTGTCCGGGTGTGGGCTTTCTTGGACTGCGGCGCGCTGGCCTGCGAGGAGTGTGGTGGGCGGGAGTCGATGCGGCTGTTTCAGACGCTACCGGAGCTGTTGCGGCCGCCGGCGGCGGGTTGGGGGCTGATTCGGGCTGTGGCGACAGGTCGACGGTGACCCGTTCGCCGAGGGTTGCGAGGTCAACTTTTCGGCCTGCCATCACTGTCCTCCTGGGTTTCGTGCGGAGACGGCCAACTGTGTGTGGCGTCCGATCGGGGTTCGCCAGTCGGCGAACATTTCTAGGGCGACGGCACGGTATTCGCTGGCGGCCTCGATGGAGTACCTGTCTCTCGGGTACTGGGTGACCACGAGGCCCTGGGCGGGGGCATAAGCGTGCGCAGATAGCAGCCGGGTGGATGCCCGGAACCGGTGTATCCCCTGCTCGTCGAGCATTCTGAAGGCATCGTCGCGCATGCCTGCGGCGCGGCCGTCGATCTTGTTGCACAGCACCCGGTAGGGGACGCCGCTGGGGGCGATGAGTGTGCGGACGGTGCGGATGAGCGGCTCGACGGATAGCGGCGCGGGCTCGGTCGGGATCACGGCGTAGTCCGAGCTGGCGAGGACGGTCTTGAGGATTGCGCGCCCTTCAAGGCTGCCGGGGGTGTCAACGAACACGACGTCGTATCCCTCGGCCTCAGCCTTGTCACGCAGCCCGCCGAGCTGGGTGACATCGGTGGCGGTCGCGAAGTCGAAGGGGCGGTGCTCATCGTTGATGTTGGCCGACCACCATGAGGCGGACGCTTGAGGGTCGACGTCCACAACGAGTGTGCGGGAAGCCTCTGCGGTGACGCCGGCCAGGCTCATGCACGTGGTGGTCTTGCCGACGCCCCCTTTTTCGCTCAGCACAGCTACAACCTGCATATTTCCTCCCGGAGTTCGTAAGTCTGTGAGTTTGTATATCCGTAAGTTACGAACGTACTGAGTTTCGGAGTTACAGACTAACAGAGTGACGAGTCTTGGCGCGCCCGAGTGGGCTTGGGCTACGGTGCGCGGCCCTGGGAAACGCGCAACTTCCCAAAGGAATCACTGGACCCCCTCCCATTGCGTGGGGGCCAGGGCGGAAGGACGCGCGATGACGCGGCGACGACAAGATGATCGGGACCAGGGCGACGACGAGGGGCGTCCGGTGTTGCGGTGGCTGCGACTCGCGCGCGATACCGCAAGTGGCCTAGTGCTGATGTACGAGCTGGTGGATCACCTGTACACCGTGGCGGGGTGGCTGGTGGGGTAGACGCGACCTGCACACCATCGACCACTAATCGGTTACTGGTCTGAGCTAAAAGTCCGGGCACCCCGTGGCATCGTCCCGGCGGTGATCCTTAACGAGCCAATTCCAGGGGGCCTCCCAATGAAGCTGCTGTCCCAATAACGAACGTTTTCGGGACAACGCGCCAAGCGGGTGAGATAGCCACACCGGTCCGCCACCGCGGTTTCAAGGCAGTCCGTGGACGCTTTAGGTTCGGTTGGGCGAGTTGGCGTCGTGCCAGGCAGCCCAAATTTCGGGGCGCAGGCGCCCGCGATCGGGCACCGGCAACCCGGCGCTGCGGGCCCAGGCGCGGACCTCCGCAGTGGACGGTGTCGGCGCGACGGATGCCTGGTCGAGTTCTGTGGCATCGATCGTGGCCGGTGAGATGCGTTGCAGTGCAGCATGTTCGGTGACTGCCCAGGTGTGGGCGGCGGCCAGGAATCGGTAGGTCCATTCCTGGGCGAGCTGGCGGGTCTCGCAGAACACGACGGGCACGTTCGGCCAGCGGATCTGCAGCTCGGCGAGCCCGTCAGCAATCAGAGCGGGGCGAACCCGGTCGAGTTTGAACAGTTGTGAGTAGCGGTCCTCGATCACGACCGCCGCCCGCGGGAGCGCGGCCAGCTCGCCGACCTGGTAGCGCAGCTTGCCGCCGGTGAGGCTGGCGACCAGATCGGCCAGCGATTTGCGCTCCACGCTGGCCACGAGCTGGCCGTCGATGACGATGCCGTAGTCCCCGCACGGTAGCGCCCGCTTCACCGTGGTGACCTGCTGGGTGGGGAATCGGTAGGCGTACTGCTCGTGGCTGTCGATCACGATCGCCAACTCCTCGATGCCGTGGGCGCGGGCGGTCGGGGTGCGCACGTTCGGGCGGGCCTGCTTGCGGGTGCGCGGTGACTGCCAAAACACCGCGTCACGGCCTCGTGCCTGGGTGAACACGAGTTGGGAGCGGTTGTGCCGGGATCGGTCGGCGATCACGTCGATCGCCGCGCCGCGCCGATGGCACGACCTCAGTGGCACTCGTTCGACGATTACCGGATCCTCGGGCCACTCCTCCAGCGGGACCGGGTAGGCGAACAAGGCCTTCTCCCGCGGCCAAGTCCCCGACGTGCGGAAAAGCAGGTCACCGCCAGCCAGCGGGACACGCAGCAACAGCCGCAGCCGGGACTCGTCGTCGGGATTGACCGCGATCAGCAATTCCGCCACAAGCCCTGAGTCTGCCGGGCCTGGCCCTCGGCGAGGCGAGCGCATCACCGCATATGCGGGGATGTCTTACGGGATAGGTGCCGGTGGCATCAACGCGTATGCGCAGGTGCCGCCCATATGGGTGCTATGGGGATATAGTGGTGGGGACGCCGATGCCATTGCGGTGAGCATCGGAAGTGAACCCCAGGAGATCCTGCCGGACGACAGGGCCTGGGGTTTCGCGTTTCTTGGGCTCCGACTCAGACGTCGACGAGCGTGACCTTCGACTCGATCAAGGCGTAGCAGTGCCGGTCACCGCAGCGCATTTGAGTGACCGCTCCACAGCAGGCATCGGCGATCCAGAGCATGGGTTCTGCTGGGCCACCGACATGGTCCATGTGAAGCCCGCCGTCGAGGATGCGCTTGCGGCGCAGGTAGTCAAGTGTTTGGTGGTCCCGTTGGTCATCCTTGCGGCCGCGTGATTCCAAGATCGCTTGCCTCACTCCCATCTTGACCAGCTCGGCAAGCATCCGCTCCATACACAGGCGCCGTTGACGTTCAGGGCGGCCGGTGGTGGTTGCCTCCGAACGCACGACAACGAGGTGTTCGACGCGGAGTTCGGCGATCGTCTTGGCGATGGTTGCTTGGCGGCCGCGGTCTTCGTCGCGCCAGTGAAGCTTGCGGTGCCTTTTGCTCACCAAAAGCCCGCGCATGGCTTCTCGCACGGCCTCGGCATGGGTTTCTTCGCAGATGGCAGCGCTTAAGATGTACGTCCCCGGGTCCATTGCCTGGTTAGAGCCGGATTCGTCGAGCCACGCCACGAAACCCGTCAACCTTGGACCGCCGCACCAAGGTAGCGGTAGGCAGTCGCGCGCCCGATCCCAAAAGCCGTAGCCAGTTGGGCTACCGGCTCCCCGGTCGCCGCCAGACGGCACAGCTGCTGTTGTCGCTCAGCACTCAGCTTGGGTGGTTTGGTTGCCGGCAAGTCCCGGGCGCGGCGGGACTCACGGGATGCGGCGCGGCGTTCACGGCCGAGCTCGAGCTCAAGCTCGGCCAACGTCGCCATAATGGCGGCGACCGCGCGCCCGGTCGAGGTGGCGGTGTCGATGCCTTCGCGCAAGGCGCGCAACAGGATTCGGCGCTCACCGAGTTCGGCGATGGTGCGGGTAACTTCGGCGACCGAGCGGCCGAGTCGGTCGATGGCGGTGACGACGACGGTGTCGCCGGCGCGGGCGTAATCAAGCATGGAGGCCAGCCCTGGCCGGGCTGTCTTGGCGGACCCAGAAAGTTTGTCGGTAAACACTCGGTCGGCATCGACGCCGACGGCGGCAAGCGCGGTCAGCTGCCCGTCGAGGTCCTGGCCGGTAGTGCTGACACGGGCATAGCCCAGAATCGAGGTCACCGGCAAACCGTCTCATAGCCTGCGGCACAGCGGATTCGAGACACGCCGGTGTGAGACAACAAACGAGACGGCACGCGGCAGCGCGAGCTGCAAAAACTTTTTTGGAATCATTCCAATTTGGCTCGTCCCGATTCTCTATAACCGAGACAGCTTCCGGTTGAGCTGAAATATCAACGCTGGGCCCAGCGTAGCGGTCGGTTTTGCAGATTCGGTTTTCTTAGTCACCCGGCTTTGACGGTTGGTGCTCCCAGATCGCCCGCCAGTCGCGTTCTTCGTCCTGTTTGTCGTGGTGCAGCTGTTCTGAGGGCGGGCTGAGATGGATGGCTGGGTGCGGCAGGGCGAAGAAGTTCCCTTTGCCCAGCGCTGATGCACCACCGCCGGTGTCGAGGTAGCAGTAGCCTTCGCCGGACAATGCGGTGTCGGTGTCTGTGATGCCGAGATAGTGCAGGGCGTTGAGGGCGGCGGCTTTGGCGCCGTTTTTGGCGAAGATGGCGGCTTTGGGCAGCGATCGTCCTGACGGGGAGGTGGTGACGGTAGTGTCGCCGATCGCGAAAACGCCGGGGTGTTGGGTTTGCATGGTGGTGGCGTCGACCTCGATCCATCCCGGCCCGTCCAGTGTCACGGCGGGTTCGTGCGGAGGTATGAACACGAGCAGGTCGAAATCGGCATTTGCGCCGTTATGGAAGTGAATCTGTCGGGCGTCGGCGTCGATATCGGCGACGGCGTGCTCGCCGAAGAATTCGATGTCGTTGGCGTTGAGCAGGGCGACGAGTTCTGGTCCGGCGAAGGGTCCCGCTGAGGGCATCGGTTGCTTTTCGGGGCTGTACACCGAGATGTTCGCATGCTCGCGTGATCCCTTGTCGCGCAGTAGATCCGCGGCGAGCATCGCACCTTCGTACGGGGCGACGGGGCAGCGGTAGGGCTGCGAGGTGACCAGGAACACCAGTTTGCCGCCGGAGAATGTCTGCAGTGCTTCGTGTGCGTGCGCGGCGGCGTCTGTGCTGTAGTAGTGCACCGCCACGCCGCGTTGGGTCGCGTCGCGCAGTCCGGGGACGTTGTCGATGGCGTTGCGGGCGCCGGTCGCGATGATCAAGGCGTCAAAAGCGATGTCGCTGCCGTCGGCCAGGGTAACGCTGCGTGTCGCAGGGTCGATGGCGCGGACTGTCCCGGTCACCCGGCGGACTCCAGCCAATGTGCTGTCGCTGGGTCGGATCGGCACGCTGTCAGCATTGCGCCAGCCGCGCATGACCCATGGCAAGGTGAAACCCAGGAAATGTGAGAAGTCCTCATCGACGACGGTGATGTCGAGATCGTCAAGAGACACACCGGATTCGGTGAGTTCCTTGATGACCGTGAGTCCGCCGATACCGGCGCCGAGGACGACCAACTTTTTCGTCATTCTTCTGACCTCTTCCTTCTGCTGCTTTTCTGTGTCGTGCTTGTGTCCGGTGACGGACCCCTGCGGGTGGCCCTCACACCAGGGTCGCGGGGACCGAGCGTTTGACGGCACCGATGGGCAGTCCGCACCCGGCCCAGGTCGTCTTGCCGCAGGTAGGGCGCCGCACGGCATAACACATGACCGTCCTTGTCGCTGGGTTCGCTATGCG
>NZ_CDRJYY010000003.1:0-16365 GCF_976985675.1 Mycobacterium sp. NTMscope_MAC_12
AGACATCGGTGAGTTCCTTTCCGCTTTGACGGGTGTCAGCCAAGAACCGATCCACTATGGGCTTGGGCACGCTACGGCGCTTTCGCAGCCGTCAGGATAGACGGATACGCCATGGTTGTACTCGCCCACTGACTGGGACCATACCGGTACCCGTACCAGTATTCAAGCGGTCGGTGTGATGACACTCAGATACCCCCTGGGGTAGTATTTGGGATGTCTACAGAAATGGGGAATTCAATGCTCGGCGACGAGGACACCATCACCGCGGTGCTCAACCGATTGCGGCGCGCGCAGGGTCAGCTCGCCGGGGTGATCGCCATGATCGAGCAAGGCCGCGACTGCAAAGACGTGATCACCCAGCTCGCGGCGGTCTCCCGCGCCCTTGACCGGGCCGGCTTCAAGATCGTGGCGTCCGGTCTGCGGGACTGCATCAGCGAGAGCAGCTCAGGCGAGGCACCGCGGTTGACCGAGACCGAGCTGGAAAAGCTGTTTTTGGCCTTGGCCTAATCGTGGCCTAAATGGGTGATGCGGACAGATAGCAAAAGACCAGGCCCGCTTTTCGCGTGCGCCGCAACCGACTTGCGCAGTCGCGGCGTCGGCAGGTGAACTGACAAGGAGGGTTGTCATGCAAGACCAGGTGTTGACGGAGCCCGGCATGTTCGGGATGCCCAAGCCGGAGGGGTGGACGATCGAGCGGATCGTGAGCCTCGTAGCCGGGGCTGTGGTGCTCGCAACGCAGATCGCGCAGACCGCGCGATCTGAGCATTCGGGACTCCTGCGGCTGCTCGCGGGATGGGTCGGTGCGAACTTGTTGCTCAACGCGGCAGTGGGCTGGTGTCCACTAAGTGTGCTGCTGCATCGCGCGGGGATTTCGACGGCTGCCGAGCGGTAGGCTATCGACTCCGCCCGGCGATCAGCCTCCGCTGTGGGCAGGACATCTGTCCACTGGCGCCGGTTAACAAGGCATCGGCGGCGATTCGCAAACGACTAGCCTCCAGAACCCATTGGTCTTGCCGACACTTACCCGCGACCCGCGGCGAGCGCCGCCGCTGAGCGGATCGTCTTTCTAGCTCTAGCAGGGCGCAGCGCAGCGTGTGCTCCACTGGCCGCTTGCGCAAGAAGCTGAATTGCGCTGATGTGAACGACCACGCTCACCCCGCCACGGGGCGCGCTGGCTCCAAATGTCCTTGGTAAGAGCCGCCTTTAGCGAGCCTTTAGCGTCGAAAACACTGGATGGCCTGGTCTAAAGTTCCAGACCGTAATCGAGGCCTTGCTCGCGATCCTGACTGCGGCTGAGGTGCTCGTCGATGAAGCGTTGCCGCTCGATCCGCTCATCGAGGATGTCATCGTGCCAGCGGGCGTAGGCAGTACGGCGGGCGTGTACGGCGTTCGTATGCCGGGCCAGCAGGTGTTGCATCCGCTGGGGAAGCTGCGCTCGGTCTTGGGTGTGGGCGGCGATGTCGTGCGCGGTGCGGGCCCGTTCGTCGCGGTTAGCGATGATCGTGCGCACCAGCTGGGCGGCCTGGGCGCTGGTGCCGCGGCGCGCCACGTGCACACCCGGCTGCTCTTCGGCGTGCTCGTGTTCGGTTTCTCCGGCACGCCGCTCGTACAAGTACGCCCCATTTGATTCGCGGCCGCGGGTGAGTGCGACGTAGAGCAGGTTGCGGCTGGTGTTTTCGCCGAGCACGGCGTGGGTGGTGTCGGCGGTGACGCCTTGGGCGGAGTGCACGGTGACCGCATAGCCGTGGGTGACATGTTCCTGGAGGTAGTCGCCGGTGAAGGCGACACGCGCGCCATCAGAGAGCCGGCGCGCGGCAATCCGGTCATGGTCGGAGTCCACGGCGAACACGCGCCAGCGCTGCCCGTTACGCACCGGATCAGCGGTCTTAGCGAAGTCCGCGGCGTCATGAACCGGGTTGGTGGGGTCGTTGCGTCGGCTGATGATCACATCACCCTTGGCGATGCGGTGTCCGCGCGCGGCCGTTACGGTCGGCGCCTGGCTGCTGATGGTGTCGTCGTGGACGCGCCGGTTGAGCGCATCGGCCATCTCTTTGGTGTCGCAGATCAGCAGCGCATCCTTCCCGTTCTCGACATCGCCGCGGTAGGCGGTCAGGGCGTCGGCGGCCATCGCGATGTCATCGCCGGTGTGCAACCGCCCGTTCGCGCGGTACCAGTCCACGGCGCGCCGCACCGGGGCCGGCCCGCCGTCGCGTACCGCCAGCGACGCGGAGCGCTCGGCGGGGTCGCGCATCCGCCACACCTCCGACAGTGTCTGCGTCCACGGCAAGTCGGTGCACAGTTGGGCGAACATGCCTCCGCGCGCCTTGACCGGGCTCAGTTGGTGGGCATCACCGACCAGCACCGCTTTGATGCCCGCCTTGGTGGTCGCCGCCAACAGCCGGCGTAGATCGTCGGTGCCGACCATGGCGGCCTCATCAACGATCACCACACCGGGCCGGCGCAACGACAACGTTCCGTCACGCAACGCCGTGACCGCCTTAGCGACGGTGTAGCCGACATCCCCGGCACCCTCCCGGATGGCGACATCGACGGCCTTACCGGTCGGGGCCACCACAATCACCTGACCCCGAAACCGGCGCGCCGCACTGGCCAACGCGCGCAGTGAGGTGGTCTTACCCGCCCCGGCCGGCGCCGACAGCGGGCACACCAGCCACGGCGAACCCGCAATGTTGCACACCGCGCGTTCCTGGTCGGGCGAGAGCCCGGCGCTGTCGTGCTCGTTGACCCAAATCTGGGCCCGCACATCGTGGGCGTCCACGAGATCCAGCACGCCTTGTTCCTCAGCCAGAAACGCCTCCAGGGTGAACCGGTCATGGCCCTCACGCTGATGCGCCAACCGCGGCGCGCTCACCCGCAAACCCAGCGCGTCGACGGCAGCCTCCACCATCTCCCGCGGGGAGCCCTCGGCATCCACGGGCAGCTGCGCCCCGATCAGCTCGATCAGGTCGGCGCGGGTGAAGGTCGCTTTGTCCATCGCCTCGGCCGCGCCCAACAAGGTGCGCCGATCCAACGGTACTTTTGACGCCGCGCTGCGCGCCCGCCGCGCCGTCCGCGCCGCCACAAACGCGGCGCGGTCTTGTCCTAGACCGCGCGCGTCCGCCCGCCAGGATTGGGCTAGTTGCGCCCAGGCGAGTTGTTCGGGTTTGTGCGGGCGGGTGGCTTTCTGCGCGGCCGCCAACTGCGCTTGTGTCACCTTGGCGCCGTCGACGACGACCAGGTTGTTCGCCGCCCACTCCCGCAACGCCGTCGAGCGTTGCGACCACGCGGTGATGCTGGCCGGGTCGATGCCGGCGATCTCAGCCATCCCCGTTCCGGGGTCGACCGGCGCCCACTCCAACCCCAACGACCGGTGCAGTTCGCGGCGCAGGGTGGCCTGGTAGATCACCCCGGCGGCTTTGGCTTCGTGATACAGCGACGTGCCATCAATCGACACCAGTTTCCCATCGGCGCGGGCTTGGCGATTCGGCACCAGCACATGGGTGTGTAGGTGCGGATCTCCTGCGCGGCTCGTCTCGTGCTGGTAGGCCACCGCGACTAATCCCGGCAGCCGCACCAGGTCTTTGTCACCGGTGGCCGGGTTGTGTACCCGGCTGTAGCCGGCATGCGCGGCGAGGTATTCCAGCGCCTCGGCGATGGCGGTGGTGTGCGCGGAAAGGACCGCTTTGTCGGCCACGTCATCACCGCGCAGCGCACGGATCAGCGACACACTTTTGGGTGCGCAAAACGTCAAATCAAACCCATGCACCGACCGCTTGCCGAACCCGCGACCGCATACTCCGTTGGGGGCGGCGCCGTCATCGAGCCAGCGCGCCACCACCTCCGGATCGGCCTGCCCGCCGGCGCGCTGCACATCACTCAACCCCACCAACTCGGCGGCCTGATGGGCGTCGCCGGTGCACACCCACACCGGGGTGCGGGTGTCGTGCTCGCCGTAATACTCCCCCAACCCGCCACCCGCGCGCTGCAGATCAGTCGCAGCCTGGCCGGCCGCGCGGGCGGTGTCGTTGTAATAGTTGACCGACCAGCGCGAGAGCTTCGCAATCGTCAACACTTGGCCACCACCTCCGCCGCGCCGGCCGCCGCCAGGCGGCCCCCCTGCTGGCAACACAAACGTGTGCCAGCAGCCAACCTCGCACACCCTTGTGCAAATGTGCCCTAGCGACACGCGGATGCAGGGATGTGGTTGCTGGGCGGGGTCAGCGGGAGGGGCTGCGGGAAGCCCAGGTGTGCAGGGGGGTTTGGCAAAAGGTGAGGCGGATAAACCTGCGGAAGAGTTGAGTGGACAGCTAGTGACCATGGGCGAGGACGACGAGCTGGCCCGGCTGTGGCGCAGCGTCGAGGGAACTATCCGCCGAGCTGCCGCCCGCCGACCGGCGCGCCGTGCGCAACGCCATCGCCACCAGCGTCCAGGAAGGCCACCACCCCACCGCCGGGCGACATCACCAACCTGGTCGCCTTCGCCGCCGGACGCATGAGCATGGCCGACTACCTCACCCACGTCACCCAGACCACCCACCGCCAACGTTCCTAGCGCACCTAACAAATCGGTTTCCAACCGATAGTTAGAGTCGCTACCCAAAGCGCTTCGGGTATCGCAGCAGTGGCGCTTACGAGCGCGCCCAATCGCGTTCACCGCGGGCCGCGTTGGGCACGACATGCGCGCGGGCCGCGGCCACCGCGGCCGCCTGGCGCGCGGCATCCTCGGCGACAGCTTGAGTGCGTTTGTCTGCGGCGCGGCGCGCAGCCGCGGCCGCGGCCGCGCGCGCCGCGGCATGCCCGCTGCTGGCCAGTGCGCGCCGGCCGGCCTCGCGGGCGCACTGGTGCTCGGTGTGCGCGGTGTGCTGTTCGGCAAGGTGCGTCTGGTGCGCCGCGAGCTCGGCAGCCTCGCGTGCCTCATCTAGCGCGGCGGGACGTTCGGCGAGGTGTTCAGTGCCATGCCAGGCCAGCATCGCCCCCAACAGCCCGATCGGCTTGTGCGGGTAATCCGGGATACGCCGGCCGCCAACGCCGAGCCAATCGGTGACGAGCTGGTTGAGATCCCGCGGCGTCCATTGATGTGCTGCCGGCGCGGCCAACAACCCCGCCCACGCCGCCGGGCTGTGCCGCCGCGCCCACGGCGGAGCCCCCGCATCGGCGCGCCAGGCCCGCGCCAGCGCCAACCCCCCCGCATCCGGGCCCGCGCGCCGCGCAGCGGTGCGCCTACCGACGCCCCCTGGGCGCCGGTCCTCGGTAGTAACCACAGATTCACCGCAAGGTTTGGAACTAAAAAGAGACCCTTCGGGATGGGGTGACAGCGCTTGAACCAGCCGGGCCAGCTGGGCGTCCTCGTGCAGCGCCCATACCGATGCCCAGCCGCGGCCACGGTCCCCCACCCGCCACGACGCCAAGCGCTCAACGAGGGTGCGTTGGCGCCCGCGCAGCACCTCAGTCGCCACCCCCAGCAGCCGCAGCGCGGCATCGGCGCGCTGCACGGTGCGCACCGAGTAACCGGTGTCCGCGGCCAAGCGCTCATTGCTGGGCCGACACTGCCGGCCGGTGGCGTGCTCGGCGTAGCGCGCGCGGGCCGCAGCGACCACCACGACAGCTGTGCGGCTGACTTGGTTGTCCCCCATCACCGGACGCACCTGGGTGTCGTAGCGGCAGTCATAGGCCACCGGAACGGTAAACGTCACCCACCGCTCAGCCCGACCTGTCCAGCACGGCACCCCCGCCCACGGCGCCTCACCAAGCTCGAGCACAATCGCCGCAAAAGCCGCCGCTTCAGATCGCCGGCGAGCATCATGGTCGGCAGCCGCCAATCGCGCCGCCCATGGCCGCGTACGCGCCACACCACACCGCGGCCGCAGCGAGGTACACCCGCGATACGGGCGGGCAACTTCTGGAATGTCACGGTTTCGCGCGTCGTCTAGAACCGCAGACGGGTATGCGCTACCGTGAGAGCTGTCCAGCAAGACAGACCCCTTCGGGGATGGTGCGAAAGCACCGCCCGAGCCGAGTTGGTACCTCGGCTCACGACGAACCCTCGGCATTGCCGGGGGTTTCGTCGTTTGTTGGCGGCCTACTTCCGCGCGGCTATTGAGATGTTCGTGCTGCCAAAGCAAGTCCCGTCGGGACTACATCGCCAACGGCAAAACCTCCTCGTCCCGGTTTAATTCGCGAACTAGATGCGGCAAGCCAACATGCACGGCGAGCAGATCGGCCACGTATTGAGACACCGACGACACACCGGCCGCGGCCGCGCGTTGCTTGACGCGCTCCATGACTTCACGCTCGGGCCTGATGGTCTGGCCGGCCCGGTCGCCCTTGTTGTACTGCGGCATGGGCTGGACACTGCCAGCAAAAGGCTGAACCTGGTTCACGACACGCCGTGTCCTCGTGATGTTTTCGTGATCGGCACGGAGAACTGCGGTGCGGACGAGGATCTGATCTGGTGCCGCAGGAGTTCGTGACCTCGGACGATTGGCCCAACATTTGCGGTTGTCTGCCGGCGGGCTTGGGACGCCGTGAGCACCGGGTGTTCATCGATCCCGGCCGCCGAACAGGTTGCGCTGCTGCCCAATATGCCCGTCGGCGATCTGTACGCGATCGGCTTGACATCAACCGCTTAGCGGCGCGGATTCCTGAACGCTGTTACGGGTTGCGGTGATCGTCGTCGCCGGCTGAGAACATTTCGGTGAGCCGGGCGAGGTTGGCTTTGAAGTCCCGGTATGCCGCACGGCGCTCGTCGTCGGTGGCGTAGTCCTCGCCGTATCGGTCGAGCCATGCTTGCCAGTGCTCGGCTGCATCCATGTTCACGAGACCCACGGTATGACGACCTTCCGACATGTGACGGCTCCTTCTTTGGTTGGCCCCTTCCTCGTACTGGCCGCTCTTGTGCGTGGGGGTGGTGGCTGTCAAGGCTCGGCCCGTGGTCGACCGCGCAGCGGCATGGCGCTTGACAGCCACCACCCCCAACGTCCACCACAATCGCGGTCGAGGAGGGGCCGGTGGATCGCACTTGACGTGCGGTAATGCAAGTCCATATAGGAATATGCGCGTACTTATGGACGCGCATATTGATGGTGTCAGAGACGTGCGAGAAGCTGAGCGGGCGTGATCGCTGGTGGTTCGAGTCCGGCGGTCAAGAGGTCGTTATCACCGGTGACGATTACGGCGTCGGCAGCGTCGGCAAGTGCGACCAGGTAGTCGTCGTTTGGGTCGCGCACTTTCGTTTTGGGCGGTCCCGGATCGTCGCGCAGATCAGCATGGCCGCCGAGGCTCTCGACGAAGGCGATCGCGTCGGCGACGCTGATCCAGCGCCGGAATTTCGGCCGGATCAGCACGGCGGCGAGTTCGTCGAGCAGATGCTGGGTCGCCACGGCGGTGACCTCGCCGTCAGCTACGGTCTGCGCGACCCGGGCGGGGGTGCCGTACGGGTTGATTACAGCCGAGACCCACACGTTGGGGTCGATGACGACCCGCAGTGGTTGGTCCAGGACTCAGCCCGCCTGGCGGGGCGTCCGCTGCGCTCGTACCGCGGCCAGCTCCTCGGCGGCGAGCTCTGCGGCTTCTTCCTCGCTGGGGGCCTCTTCAGGGCTGACGCCGGCCCAGATCCGCTCAAGGGTCTCAGCGAATCCCAAGTGCCGCCGCAGCGCGTCCTCGAAGACTTCGTATTCGCGCTTACCCGACCGTGCGGCGGCTATCTTCGCCGCGCGGAGCAGCGCCTCATCGATGTAGACGGTGGTCTTCTTTCGCCCCATAATCACCATTTTAACAGAAAAACGGCTGACACGCGAGAGGGGTTGCCTACGCATGTGGATGCACATATGGATGTATGGTTTTGCATCGTGATTTGGTCACTTGTGCATACGAAGGGCGGCGTCGCGAAGACGACGACCTGCATGTTTTTGGCGGCGGCGGCCGTGCGGCGGGGTGTGCCGGCGCGGGTGGTGGACGCTGATCCGCAGGGCTCGGCGAGCTCGTGGGCGGATCGTGCGGCGCACGTGGGTACGCCGCTGCCATTTGATGTGACGCCGGTAACCGCGGCGGGGTTGCGGGAGCTGTCCAGCGAGCCAGGCGAGCTGGTTCTGGTGGATACACCGCCGGGAACGGCGGCCGCGATCGACGCGGCGATTGATTCGGCAGACCTGGTGATCATTCCGACCGGCCCTCGGGCGGCGGATATTGACCGGGTGTGGCCGACGCTGGATATCACTGCGCACCGGTCGACGACGGTCCTTTTGACTCTCGTTGACATGCGAAAGGTGGAGGCGGTGGAAGTACCGCGCGGCCTGATTGAGGCGAACGCGCCGGTACTGCGCAACGTCGTGCGGGATCTGACTGCGGTCGAGCGGGCGTTCGGCCGCGGCATTCCGCGGTATCTGGGTGACTACGGCGATGTTTTCGACGAGCTGTGGGCATCGGTAGGGCTTGAGGAGGTACCGGTATGACGGCGAAGTCCACGACAGCGGATGCGGTGCGCGCGTCGGTGATTCGCCGGCCGACCGGTGCTGCCGCGGCTGCCCGGGCGGCGAGCACATTTCAAAGCGTCGACGAAGCGCCCGACAGCAGTGCGGTAGCCAGAGCCGCAGTGCATGAGACGATGCGCACCACGCTGCACCTGCCGTCGTCGCTGCGGACCGGGCTCAAGCGCCGCGCCCTAGACGCAGACACCACGATGACGGAACTGATTCGCGCTGCGATCAATGCTGGCCTGCAGAACGCCGCAGGATTAGCGGCGGCCTCGATGGCACACCGACGCGCAAGCGGCGGGGCCCGGACCACGCTGGACCTTCCCCGTGATATGCACCGAACGCTTAAGCGCTTAGCGGCCGACGAGGACACCAGCGTGCAAGCGCTGGTGTCGGCAGCGGTTGTGCGGGCATATCCTGACTTGGCGTAATGCGGTTATGTATGTCCATATGTACGCGCGTATTGATCGCTATATGTATGTCTGACTATGAGGACTGATGAGCGCGGTTTCTGCAGTTAGCCCGGAGGAGGCGGCAGCGGTGGCCGAGGCGGCGTTGGCCCTGGCCGGCTACGAGGTGGCGCAGTTCGTGCGTGAGGTGTGTGGGTAACGATCGTTCGCGCGACAGCCAGGCGTGTCGGGCGTTTCAGCAGGATGGGCCTGTAACGCTTGCCGTGGCCGCGCCAACGTCAACGTGTCGGGGGTTGGCGATACGGTCTGGCCTATGCGGATCGGCTATGGGCGGGTTTCCACTCGCGACCAGCATCCTGAGGCTCAATGTGATGCGCTCACCGCGGCGGGCTGTGATCGGGTCTTCCTCGATACGGCGTCGGGCACGCTGGCCCGCCGGCCGGAGCTGGACAAGGCGCTGCTGTCGGCCAACCGGGCCGGCGATCAGCTGGTGGTGACCAAGCTGGACCGGCTGGGCCGCTCGCTGGAACACCTCATCGAGTTGTCCCAGCGCCTGCAGGCCGCCGGCGTGGATTTGGTGGTGCTCGACCAGGGCATCGATACCTCCACGGCCATCGGCCGCATGTTCTTCCAAATCCTCGGCGCGATCGCGGAATTCGAGCATGCGTTGATGTCGGAGCGCACGATAGACGGGCTGGCCGCGGCACGGGCCCGCGGTCGTACCGGTGGGCAAAAACCCAAACTCGGTCCCCGACAAGCCAAGCTGGCCCGGCAGATGTACGACGAGAAAGACGACCACGGCAAACGCCGCTACACCGTGGCCCAGATCGCCGCCGAGTTCGGCGTCACCCGGCCCACCATCTACCGCCACCTGAACACAGTTGCCGGTGGCGTCACGTGACGCCATATCGCCGAAGGCTCGCCGCCACACTGAAGATCACACCCACAACCGGGCCGTTGCATGAGCCACACGGGCGCTACGCCGGCGGTCATGCAGCACAATGGTCGCCGCAACCGCCAGACAGGCTAGGGCGGGGGGAACCAGCGCATGGTCGCCGATCCGGTTCCCGATCAGCACCCCCACCGCGGCGCCGCCAACGAACAACACCACGGTCGTGGTCAGCACGGTGGCCTTCCACTTGTCTACCCCATGGCCAGAGCTGCGACCCACGAGCAGCCCAAGGTCAGTGATGGTTCCAGTGAAGTGCGTGGTGCGAACCGGCATTCCGGGAAAGTTGGAGGTCATCCCATTTTGCAGCCCGCACGCACCCGCGGCGAGCGCAGCCCTGGCGATCGGGTGCTCCAGGCCAGCAGCGGCGACCAGCAACGCGGCCTCGGCCAGCAAGACCACGGCGTGACGCGGGCCGATAAAAGCCCTCGCTGCGGCCAGCACCCTACCCGCGGCGGTCGCCCCCACGAAAAATCCGAACACGATCGCCGCAATCATGCGGCCCTGATAAACAAGCGGATAAGTGCTATGCATGCCCGCCTGGGTGGTCAACGCGGTAAGGTTGCCCACCGGAAACGCCCACACCAACAACGCCACCGAATTGACAAACCCCGCAATCCCGGCGAGTACCCCGCTATAGGCCAGCCGCGATGCCGGCGAAACCCACGCCGCAGCAGCAACCGGCGGTGCTGACATCGTTTCTTCCTGTCCGGTCATGCTGGTGTAATGGCCGTCAGCAGGGTGCGCAACCGCTGCTCTTCTGGGCTTCCGGCGTATAAGTCGAGCCAGGTTGTCAGGATCCTGAGCACAGCGGCAGGTAGCGGAACGCCGACCTCAACAACGGCCGCGAGAATCCGCTCAATTGCTCGATGGTGTTCGCCACAACCCAATTCGACGAAGGCCATGGTGCGCTGATCAACGGTCAGGCAATGCGCCGCCGCGTCAATCAGTAGCCAGGCGACCATGGCGTCTGGGGGTGTCTTTGCCGGATTGGGAGGTTGACGCCGTTTCACCACTGGCGTCCCCAAGCCGTACCTAGCGCCGATCTTATTCACGCTGAGCGACGATGCGCCCGACTTCGCGGCGCTGGATCGGATCAGGCCATCGCCCGGCACTCCTGAGCGCAGCGGCGACAAGATGCCGCGCAGGCGCGGCAGTAATCGTTGTCGTACTTGTCGCACTCGGCCGCGCACGCATCACAAATCTCCGCGCACAACTGGCACAACCGGGCCGCCCAACGCGACCCGCGGGACACCAGCGTCACACACGCCGCGCAAATCGCTGCGCAGTCCAGGCATAACCGGGCGCAGTCGGCCATCTTCGCATCGTTGACGCAACAGTTGTAGGCGCACGCCTCACACGCCGCCTGGCATTCCGCGCACGCATCCAGACAGGCCTGGTTCGCCGCTACCGTCATGACAAAACCTCCTCACTCGTCAATCACCAAGTCGGGACTCCCCGTCGCCACAAACGGGGCCTCTCCCGCGGCGACCTTAGGAGGGACTCCCGCGCCTACCCTAGTCCGGCTCTTCGGCTTCGACCAGGGGGATCAGCATGAATTTTTGGGGTGCGGCCCGCTCCGGACGATCCCACCGGCTCTTCCGAAGTCTCGATCGCATCTTCGCCATTGCATCGCCATCACCGGACGCCACCGCGCGCTATCAACCTTCGCTTGCCATAGCCACTTCATACCGTACCCCGTAAGGTATGAGCCCATGGCAGGTCATCAGTGTGCTGGCAGATAGCGGCCGTTCCGGGCGCGCCATGTGAAGGGGAACTACTTGACTGGCACGGACGAAAGGCCACGAGTGAAGGGGACCTCCCATGTTGACCTTTCTCAAGCGGGTTTGGGTACCGCTGGTCGTTGTGGTGGCGGTTGCGCTCGGCAGTGTCGCCGTTGACCGGCTCCGCGGCGTCTTCGGCTCCGAGAAGATTTTTTCCGCCACCGGCAGCAGCGCCGAACCGCTGGTGGCTTTCCATGTCAAGCGGGTGACATATGAGGTTTACGGGCCCGGCGGGACAGCGGGAAGCGTGAGCTACTTGAACAAATATGCCCAGCCGGAGCAGGCGGGCTTCACCGGCCTGCCGTGGACCTACACGCTGACGACGACGGTACCGGCGGTGATCGCCAATGTGGTCGCCCAAGGCAACAGCGACAGCATCGGGTGCCGCATCACGGTGAACGGTGAGGTCAAAGACGAGCAATCCTCGGCCGGGCACCACGCCCAAACTTCGTGCCTGGTGAAGGCCGCATGAGCGGCGACGGGAACCCGCGTCCGAGGTTCATGCGGGGGGTGCGCATGTTCGCGGTGCCGATCATCCTGGCGTGGCTGCTTTTGACGGTCGCCGTGAACGTGTTCGTGCCACCGATCGAGTCGGTCGCGAGGAACCACGCGGTGACGGCGTCGCCGAAAGATGCCCCCTCAGAGATCGCCGCGCGGCGCATCGGCGCGAAGTTTCACGAGTCCGACTCCGACAGCATCGCGATGGTTGTCCTGGAAAGCGGCAACGAACTCGGCGAGCAGGCGCACCGCTTTTATGACGGTTTGGTGCATAAGCTGCAGGCCGACGCCAAACACGTGCAGCATGTCCAAAACGTGTGGGGAGATCCACTGACTGCCGCCGGCGTCCAGAGTCGGGACGGCAAAGCCGCCTATGTCCAACTCAATCTGGCCGGCAACCAGGGCAGCACCCAGGGTAACGAGTCCGTCAAAGCGGTCCGGGAAATCGTCGACGATTCAGCGCCGCCCAAAGGACTCAAGGTCTACGTCACCGGCCCGGCAGCGCTGACAACGGACATGAACGAAGCTGCCGACAAAAGCATGTTCAAGATGATGGGCGTCACCGGCGTGGTCATCATGATCATGCTGTTTATCACCTACCGCTCCATCAGCACGGTGCTGCTCGTTTTGGTCATGGTCGGTTTCGAGATGGGCACCGCCAGAGGGCTCGTCGCGATCCTCGGGAACTACGACCTGTTGAAATTTTCGACCTTCGTCGTTGCGATGCTCTCGTCGCTGGCCATTGCGGCGGGCACGGACTATGCGATATTCCTGATCGGGCGTTATCACGAGGCGCGGCAGGCCGGCGAAGACCGGGAAACCGCCTACTACACGATGTTTCGCGGCACCTACCACGTCATCCTGGGATCAGGGCTGACGATCGCCGGGGCGACTTTCTGCCTGTACCTGGCGCGATTGTCGTATTTCAAAATGCTAGGTATTCCGTCGGCGCTGGGGCTGCTCGTGGTGATCGCGGGAGCGCTGACCGTGGCGCCGGCCGTGGTCACCGTGGCCAGCCGATTCGGCCTGCTGGAACCGAAGCGGATGGCCAAGACCCGCGGGTGGCGGCGCATCGGCACCGCGGCCGTGCGCTGGCCCGCTCCGGTGTTTGCCACCTCGTTGGCCATCGCCATCGTCGGCATCCTGATCATGCCGAGCATGAAGGTCAGCTACAACGATCGCTTCTACATCCCCACGCATCTGCCCTCGACTGTCGGATATGCGGCCGCAGAACGCCATTTCAGCGCCGCCACAATGAACCCCGACATCCTCATGATCGAAAGCGATCACGACATGCGCAACACCGGCGACATGATCATCTTGGACCGGCTTTCCAAAGATATCTTTCGGTCACCGGGCATCGCGATGGTGCAAAGCATCACCCGCCCGTTGGGTGGGCCCATCGAGCACACATCGATACCGTTCCAAATCAGCGCCCAGTCGATTCCGATACGAGAGAACCTCCAGTTCATGAAGGATCGGTCGGCTGACATGCTCAAGATGAGCGACGACCTCGGCGCCGTGATCGGATCGCTGCAGCGCATCGACAACCTGATGGGCCAGATGAGCAATACCACCCATCACATGCTCGGCGACATGAACGAAATGAAGGCCACCCTCGACGAGATGCGGGACCACCTGGCCGATTTCGACGATTTCGCGCGACCGTTCCGCAGCTACCTCTACTGGGAGCCGCACTGCTTCAGCATTCCGGCCTGCTGGGCGTCGAGGTCGGTGTTCGAGGCGATCGACGGTGTCGACAAATTCAGCGACAACATCAAGGCGCTGCTGAAAGACGTGGACAACATCGACACGCTACTGCCGCAGATGCGCCAACAGTTCCCGCTGATCATCGCCGTCGCGACATCCATGCGCGACAGCCTGCTGACCATGCACAGCAGCTTCTCGGGCCTGATAAACCAAATGTCGAAGATGACCGACACTGCCAGCGCGATGGGTGAGGCCTTCGACGCCTCCAAGAGTGGCGACTATTTCTACCTACCGCCCGAGGCATTCGACAATCCCGACTTCCAACGCGGGCTGAAACTGTTTCTGTCGCCGGACGGCAAGGCCGCGCGCTTCATCATCACCCACGACACGGACCCGGCAACCCCGGCCGGCATTGCTGCGGTCATGCCGGAATTGGCCGCCGCCCATCAAGCGGTGAAGGGAACAGCGCTGACCGACGCCAGGTTCTACCTCACCGGCACGGCGGCCATCTACCGCGATATCCAGTCGGGCTCGCACTACGATCTGCTGATCGTCGGAATAGCAGCGCTGACACTGATATTCGTCGTCATGGTGATGATCACCCGCGCCCTGGTTGCCTCCCTGGTGATCGTCGGCACAGTGTTGATCTCGCTGGGCGCCGCCTTCGGGCTCTCGGTGCTGGTCTGGCAATACATTCTCGGGCTGGAACTGAACTGGATCGCACCCGTGTTTGGATTGATCATCCTGCTGGCAGTCGGCTCGGACTACAACCTGCTGCTGGTCTCGCGGTTCCAGGAGGAAATCGGCGCGGGATTAAAGACCGGCATCATCCGCTCGGTGGGCGAAACGGGCCAGGTCGTCACCGCGGCGGGCCTGGTGTTCGCCTTCACCATGATGTCCATGATCGCCAGCGATCTGCGCTCCATCGGCCAGGCCGGCAGCACGATCGGTCTCGGCCTGCTGTTCGACACCCTGGTGGTCCGCTCGCTGATGACGCCCTCGATTGCGGCGCTACTCGGGCGCTGGTTCTGGTGGCCACTGCGGGTGCGGCCGCGCCCGTCCAGCTACATGCTTCGGCCCTTCGGGCCGCGTCGGATGGTTCGTTCCCTCCTGCTGGGTGAGGATGCGCCGCGTTAGAGTTAGAGGGGATGCCATAAGGGCTCTTCAAATTGTTAAAGGGGCAGTTGTGATTTCGCTCTCATAGGGCGTGTCGTTGCATGGGAGGCACTTGGCCTTTCCGGAGCCTGAAGTTGCAAGTTTCACGCGAATGGAAGAACTAAGGGCCGTGTCTGACGGTACGAGCGTGTCGAGCGGCTGGTCGATGGGACTCGGGTGGTGCATGTGGTGGCCGCCGGGCCGACGGCGGCGGCATGCCCAGGGTGTGGAGTGGTGTCGAGTTCGGTGATGGTGACCGTCGAGCAGTTCCGTTGAGTAAGCGCTACGATCAAGCGAGGCCGCTGAACCAGCGCTCCCGTCGAATGCGGGCGAATTCGGCTTTCTCGGCTGCCAGTTCGGCGGTTGGGCCGATGAGAACCCCAGTGGGTTTGGGGCCGCTGAGGAAGTTGGCATACACCTTGGCGACCTCTCCACGGCCGAATTCGATGAAGCATTCCCCGGCTCCGTCATACGGGGCCGGGGGCGGTGTGCCACGCACACGCGCGGTGATGTCGTCGGCGACCACCTGGGCGGCGCGCTCGGCGTACACGCCCGCTTTGGCGGTGTAGGCGGCCGCCACGTCCCCAAGCGCGTACACGTTTGGGAACCGGCTCGCCAGGTTGGCCTTCTCGACGGGTATCCATCCCTGCGGCGCGAGCCCGGACTCCGCGACGACCTGCGGTGCCCGATGCACCGGGATGCCGATGAACAGGTCGTACGGGACGCCGCCGCCCTCGGCGAACTCGGCAAGCTTCGCGGCGGTGTCGAGTCGGCAGACGGTGCGCTTCGGAATGAACGTGATGCCGCGGGCGGTCATGTGCTCAAGGATTGGCTCGGACACTTCCTTGGCGACTGGCACCGGGGCGCCCATATAGCCGGTCACCGTGATCGTCACCTTGTCGCGCAACCCTTGACCTGTGAAGTAATCCTCGAGCAAAAACGCCCCTTCGAACGGCGCCGGCGGGCACTTGTACGGCTCACCGAGGATGCCGATAACGATATTGCCGCCGTCGAACGCCGGCAGCGTGTCGCGCAGGCGTTCAGCCCCGGACAATGTGTAGTACTCATGCCCGTCCTCGGCGAAACCGGGGGTGGCCGCGGGGTCATAGTCGGCGCCCAGTGCCACCACGAGGAAATCGCCTTCGTAGGAACCGGTTTCGGTGCGTACTCTGCGATGCTCCGGGTCGATGGCGGTGATCAGCTCTTGACGGAATTCCACACCCGGGCTGGCTAGCCCCAGATACGGCAGCAATACCTCCTCGGCGTCGCGCCTACCGAGCAACACATCGATCTTGGAAAAGCCGAAAAAGAAGGAATCGTTGCGATCGATCACGGTCACCTGCGCCTCGCCGGCAAGCGACTCCGACAGCCGGCAGGCCACCTCAAGT